>NZ_JAAAPN010000004.1 GCF_009909205.1 Aquabacterium fontiphilum
CGCCAGCGTTCAATCTGAGCCAGGATCAAACTCTTCAGTTCAATCTCTGTTTAAAACTCTTCAACGGAATCGACAGATCTTCACTCAAGTGAATTTCCATCTATCTTCCGTGAGTATTTGAGCCGCTCTCCGACCCAAACACCCACGCTTATCGGCTGTTAATTTTTAAAGAACAAGCTGATTCGTCATCAGCACAGAAGCGAGATTATCACCCGCCTTTCACTGTCTTGTCAAGCAGCTCGAAATTTTTTGTTTCGCATTACTTGATCGCAACAGGAGTCGAATGCCGGGCCGGCGCTTGCCGGTCGCGACCTCGTCGACTGCGAGGGACGCAAGTGTAGCGCAGATGCGGGGCAGCGGTCACGCCGCACTGCAAAAAAGCGACAGCAGCTACGCATGGGCGCCTGGTAGGCCGTGTTGGACTTGAACCAACGACCAAAGGATTATGAGTCCTCTGCTCTAACCGACTGAGCTAACGGCCCCCTGTCTGGCGGCGCCATTGTAGGGTGGGCCGAGGGCGCTTCGCGGGAAGCGCCATCATCTGTGGCAGCGCCCTGCTGCGGACGGGCAACAGACCACGGCAGTGCAAGTCAGTTGGCGAAGGCCGGGAAACGCGGCAGTGTTGCGAAGACCTGCTCATCGTGGGCAGGCACCATCTGAATCTGGGGGAAGCGACGAGCCAGAAGGTGCAGGTGCACGATGGCGCGCTGGTTGGCGCCCTCATCGTGATCGAGGTCGACTGCCCGGCGGAGCAGCCAGGAGCGGTCTGCAGGCACCTCGATGCCCTGGAGTGTCCAGGTCGTATCGGCCGTGAACAACAAGCGCTTGCCCGACGGCAGGCTGAGCAGCATGCCCACCTGACCGGCGGTATGACCCGGCATCGGCAACAGGATCACGCTGCCGTCGCCGAAGACGTCCTGACTGCGGTCGAACCCTAGCACGGGGCCGTGCTCGAAACGCAGGTCCTGCCACTGTGTGACCCCATTGAACTGACTGCGCAGGAAAGCTGGCGGCGCGCCGGCCTCGGCTTGCTGTCGCTCGGCAGGCGGCGCCCACACCGGCGTGGCGGGGAAATCCGGCAGGCCTCCGATGTGGTCCCAATGCATGTGCGAAGGAATGATGGCCTTGATAGGCAGATCGGCCATGCCTTGGGCTTCAAGTTGAGTCTTGACGGCCGCGTGCATGGTGTAGGCGAACAGCTGACGGTGCAACCAGTTGTTGTCAGCGAACTGCTCGGCGTGCTGGCAGCCCAGGCCGGTATCGAACAACAGGTTGCCCTTGGGATGACGCACCAGCACGGCGAATTGGACGGGACGCCGCGTGGCGCTCCAGCGACCGCCGCCGACCAGCACCCCTTCTGGCGCGCCGGCTGACTGAGATGTCAGCATCGTCGAATACGACAAATCGGCAGGCGGCGAAGCTGCAGGCAGAGTCACATGGCGCGCCGGGTGCGCCTCAGGCACAGGCAAGGGGCGATCATGGTGGCGCACGGCCAGCACCAGCGCGGCAACCGCAACGCCTGAGGTGCCGACAAATGCGGCCATCAGGCGGCGGGGCAGCGACATGGGCATCAGTTCTGGCTCAGCGCGTTGGAGACGAGGCGGGAGGTGATGTCGACGATCTCGATCATGCGGTCGTAGGCCATGCGGGTGGGACCGATGACGCCCAGGGTGCCAACGATCTGACCGTTGATCTGATAGGGGGCCGATACGACGGAAAGCTCTTCAAAGGGCACGACCTGGCTTTCGCCACCGATGTAGATCTGCACGCCCTCAGCTTGACTGGAGGTGTCGAGCAGGCGCATCAGTTGGGTCTTTTGTTCGAAGAGTTCGAACATCCGCCGCAGCGAGGTGAGGTCGTTGGAGAAATCCTGAACCGTCAGCAGGTTGCGCTCACCGGAGACGATGATCTGCTCGGTGCTCTCTGCCGCCACTTCGCCCCCTGCCTGGACCGCTGCCTGCATGAGACTGGCGATGTCGCCCCGCAATTGGTCCACCTCGCTCTTGAGCCGCTCGCGCATGGCCTCGATCGAGAGGCCTGAATAGTGCGTGTTGAGCATATTCGAGGCCTCGACAAGCTCAGCCTGGCTGTGGTCGTGGGCGGTGATGACGACCCGGTTCTGCACGTCGCCATCGGGCGCCACCAGGATGACAAGGATGCGGCGCTCACCCAGCCTCAGAAACTCGATGTGACGAAAGACCGTCGGTTTGCGCGGCGCCGTGACGACACCCACGAAATGCGACAGGCTGGACAGCATCTGCGCAGCATTGGTGATGACGCGGCGGGGCTGATCCGGCATGAGCGGCTCGCGCCCTGTGGCGGCCAACTCGTCCAGACTGAGCGGCCGGGCCGTCAACATGGTGTCGACGAACAAGCGGTAGCCCTTGGGAGTAGGCACGCGCCCGGCGGAGGTGTGTGGGCTGGCAATGAGGCCCAACTCCTCCAGGTCTGCCATGACGTTGCGGATGGTGGCAGCCGACAGATCGAGCCCGGAGGCACGCGACAGGGTGCGGGAGCCGACAGGTTGGCCCTCGGCAATGTAGCGCTCGACGAGCGTTTTCAAAAGAAGCTTGGCGCGGTCATCCAGCATGGCGACGTCCATTCTAGGGCAGCGCAGGAGCGCCGCAAGGCGCTGTCACAACTGGCCCCTCAGGGGGGATGGCGCCGTCCGAAAACGAAGGAAGCGCTGTGGTGTAATCGTGCGCATGCCGACGCTGCCAACCTGCCGCTTCACGCACGCCGCCCTGGTGGGCAAGTACCACGCTCGGGGCATCCGCCCGGTGCTGGAGGACGTGGCGCATTTGCTGGCGCGGTCGGGGCTGGATGTTTCGCTGGAGAGCGAAACGGCACTGGCCACGGGCATGAGCGAGTACCCCGCGCTGTCGATCAAGGAGATCGGGCAGCAGTGCGATGTCGCGGTGGTGGTCGGCGGCGATGGCACGATGCTGGCCATCGCACGGGAGCTGGCCCCTTACGACGTGCCCCTGATCGGCATCAATCAGGGGCGCTTGGGATTCATCACGGACATCCAGCTCAAGGATGTCCCCACCGCCCTGCCCCAGATTCTGGCAGGGCAATTCGAGCGGGAGCAGCGCGCCATGCTGGAGGGCGCGGTGATGCGGCCGCTCAAGGGTGGCGGCTTCGAGACCATTTACGAAGGCCACGCGATCAATGAAGTGGTGGTGAGCCGCGGGGCGACGGCCAGCATGGTGGAGCTTCGCGCGGAGGTTGACGGCCAGTTCGTGGCCAACTACCGCGCAGACGGCCTGATCGTGTCGTCGCCGACAGGCTCGACGGCGTACGCGCTTTCGGCTGGCGGTCCCATCCTGCACCCGACGCTGGCTGGATGGGTCGTGGTGCCGATCGCTTCCCACACGTTGTCGAACCGGCCGATCGTGGTGGCCGACACGGGCACCATCACGATCGAGATCGTGGCCGGCCGTGATGCGAGCATGAACTTCGATATGCAGTCCCTGGCTAGCTTGTTGCACGGGGACCGGGTCACGGTGCGGCGCTCGCAGCACAAGGTGACCTTCCTGCACCCGCAGGGCTGGAACTACTACGCCACCCTGCGCCGCAAGCTGCGCTGGAACGAAGGAGTGAGCTGATGACCACGCTGCGCCGCCTGGTGTTGCGCGATGTCGTGATCGTGGATGAGCTGGAGGTGGAGCTGCATGGCGGCTTCACGGTACTGACCGGTGAGACCGGTGCGGGCAAGTCCATCCTGATCGATGCCCTGCAGTTGGCTCTCGGCAACCGCGCCGATGCGTCGGTGGTGCGTGAGGGCGGGGAGCGGGCCGATGTGACGGCCGAGTTCGGCTTGCCCATTGGCGGAGCTGCTGCCGGCCTGCGCGCTTGGCTGGATGAGGCCGGCTTTGACAGCGGGGACGACGACAGCGGCAGCCTGCTGTTGCGCCGGGTGGTAGACCTGCAAGGCCGCAGCCGGGCCTGGGTGAATGGCCGCCCCGCCACCCTGACCCAGTTGCGCGAGTTGGGCGAGCAGTTGGTTGACATCCATGGCCAGCACGCGTGGCAGAGCCTGACGCGCCCCGATGCGGTGCGAGCTTTGCTAGATGAACAGGCGGGCGCAGACAGCGCGGCGCTGTCACAGGCTTGGCGGGTGCGCAAGCAGGCGCTGGCCCGCCTGGACGAGGCCCGCAGTCGTCAAGCAGACCTGGCGCGCGAGCGCGAGCGGCTGCAGTGGCAGATTGCCGAGCTGAGCAAGCTGAACCCGACGGCAGGCGAGTGGGACACGCTCAACGAAGAACATGCGCGCTTGAGCCACGGACAGGCCATTCTGGATGCGGCGGAGGCGGCCCTGTCGGCCGTTTCCGAGGCAGAAGACAGCGCAGAGCACCGGGTGAGCGAAGCCATCCATGCCCTGCAAGAGGTGGCGCACCTGATGCCCAGCCTGGCCGATGGGCTGGCCGTATTGCAGGACACGCGCGCCATGCTGCAGGACGCGGGCCGCAGCCTGAACGCCGCACTGAACCACACGGAGCTGGATCCGCAACGTCTGGCCGAGCTGGATGATCGGCTGAGCGGCTGGATGAGCCAGGCGCGCCGGCACCGGCGGCAGCCGGCCGAGTTGCCCGCGCTGCTGGCAGGCTGGCAGCAGGAGCTGGCCGCGCTGGATGCGGCCACGGACCTGGACAGCCTGGCTGCGGAAGCCGATGCCGCGCATGCAGCTTGGCGCAACGCCGCTGAAGCCGTGTCGGCGCGGCGTCGTGCTGCCGCACCGGTCTTGTCCCGGTCGGTCACGGCTGTCATGCAGGATCTGGGTATGGCGGGCGGGCGCTTCGAGGTGGCCCTCCTGCCGCAAGACGAACCGCAAGCCTGGGGACTGGAGGCAGTGGAGCTGCGGGTGGCTGGCCATGCAGGCAGCACGCCGCGCCCACTGGCCAAGGTCGCCTCTGGGGGCGAGCTCTCACGGCTGGCGCTGGCCATTGCAGTGACCACCGTGGGCCAGGCTGCGGATGACGGCGCCCCGGCCGATGCAGGTGGCGACGCGGGGAGCGCCGCCACGGCTGGCACGCTGATCTTTGACGAGATCGATGCGGGTGTAGGCGGGCAAGTAGGCGACACGGTCGGGCGCCTGATGCAGCGCCTGGGTCAGCATCTGCAGGTGCTGGCCGTGACGCATCTGGCGCAGGTCGCTGCCTGTGCTGACCAGCATCTCGTAATCAGCAAGGCGCTGCGCGGCGGTCAGACGTTGAGCGCAGCGCGCCCTGTCGAAGCGGGCGAACGTACGGCGGAGATCGCCCGCATGCTGGGGGGCGAGCAAGGCGAGACCGGGCTGGCGCACGCGCAGGCCATGTTGGAGGCTGCGCAGCGGGATGCGAGCCGCTCGGTTGCCTCCACCAATGGCACACCCGCGACCCGCCCGGCCCGCCGGCGCAAGGAGCCCGCATGACCGCGCTGGATCTGGTGCTGCTCAGCGGCATTTCGGGCTCAGGCAAGTCGGTGGCGCTCAATGCACTGGAGGACGCAGGCTACTTCTGTGTGGACAACCTGCCGCCCGAGTTGCTGCGCAGCATGGTGGATCTGGAGGTGCGGCGCGCGCCCGAACTGCGTCGCCGGATTGCCGTCTCGGTGGATGTGCGCAGTGTGGATTCGCTGCCCGATCTGCTGCCGCAGTTGACGGCACTCCAGGCGGAAGGCCATCAGGTGCGGGCAGTGTTTCTGGACGCGAGCACGGATGCGCTGGTGCGGCGCTTTTCGGAAACCCGCCGCCCTCACCCGCTGTCGCAGCTGACACAGCGTCAAGCCAACCTCGGAAGCGAACGATCGACCACGCCCGACGGCGGCGAGCACATCGACCGGATCGAGCTCGCAGAACAAGCCCTGATCGAGACCATCGAGCGAGAGCGCGAGTTGCTGGGGCCGCTGCGCGACCGCTCGACCGTGATCGACACGACGCTCCTGCGCCCGGCCCAACTGCGGACCTGGGTGCGCAACATCGTGCAGGCGGCGCCGGCACCGCTCACGCTGGTGTTCGAATCCTTCGCGTTCAAGCACGGGGTGCCCATGGACGCGGATTTCGTGTTCGACGTGCGCATGCTGCCCAACCCCTTCTACCTGAAGGAGCTCAAGCCCCTGACGGGTCGCGACCAGCCGGTCATTGACTATCTGGCGGCGCAGCCGGAATCAGCCGAATTGATCGCACAGATCGAGGCCTTCCTGCTGCGCTGGCTGCCCACGCTGGAAGGCGATCAGCGCAGTTATGTGACCGTGGCGCTTGGCTGCACGGGCGGGCAACATCGCTCGGTGTACTGCGTGGAGCAACTGTTCAAGCGCTTCAGCCCGCGCGGTGTCGTGCTGTCGCGCCACCGCGAACTCGACGCGCGGTGAGTCGCCGCATGGGCGGCTCTGGCCGCGAGCCCGGGCCGCATGTCATACGACCCGCGCGACCCGAGCGCCCCGAACACCCGAACGGCCAGCAATCAACCCTTGATCGCCTGGCGCAGTGATTGACGCAGTTGCTCGCCGATCTCCGGCTTGCCGGCGAACGGATCGGTCGGGTTGCGACCCTGCATCACATCCTCCAGGCGGGTCTGGACCATGCCCAGCGCCTGAGGATGGGTGTAGATGTAGAACTGCCCCTTCTCGATCGCGTCGTAGACCAGCGCGGCGGTTTCGGCTGCCGTGACCTTGCCCGACGTGACGGCCTTGGTGCTCATGGCCTGGGCGATCATCTGGCTGGGTGTGGGCTTGCCTTCGCTACGCAACTCGGACGGACGGTTACGGTGCGACTGGTGGATACCGGTGGGCACGAAGTATGGGCAGAGCACCGAGGCATGGACCTGATCGGTGACCAGCGCGAGATCCTGATAGAGCGTCTCGGACAGGCTGACGACGGCGTGCTTGCTCACGTTGTAGGCGCCCATGTTGGGCGAATTGAGCAGGCCGGCCATGGAGGCGACGTTGACGATGTGGCCCTGCCAGGACGGATCCTTGCGTGCGGCCTCCAGCATCAACGGCGTGAAGGTGTGAATGCCGTGGATGACGCCATGGAGGTTGACGCCGAGCACCCATTGCCAGTCGCGCAGTGAGTGTTCCCAGATCAGTCCGCCGTGGGCCACGCCCGCGTTGTTGATGACAACGTGCGGCACACCAAAGCGCTCAAGGCAGAGATCGGCCAGCGCCTTGACGTCTTCAGGGCGTGACACATCGCCGCGCACGGCAGCCACTTTGGCGCGCACGCCGCGCAGTTCCTGCACGACGTCATCCAGCGCGTCTTGCTGCACATCGGTGAGGACGAGGTTGAGGCCTTTCTTGGCGCCGAGACGGGCCAACTCCAGGCCGAAGCCGCTGCCGGCGCCGGTGATCACGACAGTGGTCACGCCGGGTTGAAGG
Organism: Aquabacterium fontiphilum; assembly: GCF_009909205.1. GTDB lineage: Bacteria > Pseudomonadota > Gammaproteobacteria > Burkholderiales > Burkholderiaceae_C > Aquabacterium > Aquabacterium fontiphilum. The sequence continues at coordinate 7,357 of NZ_JAAAPN010000004.1, forward strand.
GTGAGATGGGACATGGCGGGGGGTTCCAGAGAATCTCAGATCAGTTTGACGAGTTGCTTGCCAAAGTTCTTGCCCTTGAGCAAACCCAGGAAAGCCTCGGGTGCGGTCGCAATGCCTTGCGCCACACTTTCTTTGAACTTCAGGCGTCCTGTGGCCACAAGGGTACCCAATTCCTGGGTGGCATCAGCCCAGACCTCGGGGTGCTCGCTCACGATAAAGCCCTCGACCTTCATGCGGTTGATGAGGATGAGCGCCGGGTTGCTCATCGGCGTGGGCTGGCCGTCGTAGCCGGCGATCATCCCGCACATGGCCATGCGGCTGAAGGCATTCATGCGCAACATCACGGCGTCGAGGATGGCGCCGCCGACGTTTTCGAAGTAGCCATCCACGCCCTGCGGCGTGACGGCCTTCAGCGCCTGATACAGCGATTTCGGATCGGTGTGGGCCTTGTAGTCAACGCAGGCGTCAAAGCCCAACTCGTCGACCACGTAACGGCATTTATCAGCACCGCCTGCGATGCCGACCACGCGACAGCCGCGCACCTTGGCGAGCTGTCCGACCACACCGCCCACGGCCCCGCTGGCCGCGCTCACGACCACGGTCTCACCGGCCTTGGGCGCGATGATCTTGACCAGCCCGTACCAGGCGGTCACGCCGGGCATGCCGACCGCACCGAGGTAGGCTGACATGGGGATGTGGGTGGTGTCGAGCTTGTGGAGCGCGCCACGCTGGTTGGCATCCACCACGCTGTACTCCTGCCAGCCCCCCATGCCAAGCACCGCATCACCCGGGGCGAACTTCGGGTGCTTGCTGTGGAGCACCTCGCCCACGGTGCCACCGAGCATGACGGCATGAAGCGGCTGCGGGTCGGCATAGCTGCGGCTGTCGTTCATGCGCCCGCGCATGTACGGGTCGAGCGAGAGGAAATGGTGGCGCACGACCACTTGCCCCTCGGCCAGCGACTCAAGGGCTGGAACAGGTAATTCGACCAGCTGGAAGTTGTCAACGGTGGCTTCGCCTTGCGGGCGCGACACCAGGTGGATCTGTCGGTTGATGAGGCTCATGAGAGGCGACCTTCTGCAAGAGGAACAGGAAACACGACGGCGCGGCCGTCAATCGGAGCCCGCGCCGCGCAAGGCAGTCTGGGCGCTGTAGGTGGAAGCATGCACCTGCTTGCCCGTGACCGGCAAGGCGCGCAGGAATTTGAACGTGGCGGTGGCATGGGCACACACCTTGCCCGCTTCGTCGAGCACCCGGCCCTCGCAGAAGGCCAGGGAAGCGGTGGCGTGCATGACCTCGCCGAGTGCGCGGATACGGCCCAGCCCCGGGCGCATGAAGCGCGTGCTCATCTCGATGGTGACCAGTCCGGGCTCTTCGCCGCGCTCGTTGCGGCGCAGGCTGCGCGCCGCATGGGCCATGGAGACGTCGAGCATGGTCATGATGAGTCCGCCATGGGCCACGCCAAACGAGTTGGTGTGCGCCTCATCGACGGTGAGCGTGATCTCGGCATGGCCGCTGTCGTAGCGCTGCAGTTCGCAGCCGATCTGCTCGATGAAGGGAATGCGGATGGAAAACGGGATGCTCATGGTGGTGCGCAGCCCGCTCAGCCGCCAATGACGGCACTGACACCGCCATCCACCGCCAGAATCTGGCCGGTGATGTGCTTGCCGGCATCGGACGCAAACAACAGCGTGATGCCCTTGAGGTCTTCGTCGTCGCCCAGGCGCTGCAAGGGGGCGGCGCTCGCCAGTCGTTCTTCGCCCACGGCGGCCAGCGTGCCTGCCGTCATCTTGCTGGGGAAGAAACCCGGCGCAATCGCATTGACGCGGATGCCCAGGTGCCCCCACTCGCAGGCCAGTGCGCGGGTGAAGTTCACCACCGCGCCCTTGCTGGTGTTGTAGGCAATCGTCTGCATGAACGGGTGGTTGCCGCCCAGGCCGGCGATGGAGGCCACGTTGATGATGCGGCCCTGCTTGCGCGGGATCATGCTGGCTTTGGCGATGGCTTGGGAGAGCAGGAAGTAGCCCCGCACGTTGAGGTTCATCACCTTGTCCCAGGCTTCGAGCGGGTACTCGGCGGCTGGGGCGCCCCACGTGGCGCCAGCGTTGTTGACGAGGATGTCCACGTCGCCCACGCGCTCGAGGGTTTCATCGGCCAGGCGCTGGATGTCTTCCGGCTTGCCCGCATCCGCGGCGATCCAGCGCGCGTCGATGCCTGCGTCCTGCAGGGACATCACGGCCTGCTCCAGGTCAGCCGCCTTGCGCGAGCTGATGACAACCTTGGCACCAGCCTCACCCAGCGCGTGGGCCATCTGCAGGCCCAGGCCGCGCGAGCCGCCGGTGATCAGGGCCGTCTTGCCGGTGAGGTCGAAGAGTTGTTGGACGATGCGGGGAGCGGTCATGGCGTCAGGCCTTCCTGGCGTTCAAACGAGGTAATCGAGCACGTGGCGCGTGGCCGCCATCTGGCGGATCTGCGCGACCACGCCCTGGTGGTGCGGGTGCGGCACGTAGGCGGCCAGCGCGGCGGCGTCCTCGAAAGTCGATACGAGAACCACGTCGCAGTTGGCCTCCAGGCCTTCGGCCTTGATGCCCACGTCAAACTCGTGCATGCCCGCAACGAGTCCCTTGCAGCTGTCCAGCAAGGCCTTGACCTTGGGCGCGTCGGCCGGGTCTTTGAGGGTCCACATGACGATGTGTCGCAGCATGGTGATCCTCTTCAGAACCAGTCGGCCTGGGCTTGCGCGCAGGTCAGGTCGCGGCGCGAGACCACGCCCAGCCAGGCGTCGATCTTGGGCAGCTCGTAGGCAAAGAAGTAGTCGGTGGCAGCCAGCTTGCCTTTGAGGAAGCCCGGGCCCAGCGGCGAGGCATCCCATTGACCGGCTTGTTGGGCGGCCTTGGCGGCCAGGCCCAGCTCCAGCCAGATCCAGGCCAGCACGGTGTGGCCGAAGGCCTGCAGGTAGGGCGTGGCGTTGGCCAGGGCTTCTTCGGGCACGCCGGTGGACCAGGCAGCCTTCGTGGCGGCGCCCACCTTCTGCAGCGCTTGCGCCAGCGCGTTGGCGTGGCCAGCCAGGCCCTCCACATGGCCCGCCTTCTGGATGGTTTCGCTGATGCGCTCGGCCAGCACGCTCAGGGCCTTGCCGCCGTTCATCACCACCTTGCGGCCCAGCAGGTCCAGGCCCTGAATGCCGTGCGTGCCTTCGTGGATCATGTTGAGGCGGTTGTCGCGCCAGTGCTGTTCGACCGGGTAGTCGCGCGTGTAGCCGTAGCCGCCCAGGATCTGGATGGCCAGCGAGTTGGCCTCTTGCGCCCACTCGCTGGGCCAGCTCTTGGCGATCGGGGTGAGCAGCTCCAGCAGCAGGCCAGCCTTCTCGGCCTCTTCCCCGCTGCCGGTGTGCTGGTCATCGACCAGCTGCGCACACAGCAGGCCCAGGGCCAGGCCGCCTTCGGCGATGGCCTTTTGCATCATCAGCATGCGCTTGACGTCGGTGTGGCCGATGATGGGCACCTGCGGCGCGCTGTGGTCCTTGCCGCCCGCGCCCATGTGACGTCCCTGCGGGCGGTCTTTCGCGTACTGCAGCGAGTACTCGTAGCCGGCGTAGCCGAGCATGGTCGCGCCCAGGCCCACGCTGATGCGGGCCTCGTTCATGAGCGTGAACATGCACTTGAGGCCCTCGCCTTCCTTGCCGATCAGGTAGCCCACCGCGCCGGCCTCGCCGTTGACGGGGAACTTGCCTTCGCCGAAGTTCAGCAGGGTGTTGACGGTGCCGCGGTAGCCGCACTTGTGGTTGAGACCGGCCAGGGCCACGTCGTTGCGCTGAGACGTAATCGAGCCGTCGGCCTTGACGAGCTTGCGCGGCACGATGAACAGCGAGATGCCCTTGACGCCGGGCACCGGCTTGCCATCGGGGCCCGGGATCTTGGCCAGCACCAGGTGAACGATGTTCTCGCCCATCTCGTGCTCGCCGCCCGAGATCCACATCTTGTTGCCCTTGAGGCGGTAGCGCTTGCCCAGCGGGTCTTCGGTCCAGTCCACGCCCGTGCCATCGCCCTTGACATCGGGCACGGCGCGCGTGGCGATGTCCGACAGGCTGGAGCCGGCCTGCGGCTCGCTCAGGCACATGGTGCCGAAGGTTCGGCCCTCGAAGCCGCCCTTGGCAAACACCTCGATCTGCTTCGGCGTGCCATGGGCCAGGATGGTGTTGGCGTTGCCGCGCGTGAGCATCGGGTACGCGGCGAGCGAGACGCTGGCCTTGTAGAAGAAGCTCATCGAGGCGATCTCGACCACCGTGGGCAGCTGCATGCCGCCGAGTTCGGCGTCCTTGCTGGCGGCCATCAGGCCCGCCTCGTTGAAGGCGGCCAGGGCCACGGGCGTTTCCTTGGGCAGCGTCACGGTGACGCCATCGAAGGTGGGCTCGTGCTCGTCGGTCAGGCGGTTGATGGGGGCGAACTGCTCGTTGGCGATCTTCTCGCTGAGGTCGAGCACGGCGTCGAAGGTCTCGCGGCTGTGCTCGGCGTGGCGCTCGCGCTGGCACAGGGTCTCGGCTTTCAGCCAGTCGTGCAGCAGGAAGTCAACAGTGGCGCGGTGGGTCATGAGGCAGAACGGGATGGGTCAACACAAAAAAGGTCTGCATGCGGCAGGGCGATGCAGACCTCTGGGACGAACGGCGGGCCGATGGATCAGCCGTTGAAGGCCTTGCCCTCGGCGGCCAGTTTGGCCAGCAGCGGCGCCGGCGTCCAGAAGGCGCTGTCGCCCTGCGGGTTGGCGGCGAAGCCCTTCATCAGTTCGACCACCTTGGGCAGGCCCAGCATGTCGGCATACAGCATGGGGCCGCCACGGTAGACGGGGAAGCCGTAGCCGGTCAGGTAGACCATGTCGATGTCGGACGCCTTCGAGGCGATGCCTTCTTCCAGAATGAAGGCGCCTTCATTGACCATGGCCAGCACCAGGCGCTGGACGATCTCTTCGTCGCTGATCTGGCGGGGCGTGACGCCCTTGTCGGCACGCACCTTGTCAATGCAGGCCTGCACCTCGGCAGAGGGGATGGGCTCGCGCTTGCCGGCCTCGTAGTCATACCAGCCCTTGCCCACCTTCTGCCCGAAGCGGCCGAGTTCGCAGACAGCATCGCCCACGGGGCTGTAGATGACATCGGGCTTCTCGATCTTGCGGCGTTTGCGGATCGCATAGCCGATGTCGTTGCCGGCCAGATCACCCACGCGGAACGGACCCATTGCGAAGCCGAAGGCCTCCGCGGCCTTGTCGACCTGCTGCACAGTGGCCCCCTCTTCAAGCAGGAAGAAGCTCTGGCGCACGTACTGCTCGAACATGCGGTTGCCGATGAAGCCGTCGCACACGCCCGAGACCACGGCGACCTTCTTGATCTTCTTGGCCACGGCCATCACGGTGGCCATGACGTCCTTGGCGGTGTGCTTGCTGCGTACCACTTCGAGCAGGCGCATCACGTTGGCGGGGCTGAAGAAGTGCAGGCCCACGACATCGGCGGGGCGCTTGGTGACCTCGGCGATCTTGTCCACGTCCAGCGTCGACGTGTTCGAAGCAAGGATGGCGCCGGGCTTCATCACCTCGTCGAGCTTGGCAAACACCTGCGACTTCACACCCATGTCTTCGAACACGGCCTCGATGACCATGTCGGCCTGGGCGATGTCGTCGTAGCTCAGGGTGGTCTTGAGCAGGGCCATGCGCTGCTCGTACTTGTCCTGCGCCAGCTTGCCCTTGGCGACCTGCGCCTCGTAGTTCTTGCGGATGGTGCCCACGCCGCGGTCGATGGCCTCTTGCTTCATTTCCAGCAGGGTGACGGGCACACCGGCGTTCAGGAAGCACATGGTGATGCCGCCGCCCATGGTGCCAGCGCCGATCACGGCCACCTGCTTGATGTCGCGCAGCGGGGTGTCCGCGGGCACATCTGGGATCTTGCTGGCAGCGCGCTCGCCGAAGAAGGCGTGGCGCAAAGCGCGGGCCTGGTCTCCGGTCACCAGGCCTTCGAAGACCTCGCGCTCGAACTTGATGCCAGCGTCCAGGTCCATCTTGGTGGCGGCTTCGACGCAATCCACGCAGCGCTGCGGGGCAATCAGGTTCTTGCGGCTCTTGGCCAGCTCGGCACGGGCCTTGGCAAAGGCCTCGGCATCAGCCGGTGCGGCCACCTTGAGGTCGCGCACCGAAGGCAAGGGGCGCACGCCGGCCATCTCCTTGGCAAAGGCGATGGCGGCGGGCAGCAGGTCTCCCTCGACCAGCTTGTCGAACAGCTTCTGCCCCGGGGCGGCTGCGAGCTTCTCGGACATCACCGAGGCACCCGTGGTGATCATCTGCAAGGCGGTGTCGACGCCCAGCACGCGCGGCAGGCGCTGCGTGCCGCCTGCGCCCGGCACGATGCCGATGTTGACCTCAGGCAGCGCGATTTGCGTGCCCTTGACGACCACGCGGTAGTGGCAACCCAGCGCAAGTTCCAGCCCGCCGCCCATGGCCACGCCGTGGATGGCTGCGACCACTGGCTTGCTACAGCGCTCGACCGCTTCGATGGTGACATGGAGGTTGGGCTCGGCAAACGCCTTGGGGCTGCCGAACTCGCGGATGTCGGCGCCGCCACAGAAGACCTTGCCGGAGCCGATGACCACCACGGCCTGCACGGCGGCATCGGCCTGGGCTTTCTGAATGCCGTCGACGATGCCGGCTCGGGTACTCTGACCGAGGCCGTTGACAGGGGGGTTGTCCAGCGAGATGACGGCCACGCCGTCGTGAACTTGGTAGGAAGCGCTCATGGTGAGGTCGAGTGAAAGATCAACACGCACGGACCCCGACCCACACCGCGAAGGATGGCCGGCGGCGTCCGCTCAGCAACTCAGGCAATTCTGACAAGAAATCTTGTACGAATTGCGCATGATTCTGACACAGACCGCCCAGCGCTGCCAGACGGCCCCCGAAACGACGCTGCCGCACGATCGGCGGCAGCAGGCAACTCAGCGGTGTGGGCTCAGACTTCGAGCCATTCACGCCGCACGTACTGGTCGGCGCGCAGTTCGTCGGGCGTGCCGTGGAAGACCATTTCGCCATGGCCCATCACGTAGCAGCGCTGCGAGATGTCGAGTGCAATGGTCAGCTTTTGCTCCACCAGCAAGACCCCCAGGCCACGCTTTTGCAGCTCCTTGAGGTACTGGCCGACGAGCTCCACGATCTTGGGCGCGAGGCCTTCGGTCGGCTCATCGATCATGATCAGATCGGGGTCGCCCATCAGCGTGCGGCACAGCGTGAGCATCTGCTGCTCGCCGCCCGACATCACGCCCGCCTCGGTGTGCTGGCGCTCCTTCAGGCGTGGAAACAGCTGGTACATGTCGTCGAGCGACCAACGGCCCTTCTTGCGCCCGGACTGCTGGCCGAGCAGCAGGTTCTGCTCCACGGTCAGCTTGGGGAACACATCGCGGCTTTCCGGCACATAGCCGATGCCGTGACGGGCAATGTCGTAGGTCTTGTGGCCGAGCAGTTCCGCTCCGTTCCAGGTGACCGAGCCGGTGCCCTCGACCAGGCCCATCACGGTCTTGATCAGGGTGGAGCGGCCCGAGCCATTGCGGCCCAGCAGACTGACGATCTCGCCAGGACGGACCTCCATATTGACGCCATGGAGGATGTGGCTCTTGCCGTAGAAGGCGTGCAGGTTCTGGATGTTCAGCATCGTCACACTCCGGCTTCGGCCGCCTGGCTTTCTGCCAGCACGGAGCCGAGGTAGGCTTCCTTGACGCGCTCGTTGGCGCGCACGTTCTCTGGCGTGTCGAAGGCAATCACCTCGCCGTAGACCAGCACCGCAATGCGGTCAGCCAGACCGAACACAACGCCCATGTCGTGCTCGACGGTCAGCAGGGTCTTGCCTTCGGTGACCTCGCGGATCATGCGCACGAAGTTGGCCGTCTCGGACTTGCTCATGCCCGCGGTCGGCTCATCCAGCAGGATCACATTGCCCCCGCCGGCAATCGTCACGCCAACCTCGAGCGCGCGCTGCTCGGCATAGGTGAGCAATGAGACGCTGGTGTCGCGCTTGCGGCGCAGGCGGATCATGTCCAGCACCTCTTCGGCACGCTGGTTGACCGCAGTGAGGTCGGTGAGGAAGCGCCAGAAGGTGTAGCGCTGGCCCATAGACCACAGCACGGCGCAACGGATGTTCTCGAACACGCTCAGGCGCGGGAACAGGTTGGACACCTGAAAGCTGCGGGCCAGGCCGCGGCGATTGATGTCATACGGCTTCTTGCCATGGATGGCCTCGCCGTTGAGCAGGATTTCGCCGCTGCTGACGGGCATGCGTCCGCTGATCAGGTTGAACAGCGTGGACTTGCCCGCGCCGTTGGGGCCGATCAGCGCCACGCGCTCACCCTGCTTCACGGCCAGGCTGGCGCCCCGGATGATCTCGGTCTTGCCGAAGGATTTGCGAACGTCGCGCAGTTCCAGCGCGAGGCCCGCCGAAGACGTAGTCTGGGTCATGGTGGTGCCTCTCAATGCATTTGCCGGCGCAGCAGCTCGGCTTCGATCTCTTCCTGCACGTCGCTCCATTGGCGAACGAACTCGCGACGGGCCAGCTCGAAGAGCGCCGCGCCGGTAAGCGTCAGGAAGATGGCCCCCACCCAGGCATCGATGGCGTCCACATGCAGGGTCACGCCGAGGAAGGTCATCTCGGGGCCCATGCCAACGTTCATCTGCAGGTGGTAGACCATCTCGATCATCACCGTGATGCCCATCAGCAGCGGGATGGCCGTGCCGAACAGCGCCAGATACGCCACCCACAGCCGCCGCAACAGGCCGAATGCCGCCACCCGCAGGTTCATCATGATCAGGCTGGAAATGCCTCCGGGGGCGTACATCACCATGATCAGGAAGATGATGCCGAGATACAGCATCCAGGCGTTGGTCAACTCATGCAGCAGCACGGTGGCAAACACCATCAGCACCGCGCCGATGATGGGCCCGAAGAAGAACAGCGCGCCGCCCAGGAAGGTGAACAGCAGGTACATGCCCGAGTACTCGGCGCCGACCACCTCGGCCGTCACGATTTCGTCGTTGATCGCATGCAGGCCGCCACCGATGCCGGCAAAGAAGCCGGCAATCATGAAGGCGATGTAGCGCACGCGCTGGGTGTCATAGCCGATGAACTCGACGCGCTCCGGGTTGTCGCGCACTGCGTTGAGCATGCGGCCCAGCGGGGTCTGCGTGAAGGCGAACATCAAGGCCGTGCAGATGAAGCAGTAGATCGCGATCAGGTAGTAGACCTGGGTCTGCGGGCCGAAGGTGATGCCCCAGACAGGGTCACCGACCATGCGGTCGGCCGAGATGCCGCCCTCTCCACCGAAGAACTCCGGCAGCATCAAGGACATCGAAAAGACCATCGCGCCGATGCCCAGCGTGATCATCGCGAACGTGGTGCCCGACTTCTTCGTGGTGACCGATCCGAAGACCGCCGCCACGATGAGACCTGCCACGCCGCCGACCATCGGGATCAGGCTGACGGGGATGTTCCACACACCGTCACCCACCCGCACCAGCGCGTGGACCGCCGCAAAGGCGCCCAGCCCCGAGTACACGGCGTGACCAAAGCTCAGCATGCCGCCCTGCCCGAGCAGGATGTTGTAGGACAGGCAGATGATGATGCCAATGCCCATCTTGGAGAGCATCGTCAGCGATGTGCCGCTGTTGAAGATCAACGGCGAGACGAGCAGCACCAGCGCGAAGAGCGACCACAGCACCCAGCGGCCGACGTTGACCGGCTTGAAGGAATAAACATTGTTGGCCATGGTGTCACTCCTCGCGGGTACCCAGCAGTCCCTTCGGACGCAGGATCAGCATCAACACCAACAGCAGATACGGCAGGATGGGCGCCATTTCGGAAATGGTGATCTTCAACAGCGGGTAGGCCCAGTGTTCAAACGACACGGGGCTGCCCAGAGACTGGAACAGAGTGGCCAGCGACACATCGGCGATGACGGCGAAGGTCTGCATCAGCCCGATCAGGATGGAGGCCAGGAAGGCGCCGGCCAGCGAGCCCATGCCACCGACGACCACCACCACGAAGATGATGGCCCCGAGGGACGCGGCCATGCTCGGCTCGGTGATGAAGGCATTGCCGCCGATGACGCCGGCCAGGCCGGCCAGTGCGCAACCGCCACCGAACACGCCCATCATCACGCGTGGCACGTTGTGGCCCAGGGCCTGGGCCATGTCGGGATGGGTCAGCGCGGCCTGGATGATCAGGCCCACGCGGGTGCGGGTCAGCAGCAGCCACAGGCTGGTGAGCATGAACAGGGCCACCACCGCCATGAAGGCGCGGTAGACAGGGAATTGCGTACAGGTGTTGCCCGTGTCGGCCGCGCACAGGACGGGATCCCGCGCGCCAGCGAGGAACTGCAGGCTGTCGCCGCCCAGATTGACCACGGTAAACAACGTGCCGCTCAGCGCCTCGGGGATGCGGTAATCGACCGTTGACGGCCCCCATGTGAGGCGAACCAGCTGCTCGATGACGTAAGCCAGGCCGAAGGTGACCAGCAGCTCGGGCACGTGGCCGAAGTGGTGCACCTTGCGCAAACTGAAGCGCTCGAATGCGGCACCCAGCAGCCCCACCAGCAGCGGCACGATGAACAGCGCCGGGAAGAAGCCGATCTTGGCCGAAATGGCGTAGGCGAAGTACGCGCCGACCATGTAGAAGGATGCGTGCGCGAAATTCAGCACGCCCATCATGCTGAAGATCAGGGTCAGCCCGGAACTCAGCATGAACAGCAGCAGCCCGTAGCTGATGCCGTTGAGGAAGAAGACGATGAAGGTTTCCATGTCAGAGCATCGTGGCTCGACCGGGGCTCGTGACCCAGGCCGAGGTCGCGCGGAGTCGCGCGCCGGTGGCACCGCACGGACGGCGACGTGCGCGGCGCCCGCAAGCACGTGGCGCCCCGCATGCCGCGCACAGGCGGCACGGGGACAGTGAAAGAGGCCCGAAGGCCTCTGGCAACATCAGGTCAGGGACGCTGCATCTGGCACGACGTGGGCGTGCTGGACACGTACGCATCGAAGGCCTTCACGGGTGCGAAAGTCATGCCAGTGCCTTCGACGTTGTAGGCGTTCTTGGCATCGACCGGCTGCCAGCGTGCGATGTACAGCGGCTGCTGAAGCTGGTGGTCGGTCTTGCGCATCTCCACGTCGCCGTTGAAGCTCTTGAACTTCAGACCAGACATCGCTTGCGCCACCTTGACCGGATCGGTCGTCTTGGCGCGGGCCATGCCTTCGGACAGCATCACCAGCGCGTGGTAAGTCGCAGCCGAGTAGTAATCATCATTGAAGCGCTTCTTGAAGTCGCCCACGAGCTGACCATAGATGCCGCCCATGTTGTAGTGACCGTAGCCCACCTGGAACACACGGCCGTCTGCCGCCTTGCCCAGCGCCGTGGGCGTGCCACCGAAGTTGGCGTAGTAGGTGTAGAAGTTGGCCTGCAGACCCGCATCGTTGGCCGCCTTCACCAGCAAGGCCAGATCCGAGCCCCAGTTGCCGGTGATCACCGTGTCTGCACCGGAAGCCTTGATCTTGGCCACATAGGGCGCGAAGTCGCGCACCTGGGCCAGCGGGTGGAGGTCATCGCCCACCACCTGGACGTCAGGCCGCTTGCGCTGCAGCATGTTCTTGGCGAACTTGGAAACCTGCTGGCCGTGGGCGTAGTTCTGGTTGATCAGGTAGACCTTCTTGACGTTGGGCTGGTCTTTGATGAAGGTGGTCATCGCCTCCATCTTCATGGAGGTGTCGGCGTCCAGCCGGAAGTGCCAGAAGCTGCACTTGCTGTTGGTCAGGTCGGGGTCAACCGCAGCGTAGTTCAGGAAGACAACTTCCTTGCCGGGGTTGCGGGCATTGTGCTTGTTGATGCCGTCCACCAGGGCCAGCGCAGCGCCAGAGCCGAGACCCTGCACCACATAGCGCACGCCCTGGTCGATGGCCGAGCGCAGTGCGTTCAGCGTTTCAGCCGGGCTGAGCTTGTTGTCGATGGTGACGATTTCGAACTTCACGCCGGCCGGGTTGTTGGCATTGAGCCGCTCGGCCACGAACTGGAAGCTCTTGACCTGGTTCTGGCCCACGCTGGCCATCAGGCCTGACAGCGGATCGATCCAGGCGATCTTCACGGTCTCGCCCTTCTGGGCCATGGCCGCACCCGCTGACAGCGATGCTGCCACCAACACACTCAATGCGCGTACTCGGAATCCCATTGCTATCTCCTCAGTTGTCAGCAGTGACTTACGCAATTTACCCCCCTCAAACACGGGAGTCCTTTGGGGTTGACCCCTAACTTGTGCACGACTTGCACAAGTCGGCGGCAGCCCGCATCGCGCTGCGCCAGAAAGGCGAAACACAAACGCGCACATGCACGCACAAACACGCAGGGGCTCTGCCCCGAAACAAACAAAAACGCCCCGTGATCGGGGCGCGTTTTGAAACATCAGGCAGTGGGCAACTTGTGGTCCTTGAAGCGCTCACGCAGTTGCAACTTCGAGATCTTGCCGGTCGCGGTGTGTGGGATTTCATCCACAAAGACGACGTCGTCCGGCGTCTGCCACTTCGGGATCTTGCCGTCGTAGAAGGCGATCAGCTCTTCCTTGCTGACCTCGGCGCCCGGCTTCTTGACGACCACCATCAGCGGACGCTCGTCCCACTTGGGATGGAAGCAGGCGATGGCGGCGGCTTCGTGCACGGCAGGGTGCGCCATCAGCACGTTCTCAAGGTCGATGGAGCTGATCCATTCGCCGCCGGACTTGATCACATCCTTGGAGCGATCGGTGATCTGCATGTAGCCGTCGGCGTCGATGGTGGCCACGTCCCCCGTGGGGAACCATCCGTCGTGCAGCGGCGACTTGTCGACATTGAAGTACCCGTTGACCACCCAGTGGCCCCGCACCTCCAGGTCGCCTGCAGCCTTGCCGTCCCAGGGCAACACATGGCCATCGCCGTCGACGATGCGCATGTCGATGCCGAACACCGACTTGCCCTGCTTTTCCAGGATCTTCTGCTTGGCTTCGGTCGGCAGATCGGCGTGCTTGGACTTCAGTCGACCCAGCGTGCCAATGGGCGACAGCTCGGTCATGCCCCAGGCGTGGATCACCTCGACGTTGTAGTCGTTCTCGAAGGTGCGGATCATCGCGGGCGGGCAGGCCGAGCCGCCGATGATCGTGGTCTTGAAGGTGCTGAACTTGAGGTTGTTGGCCTTGACGTGGTTGAGCAGGCCCAACCAGATGGTCGGCACGCCGGCCGACATCGTGACCTTCTCTTCCTCGAACAGGTTGTACAGCGAGGCTCCATCCAAGTGATGGCCGGGCATGACCAGCTTGCAGCCCACCAGTGCGGCCGCGTACGGAATACCCCAGGCATTGACGTGGAACATCGGCACCACGGGCAACACCACGTCGGTGGCCTTCAGGCACATGGCATCGGGCAGGGCCGCAGCCATCGCATGCAACACGGTCGAGCGATGCGAGTAGACCGCACCCTTGGGGTTGCCAGTCGTGCCCGAGGTGTAGCAAATGCTCGCTGCAGCGTTCTCGTCAAAGGTGGGCCAGCTGTATTGGCCGTCTTCGGCCGCCAGCAGGTCTTCGTAGCAGTGCAGGTTGGTCAGTGCGGTTTCGCGGGGCATGCTCTCGCGGCCGCACATCAGCACGACGTGCTTGACCGTGGGCAGCATGGGGGCCAGCTTCTCGACCAGCGGGAAGATGTTCAGGTCGACGAAGATGACCTTGTCTTGCGCGTCGTTGACGATCCACGCGACCTGTTGCGGGAACAGGCGGGGGTTGATCGTGTGGCACACCAGGCCCGAACCCGAGACGCCGTAATAGATCTCGAGGTGACGGTAGCCATTCCAGGCCAGCGTACCGACGCGGTCGCCGGTCTGCAGCCCCAGGCGGGCCAGCGCCTGCGCGAGCTTGCGCGAACGCGACTCGACTTCGGCCCAGGTCGTGCGATGCATGTCGCCTTCGACACGCTTGGACACGATCTCAATGTCACCGTTGTGCCGCGCTGCGTGCGTGAGCAGCGAGGAAATCATCAACGGCATCTGCATCATCTGGCCCATCAGGCTCATGGATCCACCTCCAAAGGTACACAGGGACATCGACCGTCGAATCTGGAAACAGATAAGACCAGATCGATCAATCCATCATAGACCGTGAGGCAGGATTTACCCCTGATACCGGACTAGGGATGACCCTAAATCCGGAACTGACTACACGCGATGTCTAGTCCAGAAAGCGTGCAAACGACGCGATCGGTTCGCGCTCGGTCAGCAGCGTGTTTTCGACGGCCGACGGATCCGCGTGACCCAAGGCCATGCCGCAGACCATCATGTGCTGCTCGGGATCCAGCCCCAAATGCGGCAGGATGACCGCATGGAAGTGATTCCACGCCGCCTGAGGGCAGGTGTCCAGCCCGCGGGCGCGCGCCGCCACCATGATGCTTTGCAGGAACATGCCGTAATCCAGCAGGCTGCCGCGGCCCATGATGCGGTTGATCGTGAAGATCAGCCCGACGGGCGCATCGAAGAACATGAAGTTGCGAGCCTGCTGCATCTGCATGGCGAGCTTGTCGCCCTTGGCGATGCCCAGCAGACCATAGAGATCCCAACCCACCTTGCGCCGCCGATCAATGAAAGGCGAGACCCACTGCGCGGGGTAGTAGTCATACTGCTCGGTGTAACGACGGCTGGCGTCGCTGTCCATGGCCGCAGCCAGCACCTTGTCGACCAGCGCCTGGCGGCTGGCACCCGTGAGCACATGCACCTGCCACGGCTGGGTATTGGTGCCCGAAGGCGCACGGGAGGCCACCTGCAAAATGGCCTCGATCTCAGCGCGCGTCACCGGCGTGGGCAGGAAGCGGCGCATCGATCGCCGCGAAGTGATGGCGTGATCCACCGCCGCCACGCCTTCCGGCGTCACGGCATCGGGCTCACGCGGGCAGGAGGCGGGGTGGTCTGACATGGCGTCTCAGGTCGGGTTGGCGGGCTGCAGGCGCTGCAAGGCAGCCAGGAAGTCATCGGGCAAGGCCACCGGGCGACGTGTCTCGCGGTCGACATACACGTGCACAAAATGGCCACAGGCCGCCGTCTGCGACTCGCCCGCCTCGAACAGCCCGATCTCATAGCGCACGCTGCTCTTGCCAATGTGAGCCACGCGGATCCCCGCCTCGACGTTGCGCGGGAAGGCCAGCGGCGCGAAATAGTTGCAGTGGGTCTCGATGACGAGCCCGATCACCGGCCCGGCGTGGATATCGAGCACGCCTGCCTCGATCAGGTAGCGGTTGACCGCCGTGTCGAAGTAGCTGTAGTACGTCACGTTGTTGACGTGGCCATACACATCGTTGTCCATCCAGCGGGTGGTGATGGTGCTGAAGTGGGCGTAGGCCGCCCGGTCCTGGGGTTGCGGTCTGCTCATGCGTCGCATTATTCATGAAGCAGCCGCGCCGTGTCGCCGCCGCCACGAGGCGAGCGCCGCGCCGACCGTCTGGGCCTGTACGGCCACCATGGCGGTCAGGTCTGTGCCGTAGCCCCCCGCCATGCACATCACCAACGGGCAGCGCCAGCGTTCGGCCAGCATCAGCACGCGCTCGTCACGCGCCTGAACGCCCGCATCGGTGATCGCCAGGCGGCCGAGACGATCGCCCTGGTGCACATCCGCGCCGGCAAGGTAGAAGACCCCGTCGAACGGCTGCCGCTCGTGCCACGCGACCAGCCGTTGCAAGGCATCATCAAGGGCGGCCAGGTAGGTGGCATCGTCGCACTGGTCGGGCAGGCCGATATCGAGGGCGCTGGCCACCTTGCGGAAAGGAAAGTTGCGCTCGCCGTGCAGCGACACGGTCACCACATCGGCATCGCCTGCGAAGATGGCGGCGGTGCCATTGCCCTGGTGGACATCCAGATCAACCACCGCAAAGCGCCGGCCTTCGCCACGCGACTGGGCGCGGCGCACCGCCACCGCCACATCGTTGAACACGCAAAAGCCGCCCCCCGCATCGGCGCTGGCGTGGTGGGTGCCGCCCGCAAGGTTGACGGCAACGCCGTCCACGCATGCAGCCTCCCAGGCCGCCACGGTGGCACCCACCGAGCGCAACGACCGTTCGACCCACATGGGCGACCACGGAAAGCCGATCTCGCGCTGCGCGGCCGGACTGAGGCTGCCGGTTCGCACGGCCTCGACATAGCTGGACGTGTGTACGCGCAGCAGATCGGCCAGCGCCGCCCCGGGCGCTTCGCGGAGCACCACCTCGGGCAGCGTGGCGGCCACCCGCTCGCGCAGCAAGCGGTACTTCTGCATCGGAAAGCGGTGGCCCGCCGGCAGCTCGGGCTCGAAACGGTCGCTGTGGAAGGCCTGCATGCTGCCAGCTTACGCCTGGAGCACGGCGCGCCAGACCGCCGCGGCATCTTGCCCACGGATTGACCCACGGGCGGGCGCGCCGCTACATTACTGACCCACTGGTCAGTTTGCAGTTCTGTCTTGACGCAGCCCACGCTCTGCGGCGCCGCCGCTTCCACGCACCCGTCGCCAACCGACCCTGGCGTGACGCCGCCACTTCGCCGTCGGCGCAAGGACGAACGCCCGCAGGAACTGCTGGACGCCGCTCTGGACCTCTTCGTCGAGAAAGGCCTGGCGGCCACGCGTGCCGAAGATGTGGCCCGACGTGCGGGGGTGTCCAAAGGCACGCTCTATCTCTACTACCCAGGCAAGGATGCGCTGTTCAAGGCCGTCGTGCGGCACTACCTTGCCCAGGTCATCGTCGAGGGCGGCGAGATCGCAGACGGATTTGAAGGGGCCACGCCAGCCTTGCTGCACCATCTGGCCCGCACCTGGTGGGCCCGCATTGGCGCATCAAAGGCATCGGGCCTGCTGTTGCTGATTCTCAGCGAGGCACGCGCCTTTCCAGATCTTGCGCAGTTCTACCTCGACGAGGTGGTCGCCCCCTGCCATGCCTTGCTGTCACGCGTGGTGGAGCGTGGCGTGGCGCGAGGCGAGTTCCGCCATGTAGACGTGTCGTCGGTGGTGCACGCGCTGATCGCGCCCGCGCAATTCGTGGTGCTGTACCGACAGTGCACGGCCGTCTGCGCCCGCAATCCGGTGCCGCTGGATCCTGAGCAATTCATGACGACACAGATCGATTTGCTGCTCGGCGGCCTGATCGTGACGCCATCACACCCCCGCTCTTCTTAGAATTCCAGGTTTATCTGGCTTCAATTCCTTTATCGTCTCCCGTAGGATGCCCCGCATGAACGTCGAACAAGCCCGCTTCAACATGATCGAGCAGCAGATCCGCCCCTGGGAGGTGCTCGATGGCTCGGTGCTCAGCCTTCTGTCGGTCATCCGACGTGAGGACTTTGTGCCGCAAGCGCAACAGGCGCTGGCTTTCATGGACCTCGAGATCCCGCTGGGTCAAGGGCGCGCCCTGCTGGCGCCCCGGGTGGAAGCGCGCATGGTCCAGGACCTGCAACTCAGCAAGCGTGATACCGTGCTGCAGATCGGCGCCGCAACCGGCTTTGTGACTGCGCTGCTGGCACACAAGGCCCAGCGGGTCATTGCGCTCGAAGCCGACCCCGTGCTGGCCGCCCAGGCCCGCGCGAACCTGCGCACCGCAGCCGTCAACAATGCCGAGGTGGTCGAGGGCGACGGCCACGCTGGCCTGCCCGCGCAAGGGCCGTTCGACGCCATCCTCCTCAACGGCTCGGTGGCCGATGTCCCGGCCGTGCTGTTTGAGCAACTGCGCGATGGCGGTCGCCTGCTGGCCATCGTCGGGCACGAGCCCATGATGCGCGCGACCCTGTTCACGCGCGTCGGCGCGGGCCAGATCCGTCGAGAGGAACGCTTCGACACGCTGGCGCCACGCCTGCCCGGCTTCGCCGAGCCGAGCCGCTTCACATTCTGATCAGCGGCAGGCAGTCCGCTCCGCCACCGCTCCCCACCGCTTACCGAGGTACTTTATGCTGTTCACGCCCCCCTCCCGTGTCGCCGCACTCCGCCCACGGGGCCTGCGACGGTGTGCCCTGGCGCTGGCCGCCAGCGCCGTGCTGTCGGGCTTGGGGTCGGGAGCCGCCCACGCCGAGGATCTGCTGAGCCTGTACCAGGCCGCGCGCGCCCACGACGCGGGCTTTCTTGCCGCACAGGCCCAGGCCGAAGCGGCGCGCTACAAGGCGGAACAGGCCAAGGCCCTGCAGCGGCCGTCGGTGGCGCTGCAGGCCAGCATCAACCGCAGCAAGTACGACTCCGACGTTCCGCCGTTCCCGCCGACGGTGTCGTCCTCAGACGCCATATCCACCAACAAGCGGGTCGGCGTGGTGGCCCGCCAGCCGCTGTACAACGCCGGCAATCAGGCCCAGGTGGACCAGGCCGAGCAATCGTTGGTGGTGGCCCAGGCCGACCTGCAGACTGCCGAGCAGGATCTCATCGTGCGGCTGACCCAGGCCTACTTCGATGTGCTGGCCGCTCGCGACGTGCTGCAGACCACGCAGGCCAACAAGAAGGCCCTGGACGAACAGCTCGCCGCCGCCAAGCGCAGCTTCGAGGTGGGCAACGCCACCATCACCGACACGCGCGAGGCTCAGGCCCGTTTCGATCTGGCCACCGCCCAGGAGCTGGCTGCAGCCAACGACTTGCGTGTCAAGCAATTGGCGCTGGACCAGCTGGTCGGCAAATCGCAGGTCTCGCCTGATCCGCTGGCCAATCCTTCCGCGCTCGACGCACTGGCCGTGGGCGACATGGAAGAGTGGGTGCAACGCACACAGACCGCACCGCTCGTGCGCAAAGCGGAAACCGGCTTGCGCGTGGCCGAGCTCGAAGTGACGCGCGTGCGGGCCGGCCACCGTCCGACCGTCGACCTCGTGGGCAACGTGACACGCGCCGATGTTGATTCGAACGCTCTGACAGCACGCACCTCCGGCGGTGACGGCACGAGCGCGTCGATCGGAGTCGAGATGAACATGTCGCTGTATGCGGGTGGCGCCATTCAGAACCAAGTCCGCGAAGCGCTGGCGCTGGTCGAGCGGTCGCGCCAGGAGCTTGACCAAGCGCGCCGTGGCACGGCGCTGAGCGTCCGGCAGGCCTTCCTGGCCGTGCAGTCCGGCCTGGCGCAAGTCAAGGCATATGAGGCAGCCGAATCGTCGGCCCGGCTCGCGCTGGAGGCCACGCAACTCGGCTACCGGGTGGGCGTGCGGATCAACAAGGATGTGCTGGACGCACAGACTCAGCTGACAAGCACGCAGAAGGATCTGTACAAGGCCCGCTATGACGTCATCGTGGGCAGCGTACGACTGCGTCAGGCCAGCGGCAGCCTGAGCGCCGAAGACGTCAGCGCGCTCAACAAGCTGCTTGCGAACTGAGGGGCTGCGGCGCCGCGGTGGGCTGACAGCAAGCAAGCGCCACCCAGAACACGCTGCCCTGCCCGGGCTCGCTGTGAGCGCCAATGCGGCCACCCATCAGCGTTACCAGATGCTTGCTCAGGGCCAGACCGATGCCTGTGCCCTCGATCTGGCGCGCGTCGGCATCCAGGCGCTCAAACGGCACGAACAGGCGCGACAGGGCCTCTGGCGGTAGCCCCTCCCCGGTATCGCTCACACGGATCACCACCTCGTCGCCCTCGCTCTGCCATGTCAGCCCGAGCGTTCCACCATGGCGGTTGTATTTCACCCCATTGGACAGCAGATTGATCAGTACCTGCCGCAGCCGCGTGTGATCGGCCATCACATGGACCTCATCGTCCAGCCTGTCGCACACCAGGCGCACGCCATGCGCGTCCGCCAGCGGTCGCACCAGTTCCAGGCATTCCTGCACCAGCGCCGACACGCCCACAGGCGACATGCTCACCGTCATCTGGCCGGACTCGACACGAGCCAGATCAAGAATCTCGTTGATCAGATCCAGCAGGTGCCGCCCCGCGCCCAGGATGTGTCGTACCTGGCCACATTGTTTCGGATCCTGCACAGAGAGCTCCAGCAGCTGACCGAAGCCCAGAATGGCGTTCAGCGGCGTGCGCAGTTCGTGGCTCATCCTTGAGAGGAACTCACTCTTGGCCCGGTTGGCACGCTCGGCATCGTTCTTCGCAGCCAGCAGTTCGGCTGTTCGTGCCTCGACGCGCTGCTCCAGCACCTCGTTGACTTCTCGCAACGTGGCCTCCGCGTGTTTGCGATCGGTGATGTCACGTGAGATCAGCAAGAATGTGGGCGCACGTTGCCCCAGCACCGACTTGCGCGCCACCGATATCTCGAACCAGCGCTGACCGGCGGGCACATCAAGGGCCAGTTCACGCCCCCACACCGCACCCTGCCGCGCCGCATCGGACAATGCGAGATGCACCACGGCCGCAGCCGACGGTGGCAGCACATCGCTCACCAAGCGACCAATCAACTCCATCGGATCGCGCACGACAAGATCGGATCGGGATGCAACCACACGCAGGTACCGGCCATGCTCATCGAGCTCGAACATCAGGTCCGGGACGGCTCGCCAGGTCGCAGCCAGCTCCTGTCGAAGGGCGTCCAGGCCCTGCGCCAACTGACGGATCTCGCGGGCGCCTCCCTGCGGGATGTGAACCGCCCAATCGCCCTGCCGCAGCCGATCGGCAGCGGCATCCAGCTGCGCCAGAGGGCGTGAAACCTGCCGCCCGATCCACCAGCCCATCAACAGAAAGACGGCCAGCAACCCGATTGCATCCGGGAGGCGAGACAAGAGCTCCGCGCGCGTGGCCTCCGCTCGCTGCTTGCGCAGGTCATAAGCCACGTAGACCAGCCCGCGCCGGAAACTGCGTAACTCGCCGGGCTGCGACGGCATGCCGAACGATTGCAATGCATCCATGGCGTCGCCACCCGGACGGACCTGCCAGTCCGGGAGACGTCCCTGGACAGCCCTGCCTAAACGACCGCTGTCCAGCGCTGGCGCCAGATCCGCCACCGAACGACCTTGCCAGGCGGAGCGGCTGCCGGCCAGCACCAGGCCATCAGGATCGATGACGAGTACCCGATCAACCTCCGGACGGCCAGCGATCTGCGCAATCTCTGCACGAAGAAGCGTGGAACCCAGGCCCTGAGGGTCGTCGGCCAGGCGGACCAGGCGAGCGGCATCGGTGAGCATCTGCGCACGCGCCGACGCAGACAGGTCCTTCTGGCGCTCGCCCAGGCTCAGCGTGAATGACAGCGCGCTGACGCCGAGCAGAATGCACGCCAGGGCCACCGGCAGCAACACGCGCAACGACGGCTGTGTCACGCATTGCCCTCCGGCAGGAAAGACGCATCGCACAGGCCATCCAGCGCGGGCAGACGCCCGAGCAGCCTGGAGGACTGCATGATGGTGGCCACCGAGCGCACGCTGTCGATCAGCCGGGGCTGCGGCCCTGAAAGCCACTGTCGGTTGTCGTTCAGGTCGAGCAGATGAATCCCCGAAAACGCTTGGCGGACCTCATCGGGCGTCAGCTGCTGGTGCGGGGCGAGTCGTCTTGCCGCGTCCACCGGGTCACGCCTCAGATGCGAGACTGCCGCGAAATGGCCGGCCAGCAAGCGCCTGAGGTGCGCATGCTGACGCGCTGGCAGCTCGGCATGAGCCACCAGGACATCCACGATCAGGCCGGGGAAGTGGCTGCTGTCCAGCAGCACCTTGGCGCCCTGCGCCCGCAGCTGAGACGCCATGGGCTCGAACGTGATGACCGCATCGACCTGTCCGGCCGCGTACGCTTTGACGTGCTGATCGGCCGTCAGCGTGACCTGGTCCAGCTCGGACGGTTCGAGTTGCGCACGCTCGAGCAGTCGGGCCAGCATCAACGCCCCCACCGCCGATGACTCCACACCGATGCGTTTGCCTTTGAGCGCGCGCAACTCGGCGATGGCGGGGTGAGCCATCACCACGTCGGCGCCGTGAGATTCGTTGAACACCATCACGGCGCGGACATCGAGGCCGCCTTCGCGCGCGAGCAGGAACTCGTCCAGCGTGAGCGCCGCCACGCTCAGTTCACGGTTGGCCAACGCCATCATGCTGGCCGTATTGGACGGCTGCTCGACGAGCCGGACCGTCGCCTCGTCCACATGTCCGAGCTCTTGTGCCAGAACAAGTGGTGAGTAGCCGATCCAGTCGTTGAGCGCCACGCGCAGAGGCTCGTCCGGGGAGTGGCAGGCTGACAGGGACATGCAGGCCAGCGTTGCTGCACCTCCGAGCAACACACTGCGTCGATTCATGCGTCGATCTCCGGCCTGTGCGCAGCGAGGCACCAGACCTTGTGGGAAGAAGGCCTGAATTGTCCCACTGCCGGCAGGGATTTGGAAGGCGCCAAGCTCGCGCCAGACCTGCGTCGAACGCACAGCGCAGCACTCGTTCACGGTGCGAGGCGCACACATTGGCATTTCCGGACGGCGGCCGCGCCTGCCGCCGAATCCGAACAGCCCCGAAACGACAACACCCACGCAAGGCGTGGGTGCGAAGAATGGTGCCGGCTGTCGGATTCGAACTGACGACCTACCGCTTACAAGGCGGTTGCTCTACCAACTGAGCTAAGCCGGCGACGCACGCAGTGTACACCGCGGCTTACTTGATCCGACGCAATGTGGGGCGCCCGCCACCCGCTGGGGGCGGCTCCTGCCCGCCCTCCGGGTCGCCTGACCCGGCTGCCGCATCCTCTGGCTTGGCCGCAGCCAGCCGCAAAGGCGAGCGGTCCGAAGCCTCGCCCTCGCGCGATGCAAATGCAGGCTCTTGCCCCTGCACATCGTCTTCGGGCGCGTCCAGGTCGCTGGCCAGGCTGTTCGGAACCGGGAACGCCATGCCTTGGCCGTTCTCGCGCGCGTAAATCGCGATCACGTGGTCCACCGGCACGATGATCTCGCGTGCGGTGCCGCCAAAGCGCGCCTTGAACTCGATGAACTCGTTGCCCAACTGGAGCTGGCTGGTTGCCTCGAAGCTCACATTCAGCACGATCTCGTTGTTCTTGACGTACTCCATGGGCACCTGCACCGAGCGGTCCACATAGACCGCCAGGTACGGCGTGAAGCCGTTGTCCGTGCACCAGTCATGCAGGGCGCGGATCAGGTACGGTCGGGTGGACGTGCCTTGCGAGGTCGAATCGGTATCGGAAGAAGACATGCTCATGGGCGCCGCAGCGGGCTCACTTGCGCATCACCTTTTCAGATGGCGTGAGAGCCTCGATGTAGGCGGGACGCGAGAAGATGCGCTCAGCATACTTCAACAGCGGCAGCGCGTTCTTCGACAGCTCGATGCCGTAATAGTCCAGACGCCACAGCAGCGGGGCGATCGCGACGTCCAGCATCGAGAAATCATCGCCCAGCATGTACTTGTTCTTCAGGAAGATCGGCGCCAACTGGGTCAGGCGATCGCGGATCTGAGACCGGGCCTTCTCGAGCTGCTTGTCATTGGCCTTCATGCCAATGCGCCCTTCCAGCACGTTCACATGGGCAAACAGTTCCTTCTCGAAGTTGAGCAGGAACAGGCGGACACGCGCACGGGCCACCGGATCACCCGGCATGAGCTGTGGGTGCGGGAAGCGCTCATCGATGTACTCGTTGATGATGTGCGACTCGTACAGGATCAGGTCGCGTTCGACCAGGATGGGCACCTCGTTGTACGGGTTCATCAACGCGATGTCTTCCGGCTTGGCGTAGATGTCCACGTCGCGGATCTCGAAATCCATGCCCTTTTCGAACAGGACAAAACGGCAGCGATGGGAGTACGGACAGGTCGTTCCGGAATAAAGCACCATCATGGCGGTGGAATCCTTTTCTCTAGAGGGGTCTCGGTGCGGCCAGGGCCACAAAACAACGAAGCGCAGTGACCGGAATCGGGATCACTGCGCCGGCTCATGGCCGCCGGCGAACCGGCGGCATGAGAAGGGTCACTTCACGTCTTTCCAGAACACGGCGTTCAGGCGCCACGCAATGAACATGAAGAACGCCAGGAAGATCAGCACGCCCACACCAATGCGCACACGTTGCTGCGCCACAGGCTCGGCCATCCACTGCAGATAGGCCACCAGATCGGCCATCGCGTTGTCAAACTCCTGCGGCGACATGGTACCCGGGGTCAGTTGCTCGAAGCCCTGAAACTCCTGGATGACCTTGCCGGGCGCGTGCGGATCCTGCACCTCGGCGAACTTCGCTGCGCGCTGGCCTTGCAGTTCCCACATCACGTGGGGCATGCCAACGCTAGGAAAGACCAGGTTGTTCCAGCCGGTCGGACGGGTGTCGTCGCGGTAGAACGTGCGCAGATAGGTGTAGAGATAGTCCGCACCTGTACCGCTGTGGCTGGAGCGCGAGCGCGCCACCAGAGTCAGGTCCGGCGGCGTGGCGCCGAACCATTCCTTGGCATCGCGGTCATGCAGGGCGACTTTCATGGTCTCACCCACCTTATCGGTCGCAAACAGCAGGTTGTCCTTGATCTGCTGCTCGGTCAGACCGATGTCACGCAGCCGGTTGTAGCGCATGAAAGCGGCCGAGTGACAGTTCAAGCAGTAGTTGACGAACAGCTTGGCGCCGTTCTGCAACGCCGCCAGATCGGTGAGGCGGTCCTTGGGGAACTTGTCCAGCGCGATGCCAGGGCCGCCAGCGGCATGGGCGCCGGCGACCAGGGCGAACGCAGCCAGCAGGGAGGCAATGATTTTTTTCATGTCTGCGGTTCCTGCGATCAGTGGGGCTTGAAGGTCACGCGGTCAGGCACGGGCTTGAAGGTACCCAGCTGGCTCCACCAGGGCATCAGCACAAAGAAGCCGAAGTAGACCAGCGTGCCGACTTGGGACACCAACTCACCCGTGGGCGATGGCGGCTGCACACCCAGATAGCCGAGAACGATGAAGTTCACGACGAACACGGCGTAGACGAGCTTGTGCCAGTTCGGACGATAACGGATGGACTTGACCGGGCTCTTGTCGAACCAGGGCAGACCAGCCAGGATCACCACGGCACCGCCCATCACCGCCACACCCCAGAACTTGGCTTCGAAGGTCTTGAGCAGGACGATGACCACTGCTGCGATCACCAAGCCGGTGATCTTGCTCTTGCCAGTGCCCGCTCCCTTGACGAGGTTCAACACCGCACCCAGGGCGATCAGCACACACAGGACATTGACGAACTGATCCGTCGTGGCGCGCAGCATCGAGTAGAACGGCGTGAAGTACCAGACGGGCGCAATGTGCGGCGGCGTCTTGTACGGGTCAGCCGGAATGAAGTTGTTGTACTCGAGGAAGTAGCCACCGAACTCGGGCGCGAAGAACACCACAGCCGTGAACACGATCAGGAAGCCGGCCACACCCATGATGTCATGCACGGTGTAGTACGGATGGAAGGGGATGCCATCCAGCGGGCGGCCCTTCTCGTCCTTCTTGGCCTTGATCTCGATGCCGTCGGGGTTGTTCGATCCGACTTCGTGCAACGCGATGATGTGCGCCACCACGAGGCCCAGCAGGACCAGCGGCACGGCGATCACGTGCAGCGAGAAGAACCGGTTCAGGGTGGCGTCGCCCACGACGAAGTCGCCGCGGATCAGCAGGGCCAGATCCGGACCGACGAAGGGGATCGCAGCGAACAGGTTGATGATCACCTGGGCGCCCCAGAACGACATCTGACCCCAGGGCAGCAGGTAGCCCATGAAGGCTTCGGCCATCAGGCACAGGAAGATCAGGCAGCCGAAGATCCAGACCAGTTCACGCGGTGTACGGTACGAACCGTACAGCAGGCCGCGGAACATATGCAGGTAGACCACGACGAAGAAGGCCGAGGCACCGGTGGAGTGCATGTAGCGGATCAGCCAGCCCCAGGGCACATCGCGCATGATGTACTCGACCGAGGCGAACGCCAGATTGGCGTCCGGCTTGTAGTGCATGACCAGGAAGATGCCGGTCACGATCTGGATCACCAGCACCAGCAGGGCCAGCGAGCCAAAGAAGTACCAGAAGTTGAAGTTCTTGGGCGCGTAGTACTCGCCGACGTGCTCGTTCCAGAGCTTGGTGGCCGGAAACCGGTTGTCCACCCAGGTCATGAACTTCTCGCCGGCCGAGGCGCCAGCGGGGGCTTGCTTCATTTCAGCCATCGTGGGGTCTCCTGTCAGGCCTTCTTGTCTTCACCAATCAGCAGCTTGGTGTCGGACAGGTACATGTGGGGCGGCACTTCGAGGTTGGTCGGTGCCGGCTTGTTCTTGAAGACGCGGCCAGCGAGATCGAAGGTCGAACCGTGGCAGGGGCACAGGAAGCCGCCTTGCCAGTCATCGGGCAGCGAGGGCTGCGGCCCCGACTGGAACTTGGCCGTCGGCGAGCAACCCAGGTGGGTACAGATGCCGACCGTCACCAGCACCTCGGGCTTGATGGAACGGTGCGTGTTGCGCGCGTACTCTGGCGTCTCTTCGGGCTTGAGCTCCGACTGGGGGTCGGCCAACTGGCCGTCAAGCTTGGCCAGCGCGGCGAGTTGCTCTTCCGTGCGGCGCATGATCCACACGGGCTTGCCGCGCCACTCGACCGTCACCATCTCGCCGGGCTTCAGGGCGCTGATGTCCACCTCGACGGGGGCACCTGCGGCGCGAGCACGCTCAGAGGGTTGGAAGGTCGACACGAAGGGGATGGCGGTGGCCACGCCGCCCACGCCACCGGCGGCGCAGGCCATGGTCACCCAGGTCCGACGGCTTGGGTCCACTGGCTGGTTGCTCATGGGAATCCTTAAGGACTGGAGGGACGATGACATTGAATGGGGTCAACCGGCTATTGTATCGGACGTTCACCCCCTTGCCGCCAGATTCTGCGCCGCACCGTGCCGACGATGGGCGGAGCGTGGCTGCGACATTTTCACAACACCTTCCCTCCCCCGCTCCCGGGTCTCTCGCTGCAACCCGATGTCCGCTGGATCGGGCAGCGCCTAAAGTGAGCAAGGCATCAGACAGCCTTGGAGGCAGACATGGGTTTTTTCAGTGAATTCAAAGAGTTTGCCGTCAAAGGCAATGTGGTGGATCTTGCCGTGGGCGTGATCATCGGCGGCGCTTTCGGCAAGATCGTCGACTCGGTGGTCAACGACCTGATCATGCCCGTGGTCGGCAAGGCCGTCGGAGGACTGGATTTTTCCAGCTACTACATTGCGCTGTCCGGCCAGGACCCGACCCTGCCGCTGGTCGAGGCCAAGAAGCTGGGCGCCGTGTTCGCCTACGGGAACTTCCTGACGGTGGCATTGAACTTTCTGATCCTGGCCTTCATCATTTTCCTGATGATCCGCCAGATCAACCGGCTCAAGCGGGAGGCACCCGCACCGGCTCCTGCCCCCGCGGCGACGCCCGAAGACATCGTGTTGCTGCGTGAGATTCGTGACAGTTTGAAAAAGTAACGAAAGCCGGCGCCAGTCCGGCCGATATCCAACGATCAAAGGGGGCTCCCATGCCCGACACTGTGGGAGCCTGTTTCATGCCTTGAACGAGCTGGATCGCCGACTGTGACTGACCGCCGACTCGACGCCGCCTTGCAGGCCGCCCTGGATCACCTCCAGCGCGGCCTCACGGATGTGCTTGATCGGGTGCTGGTGCAGCTCCCGAACCTGGCAGCAGCCAGCACGAACAGCGGGCAGCGGCAAGCCCTCATCGATGCAGAGCGCTTTCTGCAGGGCCGGCGAGGGGTATTGCAGGCTGGCGCGGTTCATCAATTGCGCCAGCAGATCGACAAATGGGCGCGCGCCAGCGAAGCGGGCCCTTTGAGCGAAAGCAGCCAGCCGGACTGGTCGAGCCTGAGCCTGGTCGACCACGCAGAAGTCGAACGCACCGTGGTGGCCGACCGCCTGGCGCAATCGGTGGCAACCGCCTGTGAGGGCAGCCTGTCGGTGCTGCACGCCCAATTCGGAGCGCTGACCGCCCACAGTGAACACCAACCTCACCCGATTCGCCCCCAGGCGGTGACGCAGGCCCTGCTGGACACGTTTGCACAGGAGGGGGTGGACCAAGAGGCGCTCCAGGCTCTGCTCGGTGTGCTGAGCAGGCTGCTGCCCGAGGCCCTGGCAACCGCCTATGCCGATATCGTGGCCGACTGGCGACGACTCGGTTTGACCCCGGCTGCGCCTGCCGTGCGGCGCTCTGCCAGCAGCACCAGTTCCGTAAGCGGTACCTTGTCGGCCCCCACCTCGCCAGGCGGCCTGTCGGGCGTGACGCAGCCTCAGGCCTTCGCCACGACGAGCGCGCAGGCAGGACTGTTGGCGGCAAGCGAAGCCGGACAGCGCGCGGCGAGGGTGCTCAGTGACATGTTCGGCGTGCCAGCACCCGCGCTGGGCAGTTGGAACGCCGCACCGGCTGGCGGCGACGCTGCGGCGGCCGTTGCGGGCGGACTGACCGACGCCGCCACCAGTGCCGATTTTCAGGATCTGCTGCGACGCATCGCTGCCCAGGCCCTGCCTCCGGTCCAAGTTCACGCAGCCATGGCGGGCGGCGCCTCGGCGGGCGCTACGCTTACGGGGCTCAGTGGGACGGACGCCGTGGCGGCCGGTTTTGCCGGGCCCTTGATGGCGCCCAACGTGATCCGCGCTCACCGCGACGAACTGATCCAGGCCCGGGGCGGCGCGCCACTGGATCAGATGATCATCGACATCGTGGCCGCCCTGTTCGACCAGGTGCTGTCCGACCCGAAGGTCGCGCCACAAATGGCACGACAGATCGCGCGCCTGCAGATGCCGGTGCTTCGGGTGGCGCTGAGCGACACCCGCTTCTTCAGTTCGCGCCGCCACCCGGTGCGCCGCTTCGTGAACCGCATCGCCTCGCTGTCGGCGGCGTTCGACGAACTCGATAGCGGCGCCGGCCAGGAGTGTGTCCATCGCGTGACGCTGCTGGTCAACGATGTGGTCGAAGGCGACTTCGACCGCATGGAACTGTATGAAACGAAGCTGGCCGAACTCGAAGCGTTCATCGAGGAACTCCAGCGACAAGACGGTGCGGAGCACGACGATGTCACCACGCTGCTGCGGGGCAAGGAGGCCGACCTGCGGGTGCACCAGCGCTACATGCAGCTTCTGCAGCGCGAACTCTCCGGCGTCGAGTTGCCCGAGTTTCTGCGCGCGTTCCTGACGCAGATCTGGAGCCAGGTGCAGGTGATGGCTGCGTCGCGTGATGGTGCCCAGTCGGCATTGGCGTCACGCATGAAGGAGGCCGGACGGGAGTTGGCCCTGAGCGTGCAGCCCAAGGGCCATCCACAGCTGCGCAAGGAGTTTCTGCTCAAGCTGCCCCGACTGATGCGCGACCTCAACGAAGGGTTGGCGCTGATTCAGTGGCCCGAAGAGGCCAAACAGGCCTTCTTCTCACAGCTGTTGCCAGCCCACGCCGAGTGTCTCAAGGCCACGCCGTCACACGAACTGACGCAGCGGCTGCTCGAGCACCAACTGACCAAGGTTGAACAGATCGCCATCCCGTCGCGCGAGGAGGCTGCCAACGATCCACTGCCTGCCGCCATGCACGATCCCGGCGCGGCGCCCGCCCTGACGGTGGTGCCCACGCTGACCAGCGAGGAGATGGCCCAAGCCGGCTTTGTGCCGGAAGCCGCGGTAACCGACGAAGCAGTGCTGGACATCAATCTGTGCGAGCCCCCGGATCATGACCCGGCGCTGGTCGAGCTCGACATTGATCTGGATACCCCGCCGCCGCCGTCCCAGGGGCTGCAGCTGGTTCACCACATTCAGAAGGGCACGGCTTATCAGATGATGATGCAGGGCCAATGGAAGAAGGTTCGGCTCACCTGGGTAAGCGAAGGCCGCACATTCTTCATCTTCACGCACGGCCACCTGCACAAGCAAACCATCTCGTTGACCGCGCGCACGCTGGCCAAGATGTGCGACACAGGACGCTTCCGCGCGTTCGAGCAGGCCGAGCTGATCGAGCGTGCCACCGTGCGGGCCCGCCGCCAACTGGCGGCGCTGCAACCGGGGCCGCGCACACGCAGCGCAGCCTGATGCGGGCTGTCAGCTTGCGTCGGCCGCGCCGACAGCCACCGACCTGACGGCCACGAATTGACGCGCCATGGCCACAGCCGCCGCAAAGCTGGCCGGATCAGCCCGCCCCGTGCCCACGAGGTCGAACGCCGTGCCGTGGTCAGGGCTTGTGCGCACGAACGGCAACCCCAGCGTGACATTGACCCCGCCGTCCAGCCCCAGGTACTTCACTGGGATCAAGCCCTGGTCGTGGTACATCGCCACCACCACATCGAACTCGCCCGGATGGGCCGGCGGCGCATGGCGCGCCCGCATGAAAACGGTGTCAGGCGCAAACGGGCCATGGGCGTCGATGCCTTCACCACGCGCAGCGGCGATGGCCGGCGCGATGATGCGGATCTCCTCGTCACCAAACAGCCCGCCCTCGCCGGCATGGGGGTTGAGCCCGGCCACCGCGATGCGAGGGACACGCCCGCACCACATCGGGGCGCTGGCGTGCGTGATGCGCAGCGTGGACAGCACCGCGTCCACCGTGACCGCCTCAATGGCAGAACGCAGCGACCGGTGAACCGTGACCAGCACGGTCTTGAGCTGCTCATTGGCCAGCATCATCCGCACATCCAGCGGCGCGCTCCCGGGCGGCACCCCTTCGGCCTGGAGCAGTTCCGTATGACCGGGATAGGGCTCCCCGGCCAGCGCGAGTGCCTCCTTGTGCAGTGGCGCGGTCACCATGCCGGCGGCAACCCCTGTGCGGCACAGGGTCACAGCATGGCGCACGCTGGCCGCTGCGGCCTGGCCCGCCTCACGCGCCACCGCACCCCGAGGCAAGGCCAACAGGTCATCGGGAAGGCCGGGCGGCGACCAGACCGGCAGGGAGCCGGGTGGCAGGCGATCCACCGCGTCCCACCCGTCCACTCGCACCACATTGGGGCGCCCCCCCTGCGGCAACTCGGCTACAGCGCGCTGCATCACCGCCGGGCAGCCGGACACGACGGCGCCACGGCCGTCGTACTGCCACCAGCGGGCGATGATTTCAGGACCGATCCCGCAGGGATCGCCCATGGTGAACACCAGAGGAGCAACGGGCGAAGCCATGTGTACCGCCAAGGCCGCCCGTCGAGGCGACCTGTCATTGAAGGGTGGCATATTGTCGCCCCGGATGCGTTGGCAGACGCCGCGCCGGTACTTTGGCCCCTCGATTGCTACACTGTCTGACATGAACTGGCTGGATGAGGTGCGATGGGACGAAAATGGTCTGGTCCCCGTGATCGCGCAGGAAGACCACACGGGCGACGTCCTGATGTTTGCCTGGATGAACCGTGAGGCGCTCGCCCTCACGGCCGAACGCGGCGAAGCCGTGTACTGGAGTCGCTCGCGCCAGCGTCTGTGGCACAAGGGCGAAGAGTCCGGCCACATCCAGAAGGTGCATCAGATCCGACTGGACTGCGACAACGATGTGGTGTTGCTGCGCGTGACCCAGTTGGGCCATGAACCTGGGATCGCCTGCCACACGGGCCGTCACAGTTGTTTCTTCTACAAGTACCACAATGGGGCATGGGAGCCGGTTGATCCGGTTCTGAAAAACCCCGAGCAGATTTACAAATGAATCCCACCCCCCAAGCCACGAGCGATGTGCTAGCGCGCCTGGCCGAGGTCATTGCGTCGCGCAGAGGCGGCAACCCCGAGCAGAGTTACGTCGCCAAGCTGTTTCACAAGGGTACCGACACCATCCTGAAGAAGGTGGGCGAGGAAGCCACCGAGGTGGTGGTGGCGGCCAAGGCGTACGACATGGCCCCCTCGGATGCCGCTCGTCAGGCCCTCGTCGGCGAACTGGCAGATCTGTGGTTTCACAGCATGGTGGCCATGGCCCATCTGGGCCTCGGGCCGCAGGACGTGGTCGGCGAACTCGCCCGGCGTGAAGGCCTGTCCGGGCTGGAAGAATTCGCGCGACGTCCGGCCGGTTAAGGCTTGACTTGCGCGGCGGCGCCCCCACCTGCCACAGGGGTGTTCGCCAGGACAGGAACGTGGCGGTAGATTGTGTGTGTGGCCGCCTGGCGGCTCTGACTGGAGTGTGATCATGGGAACGTTCAGCATTTGGCA
This sequence comes from Aquabacterium fontiphilum, assembly GCF_009909205.1. Classification (GTDB taxonomy): domain Bacteria; phylum Pseudomonadota; class Gammaproteobacteria; order Burkholderiales; family Burkholderiaceae_C; genus Aquabacterium; species Aquabacterium fontiphilum. The sequence continues at coordinate 39,365 of NZ_JAAAPN010000004.1, forward strand.
CTGGGTCATCGTGCTGCTCATCGTCGTGCTGGTTTTCGGCACCAAGAAGCTCAAGAACATCGGCACCGACCTGGGCGCGGCCGTCAAGGGCTTCAAGGATGGCGTCAAGGACGGCGCCCCGGCGGCCGACAATGCGCCAGCGCAGCAGGTTGGCCAATCGGGCAACAGCCACTCGCAGACCATCGACGTCGAAACCAAGACCAAGTCGTGATGCGCGCACGCGCCCTGCCGGCTCGTGAGGCTGCTGCATGATTGATTTCGGTTTCGACAAGCTGATGCTGATCGGGGCAGTTGCCCTGGTCGTGCTGGGTCCTGAGCGGCTGCCCAAAGTCGCCCGCACCGTCGGTGTGCTGGTCGGCAAGGCGCAGCGCTACGTGGCGCAGGTCCAGAGCGAGGTCAACCGCTCGATCGAGCTGGAAGAGCTGCGCAAGATGAAGACGGGGGTGGAGGAAGCCGCGACCAACTTTGGCCGCTCCGTGCAAGGCAGCCTCGACGAAGCGCGCGAGACGCTGCAGACCAGCGTCGATGAACTGGGCGCAGGCAGTCGCGCGGACGACCACGGCAGCTTCTACAACGACCTCACCCATACGTATCACCACCCAGCTCCGCCGGTGCGCAAGAACTGGCGGCTCAAGCGCGGTGCCACCCCACTTTGGTACAAGCAACGTCATGGCGTGCGCCGCCATGTGCAGTCCGGCGCGGCCCGCGTGGCCCGCTTCCGCCCGCCTGGGCGTACCCTCGGCCCCCGTTAAGCCAACCACGCTGTGAGCGACCCCAAATCACCATCCGACGAGCTCGAGGGCAGCGAACAACCTTTTGTCTCGCACCTCATCGAGTTGCGAGACCGCCTGATCAAGGCCTTTGCGGCCATGGCCGTGGCCTTCATCGCGCTGGCCATCTACCCCTCGCCCTCCGGCCTGTACGACCTGCTGGCCATGCCGCTTGTGCAGCATCTGCCGCAGGGCACGACGCTGATCGCCACCAACCCCATCTCGCCCTTCATGGTGCCCATCAAGGTGACCATGCTGGCGGCCTTCATGTTGGCCCTGCCCGCTGTGCTCTATCAGATCTGGGCGTTCGTGGCGCCCGGCCTGTACGGCCACGAAAAGCGGCTCGTGGCCCCGTTGATCGTCTCCAGCACGCTGCTGTTCTACCTGGGCGTGGCGTTCTGCTATTTCTTCGTCTTTGGCAAGGTGTTCACCTTCATCCAGGAGTTCGCGCCCAAGAGCATCACGGCGGCGCCGGACATCGAGGCCTACCTGAGCTTCGTGCTCAACATGTTCCTGGCCTTCGGCGCTGCTTTCGAGGTGCCAGTGGCCCTGGTGATCCTCGTGCGCATGGGCATGGTCACGGTGGACAAGCTCAAGGCCTTCCGCAGCTACTTCATCGTGGTGGCTTTCGTGATTGCCGCCATCGTCACGCCGCCGGACGTCGTCTCTCAACTGGCGCTGGCCATCCCGATGTGCCTCTTGTATGAGGTGGGCATCTGGGCGGCACAGGCCTTTGTCAAGCACACCCGCGCGCCAGACGATCAGCCCGAATCGACTTCGGCTGGCGGGTGAGCGGGTCGCCCGCTCACTCTTCTTCGAATTCGTCGCGGGCCGGCGGGGCCTGAACCTGCTGTCTGGGCCGCTTGCCGACGACGACGCTCACGACACGTTCCTCTGAGCCCCGCAGAATGCGCACAGGCGCGCGCTCACCCGGCTTCAGCGCCGCCACAGCGTTGAGCAACTGCGCGGTATTGGCCACGGGTTGGCTGCCCACCTGAATCACCACATCGCCGGGGCGAATGCCCCCCGTGGCGGCGGGCCCGTTGTGCAGCACACCCGTGATCAGCACACCATCGCGCAAAGGCAGGTTGAAGGTTTCGGCCATCTCGGGCGTCAGGTCGCGCGGCTCCACGCCAATCCACCCCCGGGTGACCGTGCCTTCGCGAATCAGGCTTTCCAGCACCTGACGGGCGGTGGACACCGGAATGGCAAAGCCGATGCCCATGTTGCCGCCCGAACGAGAATAGATCGCCGTGTTGATGCCGATCAGGTTGCCCTGGGCATCGACCAGCGCACCGCCCGAGTTGCCTGGATTGATGGCCGCATCAGTCTGGATGAAATTCTCGAAGGTGTTGATGCCGAGCTGGTTGCGGCCCAGGGCGCTGATGATGCCCGACGTGACTGTCTGGCCGACGCCGAAAGGGTTGCCGATGGCCAGGACCGCATCGCCCACCTGCACGGTATCGGAGTCGCCGAACACGATGGCCGGCAAGCGCAGCAGTTCGACCTTGAGCACCGCCAGGTCGGTGTCCGGGTCGGTGCCGATGACCTTGGCCGAGGCCTTGCGCCCGTCCGTCAGAATGACCTCGATGTCGTCCATGCGGTCGACCACGTGGTTATTGGTCAGGATGTAGCCCTCGGGCGACACGATGACACCCGAGCCCATGCCGGACTGCGGCTGATTGCCACGGTCGCCAAAGAAGTAGCGGAACCAGGGATCGGCGGAGCGCGGGTTGCGCGAAGGGGCGCTGCTGGTCACGATGCTGACCACGGCCGGCGAAGCACGCAGCGCAGCTTCTCGAAAGCTCATCATCGCACCGGACCCCGCCACCGCCGACGGGGCCGGCAATGACGGCGCCACCGTCACCGAGGGCGTCGGCAACAGATTGCGCGGTGTCCACGCCTGGATCCATTGGGGCCGGAAGGTGGCCACCACGAACAGGAGGGCCACTGCAACGGTGACGGTCTGAGCGAAAATCAGCCAGGTGGAACGCATGAACCTCACAAGCCGGAAAGGGCCTGCCATGATCGATCGGGATGGATTGGTGAACCACCTGCAGTCGCTGCTGGAGGCGGATCGCTTCCGGGATTATGGTCCGAATGGTCTGCAAGTTGAGGGCAAGCCGGCGATCCGCAAGATCGTCACCGGCGTCACGGCCAGCCTGTCGTTGATCGAGGCCGCTCTGGCAGAAGAAGCCGACGCCATCCTCGTTCACCATGGCCTGTTCTGGAAAGGGCAGGACGGCCGGGTCACGGGATGGATGCGGCAGCGCCTGTCCCGTCTGCTGGCCCATGACGTCAACCTGCTGGCCTACCACCTGCCCCTGGACGCGCACGCCGAACTGGGCAACAACGCCCAGTGGGGGCTGCGCCTGGGCCTGACGGCCGAGCGGCGCTTCGGCGACCAGGACCTGGGTTTCATCGGCGCGACCCCGCATGGCATGGACGTCGCCTTGCTGGCTGATCGGGTACAGGCCGAACTCGGGCGATCGCCCGTGGTGGTGCCGGGAGACGGGCGCCCGCTGCGGCAGGTGGCCTGGTGCAGCGGTGGCGCGCAAGGCTACTTCGAAGCCGCCATCGCCGCGGGTGCCGACGCGTTTCTCACCGGCGAGATCTCGGAGCCTCAGACCCACTACGCCCGAGAGACAGGCGTGGCCTTTCTCGCGTGCGGCCACCATGCGAGCGAGCGTTACGGGGTGCAGGCGGTCGGTGACCATCTCGCGGCGCACTTCGGCATCACGCACCAGTTCATCGACATTGACAACCCCGCCTGAGGCGCAACGCCGCAGACGGGTCGTGCGGCGCGCTCAGCGTCGAACGGGGATGCCGCGCTGGGCCATCAGCGCTTTGGCCTGGCCCACGGTGTACTCGCCGTAGTGGAAGATGCTGGCTGCCAGCACCGCGTCGGCGCCGCCTTGCTGCACGCCATCGGCAAGGTGATCCAGGTTGCCCACACCACCCGAGGCGATCACGGGCACGCCCACGGCGTCGCTGACGGCACGGGTCAGCGCCAGGTCGAAGCCCGATTTGGTGCCGTCGCGGTCCATGCTGGTCAGCAGGATTTCGCCAGCGCCGAACTCAGCCATCTGCTTCGCCCAGGCCACGGCATCCAGGCCGACGTTCTTGCGCCCGCCATGGCTGTAGACGTCCCAGCCCTCGCCGCGCGCGGCCACATCCTCGCCCTGACGCTTCTTGGCGTCGATGGCCACGACGATGCATTGCGAGCCGTACTTGTCGGATGCGTCACGGATCACCTGCGGGTTGGCAATCGCAGCCGAGTTGAAGCTGACCTTGTCCGCCCCCGCGTTGAGCAGGCGCCGCACATCGTCGACCGTGCGCACGCCGCCACCCACCGTCAGCGGAATGAAGACCTGCGAGGCCACAGCCTCAATGATGTGCAGGATCAGGTCGCGGCCGTCGCTGGTCGCGGTGATGTCCAGAAAGGTGAGCTCGTCGGCGCCCTGCTCGTTGTAGCGTGCGGCGATCTCGACCGGGTCACCGGCGTCGCGCAACTCGACGAAGTTCACGCCCTTGACAACCCGCCCACCTGTCACGTCCAGGCAGGGAATGATGCGTTTGGCCAGCACGGTCAGCCCTGACCGTTGAGTTCGTCAGCGCGCTTCTGGGCGGCCGCGAAATCGAGGTCACCGGTGTAGATGGCGCGGCCGCAGATCACGCCCTCCACGCCTTCGTCTTCCACCGCGCACAGAGCTTCGATGTTCTTGATGTCGGACAGGCCGCCCGAGGCGATCACCGGAATCGTCAGGGCCTGGGCCAGCTTCACCGTGGCATCAATGTTGATACCGGTCAGCATGCCATCGCGGCCAATGTCGGTGTAGATGATGCCTTCGACGCCGTAGTCTTCGAACTTCTTGGCCAGATCGATCACCTCATGGCCCGAGAGCTTGCTCCAGCCATCGGTCGCCACCTTGCCGTCCTTGGCGTCCAGTCCCACGATGATGTGGCCGCCAAACGCACTGCAGGCGTCCTTGAGGAAGCCGGGGTTCTTCACGGCCGCCGTCCCGATGATCACGTAGCTCAGGCCGTCATCCAGGTAGCGCTCGATGGTGTCGAGGTCGCGGATGCCGCCGCCCAACTGGACGGGAATCTCGTCGCCCACCTCCTTGATGATCGCCTTGATGGCGGCCTCGTTCACCGGCTTGCCGGCAAAGGCGCCGTTGAGGTCGACCAGATGCAGGCGGCGGGCGCCGGCATCCAGCCACCGCCGGGCCATGGCTGCGGGATCTTCACCAAAGGTGGTGGAGTCGTTCATGTCGCCCTGCTTGAGGCGCACGCATTTGCCGTCTTTCAGGTCAATCGCAGGAATCAGCAGCATGGCTGTGGTGCGGGTGTGAAGAAAAGAAAAGGGTCAACGATCTGGGCGGCTGCCACACGTCAAGGCCGCCACAAGAGAAAGTTCCGGTACAGCGCCAACCCGTGTTCGGCGCTTTTCTCGGGGTGAAACTGGGTCGCGAAGATGTTATCCCTCGCTACCACACAGGTAAAGCGGACACCGTACTCGGTTTCGCCTGCGCTGTGTTGGGCATTGTCCACAACCGCATGGTAGCTGTGAACGAAGTAGAAATAGCTGTCATCGGGAATGGCGCCCCAGACGGGGTGTGGCTGGCCATCCCACACGCCGTCGTGGCGGGCCTGGCGCACCGTGTTCCAGCCCATCTGCGGCACCTTGTAGCGGCTGCCATCGGCCTGACGCTGGCCATCCAGCCGGAAGCGCATCACCTTGCCGCGGATGAGGCCCAGACCGGGTGTGTCCTGCTCTTCAGAGTGATCGAGCAGCATCTGCATGCCCACGCACACGCCCATCAGCGGTTTGTTGGCGGCGGCCTCCAACACGGCGCCGAGCAACTCGCCGCCATGGGCCTCGCGCAGCTCGCGCATGCAATCGCGCATGGCGCCCTGCCCGGGCAACACGACGCGGCTGGCGGCGCGCACCTGGGCCGGGTCGTTGGTGACGACCACACGGGTGTTCAGGTCGCGCGCGACATGCTCGACCGCCTGCGACACCGAGCGCAGGTTGCCCATGCCGTAGTCCACCACGGCCACCGTCGCAGCCTGGCTCACAGCGAACCCTTGGTCGAGGGAATCACACCGGCCATGCGCGGATCGCGCTCAAGCGCCGCACGCAGTGCACGGGCAAAGGCCTTGAACACGGTTTCGCACTGGTGGTGGGCATTCACACCGCGCAGGTTGTCGATGTGCAGCGTCACGCCAGCGTGGTTGACGAAGCCCTGGAAGAACTCGAACGTCAGCTGTGTGTCAAAGCCGCCGATGCTGCCCGACGTGAAAGGCACGTGCATGGTCAGCCCGGGCCGGCCAGAGAAATCGACCACCACGCGCGACAGCGCCTCGTCCAGCGGCACGTAGGCATGGCCGTAGCGGCGGATGCCCTTTTTGTCGCCCACGGCCTTGGCAAAGGCCTGGCCCAGGGTGATGCCGACGTCTTCGACCGTGTGGTGGCCGTCGATGTGCAGGTCACCCACGGCATGGATGTCGAGGTCGATCAGCCCGTGGCGGGCGATCTGGTCCAGCATGTGATCGAAGAACCCGATGCCGGTGTGCAGCTTGGCCTGGCCCGTGCCATCGAGGTTGATGCGCACGGTGATCTGGGTTTCGGCGGTGTGCCGGGTGACCTCGGCCACGCGGTCGGCGCAGCCGGCGGCAGCGGCCTGTTCTGGAGCAGTCATGAAGCGGGTTGAATCAAGGGTTCGCGCAGGATATCGGTCAACGCGGCGATGAGTGCATCGTTCTCCGAGGGCGTTCCAACGGTCAAACGCACACAGTTTGCCAGCAATTGATGCAAACCTGAGACGTTTTTGATGAGGATGCCACCCGTTTTGAGTGCGGAGAACACTGCGGCGGCGTCATTCACGCGCACCAGGATCATGTTGGCCTGGCTGGGGTAGGCGCGCGCGCCGGGCATGGTCGCCAGCGCAGCCAGCAGCCGCTCGCGTTCGGATTTGATCTGCTCGGCCTGGCTGGCGAAGGCCTCGGCGTGCTCCAGCGCGAACAGGGCCGCCTCGATGTTGAGCACGCTGACGTTGTACGGCGGGCGCACCTTCTCGACTTGGTCGATCAACTCGGCGCGGCCCATCATGTAGCCCAGCCGCACGCCGGCCAGCCCGAACTTCGACAACGTGCGCATCAACAGCACGTGCGGATGGCGCGTGAGGCGGTCGTGGTAGCTCTTGCTGGCAAAGGGCTGATAGGCCTCGTCGATGATGACCAGACCTGGATGGCCGGCGCGGGCGTTGTCGGCCACGGCCTCGATGATCTGCTCGATGACTGCATCGTCCCACAGGTTGGCCGTGGGGTTGTTGGGATAGGCCAGATAGGTCAGCGCCGGCTTGTGCGCATGGATGGCGGCCAGCATGGCGGGCCCGTCCAGCTCGAAGTCAGGCGTGAGCGGCACGCCGACGAAGCCCATGCCCGTCTGCTTCGCAAAGGCCTCGTACATGACGAAACCCGGCAGCGGCGCCAGGGCCACCGCGCCCGGCCGGGCGCAGGCGACTGACAACAGCGAGATCAGTTCGTCAGAGCCATTGCCCAGCACCAGGCCGAAATCGGCGGGCACCTGGGCGTAGGCGCGCAGCGCGGCATGCAGGTCGTTGACGCGGGTGCCGGGATAGCGGTTCAATGCGACCCGGCCCAGGCGCTCACCCAGCTTGGCCTGCAGCTCGGGCGGCAGGGCAAAAGGGTTTTCCATCGCGTCGAGCTTGATGTAGCCGGCCGCGTCCTGCACCACATAGGCGTGCATGGCGCGCACATCGGCGCGGAACACGTCGAGCAGGCTCGCTGTGGGGGTGTGATGCAGGCTCATGGCTTGGCGCGGTCCTTCAGACGGAACTCGGCGGCCTGCGCGTGGGCCTGCAGGCCTTCGCCATAGGCCAGCACGGCTGCGGTCTTGCCCAGCACCTGGGCGCCGGCTTCGCTGACCTCGATCAGGCTGGAGCGCTTCTGGAAGTCGTACACCCCCAGCGGCGAACTGAAACGGGCCGTGCCCGAGGTCGGCAGCACGTGGTTGGGTCCGGCGCAGTAGTCGCCCAGGCTTTCGCTGGTGTAGGCGCCCAGGAAGATGGCGCCGGCATGCTTGAGCAGCGGCTCCCAGCGATGCGGCTCATGGCTGCTGACTTCGAGGTGCTCGGGCGCGATGCGGTTGCTGATCTCGCAGGCCTCTTCCATGCTGCGCGTGAGGATCAAGGCGCCCCGCCCTTCGAGCGAGGCGCGGATGATGTCGGCGCGCGGCATGGTGGGCAGCAGGCGGTCGATCTCGGCCTGCACCTGGGCGATGTAGGCGGCGTCGGGACACAGCAGGATGCTCTGAGCCAGTTCGTCGTGCTCGGCCTGGCTGAACAGGTCCATGGCCACCCAGTCGGGCGGCGTGGAGCCGTCGGCCAGCACGAGGATTTCGCTGGGGCCCGCGATCATGTCGATGCCCACTGTCCCGAACACGTGCTTTTTGGCGCTGGCCACGTAGGCATTGCCGGGACCGGTGATCTTGTCGACCTTGGGCACGGTCGCCGTGCCATAAGCCAGCGCGGCCACGGCCTGGGCGCCGCCAATGGTGAAGGCACGGCTGACGCCCGCGACGTAGGCCGCGGCCAGCACCAGAGGATTCTTCTCACCCTTGGGGGTGGGCACCACCATGATGATCTCTTCCACACCAGCCACATGTGCGGGAATGGCGTTCATCAACACCGACGAGGGATAGGCGGCCTTGCCCCCGGGCACATAGATGCCCACGCGGTCCAGCGGCGTGACCTTCTGGCCCAGCAGGGTGCCGTCTTCGTCGCGGTATGACCAGCTCAGGCCGCAGGCCTGCTTCTGGCGCTCGTGGTAGCTGCGCACCCGGCGGGCGGCCGATTCGAGCGCCTCGCGCTGGGCCGCCGGCAGGCTGTCGAACGCTGCTTTGAGCTCAGCCTGACCCAGCTCGAGCGCCGCCATGGTCTCGGCCGGCAGGTGGTCAAAGCGGGCCGTGTATTCCAGCACGGCGGCGTCGCCCCGCAGGCGCACGTCAGCCAGGATGGCGCCCACGCGGTCTTCGATGGCCGTGTCGGTTTCAGCCGACCAGTGCAGCACCTGCTGGAAGGCGGCATCGAAGTCAGGCTGGGTCGTGGCGAGGTGTCGGATCTGGACGGTCATGACCAAAGGATCGCAGAAATCGCGTGGATGCGGGGCAGGCGGGCGATGGGTTGTGCCGATGACGCCGATAGGTCTCGGTGCGGCATCGGCGTGGATCGGTTGACGTCAGGCCGGGATGGCCGATTCGAAGGCCTGGATCAGCGTGCGAATGGCGTCGCGCTTGAGCTTGAGCGACGCCTGGTTGACCACCAGCCGTGAGCTGATCTGCATGATCTCCTCGACCTCGACCAGCTTGTTGGCCTTGAGCGTGTTGCCGGTGGACACCAGGTCGACGATGGCATCGGCCAGGCCGGTCAGCGGCGCCAGCTCCATCGAGCCATACAGCTTGATCAGGTCCACATGCACACCCTTGTTGGCGAAGTGCTCGCGCGCGATGCTGGTGTACTTGGTGGCCACGCGGATCCGGGCGCCCTGCTTGACGGCACCGTGGTAGTCGAAATCGGCGCGCACGGCCACGCTCATGCGGCACTTGGCAATGTTCAGATCAAGCGGCTGATACAGACCGTCGCTGCCTTCCTGGCTGCCGGCGTGCTCGATCAGGATGTCCTTGCCGGCCACGCCGATGTCGGCGCCGCCATGCTGCACATAGGTGGGCACGTCGGTGGCGCGCACCAGCACCACGCGCACGTCATCGCGGTTGGTGGGCAGGATCAGCTTGCGCGACTTCTCGGGGTCTTCCAGCACCTGGATGCCGGCGGCAGCCAGCAGCGGCAGGGTCTCTTCAAAAATGCGGCCTTTGGACAGGGCAAGGGTGATCATGCTCAGGCACCTTCCTTGACACGCTCGATGTCGGCGCCAATCGCGCGCAGCTTGGCTTCCATGCGGTCGTAGCCTCGGTCGAGGTGGTAGATGCGGTCGACCAGGGTTTCGCCCTCGGCCACCAAGCCGGCGATCACCAGGCTGGCCGAAGCCCGCAGGTCGGTGGCCATCACGGTGGCGCCCGACAGGCGCGGCACACCGGTGACGATGGCGCTGTGGCCGTCCACCTCGATCTTCGCGCCCAGGCGGATCAGCTCATTGACGTGCATGAAGCGGTTTTCGAAGATGGTCTCGTGGATGGCCGCTGTGCCTTCGGCGATCGCGTTGAGCGCCATGAACTGGGCCTGCATGTCGGTGGGGAAGCCCGGGTGCTCCTTGGTGCGAAAACCCACGGCTTTGGGACGACCGCTGCTGGCGACACGAATCCAGCCCTCGCCCACCTCGATCTGCACACCGGCTTCGCGCAGCTTCTCGATGACGGCTTCAAGCTGGTCGGCATCGGTGCGACGCAGGGTGACCTCGCCGCCCGCTGCCCCAACGGCGCACAGAAAGGTGCCGGTTTCGATGCGGTCAGGAATGATCTGGTGGGCCTGGGCCGGTGTCAGGCCGTGCAGGCGGTCCACGCCCTGGATGCGGATGCGGTGGGTGCCCTGCCCTTCGATGCGTGCGCCCATGGCGATCAGCAAGTTGGCCAGATCGACGATCTCGGGCTCTTGCGCAGCGTTCTCCAGAATGGTCTCGCCCTCGGCCAGCGTGGCGGCCATCATCAGGTTTTCGGTGCCCGTGACGGTGACCATGTCGGTGGTGATGCGGGCGCCCTTGAGACGGCCCGGTTGGCCATCTGCGCCACCGGGCACCACGGCCTCGATGTAGCCGTGCTCGACCGTGATCTGCGCGCCCATGGCCTGCAGGCCCTTGATGTGCTGGTCAACCGGACGCGACCCGATGGCGCAACCGCCCGGCAGCGACACGCGCGCGCGGCCGAAGCGGGCCAGCAGCGGGCCCAGCACCAGGATGGAGGCGCGCATGGTCTTGACCAGCTCATACGGCGCCTCGGGGTTGTGCACCCGCGTGGCATCGAGCGTGATGGTCGACGGGTCGTCCGCGTGGGCTTCGGCCTGCACACCCATGTTGGCCAGCAGCTTGAGCGTGGTGGCCACGTCCTTGAGCTGGGGCACGTTGGCGAGCGTGACCGGCTCGGGGCTGAGCAGGGTGGCGCACAGGTCCGGCAGGGCCGCGTTCTTGGCGCCGGAGATGGTCACTTCGCCTTGCAGGCGCCGACCGCCGCGGATGAGCAGTTTGTCCATGAAACACAAAGGGCGCGAAGCCGCCGCCGCAGCGGGGTCGCGCCTTCCTGAAAGGGCAGAGGGTGAAAAAGCGGCGATCCGGCGCCGTCAGCCGGCTTGCTGGGCCGACCATTCGGCGGGCGTCAGCGTCTTCATCGACAGCGCATGGATCTCAGCGCGCATTCTATCGCCCAGGGCCTGGTAGACGCGCTGGTGGCGCGCGATGCGGGTCTTACCTTCGAACTCGGCCGACACGATGGTGGCGAAGAAGTGCTGTCCATCGCCTTCGACATGCAGGTGCGCGCAGGGCAAGCCGGCGGCGATGTACTGCTGGACGAGCTCAGGTGTGGGGTTGGCCATGGTGTGCAAAGCGATGAGAAGAAACGGAATCAGTGGCGCAGCTTGTAGCCGGATTTCAGCAGATGCAAGGCCAGCGCCGCAACCAGCACCGTGGCCAGCGCCACCACGCCCAGGCTCAACCAGGGGCTGACATCGCTGACGCCGAAGAAGCCTCGGCGGAAACCATCGATCAGGTAGAAGAACGGGTTCAGGTGAGACAGGCCCTGCCAGAACGCCGGCAGCGAATGCACCGAGTAGAACACGCCCGACAGAAAGGTCATGGGCATGATGATGAAGTTCTGGAAGGCCGCCATCTGGTCGAACTTGTCGGCCCACAGCCCCGCAATCAGCCCCAGCGAACCCAACAATGTGCCGCCCAGCACCGCAAAGCACAGCGCCCAGCCCGGCTCAGCCAGCCCCGGCGGCGCAAACCACACGGTGACCAGCAACACGCCCAGGGCCACGACCAGCCCGCGCAGCAGCGAGGCGCCCACATAGGCCAGATACCAGGCGCGGTGGGACAGCGGCGTCAGCAACACGAAGACCAGGTTGCCGGTGATCTTGCTCTGGATCAGCGACGAGGAGCTGTTGGCGAACGCGTTCTGCAGCAGGCTCATCATCACCAGCCCGGGGATGAGAAAGCGCGTGTAGCTCACGCCCGGAAAGGCCTCGACGTGGTCTTCAAGCACGTGGCCGAAGATCAGCAGATAGAGCACGGCCGTGAGCACGGGCGCCGCCACGGTCTGAAAGCTCACCTTCCAGAAACGCAGCACCTCTTTCATGAACAGCGGGCGGGCGCCCTGCAGGGAGGCGAACACGCTCATGCGCACACCTCGCGCGCGGCGTCGGCCGCCTGGACGGCGCGTCCCTGCATGATGGCCACGAAGACGTCCTCCAGGTCGGCGCGGCCCATCTCGAGGTCTTCCACCCGGCAGCCCGCCTGCCGCAGGTGGGCCAGCACCTGCTCGACCTCGGCGGCGTCATGCGCCGGCAACTGCACGATGCGCCCGGTCACACGGGCCTGGGCCGCCAGTGCCGGTGGCAAGGCATCGTCGGTCTTGAAGCGCAGCATGGTCGAGGCGGTGCCCGCCAGCAGCGCCGAGGTACGGTCCAGCGCCACAAGTTGGCCCTGCTTGAGCATGCCGATGCGGTGGCACAGCGCCTCGGCCTCTTCCAGGTAATGGGTCGTGAGCAGCACCGTGTGGCCTTGCCGGTTGAGCCGGGCGATGAACTGCCACAAGGTCTGGCGCAGCTCCACGTCAACGCCGGCGGTAGGCTCATCCAGCACGATGACGGGCGGGCGGTGCACCAGCGCCTGTGCCACCAGCACGCGGCGCTTCATGCCGCCCGAGAGCTGGCGCATGTTGGCGTCGGCCTTGTCGCTCAGGCCGAGCTGGGCCAGCAACTCGTCGATCCAGTCGTCGTTGCGGCGCAGGCCGAAGTACGCGCTCTGAATGCGCAGCGTTTCGCGCACTGAAAAAAACGGGTCGAAGACCAGCTCTTGCGGCACGACGCCCAAGCGCCGCCTGGTCTCGGCGTAGTCGGCCACCACATCGTGGCCGAGCACCGAGACCGTGCCGCTGCTGGCGCGGCTGAGGCCGGCCAGAATGCTGATCAGCGTGGTCTTGCCCGCGCCGTTGGGCCCGAGCAGGCCGAAGAATTCGCCTTCGCGGATGTCGAAGGTGACGCCTTGCAGCGCCTGCACGGTGCGGCCACCGCTGGCGAAGGCCTTGGTGACGTGCTGAAAGGAAATGGCGACGGACATGAGGGCGTCGATTCTACGACCGGAGGCATGTCCCTCGCAGGCAGGCGGCTTGCGCCGCCACGCATCAGGCCTGGCCCGATGCCTTTTCGATCATGCGGCCGAAGTTCTTCGAGATCTCGGCCTCGATCATGGGCTTGAAGGCCGCCATCATCATGCCCAGCTTGATGTTGATGTCGAAGCTGGTGCCAGTGACCTTCATGGTGCCGTTGACGCCCATGCGCTCGAAGTTGATGGTGTCTTCTTCTGCGCCTTCGGTGTGCTTGCAGCTCAGGCCCATCTTCTGGGCGGGGCCTTCAGCCCACTGCTTGGCGAGTTCGCGGGCCTTGGGCAGGCCGAGGGTGTGCGATTGCTGGAACTTCACGTCGCTCATGACGGTCTCCTCGGGAAATGAAATCGTGAATCGTTGATCGAGAACGGATCGAACTATAAATAGCTTCTGACCGCGCGAAGCTCGGTGTCACCCCCCTGTTCGCAGTCCCTGACGATGCGGCTGAGGCAGGCGTCGGCCTGCACCGGGCCGAGCCAGCCCGCCAGGGCCACGTAGGCGGCATTGATCAACCGGGTGCCGTCGCCGCGCGCCGGCCACACGCCGGGCAGCACAGCCCAGCGCCCCAGCAGCCAGCCCTCGGCCAGGGCGGCCGCGTCGCCGCGCAGGCGGGCCTGGCGCAGGCCGGCCGCGACCGACTGGCGCCACTGCGCCGCGCTCAGCTCGGCGCCGAGCGCCAGGCATGCGTGCTCGCCCATGGCGTCCACCACCGCCTGCACCAGCCGGCCGGACGCCGTGCGCGCCAGTGGCCGGCCGGGCACGCTGTCGGGGGGCGACTCGGCGTGGACCGCCCCGCCGGGCGATGATGCAGGCGACGAGCCAGGCGGAACAGGCGCCGGGGCCGTCCGCGGCAGGCTCTGCAGGGCGCGAATGATGTGCAGATGCAGTTCGGCCTCGCGGCCCTGGAGGTTGAACTGCTGCGCCACCGCACGACAGTAGCGGCTAAGACCAGCCAATGTCGACGCACCCGGGGCCGTGGGCTGCCATTGCAAGGCGGCCGCATGGGCATCCTGTGGGGTCAGGTAGGCCGCCAGCGCCCAACGCAGGGCTACCACCATCGGGTCGTGCTCACGCATCATGCTTGCCCCGGTGCACGCGCTCTTGCTGGAACTCGGGGTAGCCCACCTCGTGGTGCTCGCTGAAATCCAGCCCGCGCTGTTCGTGCAGCGTGGACGCCCGCAGCGGCATGACGCGGTCGAGCAGGGTGTAGACGACCCAGGCCATCCCGAACGCCCACACCGCCGCGACCAGGCAACCCAACGCCTGCACGCCCAGCAGCCCAAGATCGAACGGCCGACCCGCGTGAAACAAGCCCACGGCCAGGGTGCCCCAGACGCCCCCTACGGCGTGAACCGACACCGCACCGACCACATCGTCGATGCGCCGAGCCTCGAGCGCCGCGGCGGCCGCCACGCTGAGCAGCCCACCGATCAGCCCGGCCAGCAGCGCCAGCCCCGGCTCCATCACGTGGCAGCCCGCGGTGACGCTGACCAAGCCAGCGATCGAGCCATTGAGCGTGCTGGTCAACAGCAGCTTGCGGCGCATCAGCGCCAATGCCAGCATGGCGCCCACGGCGCCCCCCGCACCACCAAGGTGCGTGTTCAGCGCTATGCGGCCCAAGCCAGTGGAGCCCGCCGGCGCGCTGCCCACGTTGAAGCCGAACCAGCCCAGCCACAACACAAAGGCGCCGGTGGCCACCAGCGTGAGGTTGTGGCCCAGGATCTGGCGGCTGCGCCCGTCAGGCCCAAAGCGCCCCAGGCGCGGCCCGATCACCAGCACCGCGGCCAGGGCCGTCCAGCCGCCCACGGCGTGGACCACCGAGGCGCCAGCAAAGTCGATGAAGCCCATGGCGCGCAGCCAACCCTCTTCACCGGGCGCCCCGCCCCAGGCCCAGGCACCAAAGACCGGGTAGATCCATGCCGTAACCAGCACCGAGCCGACGATGTAGGCGCCAAAGCGCGCCCGCTCGGCCACCGCACCGCTCACGATGGTGGCCGCCGTGGCGGCAAACATCATCTGGAAGAACAGGCTGCCGTAGCGCGACTCCTCCACCCCGTGCAGTGCAAAGCCGGAGGTGCCCAGCCAGCCGCTCGGGTTCGCGCCGAACATCAGCCCGTAGCCCAGCAGCCAGAAGGCGATGGCGCCAAAGCACATGTCGCAGTAGTTCTTCATGATGACGTTGACGGTGTTCTTCGCCCGTGTCATCCCGGCTTCCAGCAGTGCAAAGCCTGCCTGCATGAAGAACACCAGGGCGCCCGCCATCACCAGCCACACCAGGCCCAGCGCCGCCATCACCTCATCACCCACTGCCATGAACCGATCCTGTACTGCTCAAACCGGCGTCGCGCCGGCGGGCGCAGACTTTGCAAGAGCCGTACCAGCGAAACCCATCTGGTGCCACGGACATGCCGGCCGGGTAAGATGGGGCCATGGCTCAACTCGACGCATTGCCGACTGAATTCGTCTTGCCCGACCTGCTGGCGCAGGCCGATGCGATCCGCCAGCTGCGCCGCGACATCCATGCCCATCCGGAGCTGTGCTTCCAGGAGGAGCGCACGTCAGAACTGGTGGCGCAGGCGCTGAGCAGCTGGGGCATCGAGGTCCATCGCGGCCTGGGTCGCACAGGCGTGGTGGGTGTGATCGAAGGGCGCCCCGGCCCCCGGGCGATCGCGCTGCGCGCCGACATGGACGCGCTGCCCATGACCGAGCACAACACCTTCGCACACGCCAGCCGTCACCCTGGCCGCATGCACGCCTGCGGCCACGATGGCCATACTGCGATGCTGCTGGCCGCGGCCCAGCATCTGGCCGCCCATCGCGACTTCGCCGGTCGCGTGGTGCTGGTTTTCCAGCCCGCCGAAGAAGGCGGTGGCGGCGCGCGCGAGATGATCCGCGACGGGCTGTTCGAGCGCTTCCCCGTGGATGCCATCTACGGCATGCACAACTGGCCCGGCATGCCGGCCGGCACCTTCGCCATCAAGGACGGCCCGTGCTTTGCGTCGTCCAACGAGTTCAAGATCGTGCTCAAGGGCAAGGGTTGCCATGGCGCCATGCCGCATCTGGGCGTTGACCCCGTGCCCGTGGCCTGCCAGCTGGTGCAGGCGTTCCAGACCATCCTGACGCGCAACATGCGCCCGATCGAGACGGGTGTGATCTCGGTGACCATGATCGAGGCGGGCGAGGCGACCAATGTGGTCCCCGACACGGTGACCATGCAGGGCACGGTGCGCACCTTCACGACCGACACGCTGGACCTGATCGAACACCGCATGCGCGTGCTGACCGAGCACACCGCAGCGGCGTTTGGCGCCACGGCAAGCTTCGAGTTCCACCGCAATTACCCACCGACGGTGAACCACCCGGCTGAGACCGCGTTCGCGCGCCAGGTCATGGTCGACACGGTGGGCGCCAACCGCGTGCAGGCCTTCGAAGCCACGATGGGCGCCGAGGATTTCAGCTACTTCCTGCAGGTCAAGCCCGGCGCCTACTTCGTGATCGGCAATGGCGATGGCACCCACCGCGAGGGCGGCCACGGTCTGGGCCCCTGCACGCTGCACAACCCCAGCTATGACTTCAACGACCAACTGATCCCGGTGGGCGCCACACTGTGGGTCAGGCTGGCGCGGGCCTGGCTGGCGCAGCCCTGAGCCCCGGCGCCCCCGCAGGAATCAGCCACCTCAAGCGGCATGTTGCGGCCGCACGCCCGCCGGCAGGGGCGGCAGGCCGTGCCGGGCGCGTGCCTTGAGGCACTGCGGGTCGCCCGCCTCAACGGCGTGACAGGGGCTGGGGCGCTGCGCGTAAATGCGGCAGCCCACCCGTTGCCCGATCTCACCCTCCAGCGCCACACAACGGGGTGCAGACTGAGAAGTGCCCTGCATGCACCGCATCAGCGGCGTCAACCCTTGGGTCAACGCGACCGGCACGGTGCCGCCGGGCGCATCGTCGGCCTCGGCCCAGTAAAAGGACACGCGGTAGGTGGCGCAACACGCGCCACAGTCCAGACAGATGTTGTCCGAGCGGCTCATGGCAATGGATCATGCAGAAGGCTCATCCCAGGCGACACGGTTCCACTGAATCGCCCGGCTGCGCCAATGGTCATCCATGCTTTGAACAAAATCGGGCCGCACCAGCTTGGCCCGCCCCAGGAGCCAGTCGTCGTCTTCCCACCGCACGACCACGCCCTCAAGATGGCCATCGCGGTAGGCACTGCGGTGCGCGGCCACCCAGTCCGTGAGGGTCTGCAGGCTGGTCGGGCCGTCGCTCACGCGGGGTACCTCGCGCAAGCCGATCTGGCTCGCCAGCGCGTGGCGACGTCGGGTGCTCCAGAAGCGCTGCGTTTGGCGATCGTACACATCGAAGGCCAGAAACCAGTCGGGCAGGCTCGCGTAATCCAGGGAGTGTCGCGCGGCACACCACTCCCCAAACAGGATGAGCTGGTCACCCAAGGCGTCGAACAGCTCGCCCTCGCGCACGGCCAGCCACTCGTCCAGACGCGCGAACTGGCCACCGTAGGGTCTGTTGAGGTACTGCCCGCGGTTCTGCACGTGCAGCACGGCATCGGCCGAGAACGAGATGCCCATGTTGGCACCGTCCAGCTTTTCTTCCACCACGAGCGGATGCGCCAACAGCGCCTGCGCTTCGTCGGGCGAGAGCACCTTGTCGTCGCGCGGCTGGCCAGCTGACAACCAGGCCAGGTGCGGGGTGTGCGGAAAACGGAAGAACGGATGCATGGCGCCGCGCGGTCAGTGACCGAACTTGTGTTGATGGAAGCGCTGTGTGTCGACCTCGCACAGAAAGCGCACGCGCACACCTTGGCGAGCCAGCGCTGGGGCCCAGTCCAGCCATTTGGAATCTGCGGCTTGCAGGATGTCCGGGCGCTCGGGATGACTGCGGGCCAAGGCCACGAACATGCGATCGGCCACATCGAAATCCGCCAGGGCGGGGTCCTCCGGAAAGGCCGCATAGCCACGCACCGGGTGCGGTGCGAGCGCAATCCGATCGCAGCGCGCATCGTCATCGCGATGGCGCAGCGCCCAGCGGACAAACGCGTCGCCCACGCCGCGCCCACGCTGCGCGTCGGCCTTGTGCTGGTACTCGCCCAACAGGGCAAAACCGTCATCCAGCGCGATGCGTCCCGCTTCCATGATGCGTGTCAGCCAGTCTCGGCAGGCGGCCTCGCACGCCGAGGTCACGCCGGGGTGGCGTCCATTGGCCACGAGAATGACGTTGGTGTCGACGATGTGGGTGACGTCGTAGCACTGTTCGGGCAGGAAGGCGTCCATCGCGCGCGATTTTTGCACAGTGCCGGACAGCGGGCATGACGCTGGGTAAGATGTCTGCTCTCCGAACTGAATGCCTCTCGCCTTGCGCTCACCGCCCCTGCGACCGCCCCTTCTGCCCAGGCCACCCACGCCCGCGCGACGAGGCCTGCTGCGGCAGGTCATGCTGGTGCTGTCAGTGCTGACCTTGCTGGCGTGGATGCCCCCCGGCTGGGCGCGGCCGCGGCTGGATCAGGTCACGCTCCAGCTCAAGTGGACGCATTCGTTCCAGTTTGCGGGCTATTACGCCGCCCTGGAGCAGGGCTACTTCCGGGATGCGGGCCTGGATGTGCAGCTCAAGGAAGCCGGCCCGGGCGTGGACCCGGTGCAACGCGTGCTGGCCGGTCAGGCCCAGTACGGTGTCGGTACCAGCAGCCTGTTGCTGGCCCGGCAAGCCGGCCAGCCCGTGGTGGTCCTGGCTGTGGTGTTCCAGCATTCACCGCTCGTCATCCTCACGCGCCAGACCGGACCGACGCGCACGGTACATGATCTGATCGACCGCACCCTCATGCTCGAGCCGCTGTCGGACGAGTTGCTGGCTTACCTGCAACGCGAGGGCATCCCCCCGGCGAGGATCAAGCGGGTGCCGCACAGCCAGAGTTATCAGGAGCTGCTGGCCGGCAAAGTGGACGCGATCTCGGCTTACACCACCCACGAGCCGCTGCTGATGGAGGCCGCGGGCATCCCTTATCACGCCTACACGCCGCGCGCTGCCGGCATCGATTTCTACGGCGACAACCTCTTCACCACCGACGATGAGCTGCGCGCCCATCCGCAGCGCGCCGCGGCCTTCCGCGAAGCCTCGCTCAAGGGGTGGGCCTACGCCATGGCGCACCCGGAACACGTGATCGCGTGGATCCGCCAGAAGTACGCGCCGGCCTTGCCCGAAGCCTTTCTGCAGCGGCAGGTCATGCAGATGCGTGCATTGATGCTGCCGGACCTCGTCGAGGTGGGCTACATGAACGAAGGCCGCTGGCGACACATCGCCGACACTTATGCGGACCTGGGGCTGCTGCCTCGTGATGTGGCAATCGCGCCGCTGCTGTATGACGTGCAGCCGCGTGTCGATCGCAGCTGGCTGTTCGGCCTGGTTGCGGTCAGCCTGCTGGGCGGCGCCACTGTGGCCTACATCACCTGGATGAACCGACGGCTGCGGCGGGCACTGGCACGCAGCCGAGAGGCCACGGCAGCCCTGCAGGACAACGAAGCCCGTATGCGTCACATGGCGCAGCATGACCCACTCACAGGGCTGCCCAACCGCGCGCTGTTTTCGGATCGGCTGCAGCAAGCCTTGCGGGCAGCCGCGCGAGACGGGCATAGCGCCGCCGTCATGTTCGTGGACCTGGACCAGTTCAAGCCGATCAACGATGTGCACGGCCACGCGGTGGGCGACGCCGTGCTGCAGACGCTGGCCGGACGGCTGGTGAGCTGTGTGCGGGCATCGGACACGGTGGCCCGCATCGGCGGAGACGAGTTCGTCGTCCTGCTGCGCAATGTCGACGGCCCCGAGGGGGCCTTGGCCGTGGCTGAGAAGATCCGCGGCAGCGTGCGTGAGCCGGTTCGCCTGGCCGACCGGGCGATTCAATGCACGGTGAGTGTGGGCGCAGCCCTCTATCCTCAGCACGGCAGCGACGACGTCACGCTGTGCCATCACGCCGACCTGGCCATGTACGCCGCCAAGGAAGCCGGCCGCGATCGGTGTCGCATGTACTCCGCCGCCGACGGCGTTTCGCCCTGAAGCGCTTGCGAGTGCCGTTATCCTGATGGCCATGTACGCGAGTCATTTCGGATTGAAGCAGGCGCCGTTTTCCATCGCGCCGGATCCGCGCTACCTGTTCATGAGCGAGCGCCACCGCGAGGCGCTGGCCCACCTGCTCTATGGCGTGGGCGGAGGCGGCGGATTCGTGCTGCTCACAGGCGCCATCGGAGCCGGCAAGACGACGGTGTGCCGCTGCTTTCTGGAGCAGATTCCCCGGCGTTGCAATGTCGCCTACATCTTCAACCCCAAGCTCAGCGCGCTGGAGTTGCTGCGTACGGTCTGCGAAGAGTTCCGCATCCCCCCGCCAGACAGCGACGAAGAAGCCCACTCGATCAAGGCGCTCGTTGACCGCATCAACGAGTACCTGTTGCGCACGCATGCGGTCGGCCAGAACAATGTGCTGATCATCGACGAGGCGCAGAACCTCTCAGCCGAGGTGATCGAGCAGCTCCGGCTGCTGACCAACCTCGAGACCAGCGAGCGCAAGCTGCTGCAAATCATCCTGATCGGCCAGCCGGAGTTGCGCGACATGCTCGCGCGGCCGGAGCTGGAGCAGGTGGCACAACGGGTGATCGCGCGCTTTCACCTCGATGCGCTGTCCGCAGCCGAGACGGCACAGTACATCCAGCACCGGCTGGCAGTGGCCGGACATCGCCGAGGACGTCTCTTTACCGACGACGCCGTGCGCCGCATCCACGCGTGGACGCACGGCGTGCCACGCCGCATCAATCTCTTGTGCGACCGGGCACTGTTGGGTGCCTACGCCGAGGGCCGCGCGGCGGTCGACCGCCGCATCGTCGACAAGGCGGCAGATGAGGTGTTTGCTGGGCAGACCCATCTGCGGCCGCCGCACGCCGGCTTGTCTGGCAGCGGACCCCGCTGGCCGGCGTGGGCCCCACGTGCGCTGCTGGCCGGCAGCGCCGCCTTGATGCTGGGCTCGGCCGCGCTGGTAGCCGGCTGGTGGTGGATGAACCGGCCAGCCGCTTCGCCCAAGAGCGAGAGCGTTGCAAGAAGCGCGACCAAGGTAACGGGCGTGACGGGCGCCGCCTCGGCCGGGGCGCCCGCGCCGCCCGCCTCAACACCTGCGTCCGGCGGGCCTGCGCCAGTCAAGGCGCCCCCAAACGCGGATGCGGCCGAGGTGGTCACAGGCGCGTGGCCCCGCTCCGCTGATGGCTGGCGCGCCCTGGCCGGCCTGTGGGGCGCCACCGCCGAGGGCGCCGACCCCTGCACTGCCGTGCGCACGCAATCGCTGTGGTGTTTCCAGGGCAGCGGCGGCCTGCCACAGCTGCAGCAGCTCGACCGCCCTGCCTTGCTGGTCCTGCGCAATGCGCAGGGGCAGACGGTGCATGCCGTGCTGCTGGGCCTGGGCCCCGACCGCGCCGAGTTGCTGCTGGCCGACGGGCCGCGCAGCGTCACGCTGGGCACGTTGGCTGCCGTGTGGCGAGGTGAATTCGGCACCTTCTGGCGGGCGCCCGAGGGCTATCGGGGGCGCCTGGAGCGCGGGCAGCGGGGCCCGGCCGTGGACTGGCTGGCCGCGCAGCTTGCCCGCCACGCGCAAGAGCCCGCCCCCGCGCCGGGTCAGACCTTTGATGCCGCACTCCAGGCCCGCGTGCAGGCGTTCCAGCTGTCTCAGGGCCTACAACCCGACGGCGTCGCAGGCGCGGGCACGATGATGATGCTCAACCGCGTGGCCGACACCGACGAGCCGCGGCTGACCAAGCTGCCAGCCAACCGCCCTTGACGCCCATGAGAAAGCGCCATGTCCTACATCCTTGATGCCTTGCGCAAGGCCGATTCCGAGCGCGAACAGGGGCGCGTTCCAGGGCTGCACAGCCAGCTCGGCCCGGCCCCGACCGGCAGCGATGCGCCCGCGCCACGCGAAACAGGCTCGCGCTTGCCATGGCTGCTGGCCGGCGCCAGCAGTGGCGCGCTGCTCGTCGCGCTGGCACTGTGGTGGCTGAATGCCCCCCCTGCCCCGGTTGACGTGGTGACCCCGCCGGTCGCGGCCCGTCCATCACCGACGCCAGCGCCCCAGACCGAGGTCGAGACTGCTGCCCCGCCGCTCGTGCGTGTCACACCGGTCATGCCGCCTGACGTGCCAGTGGCCGCGCCACCGCCGCCCCCCGCCCCCGCCCCAGCACCTGCACCCGGGTCCCTGTCACGCACTGTCCCGGCAGCGAGTACCGCCCCGGCGCCTGCCGCGCCCGTCAACCGGGCCACAGGCGTTGCGTCCACAGGGTCAGGCATCCACGTGGACCCGGCTGGCACCGCCAGCCAGGACGCCATCGTGCCGCTGGAGCAGTTGAGCGACGCGCAACGCCGAGCGCTGCCGACCCTCGTCATCGGCGGTGCGATGCACTCGGACAACCCGGGCAGCCGCATGCTGATCATCAACAACGGCGTTTACCGCGAAGGCGACCAGCCCGCGCCGGGGTTGGTGCTTGAAGAGATCCGGCTGAAATCCGCCGTGTTCCGCTACCAGGGGCAGCGTTACAGCGTGCGTTACTGACCCTTCAGCCCTCGGGCTGGCAGCGCGCAGTCAGGTGTGCGAGCGCCGCTTCGACCTGGTCCACCAGCACCAGGCAGAGGTCGCCGGGCTCCAGTCGCGCCAGAGCCATGTCGATGGCCTTGAACTCGCCATTGACCTCTTCGACATGCTGAGCGCGCTGGGCCTTGGCCAGGCCCTCACGCAGCAGACGCAGCACTTCGCCGTCTTCCCGGCCGCGCTGACAGGCGTCCTGATACAGGATGAAGTCGTCGAACGCATCGCCCAGCACGGCGGTCTGCTCGCGGATGTCCTCGTCACGGCGGTCACCCGCACCGCTGATCACCACGCTGCGCCGACGGGCCGGCATGCGGTTCACCGCCGCCACCAGTGCGCGCATGGCGTCGGGGTTGTGGCCGTAGTCGGCGATCACGGTGGCGCCGCGGTAGTCCATGACGTTGAAGCGGCCGGGCGCGTTGTCCTGGTCGTTGGCGAAGGTGGCCAGACCGCGACGGATGGCATCCCAGTCCAGCCCGGCACTCCACGCCGCGCCGATGGCCGCCATGGCGTTGTCCACCTGAAAGCCGATCGTGCCGCGGCGGGTCAACGGGACGTCACGCAAGGCGATGCGCTCGCGCCAGCTGTCTTCGCTGACCACGATGTGATCGCCATCCACCGTGATGCTGCGCTTGCCCTGGGCGCGATGCGCCGCCAGAACCGGGTTGTGCGGATCAGACGAAAAGAAGATCACGCCACCCGGGCACTTGGGCGCCATGGCCGCCACGATCGGGTCGGCCGCGTTCAGCACCGCGTACCCTTCAGGCGCCACGTTCATCACGATGACGCGCTTGAGCACCGCCAGGTCATCGACCGTGGTGATGTAGTTCAGGCCCAGGTGGTCGCCCGCGCCGATGTTGGTGACCACCGCGGTGCCGCAACGGTCGAAGCCCAGGCCTTCGCGCAGGATGCCGCCGCGGGCCGTCTCGAGCACGGCCGCGTCCACGTCCGGATGCATCAGCACATTGCGCGCGCTGCGCGGCCCGGAGCAATCGCCGCTGTCGATCTGGCGGCCATTGACGTAAACGCCATCGGTGTTGGTCATGCCCACGCGCAGGCCGCTGGTGGCCAGGATGTGGGCGGCAAGCCTGGCTGTGGTGGTCTTGCCGTTGGTGCCGGTCACGGCGATGACGGGGATGCGCCCGTCATCGCCCGGCTTGAACAGGTTGGCCACCACCGCCTCGCCCACCGGGCGACCCTTGCCGTATGACGGCGACAGGTGCATGCGCAGGCCGGGCGCGGCGTTGACTTCGACGATGCCGCCGCCTTGCTCTTCCAGCGGGCGCTGCACGGTCTCGGCCAGCACGTCCACGCCGCAGATCTCCAGCCCGATGGTGCGCGCAGCCGCCACCGCGCGGGCCGCAACCTCGGGGTGCACCTCGTCAGTGACATCGGTGGCGGTGCCACCGGTCGACAGGTTGGCGTTGTTGCGCAGCACGACGCGGCGCCCGGCTTCGGGCACGCTGTCCGGTGTGAGCGACTGGACCGACAGCCGCGCCAGCGCGATCTCGTCGATGCGGATCTTGGTCAGCGAGGTGGCGTGCCCTTCTCCACGGCGCGGGTCTTCATTGACCTTGTCGACCAGTTCGCGCACGGTGTGCACGCCATCGCCGATCACATGCGGGGGATCACGGCGCGCTGCGGCCACCAGCCGATCGCCCACCACGAGCAGCCGGAAGTCATGCCCCGGCAGGTAGCGCTCGACCATCACTTCGCCATACTCGGCGGCGACGCGGTGCGCGATGGTCAGGTGCTCGTCGCTGGTGATGTTGACGGTCACACCCTTGCCTTGGTTGCCATCCCGCGGCTTGACAACAACAGGCCAGCCGATCTCATCGGCGGCTCGGCGCGCGTCGTCCAGGTCGGTGACGGGTCGGCCCAAAGGCACGGGCACGCCAGCTGCGGCCAGCAGCCGTTTGGTCAGGTCCTTGTCCTGCGCGATCGATTCGGACACCGCACTGGTGGTGTCCACTTCGGCGGCCCAGATGCGACGCTGGCGGGCGCCCCAGCCCAGCTGCACCAGGCTGCCGTCGGTGAGCCGGCGGACGGGGATGCCGCGCGCGACGGCCGCATCCACGATGCAGCCCGTGCTGGGGCCCAGGCGCACGTCTTCGTCGATCTCGGCCAGGGCCGCCACCGCGGCCGCCACATCCACCGTCTCGCCCTTGAGCGCGGCCTCGACCAGCGCCCGTGCATGCTCGAACGCACGCCGACCCACGGCTTCCTCGGTGTACTCGACCACGACCTGGAACACACCGGGCTCCAGCGTGGCGGCGGTGCGGCTGAAAGTGACAGGGCAGCCCGCCTGAGACTGCAAGGTCAGCGCCACTCGCTCCAGCACATGGGCGACGCTGAGGTGGCCTGAAGCCGGCTGGGCATGCAAGGGCCCCATGGCCGGCAGCAGGGCGCGCACGCGGTGCTCGAAGCCCGCAAGCTCGTCGATGCGGCACTCGGCTGGCTCGCAGGTCACGACCGCCTCGATCGAGGTGTGACGGCTCCAGAGGTTGGGCCCGCGCAGGGCCCGGATGCGAGATACGTCCATGGTGGTTCCCGTGCCCTTCAGGGGATCAGGCCTTGTTCTGTGGGTCGTAGGTTTCCAGGCCGGCCTGGATCAGCTCGGGCGACACGCCCAGCGCCCAGGCCACCGAGACGGCAGCCAGCAGGGCGCGCACACTGGCACCCGGCAGGGGCTGATCGCTCACCCGTGCAGTCATGCGCCGCGCCGCCGCCCCATTGAGGTCGGCGCATTGCACCGGCATGTAGCCGTTGTGCGTGAGCAGCACGTGATGCCCCTGAACCGAGACGGTACGCCCGCCCTTGGCCCGGTGCGCCACCAATGCGGGGTGGTCATGCTGCTGCTCGTACAGGATCACTTCGCCATCCGACAGCTCGGCCATCTCCAGCAGGCGCGGATCCCCGGCGTGCAGCACGGCCACGCCCTCGGGCAAGACGACATCCACCTGGGTGCGCATGACCTTGAACATTTGCTGCGGCTCGTGGATGTCATGTCTGGCCAGATCCGCTGCAACGGGCGCTTCAGCGCCCAGCAGGTCAGTGACCACGCCGACCTGGCAACGGTCATACGGAAGGCCGTCGTCAAGAATGGCGGCCGCCGACGTTTCAATGACCAGGGCATTGACATCGCGGTTCATCAGCAGCCGCTGCCCGGACTCGAAGTTGGCGCGGTTGCCCGACTCGACACGCCGGGTGCCGAGAAACAGCCCCTCGCGACAGGCCAAGCCCACGTGGCGGCCTTCCAGATGCAACAGCCAGGCCACGAGCCGGGCGATCTGGGTGGTGCCCACCGATCCCGCGATGCCAACGATGGGCACGCGACCCGTTTCTTCCGGCTCGAACAGGTGATCGACGATGGCCTTGCCCACCGGGCGAGGCAAGCCTTCAGCCGGCTTGAGGTGCATGAGCAGGCCGGGGCCGGCATTGACCTCGACCACCGCGCCACGCTGCGGCGCCAGCGGCTTGGCAATGTCCTCGACCACCAGGTCGATGCCTGCGATGTCCAGACCGACGACACGGGCGGCCAGCGCGGCCGCGTACGCCACATCGGGGTGGACGTCATCGGTGCAGTCGATGGCGACGTTGCCATTGCGCTGCACCAGCACGCGCTGTCGAGCAGCGGGAATGGCCTCGGCGTGCAGACCTTGACGCTCGAGCAGCAGACGCATCGCAGGCTCGCGCTCCAGCACGATGGTCTCGAGCGGGAACTCTTCCGCCTCGCCGCGACGCGGGTCGCTGTTGAGCTGGTCATTGATCAACTGGCGAACGGTGTCGCGGCCATTGCCCACAATCCACAGGCTTTCGCCGCGGGCTGCCGCCACCACCTTGCCGCCCACCACCAGCAGGCGGTGTTCGTCGCCGGGGACGAAGCGTTCGACGATGACCTCACTGCCTTCGGCCTCAGCCACGCGGTAGGCCGCTTCAATGTCGGCGCGTTCGGTCAACTCCAGCGAGACGCCGCGTCCGTGGTTCCCGTCCAGCGGCTTGACCACCACCGGCAGGCCAATGTCCTGGGCGGCCTCCCAGGCGGCCTCGGGGCTGCTCACCACTTCGCCTTCAGGCACCGGGACGCCACAGGCCTTCAACAAGGTTTTGGTCAAATCCTTGTTGCCGGCGATGTTCTCGGCAATGGCGCCGGTCTTGTCGGTCTCGGCCGTCCAGATACGCCGTTGCGCCGCGCCATGACCGAGCTGAACCAGGTTGCCATCGTTGAGGCGGATGTGCGGGATGCCACGATCGGTCGCCGCGCCCACGATGGCTGCGGTCGAGGGGCCCAGGTAGCAGTCATCAATCTGTTCGCGCACCCGCTCGACCGCCGCCGCCACGTCGAATGGCATGTCGTTGATCGCGGCCATCAGCAGCGCATGGCCTTCCTGCAGGGCCGCACGCGCCACCTGTTCGTCGCGCGCGCGGAACACCATGCGGTAGACGCCCCGGCGCGTCGTGCTGCGGGTCTGGCCAAAGCCCGTGGGCATGCCCGCGAGGTTCAGCAGTTCGATGACCACGTGCTCCAGGATGTGTCCAGCCCAGGTGCCCTCTTGCAGTCGCTGGAGGAAGCCGCCCCGCTCGCCCACGCCGCAGTGGTGCTCGATCAGGGCGGGCAGCATGGCGGTCAGCCGTTCGGTCAGCCCGGGCAACAGGTTGGAGGGGTGGTCTTCCAGCTCGCCGAGATCCAGCCACACCTCGAGCACCGGCCGGTACGTCCAGATGTTGGGGCCGCGCAGGTAGTTGACCCGCAACAGCGCAATGTCGTTCTTCTTGCTCATCTCATGCGCCCCGGTGGACACCCCTGTGGAGGACAATGCCGCACGGCGCGCTCGGTGCCGTCAACCAAAAGCACCCGCCGGACGTCTTCACTGCATGCACCATCACCACTCCGTTGATGCCTCGGGGCATCAGGACAATACGGACCTTGCCAGTGCCGACCCGACCCTGGCTCCCGACGAGAACGTTTCCTGCCGCGCTTCGGTTGACCTCGACCCGCAACTTTGTTTCTCGCGCGCCGAACTGGTGCTGACCAGCCGGCATTTGTGCACGCGCGCCCATCCAGGTGCGGCATGGCAGCGCTGGCCGCTGCACACCGAGCTGCGTCTGGCCCACACCGACCACGCCGGTGTGGGACGGATCGACCTGCTTGATGCCAGCCATCGTCTGGCAAGCTGGCATTTCACACTGCGGCAACACAGCGAGGTCATGCGCCTGGTGGAGGCCTTCGAGCGTCAGGTCGACAGCCTGCGCACCGGCCAGCCCTTGACGGACGACGACACCCCGCGCTGCGCCTCGTGCAAGGCCGCCCTCCCGCCAGACAGCGAGGACTGCCCGGTGTGCGACCGCGAGGTCGACAAGCCCCCATCAACCTGGGTGCTGCTGCGCCTGTGGCGGTTTGCACGCCCCTATCAGGGCAAGCTGTTGGCCGGCTTCCTGCTCACGCTGGCGGCCACGGGGGCCACGCTCGTGCCGCCCTACCTCACCATGCCGCTGATGGACGAGGTGCTCATCCCCTTCCAGAACGGCCAGCCCATCGACAAAGGCTTGGTCGCCATGCTGCTCGGTGGCCTGCTGGGCTCGGCGCTGGTGGCCTGGGCGTTGGGCTGGGCGCGCACCTACCTGCTGGCGCTGGTGTCCGAACGCATCGGCGCCGACCTGCGCACCGCCACGTTCGAGCACCTGATGGGCCTGTCGCTGGACTACTTCGGCAGCAAGCGCACCGGCGACCTGATGACCCGCATCGGCTCAGAAACTGACCGCATCAATGTTTTCCTCTCATTGCATGCGCTCGATTTCGCCACGGACGTGCTGATGATTGCGATGACGGCCGCCATTCTGGTGTCGATCAACCCGTGGCTGGCGCTGGTCACGCTGGTGCCGCTGCCCTTCATTGCCTGGCTCATCCACCTGGTGCGCGATCGCCTGCGCACCGGCTTCGAGAAGGTCGACCGCGTCTGGGGCGAGGTCACCAATGTGCTGGCCGACACCATTCCCGGCATCCGCGTGGTCAAGGCCTTCGCCCAGGAGGGACGCGAGGCGGGGCGCTTCCGTCATGCCAACCAGGTCAACCTGGCCATCAACGACCGCCTCAACAAGACCTGGTCGCTGTTCTCGCCCACGGTGTCCTTGCTGACCGAGATCGGCTTGCTGGTGGTGTGGGCCTTTGGCATCTGGCTGGTGGCCGGCAACGAGATCACGGTGGGGGTGCTCACCGCCTTCATTGCCTACATCGGGCGCTTCTACGGCCGGCTCGATTCGATGAGCCGCATCGTCTCGGTCACGCAGAAGGCCGCCGCCGGGGCCAAGCGCGTGTTCGACATCCTCGATCACGTCTCGAACGTGCCCGAGCCGGCCGAGCCCGTGAAGCTGCCCGCGCTGCAGGGCCGCATTCGCATGGACGAGATCGGCTTTCGCTACGGCAGCCGCGCCGTCATCCGCAACCTGAGCCTGGACATCCAGCCCGGCGAGATGATCGGCCTGGTCGGCCACTCTGGCTCGGGCAAGAGCACGCTGGTCAACCTGATCTGCCGCTTCTACGACGTCACCGATGGCGCCATCCAGGTCGATGGCGTCGACATCCGTCGCATCGGCGTGGCCGACTACCGACGCCACATCGGCCTGGTGCTGCAGGAGCCCTTCCTGTTCTTTGGCACGATTGCCGAGAACATTGCCTACGGCAAGCCAGATGCCACCCGAGACGAGATCATCGCCGCCGCCCGCGCCGCGCATGCACACGAGTTCATCCTGCGCTTGCCGCACGGCTACGACTCGCTGGTCGGCGAACGCGGCCAGGGCCTGTCCGGCGGCGAGCGCCAGCGCATCAGCATCGCGCGGGCGCTGCTGATCAACCCGCGCATCCTCATCCTCGACGAAGCCACCTCGGCCGTCGACACCGAAACCGAAAAGGAAATCCAGAAAGCACTGGACAACCTCGTCAAGGGCCGCACCACGATTGCCATCGCCCACCGCCTCTCGACCTTGCGCAAGGCCAACCGGCTCGTCGTGATGGACCGCGGCCAGGTCGTCGAGGTCGGGCCACACGACGAACTCATGGCCCGCCAGGGCGCCTACTGGCGTCTGTACGAAGCCCAGGCCCGCAAGGCCGAACAGGATGCGCTGCATGACCTCCTCTGACCTCGCCGCCTCTCCGGCCACAGCCGATCCATCCTCGCAGGTCGGCACGCTGTCCCTGAGCCGCGACGCTTTCGGGCGCCTCGTGCTCACCACGCCGGATGGCCAGACCCATGCCGGCGTGACCCCTGTGCGCGCCTTCCCCTTGTCGGCGCCCGAGGAAGGGCTCTCGCTGGTGGGCCCAGACGGCCACGAACTGGCCTGGCTCGGCCGGCTGGCGGACCTGCCGGAACCTGACCGGTCCCTCGTCAGCGAGGAGCTGACCGCGCGCGAACTGATGCCCCTCATCCTTCGGCTACTGGATGTCTCCACCTTTGCGACACCCAGCACCTGGACGGTAGACACCGACCGGGGTCGCACCGAACTGGTGCTCAAGGGTGAAGACGACATCCGCCGCCTCGGCGGCGGACGCCTGCTGGTCACCAGCGCTCATGGACTGGCCTTCGTCGTGCCCGACATGGCGGCTCTCGACCCGGCATCCCGCAAGCTGCTCGAACGCTTTCTCTGAGCGCGCCTGCGCAACGGCATCCCTTGATATGGCGCAAGTACGCCAGGCAGACGGCTCCCACAATGTGTCTGACATCACGCACGATGCCGACCCATTCAGGAGCCCGCCATGTCTGCCGTCCTCCCCCAGCAAGCCCCCTCCTCGGCCGCCGCGCAAGCCGCCCTGGCCGCTCGCCCACTCCAGCCGTTCGATGTGCTGGATCAATGCCACCAGCAGGTGGTGACCATGCTGCACCGCATGGACGATCTCGTGGCCCATCTGCAAGAGACCGGACACGATCAACAGGCCCAGCAGATGGCGCGCGAGATCTTCGACTTCTTCATGGGTCCGGCGAGGGAGCACCACCTGGATGAGGAGAAGCATGTCTTCCCAGCCATCATCCGCTCCGGCGACGACGAACTGGTGCGCCACATGCTGCGCCTGCAACAGGATCACGGATGGATCGAACAGGACTGGCTGGAGCTGGCGCCACACTTCGAATCCATCGCCGCGGGCTACAACTGGTTCAACATCGATCTGATGGCTCAGGCGATTCCCGTCTTCCAGGCGCTCTACCGCGATCACATCGCACTTGAAGAATCGCTCATCTACCCTGAAGCCAAGGCCCGGATCGCCCGCTGGGACCTTCAAGGCATGGGGCGTGAAATGGCGCAACGACGCCGGTCCGAAAATCCCAAGAACTGACCGCGCTGCGGTATAACGGGCGGGTGCTGTCATCCGTCCTTGCCCGTGCGCAGGTTGCCTGCCTGCTGCTGACTGCCGTGGCCCTGGCAGGGGTGCGTTTCGTCCCGCCACCGTGGGATCTGTTGTTCGACAACGCCCATTGGACCTTCGGCTTTCTGACCGGCGCCTTGATGGCTGCGCAGGGCTGGCGTGACGAGTCGGACGCGCGCATGCGCAACGCCAAGGGCTGGATGGCGGCCGCGATGCTGAGCATGGTCATGGGCCAGATGGCCTGGAACGTTCAGGCCGCCACCGACTGGCTGCCCTTCCCTTCACCGGCCGACGCCTTTTTCGTGTCCATCGGCCCGCTCGCGGCCGTCGGGCTGTGGCAGCTGGGCAGTCAGCGATTGAGCCCCGCCGCCTGGCGCACCGCGCGGCTCGATGCGCTGGCCATGGTCGGCGCCATTGTGGCCGCCTCGCTGGCGCTCTTCCTGCCCAGCCAGGGCACCCACAGCCCGCTGCAGATGGCCGTGCTGGCCGCCTACCCCGTGGCGCTGATGGCCCCGACCTGTCTGGCCATCATCCTCGTCCTCACGCTGCGGGCCGCGCCCGACTGGCGGGCCTGGCTGCTGCCCGCCGCCACCCTGATGCTCACGCTGTGCTGGGGCGCCTGGAACCTGAACTTCCTGCATGGCAGCATCCGCATCGGCGGCTGGATCAATCAGGGCTTCTCAGTGGCCGCCATCGTGCTGGGCTGGGGCATCCGCCACTATCGGCTCGACGCGCTGGATGACGCCCGCTGGGACCGCCGCTGTGAAGGCCTGCTGCGGCTGCTGCCGTTGATGCTGGTGCTGCTGGCCGCCGGCGGCATCGTGCTGGCCACCACCTCCAGCGCCCTGCCGGCCAGCGCCCAGGTCAGCATCATTGCCGGCAGCCTGATCGTCAGCTGCATGGCCTTCGTGCGCCAGTCCTATCTGCTGGAAGAGCGCGATCGGTTGATCGTCGTCGAGCGGCTGCTCCGCAAGCGCGAGGCCGAACTGGAAGCACGGGTGGCCGCGCGCACCTTCGAGCTCAGTCGTGCCAAGGCTGCCGCCGAGGCAGCCAACCAGGCCAAGAGCGAATTTCTCGCCAACATGAGCCACGAGATCCGCACACCGCTCAATGGGGTGATCGGCTTCGCCCAGCTGGCAAGGCTGAGCAACCACGATCCGGCACAGGACGCCTACCTCGGCAAGATCCAGTTGGCCGGCAAACAGCTGCTACGCCTGATCAACGACATCCTCGACATGTCCAAGATCGAGGCCGGCAAACTCGAGCTGGAGCGCGTGGGGTTCGACCTCGGCGCGGTCTGCCGCTCGGTGGAGGCGCAGACCAGCGATGCGGCCCACGGCAAAGGCCTGGAGTTGCGCTTCCTGCTGGACGCCGATGCCACGGGCCCTTTGATGGGTGATCCGCTGCGCGTCGAGCAGATCCTGCTCAACTACGTCAACAACGCCATCAAGTTCACGCAGCAAGGACAGATCACGGTGCACGCACGCATGGTGGCAGACCTGCCCACCCAGCGGGTGCTGGAGGTACGGGTACAGGACACCGGCATCGGCATGGACGACGACACCCGCCGGCGCCTCTTCCACGCGTTCGAGCAGGCCGACAGCTCCACCACGCGGCGCTTCGGCGGCACCGGGCTGGGCCTGGCCATCTGCAAACGCCTGGCCGGGTTGATGGGCGGCGAAGTGGGCGTCGACAGCGCTCCCGGCCAGGGCAGCACGTTCTGGTTCACGGCCTGCTTTGACAAGCCTGCCGAGGTGGAGCCCCCCAGCGCCAACGTACGCTCATGGGAACAACTGGGCGAG
Organism: Aquabacterium fontiphilum; assembly: GCF_009909205.1. GTDB lineage: Bacteria > Pseudomonadota > Gammaproteobacteria > Burkholderiales > Burkholderiaceae_C > Aquabacterium > Aquabacterium fontiphilum. The sequence continues at coordinate 72,267 of NZ_JAAAPN010000004.1, forward strand.
GCAGCTCAGCTGCAGGGTCTGCGCGTGCTGCTTGCCGAAGACAACGAACTCAACCAGATCCTGGCGCGCAGCGTTCTGGAGCAGGTGGGCGCCGTGCTGCACATCGTGCCCACGGGCCAGGCCGCGCTGGACGCGCTGGCCGCTCAGACGTTTGACTGTGTGCTGATGGATCTGCAGATGCCGGATCTGGATGGTCTGAGTGCGGTGCGACGCATCCGCGCGCACGCGCCATGGCGCAACCTGCCGGTCATCGCCATGACGGCCAATGCACGCCCTGAGGACCAACAGCGCTGCGCGGAAGCCGGCATGGACGCCTTCGTCAGCAAACCGTTCGACATCCGTGAGCTGGTCGCCACGATCGCCCGCGTGACCGGGCGTGCACGGCAAACTTGTGACTGAGCGCCGTCGACAAGCGAGCCAAAGAAAAATCGGCATGCCCCTTGCGGGACATGCCGACGGGGCAGCGCGGGCCTGACGCCCCGCTGCACAGCCGCCATCAGGCCTTCTTGGCCTTCTTGGCAGCGGGCTTGGCAGCCTTCTTGGCGGCGGGCTTGGCCGCAGCCTTGGCACCGGCCTTCTTGGCTGCAGCTTTGGGGTCGACAGCAGCCTTGAACGTGGCGCCCGGCGAGAACTTCGGCAGCTTGGCTGCAGCGATCTTGATCTTCTCGCCCGTCGACGGGTTCACGCCGGTGCGGGCGGCACGGGCGTGCTGCTTGAAGGTGCCGAAACCGGGAATGGTCACGGCGTCGCCCTTCTTCACCGCGGTCACCACGGTATCCAGCAGCGTGTCCAGGATGCGGCCGGCTTCGGCCTTGGACAGTTCATGCTGCTCAGCCAAACGCAGAATGAGGTCGGTCTTGTTCATGAAGATGAATTTCTGGATGCACCCGCAGAACCGGGCCCCTTATTGTGCATCCGCTGCAAGGGTTTTCAAGGCGGGTCGCGCATCTCGATCGCAAGAAAAACCAGCAACCATCGGGCTTTGCGGCCAAGTCGCCCGACGTGCAATGCGGGTGCGCCCTGATGTTGACCCGACACGTACCGGCCGGAGAGCCCCCCACAAAGCCCCGGCACACACCAGGCCATAAATATGCATTTAACATGCATCTTTCAAATCACCTCAGGAGTTCCCCATGCTGGATGCCGCCACCCGCGCGCAGATCAAGGCCACCGCCCCGGTGCTGCAGACCCACGGCGAAGCGCTGACCCGCCACTTCTACGCACGCATGTTCACCCACAACCCCGAGTTGCGTGAGGTATTCAACCAAGGCCATCAACGCAGCGGCACGCAGCAACAGGCACTGGCCATGGCAGTGGGCGCCTACGCCACCCACATCGACGCACCCGAAGCCCTGACGCCGGCCTTGCGCCACATCGCGTCCAAGCACGTCAGCCTGGGCGTCCGCGAGGAGCACTACGCCATCGTGGGCCGCCATCTGCTGGCGTCGATCGGTGAGGTCATGGGCGAGGCGGCCACCCCGGCATTGCTGCAGGCCTGGGCCGCCGCCTACGACCAACTGGCCCGCTTGCTCATCGGCATGGAGCAGGCGCTGTACAACGATGCGGCAAGCCGGCCCGGCGGGTGGACCGGATGGCGCACCTTCCGCGTACGTCACAAGCAGCCGGAGGGAAGCGAGATCACCTCGTTCGAGCTGGTGCCGGCCGACGGCGGGCCGGTGCCTGCTTACCGAGCCGGCCAGTTCGTGTCCGTGCGGGCGGTGGTGCCGGAGCTTGGCTATCGCCAGCCTCGGCAATACAGCCTGTCTGCCGCGCCCGGGCAGGACCATCTGCGCATCTCGGTCAAGCGCGAGCAAGCGGGCCCGACCTGCCCGGCAGGCATGGTCTCGCAGCACCTCCACGACCGGCTCCACGAGGGCGACTGTCTGGAGGTCTCTCCCCCTGCAGGCGCCTTCTACCTGGACGAGTCCAGCTCCTCGCCTGTGGTGCTGATCAGCGCCGGGGTGGGCATCACCCCGATGATGGCCATGTTGGCGCACCTGCAGGCCACGGCACCGCACCGCGTCGTGCGGTTTCTGCATGCGGCCCGCCACGCGGGCGTGCAGGCGTTCGCAGACGAGGTGCGCCGGCGCACGGGTGCGCTGCGTGACGCCAAGGCCTGGTTCGTCCACGAACAGGCAGCGCCCCAAGCCGGCCTGCCCGTCCCGGATGCGTATGGTCGGCTGAACCTAGAGGCGCTACCCGGCGCGGATTGGTTGCCCCACGACGCCGACTGCCATGTCTGCGGTCCGGCTGCCTTCATGGTCGAGCAGATGGGCGCCCTGCGCGCACGCGGCATCCCGGCCGAGCGCATTCACGCCGAGGCATTCGGCACGGGTGGCGTGGCCACAGCCTGACGTATCCTGCGAACGTGTTTCACGCCGTCTGACACCTGATGCAGCTCACGCGCTTCACCGACCTTGGCCTGCGGGTGCTGATGTACCTGGGCACCGTCGAGCCGAGCCACACGGTGACGATCGCCGAGATCAGCAGCCGCTTTGACGTGGCCCATCACCATCTGACCAAGGTGGTGCAGTTCATGGGGCAGCAAGGCTGGCTGCTGAACGTGCGGGGCAAGGGCGGCGGCGTGAGGCTGGCCCAGGCGGCAGACGCCTACCGTTTGGGCCAGGTGGTGCGGGCGCTCGAGCGAGGGCGCATGCCAATCGACTGCAGCGAGCCGCCCTGTGTCTTGCAAGGCAGTTGCGGCCTCAAGGGCGTGCTGGACGGGGCCGCCGAGGCCTTCTACACCGAACTGGACCAGCACACGCTGGCACACGTGCTGCGCAGCCCGACCCGCGAGACGCTGGTTCGCTTGCAGCGACCTGCGGCGGTGCGCAAAAGCACGGGATGAGGGATTTGCTGCCCGCTCAGGCAAACAAAAAAGGCCTGCACTTGCGTGCAGACCTTTTGAAATTTGGTGGGCCCTGTAGGATTCGAACCTACGACCAACGGATTAAGAGTCCGCTGCTCTACCAACTGAGCTAAGAGCCCTCAGTGCAGGCGGCGCTGTTTGCGCTTTCTGCGTTTGCTTCGCTATCAGCGAAGACCGCAATCATACACCATTTTCTGGCGCTTCTTGCGTTTGTTGGTGGGTCGTGCAGGATTCGAACCTGCGACCAACGGATTAAAAGTCCGCTGCTCTACCGACTGAGCTAACGACCCGCCGCAAAGCCTTAGATTATAGCGCCTTCAAGAAGCCAGGATCAAGTCTGTCAGTTGCGCAGCAGCCACCATGCCAAACGTGGCGGTCACCATGACGCTGGAGCCATAGCCATGGCACGCCAGTGCCATGCCGGGGCGTGGCGCTTCGGTGGAGCAGGCCTGTTCCTGCGAAGCCCTGACCGGCTCGCGTGAAAAGACGCAACGCAGTCCCATCGCTCCCTTGCGCGCACCACCATGTCGCTGACGCCACCGCTGGCGCACGCTGGCCAGCAGCGGGTCGTGCGTGACATCTGCCAGATCAGCCACCTCCACATGGTGAGGCGAGAGCTTGCCCCCGGCCGCCCCCACGCTGACCACCGGACGGCCATGGGCCAGCCCCCAGGCAGCCATGGCCGCCTTGGCGCGCACCTGGTCGCAGCAGTCGAGCACGCCATCGAGTGACTCTGCCTGAAGCAGCATGGCGATGTTGCCCTCGTCGAGAAAGTCTTCGATGGGGTGTACGTCGCAGCCGGGGTGGATGCCCGCGATGCGCTGGCGCAGCGCTTCGACCTTGGCCATGCCCACGGTGGCGTCCAGTGCCTGGATCTGCCGATTGATGTTGGACTCAGCCACTTGATCGAGGTCGATCAGCACCAGGCGGGCCACCCCGCTGCGGGCCAGCGCTTCGACCGCCCACGATCCCACGCCTCCGACCCCCACGACCGCCACGCGTGCCCCGCGCAGTCGCGCATAGCCGCGCGGCCCGTGCAAACGCAGCAAACCGCCGAAACGGCGGTCTGCTTGCCGGTCTGCTTCCAAGAGGGCCGGCCCTTCTTCGGCCTGCGCCGTGGCGCTGGCGCTCATCGCGCCTTGCTGGCCGCAGCAGGCCGAGCCGGAGCCTTGGCCGCCGCCCTCGCGGGCGCAGCAGGGGCAGCCATCGTCAGCAACCGGTCGCGGGCGGCCTGCGCCGCCTCGCTGCGGGGATACTGCTTGACCAACTGCTCCAGCGTACGCCGGGCGCCCGCGGTGTCCTTCAGTTCGACCTGGCAGTTGGCCACCGAGAGCAATGCTTCCGGCGCCCGCGGGTGCTCGGGCGCGCCGTCGACCACGAGTCGGAACGCCTGAATGGCTGCGTTGTAGTCGCGCAGACCGTAGTGAGCGTTGCCCAACCAGTAGTGGGCGCTGTGGCGGTAGCCTGTGTTCGGGTAGCGCTTGAGCAGGTTGTTCAGCGCCACAGCGGCCGCCGCGAAATCGCTGGCACGCATGCGCGCGATGGCCTCATCGAAGCCCCGCTTCTCATCGGGTTCGACCTGGAAGGTCTGCCCGTCAAGTGTGACCGGCTGTGGCTCCAACCGGCGCACACGCTCATCCAGCGCGCCCTGAAGGTCGGTCTGGCGGCGCTGCATCTCCGACAACTCGCGTTGCAGCACCTCTTCCTGACCGCGCTGGCGAGCCAGATCCAGCCGCAGTTGCTCGATCTGCGTGTGCATGTCGAGCAGGCTGCGCTTGAGCTGGTCGACCTGGCGGCTCAGCTCTTCCATGCGGGCTTGCTGGGCCTCGTTGTCCTTGCTGCGCTGCTCACGCAGCTGCAGGATCGCCCGGCGCGCCTCATCGTCACCAAACAGTGCAGCGTGGGCGCACAACGGGCCCGCCAGCGCAGCGCTGAGAATGGCCAGCACAGGCCAGCGAGACGGGAACGATCGGTTCAGGGACATGAGGGCTCCAGCAAGCGACACGGTGACACTCTAGCGCGTCAACGGTCCTTGATCTCGGCGCGACGGTTCTGCGACCAGGCCGACTCGTCGCTGCCGGTCGCGGCGGGGCGCTCTTCCCCGAAGCTGACCGCTTCGATGCGCTCGGCAGACACGCCCAGCAGCGTCAGGGAACGCTGCACGGCTTCTGCGCGACGTTGGCCGAGCGCCAGGTTGTATTCGCGCCCGCCACGCTCGTCGGTATGGCCTTCGATCACGATGCGGGTGTCGCGCGCAGCGTTCATGCGACGGGCATGCGCCTCCACCACCGGACGGAATTCGTCCTTCACCAGGAAGCTGTCGAAATCGAAGTAGACAATGCGCGCGATGTTGCTGGCCGCGGCGTCGTTCGCATCCGGGGCGACCACCACGGGGGCCACATTGCTGGAGGCGACGCCGCCAGCGCCGGCTCCCTCGCCCGGTGCAGCCGACGTGATGGGCGCGGCGCCCGATGCCTTGTCGTCGAGCTTGACGCGTGATCCGCAGCCGGCCAGTGCCAGTGCTGCCGCGGCGAGCACGCCCAGGGCCAGCGAACGGGAAGACAGGACAGATTGCGAACGGGTCATGGTCATGGCTGTAAGCCTCCGGTTGGTCAATGAAAACAAATCGGGCGACGCCCGGGCACGGGAAACAACAGGATCAACGCGGCGCGGTGATGAACGGGCCCCATACGGGCTCTCGCACATCTGCGGCGGCGGTGGCCAGACGCGCCTTGATGCGGCCGTCCAACGTGGTGGTCATCAGCACGTCGCGGCCCTGGGCTCGCGTGGCATAGATGATCAGCCGGCTGTTGGGTGCGAAGCTGGGGCGCTCGTCATCGCGGGTATCGGTCAGCACCTTGACCTGCCCATTGGCCAGCTCCATCAGGTGGACGCGGAACGCGCCGCCGTCAACCTGTCCGATGTACGTCATCCAGCGGCCGTCCGGGCTGATGGCCGGGCTGATGTTGTAGCCGCCCTGGAATGTCACGCGCCGCACCGCGCCGCCCTGCACGGGCACCTGGTAGATCTGAGGGCCGCCCCCGCGGTCGCTGACGAAGTAGATGCTCGCACCGTTCGGGGCCCACGTCGCCTCGGTGTCGATCGAATTGCTTTGCGTGAGCCGGCGCAGGCCTTCGCCGTCGGCGCCAATGAGGTAGAGCTGAGAGCCGCCGTCGCGGCTGAGCGTCACCACCAGCTGACGGCCGTCCGGCGACCACGCCGGCGCGCTGTTGGTGCCGCGGAAACCGGCCACGACGCGGCGACGCCCTGAAAAGACGTCCTGCACGATGACGTTGGCCTTGCCCGTCTCGAAACTGACGTACGCCAGCTGTCGGCCATCCGGTGCCCAAGCCGGCGAGATGATGGGCTGCACGCTGGTCAGTGCGGCCTGGGCGCCTTCGCCGTCCGAATCGGCCACGAACAGCGTGTGGCGATTGCGCACCTTGCTCACGTAGGCGATGCGCGTGGCGAACACCCCTTTCTCGCCTGTGAGCTTCTCGAAGATCTCGTCAGAGATCCGGTGTGCCGCCAGACGCAGGTCACCTGCCGGCACAACGAGGCTGTGCCCGCCCATGCCTTGCTGCTTGAGCACGTCCCACAACTGGTAGCGCACGTCATAGCGGCCGTCGGCCAGGCCGCCCACCGACCCGGCAGCCAGCGCATCCACCGACCGCGCACGCCAGTCGGCCAGCGCGGGCCGAGCCGCCTCGTCCAGACGCTCGCCGCTGGCATCGACCAGGCGAAACAGCCCTGAGCGCTCAAGGTTGGCGCGGATGATGGCCGAGACGGGCTGAGGCGAACGGTCCTCGCCGCGGAACGGCGCGACCGCGACCGGAATGCGCGTCGCACCTACGCCCGCAATCTCGACGCGGAACTGCGCGTGCGCCACACCGAGCGGCACGGCCGAACCCACGCCTGCGGCCATGAGGCCCAGACCGAGTTGTTGCAGGGAACGGCGACGATCAACGCGAAAGGACATGGTGGATGACAAAGGCTGGAAACAAAACCAGACAGTCGGAATTGTGCCGTTGTAAAGCGCGAAGTTCCCGCCCGAAGCCCTCAACCCTTTGGGAATTAGGTCAAGCAATGTAAAGCGTCGCGTCACAGCAGCACGATGTCGTACTGCTCGGGGGACATGGTGGGCTCGGCCTGCAGTGAGATGGGCTTGCCAATGAAATCGCTCAAGCCCGCGAGATGGGCGCTTTCTTCATCGAGCAGCATCTCGACCACGGTGGCGCTGGCCACCACCCGGAACTCGCGCGGGCTGAACTGGCGGGCCTCGCGCAGGATCTCGCGCAGAATGTCGTAGCAGACGGTGCGCGCTGTGCGCACCTGACCGCGGCCTTCGCAAGTGGGGCACGGCTCGCACAGCATGTGCGCCAGCGACTCGCGCGTGCGCTTGCGCGTCATCTCGACCAAGCCGAGGCTGGAGAAGCCGCTGACCGTCACCTTGGTGCGGTCGCGCTGCAACTGCTTGCGCAACTCGGCCAGCACGTTGTCGCGATGGTCTTCGCGCAACATGTCGATGAAGTCGATGATGATGATGCCGCCCAGGTTGCGCAGACGCAGTTGGCGGGCAATGGCCTGTGCCGCTTCGAGGTTGGTCTTGTAGATGGTGTCGTCGAAGTTGCGCGCACCCACATACCCGCCAGTATTGACGTCGATGGTGGTGAGCGCCTCGGTCTGGTCCACGATCAGGTAGCCACCGGACTTGAGCTCCACACGCCGCGCCAGCGCACGCTGGATCTCGGTGTCGACGTTGTAGAGGTCGAAGATGGGGCGCTCGCCCTTGTAATGGGCCAGCCGGGCCACGGCCGAAGGCGTGTACACCTCGCCGAAGGCCTTCAGGGTGTCGTACTGCGCCAGCGAGTCGATGCGGATGGTCTGCACCTGTTCGTTGACCAGATCCCGCAACACGCGCTGCGCCAGGTTCAGTTCCTGATACAGCAAGGTGCCAGGGGGTGACTTCAGGCCCTGTTCGCGGATGGCCGCCCAGGTCTTGCGCAGGTAATCGATGTCGCCGGCCAGTTCGGCATCGGTCGCGTCTTCGGCATTGGTGCGCAGGATGAAGCCGCCCGAGCGGGTGCGGCCTTCGCGGTTGTCGGCCTCGCCCAGCAAGGTCATCATGCGCGCGCGCAACTGGTCGCGCAGCTCGGGCGAGCCGATCTTCTGCGAGATGCCGATGTGGTCATCCTGGGGCAGGAACACCAGCTGTCGGCCCGCCACGCTGATCTGCGTCGACAGACGTGCGCCCTTGGTGCCGATCGGGTCCTTGATGACCTGCACCATCAGCGCCAGGCCTTCATGCACGCGCTTCTCGATGGGTACCTGGGTGTCGGCGCTGCGAGCATGGCCCTTGCTACCCATGGCTTCGCGGTGCAGGTCGGCCACATGCAGGAACGCGGCGCGCTCCAGGCCGATGTCGATGAACGCGGACTGCATGCCCGGCAGCACGCGCACCACCTTGCCCACGTAGATGTTGCCCACGAGCCCGCGCTCGAGCGTGCGCTCGACATGCAGCTCCTGAACGGCGCCGCTTTCGATGATGGCCACCCGCGTTTCCTGCGGGGTCCAGTTGATGAGGATGTCTTGCGAATGGAGCATGGTGGAGTGCAATTTAGCGCATGGCTCGCAAGCGCACGTTGTCGATCACCTGCCAGCCAGGCAAGTGCTGCTTCAGGCCATGGATGAGCCCAGCTGCCACCTGCCAGGCCTGAACGGGTCGGTAAGCCGGCGGCATCAGAAAGCCGAAACACAGCCCCAGGCGCTCGCCCATGCGGAACTCGGCCCGATCGCCCGCCAGCAGCGACGGCCGCACCACGGTGACGTGGGGCAGGCCCAGCCCCCGAAGCGCTGTCTCCAGCTCGCCCTTGACGCGGTTGTAGAACACGCGCGAGCGCGGATCAGCCCCCACCGCGCTCACCAGCCCGAAGGCGCGCACGCCGGCCAACTGGGCCAGCTTTGCCAGCGCAAGCGGGTAATCGTGGTCGACCTGCCGGAACGCAGCTTGCGAACCCGCCTGCCGGATGGTGGTGCCCAGTGTGCAGATCACCCAATCGACACCTTCGAGCGTATGGGCGTGCTGGGCCATTTGGGTGAAGTCGACCTGCAGCATGCGCAGCTTGTCCATGCCGGGCACCTGGGCCGAACCGAGCAGGCCGGCCGGCGTGAGCGGCCGTCGCAGCCACACCCGCACCTCGCCCACGGCCGGATCGGCCAGCAGTTGCAGCAAGGCTTGGCGGCCCACAAGGCCGGATGCGCCCACCAGCAGGACCGTCAGGGGTGAAGCAGTGGCATCGCGGGGCATGGTCATGCGGCGGTCTGTGCTCAGAACTGCCAGCCCAGGGGCTTGAGCAGCTCGGCCGTCTCGAAGAGCGGCAGGCCCATGATGCCGCTGTAGCTGCCGTCGATGTGGGCGGTCCAGGCACCGGAGCGGCCCTGGATGGCATAAGCCCCCGCCTTGCCGAACGGCTCGCCGCTGTCGACGTAGCGGGCGATCTCGGCGCCGTCCAGCGCGCGCCAGTGCACCTGTGACCGACTCAAACGAAGCTGCCCATGCACGCACACCGCCGTGAGCACGCGGTGCACCCGGCCCGACAATCGGCTCAGCATCTGCTGCGCCTCGGCCGCATCGCGCGGCTTGCCCAGGATGGCCTGGTCCAGCGCCACCGTCGTGTCGGCGCACAGCACCGGGCCCATGGGCCACGCATCAGGGGCGGCCATGTGACGCCGCTGCAGGCGGCTCATCGCGGCATGCCACTTGGCCATGGTCACGCGCTGAACGTAGTCCTCAGGCGATTCGCCCGGACGCTCGGCCTCCAGGGCCTCGGCGTCCTCCCCGTCATCGGGCAACAGCAGGGTGTGGCGCACGCCAAGCTGGTCCAGCAACTGGCGGCGACGCGGGCTTTGAGAGGCCAGGTACAGCCACGGCTGCCCGGTCTGGTTGGCCAGTTCACGTGGCGAGGGCGGCAGGTCGGTCAAGAGGAGGCCTCACGCACGGTGATAGGGATGGTTGTGCCGCAACGACCAGGCCCGGTAGAGCTGCTCCAGCAGCAGCACGCGTGCCAGCGCATGGGGCAGCGTCATGTCCGACAGGCGGAGGGCCTCGTCGGCGGTCTGCTTGAAGGCCGGATCGATCCCGTCGGCACCGCCAATGATCAGCGCCACATCACGGCCATCGTGCTCCCACGCGCTCGTGCGGTCGGCGAGTTGCACGCTGGTCAGGCGGCTGCCGCGCTCATCCAGGATGACGCGGCGCACACCCTTGGGCAAGGCCGCCTCCATGCGGGCGGCCTCGGCCTGCATGATGGCCGCCACCGGCTTGCCCTCACGCGGCTCGGCCTTGACGGCCTTGACCTCCACCTTCCAGTCCGGCGGAAAGCGCTTGAGGTAGTCCTCACATGCGGTTTCCGCCCAGGCTGGCAGGCGCTGGCCGATGGTCAGCACGGTGCACTTCACAGGCAGCGCCCCGCCTGTGCTCAGCGCGCGGTCTTGCGAGCCGGGGCCTTCTTTGCCGCCACCTTACGCGCTGGGGCGGGTTTGGCTGCTGGCTTGGCTGCGGTTTTCACAGCCGGCTTGGGCGCCGCCTTGCGTGCCGGCGCCTTCTTGGCGGCCGGCGCGTTCACCACCAGCTTCTGCACGGCCTTCTTGGCTGCCACCTTGCGGGCGGGCGCCTTGCTACCGGCGGTCTTCGCCACCACCTTCTTGGCGGCGACCTTCTTGGCAGCAACCTTCTTCACGGCCACTTTCTTGGCAGCCACCGGCTTGGCAGGGGTCTCTGCAGCAGCGTTGCGGCTGGCGGCCTTCTTGGCCACGGCCTTCTTCGCCGCCACTTTCTTGGCGGCCGCCTTGGGCTGCGTGGTCGCTGCCTTGCGTGCGGCCGTGGTCTTGCCAGCCGCCTTGCGGGGCGCGGGTTCAGCCTCGGGGGCCTCGTCCATCGGCTCGGAGGCCTTCACCAGACCGGTGCGGGTGTTCTTGCGCTGGATGGCCACCGGCTTCTCGCCCCAGATCTCTTCGAGCTGGTAGTACTGGCGGATGGCGGGCTGCATGATGTGCACCACGGCTGCCGCACAGTCGACGATGATCCACTCACCATTGTCCTCGCCCTCGGTGCGCATGATCTGGAAGCCCGCCTTCTTGACGGCGTCGCGCACGCTGGCGGCCAGGGCCTTGGTCTGCCGGTTGGAGTTACCCGTTGCCACGACCACGCGCTCGAAGAGCGGCGACAGGTGTTCGGTGTTGAAGACCGCGATGTCCTGGGCCTTGACGTCTTCCAGGCCATCGACGATGGCACGTTGCAGTTTACGGATGTCCATTCAGCGGGGGGCGCCAGCGGCGTAGAGTTGATGGGTGGCAATATAGCGCGCGACCGGCTCGGGAACCAGCGCAGGCACCAGGGTGGAGGGTGCGACACCCTGGGCCAGGCGGCTCCGGATGTCGGTAGATGACACGTGATACGGTGGCAAAGGCAGGCGCACGGCGCGGTGGGCGCGCTGCTGGAGGGCGGCCGGTGCCTGGGGCTGGGCGTCGCCCCGGCAGGCTACGGCCAGGGTCACACGGTCCAGCAACTCTTCCCAGCCATGCCAGGTGGGCAGGTTCGCGTACTGGTCCTGCCCGATGATCATGGCCCATTCGGCCTCGGGCCAACGCGACTGCAAGGCGCGCACGGTGTCGATCGTGTAAGACGGCCCCTCACGGCGCACCTCGCAGTCATCCAGCACAAAGCGTGGCTCGTGCGCGATCGCGGCCTGTACCATGGCCAGACGATCGGCGCCCGGGGCCAGCTGCCGCGCCTTCTGCCAGGCCTGGCCCACCGGGATCCAGCGCACTTCGTCCAGCGCCAGATGGCGCAAGGCGGTCTCGGCCAGCGCCACATGGGCCACATGGACGGGGTCGAAGCTGCCCCCCATCATGCCGATGCGGCGCGGCCGCGCAGCGGAGCCAGCCGGCACGGCGTCAGAGCCAGTCACGCGCAGGAAGGAAGTCGGAGTACAGGCGGGCCTCGGCGCTGCCGGGCTCGGGATGCCAGTCGTAGCGCCACTTCACGATGGGCGGCATCGACATCAGGATGCTCTCGGTACGGCCGCCAGATTGCAGGCCGAAGAGCGTGCCGCGGTCCCACACCAGGTTGAACTCGACGTAGCGGCCGCGCCGATAGGCCTGAAAATCGCGCTCGCGGTCGCCATAAGGCGTCTCGCGACGGCGTTGAAGGATGGGCAGGTAGGCGCCGGTGAAGGCGTCGCCCACCGACTGGATCAGGCCGAAGCCCCCTTCGAAACCCAACTCGGACACATCGTCAAAGAAGATGCCCCCCACACCGCGGGCCTCGTTGCGGTGCTTGAGAAAGAAGTACTCGTCGCACCAGGCCTTGTAGCGTGGGTACAGCGCCGCATCGATGGGCGCGAGCGCATCGCGGCAGGCGGCGTGGAAGTGCCGAGCATCCTCTTCAAAGCCGTAGTAGGGCGTGAGGTCCATGCCGCCGCCGAACCAGGCCACCACGCTGCCGTCGGGTTTGTGCGCGGCCAACATGCGCACGTTCATGTGCACGGTGGGCGCATACGGGTTGCGCGGGTGAAACACGAGCGACACGCCCATGGCCTCAAACGGCAAGCCCGACAACTCGGGCCGATGCTGTGTGGCCGACGGGGGCAGTTGCGGCCCCTTGACGTGGGAGAAATTGCAGCCGCCACGCTCCAGCACGCCGCCCTCCTCCACCAGGCGTGAGCAACCATCACCCTGCAGCCGCTCGTGCGGCCCGCGCACCCACGCGTCGCGCACGAATGGCGTGCCGTCTTCGGCCTCGAAGGCCGAGACGATGCGGTCTTGAAGACCGAGCAGGTAGTTGCGAACCGCCTGAGTGTCCATCCTGCGCTCCTGTATCAGCGGCCCTTGATGGCGCGCCAGCCGATGTCCGTGCGGAACTGCATGCCGTCGAACGCAATGCCGCGCATGTACTCGTAGGCGCGCTGTTGCGCCAGACGGGCCGAGTCGCCCAGTGCCGTCACGCACAGCACACGGCCCCCGCTGGTGCGCACCTGGCCGTCGTCACCCATGGTGGTGCCGGCGTGGAACACCATGGCGTCTTCGGCGTCGGCCGGCAGCCCGGTGATCACGTCACCCTTCTTCGGGTCGAGCGGGTAGCCGCCAGCGGCCAGCACCACGCCCAGCGCAAAGCGGCGATCCCATTGCAGCTCGATCTGGTCCAGCGTGCCATCGGTGGCGTGCATGAACACATCAATCAGGTCGCTCTTGAGGCGCATCATGATGGGCTGGGTTTCCGGGTCGCCCATGCGGCAGTTGAACTCCAGCGTCTTGGGATTGCCCTGCGCGTCGATCATCAAGCCGGCATAGAGGAAGCCGGTGAAGGGGATGCCATCCTTGGCCATGCCATCCAGCGTGGGCAGGATGATCTCCTGCATGGCCTTGGCATGCACATTGGGCGTGACCACCGGCGCGGGCGAGTAAGCGCCCATGCCGCCGGTGTTGGGGCCGGCATCGGCGTCCAGCAGGCGCTTGTGATCCTGGCTGGTGGCCAGCACGGTCACGTTCTTGCCGTCGGACATCACAATGAAACTGGCCTCTTCGCCGGCCAGAAACTCTTCGACCACGATGCGGGCGCCGCCGTCGTTGTGCTGCACGCCCAGCTTGTTGTCCAGCAGCATCCAGTCGATGGCCTCGTGCGCTTCCTGCAGCGTCATCGCGACGACCACACCCTTGCCCGCAGCCAGGCCATCGGCCTTGATCACGATGGGCGCCCCCTTGGCGTCCACATAGGCGTGGGCCTTGTCGGCCTCGGTGAAGGTCTCGTAGAAGGCCGTGGGAATGCCATGGCGCTTCATGAAGTCCTTGGCAAAGGCCTTGGAGCTCTCGAGCTGCGCGGCCTTCTTCGTGGGGCCGAAGATGCGCAGACCGCGAGCGCGGAACTCATCGACCACGCCGGCGGCCAGCGGGGCCTCGGGGCCAACCACCGTCAGCGCGATCTTGTTGGACTCGGCAAAGTCGGCCAGCGCCTTCACATCGGTGATCGGCACATTGACCAGGCGCGGATCGCGCGCCGTGCCGCCATTGCCCGGCGCCACATAGACCTTCTGGGCCTTGGGGGACTGGGCCAGTTTCCAGGCCAGGGCATGCTCGCGGCCGCCCGAACCGATGACAAGGATGTTCATGGGAAAGACAATCAGTTGAGTTCGGCGTTGTGGAAGACGTCCTGAACGTCGTCCAGGTCTTCCAGCACGTCCAGCAGCTTCTGCATGCGTGCGGCGTCGTCGCCCGTCAGTTCGATGGTGTTCTCGGCACGCATGGTCACTTCGGCCATCTCGGGCGCCAGGCCAGCGCCTTCCAGCGCGTGCTTCACGGCTTCGAAATCGGCCGGTGCACTGAGCACTTCGATCGAGCCGTCTTCGTGCGACAGCACGTCTTCGGCACCGGCTTCCAGGGCCACTTCCATGACCTTGTCCTCGCTGGCGCCGGGCGCAAACAGAAACTGGCCCACGTGTTTGAACTGGAACGCCACCGAGCCTTCTGTGCCCAGGTTGCCGCCATGCTTAGAAAACGCGTGGCGCACCTCGGCCACCGTGCGCACGCGGTTGTCCGTCATGCAGTCGACGATGATGGCCGCACCGCCAATGCCGTAGCCTTCGTAGCGGATTTCCTCGTACGTGACGCCATCAAGGTTGCCCGTGGCCTTGTCGATGTTGCGCTTGATGTTGTCGGCCGGCATGTTGGCGGCCTTGGCCTTGTCGATGGCCAGGCGCAGGCGCGGGTTCATCGCGACATCGCCGCCGCCCTGACGGGCAGCCACGATGATTTCACGGGTGAGCCGCGTCCAGATCTTGCCGCGCTTCTCGTCCTGGCGGCCTTTACGGTGTTGGATGTTGGCCCATTTGGAATGACCGGCCATGGCGTCTTGCTCCAGACAAACTGAGGGATACTTCGATTTTACCCTTGCGCCCCGAACTGGAGCCCGCCCCCATGGCCGACCCCATCGCACTCGCCCGCCACGGCGACACCGTGTGTCACCTGCTGCCCGGCTTTGCCAATCGGCACGGCCTGATCACCGGCGCAACGGGCACGGGCAAGACCATCACGCTGCAGACGCTGGCCGAACAGCTGTCGGCAAGGGGTGTGCCCGTGTTCATGGCCGACGTCAAGGGCGACCTGACCGGCATCTCGCAGCTCGGCACGGTGGGCAGCAAGATGGCCGCCATCCTGGCCGAGCGCGGTCTGCCGACGCCCGAGCCGGTGGCCTGCCCCACGACGCTGTGGGACGTGTTCGGCGAACAGGGCCACCCGGTGCGCGCCACCGTCTCCGACATGGGCCCGCTGCTGCTGGCGCGCATGCTGGGGCTCAACGACACCCAGCAGGGTGTGTTGCAACTCGTCTTCCGTGTGGCCGACGACCAGGGCCTGCTGCTGCTGGACCTGAAAGACCTGCGCGCCATGCTGCAGCATGTGGGCGACAACGCCAAGTCGTTCACCACCGAGTACGGCAACATCAGCCCGGCCAGCGTGGGCGCCATCCAGCGCGGTCTGCTGCAAATCGAAGAGCAAGGCGGCGACAAGTTCTTTGGCGAGCCCATGCTCGACATCCAGGACTTCATCCAGACGGTCGATGGCCGAGGGGTGATCAACATCCTGGCCGCCGACAAGCTGATGAACGCCCCACGGCTGTACGCCACCTTCCTGCTGTGGATGCTGTCGGAGCTGTTCGAGACGCTGCCCGAGGTGGGCGATCTCGACAAGCCCAAGCTGGTGTTCTTCTTCGACGAGGCCCACCTGTTGTTCAAGGACGCCCCAACGGCACTGGTCGAGCGCATCGAACTGGTCGTGCGCCTGGTCCGTTCCAAGGGTGTCGGGGTCTATTTCGTGACGCAGAACCCGATGGATGTGCCCGACACGGTGCTGGGCCAGCTGGGCAACCGGGTGCAGCACGCGCTGCGCGCCTTCTCGCCGCGTGATCAGAAAGCCGTGAAGGCCGCAGCGGACACGATGCGGCCCAACCCTGCGCTGGATCTGGGCGCGGCCATCACCGAACTGGGGGTGGGCGAGGCCCTGGTCAGTCTGCAGGACGAAAAAGGCCGCCCGGGCGTGACCGAACGGGTGTACGTGCTTCCCCCGGGCAGCCAGATCGGGCCGATCACGGCCGAGCAGCGGCAGAAGCTGTTGCGCCAGTCCCTCGTGGCAGGGGTCTACGACACCCCGCTGGACCGCGAATCGGCCTACGAACGCCTGAAGGCAGCCACCGAGTCGCGACAGGCTGCTGCTCAAGCGACCACGCAGGCGCCCGCCCGGCCAGGCGGCAGCATGCTGGACGAGGCCGAGCAGGCCCTGGGCGGCCGCGGCCGCAGCGGCAGCGCCCAACCGGCACGCGCCCCGGCCAGCCGCAGCGACTCGGTGCTGGAAACATTGGCCAAATCCGCAGCCCGCACCATCGGCTCGACGGTGGGGCGAGAGATCATTCGCGGCGTGCTGGGCTCCATCCTGGGCGGCGCCCGCCGCCGCTGACCGCCTCAGTGACGGTGGTGGCGACCGCCGCGGTCGTCGCGCCAGTCGTTGCGGCGCTTGTCATGGCGCCAGCCGTCATCGCGGTAATGATGATGGTGGTGGTGCACATGGTGGTGGCGCTTGCCGGCCCAGTATGGCCGGCCGTGGGCATGGCGTGGTGGCACCGCGACCGGCACATACACCACGTGGCGCGGCGCATGCACGTGGCGAGGCGCCGGCTGATGCACGATCACCGGCGCTGGCGTGACCACCACCGGATAGCCACCACGGTGCACACCGCCCGGCGTGTTGGACACCACCGTGCCGATGCGGCCATGGCGCTCGACGGGCACGTCCACATTGACCGACCAGTAGACGTCCGATGCCTGGGCCACGCCCGCGGCGCCCACCGCCAGAAGAGAAGTCAGCCAGACACGGGCGGAAGAACGGGCAGAAGAGATCAGGGAAGTGACTCGCATATCGGTCTCCTTTCCCCTCTTCAACGGCCCTGGACGGCCGCCCGACGACAGCAGGATGTAAAGATTCTGTTGCGAGGTGTTAGCGCTCGTCTGCTCGATCGGCAGCGGTCGCGGGCAACTGCAACGAAGCGGCATGGTGGGCGTCGTTGCGTGCAATCTCAAGGAGATGGTCGAGCTCCTGGGCGTGGTGACGCTGGTTATGCCGATGCCACAGACCGATCGCCACCATGGTCAGCGCCACGACCACACCGAAAGCCGTGATCGCCCCGTATGCGGACAGCCCTGCTGTGGTCAGGCCAGCGTAGAGCGCCCCCAGCAGCAGGATGCAGGCCTGTTCGTTGAAATTCTGTACTGCGATCGACCGCCCCGCCCCCATCAGGTTGTGCCCGCGGTGCTGAAGCAAGGCGTTCATGGGCACGACCAGGAAGCCGCCCAGCCCACCCAGGAGGATCATGAAAGGCACCGCATAGGCAACGTCGCGCAACAGGTTCATGCCCAGCACCAGCACGCCCATGGCCACGCCAAGCGGAATGACGGCGGTGGCGCGATCCAGGCGCATCTTCATCGACGCCCACACCGCTCCGACCGCGGTACCAATGGCCACCACCCCCACCAGGGCCGAGGCCTTGGTGGTGTCATAACCCAGCGCCACCGCGGCCCACGCCAGCACGATGTAGCGCAGGTTGCCCGACACGCCCCAGAACAAGGTGGTGGTGGCCAGCGAGATCTGACCCAGCTTGTCGCGCCACAGGCGGCGATTGCATCGCACGAAATCCTGGGCCAGCTCCACCGGATGCACGACCATGGCGTGGTGGTGCGCCACGGTGCGCGGGATGCGCAGGTTGAAGCCGGCGGCAATCACATACAGCACGATGATGCTCGCGATGGCGGCCTCCGCCGGCGAGGGAAGCCCCTCCGGCCAGACCGTGCCGATCAAGGGTTGCAGGTGCGGCGCAATGACCGGCCCCATGAGCTGCCCCCCCAGCACCACACCCAGGATGATCGACGCAATGGTGAGCCCTTCGATCCACCCGTTGGCCTTGACCAGTTGTGACGGCGGCAGCAACTCGGTGAGGATGCCGTACTTGGCTGGCGAGTAAGCTGCCGCACCGAGCCCCACCACGGCATACGCCATCAGCGGGTGGCCGCCAAACAGCATCAGCAGGCAGCCAATCACCTTGATGCTGTTGGAGATGAACATCACCCGGCCCTTGGGCAACGCATCGGCGAACGCGCCGACGAACGGGGCCAGGATCACGTAGAACAACGCGAACATCGGCACCAGCGCAGCGCGCTGCCACTCGGGCGCCCCTTGTGCGAGCAACAGGGCCACAGCGGCCACGAACAGCGCGTTGTCAGCCAGCGAGCTGAAGAACTGCGCCGACATGATGGTGTAAAAGCCTTTTTTCATGGGCGCGCGGTCGCTGGTCGGGGCGATTGAGAACGGCGCAGGTTATAGCACGGCGGCGGCGCGCCCGAGGCGCTGGCACAATCTCGCCCATGCCTCGCCCGCTTGAAGCCCTGGTCCACCTTGACGCCCTTCGCCACAACCTCCAGATCGCGCGCGAGCGGGCGCCCGATGCACGCATCTGGGCGGTGGTCAAGGCCAATGCATACGGTCACGGGGTCGAGCGCGTTTACCCCGGACTGCGCGGCGCCGATGGTTTCGCGCTGCTTGATCTACAGGAAGCCCGCAAGCTGCGGGAGCTCGACTGGCGTGGTCCCATCCTCCTGCTGGAAGGGGCCTTCGACGCCCGCGACCTGGAATGGTGCTCGCGCCTGAACCTGTGGCACGTGGTGCACAGCGAGGCACAGATCGACTGGCTCGCCCACCACAAGACCGAGTGGCCCCACCGCGTCTTCCTCAAGATGAACAGCGGCATGAATCGGCTCGGCTTCACGCCGGCGGCCTTCCGTCAGGCCTGGACGCGGCTCAGCGCCCTCCCCCAGGTCGACGAGGTGTCGCTGATCACCCACTTCTCGGATGCCGACAGCGACATTGGCATTGCGCGGCAACTGGCCGTGTTCCAGACGCACACCGCCGACCTGCCAGGTGAGCGCAGCCTGTGCAACAGCGCGGCCACCCTGCGCCACGCGCAGGACCCGGCCGTGCGAGGCGACTGGGTGCGACCGGGCGTGATGCTGTATGGTGCCTCGCCTGATTTCCCGCAGCACGACGCCGACCACTGGGGCCTGAAGCCCGCCATGACGCTGCGCTCGCGGCTCATTGCCATCCAGCACGTGCAGGCCGGCGAGACTGTGGGCTACGGCAGCCGCTTCGTGGCTCCGCACGCGATGCGCATCGGCGTGGTGGCCTGCGGTTATGCCGATGGCTACCCCCGCCATGCGCCCGATGGCACGCCGGTGCTGGTCGACGGTCGCCGTGCGCCTCTGGCCGGCCGCGTGTCGATGGACATGCTTACCGTGAGCCTCGACGGGCTGCCTGACGCCGAGGTGGGCAGCGAGGTCACTCTGTGGGGGCGTGGCCGGCGAGGCGGCCACCTCTTCATCGAGGAAGTGGCCACGCGCAGCGGCACGATCGGTTATGAGCTGATGTGTGCCGTGTCGCCTCGCGTGCCGTTTTCGGTGACCGATGCCGACGGCGGGCTGTGACGCGGCTGGCACGGCGCTTGCGCTGCACTCGGGCGCGCCCTTCTGACACCCTATTCTGCAGACCATGGACATCGACGAACAACGCCACCAACTGCGCATGACCGTGCTGATGACGCCGGACATGGCCAACTTCTCCGGCAATGTGCATGGCGGCACCATCCTCAAGCTGCTCGACCAGGTGGCCTATGCCTGCGCCAGCCGCTATGCGGGCTGTTATGTGGTGACGCTGTCGGTCGACCAGGTCACCTTCCGCCAGCCCATCCATGTCGGTGAACTGGTCACCTTCCTGGCCTCGGTGAACTACACCGGCACCTCGTCGATGGAGATTGGCATCAAGGTGGTGGCCGAGAACATCCGCACCCAGGTCGTGCGACACGCCAACAGCTGCTTCTTCACCATGGTGGCGGTGGATGATCAGGGCAAGCCGCAGGCGGTGCCTGCGCTGTCGCCGACCACGCCAGACGAGGTCCGCCGTTTCAACGCCGCCAAGTTGCGCCGGCAACTGCGCCAGGAGCTGGACCGGCGCTTCAAGGCCATCCAGGCCGGCGAAGTCTCGGGCTGAGCGCCTCGCGGCATGCCCGACAATGCCAGGCATGGCCAAGGACAAGACGATCTACAGCTGCAGTGAATGCGGCGGCACCAGCCCGAAATGGCTGGGCAAGTGCCCGCACTGCGGCGCCTGGAACACGTTGGAAGAAACGCGGGCCGAACCCCCCGCCGCCGGAAAGAACCGCATGCAGGCGCTGGCCCGCGGGCTCAATGCCGCGCAGCCGGTGACCACGCTGTCCGAGATCGAGGCCGCCGAGGTCGCCCGCACGCCCACCGGGCTGGAAGAGCTGGACCGGGTCCTGGGGGGTGGCATCGTGGCCGGCGGGGTCGTGCTGATTGGCGGCGACCCGGGCATTGGCAAATCCACGCTGCTGCTGCAGACGGTCGATGCGCTGTCACGCCAGATGAAGGTGCTGTACGTGACGGGCGAGGAAAGCGGCGCGCAGGTGGCGTTGCGCTCACGCCGGCTGGGGCTGGAGGGCACGCAGGTACGCGTGCAGGCCGAGATCCAACTCGAGAACATCATCGCCACGCTGGAGGCGGAGAAGCCCGCCTTCTGCGTGATCGACTCGATCCAGACGCTGTTTTCGGATCAGCTCAGCTCGGCGCCCGGCTCGGTGGCCCAGGTGCGCGAATGCGCGGCCCACCTCACGCGCGTGGCCAAAGCCACGGGCTGCACCATGGTGCTCGTGGGCCATGTGACCAAGGAGGGCGCGATTGCAGGCCCGCGCGTGCTCGAGCACATCGTCGACACCGTGCTGTATTTCGAAGGCGACACGCACAGCAGCTTCCGCCTGATCCGCGCCATCAAGAACCGCTTCGGCGCGGTCAACGAGATCGGTGTGTTCGCCATGACCGAGAAAGGCCTCAAGGGCGTGAGCAACCCCAGCGCCATCTTCTTGTCGACCCACAGCGAGCCGGTGCCCGGTTCGTGCGTGCTGGTAACGCTGGAAGGCACGCGCCCCATGCTGGTCGAGATCCAGGCGCTGGTGGATGCCGGTGGGCCCAGCCCGCGCCGCCTGAGCGTGGGCCTGGAGCGGGATCGCCTGGCCATGCTGCTGGCGGTGCTGCACCGCCATGCGGGCGTGGCGTGCGGCGATCAGGATGTGTTCGTCAATGCCGTGGGCGGCGTGCGCATCAGCGAACCGGCCGCCGACCTGGCCGTGCTGCTGGCCATCCAGAGCAGCCTGCGCGGCAAGGCGCTGCCCAAGGGCTTCATCGCTTTTGGCGAAGTCGGGCTGGCCGGCGAGGTGCGCCCCGCCCCGCGGGGCCAGGACCGACTCAAGGAAGCCGCCAAGCTGGGCTTCACCATCGCGGTGGTCCCCAAGGCCAACGCGCCCAAAAAGCCCATTGAGGGTCTGACCATCCACGCGGTGGACCGGGTTGAAGAGGCCATGCATCTGGTGCGCGGCCAGACCTGAGGCGCCAGGGCTGCGCCCGACGGCAGGTTCAGACGCCCGCGCGGCGGATGGCCTGGCGCAGGTTCAGGCCGGTGGCCGCCAGCGTGCCAAAGTACACCACCGCGGCCGCCACCAGGCAGCCGGCCATGAGGCCCACACGCAGCCAGGGCTGCTCACGCAGCGCGACCCAGTCCAGATAGTGGGTCGCGGCCCACAGGCCCGCGCCCAGGACGGCGGTGGCCACCACGACGCGCAGACTGAACAAGGCCCAGCCGGCCTGCGGCACGTACTGCCCCCGACGTCGCAGCCCGATCAACAACCAACCGGCGTTGATCAGCGAGCCCAGTCCGATCGACAGGGCCAGGGCCGCGTGCTGCAGAAAGGGCACAAACACCGCGTTCATGCACTGCGTGAGCACCAGCACCACAATCGCGATGCGCACCGGCGTGCGGATGTCCTGTGCCGCGTAAAAGCCGGGCGCCAGCACCTTCACGCCGATCAGACCCATCAGCCCCACGCCGTAGCACGACAAGGCCAGCATGGTCTGCTGCACATCGGTGGCACTGAAGCGGCCATAGTGATACAGCACCGCCACCAGCGGCTCGGCAAACACCAGCAAGGCCACCGCAGCGGGCAGGGCGAGCAACAGCACCAGCCGCAAGCCCCAATCCAGCAAGGCTGAAAACCGCTGGGCGTCGCCGCTGGCCTGCGCCTTCGACAACTGCGGCAACAGCACCACGCCGAGCGCCACGCCGAGCAGCGCGGTCGGGAACTCCATCAGCCGATCGGCATAGGTCAGCCACGACACCGAGCCGGCCCCGAGATGCGAGGCAATCTGGGTGTTGATCAGCATGGACAGCTGCGCGACCGACACGCCGAGCACGGCCGGCGCCATCTGGCGCAGCACCCGGCGAACGCCGTCGTGCTGCCAGGCGGTGCGCCACGCGCCGGGTGTGAGCCCGATGCGGGGCACCATGCCGATCTTCAGCAGCGCGGGCACCTGGATACCCAGTTGCAGGATCCCGCCCACCATCACGCCGACCGCGAGCGCATACACCGGCTCGATGCCCTGCCCTTCCAGCCAGGGCGCCAGCAGCACGGCCGCCCCGATCATGGCCAGATTGAGCAGGACGGGCGTGGCTGCCGGCACGGCAAAGCGGCTCCAGGTGTTGAGGATGCCCGCGCTCAATGCGACCAGCGACATGAAGCCGATGTACGGGAACATCCAGCGCGTCATCACCACGGCGGCGTCAAATCCACCGCTGTCCTTCAGCCCCGAGGCCATCACCCACACCAGCACGGGCGCGCCCACCACGCCCAGCACACAGACCACCAGCAGCGCGCCAGCCAATACCGTGCCGACCGCGTTGACCAGACTGTGGGTAGCCGCGTCGCCATGGCGCGTGCGGGTCTCGGCCAGGATCGGAACAAACGCTTGCGAGAAGGCGCCTTCGGCAAAGAGCCGGCGCAGCAGATTGGGAATGCGGAACGCCACCTGGAAGGCGTCGGTCGTGGCGCTGGCGCCAAAGGCGGCCGCCACCAGCAGCTCGCGCACGAGGCCGGTGATGCGAGAGGCCAGCGTCAGCAGCGAGACAACCGAGGCGGATTTCAGCAAACTCATCGCGCGCATTATAGGAAGCGGCGCACGGGCCCTTGGCACGCCGAATCGCTTGGGCTACAATGTTCGGCTTTCCAACCAACTGGCGCCGTAGCGGTGCGAGCTGGGTCCCGTTAGCGTGACACGTCAGCGTGACACGTCGAGCGGCCCCAGGCATCCGCGGAGCCCACAAGATCATGGCATCGTCCAAACCCAAGAAGACTGTTCGCATCGCCTCGGGCCGCAAGCGCGCCCGCCAGGACGTCAAGCTCAACGCCGCCAACTCGGCACTGCGTTCGAAGTTCCGCACCGCCATCAAGGGCGTGCTCAAGGCTGTTCAGGCTGGCGACAAGGCCAAGGCCTCGGACGCCTTCCGCACCGCTCAGCGCGTGATCGACTCGATCGCCGACAAGGGCATCTTCCACAAGAACAAGGCTGCCCGCCACAAGAGCCGCCTGTCGGCCAAAATCAAGGCCCTGTCGGCCTGATTCTTGCGGCTCACGCCCAGCAAAAAGCCCGCTTCAAGCGGGCTTTTTTGTTGCCTGCAGCCGCCAGGGGCCGCCTGGCCAGGCCCGGCACGGTGGCCGCTCAGGCGCGTGGCGCATCCGGCAGCAAACAAGCCTCGATCACCTGCAGCTCGTTGTCGCGGGCAAAGCTCATCACGAAATCCCAGGCGCGCGGCTCGATCTCGCGCAATGCCTCGTTGACCACGACGCATTTGACGCCGTCGATGGTGGTGGGCACGCAGTAGGGGGAGTAACCGATGTGGGCACCGGGGCCGCCGACGGCGCCACCCGGGCGAAAGCACGACATCGCGCCGGCCAGCCGCTCAGCCCAGTCACTGGGCCGGAACACCCTGCCTTGCCGTGTCAGGCCCTGAATGAAGATTTCGCGAGAGGCGGAAAGGGGCTTGGACGGGGCATGGGTATGAGACGTCGACACGGTGGCGCTTCCGACGGACTGGCAATGGGTCGATTGACAGGCTGAACAAGCGCGAACGCCGGATTGTGTCCGGTGAACGCGGGGAACGGACATCGACCCGAGCGGGTGGCCCGGGGCGGCGTCCGGTGATGGACACGTCGACTGACGGCGTTTCCATGCAGACAGGGCGTGATTGTCCCGGACCTCAGGCTCTGACGCAACCCGTGTGCCAATCGCCCGTGGGTTTTACATAGAATGTGTCATGGCGCAGTGCCCGCTGCGCCTTTTCTTTTTCCTTCAGCGCCCGGAACGCCCGCCATGTCTGCCCCCGTGACCATGCCCCATGTGATGCCCACCTACGGCCGCCTGCCCATCGCCCTGTCGCATGGTGTGGGCGCCCACGTCTGGGACACCGAAGGCCGACGTTACCTGGACGGTCTGTCGGGCATCGCCGTCAACACGTTGGGCCACGCCCACCCCACATTCGTGGCTGCCTTGCAGGACCAGGTCGGCAAGATGATCCACTGCTGCAACTACTACCAGGTGCCGCTGCAGGAAGAGCTGGCCAGCATGCTGGTGGCGCGCTCGGGCCTGACCAACGTGTTTTTCTGCAATTCGGGCCTGGAAGCCAATGAGGCGGCGCTCAAGATCGCGCGCAAGTACGGTCACGACAAAGGCATTGCCCGGGCCGAGGTCGTGGTGTTCGAGAAAGCCTTCCACGGCCGCTCGATCGCCACGCTGTCAGCCACCGGCAACCCCAAAGTGCATGCCGGCTTCGAGCCGCTGGTCGAGGGCTTTGTCCGCGTGCCGCTCAATGACATCGCCGCCATCGAAGAGGTCGCTCGCACCCGGCCCAACGTCACCGCCGTGTTCCTTGAGGTCATCCAGGGCGAGGGCGGCATCAACCCGGCTCGGGCTGAATACCTGCAGGCGGTGCGCCGCATCTGCGATGAGCAGGGCTGGCTGTTGATGCTCGACGAAGTGCAGTGCGGCATCGGCCGCACGGGCAAGTGGTTTGCACACCAGTGGGCGGGCATCCTGCCCGACGTGATGCCGCTGGCCAAGGGGCTGGGCTCGGGCGTGCCGATTGGCGCCGTGGTCTGCGGCCCCAAGGCGGCCGAGGTGCTCAAGCCGGGCAACCATGGCACCACCTTCGGCGGCAACCCGCTGGCCATGCGCGCCGGTGTTGAAACGCTGAAGATCATGGAGGCCGAAGGCCTGATGGCCAACGCCGCCGCCGTGGGCGAACACCTGATGGCTGCGCTGCGCCGCGAGCTGGCCGGCGAGGCAGGCGTGGTCGAGATCCGCGGGCAGGGCCTGATGATCGGCATCGAGCTCGATCGCCCCTGCGGCGTGATCCTCAACCGCGCGCTCGACGCCGGCCTGCTGCTGAGCGTGACGGCCGACAAGGTGGTGCGCCTGCTGCCGCCGCTGATCTTCACGACGGCCCAGGCCGACGAGCTGGTGGCCATCCTCGTGCCGCTGATCCGTCAGTTCCTGGCCGAGCCCGTCCCCGCGTGAACCGGTCCCACGTGACCCCAGAAAGCGTCCTGCCCATGAAACCGGGAAACAGCCTGATCAAGCATTACCTGCAGTTCAAGGACCTGCGCGCCCAGGAATACGCCTACCTGTTCGAGCGCGCGGCCATCATCAAGCAGCGCTTCAAGAACTACGAGAAGTACCAGCCGCTGTCAGACCGCACACTGGCGATGATCTTCGAGAAGGCCAGCACGCGCACACGCGTGAGCTTCGAGGCGGGCATGTACCAGATGGGCGGCTCGGTGGTGCACCTGACCACGGGTGACAGCCAGCTTGGCCGCAGCGAGCCCATCGAAGACAGCGCCCGCGTGATCTCGCGCATGGTCGACATCGTGATGATCCGCACCTTCGAGCAGGCCAAGATCGTCAAGTTCGCCGCCAACTCGCGCGTGCCCGTCATCAACGGCCTGACGAACGAATACCACCCCTGCCAGATCCTGGCCGACATCTTCACCTACATCGAGCACCGTGGCTCGATCCAGGGCAAGGTGGTGGCGTGGGTGGGCGATGGCAACAACATGGCCAACACCTGGCTGCAGGCGGCCGAGATCCTCGGCTTCACGGTGCATGTGAGCACACCCAGTGGCTACGAGATCGACCCGCAGGTGGCTGGCATCACCGACACCAGCTGCTACAAGGTCTTCAAGGATCCGATGGACGCCTGCCGTGGCGCCGATCTGGTGACCACCGACGTCTGGACGTCGATGGGCTTCGAAGCCGAGAACGAAGCCCGCCGCCAGGCCTTTGCCGACTGGTGCGTCGACCGCGAGATGATGGCGGTGGCCAAGCCCGACGCCCTCTTCATGCACTGCCTGCCCGCCCACCGCGGCGAAGAGGTCGAGGCCGAAGTGATCGACGGCCCCCAATCCGTCGTCTGGGACGAGGCGGAGAATCGCTTGCACGTACAGAAGGTACTCATGGAGTACCTTCTGCTCGGTCGGATCGGCTGAAGGCCGAGCCGACTGCCCGCAGGGCAGGCAAGCTATTTCGGCGAGGCCAAAAATCGCCTTCCCGCCTCAGCGCCCGGACGCGATGCGGAACACCGCCACCGTGGCCACGAGTTCGTCGGCCTGCTCACGCAGGCGCTCTGTGGCCGAAGCCGTATGAGCCACCAGCGACGCGTTGTGCTGCGTGGCTTCATCGAGCCGCGCGATGGCCTCATTGATCTGCGAGATGCCCTGATTCTGCTCCGAGCTGGACACGCTGATCTGCTCGATCAGTTCACTCACCTGGCGCACCTGGCTGACGACGTCCCCGATGATCTGGCCGGTGCTGTCGACCAACCCGCTGCCCGCGTCGACCTGTTCGACGCTGCTGGTGATCAACTGTTTGATTTCCTTCGCGGCCTCGGCACTGCGCTGCGCCAACGAACGAACCTCACTGGCCACCACGGCAAAGCCTCTGCCCTGCTCACCCGCCCGCGCGGCTTCCACCGCGGCGTTCAGCGCGAGGATGTTGGTCTGGAAGGCGATGCCGTCGATGACGCCGATGATGTCGGTGATCTTGCGGCTCGAATGCTGGATGCCTGACATCGTGTCCACCACCCGGCCCACGGCCGCACCGCCCTGCTCGGCCACACCAGAGGCGGCGCCGGCCAGCTCGTTGGCCTGCTGTGCGTGGCTGGCACTGGTGCGGATGGTGGCGGCGATCTGTTCGACTGACGCGGCTGTCTCGGCAATGCTGGCCGATGCATCAACCGTTCGATCGTTGAGTGCCTGGTTGTCCCGGGAAATCTCCTCGCTGGCCTGACGCACGCTTTCAGCTGTCCGACGTACCTGCTCCACCGCAGCTTCGATGCGCTGGACTGCTTCCGCCAACCTCCGCCCGGCCTTGCTGGTCAACGGCACATGGGCTGCCGCCAAGTCAATCATGCCCTCCTGGCTCGTGATGGCCTCACCCAGCTGGGTCAGCTCCTTGCCCGCCAGAAACTCCGCGCGGGCGCGGGCAGCAAGGAACAGCAGGATGCCCGCCTCCACGATCACATACAGCGCATGCTCGATGACGCGCCCCAGGCCGGGCTCGGTAAAGCAAATCGGGCCCCAACCCCACTCCTGAAAGTAGTTGAAGCTCAGGTGATGCACCGCAATCGCGGCGGCCCCCGTGAGGATGGGCAGCGACTGCCGATACACCACCAGAATCGCCAGGAACGCAAACACACCAAAATGCGCCTCTGCATGGCCCCGCGCCACGTGGATCATGAGCGCAGTCATCGCCATACCGAGCACGGGCAGGCCAAGCTGACTCAGCGTACCGCCCCTGGATGACACCGCCACCCCCAGGCTCAACGCGATCATCACTGCGCCAATCAGCAGGGCCAGGCCAAAGCTGTCGTAGATCGCACCATATGCCAGGGCGCCGCCAAACAAGGCGGTGATACCGGCCAGCACGATGCGGTCGTTGAAGTCAAACAGATAGGTCGGCTTGGCCATCACAACATGCCCCAAAGGGAATCAAATGGCCCCTTTATCGGTATCCCAGGCAGCGGCTTGAGGAACTGTGTCACGCCCTGACCGAAAAGCCCTCCCCTCCAAACCTGAACCTAAAACCGATACGCCAGCCGCACCCCGCCCCAGTGCCGCCCCTGTACGACGATCGGCGCTGAGGCCTCTTTCAGCAACACGAAGTTGCCACCGCCCATGTCGCGCCGGTAGGTCTGAAGCAGGAATGGACGCGTGTTGCGGGCTGAGGCCAGGCCGGTGCGGTCGTTGAAGATGCGCCGCCAGCGCGAATTGGCGGTATTCCAAGTCACGTCGCCGCGGCGCTGCGGGTGACAGTACTGGCGGTTGTGCGTCGAGATGTAGCCATTGCGATCTGCCGCGATGCAGAACACGATCTGCGGAAGGGCCTGCAAGGCCGCCTCCTGGATGGTGGGAAACAGGGCGTCGGTCAGGGCATTGAAGGCCGTCGAGTGTTGAGGCGGCGCTGAACCCTCGATGGGCACGTAGCGCTCATCGAACAACTGCGCAGAGGTGATGCGCTGCTGTGTCAGGGCGTCTTCCAGAGCCCGGGCCAGTTGGGCGGCCACGCTTTGAGCCAGTTCGATGTAGGGTGTGTCCGGCGTCTTCACGCCCGACGTCGCAATCACTTCCATGAGCCGCTCTGAAACGCCCAGCACCGATTCGCTGCGTTGCAGGGCCACGGTGAGGGCCTGACGCGTGTGTTGCGTCTCGGCGCCCATGGTGGCCACCTGGGCATTGATGCCATTGGACAACGCGCTGCTTTCGTCGGCCGCCACGATGATGCGCTGGACGCCTTCTTCGACGCCCACCAAGGCCTCGGCGAAACGCTTGCGCCCATCTTCGCCTGAGCCGGAAGGCGACATGCTCAGTTCGTCAGCCAGCGACTGCACGCGTTGATCCAGGCTGGACACCGTACTCATGATGGTCTTGGAAATCTGCTCGACCTGGGTCGAGAGGTCCTTGACCGCATCAGCCACAACCGAGAAACCCGCGCCCGCTTCCCCTGCGCGCTTGGCCTCGACCGAGGCATTGAACGCCACCAGCCTCGTCTGAAGCGCGACCTGCGTGATCTGCTGGGCTGCATCGGCCACCTGACGCAGGGTATCGACGACTTGGCCGACCTCTTGTCCCACATGGTTGACGGTCTGCCGCGCCTCCTGCATGGCGTGCACACTGCCGACCGTGACCGTCTGAATCTGCTGCTGCGCCTGGACGATGGCGTTGAGCTGATTCACCAACTCACCCAGCGTGGCGGCCTGTCGGGCTGCCACCGCGGCGCTGTCCTCCAGCGTGCCGCGCAGCTCTGCGGCTTCCTTGCCCAGGCCGCTGGTATCGCGCGCCAATGTTTGCGCCAGGGCAAACGCGCCCTGGTCACTGACCGACTCAGCGTGCGCAACCTCGACGACCGGGGCGGCGCTGCGCTGCTTGAACAATGTCCACATGGACGGCCTCCAAGGCTGTGCCCATCGCGGAGGCTTGCGCTTGCGCGCTCACCATTCTCGAAGCTTGACGCGCAGCCGGGCGATGGACTGGCTGTGCAGCTGACAAACGCGCGATTCGGTCACGCCCAATACAGCGGCAATTTCCTTGAGGTTCATGTCCTGCTCGTAGTACATGCTCATGACGTACTGCTCGCGCTCGGGCAGGTTCTTGATCGCCTCCACCAGCGCATGCCGCATGCGGTGGTCTTCCAGCAGGCTCAGCGGGTCGTTGCCCTCATCGGTGACGTGACGATCAAGGTAATCATTGTCGCCATCTTCGCCACTCATGTCTTCCAGGTAGATGAGCTGGGTGCCACGCACCTTGCCCAGCATCTCCTGATACTCGGTCAGGCTGATGCCCATCTCCTTGGCGATCTCGCTTTCCTGCGGCGCACGGCCCAGGCGCTGCTCGAGGCGATGGACGGCGCCTTCGATGTCGCGCTGCTGCTTGCGGGTGCCGCGGCTCATCCAGTCTGCCCCGCGCAGCTCATCGAGCATGGCGCCGCGGATGCGCTGGGTGGCAAAGGTTTCGAACTGCACGCCCTGGCCGGCATCGAAGCGGGTGAGCGCGTCGCTCAGACCGATCATGCCGACCTGGATCAGGTCATCCACCTCGACGTTGGCCGGCAACTTGGCGATCATCTGATGCGCCAGGCGCCGGACGAGCGGGCTGTACTGGCGCAGCATCGAATCCATGTCGAGTCGGCCTTTGGCGGTGTACATGCTGGGCTCCGTGATCATCAGTTGAGTACGGGTGCAACGCGCGACGGCAGCGCCGCGCCAGGGGATACCAGGTGATCGAAGGCCGAGTCACCCAGGGTGTGAGGCAGGGCTGCGTGCAGCAGCTCGCCGGCCAGAGACAGGAAACGGTCGTCGGGCGTGGTGCGGGAGGCCTCGCGCGGATCGAGCCGCAAGGCCATGCGCTGGGCCGCGCCCAGAAAATCATCGGCGCAGCGCGCCAGCCGCCCGGCCACCTCTTCGGCCTGGGGGCTGTCTGCGGGCGCACACACCAGCAGGTCATAGGCCAACCAGCCACCGCGCTGCGTCAGCACCTTCACGGCCGCGTACGCCTGCTTGAGGCCTTCGGCCAGGTCGTTCGTGTAGATCAAGGGGCGCAGGTTGGCGCCCCGGCCGCGTTGCCCCAACAGGCGCACCAGCTCGCTCGCCGAGGCATGCAGCAGGATCACGTCGCTCTGCGGCGAGGCATCGGCCAGCGCATCGAGCAGCGCCCCGCACGAGCCGCGGGCATCCGCGAAACGAAGCGGCAGGCCGCGTGCGGCCATGTAGCTGACATGAGGGGACAAGGTCTCGATGCCCTCGGCCACGTCGAAGCTGACCAGTTCGCCGGGCGCACGCGCCTGCGGGCCGGCATCGACCACCAAGGTGTGCAGCCCCAGCGTTTCGTAAGCCGTGCACAGGCGTTCCAGCACCAGGCCGCCACAACGCGCTTCAGCGCTGGCCACCACAGGCACGAAACGCAGCACGCGGCTGGCAAACATCCGCCGCAAGCCATGGGCCTGGTCCACCGGCGGCGCGGTGACACTGCCTGAGACAGGTCGGGTATTGCGTGTCATGGGCGGCTCAGACGGGACGGACGGGCGCAGCTTCGGTCGTGGCAGGCATCGAGAACACCAGGTTCACCTCATCAAGATCCAGGCGGTAGGCCGGGTTGAGGCTGGCGCGCAGG
Organism: Aquabacterium fontiphilum; assembly: GCF_009909205.1. GTDB lineage: Bacteria > Pseudomonadota > Gammaproteobacteria > Burkholderiales > Burkholderiaceae_C > Aquabacterium > Aquabacterium fontiphilum. Next base: position 103,343 of record NZ_JAAAPN010000004.1, read on the forward strand.
GCGCGGTGCACCAGTGCATGCGACGACAGACGATGCCAATCTTCCGGCACCCGCTGTCCGTTCGCCACACCCAAAACCTTACATTTGTGACGAATTAACGCATCCAGCGCCGGCCCCAGCTTCACGGCCTCGTCCAGCTTGGACAGCACCACGCCAGCGCACGATGACACCTGGTAGGACTGCATCACATCCTCAATCGCATCGCCCTGGGTGGCCGAGTTGATGACCAGCAGCTTGCGGATGCTGGGGTGAGCCAGCATGTCGAGCAGCTCTTTGGTGCGGCTGTCGCGCTGGGCCATGCCAGCGGTGTCGATCAGGATCAGCTTCTTGCCCGACAGCAACTCGAGCAGGTCTTCCAGCGCGGCGCGGTCGTGGGCCATGTGCACGGGCACACCGAGGATGCGACCATAGGCACGCAGCTGGTCGTGCGCGCCCACCCGGTAGGCGTCCAGCGTGATCAGACCCAGGTTGGCCGCGCCATGCTTGGCCGCAAAGGCGGCTGCCAGCTTGGCCGTGGTCGTGGTCTTGCCCACACCCGTCGAGCCGATCAGGGCAAAGACACCGCCGCGGTCTTCGATGGCGGGCTCCTGGTCGGCCGTGTTCAGGTTGCGCTGCAACACCTGGGTGGCCCAGTTCACTTCGTCGTGCGCCCCGCTGCTCACCTCGGCCGGCATGGCGTCGAGCATCTTGCGGATCAGCACGGCCGAGAAGCCCCCATCGAGCAGACGCTGCGCGAGCGTGGCCTGGGCCGGCGTGCGGCCCAGCTTCTCGATGAAAGCCATGGTTTCGAAGCGCTCCTTCATCATGGCGCGCAGCGAGCGCAGCTCGCCCAGCATGGCCGCATTGGCTTCCTGTGCTGCACGCAGCGCATCGGCTGTGGCGGTGTCGGGCCCTGCAGCAGCGCGCGGCGTCTCGCGACGGGGCGATACCTGATCGAAGGTCAGATCCGCGTGGGCCGAAGCGGCCAGGGATGCACGCTCCTGCGACATGCGCTCGGCCTGCACACGCTCGGCCTGTGCGCGATCAGGCTGGGCCGAGGCCGCAGCACGGGCCGGCGCACGGCGCGCCTCGGCGCTCACATTCGGATGCACCAGGCCTTCGCCCAGGTCCACGGGAGGCACCACGGCCGGCCGTGCAGCGGGCTGCGGGGCGGCGAAGCGCTGTTGCAGTTGCTCCTCCGGCGTGGCAGCCAGCGCAGGCTCGGTGCGGTCCTGGGCCTGCAACGCGGCCTGACGGCGACGCAGCATGCGCTCGCGCACATAGTCCTGAAAGGACAGCGTGCTCATGGCCAGTTGCTTGACATCGTCCTGCACGGTCGCCGCGAGGGCGGAGACGCCTTGCAGCGCCTGCTGGGCAGCAGGTTTGCGCGCGGGCGTCGCCTCGTGCGCTGCGTGGTGACCGGCATCGACGTGATCCGTGGCCAGGCGCTCGGCGGCCTGGACACTGTCGCCAGCCATGGCCAGGATCTCGATGCCACCTTCGGCAGCCGGCTTGGTCGACAGCACGACGGCGTCGTCGCCGAACGCCGCCTTGACCTTCTGCATGGCCTCACGGCTGGTCCGTCCAGTAAAGCGTTTGACGTTCATGCGTGGCCTCCAATCAGGGTACCGATGCGGATCGAATGGGTCTCAGGGATTTCGCTGTGGCCCAGCACCTTCAGACGCGGCGCGGCGCGCTTGAGCAGGCGGGCCACCGACGGCCGGATGACGTCCGGCACCAGCAGGCAAGCGGGCTGACCCAGGTTCTCCTGACGGTTGCTGGCCTCGGCGGCCTCGCGCGTCAGGTGGTCGGCCACGCCCGGGTCGAGCATGGGGCCGTTGGCCGAAGTCAGCGCTTGGGTCAGCAGGCGCTCCAGGTCGGGGTCGATGGCAATCACGTCGAGCTCGCGCACCGGGCCGTAGATCTGCTGCACGATGGCCGGGGCCAGACCGATGCGGATGCGGCGGCCGAGTTCGGCCGGGTCGTTGACCACGTTGGGCATGATGGCGGCCTGTTCGGCGATGGTTTCAATGATCGAGCGCATGTCGCGGATGTGCACGCCCTCTTCCAGCAGCAGCTGGAGCACTTTTTGCAGGGTTGCGATGCCGACCATCTTGGGAATCACGTCTTCGATCAGTTTCGGAGCCAGTTTCGTCACATGCTCGACCAGTTGCTGGGTCTCGACCCGGCCCAGGAGCTTGGCCGCATGGAGTTGCATCAAGTGTGAAAGATGGGTGGCCACCACGGTCGAGGGATCAACGACGGTGTAGCCCGCCATTTGCGCCGCATCCCGCTGGCGTTCTTCGATCCACACGGCGGGCAGTCCGAAGGCGGGGTCGACCGCGGCCGTGCCCGCGATCGGGTTGACCACATGGCCGGGGTTGATGGCCATCAGCATGTTGGGGAACACCTCGCCCTCGCCCACCACGGCGCCACGCAGCGTGATGCGGTAGACGCTGGGGCGCAGCTCCAGGTTGTCCTTGATGTGGACCGATGGCGGCAGAAAGCCGACCTCTTGCGCGAACTTGCGGCGCACGCCCTTGATGCGGTTGAGCAGGTCGCCACCACGCTCCTTGTCGACGAGCTGGATCAGGCGGTAGCCCACTTCCAGGCCGAGGATGTCCACCGGCTGCAGGTCGTCCCAGCTGGCTTCGCCATTGGGGTTGGGGGCGGCTGCCTGAGGCTCGGTCGGCGCGGGCGCCTTGCGGGCGGCCGCCTGCTTTTGCTGCAGCGCCCAGGCGCCATAACCCAGTGCCCCGGCCACCGGCAGAAAGATCAGCGCCGGCATGCCCGGAATCACGCCCAGCAAGCCGATGATGCCGGCCACCGTGCCGATGACCTTGGGGTTCTCGAACATCTGCGCCTTGATCTGGCCACCGACGTCCTGGTCCTTGCCCACTCGAGAAACCACCACCGCGGCAGCCACCGAGATCAGCAGGCCCGGAATCTGCGCGACCAGCGCATCGCCAATGGCCAGCACCACATAGGCATCGGCCGCGTCGCCAGCCGACATGTTGTGCTGCACCAGGCCAATCACCATGCCACCGATGATGTTGATGAACAGGATCAGGATGCCGGCGATGGCATCGCCCCGCACGAACTTGGATGCACCGTCCATGGAGCCATGGAACTCGGCTTCCTCGCCCACTTCGCGACGGCGACGCTTGGCCTCCTTCTCATCGATCAGACCGGCGCTCAGGTCGGCATCGATGGCCATCTGCTTGCCTGGCATGGCGTCCAGCGTGAAGCGGGCGCTCACCTCGGCAATCCGCTCTGCACCCTTGGTGATCACCACGAAGTTGATCACCACCAGCACAGCAAACACGATCAGGCCGACGGCGAAGTTGCCGCCGATCAGGAAATGACCGAAGGCCTCGATCACCTTGCCGGCCGCGCCGCTGCCGGTATGCCCCTCCATCAGCACCACACGGGTGGAGGCCACGTTGAGCGACAGGCGCAGCAAGGTGGTCAGCAGCAGCACGGCCGGGAAGGCGGCGAAATCCAGCGGCTTGAGCATGGTGGCTGCGACCATCATCACCATCAGCGACAACGCGATGTTGATGGTGAAGAACATGTCCAGCACCAGCGGTGGCAGCGGCAGCACCATCAGCGACAGGATCACGATGACCACCATCGGGGCGGCCACAGTCTGGAACTGGCGGACGTTGCCGCCGGTCAGTCGTTGAAGCTGTTGCAGCAGGGGGTTCATGCGTCACCTTCTTCCGTCACGTTGGGGCGCGGGCTGTTGTGGGGGTCCATGTCGGCCGGCACATCCAGGTCGGGCATGTTGCCGGGCATGGGGGCAGCCCCGGTCATGGCCTGGCGCAGCTGGAACACGTAGGCCAGCACCTGGGCCACAGCGCTGTACAGGGCCACGGGGATCTCCATGTCCAGCTCGGTGTGTGCGTAGAGCGCACGTGCCAGCGGCGGCGCTTCCAGCACCGGCACACGGTGCTCCTTGGCCACGTCGCGGATCTTCAGCGCCAGCACATCCACGCCCTTGGCCACCACGCGCGGCGCACCCATCGAGCCCTCGTCATAGCGCAACGCCACCGCGTAATGGGTGGGGTTCATGACAACCAGATCCGCCTTGGGCACCGCCGCCAGCATTCGCCTGCGCGACATCTCGCGCATCTTCTGCTTCATGCGGCCCTTCATCTCGATGTTGCCTTCGGTCTGCTTGAGCTCGTCCTTGACTTCCTGGTGACTCATGCGCATGCGCTGAGCGAACAGGAACTTCTGCAGCGGCCAGTCGATCAGGGCGAAGGCGGCAATCACCAGCAGCATCAAGCCCAGCACCTTGCCGATGGTGCGCCCCAGGTCGGCGAATGCGGCCGGCAGTGGACGCGCCAGCAGGTCCACCATCGAGGGCCAGGACTGATACAGCACCAGGGCACCCACGCTGCCCAGGATGATGGCCAGCAGGCTGCCCTTGAGCGCATCGATCAGCTGCTTCTTCGAAAAGACATTGCCGATACCGCTGATGGGGTTGAGCTTGCTGAATTTCGGGGCCAGCGATTTGAAGGACATGACCCAGCCGCCGGCCAGCACCCCGGCGGCCACCGAGGCCACGGCGATCAGCAGGCCGAAGGGCACCACCATCCACAGCGCTTCGAGCGCCCACTGGGCCAGGCGCAGGACCATCATCTCGGGCGCTGCCACCGTGCGGGCGTCGAAACGCAGCCCGGCGCTGACCTGTTCGTTGAGCCGGGCCACCCAGACGGGCGTCAACCCCAGCAGCACCCCGGTCGCCGCCAGCACCACCAGAAAGTGGCCGAGATCGCGCGAGCGGACGACATTGCCCTCCTCCCGGGCTTTCTGCAGTTTCCGCTCGGTGGCGGGCAACTGCTTGTCTTGGCTGTTTTCTTCGGACATGGTGGGCGAGGAACGGCGGTCTGGTTGCCATTCTTCGCCACTGGGGGCGCGACTTTAGCGAGATAAGCAGGGCCGGCGGGCGCTTATTCCCCGTTGTTGTGCATGGTGGAAACCGTGCAGCGGTGCGGAGGCCTCACTCCATCGAGGCGGGCACCATCGTCCATTGCTGGCGCACGTCGCCGCGGCCATCGACGCTTTCGAGGTGCACTGGGAAGCCCCAGAGTCGCGCCACGTGCTTGAGCACCTCGCGCGTGCCATCGTTCAGCGGCCGGCCATTGTGCTGGGTGTGGCGCAGCGTCAGCGAGCGGTCGCCCCGCAGGTTCACGCTCCAGACCTGGATATTGGGCTCACGACTGCCGAGGTCGTACTGACGGGACAGCGTTTCGCGCAAGCGGCGGTAGCCGCTGTCGTCGTGGATGGCACTGACCTCGTACTCGCTGTCGTCTTCTTCGTCGCGGATGGCGAACAGCCGGAAGTCGCGCATCACCTTGGGGCTGAGGAACTGGCCGATGAAGCTCTCATCTTTGAAATTCCGCATGGCGTAATCCAGGGTCTTCAGCCACGCATGCGCCCCTTTTGACGTACCGACAGCGGAGCCCGCGAAATCCGGGAACCAGGCCCGGTCTTCGTCGGTCGGGGCCTCGCAAATGCGCTTGAGGTCGGTGTACATCGCAAAGCCCAGCGCATAGGGGTTGAGCCCGCTGTAAGCCCGGTGCCCCACCGGCGGCTGGTAGACCACATTGGTGTGCGATTGCAGCCACTCGAGCATGATGCCGTCGGTCAACCAACCGTCGTCGTACATCGTGTTGAGCAGTGTGTAGTGCCAGAAGGTCGCCCAGCCCTCGTTCATCACCTGCGTCTGGCGCTGCGGGTAGAAATACTGGGCGATCTTGCGCACGATGCGCACAATCTCGCGCTGCCAGGGCTCCAACAATGGCGCATTCTTCTCGATGAAGTAGAGCAAGTTCTCCTGAGGCTCGGCCGGGAAGCGCTTGACGGCCTCCTCTTCCGGGCGATCCGCCCGCCGCGGCAGCGTGCGCCACAAGTCATTGACCTGCTGCTGCAGATAAGCCTCGCGCTCTTCGCGCCGCGCCAGTTCCTTGCTCAGCGAGAGCTTGCCCGGGCGTCGATAGCGGTCCACCCCATGGTTCTGCAACGCGTGACAGGAATCGAGAAACTCCTCGACCGCGTCAATGCCATGGCGCTCTTCGCACTGCGCGATGTAGTTCTTGGCGTAGACGAGGTAGTCGATGATCGACCCCGCATCCGTCCACATGCGAAACAGGTAATTGCCTTTGAAGAAGCTGTTGTGTCCGTAGGCCGCATGCGCGATCACCAGGGCCTGCATGGCCATGGTGTTCTCCTCCATCAGGTAGCTGATGCAGGGATTGGAGTTGATCACGATCTCGTAGGCCAGCCCCATGTAGCCGCGGCGGTAGTTCTTCTCTGTGGCGATGAACTCCTTGCCATACGACCAGTGCCGGTAGTTCACCGGCATGCCCACGCTGGCGTAGGCATCCATCATCTGCTCGGCGGTGATGATCTCGAGCTGGTTGGGATAGGTGTCCAGACCATAGCGCTGGGCCGTCGTGCGAATCACATGGTGGTAGGACTCGATGAGCTCGAACGACCAGTCTGACGGGCCGGGCAGCGGCTTGTCCAGGTGGGTGGGTGAAAGCAGCGCACTCATGCGTCCACTCCTTCCTTCTTGAACAGCTCCCTGAACACCGGATAGATCTGCGAGGCCTCCAGCACCTTGCGCATCGCGAAGTGTCTGTGGCTGTCAGCCAGCGCCATGTACTCGTCCCACAGGTTCTGCTCGGTCTGCGCCACCTGCACGTAAGCGAAATAGCGCACCAGCGGCAGGATCTTGTTGTCGAGGATCTCGCGGCAACGGCTCGAATCGTGGTGCCAGTTGTCACCGTCGGATGCCTGCGCCACATACAGGTTCCACTCGCTGGTGGGGTAACGCGCCCGGATGATCTCGTCGAGCAAGACCAGCGCGCTGGAGACCACCGTGCCGCCCGTTTCCGTGGCGTGGAAGAACTCGTCTTCCGTCACCTCGGCTGCCTGGGTGTGGTGGCGGATGAAGACCAGCTCGATCTTGTCGTAATGCCGGGTGAGGAACAGGTAGAGCAGGATGAAGAAGCGTTTGGACAGCTCTTTGCGCTGCTCGTCCATCGAACCCGAGACGTCCATCACGCAGAACATCACCGCCTTGGTGGTCGGCACCGGCACCTTGACGCGGCTGCGATAACGCAGGTCGATCGGATCGAGGTAGGGAATGCCGGTCACCTTGCCCCGCAGGTGCTGCAGGCGCGCCTCGATGGCCTCGATCTCAGCCGCGCCTTCGCGCACCAGGGCCGCATCGCCGGTGTCCTCTGCGGTGCGCAGCTCGGCCAGGCGGGCTTCCAGCTCGCGCATTTCACGGCGGCTGCTGGCCCCCAATGCAATGCGGCGGCCCAGCGCGCCGCGCATCGAGCGCACCACGTGCAGGTTGTTGGGCGTGCCGTCGCTGGTGAAGCCTGCCCGGTGACTCTTCCACTCGGGCACCTCGGCAAGCGCCGTGCGCACGAGGTTGGGCAAAGCGAGGTCTTCGAAGAAGACCTGCATGAACTCTTCCTTGCTCAATGTGAAGACGAAATCATCTTCACCCTCGCCAGAGTCGCTGGCCTGCGAGCCACCACCGCCCTGCCCACCCTGGCCTTGCGGCTTCTCGATGCGGTCGCCCGCCACGTACTCGGTGTTGCCGGGGTGAACGACCTCGCGGGTGCCGCCGTCGCCGTGGCGAAACGTGGGTTCCGACAGGTCCTTCTTCGGAATGGCGATGTCCTCGCCCTTCTCGATGTCGCGGATGCTGCGCCCGTTGATCGCGCGCTGCACGGCCTCGCGCACCTGCGTCTTGTAGCGACGCAGAAAGCGCTCGCGGTTGCCGATGGACTTGTTCTTCCCCGCGAGGCGTCTGTCGATGATGTGTTGACGAGTCATGTTGCTGTCCGCCGTTTCATCCGGTCAGTCGCGTCGCAGGGTCTGCCATCAAGACGACTTTCGCACCCTCAGATACCACTCGCACAGCAGGCGAACCTGCTTGGGCGTGTAACCCTTCTCCACCATGCGGTTGACGAAATCCTCGTGCTTCTTGGCTTCGTCCGCGCTGGCCTTGGCGTTGAAGCTGATGACCGGCAACAGCTCTTCCGTGTTGCTGAACATCTTCTTCTCGATCACCGTACGCAGCTTCTCGTAGCTGGTCCACAGCGGGTTCTTGCCACCGTTGTTGGCCCGGGCCCGCAACACGAAATTGACGATCTCGTTGCGGAAGTCCTTGGGGTTGGCGATGCCGGCCGGTTTCTCGATCTTCTCCAGCTCGGCGTTCAGCGCCGCGCGGTCGAAGATCTCGCCCGTATCCGGATCGCGGAACTCCTGATCCTGGATCCAGTAGTCGGCGTACGTCACATAACGGTCGAAGATGTTCTGGCCGTACTCGGAGTAGCTCTCCAGATACGCGGTCTGGATCTCCTTGCCAATGAACTCGGCATAGCGCGGCGCCAGCATCTCCTTGATGTAGGCGATGTACTTTTGCTCGGTCTCGGCAGGGAACTGCTCGCGCTCGATCTGTTGCTCCAGCACATACATCAGGTGCACCGGGTTGGCAGCGACCTCCGTGCTGTCGAAGTTGAAGACCTTGGAAATGATCTTGAACGCAAAGCGCGTGGAGATGCCACTCATGCCCTCGTCGACGCCCGCATAGTCGCGGTACTCCTGGATGGACTTGGCCTTCGGGTCGGTGTCCTTGAGGTTCTCGCCATCGTAGACCTGCATCTTGCTGAAGATGCTCGAGTTCTCAGGCTCCTTCAAGCGGGTCAGTACAGCGAACTGGCTCATCATCTTGAGCGTGCCGGGCGCACAGGGCGCCTGAGACAGCGACGAGGTACGAATCAGCTTTTCGTAGATTTTGATCTCTTCGCTGACGCGCAGGCAGTATGGCACCTTGACGATGTAGATCCGGTCGAGGAAGGCCTCATTGTTCTTGTTGTTGCGGAAGGCCTTCCACTCGCTTTCGTTCGAGTGGGCCAGTACGACGCCATCGAAGGGGATGGCACCGAAACCCTCGGTACCCTTGAAGTTGCCCTCTTGGGTGGCCGTCAACAGCGGGTGCAGCACCTTGATGGGCGCCTTGAACATTTCCACGAACTCGAGCAGGCCCTGGTTGGCCAGACACAGGCCCCCGGAGTAGCTGTAGGCGTCCGGGTCGTCCTGGGCATAGGTTTCGAGCTTGCGGATGTCGACCTTGCCGACCAGCGAGCTGATGTCCTGGTTGTTCTCGTCGCCCGGCTCGGTCTTGGCGATGCCCACCTGCTTGAGGATGCTGGGGTAGCGCTTGACCACCTTGAACTGGCGGATGTCGCCACCGAACTCCTCCAGCCGCTTGACGGCCCAGGGGCTCAGGATGCGCTGCAGGTAACGGCGGGGAATGCCGTATTCCTTCTCGAGGATGGGGCCGTCTTCGGCTGGGTCGAACAAGCCCAGCGGAGACTCGTTCACCGGCGAGCCCTTGATGGCGTAGAACGGCACCCTCTCGGCCAACAGTTTCAGGCGCTCGGCTATGGACGACTTGCCGCCGCCCACAGGGCCCAGCAGATACAGAATCTGTTTCTTTTCTTCCAGGCCTTGTGCGGCATGCCGGAAGTAGCTCACCACCTGCTCGATGGCGTCTTCCATGCCGTAGAACTCTTCGAAGGCCGGGTAGATCTTGATGACCTTGTTCGCAAAGATGCGCGACAGGCGCGGATCATTGCGGGTGTCGATCATCTGCGGCTCGCCAATGGCCTGCAGCATCCGCTCTGCAGCGGTCGCGTAGGCCATCTTGTCGCGTTTGCAGATCTCGAGGTACTCCTCGAGGGTGTACTCCTCTTCGCGCGTTCGCTCGTAACGGGCTGCGAAGTTGCTGATCACGTCCATACCGACCTCCGAACCATCGCCTGGAACACGGATGCCGCTGGGTGGGGCCGGATCTGCCTGGTGAACCGGCGCGACCGCTGCTGCATCGCCTTGACACCAAAGATCGAGGAAATCGTCATTGCGGCATCGCGGGACTAGACCCGCTTTCGCCTACCACTTTGACGGCTTCGTTGTTGACTATCTTGCACCTTTTTTGGCCTTTGCGTGCGGCACGTGAACAACAGACCCCGGTTTCGTGCGGTCTGCACTCCGCCTGAGTCAGGTATTGCTGGTCGCGCGCACCTCTTCCATGCAGGTCAACCCGGCCAGCACCTTCTCGATGCCGTCCTGGCGCAGCGTGCGCATGCCATGGCGCATCGCCTCGTTTTGCAGCTCGTCGGCGCGCGAGCCTGTCTGAATCAGGCGGCGCAGTTCCCGGTCGACCTCCATCAGCTCATGGATGGCCACGCGGCCCTTGAAGCCCGTGTGGCTGCAATGTTCGCAGCCGGTGTTGGTGTAGTGCATGAGTTGGCCTTCCTTGCCGAAGCGGCGTACCCAGTCTTCCAGCACCGCGTCGTGCGTCGGGGCAGTGCCGTCCTTAGGAAAGGCCTGCAGATACTCCTGCAGCAGGTCTTCCACCGCTTCAGGGCTGGCCGGCTCTTCGACGCGACACGACGTACACAGCCGACGCACCAGCCGCTGCGCGATCACGCACAGCAGCGCGTCGGCAAAGCTGAACGGGTCCATGCCCATGTCGAGCAGACGGGTCACGGTCTCGGGCGCACTGTTGGTGTGCAGCGTGGTGAGCACCAGGTGGCCGGTCAACGAGGCCTCGATGCCCATGGTCGCCGTCTCGTGGTCGCGCATTTCGCCGATCATGATGACGTCCGGATCAGCCCGGAGAAAAGCCCGCAGCGCCTTGGCAAACGTCCAGTCGATCTTGGGGTTGACCTGAACCTGGCGCAAGCCTGGCTGGGTGATCTCAACGGGGTCTTCCGCCGTCCAGATCTTGCGCTCGGGCACGTTGATGTAACTGAGCGCCGAATGCAGCGTGGTCGTCTTGCCCGAGCCGGTGGGGCCCACGCAGAGGATCAGGCCATAGGGCCGCTCCAATGCCTCCTTGAAGCGGCTGAGGTTGACGGGGCTCAGACCCAGCTTGTCCAGCGGCATCGGTTTGGCCGAACTCAGCAACCGCATCACGATGTCTTCCAGACCGTTGTTGGTCGGGATGGTGGCCACGCGCAGCTCGATGCGGTATTGGGGGACGAAGCGCGCAAAGTTGATCTTGCCGTCCTGTGGCTTGCGCCGCTCGGAGATGTCCAGATCGCACATGATCTTGATGCGGGCGATCACGGCGCTGCGGTAGTTGTGCGGCAGCTCCAGGTAGGGCACGAGCAGCCCGTCCTTGCGGAAGCGGATCTTGACCTTTTCGCGTCCGGGATGACACTCGATGTGGATGTCGGAGACGCCTTGCGAGTAGGCCTCGACAATCATGGTGTTGATCAGCCGCACGAGCGAGTTGTCGCTCTGCTCGATGGATTTCTCGTCCTCGGGGCCCAGCACGTCCATGCCCTCGCGCTCCAGGCTTTCGACCAGCTTGCCGGAATCCAGCGCGTCGAAATCCACATTGGGCAGATGGGTGTCCTTGAAGGCGAGAGACGACACATCGGCGCCCAGCTTGCCGTAGGCATCGCGCAGGGCCAGCTCCAGCTGTAGCGACTGCGCCAGCACGGGCACGACCTTGCACTGGGTGATGAACTCGAGTTCGGACAGCGTGAGGCGTTTGCTCGGGTCTTCCACCGCCACCACCAGGGTGGAGTCGCGCGCCATGAGCGGCACCACCGTCAGCCGTGCCGCGACGTTGAACGGCACCTTGTTCAGCGCATCAGGGTCAATCGGGAAGCGGTTGAGGTCGACCAGCGGGTAGCCCATCTTGCGCGCCAGCGCCTGCAGCAGATCCTGCCGGGTGATGAGGCCCAGGCGCACCAACAGCTCTCCCAGCGGCACCGCACGGTCGCTTTGCTGCTGACTCAGCGCCTCGTGGAGCTCGTCTTCCGTGATCAGCCCCATGGCAATCAACGCCTCGCCGATGCGCACCATGGGCATGCGGCTCTGCGCCTCGATGGCCTGTGTGAGCTGCTCCGGCGTGGTGACCAGCTGGGTCAGCAACGCGTCGCCCACGCGGGCCGCGCGAGGCGTCACGGGCGCCGCGGGGGCGGCGGCGGTCGCCACAGGCGGGGCGACGGCCTCGGGAGGCAAGGCAGGCACGGCGAAGGGATCTGGCTGTGCGTCGTGCGGCGCAGCATCCTGAAACTCGGCCTGGGCGATGACCTCGCGTGGGACGAACAAGCGCACGACAGCACCGTGCTCGTCAATCGGCGGGAACAGGAAACAGCCGAACTCGCGCTCGACATGGCCAATGGTTTCGCCGGCCAGCACATCGCCGTTGTTCAGTGCGATGCGGTAGGTGCTCACGGGCCGCTCGCTGCCATCTTGCAGCGGCATCAGCCCGCTGGCCACCGTGTCGCGCGGCACGATGGCCCGGGTCAGCCGCAGACACTGGAAGTGGCCAAAGCGCAGCGGCATGGTGGTGCGGGCAGGCGGCACCTGGATGTGGGCCACGAGTTGTTCAGGGACGAAAAAGTTCAGCCGCCCGTGCATGACCCGCCCGTTGAGGCCGACGATGTCGCAAGGCTCGTGGTGGTGTTGCGCCTGCGCCCGGGGGTAGGCGTCAAACGGCGGCATGGGCCAGACAAAGCCCTCTGGCTCGAATGTGGCCGAGGGCGTCGCCGGCTCCCATTCGAGGGTGGCGGCATCCAGCGCTTGCGGTCGTGTATCAGACATCGTGTTCCTTCCAGCACGCGCGCCGCCGGCCCAGGCGAACGCCACGCGCATGCTCCCTGCATCCTATGAAAATCTGACACCACAGGAGAGCAGAAAAACGACAGAATCGAGGCACATTCCCCGTCAGCACCATGCACCACACTGACCGCGACCCATCCCCACTCGGGGCGATCCCCAGGGTGTTCGTCGACCTGCCTCCTGCGTTGGGCCCACAGGCCACATTCGGCCGCTCGCTGTGGTCCCTCCTTCCGAAGGACACGGCCCTGCACCTGGAAGATCCGATGAGTGCGTGGCCAGACGGTGCGCTGGTGTCGCTGACCTGGCGCTGCGCGCCCGACGACGTGCCGGCACCAGCCGGCCGGGCCGCCGCGCTGGTGTGGACCGAGCCCACCGAGGCTGCCAGGCAAGACTGGGCGCTGGCCATGCGCGCCTGGCAGACCGCTCACCCCGGGCTGACCGGGCTGTTGCGCCCCACCGCCTTGCCGGAGCCCGGCGACCATCGGGGCCTGGAGTCGCTGGTGGCGCTGAGCCTGCAGACAGGCTGCCCGCTGGCGGTCGACCTGCACGAGGCGCTGCTGCGGGCCCACGCCGCCGTCCGTGACACCCACGCCGCGATGGCGCTGGTGCGGCAGACGGTGAACCAGCTTCCCGGCACCTGTGTGGGCCGCCTGGAAATCGGCGGACAACAGCGCTGGCACGAGCCGGTCGCTCAGGCCGATCAACGCGTGCCCGACGCGCTGTGGGATCTGGTGGATGAGCTGTGCACCCATTGGGGGCCCAAGCCCTTGCGCATCAAATGGCAAGGCCCGGCGCCAGCCCCCGCCGTGCTGGCCGACGAGGCGAGGCTGGCCCACCAGGCGTTCAGTCGCGCGGACGGAAGCTGATCTCGATCACCTGGGGCACCCGCCCCTGCTCGTTGGCAGGCAGCACCTCGGTGCGTTCGATGGCCCGCAGGACCGCCGCATCCCAGGCGGGAACGCCAGAGGCACTCACGAGCCGGCTCGACAGGATGCGCCCGTCCGGCCCGCAGCGCAGCTCGACCACGGCCACCGGGTTGCCCTGGATCAGATCGGTAAAGACGATGTGCGGCTTGATGCGCGCCTTGATGCGCCCGGCGTAGTTGTCACTCGGCCCGGCCGTGCGAGCGTCGCTGCCCGTGCTGTCCAGAGATCCAAGTTCGGACATCATGCGCGCCATGTGGGCCTTGCGCTGCGCTTCGCGTTCGGCTGCTGTGGGCCCTGGCGGCGTGGCCGGCGCTTTCGGCTCGGCGCGCGTCGGCTCCCTGGGCGCAGGCTTCGGCTCAGGTCGGGGCTCCGGGCGGGGCGGGGGCTCGGGGGCCGGCTTGGGCGGTGGCTGCACCTGCCGCTTGGGCGGCGTGCTCTCGAACACCTCCACCGGCGGCTTGGGCTTGGGCGGCTTCTTGGGCTCGGGTGCCACGACGATGTCAGGCTTCGGCGCTGGCGGGGGTGGGGGCTCCGGTGCCGGCTTGGGCGGGGGGGCCGGCGTAGGCCTGGGCGGCTCAGCAACAGGCTGGGGGCGGGGCGCTGGTGCCGGCGGCGGGGGGGGCGGCGCGGCCACGGTCGGGACCTCGGCCCAGACCTCGGCTTCGGCCACCTGCACCTCGGTGACCTTCCAGCTCACACCCAGGGCGAGCGCGCCGACCAGCAACAGGTGCGCGCCAACCGCCATGACCGCCCCCTGACGCAAGGGCTCGTTGGTCTGCGGGCGCAAGAGACGACCTTCAGGCACGGCAGGCGTCCAGGGCGACACCATGGATCACGCTCCCGTGGTGCGCACAGACAGGCCGACGCGGGCCACCCCGGCGCGTTGCAGGCGATCCATCACCTGGATCACCGTGTCATAGCGCAGGTCCTTGCGTGCGCTGATGATGACTGGCGACTGCGCAGGGCCGCCTTCGGCCTGCGCCTGCAGCAGCCTGACTTGCTCGGCCAGCGCCTCGATGGCATAGGTGTCCACATCGCGCTGGTTCACTCGCACGCGCACCCTCGCCTCATCCTCGACCACCAGTTCGATGACCTGCTGCGGCGGCTGCTGGGCCTTGCCCACGCTGGGCAGGTCCACGACACCGGTCGGCATCAGAGGTGCCGACACCATGAAGATGATGAGCAGGACCAGCATGACGTCGATGAACGGCACCATGTTGATCTCGTTGCGCACACGCCGCCCCCGGCGGCCCATCTGCTCGGCCATGTCAACGCCCCTGCATGGCCCGGGGCGGCTCGGTCACCGCACCGGCGGCCGGCACGTTGCGCGCCAGGATGTTGGAGAACTCGTCCATGAAGGACTCAAGCTGGGAGGCGATGCGGTCAATGTCGCGCACGAATCGGTTGTAGGCCAGCACGGCGGGAATGGCGGCAAACAGGCCGATGGCCGTGGCCACCAGGGCTTCGGCGATGCCGGGGGCCACGGTGGCCAGCGTGACCTGCTGCAGATTGGACAGCCCGGTGAACGCGTGCATGATGCCCCACACCGTGCCGAACAGGCCGACATAGGGCGACACCGAGCCCACCGAACCCAGAAAATCGAGCCGTGCCTCCATCACATCCAGCTCGCGTTGGTAGCTGGCCCGCATGGCGCGTCGGGCGCCATCCAGCAACGAACCCACATCGGCCACACGGCGTTCACGCAACTTCATGAACTCACGCATGCCGGCCGCAAAAATGCGCTCCTGCGGGGACGGCGGACCGTCGGTGCGTGAGGCGTCCTGATAGAGCTCCTGCAACGTACGGCCGGACCAGAATTCGCGGTCGAACTCGGCGTTGTCGTCGCGCACCTTGCGCAGGCCGATGGCCTTGGCGAAGATGACGCTCCAGCTCACGAGCGAGACGCCCAACAGCAGCGCCATGACCAGCTGGACCACCAGGCTGGCCTGCATCACGAGGGACAGGATCGACATGTCTTGGTTCATCGGCAGATCTCGGTTGGCTGCTTGCCGGCGCAGACCGGCTCAAAGGATTCAACGATTCAGGTGACTCATGAGTCTCGGCGGGCCGATGGCGTGACCGGATCGGGCAAGGCCTCGACCACCGCCACAGGCAACCGCCCGGGCCGCAGACGACCGCTGGCGTCGGGAGCCACCCAACCCACTCGGATCTCGCCTTGGGTCAGGCGTTCCGTGCCGCGCCATACGGCCTGATGAAAGGACAGCGAGGCGCGGCCGCGCTCCGCCAGCGTGACGGTGACACGCAGCACATCGTCCAGGCGCGCGGGCAACTCGTACTTGAGGGCGGTGGCAGTCACCACGAACATGCCGGCACCCTGCTGGCGCATGGCTTCCTGGCTGAAGCCGAGTGCCCGCAGCCAGTCCGTGCGGGCCCGCTCCATGAACTTGAGGTAGTTGCCGTAGAACACGATGCCGCCGGCGTCGGTGTCCTCCCAGTACACGCGGAGTTCAATATGGAAATGCGGTGACACGTCACCAGTCCCGGGCTCAAGGCTCATCCCGGCATTATCGCCGGGCAGAACGACCTCAGAGCGTCTCAGGGTTCACGACCGCATGCAGCACGAGCCGCTGGTCGCCCTGACGCGCCCGGCTGCGCAGCCACCACACGCCCCCCTTGCGCACCGACCAGGCCAGATCTTGGCCGGTCATCAGGCGGGCGGCCACCATCCCCAGCGTCGGCTGGTGGCCCACGACGACCACGGTACCCCCTGTCTCTCCACTCCACCGCGCGGCCCGCAGCACGGCGTCCACATCGGCGCGAGGGTCGATCGCCCGCACGGTCTTGAATGTGCGCCCGAGCGCCAGAGCCGTCTGCTGAGCGCGCTGTGCCGGGCTTACCAGCACGCGGGCGTCATCTGGCAGACGACCCCGTAACCAGGCCCCCATGGCTGCGGCCTGTCGATGGCCCTTGGGCGTGAGCTCCCGGGCGAGGTCGGCTGCCCAGTCGATCTCGATGGTGAGCGCGCCCGCGGTGACCGTGGCGCCCTCCGGCAGGGGCAAGGCTTCGGCCTGGGCGTGGCGCCACAGAATGAGGTCCATGCGGGTCTCCTGTGATCCGATAAGGCCGCGCGTGTTCAGTCGCGCGCGCCGTGGCGTGCCATCAGCGCCTGCTGCGCGCTGTGGCCCAGCGGCGGCACGCGTTCGTAGCGTCCGTCGGGCTGCTGCACCCACGCGTCGCGCGCATCATGAAGGTACGGCACCAGGGCCTCGTCGATCACGCGCTGGCGCAAGGCCGGGTCTCGCACGGGCCACGCCGCCTCGATGCGGCGCGTCATGTTGCGGTTCATCCAGTCGGCGCTCGACAGATAGAGTTGCTCGTCGTGCTCGCCGGGTCCCCAGCAGAAGTAAAAGATACGGGGGTGCTCCAGCAGGCGCCCCACCACCGAGCGCACGCGGATGTGGTCGGTCAGGCCAGGCAAGCCAGGCGGCAGGATACAGGCGCCACGCACGATGAGGTCGATGTTGGCACCAGCCTGGCCAGCGGCGATCAGCGCGCGCACCAGCACCTCGTCGGTCAGCGAGTTGACCTTGATGACGATGCGGGCCATGGCGCCTTCGCGCGCCGCCTGGGCCACACGCTCGGTCAGCCGCAGCATGTGCGTCTGCAGGTTGAACGGGGCCAGCAGCAGCTGGCGCGGGGCCTTGAGCTGCGTCAGGCTGGACAGCTGCTGGAACACGCCGTCGATGTCGGCGGTGAGCTCCGGATCGGCCGTGAGGTAACCCACATCGGTGTAGAGCCGTGCCGTGCGCGGGTTGTAGTTGCCAGTGGACAGGTGGGCGTACCGGCGCAGGCGCGTGCCCTCGCGGCGGGTGATCAGCATCATCTTGGCGTGGGTCTTGAGCCCCACGATGCCGTAGACGACCTGCGCGCCCAGGGCTTCGAGCCGTTCGGCCCAGTTGATGTTGGCCTCTTCGTCGAAGCGGGCCTTGAGTTCGACCACGGCCAGAACCTCCTTGCCACGGCGCACGGCCTCGAGCAGCAGGTCCATCAGCACCGACTCGCTGCCCGTGCGGTAGATGGTCTGTTTGATGGCCAGCACATCGGGGTCGTGCACCGCCTCGCGGAGGAACTGCACCACGGCCTCGAACGATTCGAAGGGATGATGCAACAGACAATCGCCCTGCCGCACCCGGTCAAACAGGCCGGTCTCTGGAAGGCCCTCGGGCCAGCCTGGCATGTAAGCCGGGAAGCGCAGCGCATCGGCATCCACCTGATCGATCAGCTGCGTCAACCGCACCAGGTTGACGGGGCCGTGCACCTTGAACAAGGCCTGCGGATCCACATCGAACTGCTCGAGCAAGAAATCCGACAAATCGGCTGGGCATGAGCGCACGACTTCCAGCCGCACGGCGCGGCCGAACTGCCGCGTGCTCATCTTGGTGCGCAGCGCCTGGCGCAGGTCGGTCACGTCGTCTTCGTCGACTTCGATGTCCGAATCCCGCGTGAGCCGGAACTGCGAGAACGCAACAATGTCTCGCCCGGGGAAGAGCTCATCCAGGTGGGCCCGGATCACGCTCGACAAGAGCACGAAAGCCTGCTGCCCGCCCGATAGCTCGGCCGGCATGCGGATCACCCGTGGCAGCACACGCGGAATGCGCACGATGGCGATGTCGTTGTCGCGCCCGAACGCGTCCTTGCCACCCAGCCGCACGATGAAGTTCAGCGACTTGTTGGCGACCTGGGGGAATGGATGGGACGGATCCAGCCCGATGGGCACCAGCAGCGGCTGCACCTGCCGGCGGAAGAAACGCGCCACCCATTCGCGCTGCGCGTCGTTGCGATCGGCGTGATTGAGGATGAAGATGCCGGCTTGCTGCAAGGCGGGGGCCAACTCGTCATTGAAGATGCGGTACTGGTCTTCGACCAGCGCCTGAGCGAGTTGGGTGGCCTGGGCGATGTCGTCAGGTCCGATGCCGGTACCGCGTGTGCGGGCAGCCTCCAGCACGTCGGCAAACCGCACCTCGAAGAACTCGTCAAGGTTGGACGAGACGATGCAGATGTAGCGCAAGCGTTCCAGCAGGGGGACGTCTTCGCGCTGAGCCTGGGCGAGCACCCGCCGGTTGAACTCCAGAATGGCCTGCTCACGGCTGAGCAGCTTCAGACTTGATACCTCAGGCGACACCACGGAAAACGGCACACATCCCCCAGCAAAACCAGCGAAAAACCGGCATGACGCCGGCCGCTTTGAGTTTATCGATTGGAGCTGGCGAATTGATGACAGTTCCGTGACACGCCGTCAATGCGCGGCTTCCCAGTTCGGACCAGCCCCCACTTCGGCCAGCAGGGGCACGCGCAAGGTGGCCACCGAGGCCATCATGCGAGGCACTGCCGCCTTCACCCAGTCCAGCTCGGCCTCGGGCACTTCCAGCACCAGTTCATCGTGCACCTGCATGATGATCTTAGAAGCGCGTCCTTCCGCGTCGAGCGTGTCCTGTACGGCCACCATGGCCAGCTTGATGAGGTCGGCGGCCGTGCCCTGCATGGGCGCGTTGATGGCGGCGCGCTCAGCCCCGGCTCGCAAGGGGCCGTTGCCGCTGTTGATCTCAGGCAGCCACAAACGGCGACCGAACACCGTTTCGACATAGCCCTGGGCCTTGGCCTGGGCGCGAGTGTCGTCCATGTAGCGCTTGACCCCGGCAAAGCGCTGGAAGTAACGCTCAATGTAGGCGTTGGCCGCGCTGCGCTCGATACCCAGATTCTGCGCCAGACCGAAACCGCTCATGCCGTAGATCAGACCGAAGTTGATGACCTTGGCATAGCGGCGCTGCTCGCTCGATACCTCGTCCACCGGCACGCCGAACACCTCGCTGGCGGTCGCCTTGTGCACATCGACGCCGTCGGCGAACGCGCGCAGCAGGTTCTCGTCCTGCGAGATGTGGGCCATGATGCGCAACTCGATCTGCGAGTAGTCGGCGCTGACGATGACGTGCCCCGGCGGCGCAATGAAGGCTTCGCGGATGCGGCGCCCTTCGGTCGTGCGCACGGGGATGTTCTGCAGGTTCGGGTCGTTGCTGGCCAGCCTCCCGGTGACGGCCACGGCCTGCGCGTAGTTGGTGTGCACCCGACCCGTATCGGGGTTGATCATCAGTGGCAGCTTGTCCGTGTAGGTGGACTTGAGCTTGGCCAGACTGCGGTGCTCCAGGATGCGCGCGGGCAGCGGGTGATCTTCGGCGAGTTTTTCCAGCACCTCTTCGTTGGTGGATGGCGCGCCCGTGGCCGTCTTCTTCACGACGGGCAGGCCCTGCTTGACGAACAGGATCTCGCCCAGTTGCTTGGGTGAAGCCAGGTTGAAGGGCTGGCCGGCGAGCGCATAGGCCTCCTGCTCCAGCGCCATGATGCGCTGCGCCAGTTCATGGCTTTGCTGCTGCAGCAAGGCCTTGTCGATCAGCACGCCGTTGCGCTCGATGCGCTGCAACACGCGTGAGGTAGGCATCTCGAAACGCTCATAGATGTCCTTGAGCCCCGGCTCCGCTTGCAACTGAGGCCACAGGGCCTGGTGCACGGCCAGGGTCAGGTCGCTGTCCTCGCACGAGTACTGCGCGGCGCGATCGACCGCCACCTGAGCAAACGGAATCTGCTGGGCGCCCTTGCCGGCCACATCTTCGTAGCTCAGACCGGCGCGGCCCACGTATCGCAAGGCCAGATCGCCAAGGTTGTGCTTGCGATGGGCTTCGAGCACATAGCTCTCGAGCATGGTGTCGTGGCGGTAGCCACGCACGGTGATGCCATGGTTGGCCAGCACGTGGGTGTCGTACTTGATGTGCTGGCCCAGCTTGGGCCGCAACTCGTCTTCAAACCAGGGCTTGAGGCGGGCCAGCACCTCGTCCAGCGGCAACTGCTCGGGCGCATCCGGCCCTTCGTGGCGCAACGGGATGTAGCAGGCTTCGCCCACCTTGTCGCTGAACGACAGGCCGACAATGCGCGCACGCATCGATTCGAGCGAGTCGGTCTCGGTGTCGAAGGCCACCAGCTCGGCTGCCCGGATGCGCGCGAGCCAGCGCTCGAAATCGGCCCAGGTCAGGATGGTGTCGTAGCAGGTGGACGTGACGCACGCAGCCTCGGGCAACGTGTGGGGCGCCGGCGGGTCGGCAAAGAGGTCACCCGTGCCGCCCGGGGCCACTGCCGCACCAGACACCGTGACGGGGGCGCCCGTCGACGACGCGCCGGCCTGGCCCTTGAGCAGGCGCTCGATCTCGGCCCGGGCCGAGCGGAAGCCGAAGCGCGTGTAGAAATCCAGCAGGCCAGGCAGGTCGGGCGCCTTCATGGCCAGGGCATCCAGGCCTGGCCATGTAGACACATGGCCCGTCAGGTCGCAATCGCACTTGACGGTGATGAGTCGCCGCCCCTGCGGCAACCAGTCCAGCGCCTTGCGCAGGTTCTCGCCGGCCACGCCCTTGATGCTGGCGGCCGCCGCCATGACGCCTTCCAGCGAGCCGTGCTCGGCAATCCACTTAGCAGCGGTCTTGGGGCCGACCTTCTCGACACCAGGCACGTTGTCCACCGCATCGCCGATCAGCGTGAGGTAGTCGATGATGCGCTCGGGCGGCACACCGAACTTGGCCAGCACACCGGCCTCATCCAGCACCTCGGGCGGCTTGGCCATGGTGTTGATCAGCGACACGCGGCCGTTGACCAGCTGGGCCATGTCCTTGTCGCCGGTTGAAATGACCACCTTGTGGCCTGAGGCCACACCTACCCGCGCCAGCGTGCCAATGGCATCGTCCGCTTCAATGCCGGGCACCTCCAGCACCGGCCAACCCAGCAGCTTCACCACTTCATGGATGGGCTCAATCTGGCTGCGCAGGTCATCGGGCATCGGGGGGCGATGCGCCTTGTACTCGGGGTACCACGCGTCGCGGAAGGTGGGCCCTTTGGCGTCGAACACGCACACGGCATGCTCGGCGTTCAAGTGGTCACGGATCCAGCCCAGCATGTTGACCATGCCGTGAATCGCCCCGGTCGCCTCGCCGTTCGGCCCGCGCAGGTCGGGCATGGCATGAAAGGCGCGATACAGGTAGCTGGAGCCGTCCACCAGCAACAAGGTGGGCAGCGCGGCGGCATCAGCCGACTCAGAAATGGAAACCGGGGCAGTCATGCCCCGGATTGTGCGGTGAAATTGCCGCGCGCCAGCCGCCCGGAAACGGCATCATGCGGCATCAAACGGCCAGGGAATCAGAACTCCATCGAGCCACCGACCGAGAACAGATACAGGCTGCTCTTACCATCAACGATGTAGTCAAAGCTGGTGTTCATGCGGATGTCTCGCGCCACCCGGAACGACAGACCCGCGCCCACATACGGCGCCGTGCGGTAAGACGTGCTCGACTCAAAGCTGCCGTCGGGACGGTCGATGTCCTGGTCACGCTTGACACGGGCAAAACCGGCGCGCAGGTGGTTGGTGAAGTGGTGCAGCAACTCGACTTCCCAGTTGATGCCCAGCGTCAGTGCAGTCACCTTGCGGTCTTCGGCTGCAATGTTGGTCTGAGCTGCCAGACCGGCATTGTTGGCGTTATCCACCCGTCCGAAGAACATGTAGTTGACCTCGGCCGCGAGGCCCGGTGTCAGGCGCTTGCCACCAAAGAGCTTGCCGCTGAACGAGGTGCGGCCGCAGCTGGTACCGCAATCCCACTCATACACACCGATACCGGCGTTGATGCCGCCGTAGACGCCCAAGGGGGCCGACTGCGGCTGCATGACCTGCGCAAAGCCAGGCGCGCTGGCCAGGGCCAAGGCCACGGGCAGGGCCGCGGCGAGTTTCGAAACGGTGCGGGAAACAGTCTTGCTCATGGTAAAGGGCCGGTCCTCGGTAGATGACAACGCGGTGCCAGCACCCATGGGGCATGGCATCGCATCGGATTTTTGCCGAGTCTGCCACATCGACTTCTACAATCTCACGCTCGGCATCCCGAAGGCGCTGAGGGTTTACGCTGAAACAGCGGCCCCGAGCTTTCCCCAGATGCCAGACTTGACAGGATTTCCCCCCTTCTTCGACGCCGACCCCTCATGGCCGTTTTCACCGACGTCTCACCGCAGGAAGCCCAGACCCTGCTCAATGCGCTGGACCTGGGCACGCTGCAGTCAATGCAGGGTTGCGCCTCCGGCATCGAGAACACCAACTATTTCGTGGACACCGACCGCGGCCGCTACGTGCTGACCCTGTTCGAGCGCCTGAGCTTCGCGCAGTTGCCGTTCTACCTACACCTGATGGATCACCTCGCGCAGCGCGGCATTCCCGTGCCGGCGCCGCAGCCCAACGGCCAGGGCGAGATCCTGCTGTCCCTGAAGGGCAAGCCTGCTGCGGTGGTCACACGGCTGCGGGGTGCCAACCAGCTGCAACCTGCTCCTGCAGATTGCGCACAGGTGGGCGCCATGCTCGCGCGCATGCACCTGGCCGGGCGCGACTACCCGCGCGAGCAACCCAATCTGCGCGGCCTGGCGTGGTGGTCCGAGACCGTGCCGGTGGTGCGCCCTTACCTGGATCCCGCGCAGGCAGAGATGATCGACGACGAGTTGGCCTTTCAGCAGGCCCTGGCCACGCAGCCTGACTACCTCGCCCTGCCACGCGGCCCGATCCATGCGGATCTGTTCCGCGACAACGTCATGTTCGACGGCCCGACGCTGTCGGGCTTCTTCGATTTCTACTTTGCGGGCTGCGACACCTGGCTGTTCGACATCGCGGTGTGCCTCAACGACTGGTGCATCGACCTGGCCACGGGCATCCTTGACCCGGCGCGCGCGCAAGCCTTTGTGGCAGCCTATGATGCCGAACGGCCCCTGGACGCAGCGGAGCTGGCGCTGATGCCGGCGTTGCTGCGGGCTGCAGCCTTGCGATTCTGGACCTCCCGGCTGTGGGATTTCCACCTGCCGCGCGAGGCCAGCATGCTCAAGCCCCACGACCCCACGCATTTTGAACGGGTGCTGCGCCTGCGCCGCACCGCGCCATGGAGCTACGTACGCGCATGAGACTTCGCATCGTCCCCGCACGCCAGGGCCTGACCTGGGTGCGCAACGGGCTGGACATCGCCCGGCGTCAGCCTTTTCACATGATGGGCCTTGTCGGCATGGTGGCTTCCTGCGCCATCCTGCTGGCGGGGGTGCCTGTGCTCGGCGCGCTGGTCGTCGTGGCCACCATGCCGCTGATCTGGATGGGCTTCATGCTGGCGACCCGGCGCGTGCTCAGCGGTGAGCGCCTGACGCCCGGTGTGTTGTTGGAGCCGGTACGCGGCACCGACAGCCCCCGCCAGGCCCTGGCCCAGCTGGGCGGCGCCTATGTGCTGGCCACCCTGGCCGTGATGCAACTGGCCCACTGGCTCGGTCCGGGTGCCGATGTGTTGGGCGAAGCCATCGAGCAGGCCAAGGATGTCAGCGAGGTGGTGGCTCACCCTGACGTGCAACGCGACATGCTGTGGCGCATGGGGCTCACACTGCCCATCAGCCTCGTGTTCTGGCACACACCCGCCCTCGTTGTCTGGGGCCGTGTATCTGTGGTCAAGGCGCTGTTCTTCAGCGCCGTGGCCTCATGGCGCAACCTTGGCGCCTTCATCGTGTACGGCCTGGGCTGGCTGTTGGCCGTCACCGCGCTGGTGGCCATAGACCGGGTGCTGCTGTCGCTGCTGCCGGGGGTGCTGGGTAGCCTGCTGGCCGTCGCCTCGGGCCTGTGGCTGTTCTCGGCCTTCTACGCCTCGTTGTACTTCACCGTGGCCGACTGTTTCGAGTCGTCCTCGTCGACCGAGCCCACGCTCACGCCGACAGACGCATGACGCCCTCCAGGGCGCAGTCGTAAACCGCGTTGCGCAAGGCTGCAATGGCCTCGTAACGCGTGAAGCTACGGCGCCAGACCAGCACGACGCGTCGCGTCGGGGGCGGGTCTTCAAACGGCACGTAGGTGATGTAAGGGTGAGGCTCAGGCGGCACGGACAACCGTGGCACCACGGTCACGCCCATGCCAGCGGCGACCATGTACTTGATGGTTTCGAGCGACGAACCCTCGAAGCTCTTGCGGATACCCTCGGCGTCGCTCGAAAAGCGTGCGAACTCGGGACACACCTCCAGCACATGGTCGCGAAAGCAGTGGCCTGAGCCCAGCAGCAGCATGGTCTCGCGCTTGAGTTCTTCGGCATCGATGCGCTCACGCTGCGCCAGCGGGTGGCTGCGCGGCACGGCCACCATGAACGGCTCTTCGTACAGCGGCGCCATTGCCAGGTTGGTGTCCACAAAGGGCTCGGCCAGGATGGCGCAGTCCAACTCGCCAGCGCGGAGCATGTCGAGCAGCTTGGCGGTGAAGTTCTCCTGCAAGATCAGCGGCATCTGCGGCACGCGCGCAATCGTGGCCCGCACCAGATCGGGCAGCAGATACGGCCCGATGGTGTAGATCACACCCAGGCGCAGCGGGCCGGCCAGCGGATCCTTGCCGCGCTTGGCGATCTCCTTGATGGCCGCGGCCTGTTCCAGCACGGCCTGCGCCTGACGGACGATCTCTTCGCCCAGCGGCGTGACGCTGACCTCCGTCGAGCCGCGCTCGAACAGCTTCACATCGAGCTCTTCTTCAAGCTTCTTGACGGCCACCGACAGGGTCGGCTGAGACACGAAGCAGGCCTCGGCCGCCCGTCCAAAGTGCCGCTCGCGGGCCACGGCAACGATGTAGCGCAGTTCAGTCAGGGTCATGCCGGGATATTACGTCAGGCCTTGAGGTACTCGGACTTGTTGCCCAGCCAGCGGGCCACGTGCCGCTGTGCGATGTGAGGGTGCGCATGCAACAGGAACTCGGCCGCCCGGCGGGCCTGCTCGATGAGCGGCTGGTCGTCTTCCAGGCTGGCAAAGCGCAGCAGCGCCGCGCCCGACTGGCGCGCGCCCATGAACTCGCCCGGCCCCCGGATGGCCAGGTCACGCCTCGCGATCTCGAAGCCGTCGGTGGTTTCGACCATGGCCTTCAGGCGCTGCTTGCCGGAATCGGACAAGGGCGGCGCATACAGCAACACGCAGACCGAGGCCACCGCGCCGCGCCCCACCCGGCCGCGCAATTGATGCAATTGGCTCAAACCGAAGCGCTCGGCATGTTCGATCACCATCAGGCTGGCGTTGGGCACGTCCACCCCCACCTCGATCACGGTGGTGGCCACGAGCACGGCCAGCTCGCCCGACGCGAAACGCGCCATCACGTCGGCCTTCTCCGCCGCCGGCAGTTTGCCGTGCAACAGCCCCACCCCCACCCCTGGCAAGGCCTCGCCAAGATCGGCATGGGTCTGGGTGACGTTGCTGAGGTCGAGCGGCTTGCGCCGCGCGCTGTCGCGGCCTGCCGCCTGGTCGGCTGCGGCATCGCTGTCCTGCGTCTCGTCGATCAGCGGGCAGACCCAATACACCTGGCGGCCGCGCGCCACCTCGTCGCGGATGCGGGCAATGACCTCTTCTCGGCGGCTGTCGGCAAACACCTTGGTGACGATGGGGGTGCGCCCAGGGGGCAGCTCGTCGATGGTGCTCACCTCCAGGTCGGCCAGGAAGGTCATGGCCAGCGTGCGCGGAATGGGTGTGGCGCTCATCATCAGCAGGTGTGGCTCCAGCTCACTGCTTTCCAGCTTGCGCCGCAGTTGCAGGCGCTGGGCCACACCGAAGCGGTGCTGCTCGTCAATCAGCGCCAGACCCAGCCGGGCGAACTCGACCTGGTCCTGGATGACGGCGTGGGTGCCCACAACCAGCTGCGCCTCACCCGAGGCCACGGCTGCGATCTGTTCCCGCTTGGCCTTGGCCTTGAGGCTGCCGGTGAGCCAGGCCACTTTGACGCCCAGCGGCTCCAGCCAGCCCACCAGCTTGCGGAAATGCTGCTCGGCGAGGATCTCGGTGGGCGCCATCAGCGCGCACTGCCAGCCGGCATCCATGGCCACGGCCGCTGACAGCGCGGCCACCACCGTCTTGCCCGAGCCCACATCGCCCTGCAGCAGGCGGTGCATGGGGCGGCCCTGCGCCAGATCCTGGGCGATCTCTTCGACCACACGCTGCTGGGCGCCCGTGAGCTGAAACGGCAGCACGCCCAGCAGTTTGTCCGCCAGGCCGTCCCGTCGGCTGCGCAGCGGGGGCGCCTGCAGGTGCGCCCGCTCGGCCCGTGCCTGTAGTTGCGAGAGTTGCTGCGCCAGCAACTCTTCGAATTTCAGCCGCTGCCACGCCGGATGGGTCTGGTGGTCTTCCAGTTCGGGCAGCGACACCGAGGGCGGCGGATGATGCAGTGCCTGCAGCGCGTCGCGCAGGCTGGGCCAACGGCGCGGCAGGCCGATTTCAGGCCACAGCGCCTCGGGCAGCAGCTCGTCCAGTGGCGCACGCCTCAGGCCCGCCGCCACCGCCTTGCGCAAGTAAGCCTGCGGCAGGCCGGCGCTGGTGGGGTAGACGGGCGTGAGCGCATCGGCCAACGGCGTGTCGGCCTGCACGATGCGCACCGTGGGGTGCACCATCTCGCGGCCGAAAAAGCCGTGGCGCAGCTCGCCGCGCACCCGCAGGCGCACGCCAGGCGCCCAGCTCTTCTGCTGCGAGCCGTAGAAGTTCAGAAAGCGCAGCAAGACCTCGCCACTGCCGTCATCCAGGCGGACGAGCATCTGCCGCCGGCTGCGCTGCTCGATGCGGTTGTCGGTGACCACGCCTTCGACCTGCACCGTGTCGCCATCGCGGGCGTCGCGCAGCCGCGTCAGGCGTGTCTCGTCTTCATAACGCAGCGGCAGATGCAGCGCCAGGTCGATGTCGCGCACCAGGCCGAGCTTCTCCATGGCCTTCTGCGGCGCCGACTTCTGGGCGGCAGTTCGCGAGGCGGCAGCAGGCGATGGCGGTGTGGCAGACACAGTGCGGGGGCGAGGCATCCGGTCCCCGGATCATAGGGCCGCCAGGCGGGTGGCAATGAGCGACAATAACGGATTCAGTTTTGGCACGGGGCCCGTCAGCCCCTCAAAAGCATGACCCAGCCCTCTTCTTCGGCCGCCCACGCCGCACCTCACGCCTACACCCTCGCGGATTTCGATTTCGAGCTGCCCGAGGCACTGATCGCCCAGCACCCGGCCCCCGAGCGCAGCGCCTCGCGCCTGCTGGACGGACGCACCCTTCCCCCCACCGACCGCGTCTTTCGCGATCTACCCGGTTTGCTCCAGCCGGGCGACCTGCTGGTGTTCAACAACACCCGCGTGATCAAGGCCCGCCTGTTCGGTGCCAAGGCCACGGGCGGTGCGGTCGAAGCGCTGATCGAGCGGGTGCTGCCCGGCACGAACGAGGTTTGGGCGCACATGCGGGCCAGCAAGTCACCCAAGCCGGGCGCACTCGTGCGCTTTGCCGATGCGTTCAACGCCGAGGTGCTGGGTCGTTGTGGCCCGGACAACGGGTTGTTTCACCTCCGCTTCGAAGGCGATCCGTTTGCGCTGCTGGAGCAACACGGCCACGTGCCGCTGCCCCCCTACATCACGCACGCGGACGACGAAGACGATGTGCGCCGCTACCAGACCGTCTTCGCCAAGGAGCCTGGCGCGGTGGCCGCCCCCACGGCTGCGCTGCACTTCGACGAGGGCGTGCTGGCCGGCCTGGCCGCGCGCGGCGTGCAGACCGCCGAGGTGACGCTGCATGTGGGCGCCGGCACCTTCCAGCCCGTTCGCACCGAGCGCATTGACGAACACAAGATGCACAGCGAGTGGTTCGATGTGCCCCAGCACACCGCCGAGCGCATCCGCGCCACACGGGCTGCGGGCGGCCGCATCGTGGCCGTGGGCACGACGACGCTGCGCGCGCTGGAGTCGGCCGCGCTGCATGCAGGGCCGGATGAGATCGTCCAGATCGGCAGCAGGGATACCGACATCTTCATCACCCCCGGCTTCCAGTTCAAGGTCGTCGATCTGCTGATCACGAACTTCCACCTGCCCAAGAGCACGCTGATGATGCTGGTCAGTGCACTGGCAGGTTACGAGCACATCAGGGTGCTTTACCAGCATGCGATCCGCGAGCGCTACCGCTTTTTCAGCTACGGTGACGCGATGCTGATCCAGACCACCACAAAAAACAATCATGGGAACCCTCTTCACACCGCTGCCGTGGACCCGGCGGCCTGAGCTTCGCGCGCCAACCTGCAAGCGGCCGCGCTCAAGCCTGTGGGCGCTGCTCCTGTCCATCTGGCTGACCGCGCTCGGCTGGATGGCCCTGACAGGGTCGGCGCAGGCCGAACCGGCCATCCTCCAGCCCTCGGCCGTGGTGGTCCGGCAGGCCACGCTCGCGCCGGGTGCATGTTCGGAGCACCAGCCCGGCCGCGTGGTCATGCTGCCGGACGACTGGCGCGGCCTGGGCATGACGGTACCCGGTGTGGCCTGCTACCGCGCCAAGGTCTACATGGAGCGCTCGCCGGTGATTCCGTGGGGCTTGCGCATCGACCGACTGCCTGGTAATCACCGCGTGACGATCAACGGCATCCAGATGAGCACGCGCCACATGGAGGGTGAGGTCATCACCAGCATGGCCACGCTGCCCTATCTGATCGAATTGCCGGTCAACGTGCTGCTGGCTGGCGAGAACGACATCGAGATCGACGTGCGGATGAACCCCTTCCGCAAACCCGGCATCGGCGAGTTGCAGATCGGCCCGCTGACCGAGGCGCGCCAGGCCTACGACCAGTGGGTGGCCCTGACGGTCGACCTGCCGCGCATCATGAACCTCAGCGTGGCGGGCATGGCGCTGTTCATCGTGCTGGCGTGGCGTACGCGCCCGCACGACCGCATCTTTGCCTACTTCGGCGGGCTGATGCTCGTGATGTGTGGCCGCAACGCCTTCTACTTCGTCGAGACGATTACCTGGCCTGCGCCGGTGGTCGACTGGCTGTTCTTCGCCTGCCAGGCGGTGGGCACCTACTACCTGTCGCTGTTCGGGCTCACCTACGCCCAGATGTCGCTGGAGCGGCTGCGCTGGCCGTTGCGCTTCATCGGCTTCGGCCTGCCCTTGCTGGCGCTGATGGCCATGGGCACGCCCCACCTCGACACGCTGCGGCTGCTGGCCTACCCGCTGATGATGGGCTGCGGCGTCCTGGTTGTGATCAAGGTCGTGCAGACGGCTTGGCGCAAGCACTGGATCGAATCGGTCGCCATGACACTGGGTCCCGTGGGCACGCTGGTCAGCGTGGCGCACGACTACCTGTTCCTGACTCCCCTGCTACCGGTTACCGACCTCTACTGGACGCCCTACACCGCGCCGGTCATCTTCCTGGGCTTTGCGCTGACGTTGATGGGCAAGTTCGTCGAGGCCATGAACATGGCCGAGCGCATGAACCACATCCTGGAAGAGCGCGTCGCTGATCGCACGCGCGCGCTCGAAGCTGCCAACCAGAGTAAGACCCGCTTTCTGGCTGCCGCCAGCCACGACCTGCGCCAGCCCACGGCGGCCATCGGGCTGCTGGTGAGCCTGTTGCGGCAACAGACCAAGGCGCCCGAGTCCAAGGATCTGATCAACATGCTTGATGAGGCGGTGGCCTCGATGGAGTCGCTGTTGGTCGGCCTGCTCGACATCTCGCGGCTGGATGCCGGCGCGGTCAAGCCCGAGTTTCAGTCCGTGAGCCTGCACGACGTGTTCCAGGCGGTGCGTGTGCACGAGCAGAGCGCCGCGCAAGCCAAGGGCCTGCGCCTGCGCTTCCGCCTGCCACGCACGCCTGCCGGCCAGCACCCCGTGCTGCTGACCGACCCCATGCTGCTGCACAGCGTCCTGCGCAACCTGGTGTCGAATGCCATCCGCTACACCCAGCGCGGCGGCGTGCTCGTGGCCGCGCGGCGCCGAGGCAAGCACCGCATCCGCATCGAGGTATGGGACACCGGCATCGGCATCCCGGATGACCAGCGCGACCGCATCTTCGAAGAGTTCTACCAGGTCGGCAACAGCGCGCGTGACCGCACCAAGGGGATCGGCCTGGGACTGGCGATCGTGCGCCGCATGGCCTCCATCCTGGGCGAGCGCATCGAGCTCCGATCCCGGCCTGGACGCGGCTCCTGCTTTGCGATCGAGCTGCCGCTGAACCTGGCCGCCACGACCGCGACCACCACCACCGAGACCCGTGATCTGCCGTTGCAGGGCCGCTCAGTCTGGCTGGTCGAGGACGACCTGCTGCTGCGCCGTGCGCTGACCGAGATGTTGCGCAATTGGGGC
The DNA here is from genome assembly GCF_009909205.1 of Aquabacterium fontiphilum. Lineage (GTDB taxonomy): Bacteria > Pseudomonadota > Gammaproteobacteria > Burkholderiales > Burkholderiaceae_C > Aquabacterium > Aquabacterium fontiphilum. The sequence goes on from NZ_JAAAPN010000004.1 coordinate 134,083, forward strand.
GCAGAGGTGCGCGCCTGGCCCGATGCAGAGAGTCTGCTGGATGAGCTGCCGCAACTGACGCTGATTCCGGCCGATGCCTTGCCCGATGCTGTCATCACCGACTACCGGCTGCCCGGCATGAGCGGCGTGCAGCTGATGCAACACCTGCACGTGCAGTGGCGCGCCAAGGGCCGCCAGCTCGACGCGGTGGTCATATCCGGCGACACCGACCCAGCCGAGTTGCAACGCCTGAGTGCATCGGGGCTGACGGTGCTGCCCAAACCCTTCCGCAGCGAACGGCTGCTGGAACAACTGCTGCAAGCGCCACCGGAGGCGCGCGCAGCCTGAGACCCCTTCATGCTCAACTTTGATCTGCTCAAGACTGAAGGCCACGCCCGCCGAGGCCGCCTGACCCTCAACCACGGCGTGGTCGAGACCCCGATCTTCATGCCCGTGGGCACCTACGGCACCGTCAAGGGCGTCACGCCCCAGGCGCTCAACGACATGGGCGCGCAGATCATCCTGGGCAACACCTTCCACCTGTGGATGCGTCCCGGGCTGGACATCATGAAGCAGTTCGGCGGGCTGCACCGATTCGAGTCCTGGAACAAGCCCATCCTCACCGATTCGGGCGGCTTTCAGGTCTGGTCGCTGGGCGACATGCGCAAGATCTCCGAAGAAGGCGTGCGCTTCGCTTCGCCGGTCAATGGCGACAAGCTGTTTCTCACACCCGAGATCAGCATGCAGATCCAGACCATCCTGAACTCGGACATCGTCATGCAGTTCGACGAGTGCACGCCTTACTGGAAGGGCGACAAATCACTCGGCCACATCACGACAGAAAAAGAAGCCCAGGCGTCGATGGAGCTGAGCCTGCGCTGGGCCAAGCGCTGCATCACCGAGTTCGAGCGGCTGGACAACCCCAACGCGCTGTTCGGCATCGTGCAGGGTGGCATGTTCGAGCACCTGCGCGAGGCCTCGCTGGCCGGTCTGGTCGAGCTCGATCTGCCCGGCTACGCCATCGGCGGCGTCAGCGTGGGCGAGCCCAAGGACGAGATGATGCGCATCATGAACTTCATCTCGCCCAAGCTGCCGGCGCACAAGCCGCGCTACCTGATGGGCGTGGGCACACCCGAAGACCTGGTGGCCGGCGTCGCCGCCGGTGTGGACATGTTCGACTGCGTCATGCCCACGCGCAACGCGCGCAACGGTCACCTCTTCACCCGCTATGGCGACCTGCGACTGCGCAACAGCCGCTACAAGGCCGACGAGCGCCCGGTGGACGAGACCTGCAGCTGCTACACCTGCAGCAACTTCAGTCGCGCCTACCTGCACCACCTCGACCGCTGCGGCGAGATGCTGGGCCCCATGCTCACCAGCATCCACAACCTGCACTACTACCTGAACCTGATGAAAGAGGTGCGCGAGGCGCTGGACGCCGGCCGTTTCGCCGCCTTCCAGCAGCAGTTCGCGGCCGACCGGGCGCGGGGCGTCTGATCACCCAAGCGCCCAGCCCTGCGGCGGCTCACCAGAACTGCCAGTGGCCGTGCATGACCACCCACACGCCGAGCACGCCGTTGGTCACCATGTGGGCGATGATGGGCGCCCACAGCGAGCGGGTGTGGCGATACAGCCAAGCATAGGCCAGGCCGGCGATCACCGCACCCAGCCACTGGGTGTGAGCCAGCGTGAACACCACGGTGGACAGCACAATGGCCTTGGCTGAGACCGTGCCCGGGTCGACCTGCTCGAAATCGGGCTTGTCGATCCAGCGCATCAGGTAGCTGCGCCAGAAGAGCTCTTCCATGATGGGCACCATCAGCGCGGCGCCCACCCAGCGGAAGATCACGAGCGACCAGATCAGCTCGCCGTTCTCATCGACCGGCACAAAGCCCGCCGTGGCCTCGCCCAACATCATCCACGGCTCGGTCAGCGAGATCCACAAGGCGAACACCACCACGCCCACCGCGATGGACAAGGCCCAGTTCGGCAGGCTCAGGCCGCTGCCCCGACCCAGCTCCTGATAACGGCGCCAGAACCAGATCAGCGAGCCGGACACGATCACGACAGACGCTGCATACAGCCAGCGGGGGTCGACAAACGTCCAGCCCTCCGGCCAATTGCCGCGGAGGGCCAGCAGGACCATGAACAGCACGAAGGGGATGATGCGGGCCAGTGCCGCGGGCGTCAGAAAGTTTCCCATGGTGTCTTGTTAAGCAGTGTCAGCCAGAGCCATCGGGGATTGTGCCGGGCTCAGATGACACGTCACCCCCCCATTCGCACTGGCGGAAGACCCGCGCTCCACGAGCCGCCCTGCGCCGCGGCCCTCACACCGGAGCTGGCTCATCCAGCAGCGCCTGCACCCGGCGCTGCAGCCCTTCGGGGCTGACCTGCTCGGGCGGGATGGCCTCTCCCACCACCAGCCCCACCGGGTTGAACAGGCCGCGTCGCAGCGGCCGGGCGAGCGCGGCGCCGTCGATGCGCGAGAAACTGGAGCCCCACAGGTTGTGCAGCGCCGCCGGGATCACCGGCACGGGCACATCGGCCAGGATCTTCATGATGCCGGCCTTGAAAGGCTGCAGGCTGCCGTCACGCGTGATAGCCCCTTCCGGAAACAGGCACAGCAACTCGCCTTCACGCAGCACCGCGCGGGCGCGCTCGAAAGCCCGTTCGTAGGCCTCGGGGTCTTCCTTCTGCGGCGCGATGGGAATGGCCTTCATGGCTCGGAAGAACCAGCCCATGCCCGGCGTCTTGAAGATGCGGTGGTCCATGATGAACACCATGGGCCGCGGGCTGCACACGCCCAGGATGATGGCGTCGACAAAGCTCACATGGTTGGCGACCAGGATGGCCGCGCCGTCGGTCGGGATGTTCATCTCGCCACGCAGGCGCAAGCGGTAGACGATGCGCGTGACGAACAGCATCACCAGACGCACGATGTATTCGGGCATCAACCAGAACACATAGCCCACCACCAGGATGTTGAGCAGCGCCGTCACGCCAAACACCTCGGGCACGCTCAGACCTGCGGCCAGCAAGGCACCCGCCAAGAGGCTGCTGACCACCATGAACAAGGCGTTGAGGATGTTGTTGGCCGCGATGATGCGCGCGCGGTGGCTGGGCTGCGCCCGCAACTGGATGAGCGCGTACATGGGCACGCTGTAGATGCCGGCGCTGAAGGCGAGCAGGGCCAGGTCGACCATGACGCGCCAGTGGGCCGGTCTGTCGATGAACTCGCCTACGCTCAGCAAGGGCCCGCCATCGTGGCGCAGCCCCTTGGAGGCCAGGTACAGGTCGAACGCAAAGACCGTCATGCCCAGCGCGCCCAGCGGCACCAGGCCGATCTCGACATGACGGTGTGAGAAACGCTCGCACAGCAGCGAGCCCACGGCCACGCCGACCGAAAACACCACCAGCAGCAGCGAGGCCACCTGCTCGCTGCCTCCCAGCACCTCGCGCGCGAACGCCGGGAACTGCGACAGGAAGACCGCGCCAAAGAACCACATCCACGAGATGCCCAGCAGCGAGCGGAACACGCTGGGGTATTGCCAGGCCAGTCGCAGATTGCGCATCGTCTCGGAGACCGGGTTCCAGTTCAGTATCAGATCCGGGTCGGACGACGGTGATGCAGGGATGCGGCTGGCCGTCCACCAGCCCAGTGCGGCCAAGGCCAGGCAGACCGCGGCCACCCAGTGGCGCCCCTCGGCACCGAGGCCCATCAGCAGGCCCCCCGCCACATTGCCCAGCAGGATGGCTACAAAAGTGCCCATCTCGACCATGCCGTTGCCGCCCGTGAGTTCGCGCTCGCTGAGATGCTGCGGCAGATAGGCGTACTTGACCGGGCCGAAGAGCGTCGACTGCAGGCCCATCAGAAAGATGCACAGCAGCAGCAAGGGCACCGCCTGGATCGCCAGCCCCACGGCCGCCACGCCCATGATGACCACCTCCAGCAGCTTGGTGTGCCGCATGATGGTGGCCTTGTCGTACTTGTCGGCCCATTGGCCTGCCGTGGCCGACATCAGCACGAAGGGCAGGATGAACAGCGCCCCGATCACCAGCCCGGCCATGGCCGGTGGCAGCCAGTTCAGCTGCAGCTGGTAAGTGACCAGCACGGTCAGCGCAAATTTGAACAGGTTGTCGTTGGCCGCGCCCAGAAACTGGGTGGCAAAGAAGGGGGCAAAGCGCCGCTGACGCAGCAGGCTGAACTGCCCCGTTGAAGACGAAGATTCGCTCACAGCACCTCCCTTGGCATCCTTGTGGCCATCGCCGGCATTGGACACCAGAATCGCGCCACCTCGGTGACCGCGCGTATCACCGCACCACGAACATGGGGCCACCGTGGCCGGATGCCTGCAGCCAGGCGAACACCGACTCCACCGTCACGGTGCGAAACCGCCCCGCCACGCGCAGCCCCAGCGGATGGTCATCGAAAGCCACGTTCGCTGCCGTCAGGCGTGCGCCCAGACGGGTCCAGGCCGCCAGGTAGATCTCGGCAGGCCGGTAGCCCGCCTGTTGCAACCACCGCTGCGACCGGGCGCGTTGCGCCGGCTGCGGAGGCAACTGCATTGCATGCGCCAGCACCTCGATGGCCCACTGGTTGCTCTGCTGGTACTGCTGCGACCATGCATGAGACAGCATGCTGTAGCGCGCCTCGTGCAGCGACCGCAGGGCCTCGGGCGCGAGCAGCAGCGGCAACAGCCGCTCCGACACCGCAGGCGTCAGCGGCAACACGGCCGCCTCGTACTCGTGCGGATCGTCCAGGAAGAAGTGCCCCAAGCCTTCTCGGAACACCGCGGAACGAGCGGACCCGCAGGCGTTGAGCTTGTGCAGCACGCGCCACATGCCACCCTGGCGATAGGCCAGCCCGAGGTGGGAGTAGCGCAACCCGTGGCGGCTCAGATCCTGCCCCATGCGGGCCAGCACCACCACATCTGCCCCACTGCGGTCGAGTTGCAACTGGACACGCTCGGCCAATGCGAGCCCTTGCGTCACCGCCTGCACCGTGGGCGCGCGCGACTCGCAATCACGCCCGGCCCAGGCCGGACTCGCCGCGCAGAGCGACAGTGCCCCAGCCCAGGCCGCCAGCGCGCCATGCCAAACCGTCCGGCTCATCGCATCACCTCCTCGTGGTGCAGCAAGGCCTGGCCCAGCGCGTTGGGCACCAGGGCCAGCACCTCACCCGCAGCCGACAGCACCCACCCTGAGGACACCACCGTGACCGTGACGGCCGTGCCCAGCGCCATGGAAGCCATGCCCACAGCCGTGCTGCTCCAGTGGATCAGCACCTGCGCACCATCGCTGGCGCGCCGCAGCACCCATACCGTGCCCTCGGCCACCGCTTGTACCGCCACCAGGGTCAGCACCGAACCAGTGGCCAGCACGACCGAGGGCGCCACCACGGACACCGCCACCGGCAGAGCCGACAGGGCGCTCAGAGCAGAGCCGGCGTCGCCACCATGGGCCTGAGCCGGGGACGTCACGGCAGCCAGGCTGAGCCCACAGACCACCGAGGCCGAGGCGATCAGGCCCCGTGCCATCGAGCAGACACGGCGCCCGCGATCAGAAGAAAGAAAAGACAAACGCAGGATCATGATGGGCTCCTCAACGCTGCTCGGCGCGTTGGTCTTCATGGGCGTCGCGCAGCATCTTGGCCAGCGTGAAGGCGCTGGACATCAGAAACAGCCAGCCCACCGTGAGGTACGCCTTGTAGGCTGGCGCCAGCGCGGTCTGCCACATGCCCCAGGCGGTCAGCGCCAATGCGGCGGCAAAGCCCGTCCACACCACCACCCCCCACAGCGGGCTGTCCTGCCCAGGCGTCTCCTGGTCGCGCACATGCTTGGACACCACAAACACCGCTGACAGGCAGAACACATAGCCCATCACCATGAAGGCCTGCTCGATGGGTAAGACGGGCAACCACCCCAGGCCCGTGGCACACAGCGCAGCAGCGAGCCCGAACGACACCCACACCTGCACCTTCCAGGCCCGCGTGTCACGACGCACGCGTACGCGCATCAGGGGCGCCGCTGTGGCGGCATGAGCGCGGGGACGGGACTCGCCGGCGCCCCCTTCGGCCACCCGGGACGGGTGCGGAACGGTGGAGGCGGCGGTGTGGACATCGTTGGTGGGCATCTGCGGTCTCACAGGTTGTTGAACACGGATCGCATTCTTTCGACGCCCTTCAATAAGTGCAATCAGAATCAACGAAGTCCACTCATTTAGCACTTAAAGTATCGCATTTCGATACTTACTCAACCTGCCATGAGCAGCAGCGCCGATCTGATCCTTGCCCTCAAGGCCGAACTCAAGGCGGCCGGCATCACCTATGCCCAACTGGCCTTGGGCCTGGGGATGGCCGAGTCGAGCGTCAAGCGCATGTTCGCCAAGGGCGATATGCCGCTCACGCGGGTGGACGAGGTATGCCGCGTGCTCAAACTGGATTTCGCCCAGTTGGCCCGACGGGTAGCCGATGCCCAGCCCCTGCGCCGCGAGCTCAGCGAAGCGCAAGAGAAGGCCGTGGTGTCCGACCGCAAGCTATTGCTGATGGCGATCTGCTGCCTCAGCCAGTGGACATTCGAGCAGATCATCGGCGCTTACCAGTTCACCGAAGCCGAGGCCATTGGCCACCTGAGCCGCCTGGATCGGCTGGGCATCATTGAGTTGCGGCCCTTGAACCGCTATCGGCTGCGCGTGAGCAAGACCTTTCGCTGGCGCCCGGACGGCCCGGTGATGCGGTTCTTTCGCCAGCATGTGGTGGGCGAGTACTTCTCGGGCGACTTCGGTGGCGAAGACGAGTTGCTGCTGCTGGTACACGGCTCGCTGGGCCCCGGGCTGGCGACCGCCTTTGCCGAACGCCTGCAGCGGGTGGCCGACGATTTTGCACAGCAGCACCTGGCTGACCAGCGGTTGCCGCCTGACAAGCGGCAGCCCTATACCCTGCTCATCGGCCTGCGCTCGTGGTGGTTTCAGGCCTTCGTCGATCTGTGGCGCGAGCACCCGGCCCGAGCGATGCCCTCATCGGCCGCAGCGCCCACAGCGCAGCACGCCCCACGGCGCGGAGCGCGCTGAGCCGATCAGCGCAGGCGTCCCAGTACCTCGTAGGTGTCTTCACCCAAGGCCGGCGCACGCCGTGTGATGGCGCCAGGCGTGGCCGACAGCTTGGGGACGATGCCCGGCACCTCGACCGTGAGGCCATCCGGCGTGGTCACTGGCAGGATCATCTCGCGGGCACGGTAGTGCGGGTCCTCTGCGATGTCTGCCGCGGTGTAGATGTGTCCCACCGGCACGCTGGCCGCATTCAGCACCGACAACACCTGCTCCACGGCGCGCGTCGACGTCCACGCCCCGATGGCGGCATCGATCTCGGCCACACGCTGCACCCGTCCCGGGTTGCTGGCCAGCTCCGCGTCGGTGGCCAGGTCATCGCGTCCGATCGCGATCATCAGCCGCTTGAAGATGGAGTCGCCATTGCCACCGATCACCACCATGCCGTCGGCACAAGGGTAGGCATTGCTCGGGGCGATGCCCGGCAGCGCCGAGCCCGCCGGCTGCCGCACCGCGCCAAAAGCGCTGTACTCGGGCAGCAGGCTTTCCATGCAGTTGAAGACGGCCTCGTACAAGGCCACATCCACCACCTGCCCGCGGCCCTTGGGCGCCTCGGCGCTCACGCTGGCATGGCGCGCTTGCAGCGCCAGCAACACGCCGATCACGCCATGCAAGGCCGCCAGCGTGTCGCCCAGGCTGACGCCCGCGCGCACAGGGGGCCGCCCCGGCTCGCCGTTGAGATGGCGCATGCCGCCCATGGCCTCGGCCACCACGGCAAAGCCCGGACGATCCTTGTAGGGGCCGGTCTGGCCATACCCGCTGATGCGCAGCATGATCAGACCCGGGTTGCGCGCGCTGAGCTGTTCATAGCCCATGCCCCACTTTTCCATGGTACCCGGCTTGAAGTTCTCGATCAGCACATCGGCTTCGTCGATCAGGCGACATGCCTGCGCACGGCCCTCGGGCGTGCGCAAATCCAGCACGACGCTTTTCTTGTTGCGGCTTTGCACCTGCCACCACACGCTGGTGCCGTTGTGCAGCATGCGCCACTGGCGAAGGGGGTCGCCCCCCGCCGCGCCGTCCGCAGCCGGCGGCTCGACCTTGATGACCTCGGCGCCGAAATCGGCCAGGGTCTTGCCAGCAAAAGGGCCAGCAATCAGCTGGCCCAGTTCAACCACCCGCAGGCCGGCGAGGGCCTGGGGCGACACGGATGCAAAGGCGGTGGCGGCGTTCATGGCACCGCATGGTAGCGGCTGTCAGGCCGAACAGCGATGGCGTGACACCGCCTCCGCGCGCTCAGTCCTTCGGTGCAACCGCCGGCACAGCACTGGACGGATCGGTTACAAAGCTGATTTTGGACACGCCGGCCTTGGCTGCGTCGGCCAGGGTCTCGGCCACGGCGCGATAGGGCACCGTCTGGTCAGCACGCAGATGCAGCTCAGGCGTGTCCGCCTTGGCCCCCTCTACCGCCAGGCGGGCGACCAGTTCCTCTCGGCTGAGCGCCTGGCCGTTCCAGTAGCGCACGCCATTGGCGTCGATCGACAGGTCCACCTTTTCGCTCTTGGCCGACACCACTTGGGCGCTGGCCTTGGGAAGGTCGAGCTTGACCGAGTGGCTTAGCAACGGCGCAGTCACAATGAAGATCACCAGCAGCACCAGCATCACATCGATGAGCGGCACCATGTTGATCTCGGCCAGCGGTGCACCGCCGCGCTTGTCGTCAAAACTAGCAAATGCCATGGTGTGTCTCCTTCAAGGGTCGGCCCGCGCTCAGGCGCTGGCGCCAGACTTCAGCGTGCGCACATTGGGCGCCGGCGTGTCGCCGCCCGACGAGGTCTTGAGCGTCTGGCCGGTCGACAGGAAGGCGAACAGCTCGAAAGCAAAGGCATCGAGACGCGCGCCCCAAACCCGGTTGTTGCGGGTGAGCCAGTTGTAGGCCATCACGGCCGGGATGGCCACGGCCAGGCCAAGACCGGTCATGATCAGCGCCTCGCCGACCGGGCCGGCCACCTTGTCCAGCGTGCCGGCACCCGTGGCGCCGATGGCGATCAGCGCGTGGTACACGCCCCACACGGTGCCGAACAGGCCGACGAAGGGAGCGGTGGCGCCAATGGTGGCCAGCACTGTCAGACCGCTCTCCATGCGCATCGTCTCTTCATCCAGCACCTTCTTGATGGTGCGGGTCAGGAACTCCTGAGCCGAGCCGGCTTCTTCCAGCTTGGCCGCACCATAGCGGGCATGGTGAGCCTGCGCATGCATGGCGTGCGCGGTGAGGTGCGCGAAGGGCTCGGTGGCGCCATGGGTGGCGATCTCGTGCTGCACGGCCTCCAGCGAGGTCGCGTTCCAGAAGAAGTTCAGGAAGGCCTTGCTGCGCTTCTGTCGACGGTAAAGCGCCACACCCTTGAGCACGATGAGCGACCACGACACGAGCGACATCAGCACCAGGATGATGAACAGGCCCTTGCCCACGCCGTCGGTCTGGGCGATGAAGTGGGTGAAGCCCAGTTCGGCTTGCGGGGCCGGTGGCACCTGCACCATCTCGGTGGTGGCGGCTTGCGGGGCCGAGGCGGCGTCAGACGGGGTCAGGATCGCGTTGCTCATGATTCTTCCAATTGAAATGTCAGCGGCGCCACCACCCAGACGGAGCGGGCCACGCCGTCCTCCAGATGCGGCTGAAAACGGGCGGCGCGCATGGCCTGCGTGGCGGCCTGGTCCAGGCGGCTGTAGCCGGACGACTGCACCAGTTGAACCTCGCGCGGCCGGCCTTGTTCATCGACCAGCACCTTCAGGCGCACCGTGCCCGACTCGCCCAGATCGCGCGAGATGCGGGGGTAGGTCAACACCGGCGGGACGAGGTAGCGCACGGCCGAAGACGGCAGCACCTTGGGTGCGGGCGGCGCAGCGGGTGCCTGCGTCGCCGGGCCTGCCACGGGCGCCGCAGCCGGGGCGGTTTGCGCAGCCGCAGGGGCCGGCTCGGCTGCCGCAGCGGCGGGTGCAGGCTGCGCCTGCGGCGCGGGCGCGGGTGGCGTCAGCGTGGCCTCTTGCGGCGTGCGTGCGGCTGCGGCAAGGGGCGGCGGCGTAGCAGGCCTCGGCGTGGGCACAGGCGGACGGGTGACGGCCGGCGTGGGCTCGGCTGGGGGCGCAGGCGCAGCAGCAGCCGGCGTCGGCTCGTCGCTGATCAGCGACACGGCGATGGGGGGCGCCCCCTCCTGCACTGGCACCGAGGCCGTCCAATGGTTGACGCCCAGCCAGGCTGCCGCATGCACCACCACGACGAGTGCAATCAGCCCCGTGCGGTGCGACGCGCTCAGCTCATCCGACACAGCGTGGGCGTGCGGCGACAACAAGGCGGAGGACAAAGCGTTCATACGGGCAAGATGTTAACACGCCCACGCTAGTGAGAATCACTATCATCAACATTAACAGCCCTGCGTAACAAATGTTTGCGAAGGCGCTCAAGATGCTGGCGCCTTCGGACCCGCTTCGTAAAATGGCGGGCCGCGCGCATCATAAGACCGAGGGGGCCCGACTTGAGTTCCACCCATGGCGGAGCTTCCCGCCGACCCGATCCAACTGGTCGTTCTCGTCGACCCGGCTTCGACCGTCCCAGCCTGTTTGCGGGCATGGAAGACGATATCGTCGATGTCGAACCCGACCGCGTGCGCATCCTGTCATCGCTCGAACCGCGCAAGCGTGTGGCCGATCCACGCTCACGCAAATCGCAGCGTCAACGCAAGGCGGCTCGGGCCCGGTGGTGGTCTCGGGCCCTGGTGGGCGTAATGGCACTCGGTCTGTTGACCGTGGCCATGGGCGTGTACCTGCTGATTCGCTCGGCGCACGACACCGAACAGGCCTTGAGCAGCTGGCCGCTGCCCGAAACACCGACCGCGTCACCCACCGCCGACGAGTGGCAGTTTGCGCCACCGGCGGCGGGGCTGCTGAGTGCCACCGTCGCCGAAGCGGAAGCCGCAGCGTTGGTCAACGTGCCGACCGAGCCGGACACCGCGGCGGGCGCCGAAACACACACCAGCTTGACATCTCCGGTCGCCGAGGCGTCTCATGAGCCGACGGTCGAGCCCGACCCCCTGGCGGCGCTCAAGCCCGGCCCCGTTGTCGATACACCGCGCAAGACCGCTGCAGCCTCGGCAGCGCCCACGGTCGCCCCAATCGCCACCTCACCCGCGCCACCCCCACCCGCCAAGGCGGCTGCTGCCGCCTCTGACCGTACGTCGCCGACCGCACCTGCCACCGTCGCGCGCCCGGCCAGCCGCGCCAGCGCCGACGTGGCCCTGCTTGAAGCCGTGTTCCCCGATCACGACCCGCAAAAGGCCAGCAAGACTGATCTCTTCCGGGCCTGCCAGGGCATGTCGGGCGCAGAAGCGTCCATCTGTCGCGCACGCATCTGTGTGCAGCATCCGGGCGTGCCGGCCTGCCAATGACGCCGGGGGGTCGCAGCCCCTCGGCTAAGCTGGGGGCATGCACCGCTTCGCGCAGCTCTATCAGGAACTCGACGCCAGCACCAGCATCCGGCGCAAGCTCGATGCGCTGCGCCGTTACTGGCAAGATGCGCCCGCTGCCGACGCGGCCTGGGCCGTGTACTTTCTGGCGGGCGGGCGACCACGCCGTACGCTGAGCAGCACGGCGCTGCGCCAATGGGCGGCCGACCGGGCGGGCGTCTCCGACTGGCTGTTCGAGGTGTCTTACCAGACCGTGGGCGACCTGGCCGAGACCATTGCGCTGCTGCTGCCGGCGTTGCCCGTGCGCGACACCACGCCGCTGTCGGTGTGGATGACCGAACGGCTGCTGCCCTGGCGCACACAGCCGCCCGAGCAGCAATGGACCACACTGTCAGCCTGGATGAGCAGCCTGGACCCGACCCAGCGCTTTGTGCTGATCAAACTGATCGGCGGTGGCTGGCGGGTGGGCGTGAGCCGACAGCTGGTGGTGCGCTCGCTGGCCGAGCACGCGGGCCTGCCTGTGCCGCTGGTGGCGCAGCGCATGATGGGCTACACCGACAGCCGCCACGTGCCCAACGCTGCAGCATACGAAGCGCTGGTCGCGCCCCCAGCGGCGACGGCAGGCGACGAGGGTCAGGCTTGCCCACCCGGCATCCAGCCCTACCCCTTCTTTCTTGCCCATCCGATGGACGAGCTGCCGGCCGAAGCCCCCGACGCCTGGCTGGCCGAGTGGAAGTTCGACGGCATCCGTGCGCAAATCGTGCGCCGCCATGGCGAAACCGGCATCTGGTCGCGAGGCGAAGAGTTGCTCAACGAGGCCTTTCCCGATCTGCTGGCCCTGGCTGCGTCATGGCCGGACGGCACCGTGCTCGATGGCGAGATCGTCGTGCGCGACGAAACGGTCGTGCCCTTGCCTGCCGACAGTCCCCTGGCCGCCCTGGGCTGGCGACCCGCCCCGTTTGCCCGGCTGCAGACCCGCATCACGCGCAAGCAGATCACACGGCGCCTGCTCGATGAGCATCCCGCCGCTTTCATCCCCTATGACCTGCTTGAATGGCAGTGTGCCGACCTGCGCGCACTGCCCCAGGCCGCGCGGCGCACGCGGCTGGAAGCGGTTGCCGCGGCGCTCGGTTTGATCGCCTCGCCGCTGGTGCGCGCGCCCGACTGGACGGGCCTCGCGGCGCAGCGCGCGGGCGCACGTACAGCGGGCCTGGAAGGGCTGATGCTCAAGCAGGCCGAGGCACGCTACGGCATGGGCCGCACGCGCAGCGACGGCGTGTGGTTGAAATGGAAGCTCGACCCGATGACGGTCGACGCGGTGCTCGTCTATGCCCAGGCAGGCCATGGGCGGCGCGCCAATCTCTACACCGACTACACCTTTGCCGTGTGGAATCGCCCGCCAGCCAACGATGCCGAGGTGCAGGCCGTGCAGGAAGCCATCGCGGCGCGTGAACCTGCTCGGCCCGGCGCCCTGCAACTGGTCACCTTCGCCAAGGCCTACAGCGGCCTGACCGACACGGAGTTGCAGGCCGTGGACAAAGTCATCCGCCAGACCACGGTCGACCGGTTCGGGCCCGTGCGCAGCCTGCGCCCCACGCTCGTGTTCGAGCTGGGCTTCGAGGGCATTGGCGCCAGCCCGCGCCACAAGAGCGGCCTGGCCGTGCGCTTCCCCCGCATCCTGCGCTGGCGCACGGACAAGCCGCTGCGCGAGGCGGACACGCTCGCCGACCTGCAACGCTGGCTGCCGCCCTGACGCGGTTTCGCACACAAAAATCTGGCGCCAATCGGTTCAATCCAGCGTCAACCCTGACTCAGTACCGGATTCCCGTCCCCGGCTTGTGCGCGTTCTGTCGAGGGCGGCTACCATGCCTGACCGTTCACCCTCGCGCCCCTGCCTGGACAAACCATGACCACGCCCACTCTGAGAGCTGTCACCATGCCACTTGCGTCCGACCCGTCGCCCCAAGCTGTTTCGCATGACGAGGGCGTGCCCGTGTCGGTGCGCATCCGCGAGCGCATCAAGGCCGCGCAGCAGCGTTTCCACGCCAACGACAACATCGCGGCCTTCATCGAACCGGGCGAACTCGAGAAACTGCTCGACGAAGTCGCCTCGAAACTCGATGGCGTGCTCGAGAGCCTGGTCATCGACACCGAGAGCGACCACAACACGCAGGACACGGCCCGCCGCGTGGCCAAGATGTACCTCAACGAGATCTTCAAGGGCCGCTATCACGCCGCGCCCTCGGTCACCGAGTTCCCCAACGTCGAACGGCTCAACGAGCTGATGATCGTCGGGCCGATCACCGTGCGCAGCGCCTGCTCGCACCATCTGTGCCCCATCATCGGCAAGGTGTGGATCGGCATCATGCCCAACGAGCACTCCAACCTGATCGGCCTGTCGAAGTATGCGCGCCTGATCGACTGGATCATGAGCCGACCACAGATTCAGGAAGAAGCGGTGACCCAGGTGGCCGACCTGCTGCAGTCGCGCATGAACCCCGATGGCCTGGCCGTCGTGATGGAAGCCGATCACTTCTGCATGCATTGGCGCGGCGTCAAGGACATGGACTCGAAGATGATCAACAGCGTGATGCGCGGCTCCTTCCTCAAGGACGCCAACCTGCGCCGCGAGTTTCTGGCGTTGGTCAACACGCGCAAGGGCTGAACACCATGCTGGTCCGCCTGCTCTATGCCAGCCGCGCCACCCAGGCGCTCACGCCGGAAGTGATCGACAGCATCCTGGCTGCTTCGCGTCGCAACAACCCGGCCGTGGGCATCACAGGGCTGCTTTGCCACAGCGGCGACATCTTCATGCAGGTGCTCGAAGGTGGTCGCCAGGCCGTCAACCAGCTGTACACCCGCATCAGCCGCGACCCGCGCCACGGCGCGGTCGAGCTGCTGTATTACGAAGAGATCACCGAGCGGCGCTTTGCCGGCTGGACGATGGGCCAGGTCAACCTCACCCGTGTGAATCCGTCCATCCTGCTGAAGTATTCCGAACGGCCGGTGCTCGATCCCTATGCGGTCTCGGGCGCCGTGTCGATGGCGCTGCTGGACGAGCTGATTGCCACGGCTTCCATCATCAGCCGGCCTTGAATCCTCTGCCTGCCACGCTGCTGGGGCTGGACTTCAGCAGCGCGCCTTCCGCCCGCAAGCCACTGATGCTGGCGCGCGGCACGCGCATTGGCGCCGTCGTGCGGCTGGATCGCATCGACACCTTCACCACCCTGAGCGACTGGGGAACATGGCTGCGCGAAGCGGTCGCCTTGCCAGACGGCTTCGTCATGGGCTGCGACTTCCCGTTCGGCCTGCCTCGCCCGTTTGTCGAGGCGCTGCGCCGCGAGGGACCGGCCGCCCTGCCGCAGGACCTGGCGCAGGGCCCGCTGGACGCGCAGGGCGCGCCGGCCACGTTGATTCGGGCGCTGCACGCGCACTGCGTCGACCGCGCGGGCTTTCAGCGCCTGGTCGACGGCTGGGGGCAGGACTGGCAGACCGCGCGCCCAGCCGGCTCACGACTGATTCACCGCCGCTGTGACCAGGCCCTACCCGGCACCGTGAGCACCAGCCCGCTGCAGACAAGGTATGTGCCCGTTGGCAAGATGTACTTCGAAGGCCTGAGCCGCCTGGTGGATGCCGGTGTGACCCTGCCTGGCATGCAGGCGGGCCAGCCGCACGCCATCGCGCTGGAAGCGTATCCAGGCTTGCTGGCCACCGAGGTGATTGGCCGGCGCAGCTACAAGAGCGAAACCGACCCAAGCCCCGAGCGACTGCTCGCCCGCATGGATCTTGTCGACGCCCTGGAGCAGGGCCGCACCCGCCTGGGCTTGCGGCTCAAGCTCACGCCTGCGCAACGCGACCACCTCGCGGCCGACCCGAAAGGCGACCGGCTGGATGCCGTCTTGTGCCTGATCCAGGCTGCCTGGGCCCACGCCCAGGCAGAAGCGGGTGCTCCCCTATGGGGCATGCCGGACGAGGTGGATCCGGTCGAAGGGTGGATACTCACGGCATGAACGTCTCTACCTTGAATCAGACCGAGGTGCTCGGTCAGCCAGCCGTCCACATCGTCGCGCCCGACGGCGCACAGGCCACCGTGCTGCTGCACGGCGCGCACGTCGTCTCGTGGGTGCCCGCCGGCGCCCATGAACAGCTTTACCTCTCGCCCACCGCTGTGGCGGGCCCGGGCCGCGCCGTGCGCGGTGGCGTGCCGGTCATCTTTCCTCAATTCGAGCAGATGGGACCGGACACCAGCCTGCCCCGCCATGGCTTTGCCCGCACCCGTGCGTGGGAAATCGACAGCCACCATCGCGGCCGCGAGCACAGCCAGGTCACCCTTGCGCTGCACGACGATGCCGACACCCGCGCCCTGTGGCCCCATGGCTTCCGGCTGGAGTTGACCGTTTCGGTTGGCGCGCGCCGCCTGGATCTGGAGCTGTTCGCCGAGAACACGGGCCAGACGCCCTGGCCTTTTGCGGCCGCGCTGCACACCTATCTGGCCGTGTCCAACCTGGCCAATGTGCGGCTGCAGGGGCTGGAGGGCTGCCGCTACCGAGATAGGCTGCTGGGCGGCAGCGCGGTGGAAGACCACCCCGAAAAGCGCTTCCACGGCGAGATGGACCGCATCTACAGCCAGGTGCCCGACTTGCTGCTGCGCGATGGCCCACGCCGGCTCAGTCTGCGCAGCGACAACCTGCCCGACGCGGTGGTGTGGAACCCGGGCCCCCAGAAATGCGCGGCCATGAACGACATGCCCGCAGGTGACTGGGAACACATGCTGTGCGTGGAAGCCGCCCGCATCGAGTCGCCGCTCACACTGCAACCCGGCGAGACCTGGGCCGGTCTGCACACCCTCGTGCTGGCCGAAGACTGATCGACGACTGAGCGCGCTTAGAGCAGCTGGCGGATGTCGGCCAGCAACTGGTCGACTGGCATGCCATAGCGCACGAACAGCCGCACCTGGCCACTGGGGTCGAACACAAAAGCCCCAGCCGTGTGATCGATGGTGTAGTTGCCACCCTTGGTCGGCACCTTCTGATAGAACACCTTGAACTCTTTGGCGGCGGCCTTGATCTCGTCGGGCGTGCCGGTGAGGCCGACAAAGCTCGGGTCCATCGAACCGAGGTAGCCCTTGAGCAGCTCGGGCGTGTCGCGCTCGGGGTCAACCGTCACGAACACCCCCTGTACCCGCTCACCATCGGCACCCAGACGGCGGCGCACCTCGGCCAGCTCGGCCATGGTGGTGGGGCAGACATCAGGGCACTGGGTGAAGCCAAAGAACAGGAACACCACCTTGCCCTTGAACTCCTCCAGTGATCGGGCACGCCCGTCCACGTCCTTGAGCGAGAGCGTCTTGGCGTAGTTGGCGCCGGTGATATCCACACCATGGAAGCTGGCTGCGGCGTCTGACGCCTTCGGCGCGCCGGGCCAGCTGAAAGGCCACTTCTCGCAGCCGGACAACACAATCGAGCCGCCCAGCAAGGCGGCCAGGGCCGCGCGGCGGCCATTCGGGCGAGAAACAGGCATGGTGGTGGTCAGATCGTCCAGTAATGATCAACCAGCAAGGCCGCGAACATCAGCATCAGGTAGATGATGCTGAATCGGAAGGTCTTGCGGGCCAGGACATCACTGTAACGCCGCCACAGCGCAAAGGTGTACGCAAAGAAAGTGAGCCCCAGGCCCACGGCCGCCACCAGATAGATCCAGCCGCTCATGCCATAGATGAAGGGCAGGAGGCTGCCCGCCAGCAGGATCAGGGTGTAGAGCATCACATGCAGCCGCGTGAAAGCGTTGCCGTGTGTCACGGGCAGCATGGGCAGACCGGCGCGCGCGTAGTCTTCGACCCGGTAAAGCGCCAGGGCCCAGAAATGCGGTGGTGTCCACAGAAAGATGATCAGGCACAGCAACATGGCCTCGGGCTCGACTGCGCCGCGCATCGCGGCCCAACCCAGTACCGGCGGCATCGCCCCCGAGGCGCCACCGATCACGATGTTCTGTGGCGTCATGGGCTTGAGCATGACCGTGTAGACGATGGCGTAACCCACGAACGTGGCCAGCGTGAGCCACATGGTGATCAGGTTGACCCACACAGCCAGGATCAGCATGCCCGCACCGCACAGTACAGCGCTGAACAGCAGGGCCTGCTGCCGGGTGAGCTCGCCCCGCGCGGTCGGCCGCCAGGCCGTGCGCTTCATGCGGGCATCAATGTGTTGCTCGACCAGGCAATTGAAAGCCGCCGCAGCGGCAGCCACGAGCCAGATACCGACGCACGCCGCACCCGCCGTCAGCCACTGCGCCTCGGTGGGCCAGCCCGGTACGGCCAGCAGCATGCCGATAACGGCACAAAACACGATGAGCTGCACGACCCGTGGCTTGGTGAGCGCGTAGTACTGCCGCCAGCGCGACAGCGGGCGCTGGGCGCTCAGATGCAGGGCCTCAGAGGTGGATGCAGCAGTGTTCGACATGTTGCGCGCGGAGTTGATCGCACTATGCAGCACAACCGACTTCCGCTGTACCGTGAAGTCCCTGATGGTGGCAATAAACAGGCCAAGGGCTGCTATAACCATGAAAAAGGCATGGCCAATGACAGCCTCAGGCTGAGCGGAGCTGGAAATCTCATCAGCAGATGCAGCAACGGCAAGAAGAGATGGTGCGTGCCCATGACAAGCGCGCGTCGGGCATCCCACCCTGTGGCGCGCCCACCCCGCCCCCCTCTTTAAGGTATCAAGCGCAACACCTCCGTGAGATGCAACTGCATTGCTGCTATAAATGAATCCAAGAGCGGCCAAACGCCGCCAACAGTCTCAGGGGATGGCGCATGCTTACAGCAAGCACGCGGGTTGCCTTCCGGCAGCCAATAGGCGGATACCGCAGTGAACGAAAGCGATTGCGCCGGGAGGCGCGAACGTCACACATTGCTCCGCGCGGCGCATGTCACCGCCCCCATTCTGAAACGCCGTGAGCGGGCAAAAACAGCTCAACTTTCAATCAACCAAAGGCCATACCCATGAAAGTCTCTTACGCCATCGCATTCACCGCCGCCATCCTGCTGTCGGGTTGCGCTTCCGTCGACATGGCATCCAAAGCTGAGTCGGCCAAGGCCAAGGAGTTCAACCCTCCCAGCCAAGGCAACGCAGGCGTGTACGTCTATCGCAACAGCTTTGTGGGTAAATCGCTGAAGAAGGACGTTTGGATCGACGGTAAGTGCGTTGGCGAAACTGCTCCCGACGTTTTCTTCTACACCGAGGTGCCCGGCGGCAAGACCTACAAAGTAGACACAGAGTCGGAGTTCTCGCCCAATACCATTGAAGTGATGCTGGAGGCCGGCAAGAACTACTTCATCCGCCAGTTCATCAAGATGGGTGTGTTTGTGGGCGGTGCAGGCGTGGAACAGGTTCCGGAAGAACAGGGCAAGGCCGACGTCGCCAAGCTCGAAATGGCCAAGACGGGCAAGTGCAGCGCCGCTCGCTGAGGGCGGACAGCCGGGCGCGCAAACGATGGACGCGCCCGCGATGAGCAGTCGAAACAGAATAGCAGGGGATAAATATGAACAGCAGATCCTTCGTCGCCATTTGCTTGGCTTCACTGGGGTGGCTGAGCGCAGCGCCGCAAGCTTTTGCGGCCACCCAGCTCTACTACACCAGCAGCGCCGACAGCTGGGTGGGCGCCGGCGAGACCGTGCTGGTCGGACGTGACAGCGGCTTTGACATCACAGTCGACCGCTACACCGACAACACCATCGCCTTCCGCATCAACGATTACGAATCCAACCCGGACTTCTGGTCGCGGAGCTGGTGGTATCTCGAATTCGCCGCTCCGGCTGAAGCCGAACTGACGGTCGGCAGTTATGACCATGCGACGCGCTGGCCGTTCCAGTCCTCCGATGCACCCGGGCTGAGCTTCTCGGGCAACGGGCGTGGCAACAATACCCTGACGGGCTCCTTCACCGTGCTGGAAGCGGTCTACGGGACCGACGGCCGTGTGCTTTCGTTTGCGGCAGATTTCCTTCAGTACGACGAGGGCGTGCCGAGTGCATGGAATATGGGTGCCATCCGATACAACTCCAGCATCCCCATTGCCGCGATTCCGGAGCCCGGTGCGCTGGTGCTGATGGGATTGGGGCTGCTCGGTCTGGCTGGCGCTGCCGGTCGCAACAAGGCTGGGTAAACCGGGGCGCACTTGAGCACCCGCACGGGGAGTGCTGCGATTCCATGTACATTGGGTCGACCCACAGGAGGCACACATGCCCAAAGGCGAGCAACGCAGCAACAAGATGACGAAGAAACCGAAGAAGGACACCAGCCCGCCAACGGCGCCCTCTTCCCCATCCACCCGCCCGATTGCGCCTACCACCTCGGTCATCCCCAAAGGCAAGCTCAAGAACAAGTGATCTCCTGCGCTTCTACGGCACCATCAACAGCCGAACCAGCCACCACACCAGCCGCGCCGCGCTCACGGTGTGCACGAACGTGGCAGCCAGGCGATGCGCTCGAAAAGTGAAGGTGCAGAAAGGTCTCGCTCAACATGCTTACCTCCTTGTCCCTCCCAAAAGCCTCCCTCTTCGCATTCGCCGTAGCGTTGGCCGGTTGCGCCGGCCCGCCAAGAGTCCCTGCCGATTTGTCAAGCCTTGCTGACGAAAACACGAGAGAGACAGCCGAGATTGTCCTAGCGTACCGGCTGTACAAGAACGATTCTTACGGGTTGTTGGACAGCGGTCCATGCGAGAAGAATTGGACTGGTCTATACGCAAGACGGGTGTACACGTCGCGCTTCCGGGAGAATGCGGATGGAAGTCACTCCCTCAAAGTCAAAACCGACCGACCCATCACTGTTTCGTACCTTTACTCGATTTCAGACAAGTATTGCAAAGTTGCAGGCACGTTCATGCCGCAGCCCGGCCAGACCTACAAGCTGGCAGGAACACCTTTGTTTGCGTCAGGTCTGATCTCGGTGTCGACTGGTTGCAAGATTGAGGTGACCGACAATAAAAACGATGTGGTTCCACTGATGAGGCCACTTGCCACTGAAGGTTTGTGCACACCTCAGACGCAATAACAATGAGCCGACGAACCGGCATGCCTGAGCAGGCCCAATAGAGGAGCATGCCAGGGGTTACCGCACCCCTGCGTTCGCACGCGGCACCACCAACAACCGCACCAGCCACCACACCAGCAGCGCCGCGCCCACGGTGTGTGCGAGCGCGGCAGCCAGGGGCCAGCCCAGCACCACATTACTCAGGCCGGTGAGCAGTTGCCAGCCGGCCAGCGCCCAGAGCACCATCGCCTCGCGGCGCCAGGGCAATGCGGTCGGGTTCGATGCGCGATGATTCAACGCGTTTGAGGGCTCGCCCGCGCGCCAGCGCCACAGCGCATACCCGTAGGCGGCCAGCGCCCCCAGGACCACCAGGGCCATCAGCCGGTGCGCCATGTGAATGGCGGTCAGTGCCGCCGCGGTGATGGCTTCGCCGTGGGCGTCTTTGCCCAGCGGGCGCCACAGCTGGAAGCCGGAGCGGAAGTCCATCTCGGGCCACCACTGGCCCTGGCAGGTGGGCACGTCCATGCAGGCCAGCACGGCATAGTTGGTGCTCACCCAAGCGCCCAGGGCGATCTGCGCTGCCAGCAACGCCAGCACCCACCTCCCTGCCCGCCGGAGCGTCGCGCCGCGCCAAGCTTGCCAGACGGCCTGCTGGGCTTGGTACAACGCCGCTGCCCCGGCCAGCTGGGGGCGATGGCCTTCGAGCACGCGCGCCTGCGCGGTGAGCAGCGCCACGCCCAGCATGGCCCCGAGCAGGTGGATGGACACGATGATCGGCTGCAGCTTCATCGTCACGGTAAGCGCGCCGAAAGCGCCCTGCACGCACACCCACACGAACGTGGCTGTGGCCCACCAGGGCGACAGCCCGCCCTGGTGGTGCCGCCGCAGCCAGGCGGCCACCATCAGGCCGGTGATCAGTGCGCCCACGCCCGTGGCCAGGTAGCGGTGGATCATCTCGATCCAGGCTTTGGTAGGCGAGACAGGGCCATGGGGCGCTTCAGCATGCGCTGCGCGGATGTCGTCGCGCGCCCCCCACGGGCTGGCCTCGCCGTAGCAGCCCGGCCAGTCCGGGCAACCGAGGCCCGAATCCGTGAGGCGCGTGAAGGCGCCAAAGGCGATCAGGTCCATCGTGAGGAACAGCGTGGCGACGGTGAGCGCACGCTGCCACGCGGGCCAGCCTTGCACGCCAT
Organism: Aquabacterium fontiphilum; assembly: GCF_009909205.1. GTDB lineage: Bacteria > Pseudomonadota > Gammaproteobacteria > Burkholderiales > Burkholderiaceae_C > Aquabacterium > Aquabacterium fontiphilum. The sequence goes on from NZ_JAAAPN010000004.1 coordinate 155,780, forward strand.
CACGCCTGGCCTTCCACACCACCACGGCCAGCGGCAACAAGGCCAGCACCGCCCCCAGCGCCAGCAACTCGATCAGCGGGGCGAGATCCACCAGTTCAGCTGTGGTCACGCTCAGCGCCCTGCCTCGTCCCAAGACTCGGCTGCCTTGAGCAGCCGGGCCAGATCCTTGTGGATGCGCTTGGGCTCGCCGTCAATGGGCGCACGCATCATCCAGTCGCCACGCGGATCGACAATGAAGAAGTCCTGGGCCAGCGAGCGGCCTTCGCCTGGCTGCAGCCAGCGCGCCAATGCGCTGGCATCCACACGAAGAATCCAGCCGCCACTCATCGCAGGGAGCAAGGCCTCGCGTACCGGCTCGCCATCGGGCACCAGCCAGACGCGGTCCAGCCTGTCCTTGTCGCGACCCAGCATCTCGCGCAGTTGGCGCTGCACATACAAGGCCCGCTCGCAGCCGGCATCGCATGCGCCCGGCTGCACCGTGACCAGCAGCCACTGCCCACGCAGCGCGCTGCCAGGCACCACACCGCCCTCGCCGCCCACGCGCTGAAGCTGCCAATCAGCGGGCAACGCCCGCGGGGGCAGGACGAGCTCGCCATAGTTGGTGCGTCCCTGCGGCCGAACCACGTAGTACATGAAGTACGACGCGATGACGGGCGCAGCACACGCCAGCAACACCAGCATCATCTGCCAGCGTCCACGGCGCACCCGCCGAGCCTCATCCGCCTGCGGCATGCTGTGGACGCTCATCTGCAGCAGAGAGTCTTCACCGCGCGTTGTCATGGTTGCGCACCTTGTGTTGCCGCCCTGGGCGGATGATCTGAAACCACACTGTCAGCCCGGTCAGCAGGGCCGACAGACCAAACCATTGCGCCGCATAGCCGTGGTGCTTGTCCACACCCAGATCCGGCTCGGGCCATTGCCGCCGTAATGGATCACGGGCAGCGTCGCTCAGTTCCGACTGGACCTGGACCAGCACCCCTGGCCGCGGCGACTCGCCCAGCCAGGCAGCCCAGAAACTCACCGGCGCATTCTGTCGGATGACGGGCTGCGTGGGGCCCGGCATGGGCTCTTCGCCCAGCGCGTAGACCCGTGACACATCGGTGTCTAACCGGCCCACGACCTCGACGGCGCCTTCGGGCTGAGGCCAGGGCGGCACGGCTGTGCGGTCCTGTGCGTGCCGCGGCAACCAGCCTCGCTGCACGAGGATCACGCGGCCTCGGCAGGTCGCTGGCGCCTCTACGCGCAGGGGCGTCACCAGCACGAAACCCACCTGCCCGTTCATCGGCCGGTTATCGAGCAGCACGCTGCGCGCATGCCACCAACTGCCTTGCAGGCGGACTGGCTGATGGCGCGGCAAGGACTGGGGATCACCCTCGCACGGCCAATCCGCACCGGTCCAGGCCGGTGCCCGCGCCCGCGCGTCCAGCTCTGCGCGGGCGGCTTGCTTCTGGTCAGCCCGGCCCATCTGCCAGACGCCCAGGCCCGCCGTCAGGCTGATGCCCGCCGCCGCGGCAAGCCACACGCTCATCCGTGCCCACAGTGGGGTCATCGCGCTATCGGCCGGCACAGCCCGGCCCCATAATCGTTCATCATGAAAATCGTCATTGCTGGCGCGTTCGTCGCCATCATTCTGGCACTGGCCATGGCCGGGCGCGCCATGCTGAAGGATGGCCGCAACGGCGCGCCCAAGAGCAACCGCATGGTGAAGGCCCTAGCGTGGCGCGTGGGGCTGTCGATCGCCTTGTTTGCATTCATTTTGCTGGCCCACCAACTGGGCTGGATCCAGCCCACTGGCATCCCCGTAGGCCGCTGACGGCGGCTGCTGGCGCGCAGCCGGCTCAGCGAACGACAAGGCCGTCCGCAGACGGCCTTTTTTTGCGCAGGTGCTGCCGCCAAGGCGGCAACCTGACTCACATCCAGTACACGACCACGTACAAGCCCAGCCAGACCACGTCCACGAAGTGCCAGTACCAGGCGGCGCCTTCCAGACCGAAATGGCGCTCGGGCGTGAAGTGACCCTTCTGCAGGCGCAAGGTGATGAACAGCAGCATCAACATGCCGACGAACACGTGCATGCCGTGGAAGCCTGTGAGCATGAAGAAGGTCGAACCGTAGATGCCTGACGTGAGCTTGAGGTTCAGGTCGACATACGCGTGGTAATACTCATAGCCCTGCACGCACAGGAAGATCGCGCCGAGGACCACGGTGGCCCACATGAAGGTGATGCACTTGCTGCGCTGGTTCTCACGCAGCGCGTGGTGGGCGATGGTGAGCGTGACGCCCGAAGTCAGCAGCAGCAGCGTGTTGATCGTCGGGATGGGCCAGGGGCCCATGATCTGGAAGGGCTCGACCGTGCCGGCGGGCGAGGCGGTGGCGCCGGGCGAGCTGGACGGCCAGATGGCCTTGAAGTCGGGCCACAGCAACGCATGCTCCATGTCGCCCAGAGCCGGCACCGAGTAGATACGGGCCCAGAACAGCGCGCCAAAGAACGAGGCGAAGAACATCACCTCCGAGAAGATGAACCACGCCATGCTCCAGCGGAAGGACACATCGATGCGGTCGCTGTACAGGCCGCTTTCGCTTTCATGGATGGCCTCACCAAACCACTGCTTGAGCACCACCAGCCACCACACCAGGCCCAGGGCCACGGCAAACGGCCCCCAGCTCACACCGTTGACCCACTGGCCCGCGCCCAGGATGACGAAGAACAGGCCGATCGACGCCATCAAGGGATGCCGGGATGGGCCAGGCACGTAGTAGTAAGGCGTCGTGCCCTTCGGAACCGCTGCAGACATGTTGCTCTCCTCGATCCTTGATCAGTTGCCAGCCCGGCCGGCACGCCATTGATGCATCACACAGTCACCCCGCTGGTCACCACCCAGCGCACGATCAGCAACAGCACCACCACGAACAGCACCCCCGCCAGCAAGCCGATCACGATGACGTGAACCGGATTGAGGTGCTCGAGGTCCTTCTGGTGATCGGCCGACTTGCGCACCCCGAAAAACGACCAGGCCACGGCCTTGACCGTCTGAAGAAAGGAGCCTTTTCGCGAGGCAGCCTCGCGCAGGTCGTCGGACATGGATCAGGCCACTCACGTGCGGCTCTCCGGCGCAGGCGGCACCTTGCCGCCCACTTCGAAGAAGGTGTAGGACAAGGTGATGGTGGTGACATCACGTGGCAGCTTGGGGTCGACCACGAACACGACCGGCCAGGCCTTGCGTTCGCCAGGGCTGAGCGTGTACTCGTTGAAGCAGAAGCACTCCAGCTTGTTGAAATGCGCCGTGGCCTGCTTGGGGGCGTAGCTGGGGATGGCCTGCGCCGACATGGTCCGCCCCTGCATGTTTCGGAACTCGTACATGACGGTGACCATCTCGCCCGGATGCACAGTCACTGACCGCTTCTCGGGCTTGAAATCCCATGGGCCGCGCGCGTTGGCGTCGAATTCGACCACGATGGTGCGCGATGTATCAAGCTGGGTGTTGGCCTTGACCTTGCTGGCCATGCCCGGCACCTTCTTCTCAGACAGCGACAGCACGTTGATGCCCAGCGCGGCGCAGATGTGCTGGTACAGCGGCACCATGGCATAGCCGAAGCCGAACATCACGCCGGCGATCACCATCAGCTTGACGACCATGTCGGCGTTGGCGCGCTTGAGGCGAGCCAGGGCCGAAGGTCGGCGGGGGGACGTGGCAGAGGGCGTGGACATGGTCGGGGCCAGGGTCGTGTCAGCCAGCGGGGAACAACATGGTCTTGGCCACGAAGCCCGCAAAGAAGGTCAGCGCGATCGACGCCAGAATCAGTCCCAGGCGCACATTGCGCTGGCGCTGGGCCCGGCGGGCCGCCTCGCCTTGCTGGGCCTGTTGGCCTTGAGAGGCGCCCGGGTCATTCATGGTCATGCCGCGCATCAGCCGATCACCCGGGTGGCGGTGGGATCCAGCTTGGGCGGGGTCTCGAAGGTGTGGAACGGCGCAGGCGACGGCACCTCCCACTCAAGGCCCTCTGCGCCTTCCCACGGCTTGGCCGGCGCCGGTTCGCCCTTGCCACGCATGGCCGGGATCAGCACGCCAAAGATGAAGTACACCTGGGCAAAGCCGAATGCGAACGCCCCCACCGAGGCGATGGCGTTGAAATCGGCGAACTGCATGGGGTAGTCGGCATAGCGGCGCGGCATGCCGGCCAGCCCCAGGAAGTGCATCGGGAAGAAGGTGATGTTGAAGGCGATCAGTGACCACCAGAAGTGCAGCTTGCCCTTCCACTCGGCAATCATCACGCCCGTCCACTTCGGCGCCCAGTAATAGAAAGCCGCGAACAGCGCGAACAGCGACCCTGCCACAAGCACGTAGTGGAAGTGGGCGACCACGTAGTAGGTGTCCTGCAGCTGGATGTCGATGGGCGCCACCGACAGGATCAGCCCCGTGAACCCGCCCATGGTGAACACGAAGATGAAGCCCACCGTCCACAGCATCGGGCTTTCGAAAGTCATCGAGCCGCGCCACATGGTGGCGATCCAGTTGAACACCTTCACCCCGGTAGGCACCGAGATCAGCATGGTGGCGTACATGAAGAACAGCTGGCCCGTCACCGGCATGCCAGTGGCGAACATGTGATGGGCCCACACGATGAAGCTGAGGATGGCGATTGACGCGGTGGCATACACCATCGAGTGGTAGCCGAACAGCTTCTTGCGCGCGAACGCCGGCACGATCTGGCTGACGATGCCGAAGGCCGGCAAGATCATGATGTAGACCTCGGGGTGGCCGAAGAACCAGAAGATGTGCTGGTACATGATCGGGTCACCACCGCCAGCCGGGTTGAAGAAGCTGGTTCCGAAGTGGCGGTCGGTCAGCGTCATCGTGATGGCGCCGGCCAGCACCGGAATCACGGCGATCAGCAGGTAGGCGGTGATCAGCCAGGTCCAGGCAAACATCGGCATCTTCATCAGCGTCATGCCAGGGGCGCGCATGTTGAGGATGGTGACGATGATGTTGATCGAACCCATGATGGACGAGGCGCCCAGGATGTGCATCGCAAAGATGCCTGCATCCATTGAAGGGCCCATCTGCAGGGTCAGCGGGGCGTAGAGCGTCCAGCCGGCGGCAGGTGCGCCACCCGGCATGAAGAACGAACCCACCAGCAGCAAGGCGGCGGGGATCATCAGCCAGAAGCTGAAGTTGTTCATGCGCGCGAACGCCATGTCGGAGGCGCCGATCTGCAGCGGCAGCATCCAGTTGGCCAGGCCCACGAAGGCGGGCATGATCGCCCCGAACACCATGATGATGCCGTGCATGGTGGTGAGCTGGTTGAACAGCTCGGGGTTGATCAGCTGCAGGCCGGGCTGGAACAGCTCGGCGCGAATGCCAAGCGCCAGCACCCCGCCCACCATCAGCATGGTCAGGCTGAACAGCAGATACAGCGTGCCGATGTCCTTGTGGTTCGTGGCGTACAGCCACCGCCGCCAGCCATGCGGATGGTCGTGATGGCCATCATGGCCGTGGGCGTGTCCGCCATGGTCAAGCACTGCGCTCATGGTGTGTCCTCTTCAATCCGTTCGATCCGTGTGCCTGCGAGCCGCGCGAAGCGCTCACTTGCGTGCTGCCAGCACGTCCGCCGGCTGAACGATCTGCCCCGTCTGGTTCGACCACTGGTTCTTGGTGTAGGTGATGACGGCCGCAATCTCGGTGTCCGACAGCTGGCGCCAGGCAGGCATCGCGTTGCCCTGGCCATTGAGCAGCACGAGGATGGCACGCAGCTTGTCGTTGTCGAGCACGACAGGCGAGCCGTCCAGCGCCTTGATGGCGCCGCCCCCCTTGCCGCTGGGCTGATGGCACGCCGCGCAGTTGGCGTTGTAAACCTGCTCGCCGCGCGCCACAAGCGCAGGCAGCTCCCAGACCTTGTTCGGATCATCGGCCGCGGCGGCCATTTCCTTCTTGCGCTCGGCGACCCACTGCGCATACTGCTCGCGGGTCACCACGCGGACATGGATGGGCATGTAGGCGTGTTCCTTGCCGCACAGCTCGGCGCACTGGCCGTAGTAGTCGCCCACCTTCTCGGCGCGGAACCAGGTGTCACGCACGAAGCCGGGGATCGCATCCTGCTTGATGCCGAAGGCCGGCACCATGAACGAGTGAATCACGTCGTTGGCGGTGGTGATGATGCGCACCTTCTGGTCCACGGGCACCACCAGCGGCTTGTCCACGCGCAGCAGGTAATCGTCGCCTTGCGGCTTGCCCTGGTCGGACATGATGCGCTGGGCGGTGTCGAGCGTGGACAGGAAAGCGATGCCTTCACCCTCGCCCTTGATGTAGTCGTAGCCCCATTTCCACTGGTAGCCCGTGACCTTGATGGTCAGGTCGGCATTGGTGGTGTCCTTCTGGGCCACGACCACCTTGGTGGCGGGCAGCGCCATGCCGATCACGATCAGGAAGGGCACGACGGTCCAGACGATTTCCACCGTTGTGGACTCATGAAAATCAGCCGGCTTGGCGCCCTTGGATTTGCGGTGCTTCCAGATGGAATAGAACATCACGCCGAAGACGCCGACAAAGATGGCCCCACAGATCCACAGCATCATGTAGTGCAGATCCTGCTGGGCTGCGGCAATCTTGGTGACGGGGGGATGCAGGTCGAGCTGGCGCACAGCAGGGCCGCCGGGCAGGTTGCCGGCCTGCTGGGCCTGTGCCAGGGTGGCCCACGATGCGGCCAGCATCACGGCCGCGGCACGGAGCCGGTCAAGCCCCCGCAGTCGGGACGGGCGGTGGAGGGCTTGGCAAGGGTCGGATGTCTGGCGCATGTCTCGACTCAATGGAATGAAAAGGGGATGTGCGCCTGCCGCTTGGGCAGGCAGGCGCGAGCAGATCGGTGGGGGGAGGCGGTGAGCAGGGTCAACGCAGGGGCGCGTGCCTGAGGGCAAGCAGCGTTCCTGGCCGCCCACTTGGGGCGGCGCGGGGGGTGGTGTCGGGTCAGGTTCGCCTCCCGCATGCTGCGAGACAGCCGGGACATCGACTTCAACCGAGCGGGCGGCAGTGTGGCGGTCATCGCGCCAGGGCTCCTCGACCAAACGAACCGAACTGAAACGCCCCGGTGGGGGCTCAGCCGACCGCGAGCCTCGTGCGCCACGCAATCGGTAAGGTCATTCTAGGGAGCCGCTTGCGCTGCCTCAATACGCAATCTGCGCTTACATGCTATGGATAACCCCTGGTTCCTGCATCAATGTCGAGGAACTGAAGCCGTCACGCGACAGCGCGGCTCAGGGCTTGCCCGGGCGGCGCACCATGGCACGCAAGTCGTCGAGGGCGACGCGCGTCTCGGCCGCAACCGCAGCCCGCGGAACAGGCTTGACCGCGTGGGCATACACGAGCTCCACCGTCAGTCGCAGCCGGCCGTCTGGGCCGCGCAGCCGCTCCGACAGGGCGGCTTCCAGCCGGGCGCGCCAGCGTGGCGTCCGCAAGCCGGCAAACCGCCCACGGGCCACGTTGCCCCCCCAGGTGCGCAACTCGGCCAGCATCGCCGCAGGCGTCGCCCAGGTCAAGGTCAGTCGCTCCATGTCCATGACGGGGTCACCGAAGCCGGCACGCACGAGCTCGTCGCCCAGGTCGTGCATGTCGACGAATTGCACAGTGGGCAGACCCCAACCCAGCTCGGCGTACAGCCCGCGCAGTTCGCGCGCGGTGTCCGGACCCAAGCCGGAGGCCATCAGAAAGCCATCAACGGCCAGGCAGCGGTGCCACAGCGCCATGAGCGTCGGCAGATCGTCACTGGCGTGCAGCGCCATGTTGGCCCAGACCAGATCGACGCCCCCTTGTGACCAGGGGGCGGCGGCATCCTCCCCCGGCAGCCAGACGGGTAACTGGGCGGGCCGACGCCAAGGCAGCAGGCCCGCCCAACCCTTGGCGGAAGCGCCCCCGGCCGCCGCATCGCGACTGCGCTCGGCCAGCGAAGCGTGTGGCTCGGCCAGTCGGCGCTGGGCCTCTGGGTACGCTTGCGTCACAAACGCGGCGCCTGCCCCGAGGTGCGCAGACCAGTCGAGCCAGTTGCGCGGCTGCAAGCGAATGGGGCCCAGCTTGTCGGCCAGGCGACGCGCCACTTCTTCATGCAGCCAAGGCGCCTGCTGTCGCGCCAGCCGTCGGGCCTGATGGGCAAGCGCCACGCCGCAGGGCGACGCGGGCGGGGGCACGGGCGAGGCGTCGGTCGAGGACATGGCTACAGCGACAGGTACAAGCAGAAGGCGAAGGGAAAAGAGCCGAGCGAGGATGGCCATCGCCCCCCAAGGGGCGATGGCAACGAACTGGGGGCGCTCAGTATAGTGAGCCGCCATGCCTGCACGCCCCAGCCAGGTCGACAAGACCCCACCGCGCGCCCTCCGCGCCACCGCCATGGCGTCCAGCTTGGCGCCCGGCGCGCTGCTCCGCCTGAAGCCCGACCAGGCCACAGGCTGGCTGACCGGGCTGATGCGCTGGCGCCCGCCCGGCAGCTGTCTGGTCTGCCACCGCTGGAGCGCGGCGGCCGTCTGCGGGCATTGCACCATGCGCTGGGCCCGCCCTGCCCCGCTCCGTTGCCAGCGTTGTGCCGTCAATCTGAGCCACCTGCCCCATGCGGACGGGATCTGCATGGACTGCGAGGCCCACTCGCCCGAGTTCGACCGCGCGCTGGCCGCGCTCGATTACGCACCGCCGTGGTCCCGGCTGCTGGCGCGGCTCAAGTTTCAGGATGCATGCCATCTCGCGCCCTGGCTGGCCGAGCGGCTGACCCAGGCCTGGCAAGCGCGCCCTCAGATTGCCAGCGTGATTCTGCCCATGCCGATCTCGCGGGTGCGCCTGCGCGAGCGGGGCTACAACCAGAGCGGATTGGTGGCGCAGGCGCTGGGCCAGCGCCTGGGTCTGCCGGTTGCGCACGACGTGCTGCAGCGTGCCCGACACACGACTCGACTCATGCAACTCGACCCAGCCCAACGTCAGGCCGAGATCGCAGGCGCGTTCAGCGTCAACCCGTCCACGCGCAGACGGGTCATCGGGCGCCATGTGGCGGTGGTGGACGACGTGATGACCACGGGCGCCACTCTCAACGAGGCTGCACTGATGTTGCGCGAGGCGGGCGCGCGTTCGGTATCGGCCTGGGTGGTGGCTCGCACTGCACGCAGTCGAAGGGCCACTGACGCGGCCGCGCCTTGCTTCAAGGACGCGCCTTGATCAAAGCGAGCACCTCGCGGAAAGCCGGGTCGGTGCACGCGCGCAGCCATTCAAAGGCCACCATGTCGGCCGATGCCAAGACGATGCCGGCCGCAGCCATGCGCTGAAGCGCCAGCGCCTTGTCTTCCGCTCGGCGGCTCCCACAGGCCTCCGCCACCACGACCACCTGCAACCCACCGGCCTGCGCCTCAAGCGCGGTCTGCATCAGGCACACATGGGCCTCGCAGCCCGCCATCACCAGTTGGCGCACACCGGGGCGCCGGGCACGCACAGCCTCCAATAGGCCATCGGGCACCGCACTGAAATGCATCTTGGGCAGCGTCTCGTCACAGGCCGCAGCCACCCGGGCATCATTGGGCCCCAGGGCCTCGGGGTTCTGCTCGGTCCCCCACACGGGTACGCCCAGCGCACGCGCCACCTCCGCCAGAAACAGCGCATGGCGCACGATGCGGTCGGCATCCTGGATCACGGGCATCAGCCGCGCTTGGTAGTCGACGAGAACCAGGGCGGCATGGTGACGGTCGAGCAGCATAGGGGGCATGGTAGCCGCGCTTGTCGCTCGTTGCATGCGACACCGCCCCAACAACGGCCCCGGAAAAGAAAAAGCCTCTTGGGCCATGGCGCAAGAGGCTTGATCTGGTGGGCGGTGCAGGGTTCGAACCTGCGACCCCTGCCGTGTGAAGGCAGTGCTCTACCGCTGAGCTAACCGCCCGAAACTGGTTTCGGGACTGGGTCCACCGGCTTCACTTGACGGCTGAAAATCGTCTCAGCAATCAGCGAAGACCATGACTATACCACGTTTTCCAATGAGCGCCATACCGTCTTGTCGCCCGAGGCCTTGTCGATGTCTTTGAGCGACACCTCCCAGGCTGCCAGCTCATCGGCCGTGGGGCCAGCCACTGGCAAGGAGAACTGGCTGAGGTCGATCACGACGCCGTCTCCCGCGCCCTCACCTGCTCCCGCGCCATCTGCATCGGCATCCATGAGCAGGGCATCCTGCCCGCGCGTCATGTTGATGTAGACCTCGGCCAGCAGTTCCGCGTCCATCAACGCGCCGTGCAGCGTGCGGTGGGTGTTGTCGACCTCCAGCCGGCGACACAACGCATCCAGCGAGTTGCTCTTGCCCGGGAACATCTCGCGCGCCATGACCAGGCTGTCGATGACGCCGGCCACATGGTCGCGGAAGCTGCCCTTGCCCAGGCGCCGGAGTTCCGCGTCCAGAAAGCCCAGGTCGAAGCTCGCGTTGTGGATGATGATCTCGGCGCCACTGCAATAGGCCAGGATCTCATCGACCAACGCGGCGAACACGGGCTTGTCAGCCAGGAACTCGTCGGTCAGGCCGTGAACCTTCACCGCGTCTTCGCTGTTGGGGCGCTCGGGGTTGATGTAGAAGTGCAAGTGCCGGCCGGTCAGGCGGCGATTGACCATCTCCACGCAGCCGATTTCGATGATGCGGTCGCCCGACTCTGGGCTCAGGCCGGTGGTTTCGGTGTCGAGGAAGATCTGGCGGGTCATGCGCGCAGCTTAATGGTTCTCGCGGGCGTGATTGATGGTGTATTTCGGGATCTCCACCGTCAGATCCTGACCCGCGACGATGGCCTGACAACTCAGGCGCGAGTTGGCCTCCAGGCCCCAGGCGCGGTCGAGCAGGTCTTCCTCGGTTTCTTCGATCTCGTTGAGGCTGTTGAAGCCCTCGCGCACGATGACGTGGCAGGTGGTGCAGGCGGCGCTCATGTCGCACGCGTGCTCAATCTCGACGCCGTTTTCGAGCAGGGCCTCGCAGATGCTGGTGCCCGGGGCGGCGGTGATGGTCTTGCCCTGCGGACACAGGGCGGCGTGGGGGAGGATCTTGATCGTGGGCATGGGGAGGCCTGGTTCAGGTCACATCTGATCGACCGAGCGGCCGGCCAGCGCCTGGCGGATGCTGCGGTTCATGCGCTCGGCGGCAAAGGCTTCGGTGCCATGGGCCAGCGCCTTGGTGGCGGCCTCGAGTGCATCGAGGTCACCCCGGTCGCACCGCTGGCCGATCTGGGCCATCAGTTGCTCGATGCGGTCGCGCTCGTCGGCCGCCAGCAGGTCGCCATCGGCGTTGAGCGCGGCCCGGGTGGCCTCCAGCAAGCGCTCGGCCTCGACGCGTGCTTCGCGCAAGGCGCGGTCTTTCATGTCAGCCGCCGCGGTGGCAAAGCCTTCACGCAGCATGTTGGCCACCTGGTCATCGCTCAGACCGTAGCTGGGCTTGACGATGACCGAGGCCTCGACGCCCGAGGTCTGTTCGCGCGCGGACACGCTCAGCAGGCCATCGGCATCGACCTGGAAGGTGACACGGATGCGCGCCACGCCAGCCGCCATCGGCGGGATGCCGCGCAGCTCGAATCGGGCCAGCGAGCGGCAATGCTCGACCTGCTCGCGCTCGCCCTGCACCACGTGCACCGCCAGCGCCGTCTGGCCGTCCTTGAAGGTGGTGAAATCCTGGGCACGGGCGCAGGGGATGGGGGTGTTGCGCGGGATGATGCGCTCAACAAGACCGCCCATGGTCTCCAGGCCCAGCGACAGCGGCAGCACGTCGAGCAGCAGCAGATCGCCTTGCGCGTTGTTGCCTGCCAGCTGGTTGGCCTGGACGGCCGCCCCCAGCGCCACCACCTCGTCGGGATTGAGGTCGGTTAGCGGGGTCTGGCCAAAGAAGGCGCCCACCGCGTCGCGCACAGCGGGCATGCGGGTGGAGCCGCCCACCATCACCACGCCCTTGACCTCGTCGGGCTTGACCTTGGCATCGCGCAGCACGCGCTTGACCGAGGTCAGCGTCTTGTCGATCAAGGGTTTGACCAACTCGCCCAGACGCTCACGTGTGACCATGACCGACAGCATGCCGCCCGACAGCTTGCACGACAGGTGGGCGCTGCCATCGGTCGAGAGCTTTTCCTTCACGGCCCGCGCCGCGACCAGCACGGTGCGTTTGTCCTGCGGTGTGGCGGCCTGCATGCTGGCTTCAGCCAGCGCCGCTTCGGCCAGCACGTGGTCGATGTCGTCACCGCCCAAGGCCGAGTCCCCCCCGGTGGCCACCACCTCGAACACCCCACGACTGAGTTGCAGCAACGAGATGTCGAAGGTGCCGCCGCCCAGGTCGTACACAGCGTAGAGGCCCTCTGCGCCGTTGTCCAGGCCATAGGCAATGGCTGCGGCCGTGGGCTCATTGAGCAGGCGCAGCACGTTGAGGCCCGCCATCTGAGCCGCATCCTTGGTGGCCTGGCGCTGGGCGTCGTCGAAATAGGCCGGCACGGTGATCACCGCGCCAAACAGGTCGTCGTTGAAGGTGTCTTCGGCACGTTGGCGCAAACTGGCCAGGATCTCGGCCGAAACCTCGACCGGCGACTTCACGCCCGCTACCGTCTGCACGCCCACCATGCCGGGTTGATCCACGAACTGATAAGGCAGCTTGCCCGCGTCGGGCAAGTCGGCCAGGCGGCGCCCCATGAAGCGCTTGACCGAGACGATGGTGTTGAGCGGATCTTGCGCCTGCACGGCCAGCGCATCGTGGCCGATCTGGCGGCGCGTCTGCCCCTGCTCACCCAGAAAGTAGCGCACGGCCGAAGGCAGGATCACGCGGCCATTGTCGTCAGGCAGGCACTCGGCCACGCCGTGGCGCACCGAGGCCACGAGCGAATGCGTGGTGCCGAGGTCAATGCCGACGGCAATGCGACGCTGGTGGGGATCCGGGGTCTGTCCGGGTTCGGAAATCTGCAGCAGGGCCATGTGGGTGGGCGGGGTCAGGCCCCGTCTTCGTACTGTTCGAGTCGGGCATCGATCTCTTCAAGCAGGCGATCGATGAACATGAGGGCGCGCACTTCCTGGGCCGCCGAATGGGCGTTGGCCTCAACATCCAGCAGGCGGGTGACGCGGGCGAGCCGGGTGCGGCGGTCGGCCTGCACTTCGTCGGCCAGTTGCTCGACATCGCGCTGGGCGGCCGCGTCTTCAAGGGCTTCGCGCCACTGCATCTGCTGCATGAGGAAGTCGGCCGGCATCGCGGTGTTGCTCTCGGACTGCACCGGCACGCCCGCCAACTCGCACAGATAGGCCGCGCGCTTGAGCGGATCCTTCAGCCGCTGATAGGCCTCGTTGACACGCACGGCCCACTGCATGGCCACGCGCTGCGCCGCAGCGCCCTCCGCGGCAAAGCGGTCGGGGTGCACGCGCGCCTGCAGCGTCTTCCACGCCGCATCCAGCTGTGCGCGCTCGAGCTGAAAGGCGTGCTTGAGACCCAGCAGCGTGAAGTCGTCGGCTTCGATGTTCATGTATCAGAAAAGGCAAGCCCCACCAGAGGCGGGGCGAGACGCACCAGTTGAGGCCGAAACGCCGTCTCAGACCCGGAAGGATTCGCCGCAGCCGCAGCGATCGCGTTCGTTGGGGTTGTTGAACTTGAAGCCTTCGTTGAGGCCCTCGCGCACGAAGTCCAGTTCGGTGCCGTCGATGTAGGGCAGGCTCTTGGGGTCGACCAGGATCTTCACGCCGTGCTGCTCGAAGACCACGTCTTCCGAGCCCACTTCATCGGCGTACTCGATCTTGTAAGCCAGGCCCGAGCAGCCGGTCGTCTTCACGCCCAGCCGCACGCCCACGCCCTTGCCGCGACGCGCGAGGTAACGGGTGATGTGCCGTGCCGCGGCCTCGCTGAGCTCGACGCGCATGGCCGCGGTCTCACCGGCGAGTTCGGGCAACGGGCCGTTGCCGGGCCCGCTGGTGCACGAAGCGATGTCAGGCTGCATGTTTGGCCTTGTAGTCGTTGACGGCTGCCTTGATGGCATCTTCCGCCAGGATGGAGCAGTGGATCTTGACCGGGGGCAAGGCCAGCTCTTCCGCGATCTGGGTGTTCTTGATCGACAGCGCCTCGTCGAGCGTCTTGCCGCGCACCCACTCGGTCACCAGCGAGCTCGAAGCAATGGCCGAGCCGCACCCGTAGGTCTTGAAGCGTGCGTCTTCGATCACGCCGGTGCTGGGGTTGACCTTGATCTGCAGCTTCATCACGTCGCCGCAGGCTGGTGCGCCAACCATGCCGGTGCCAACCGTCTCATCGCCTTTTTCGAACGAGCCGACGTTGCGGGGGTTTTCGTAGTGGTCGATGACCTTGTCGCTGTATGCCATGTCAGTTCTCCAGATTCAGTGAGCGGCCCATTGAATGGTGCTCAGGTCGATGCCTTCCTTGTACATGTCCCACAGGGGCGACAGCTCGCGCAGCTTGGCCACACGATCCTTCAAGGTGGTGATCACGAAATCGACTTCTTCTTCGGTCGTGAAACGGCCGATCGTCATGCGCAGCGAGCTGTGCGCCAGCTCGTCGCTGCGGCCCAGGGCGCGCAGCACATAGCTGGGCTCCAGGCTGGCCGAGGTACAGGCCGAGCCAGAGGACACCGCAATGCCCTTGATGCCCATGATCAGGGACTCACCCTCGACATAGTTGAAAGACACGTTGAGGTTGTGCGGAATGCGGCGCTCCAGATCGCCGTTGACGAAGATCTGCTCGATGCCTTGCAGGCCGGCCAGCAGGCGCTGCTGCAGTGCACGGATACGCTCGTTCTCGGCGTGCATTTCTTCCTTGGCAATGCGGAAGGCCTCGCCCATGCCGACGCACTGGTGCGTGGGCAACGTGCCCGAGCGCATGCCGCGCTCATGGCCACCGCCATGCATCTGGGCTTCCAGGCGCACACGGGGCTTGCGGCGCACGTACAGCGCGCCGATGCCCTTGGGGCCGTAGGTCTTGTGCGAGGCCAGGCTCATCAGGTCGACGGGCAGCGTGGCCAGATCGATGTCGATCTTGCCGGTGGCCTGGGCCGCGTCCACGTGGAAGACGATGCCCTTCTCGCGACACAGCGCGCCAATGGCCGGGATGTCCTGGATGACGCCGATCTCGTTGTTCACGTACATGACCGAGATCAGGATGGTGTCCGGACGAATGGCGGCCTTGAGCACATCCATGTCCAGCAGGCCGTCTTCCTTGACGTCGAGGTAGGTCGCCTCAAAGCCCTGGCGCTCGAGCTCGCGCACGGTGTCGAGCACCGCCTTGTGCTCGGTCTTGACCGTGATGATGTGCTTGCCTCGCGACTGGTAGAAATGGGCCGCGCCCTTGAGCGCGAGGTTGTTGGACTCGGTGGCGCCCGACGTCCAGACGATCTCGCGCGGGTCCGCGCCGATCAGGTCTGCGACTTGCTTGCGTGCGTTCTCAACGGCTTCTTCCGCCTCCCAGCCATAGGCGTGGGTGCGCGATGCCGGGTTGCCGAAGTGCTCGCGCAGCCAGGGAATCATCGCGTCGACGACACGGGGGTCCACCGGGGTGGTGGCACCGTAGTCCATGTAGATCGGGAAGTGGGGCGTCATGTCCATCATTTGCCTACCGGGCAAAACTACGAATTATCGGTGGGCGCCGGCTCGTGCGGGCGCACACCCCTTTGCAACACTTTTGCCGCAAGGGTGACCGAAGGGACGGCCAGCCTGGCGACAAGAACTCACTTCGTCAGGGCGGTGCCCAGCGCGAAGACCGAGTTGGGGGCCGTGACCTTGATCGGCTTGACAACCGGCTGCGTCGAAATCGCTCGCTTGACCGGCTGGGCCTCGACCGAGATCCCCTTGGCGAGCTGGTCGTCGACCAGCTTCTTCAGGCTGATCGAATCAAGGTACTCGATCATCTTCGCGTTCAGGCTGGTCCAGAGGTCGTGCGTCATGCAACGCCCGCCGTCTTCGCCCATGCAATTCTCCTTGCCGCCGCAGCCGGTGGCATCGATCGGCTCATCGACCGCCACGATGATGTCAGCCACGGTGATGTCCTCCGCCTTGCGGCCGAGCGAGTAACCGCCCCCCGGGCCCCGGGTGCTCTCGACCAGTTCATGGCGGCGCAGCTTACCGAACAGCTGCTCCAGATACGACAGCGAGATCTGTTGGCGCTGGCTGATGGCGGCCAAGGCCACCGGGCCCGTATGCTCGCGCAAGGCCAAGTCAATCATCGCGGTGACGGCGAAACGGCCTTTGGTGGTCAGTCGCATGGCTCACTCCTTATCAGAGGCTCGGCCTGCTCCGGGGTTTCCCGGAGCGTTATTCCCGAGCGATTAAGTCAATTATAGGGAAACCCACTGATTTGATCAACTTCCAATGCGGGTGTTCCCTGAGAAGTGAGCTATCGCGGCAATAGGCATGCCCAATCGAGGGACTTGCGGGAAGCCCCTGAGCCGGCGCGTCGCCCCTTCCTCAGCGCTGGGCGCTCACTGCGGGGTCAGCCCCTGGGCCTGGGAGAGGCGCGCGCGCAGGTGAAGCACCAGGCCGTCACAAGCCTGCTCGACCACGTCGAGCACGTGCTCGAAGCCCTGAGCGCCCCCGTAATAGGGGTCGGGCACCACCTCCACGCCGGCGTGGGAGGCGTCGGCAGGGATGAACTCGGCCAGGCGCCGCAGCTTGCGCAACACGGCCGGGTCGTCAGGGCATTCGGCCTCAAGCAGCGCCAGGTTGTCCCAGTCCATGGCCAGCAACAGGTCGTGCTGCATGAAGTCGGCCTCGGCCACCTGGCGTGCACGCAATGGGGCCAGGTCATAGCCGCGTCGCGCCGCGTGCGCTTGCGCCCGCTCGTCTGGCGGATTGCCCACGTGGTAGGCGTGGGTACCAGCTGAATCCACCGTCACCCAGCCCTGCAGTTCCGCCTCTTCCAGTTTGCGGCGCAGCACCGCCTCTGCCGTGGGGCTTCGGCAAATGTTCCCCATGCAAACCATGAGGACCCGCAGGGTGCCGGGCGGCGGCAGACGATCAGGCCCGCCCACTGAGCGGTACCACGCGTTCGTCGGTGTCCAGGGCGTGGAAGGCCCCATCACGCGCCATCATCAGTGGCCGTCCGTCGTCCAGCCGATACTCCACCACCCCGGTGGGTTCCCATTGACCGAGGGGATCGACCGTTGGCATCACGCGCACGAGGTGCTCGTAGGCGCGCACGGTGCGCAGGGCGCCTGCAGCGTCTTGCGCACGAAACGTCTCCAGCAAGTGAAGTTGCTTGTCCATGGTGGGCTCCTTCGTCAGCGGCCCGCCCACAGGCAGGCGCAAACCGATTGTGCGCGCCTGCCCCGCACACAGCAAGCCGCCCGGCTGTCCGCCCCCGTGATGTCTCACCGGCGCCCGGCCTGAATGGGCACGACCACGGCATCATGCCCCGCTGCACCAAAGGCCTGCTCCTTGAGGATGGCGAGCTGATCGCGCAGGCGCGCGGCCTTTTCGAACTCCAGGTTGCGGGCGGCTTCCAGCATGTCTTTCTCGAGCTGCTTGATGCGTCTGCCCAGATCTTTCTCGGACAGCGCCTCGCTGCCGGCCATCGACCGGGCCAGGGCCTCGGCCGCCTTGAGATCGTCCTTCGCGGCGTTGGACATGACCCCGTCGATCAGCTCCTTGACCTGCTTGCGCACGGTGCGCGGCGTGATGCCGTGGGCCTCGTTGTGGGCGATCTGCTTGGCGCGACGGCGCTCGGTTTCGTCGATCGCCCGGCGCATCGAATCGGTGATCTTGTCGGCATACAGAATGGCCATGCCGTTCTGGTTGCGCGCGGCCCGGCCGATGGTCTGAATGAGGCTGCGCTCAGCCCGCAGGAAGCCTTCCTTGTCAGCATCCAGAATGGCCACCAGCGACACCTCGGGGATGTCCAGCCCTTCGCGCAGCAGGTTGATGCCCACCAGCACGTCAAAGGTGCCCAGGCGCAGATCGCGCAGGATCTCGACGCGCTCGACCGTGTCGATGTCGGAATGCAGGTAACGCACCTTCACGCCGTTGTCCGTCAGGTAGTCGGTGAGCTGCTCGGCCATGCGCTTGGTGAGTGTGGTGATGAGCACGCGCTCGTTCTTGTCCACACGGATGCGGATCTCCTGCAGCACGTCGTCGACCTGGTGCGTGGCCGGGCGCACCTCCACCACCGGATCGACCAGGCCAGTGGGCCGCACCACCTGCTCGACCACGTTGCCGGTATGGGCCTTTTCCCAGTCACCCGGGGTGGCCGACACAAAAATCACCTGGCGCATCTTGCCTTCGAACTCGTCGAACTTCAGCGGCCGGTTGTCCAGCGCGCTGGGCAGGCGAAAGCCATACTCGACCAGCGTCGTCTTGCGTGAGCGGTCGCCGTTGTACATGCCCCCCAGCTGGCCGATCATCACGTGGCTTTCGTCCAGGAACATCAAGGCATCAGGCGGGAGGTAATCGACCAGCGTGGGCGGCGGGTCGCCCGGGCGCGCTCCCGACAGATGCCGGGTGTAGTTCTCGATGCCCTTGCAGTGTCCGACCTCTTGCAACATTTCGAGGTCAAACCGGGTGCGCTGTTCCAGGCGCTGCGCCTCGACCAGCTTGCCCTCGCCCACCAATTGCTTGACGCGCTGGTTGAGCTCCTCCTTGATGCCCTCGATGGCCACGAGCACGCGCTCGCGCGGGGTCACGTAATGGCTGCTGGGGTAGATGGTGAAGCGCGGAATCTTCTGGCGGATGCGGCCGGTCAGCGGGTCGAAGAGCTGGATGGAATCGATCTCATCGTCGAACAGCTCGATGCGCACGGCCAGCTCGCTGTGCTCCGCCGGGAAGACGTCGATGGTGTCGCCGCGTACGCGGAAGGTGCCGCGCCCGAAGTCCATGTCGTTGCGCTTGTACTGCATGCGAATGAGCTGCGCGATCACGTCGCGCTGGCCGAGCTTGTCGCCCACGCGGGCGATCAGCACCATCTGCATGTAGTCCTCGGGCTTGCCGATGCCGTAGATGGCCGACACGGTGGCCACGATGACCACGTCGCGGCGTTCCAGCAGGCTCTTGGTGGCGCTCAGCCGCATCTGCTCAATGGCCTCGTTGATGGCGCTGTCCTTCTCGATGAACAGGTCACGCTGCGGTACGTAGGCCTCAGGCTGGTAGTAGTCGTAGTAGCTGACGAAGTACTCGACCGCGTTCTTGGGGAAGAACTCGCGGAACTCGGCATACAGCTGCGCGGCCAGGGTCTTGTTGGGCGCGAACACGATGGCCGGGCGCCCCAGGCGGGCGATGGTGTTGGCCATGGTGAAGGTTTTGCCCGAGCCAGTCACACCCAGCAAGGTCTGGTAGCTCAGGCCATCCTGCACCCCTTCCACGAGTTGGTCGATCGCCGTGGGCTGGTCGCCCGCTGGCGGGTAGGGCTGGAAGAGTTCGAACGGTGAATCCGGAAAATGCACGAATTCACCCTCTGCCGCAGCGGGCGCGGGGGTGTCAACAGGGGCGGGGGCGGCGGGGCGTGAAATCGGCTCAGACATCCGGACGGCGCTTGGCTAGAATAAAGGGTTTGCCCGATGGCTTCGGGGCGTCAAAAGCGCCCCATCGAATCTTTCAGCTTATCCCAACCGTCCGGAGACTGCTTGCATGGCCTCGCTGTTCGCTTCCGTTGAAATGGCCCCCCGTGACCCCATCCTGGGCCTCAACGAACAATTCAATGCCGACCCCAACCCCAAGAAGGTCAATCTGGGCGTGGGGGTGTACACCGACGATCAGGGCAAGCTGCCCCTGCTCAAGTGCGTGGCCGCCGCTGAAAAGCAGATGCTCGAAGCCCCCAAGGCCCGCGGCTACCTGCCCATCGACGGGATCGTGGCCTATGACAAGGCGGTGCAAGGCTTGGTCTTCGGCGCCGAACATCCCGCGGTCAAGGGTGGCCGCATCGCCACGGCCCAGGCCATCGGCGGCACGGGCGGCTTGAAGCTGGGCGCCGACTTCCTCAAGCGCCTGAACCCCAACGCCCAGGTGCTGATCAGCGACCCGAGCTGGGAGAACCACCGCGCCCTGTTCGAATCGGCCGGTTTCCCCGTCGACACCTACCCCTACTACGACGCTGACAAGCGCGGCATCAACTTCGACGGCCTGATCGCCAAGCTGAAGGCCGCTGCGCCTGGCACCATCGTGCTGCTGCACGCCTGCTGCCACAACCCGACCGGCTACGACATGACCGACGCCCAGTGGGACGAGGTCATCGCCGTGTGCAAGGCCGGCGGTCTGGTGCCCTTCCTGGACATGGCCTACCAAGGCTTTGGCAACGGCATCGCCGAGGACGGCGCCGTGGTCATCAAGTTCCTGGACGCCGGCCTGAGCTACTTCGTGTCGACCAGCTTCTCCAAGAGCTTCTCGCTGTACGGCGAGCGCGTGGGTGCCCTGAGCATCGTGAGCGAAACAGCCGAAGAGTGCGCCCGCGTGCTGAGCCAGCTCAAGCGCGTGATCCGCACCAACTACTCCAACCCGCCGACGCACGGCGCCCAGGTGGTGGCCACCGTGCTGACCACCCCGGCCCTGCGTCAGATGTGGGAAGACGAGCTGGCCGAGATGCGTGACCGCATCAAGGTCATGCGCGGCGCGCTGGTCGAAGAGCTGAAAAAGGCCGGCGTGGATGGCGACCTGAGCTACATCACCCGCCAGAAGGGCATGTTCAGCTACTCGGGCCTGAACGCCACCCAGATGCAGCGCCTGCGCAGCGAGTTCGGTGTGTATGGTGTCGACTCTGGCCGCATCTGCGTGGCCGCGCTCAACAGCGGCAACATCAAGTACGTGGCCGACGCCATCAAGGCCGTGATGTGATCGGAGGCTGAGCCTCCAAGAAAAAAGCCCGGCCTTTGGCCGGGCTTTTTTGTGGCGTGCTCATGTCGGGCGGGCTGTGGCGACATGGCCCACCGTCATGGCTTCAGGGGGGGCGGCGGGGCGGGCGGCCGGGCGCCTGGGGGGCGCCGAGACGCGCAGCCGTGGGCTTGAAGCGCGCGTCAGCGCGCCGCCTCGTCATGCTTGCCGTGGCTGTCTGAGCGAAGTGGCCCAAGGCCACGTAGCGAGTTCCACGGCACAAGCCCACGGCGAGCATCGCAGGGAAGTTCAGCCCTTGAGGCTGAACCGCCCACCTTGAAGCCCGGACGTCTGCCCCGCCGCCCGGACGATCTCGCGTTGCGACAGCTGCAGCCCCCGCGCCGTCAGCCGCGGCGGCGGCGTGCCACCAGGCCCACAGCGGCCAAGCCGGCGACGGCCAGGACCAGCGAGGTGGGCTCAGGCACCGGGGTCGTGAAGGTCAGGTTGTCGACCACCACGGCATTGCCGCTGAACGCGATCGAGCGGATGTCGGCCGTGTCGCGCATGAAGCCCAGGTAGAAGCCACCGCTGATGCTAAACGGGCCCGTCACCAGCGGGAAGGTGAACGACTCCAGCAGGTTGTTGCTGGCGCCGTAAGCCGACACCGTGATGTTGCCCTTGCCCAGCGAAGGGGCGTAGTGGTTCACGAACGCGGCGGCTGCGCTGGTCAGCCCGTCGAACGTGAAGGTCAGCGTGCCGGGAGCCGTGCTGGCCACGAAATGGTTGCCCAGGCCCCAGATGCCGTTGGCGCCCAGATCGGCCACAAAGGCACCGACCACCGACTCATCGTTGCCAGTGAAGGTAACGCCCGAGCCGACCGCCACCGGCCCGCCGGTGATGAAGCCATCGAAGTCTTCAAAGTCAACGACGACTGCGTCAGGAATGACGCTGCCATCGGCCAGGATCACAGGGGCGGCCTGCGCGGAGGCGCCCACCAGGGCGGCGGCCACGGCCAGCAGGGAAGGAATGTGTTTCATGCTTGAACTCCTTGTTGAAACGGTAGATCGCATCAGGTGCCGATGACGCCGCCATCGTCCTTGGTGATCACCACCACCGACGAGCGGGGCTTGGCGACGGTCTTTTGTGTGGTGGCGCCGTTGACGCCGCTGTCGGGCCAGGTGCTGCGGGCCGTGAAGCTGCCGGACCAGTCTTCGCCGGGGTGCTGGATGCCAACGAACATGGTCTTGCCGTCGGGCGTGCTGATCACGCCGGTGACCTCGCAGTTGCGCGGACTGGTCATGAAGCGCGTGATGCGGCGCGTGACCGGGTCGGCACACGACATCACGTTGCCGCCGATGTTGGCCCAGTCGCCCAGCCCATCGCCTTGCTGGTCGGTCTGGATCCACAGACGGCCATCCTGGTCGAACCACAGGCCGTCCGGTGCGCCCAGGTCGTCACCGATGATGTTGCCTTGCAGGTGCGGAGCGGTGGCCAGCTTGTCGCCGCACTCAACGAAGATGTCCCACTCGAACGTCGTGGCGCCCACGTCGTTGTTGGCTTCTTTCCAGCGCAGGATGTGGCCGTAGCGGTTGTCGCGACGCGGGTTGGACGCGTCCACCGGCGGGCGGGCGGAGGCGGCCGTCGTGCTGCCGTCCGCCGCGTTGACCGAGGCCGGCGAAGTGCCGCGACGGTTGTTGTTGGTCAGCGTGATGTACACCTCGCGCGTCGTGGGGTGCACGGCGACCCACTCCGGGCGGTCCATCATGGTGGCGCCCACGCGGTCAGCGGCCGCGCGGGTGTTGATCAGCACATCGGCCTGGCTGCTGAAGCCGTTGGCCGGGGTCAGGCCGTTCTGGCCGAACACCAGGGGCAGCCACACGCCAGTGCCATCGGCATTGAAGCGGGCCACGTACAGCGTGCCGCTGTCGAGCAGGTCGCGGTTGGCGGCGCGGTTGCGCGGGTTGTACTTGTTGGCGCAAACAAACTTGTAGACGTACTCGTTGCGCTCGTCGTCGCCCATGTAGACGGCCACGGTGTTGTCATCGCCCACGGCGTAGCCGGCGCTCTCATGCTTGAAGCGGCCCAGCGCGGTGCGCTTAACGGGGATGGCATTGGGGTTCCACGGATCGATCTCGACCACCCAGCCAAAGCGGTTGGCTTCATTCGGCGTGGCGCGCAGGTCGAAGCGCGGATCGGCTTCATGCCAGCGGTAGCCGAAGCCGCCGGCCGACAGGCCATAACGGCGCTCCAGATTGGTCAGCGGGGCACTGGCCAGCTGGGCAGGGGTGGTGCCGAAGTAGCCGTTGAAGTTTTCTTCACACGTCAGATAGGTGCCCCAGGGGGTGTAACCGTGGGCGCAGTTGTTGAGCGTGCCCAGCACGACCGAGCCACTCGGGTCGGCGGCGGTCTTCATCAGCGCATGGCCGGCGGCCGGGCCGCTGATGCGGCAAGGCGTCTTGCCGGTGATGCGGCGGGCGAAGGCGGAAGGACGCTGCACCTGCATCTCGCCCTTGTTCTTGCGCACCTCGATCACCGAGACGCCGTGCGCGGCCAGCTGGGTGTCGACCATGGCCTTGGTGATGGTGTCGGTGCTGTAGGAGGTGGTGTTGTGCACCAGACCGGGGTCCACGTATTCGTGGTTCACCACCAACAAGCCGCGGTCGTTGGACTCGCCTTGCGCGCCCACCGCCGGGAACGGGAAGAAGTGCATGCCGTCGTTGTGCGCGCCAAAGGTGGTCAACTGCACGGCTTCGGTCATGGCACCAGAAGCATCCCAGTGGGCATTGGCAGCCGGACCGGTCCGACCAATGGCATCGCCCCAGCCGATCAGCACTTTGGCGGTGTACCCGGCCGGCACGGTGATCTTGTCAGTAAAGGTGGCGGCCAGGTTGGCGGGCACGCCGGTGAAGGTGATGGCGGGCGACGACGACGGCGTGGTGTAAGCCATGGCATCGCGACCAAAGCCGCCCAGGGTCATCACGGCAGCGGCGCCCAGCGAGCCCTTGAGGAAGTTGCGGCGGCCAGTGTAGGCGGCCATCACGTCGCGGATGGAGGTGTTGCCCGACGGGTTGATCGTCTGGTCGTTGTCGGGGTGCATGCAGCTGGACATCGTGTTTACTCCTGCGGGGGCGCAAGGGCGCCGGTTGGGGATCTGCTCGCCGCGCAGGTTAGGCATCGGATGTGACAACTGTGTGATGCAGGTCACACGCCAAACGGTTGTCCGAATAGCTGGTCTTGGCCCGCCTTATCTGCCCCTCATGTGACGTGTGACCGTGCAAAGATGAAAAAAACTCTTTATGCTGCAGTGCAGCAAACCCATTCCAGAGGTGTCCCATGCTTTATCAGCTCTACGAAACGCACCGTGCGTGGCTGAGCCCCTTTTCCGAATTCGCCAGCGCCACGTCCAAGCTGTACAGCAACCCGCTCTCGCCGTTTGCCCACATTCCGTCGGCCCACCGCATGGCCGCAGGCTTCGACCTGATGCACCGCCTGACCAAGGAGTACGAGAAGCCCGAGTTCGGCATCACCAAGGTCAACGTCCACGGCACCGATGTGGTCATCCAGGAGCAGGTTGTCGACGCCAAGCCGTTCTGCAAGCTCATCCGCTTCAAGCGCTTCACCGATGACGCGGCGCTGCTCGAAAAGATGCGCGACCAGCCCTCGGTGCTGGTGGTCGCGCCGCTGTCGGGCCACCACTCCACGCTGCTGCGCGATACCGTGCGCACCCTGTTGCAGGACCACAAGGTCTACATCACCGACTGGATCGATGCGCGCATGGTGCCGCTCGAAGAGGGCGCCTTCCACCTGGATGACTACGTGAACTACGTCCAGGAATTCATTCGCAAGGTTGGGCCCGAGGTGCATGTGATCTCGGTGTGCCAGCCGACAGTGCCGGTGCTGGCGGCCGTCTCGCTGATGGCCAGCCGCGGCGAGGCCACGCCACGCACGATGACGATGATGGGTGGCCCCATTGACGCCCGCAAGTCGCCCACGGCGGTCAACAACCTGGCCATGAACAAGAGCTTCGAATGGTTCGAGGCCAACGTGATCTACCGTGTGCCGCCCAACTACCCGGGCGCCAGCCGCCGCGTGTATCCGGGCTTCCTGCAGCACACGGGCTTCGTGGCCATGAACCCCGACCGGCACGCCACCTCGCACTACGATTACTTTCTCGACCTGGTGCGCGGTGACGGCGACAGCGCCGAGGCGCACCGGCAGTTCTACGACGAGTACAACGCCGTGCTCGACATGCCGGCCGAGTATTACCTGGACACCATCAAGACCGTGTTCCAGGACTTTGCACTGGTCAACGGCACGTGGATGGTGCGCAACCCGGAAGGCGAGCCCGAGCTGGTCCGTCCGCAGGACATCCGCACGACCGCCTTGCTGACGGTCGAAGGCGAGCTGGACGACATTTCGGGCGCGGGTCAGACCCGCGCGGCGCACGACCTGTGCACCGGCATCCCGGCCAACCGCCGCGAGCACTACGACGTGATCGGCGCCGGCCACTACGGCATCTTCTCGGGCCGACGCTGGCGTGAGATGGCCTACCCGCGCATCCGTGACTTCATCCTGAGCCACCAGGCCCCGATGAAGCCGCCCGCACGCCGCAAGGACGCAGCGACTGCAGCTGCGTGAAGCTGACCAAGGCGGCTTGAGGCGGCTACACTGCGTCCCCATCATGGTGGACGCAATGCAGATCGACGCCCTCTTGCCGCAGACGCAGTGCACACGCTGCGGCTACCCGGATTGCCGCGCCTACGCGGACGCCATCGCGGCCGGCGAGGCTGAGATCAACCAGTGCCCGCCCGGTGGCCAGGAGGGGGTGGCCCGGCTGGCCGCGCTCACCGGGCGCCCCGCGTTGCCACTGAACCCGGCGCACGGCGAGGAAGGCCCGCGCCAGCTTGCCGTGATCGATGAAACCTGGTGCATCGGCTGCACGCTGTGCCTGCAGGCCTGCCCCGTCGACAGCATCCTGGGCGCCAACAAGCGCATGCACACGGTCATCGAATCCCTTTGCACCGGCTGCGAGTTGTGCATCCCTGTGTGCCCGGTCGACTGCATCAGCCTCGTGCCAGCGCATGCCGACGCCGACACCATGCCCACGGGCTGGCAAGCCTGGTCTGCCGAGCAGGCCCGCGAGGCGCGCGTGCGCTTTCATGCGCACAAGGCCCGTCAGGCCCGCAGTCAGGCCGAGAACGAGGCGCGACTGCAGGCCAAGGCAGAGGCCAAGCTGGCCAACCTGGCCGAAGCCTCAAAGCTGACCGACCCGGCCGAACTCGACCGCAAGCGCGCCGTGATCGAGGCCGCCCTGGCCCGCGCCCGCGCACGACGTGGGGATGGCTCGAAAGGCCCATGAACACGGGCACCGGGCCCATCACGCTGACACATCGGCCGCCCACACTGCCCGGCATCTCCAACCGAGGTGTCACATGGCCTTGTCCCCGAATCGACTGTCCCTTTCTGTCCTGGCTGCCCTGGCCAGCCTGAGCATCACCGCACCGCCGGCGCATGCCCAACTCGTCATCAGCCAGGTTTATGGCGGTGGCGGCGCCACATCTGGCAGCCCCAGCTACCGTCAGGACTACATCGAACTGTTCAACGCGGGCGAAACCCCCGTCCCGCTGGCCGGCCTGTCGCTGCAATACGGCTCGGCCACTGGCAACATCGGTAGCGTCAGCAGCAATGTGATGGCCTTGCCTGATGCCAGCGTGGCACCCCGGCGTTACTTCCTCGTCGGTGTATCGAG
This sequence comes from Aquabacterium fontiphilum, assembly GCF_009909205.1. Taxonomy (GTDB): domain Bacteria; phylum Pseudomonadota; class Gammaproteobacteria; order Burkholderiales; family Burkholderiaceae_C; genus Aquabacterium; species Aquabacterium fontiphilum. Next base: position 182,270 of record NZ_JAAAPN010000004.1, read on the forward strand.
CGGCACGCTGGGCGCCACCCTGCCCGCACTGGATGCCAGCGGCAACCTCACCCTGTCGGCCACCGCCGGCAAGGTGGCGCTGGTACAGGGCACCGCCGCGCTCAACTGTGGCGGCGGCACCGCCTGCAGCGCCGCGCAAAGCGCCCAGTTGCGTGATCTGGTTGGCTATGGCGCAGCCAATCTGCACGAAGGCAGCGGCCCCGCCCCGGCGCTGAGCAGCACCACCGCCGCATGGCGGGCCGCACAAGGCTGCACCGACACCAACGACAACGCGGCCGACTTCCGTGCCGACACGCCCGCCCCGCGCAACAGCGCCACGGCCGCGGCCACCTGCACGATCGCCCCACCGCCTGTGGCGACCCTTGTGCCCATCCACCAGATCCAGGGCGCGGGCATCGTCAGTCCGCTGCAGGGCCAGACGGTACGCACCGAAGGCGTGGTCACACTGGTGACCCACAACGGCTTCTTCATGCAGTCGCTGACCCCAGACAACGACCCCGCCACCTCAGAAGGCATTTTCGTCTTCACCAGCACGGCGCCCACCGTGTCCCCCACCCAACTCGTGCGCCTCACTGGTCTGGTGGACGAGTTCAACACCGGGGCGGCCAGCAACACGCTGACAGCCGCCAATCCCGTGACCCAACTGCGCAATGTCACCGACCTGCAGACCCTGGGCAGCGGCCACGTCATCGCGCCCACACCCATCGTCTTTCCGGAGCTGACCGAGGGGGACCTCGAGCAGGTCGAGGGCATGCTGGTGCGCATTGACACCACGCTGACGGCCAGCCAGAACTACTTCCTGGGACGCTATGGCCAGATCACCCTGTCGGCAGAGGGCCGGCTGCGCAAGCCCACCAATCTGCACCCTGCCGGCAGCGCAGACGCGCAGGCGCTGGCCGACAGCAATGCCCGCCGCCGCGTCATTCTGGATGACGGCAGCACCCGCCAGAACCCCCACCCGACGCCCTATATCGGTGAAGACAACACCCACCGCGCAGGCGACACCATCAGCGGGCTGGTCGGCGTCGTCGACTACGGCCTGGCCACTGCCAGCAACACCGGTCTGGCGGACTACCGCATCCACCCGACCGAGCCGGTGCACTTCACGCGCAGCAACCCGCGCACGGCTGCGCCGGCCGATGTGGGCGGCAACCTCAAGGTGGCCAGCTTCAACGTATTGAACTACTTCAACGGCGACGGGCTGGGCGCTGGCTTCCCCACCTCGCGCGGCGCGAGCACGCCGGCCGAGTTTGCGCGTCAACGCGCCAAGATCATTGCAGCGCTCAAGGCCATCGATGCCGACATCGTGGGCCTGATGGAAATCGAGAACGATGGCGTGGGCCCCCGCAGTGCCATCGCCGATCTGGTCCAGGGCCTGAACACCGCGCTGGGCCACGAGGCTTACGCGATCACCCCGCCGCCCAGCGTCGCCAACGGCACGGGCACGGACGAGATCAAGGTCGCCTTCATCCACAAGCCCGCCAAAGTCAGCCCGCTGGGCGAGGCCCGCAGCGACACACGCAGCGTGCACAACCGCCCGCCGCTGGCGCAGACGTTCACGCAGCCCAATGGCGAGCGTCTGACCGTGGTGGTCAACCACTTCAAATCCAAGAGTTGCGGCGGTGCCGCCGGTGCGGACCAGGATGCAGGCGACGGCCAGGGCTGCTACAACGCCACCCGCGTGGCGCAGGCCCAGGCACTGACCGGCTTCGTGCAGGACGTGCTGGCCCAGGACCAGCACGCCCACGCCCTCGTGATCGGCGACCTCAACGCCTACGGCAAGGAAGACCCGATCCTGACGCTTGCTGCGGCTGGCTACGTCGATCTGCTGGCGCGCAGCATGGGTGAGGCTGCCGCCACGTATGTGTTCGACGGCGAGCAAGGCTATCTCGACCACGCGCAGGCCACCGCTGCGCTGGCCGAGCGCGTCACGGGCGCGCACGCGTGGGCCATCAACGCCGACGAGCCTTCGGTGATCGACTACAACCTCGAATTCAAGCAGCCTGCCTGCCCCGCCTGCGGGCCCGACTACTACAGCGCGACACCCTACCGCTCGTCGGACCACGACCCCGTGATCGTCGGCCTCGACCTGCGCAAGCGCATTCTGGGCACGGCCGGCCGCGACACGCTCTCAGGCACCGCGGGCGATGACTGGATCGCTGGTCTGGCCGGCGCGGACAGCATCACCGGCGGCCCAGGCCGCGACCTGTTCGTCTACCTGAGCGCGCGCGATGGCGGAGACACCATCAGTGACTTCACCCCGGGCGAAGACCAGGTGGATGTGAGCGCACTGCGGGCGCAGGTGGCCTCGAGTGACCTGCTCGCCTCGGGCCACATCGTGCTGGTGGACACCGCACAGGGCCTGGAGGTGCGCTTCGATGCCGATGGCACCCAGGGCCCGGCTGCCGCACGCGCACTGGCGACCCTGCGCGGCGTACGCGCTGGCGCCTTCGTGGCCTCGCGCGACCTGCGGCAGTGACACCGCCAGGGGCGCGGGACAACCCTGTTTCCCGCGCCCCACACGACCTTGATTTTTCGCAAGGTGGGGACATTACAGAACTTCACGGGGCAGCCAGGGTCATTCCGCTGTCACGCCTGGCCCGCAAAATGCATGCTCATGGCGTGACGAGCCCCGACGCTGTTCGTCATGAAGTGGAGATGCCCATGCGTGCCCTGATGAACCTGGCCATCGAGCCGGCCCTCAAACTGTTCGAAGTCTCGACCGTCGTGGTCATCAAGCCGTCCCAGCAGGCGGTCAAGCGCGTGCTCAAGGTGATGGCCGATACGCCCATGGGCGCGATCCGGATCGTGCGCGACCGCTATCCCTCGTCCAAGGCGCACGAGATCCTGTCCTGCGTCAACCTGCAGCCCGCCTGAGGGATGGGGGCAACGCCCCCTTGAAAGCGGAGACGGCGGCCTGATTTATGCTGTGGCGGTGTGCCCACATGGGCGTGCCCCATCACCACAGCGAGGATCACCGATGTCTGCCACCCGCCCCGCCGCTCTCCTGATTCGCCGGCTGACGCTGGCCAGCGCCCTGGGCGCCACCCTGGCCCTCAGCGGCTGCGGCTACAACGACTTCCAGCGGCTCGACGAAGAGAACAAGGCAGCCTGGTCCGAGGTGCTCAACCAGTATCAGCGCCGCGCAGACCTCATCCCCAACATCGTGGCCACCGTCAAGGGCGAGGCCAACTTCGAGCAGGAAACGCTCACCCGCGTGGTCGAGGCCCGCGCCCGTGCCACCAGCATCCAGGCCACGCCCGAACTGATCAACGATCCCCAGGCCTTCAACCGCTTTCAGCAGGCCCAGGGCGAGCTCTCCAGCGCGCTGTCGCGACTGATGATGGTCACCGAGAACTATCCCAACCTGAGGGCCAATCAAGGCTTTCAGGACCTGCGCGTGCAGCTCGAAGGCACCGAAAACCGGATCACCGTTGCCCGTAACCGTTACATCCAGTCGGTACAGGCGTACAACGTGCTGGCGCGCAGCTTTCCGACCAACCTCACGGCCATGGTCTTCAGCTACGAACCCAAACCGAACTTCACGGTGCAGAACGAGGCGCAGATCAGTGCGCCCCCGACCGTCGACTTCGGCACACGCTGACCATGCTGGTGCGTCGGATGCGGCGTTCGTGGCCTCTCGGGCCCTTGCTCGCCCTCGGTGTCTGGCTCGTGATCGGGCTGATGCTGGTGAGCAGCCCGGTCGCCGCCTGGGCGCAAGCCGACCGCACGGGCGGGGTGTTGCCTGTGCCCGCCCTCAGCGACCGCGTGATCGACCAGACCCAGACGCTGGACGCCGCGCAGCGTCAGGCGCTGGTGGCCCAACTCGCCGCCATAGAGCAGCAGCATGGGTCTCAGGTGGTGGTCTTGCTCGTGCCCACCACCCAGCCAGAAGACATCGCCGCCTACGCCTGGCGCGTCGCGGACGCCTGGAAGATCGGCCGCAAGACCGTGGGGGATGGTGTGCTGCTGATCGTGGCCAAGAACGACCGCACCGTCCGCATCGAAGTGGCCAGGACGCTCGAAGGCGCCATTCCCGATCTGGCCGCCAGCCGCATCATCGAAGGCGCAATCACCCCGCGGTTTCGCGAAGGGGATTTCGCAGGCGGCCTGCAGGCTGGCGTCGAACAGATCGGCAAACTGATCGCTGGTGAGGCGCTGCCGCCGCCCACGGCTTCTGACCGGCCAGCTGGCGACATCGACCTCAACCAGTTGCTCGTTTTCGGGTTGTTCGGCGTGCCCATCGTGTCGGGCGTGCTGGGCGCCATGCTGGGCCGCAAGCTGGGCGCCGCGGCCACGGGCGCACTCGGCGGCGGCCTCGTGTGGGTGGTCACCACGAGCCTGTTGATGGGCGCAGTGGGCGCAGCGCTGGCCTTCGTGCTGGCGTTGGCCATGGGGCACAGTGGCGGTCGACATGGCGGCTGGGGCGGGCCGCCGCGCGGAGGCGGCTGGGGCGGCGGCGGCTTCGGCGGGGGTGGCGGCTTCTCATCGGGCGGCGGTGGCTCGTTCGGCGGCGGCGGCGCGTCAGGCCGCTGGTGACCTGATTGACCGTACGCCACGCGCGCCCCCTTGCACAACACACAAGCACCATGTCCCTGACTCGCTGGATCCGACACCTCTGGCTGGACGCAGCCGACACGCGCCGTCAGCTCACCGACGACGGTCTGAGCCGACTGGAGCAAGCCGTGCGCAACAGCGAAGCACGCCATCTGGGAGAGCTGCGCGTGTGCATCGAGGCGGGGCTGGATGCGGCAGACCTCTGGCGCGGCGTGGACGCCCGTCAGCGCGCCCTGACCCTCTTCAGCCAACTGGGCGTGTGGGACACCGAGCACAACAACGGCGTGCTGATCTACCTGCTGCTGGCAGACCGACGCATCGAAGTGCTGGCAGACCGGGGGCTGTCACGGCAGGTGCCCGAGGCACAGTGGCGGGCACTGGTCGACGAACTCAGCACATCGATCCGGCATGACAGCATCGAGGCCGGCCTGCAAAAGGCGATTGCGCGGGTGTGTGAACTGCTGCGGCAGCACCATCCGGCGATGGCGCACAATCGGCGTCCGAATGAACTGCCCGACAGCGTCGTGCTGCTATGACCCGACCGATGACCCGCGCGAACATCGAACAGATGTTCGCCACGTTCCAGGCCGCCAACCCCCACCCTGAAACCGAACTCGAATACACGACGCCGTTCGAGTTGCTGACGGCTGTGCTGCTGTCGGCCCAGGCGACCGATGTGGGCGTGAACAAGGCGACCCGCAAGCTGTTCCCGGTGGCCAACACGCCGCAGGCCATTCTGGCGCTGGGCATGGACGGCCTATGCGACTACATCAAGACGATCGGGCTGTACAAAAGCAAGGCCAAACACCTGCTGGAAACCTGCCGCATCCTGATCGAGCAGCATGGCGGCGAGGTGCCGCGTTCACGCGAGGCGCTGGAGGCCCTGCCCGGCGTGGGCCGCAAGACGGCCAATGTGGTGCTCAACGTCGCTTTTGGCGAGCCCACCATGGCGGTGGACACGCACATCTTTCGCGTAGGCAACCGCACGGGGCTGGCGCCAGGCAAGACGCCGCTGGCGGTCGAGCTTCAGTTGCTCAAGCGCGTGCCGCCGCCGTATCTGGTGCACGCGCACCACTGGCTGATCCTGCACGGGCGCTATGTGTGCCAGGCGCGCAAGCCGCGCTGCTGGGAATGTGCGGTGCGTGAGCAGTGCCGGTTCAGCCCCAAGACGGCCGCACCGGCTTGACACGCTGGCCTGACGCGCCAGTCGGGCGCGCCCAGCGCGATCAGGCGTGCGGCTGACGGCGCCAGATGACCAGACCGACGCACACCAGGCCAACGACCAGCATCAGCCAGGTCGACGGTTCGGGCACCGCAGCGGCCATGGCCGTGCCGACGGCCGCATGCACGCGGGCGGTGGGGTGCACGCTGTCGAACAGGAAGTACTGATCCGGGTTGGCGCACACCGAAGCGCCCTGGCCCAGGTAGTTGCCGGCCCAGCAGCGGGCGACCACGTTGCCACCCTCGGCCACGATCTCGCCGCGCACGGCAGCCAGCACGGAAGGCGTGTCGAAGACGATGATGTCAGCGCCCGCAAGCTGGCCCTGCAGGCCCTGCATCACACCGGACAGCGCCTGGTTGAACGACAGCGTCAGCTGGCTGAGCGCCGGTGCCAACGCGGGATTGCTGGTTCCAAAGTAGCTGGTCGCGAAATCGGGCATCAAGGGCACGAGGAAGCTGCGGGCGCCCGCGCCATACAAAGACTGAACGTGGCTCGCCAGGTTGCCCACCGCTGTGGCGGCGGCCTGCGGCAACGCGGCCAGGTCGTCCGCGCTCAGCGCGGCCAGGAAATCGTTGCCGCCACCCCAGACGACGTGCAGGGCCTGGGCGTCAGCCTGCTGCCCTTGCAAGGCCAGCAGCCCTGTGTAGGTGGCCACCTGATCGGCCATGCCGGTGCCAGCCATGGCCGCAGCGACCTGCGGCACGGGGAAGGCCTGAAACTGGTTGAAGTTGCCGGTCTGGGCGCCACCGAAAGCGTAGCTCACCAGCGGCAGGCCCAGCTGCTGGGCCATCACCTCGACGGCCACCGGGCCATTGGAGAAGCGGCCATCGACATACGGCGAGGCAGGGGCCAGGCCACCCAGGCGCGCAGAGGCGTTGCCAGTGTCGGACAGGCTGTCACCGAAAACGATGATCTGGCTGTAGGCCTGGGCGGACGTCGCGGACAAGCTGGCAAAACCAGCGACCAGCGCGGCGGCAAGGGCGTGGCGAATGGCCATGGGGTGCTCCTGAATGATGAAATTCGGCCGACACCATACCACCGGCACCACCGTGCCTGAACCCTCCCCCTCTTCGGGGGGGCGTCACACCGCCCGCGACGCCAGGCCCAGCCCTTGCTCGATGGTGGGATGGCGCAACACCAGGCGCAGCTCGTGCTTCATGCGGGCATTGACCAGCCGGCGCGACTCGCTCATGAAAGACCACTGCATCGGGCTGACAGCTGCCTGAACCGCCTCGCGCGGCAGCCGCGGCAGCCGCGCCAGACCAAAGCCATCTGCCACAAGGTCGAAGTAGTCACCCATGGCCAGATGGGTGTCATCACACACGTGCAGCACCCGGCCCGGCCGCGCGCGCCACAGCGCTGCCACGCAGGCCCGCGCCAGGTCGTCGGCATGAATGTGGTTGGTGTAGACGTCGTCCGGCGCCGCCAGCAACGGCGCGCCGCGGCGGATGCGATCACGCGGGTCACCGCCCTCCCTATCAAGCGCATAGATGCCAGGAATGCGCAGCGTGCAGGCGCGCGTGCCCGCCAGCAGCGCCATGCGCCGCCCCCACCAGCGCACGCGGGCCTCGGCGTCGACGCGTCGATGCGCGCGGTCGGTGGTGGGGTTCACCGCGCGGGTCTCGTCAAACAGCGCCCCCCCCGCATCGCCATACACCCCGCTGGTGCTGCCATAGACCAGCGTGTCCACCGCACCGCGCCGCGCCAGGGCGGCCAGCAGTCGCGCCGTACGCGGGTCGGTGCGCCCTTGCCCAGGCGGCGGCGCGAGATGCAGCACACGCGTGGCCAGCCCGGCCAGCCGGCCCAGCGAGGCGGCGTCGTCGAGGTTGCCGACCAACGGGGTCACCCCGCGGGCGCGCAGCGCCGGCGCGCGCTCGGGCGACGAGGTGAGCGCCCGCACCACCGTGTGGCGCAGCCCAGGCAGCGCGCGCAGCCCCACATCGCCGCAGCCCACGATCAGCACACGGGTGCGGCGAAAACGGGCGGGACGGCTGATGGGGATCATGGCAACACGGGAGTGGGTCTGAGCGAAAATCGCAGGTTCGGATCACGGCGGGGCCGAACCCCGATTTTGCACAGAGGTTGTCACCATGAGTTTCGAAGTCCGGATCGAGCCCAGCGGCCGCGCATTCAGCATGCAGCGGGATGAGACGGTGCTCAGCGCTGCGCTGTACGCTGGCGTGGGCCTGCCCTACGGCTGTAAGGACGGGGCCTGCGGTTCGTGCAAGTGCAAGCTGGTCGAGGGCCGTGTCATCCATGGCGCCCACCAGACCAAGGCGCTGAGCGACGCCGAGGAGGCCGCGGGCTACATGCTCAGTTGCTGCGCCACGCCGCAGACCGACCTGGTCATCGAGTGCCGGCAGGTGGTGGGGCTGGACGACTTCCCCGTGGTGAAGCTGCCCACGCGGGTCACCAGCCTGGAGCGCGCGGCCGACGACGTGATGATCGTGCGACTGCAGCTGCCGGCCACCCACAACTTCGGCTGGCGCGCCGGCCAGTACATCGAGTTCATCCTCAAGGACGGCTACCGCCGAAGCTACTCGATGGCCAACGCGCCGCACACCGTCAAGGATCCGGCCGTCAACGGCATCGAGCTGCACATCCGCCACATGCCCGGCGGCCTGTTCACCGACCACGTGTTCAGCGAGATGAAGGTCAAGGACATCCTGCGCGTCGAGGGCCCCCAGGGCACCTTCTTCCTGCGCGAGGATTCCGAACGCCCCATTGTGCTGCTGGCCTCGGGCACGGGCTTCGCGCCCATCAAGGCCATCATCGAACACATGCGCCACAAGGGCATCACGCGGCCTACCACGCTGTACTGGGGCTGTCGCGCCAAGGCCGATCTGTACCTGCACGCCTGGGCCGAAGAGCAGGCGGCCGAGCTGCCCTGGCTGACGTACGTGCCCGTGTTGTCAGAAGCCCGCGTGGGCGACGCCTGGACGGGCCGCACCGGCTTCGTGCACCAGGCCGTGCTGGCCGACCTGCCGGATCTGTCGCGGCATGAGGTGTACGCTTGCGGGGCACCGGTGATGGTGTCGTCCGCGCGCAAGGATTTTGTTGGGCAGGCCGGTCTGCCCGACGAGTTCTTCTATGCTGATGCCTTCACCAGCGAAGCCGACAAGCACGCTTGATCCTGCCCGTCCCCGTTTGACCCGAGGAACACCATGGCCTACGACACGAACAACATCTTCGCGAAGATCCTGCGCGGCGAGATCCCCTGCATCAAGCTGTACGAAGATGCGCACACGCTGGCCTTCATGGACATCATGCCGCAGGCCGAAGGCCACGCCCTGGTGATCCCGAAAGAGCCGGCCATCACGCTGTTCGAACTCTCGGATGAAGCCGCCGCCGCCTGCATGGCCACGGTGCGCCGCATCGGGCTCGCGCAGAAGAAAGGCCTGGGCGCTGAAGGCATCGTGCTGATGCAACTCAACGGTGCAGCAGCAGGCCAGACCGTGCCGCACTTTCACATCCACAGCATCCCGGGCTCGATCGCCGAGCTGCGCAACCCGCACGCCAGCGTGATGGCCGACATGGCGCACTTGCAGGCGGTGGCAGAGAAGATCCGGGCGGCGTTGGGTTGAGGCCGGACCAAGGCGATGGCGGCGGGCTCAAACCCCATCCGGCACGGCGAAGCCACGCAACCACGGTTCAAGATGGGCCATGTCGAAGTGGCCCGACTCGAACAGCTGCATCATCTCTGAGTAAATCTGCGCCGGCGCACGCTTCAGGCGCCAACCATTGATGCGAAGAAAAACGTCGGTCGCTGCGAAGGCGATGCGTTTGTTGCCATCCACGAATGGGTGATTGATGGCCAGGCTTTCCATCAAGGAGGCCGCTTCGGCAACGATGTCGTCGTAGTAGCCCGTTTGAGGCCGGAACAAGGCTGCCTCCAGGGCCCCGGGGTCACGCAGCCCAGAGGCTCCCCCATACCGCTGCATCAGCACCGCATGCATGCCGAGCACGTCGGCCGCAGTGAGGTAGTCGTGCGCCACGACTTACTTGGCCAGTTCGCGGTACAGATGATCAAACTCATCCAGACTGGAGGCGAACGAGGCCATCACGTGACGGCGGGGCCGCTCCTTCTGCTGGCGGTCAATGTAATCACGCAGCGCCTCGTCCAGCACAGCCTGGAACTGGCGTCCCTGGCTTTCAGCAATCTGACGCAAGGCCGCCAGCACCTCGGGCGCGGCCTGAGAAGAGAACTTTTCTCGGACGACGGTACTCATGGCCCGCTCCATCATGATTTATCTTGACGGTTCATGATAATTCAAGGCCGAGCACGCCGCAAACCCTCACACCCCCAGATACGCCGCCTGCACCTGCGGGTTGCCCAGCAGCTCGCTGGCTGGCCCGGTGAGCACCAGTTCGCCGGATTCGAGCACGTAGCCGCGGTCGGCCATCTCCAGCGCCCGGTGGGCGTTCTGCTCGACCAGCAGCACGGTGACGCCCTGGCGGGCAATGTCGCGGATGACGTCGAAGATGGCGTCGACCATGATGGGCGACAGGCCCATCGAGGGCTCATCGAGCAACAGCAGTTTGGGACGGGCCATCAGCGCGCGGCCCATGGCCAGCATCTGCTGCTCGCCACCCGAGAGCGTGCCGGCCAGTTGCGTCATGCGCTCTTTAAGACGCGGAAAGCGCTGGTACACCGCCTCGATGTCGGATTCAACCTCGCGGTCTCGCCGCAGGTAGGCGCCCATGCGCAGGTTCTCGTCGATGGACATGCGCGTGAAGATGCCACGCCCCTCGGGCACCATGACCAGGCCTTGCTCGGGCAGGCGCCAGGCGCCCTGCCCGACGACGCTGCGTCCCTGGTAGACGATGTCGCCGCTCTGGGGTGCCAGCAGGCCGCTGATAGCCTTGAGCGTGGTGGTCTTGCCTGCGCCATTGGCGCCGATCAGGCAGACGAGTTCGCCCGCATCCAGATGCAGGGTCAGGCCCTTGACGGCCTGGATGCCGCCATAGGCCACCCGAAGGTCGCGCACGGCCAGCAGCGGAGAAGTCGAGGTGGAAGCCATGTCGGAGCGAGGGTTCATGCGACGCCCTGCCGGGTGCCCAGGTAGGCGGCGATCACCTTGGGATCACGTTGCACCTCGGCTGGCAGGCCGGCGGCGATGCAGCGGCCCTGGTCCAGCACGGTCACCTCGTCACACAGGCCCATGACGAGCTTGACGTCGTGCTCGATCAGCAGCACCGCACGCCCCTGGGCGCGGATGCGTTCGATCAGTTCGCGCAACTGGATTTTTTCGGTGCCGTTCATGCCGGCTGCCGGCTCGTCGAGTGCGAGCAGCTTGGGCTCGGTGGCCAGCGCCCGTGCGATCTCCAACCGCCGCTGGTCGCCATAGCTGAGGGTGCGGGCGGTCAGGTGGCCACGGCCTGCCAGGCCCACGAAGGCCAGCAGCTCTTCGGCCTTGTTGGTGATCAGCAGCTCTTCGTGCTGAAACGCGCGGGTGCGGAACACCGCCTGCCACCAGCCCACACGGGTGCGCACATGGCGCCCCACGCGCACGTTGTCAAGCACCGTCATGTCGGGGAACAGGCGGATGTTCTGGAAGGTGCGCGCGATACCGGCGCGCGCCACCTGATGCACGGCCGTGGGCCGATAGGGCCGGCCATCGAGCACGAAGCGGCCCTCGTCTGACGGCACCAGCCCCGTGATCATGTTGAAGAACGTGGTCTTGCCCGCGCCATTGGGCCCGATGAGGCCATGGATCTGACCCGGCTGCACGGCGAGCGACACACCTTGCAGTGCCTGGACGCCCCCGAAGCGCTTGGCCACGCCCGTGACCTGCAACAGCGGCGCGCTCATGCGCCCCCTCCGGTGGTCTGGGCGGTGGGCGGCACCTGCTTGCGCGAGGCGGGCGCGGGCCACAGGCCTGTCGGGCGCCACAGCATGATGAGGATCATGGCGCTGGCCACCAGCAACTGGCGCAGGATGGCGGCATCCAGGCGGCCATCGGTCATGGCCTGCAGCGGCCCGGCCACATGGCGCAACACCTCGGGCAGCGCAGCCAGCAGGAAGGCGCCAAGGATCACCCCGGGAATGTGGCCCAGGCCGCCCAGCACCACCATGGCCACGACCATGATGGACTCATGCAGGCTGAAGGATTCAGGCGAGACAAAGCCCTGGAACGACGCGAACAGCACGCCCGACACCCCGCCGAACGTGGCACCGAGGCCGAAAGCCAACAGCTTGATATTGCGCGTGTTCAGCCCCATGGCCTTGGCGGCGATCTCGTCTTCGCGCACGGCCATCCAGGCCCGGCCCAGCCGAGAGTCCTGCAGGCGCTGGCAGATCACCACGGCCACCACCACCACGGCCAGGAACAGGTAGTAATAGAGCGTGACCGAAGGCAGCGTGAAGCCGCCGATGTGCCAGGGCTCGCCCAGGCTGACACCGGCGATCGAGATGGGCTCGATCTGGCTGACCCCCTTGGGGCCGTTGGTGATGTTGACCGGGGCGTCCAGGTTATTGAGGAAGACGCGGATGATCTCGCCAAAGCCGAGCGTGACGATGGCCAGGTAATCGCCGCGCAGCTTGAGCGTGGGCGTGCCCAGCAGCACGCCGGCGAGCGCCGCCAGCCCGGCACCCAGCGGGATGACCAGCCACACCGGCGTGTGCAGCCCATCCGGGAAGGCCGCGGCAATGGCCGGAAAGTTCTCGACCAGATGCGGCGAGGCCAGCAGCGCAAACAGGTAGGCGCCCACGGCGTAGAAGGCGATGTAGCCGAGGTCGAGCAGGCCGGCAAAGCCCACGACGATGTTCAGCCCCAGCGCCAGCAGGATGTAGAGCAGCGCAATGTCGAGGATGCGGATCCACGCTTCGCCGACGCCGGCCACCTGCATCAGCAGCGGCAGCACCAGCAGCCCCGCAGCGCTGGCGATGAACACGGGCAGTTTCTGAGCAGCCATGTTGCGGTTCATGCGCGGGCTCCTCAGGCACGGTCGGCCACACGCTCACCCAGCAGGCCCTGGGGGCGCAGCGTGAGGATGAGGATGAGCACGGCAAAGGCGAAGATGTCCTGATAGTGGCTGCCCAGCACGCCGCCGGTCAGGTCGCCGATGTAGCCCGCGCCCATGGCTTCGATGATGCCCAGCAGCACGCCGCCCAGCATGGCCCCGGGCAAGTTGCCGATGCCGCCGAACACTGCGGCCGTGAAGGCCTTGATGCCTGGCAGGAAACCCATGGTGTGCTGCACCGAGCCATAGTTGGCGGCCCACATCACGCCGGCCAGCGCCGCCAGCGCCGCGCCAATGGCAAAGGTGGCTGCGATCACCAGATCGGGCCGCACGCCCATGAGCTGCGCCACACGCGGGTTCTCGGCCGTGGCCCGCATCGCCCGGCCCAGCCGTGTGCCGTTGATCAGCAGCATCAGGCCAGCCAGCGTCATGGCCGTCACACCGATGATCAGGATCTGAACCAGATTGATCGTCGCGCCCATGACCTCGTAAGGCTCGTCGTCCAACAGGATGGGATAGGGTTTGTAGTCGGGCTTCCAGATGATCATGGCCAGCGTCTGCAGCAGCAGCGAGATGCCCATGGCCGTGATCAGCGGCGCCAGGCGTGGCGCGTTGCGCAGGGGCCGGTAGGCCAGGCGCTCGATCACCACACTGAGCGTCATGCACACGGCCATGGCCGCCAGCAGCGAGAGGCTCAGCAGCATCCACCCCGGCCAGCCCGTGTCGCCCAGCAGGGTGACCACCGTCCAGCTCACGAGGGCACCCACCATCAATATCTCGCCATGGGCGAAGTTGATGAGGTTGATGATGCCGTAGACCATCGTGTAGCCCAGGGCGACGAGCGCATACATGCTGCCCAGCACCAGGCCGTTGATGAGTTGTTGGATGAAGACGTCCATGACCGCAACGGATGCAAAAAGCCCGCCAAGTGGTCAAGCCAGTCGGCGGGCCGTGGAAGATCAGGCGCCCGGATTATCGGTCATCCAGACCGCCCGCTCGTCACAGAGAGGGCAGTCTCAGGGAATCCACTGTCCAGCGGATGAGCTTTTGCTTGAAGCCGGTGTAGGGCGGGAAGAACAGCTTGGCCACCATGATGGGGCCCGACTTGAGCACAGCGCGCTCGTGCGAGAAGGCCTTGAAGCCGAACTCGCCGTGGGCGCTGCCGATCCCTGAGTTGTTGACGCCGCCAAACGGCAGGTTGCCATGGGCGTAGTGCAACACGCAATGGTTGATGGCCACGCCACCCGAGCTGGTCTGGGCCAGGATGCGGCGCGTGCGTGCGTTGTCGGTGCTGAAGATGTACAGCGCCAGCGGCTTGGGCTGGGCGTTGATCTCGCGCACCACGTCATCGAGGTTGCGATAGCTCAGCACCGGCAGCACCGGGCCGAAGATCTCCTCGCTCATGATGCTGGCGTCGGGCGCGACCTGGTCGATCAGGGTGGGCGCAATGTAGCAGCTCGACACATCCACCTCACCGCCCATCAGCACGCGGGCGCCCTTCTGGCGGGCGTCATCGAGCAGGCCGGCAATGCGCTGGGTGTGACGCTGGTTGATCACGCGGGTCAGATCGGGGCTGCTGCGCTGGGCCTGGGCCGTGTTGCCGTAGCGGGCCTCCAGCGCCTTGCGGCATTCGGCCACGAAACGGTCCTTGACCGATTCATGCACATACAAGTGATCGGGCGCGACGCAGATCTGACCGCAGTTGGTGAACTTGCCCCACATCAGCGTCTCAGCGGCGAGCTTGATGTTGGCCGTCTCGTCAACAATGACGGGCGACTTGCCACCCAACTCGAGCGTGACGCTGGTCAGGTGCTTGGCGGCGGCAGCCATCACCACCTTGCCCACAGCCGGCGAGCCGGTGAAGAAGATGTGATCGAAAGGCAGTTCCAGCAATGCCGTCGAGGTGGGCAGCGAGCCTTCGAACAGCGCCACCTCGTTGGGCGAGAACACCTTGGCAATCACCTCGGCCATCACGGCGCTGACGGCGGGCGTCATCTCCGACGGTTTGAGGATGGCCGTGTTGCCCGCAGCCAGAGCCGACACGAGCGGGCCAAAGCACAGGTTGAGCGGGAAGTTCCACGGCGCCACGATCAGCACACGGCCACGCGGCTGGTACTCGATCCAGGCCTGGGTGCCCATGGTCGTGACCGTCGCGCTCACGCGGCGGGGCTGCGCCCACTTCTTCAGATTGGCAATCGCGTGGCGGATTTCGTCAAGCACCGGCATGAACTCGGTGCCTTCGACCTCGGCGCTGGGTTTGCGGTAATCCTTGGCAAAGGCCGCATAGAAATCCTCGCGGCGTGCGAGCATGGCTTCGCGCAGCTTCTTGAGGCGCGCGATGCGCTCGGCCACGGTGGATTCACGCCAGGCCAGGGCCGTGGCAAGCTGGGCGTCAAAGACGCGCCGGATCTCGGCAGGATCGGACTCACCGGTCTGGTGGTCCACCACGTGCATCATGGGACGGTTCATGCTGGGTCTCCGTTGCTATCCTGGGGACAATCCGGCCCCATCGCGGCGTCACAGACAATATCTGACGACGCGCTTATTCACAATACCGCGATTGTGCACCGGTCGGGCGTTTGCTGCTCGCCTGCCGTCCATTGAGCAACGCCACCTTTTGCCTGTCAATCCAATCATGTCCCAGCCTGCCGCCATGCCGTTCGCCCTGCGGGGCGAGTTCATCACCCTCGACAAGCTGCTCAAGGCCTGCGGCCTGGCCGACAGCGGCGGCATCGCCAAGCTGATGGTCGCTGACGGCCTGGTCACGGTCGACGGCCAGATCGAAACGCGCAAGACAGCCAAGATTCGCGCGGGCCAGACCGTGGTGTGCCAGGGTCAGGTCATCCAGGTCGAAGTTGCACCAAATTGACACAGGGATTGACCCATTCAGACTCAGGGTTTTCTCGGGCAGCATGACCCCGCGCCCCACAAGGGCGTGTCTACCCGGAGCCCCCGCCATGAACATCTACGAGCAGGACCTGCCCAAGAACCCCGCCAACCACGTTGCCATCAGCCCCCTGTCCTTCCTGGAACGGGCGGCACTGGTCTACCCCAACCGCCTGGCCGTCGTGCACGGCAGCCTGCGCCAGACCTGGGGCCAGACCTACGCCCGTTGTCGGCAACTGGCCCACGCGCTGCAGCAGCGCGGCATCGGGCTAGGCGACACGGTGGCAGTGATGCTGCCCAACACGCCGCCCATGGTCGAAGCGCACTTCGGCGTGCCCATGGCCGGCGCCGTGCTCAACACGCTGAACACCCGGCTCGATGCCGAGGCAATCGCCTTCATGCTCGACCATGGCGAGGCCAAGGCCGTGATCGTGGACCCGGAGTTTGCCAAGGTCATGGCCAAAGCCCTGAGCCTGCGCACGCGCACCGAACCCGTGCTGGTGATCGACGCCGAGGACGCGCTCTACAGCGGCGAGCCGCAGCGCATCGGCACGCTGACCTACGAGGAACTGCTCGGCAGCGGCGCGCCCGATTTCGCATGGCAGATGCCGGCCGACGAATGGCAGGCCATCAGCCTGAACTACACCTCGGGCACCACTGGCAACCCCAAGGGGGTGGTCTACCACCACCGCGGCGCGGCCATGAACGCCACCTCCAACATCCTGGAGTGGGACATGCCCAAGCACGCCACCTACCTGTGGACGCTGCCGATGTTCCACTGCAATGGCTGGTGCTTCCCCTGGACGGTGGCCGCGCGGGCCGGTGTCAACGTCTGCCTGCGTCGGGTCGACCCCAAGGCCATTTTCGATGCCATCCGCGAACACGGCGTGACCCACTACTGCGGCGCACCCATCGTGCACGCGTCACTGCTGGCCGCGCCAGCCGACTTCCGCCATGGCATACCGCGCGGCATCAAGGCCATGGTGGCGGGTGCGGCGCCACCGGCGTCGATGATCGAAGGCATGGAGCAGATGGGCTTCGACCTCACCCATGTCTACGGTCTGACCGAGGTCTACGGCCCGGCAGCGGCCTGCGCCAAACACCCGGAATGGGATGCACTGGACATTGGCGAGCGGGCCCGGCTGAACGCCCGCCAGGGCGTGCCCTATCACCTGCAGCAGGCCGTGACCGTGCTGGATCCGATCACGATGCAGCCCGTGCCGGCCGACGGCGAGACCATGGGCGAGATCATGTTCCGCGGCAACATCGCGATGAAGGGTTACCTCAAGAACGCCAAGGCCACCCAGGAGGCCTTCGCAGGCGGCTGGTTCCACACTGGCGATCTGGGCGTGCTCTACCCCGATGGCTACGTGAAGATCAAGGACCGCAGCAAGGACATCATCATCTCGGGCGGCGAGAACATCTCGTCCATCGAGGTGGAAGACGTGCTGTACCGCCACCCGGCTGTGATGGCCGCCGCAGTCGTGGCCAAGCCCGATGCCAAGTGGGGCGAAACGCCTTGCGCCTTCATCGAGCTGAAAGCCGGCGCCCAAGTCACCGCCGAAGACATCATTGCACACTGCCGCCAGCACATGGCCGGCTTCAAGATCCCGCGCGCGGTGGTCTTCGGCGAGCTGCCCAAGACGTCGACCGGCAAGATCCAGAAGTTCGAGTTGCGCAAGAAGGCGGGCTCGGCCCAGGCCATCGACGTCTGATCGCGGCCGGGTGAGCCGAACGGCGTGATCGGAGGATGTTCCCCGGTCACGCAACGGACACACAACTTTCGGGTCGGGACATGTAACATATTGTTCCGTGCTCCACGTGAGAAGGCACCCACTCGGGCCACACGCCCGGCGAGGCAGAAAATCAACCGCCGCCCGCTGTTCGGAGCCCGACTGCATGCCCGCTGCCCCCCTCCCGCCGGACGAACTCGCCCGTCTGTCCGTGCTGCGTGACCTGGATCTGCCCGAGCAGACCACCGACCCCGCCCTGCAACGCCTCACGCATCTGGCCGGCACGGTGCTGGGCGTGCCCATCTGTCTGGTCTCTGCCGTGGGCGAGTCCGAGATCTGGTTCCCGGGCCGCTGCGGGCTGGACGCCGCACCCTGGCCGCGGGCGCAAAGCTTCTGCGCCCACGTGGTGTCATCGGGCTTGCCTGTGGTCGCCACCGACTTGCGGCTGGACGAACGCTTTGCCGACAACGAGCGGGTGGTGAGCCACCTGCCGCCCTTGCGCTTCTATGCAGGCGCCCCGATTCGTGTGCAAAGCCAGGTCATCGCGACGCTGTGCGTGATGGACCAACGCCCTCGCCCTGACTTCGACGCGGCCCGGCTCGCGCTGCTGATGCATTTCAGCGCCCTGGTGGGCGACCTGCTGCAGGCGCGACTGGCCGCGCGTCAAGGCGCACAGGAGGGCGCGCTGTTGCGTGATGCGCCCATGGGGGCGCTGACCTGGCAGGTCGGGCGCGATGGCCTGCAGATCGACACCCTGTCGGCCAACCTTGACGGGGTGTTGGGCGAGAGCCGGGTGGCCGCGCTGCGGGCTGGGCAAAGCCTGGCCTCGCTGGTGCACCCGGACGACGCAGACACGGTGCACACGGGACTGAGCAGCCACCTGCATGGCGGTGTCGATCGACTGGACCTGCAGTACCGTCTAGTTACCGAGGGCCATCGACCGCGCTGGATCCAGCAGATCACGCATGCCGAGCGCGACACCTTTGGACAGCTGCAGCGGGTTCGTGGCTATGTGTTCGACGTGAGCCGACACAAGCAGGCCGAGTCGGTGGTCGAGGCCACGCGGGAGCGGCTGTACCTCGCGCTGGAATCGGCGCGCATGGGCACCTGGGACCTGAACTACGCCACCCAGGAACGCACCATCAACACGCGCGCTGCGGCCATCCTGGGTCTGCGCGAAGACGAACTGGAGCACAACAACGTCACGTGGCTGGACAACGTCCACCCTTATGACCGTCCCAAGATCGACGAGGCCATCCAGGCCTACCGAGAGGGCCGCACCGACGTCATCGCCACCGAGTACCGCATCCGCCACAAGCGCGGCCACTACATCTGGGTGCAGAGCTTCGGGCGCACACTCGAGCGCGACGTCAACGGGCGCCCGCGCCGCGTCGTGGGCACGCTGATCGACATCACCGATGCCAAGCAGCAAGAGACCGTGCGCCACCGGCAACGTCAGCTGCTGGACCTGCTCAATCAGGCCCAGACCGCCTTCTTGCTCAAGCGCAATGCGCACGACGCCTGCGAGGCGCTGTTCCGCCCGCTGCTGCGCATCAGCGAATGCAGCTTCGGTTTCATCGGCATCGTGCAGCAGCGACCGGATGGTCAGATCGGCCTGTCCCTGCCCAGCGTGTCCGACGATGTCGATCCGTCCGTCAGCGAACTGCCAGATCTGAACAACCTCTTTGGTCAGGTGGTGCGCGACAACCAGCAGTTCACAGCCAACCACCCGCCGGCGCGGCATGGCTCGAACGCCTTGCCGGCGGGCTTTCCCGCGCTGCAAAACTTTCTCGGCCTGCCCATCCGCTTTGACAACCGTGTCGTGGGCATGATCGGGCTGGGCAACCGCGCTGACGGCTTCGACGAGCAGCTTGTGCAGCTGCTGGAGCCGCTGGTGGTGTCGCTGGGCACGCTGTTCCATGCCCGCGAGCTGGAGGCCGCACGCGTCAAGGCCGAAGAAGAGCTGGTGCGACTGGCCTCGCGCGACGCGCTCACCGGTCTGGTCAACCGGCGCCAGTTTTTCGAGGTGGCCGAGGCGGTGCTCGCGCAGACACGGCGCTATGGCAGCCCCATGACGGTGGCGCTGCTGGATCTGGACCACTTCAAGCACATCAACGACACCCATGGCCACGCGGCCGGCGATGCTGTGCTCAAGGCGTTTGCAGAGGTCCTGCACTGCAGCTTGCGGGACTCGGACACCCCTGCACGCATCGGCGGTGAAGAGTTCGCCGTGCTGCTGACCTCGACGCCGCTGGTGGAAGCGCTCACCGCGCTCGAGCGCATTCGCCAGACGCTGCAGGACAACCCGATCGTGGTCGGAGGACAGCGGATTGCGGCCACCGTCAGCATTGGCGCCGTGCAGTGGAACCCCGCGCATTTCGATGTGGACGCCATGCTGGCCCATGCCGATGCCGCGCTGTATGCCGCCAAGCGGGCCGGACGCAACCGCGTGCAGCTCTACCACCATGACCTGCCGGGCGCAGATGATGCACCGCCAACCACGCTGCGCGCAGCAAACGACGCAGCTTGAGTTACCGTTATGGGATGAACCTGTTTGCTGCTCTGCAGGCTGCCTGGCCTGCACACCGAGATGACGCGGCCATCGTCACCGACGATGGCCTGACCTACACCTGGCGCGACCTGGATCGCGGCACCGCCATGCTGGCCAACCTGTTGGGCAGCCTGCACCTGCAAGGGGTGGACGACCGACCGCCTGTGGTCGCCGCGCACGTGGACAAATCGGTCGAGGCGCTGATGCTGTACCTGGCTGCGCTGCGCGCCGGCTGCGTCTACCTGCCGCTGAACCCGGCCTATCGCGCCAGCGAGCTGGAGCACTTCATCACCGACGCACAGCCCTCGGTGCTGGTGTGTCGACCAGAAGATCAGGAGTGGGTGATCCCCCTGGCGGCCCATGGCGGCGTCGAGCACCTGTTCACGCTGGGCCAGGCACGCACGGGCAGCCTGCTGGGGCACGCCGCGCTGCACAGCGATGTGCACGACACCGTGGCGCGCCGCGGCAGCGATCTGGCGGCCATCCTCTACACCTCGGGCACCACCGGGCGCAGCAAGGGCGCCATGCTCACCCACGGCAACCTGTGGAGCAACGCGCGCACGCTGCTGCAACACTGGGACTGGCGGCAGGATGACTGCCTGATCCACGCGCTGCCCATCTTCCACATCCACGGGCTGTTCGTGGCTGTGCATTGCAGCCTGCTGGCCGGCACGCCCATGCGCTGGCTGCAGCGTTTCGACGCGGCCCAGGTGCTGGCGCAGATGCAGGCTGAAGCCGGCCCACCGGCCACCGTGTTCATGGGCGTGCCGACCATGTACGTGCGCCTGCTGGCCGAAGGCGGACTGACGCCCGAGGCGGCTGCGCGCATGCGGCTGTTCATCTCGGGATCGGCGCCCTTGCTGCCTGCCACAGGCGAGGCCTTCGCACAGCGCACGGGCCACACCATCCTCGAACGCTACGGCATGAGCGAAACCGGCATGCTGTGTTCCAACCCCTGCCGCCCCGCCGAAGGCGACCGCCGCATCGGCAGCGTGGGCCGTGCGCTGCCCGGCGTGGGCGTGCGCGTGGTCAACGAGTCGGGCGCGGTGCTGCCCGCAGAGCAGGCCGGCCAGGTCGAGGTCAGCGGGCCCAACGTGTTCGTGGGCTACCTCGGGCTTCCAGACAAGACGGCCGAGTCGTTCACCGACGACGGCTGGTTCCGCACGGGCGACGTCGGCCGCCTCGATGCCGATGGCTACCTGCACCTGGTGGGTCGCGCCAAGGACCTCATCATCAGCGGCGGCTTCAATGTGTACCCCGCCGAAGTGGAAGGCCTGATCGATCGCCTGCCCGATGTGCAGGAATCGGCCGTGGTGGGTGCGCCCCACCCGGACTTCGGCGAAGGCGTGGTGGCCGTGGTCGTCACCCATAGCGGGCAGACGCTGGACGAGCACGGCGCCATCGCCCAACTCAAGGCCACCCTGGCCGGCTACAAGGTGCCCAAGCGCATCCTCACGGTGGCCGAACTACCGCGCAACGCCATGGGCAAGGTGCAGAAGAACCTGCTGCGCGCGCAGTTTGGCGGGCTGTTTCAGACCGAGCAGGAGGCCGCATGAAGACGCTGCCTGCCCTGGCTGCCCTGGTGGGCGGCGCACTCGCATTGAGCGCCGTGCTGGTGCTCACCCACAACCTGATGACCGATGCGCCGGACGCCGCATCGGCCGGACCGGCCGACCTGCCCTGGCAGATTGAGGTGCAGGCCGACGGCAGCAGCCGCGTGATGGGCTTGACCTTGGGCCCCGACGGCCACGGTAGCCGCCTGGGCGATGCACGTGCGCGCTGGGGCGACAAGATGACCGTGGCCATCATCGCCGCGCCCAACGAGACCGGCACGCTGGAGGCCTTTGTCGACCCGCTGCAAGCCGGTTTCATCACAGGCAAACTGGTCATCACCGCCAGCCTGCCAGCCGACCAGATCCAGGCCATGAAAGCCCGCGCAGCCAAGGTCGAATTCATGGACAGCACCACACGGCAGTTCACGCTGTCGGCAGCCGACCTGACCGCGGCCCTGGACGCCCCCATCACCAGCCTGGGCTTCATCCCACAGGCCAATCTGGACGAGCAGATCATCGCCAACCGCTTCGGGCCTGCTGCGGAGCGCCGTCGCGTCAACGACGACCTGGAGCACTTCCTCTACCCCGATAAGGGGCTCGACATCGCCCTGTCGGCCAAGGGCAAGGAGCTGCTGCAGTACGTGGCACCAGCCGAATTCGACGCGCGCCTGCGCGCGCCGTTGCTCAGCGCGCCGGCCGCGTCAGCGCCGACGCCTTGAGCGCGTCGATCTCGGCGTCCTTTTCTTCCCACAAGGCATTGACCCAGTTCTGCAACTGCGTGCGGTCGATGCCCTGACCACGGGCCGCACTCAGCAGCTCCGGCGGGATCGGCCGCAGGCGCGCCGTCACGATCACCTCGTCGATCGAGCCCGTCAGCAGGTCGACAAAGGTCGGCACGCCTTTGGGGTAGACGATGGTCACGTCCAGCAGGCCATCGAACAGGTCGCCCATGGTCTCCAGCGACATGCCCACCCCGCCCGTCTTGGGTTTGAGCAGGTTGCGGAAAGGCGAGTGCTGCTGGTCATGCTTGGCGGGCGTGAAACGCGTGCCTTCCATGAACGAGATCACCGAGGTGGGGATGACCTTGAACTTCTCGCAGGCCTTGCGCGCCGTCTCCAGATCCTTCTGGGCCGAGGCGCCGCCGCGGCGCTTCATGAACGGAAAATCGAGCGCCCACCAGGCCAGGCCCATGATGGGCACATAGATCAGCTCATGCTTGATGAAGAACTTGAGCAGCGGGATCTTGCGGTTGAACACCCATTGCAGCACCAGGATGTCGACCCAGCTCTGGTGGTTGCAGCTCACCAGATACCAGCCCTTGGCACGCAGGCCGTCGGCTCCCTGAATCTGCCAGCGCGTGCGGCCGACCGCCCACATCCAGAACTTGTTGACCCCGATCCAGCTCTCGGCAATGGCGCCCAGCACCGCGTCCACCACCCGGCGCACGGGGCGCCATGGCAACAGCAGCTTGATCAGCGCAACCGGCAGCAGCAAGGAGATGTGGACCAGAATGTTGAGAACCAGCACCAGACAGGCGAAGACGGCCTTGATGGCTTTCATGATGTGATGGGCGCGCGGCCAGCGGAAACAACAAGGCGCGATTATGTGCACAGATGTGCAGCAATCATGAGAGACGCCCGGATGTGCACACCGTCACGCCGCCCACAGACGGCCCGGTGGCACCCCTCTTGCGGTCCTGCCACAGCCACGTAAGGTAAACACACGACGTGGCACATCGGCCCATCCCGGCAGAAGGCCCGCGCACCAGGAGTCCCCATGCAGGCCGCCACCATGCCCTCCGTTGCCTCCGACCCGCTCTTGCCGTCACAGCAAGAGGTACAGCCACCTTCGACCGCGGCATGTCATCGGTGGGCGCTGTGGCAAGAACTGGCCGACGAACTGGCGCCCGTGCTGCAGGACCCCCTTGGGTGCAGCGGCTTTCTGCACGACATCCGTGTGGCCGCAAGCCAGGTCATGCAACTGACCCGGCAAGATCCCGACATCGGCATCTTTCACATGGTGCACGCCACCGACGACAAGGTGCACCGCTACAGCGTGCTGCACGCCATGCACGTGGCGATGCTGATGGCACTGGTGGGGCTGCGCAAGGACTGGGGCGACGCCCGTACGCTCAGCGGCGTCCAGGCCGCGCTGACCATGAACCTCTCCATCACCGAGTTGCAGACCGAGTTGGCCTTGCAAACCAGCCCGCTGACGGATGCGCAACAAGCCGCCATCCATGCGCACCCGCTGGCCAGCTGGCAGATGCTGCGTCAGCTCGGCGTGACGGACGAAGACTGGCTGATTGCCGTCGCCCAGCACCACGAGCAGGCCGACGGCAGCGGCTACCCACAGGGGCTGAACCAGCCGCATCAGCTGGCCGATGCGCTGCGCACCTGCGATGTGTTTGGCGCCAAGATCAGCCCCCGCGCCGGCCGCACAGGCCTGCTCACACCGCGGGCGGCTGCCGAAATCTTCCGCCAGCGCAGCGCCGGCTACTTCGGTGCCACCATCATCCGCGAACTCGGGTTGTATCCGCCGGGCTGCCTGGTGGCGCTGTACACCGGCGAGCAGGCCGTCGTCGTGCGCCGATCGGTCGATCCCAGTGCGCCCGACGTGGTGCTGCTCAGCGACCGCCAAGGCGCGCCGCTGGCCGAACTGGTGCGCTGCCGCACCACGCGCGCGTGTGGGCGGCAGATCGTCGGCGCGGCCCCAAGGCAGGACTGGGCACGGCACTTGCCTCCATCCGAGATCCTGATGCTGGCCTGAGCCGTTCGCGCCTTTGTCATCGCGCCGTCACACGGTCAGCACAAGCTGATCAACTGGCTCATTGCGCCGATGGCGCGCGCGACATGGACAAACCGCTTTACGACATCGACCCCGACCTGCTGCGCCGGCTGCAGGATGACCTGCTGGACAGCTACGACGAAGAGCTTGAGCAAGAGCTCGACGACCGGTTCTTCGACCTGCAGGCCGGCCGCCCACCTGAAACGCAGGACATGCGGCGGTTGTACTTCCGCGAGCTGTTCCGGCTGCAGGGCGAGCTGGTCAAGCTACAGGACTGGGTCGTGCACACCGGCGAGCGCATCGTCGTGCTGTTCGAGGGGCGCGACGCCGCCGGCAAGGGTGGCGCGATCAAGCGCATCACGCAGCGGCTCAACCCGCGCGTTTGCCGGGTCGCAGCGCTGCCAGCGCCCAACGACCGAGAAAAGACCCAGTGGTACTTCCAGCGCTATGTGGCCCACCTGCCGGCCGCTGGCGAGATCGTCTTGTTCGACCGCAGCTGGTACAACCGAGCTGGTGTCGAGCGCGTGATGGGCTTTTGCAGCGACGCGGATTACGAAGAGTTCTTCCGCTCGGTTCCCGAGTTCGAGAAGATGCTGGTGCGCAGCGGCATCCGCGTCATCAAGTACTGGTTCTCGATCTCGGACGAAGAGCAGGCCGCCCGCTTCCTCTCGCGCATCAACGACCCGCTCAAGCAATGGAAGCTCAGCCCGATGGACCTGGAAAGCCGTCGCCGCTGGGAAGCCTACACCCGAGCCAAAGAAGTGATGCTCGAGCGCACCCACATCCCTGAGGCGCCCTGGTGGGTGGTGCAGGCTGTGGACAAGAAGCGCGCGCGACTCAATTGCATCCATCACCTGCTGTCGCAACTGCCCTATCACGAGATCCCGCATGAGTCGGTGACGCTGCCCGAACGGCAGCGCCAGCCCGATTACTTCCGACAACCCGTGCCGGGCTCGATGATCGTGCCCGAGGTGTATTAATTCGCACCCCAGCAGCACCGCGCAGGCATAGACTGAAGCCATCGTGACGTGACGCAGGAGGCCAGCATGCTGGCGACGCGCTCAGGATGGCTGATGACCTTCATCCGCCTGATGTCGGTGGCCCGCTACCGCTTCATCGCCGAGCTCACGACCTGGTTCGTCGTGTTCTGGCTGGCCTGCGCGCTACTGGTCTATGCCTTCGAAGTGGGCCACAGCCCCCGCGTGCACAGCGTCGGCGACGCGGTGTATGCGCTGCTGGTGACCATGACCACGTCGGGCGACGCCAGCGTCCAGCCCGCCACCGCTGGTGGCCGCATGGTCATGGGGCTGGCCGTGATCGTCTCCAAACTGCTGACTGCCCTGCTCTGCGCGCTGGCGGCCGCTGTGCTCATCGAACGCAAGGTCAAGGAAGACATGGGGTTGAAGATGCACCGACTGAACCAGCACATCGTCATCATGGGGTGGAACCTCAAGGGCCCGCAAATCGTGCGCACCTTGCGAGACGACCCTGACCACGCTCACAGCCCCATCCTCGTGATGGCCGATCTGGAGCACAAGCCCATGGACGACCCGCTGCTGATGTTCACGCGCGCGCCCTACCCTGTGCGCGGCGAGGCCATCGAACGCAGCTGCCTCGCCCAGGCCGCCACCGTGGTGGTGCTGGCCAACTACGCCGAGCGGCAACATGCCGATGCGCTCACCGCGGTGAACTGCCTGGTGGCGCGCCGTGCCGCACCGCACGCGCGGGTCATCGCCGAACTGCTTGATCCGGCCCAGCGCCCCTACCTCGAGGCCGCGGGCGCCGACCTGGTGGTGGGCATCGGCGAGGTGGGCGGCTTCCTGCTGGCCGAGGCCACCATCGGCAACGAAAAGGCGCGGCGCTTGTTGGGGTATCTGGCGGCGTCGCGGCGGCAGGGGGTGGCGGGGGGGTGAGGTGCGGTGAGGAACCGTATGCAGATGCCAGGTAAGCCTCGCGCCTGGATCACCCAATGTCAGCGAAAGCGGCCGTGGCGATGAATGCAAGGTAAATGACAGCAGTAAGCCAAAAGACGAAGCCTCGTGCGACAGGATTGCCTTTGCCGCCGCCATCCAGCTCGACAAAAACCGTCGGCATCATTCCTCTATCAAAGCCATAGGCGAAGTAGTTCCACGAGAGTCCTGCCCATATCAACCATATGGCCTTGACGTTACCCGGCTCGAACTCACGCAAAGCGGTCACCAGCGCAGTCAATACGCAAGTGACCCCAGCCACCCAAAGCGCCTTACTTTTTGGTGTCATCTGGCTTAATCTCCAATAAATCAATCTTCACGCGGTTCACGAAGGCATCCCACCCGCCGGAAAGATTGATAAGGGCGACTGCGCGAGCGGCGTTGGCTGGGGTGTGTCCCAGTACATGGCGGAAGAAGTTCTCCCCGCCCTTTTCTGACAAAGCCTTCAAGACCTCATCTCTACCGCTCTCAAACGGCGTATCGCTCTGAAGAACTTGGCCACCTGAGGCGAGCCACCCCAAAACCGCTAACGCAGTCCCACCCGCCCCCACAGGCGTCACCAACGAACCAAGCGTGGCACCCGTACCGATGTCCTTCAGCAACTTCTTGTCCAACGCCTTCACATAGGCCTGGGTTTGCGGGTCGGTCATGTCTAGGTTGGCGCCGTCCACGCTGCATTGTGCCGTCGCACAGGCATGGTACTTGGGCGCATAGGCCTTGCCATCCAACACCACGGTGCGGCTGTACCGGCCCTGCTCATCCAGCGGCAGGTTCGTCAGTCTGTCTCGTGGTGCGTTCGGGGGCAACGCAGGCGCTGGCGTCGGCGAGGGCCAACTGTAGGTCGCACCGGTGTTGGCCTGAATGAACGCCATCAATGCCGCCGAAGGCTGCGGGGGGATCACCTGCACCAGTCGTCCGTCTTCCCCTGGTGTCCAGATCGCGCCCCGGTCGTATGGGCGCTCCGCCACGACCTTGTGGGTTCCCTCCACAAATGTCGGCTCTTTGAACCCGGCATAGTCCCCCACCGCCTTGCTCGCCTGCTTCCCAAACTCCGCCATCACGGCGGCCTGGGCCGTCACGTCTTGCGTCACACCCTCGCGATCAAAGATCCGATCCAGCCCTTGTGAGGCATCGCCCGTGCGCACGCTTTGGTCGCCCGCCAGGCCTGACACCCCGGCCGTGGTGGTGCTGGCGGCGCTGTCGCTGGCTTGGCCGATGCCGGCGCTGTTTTGCCCGGCGCTGGTGCCCACGCTGACGCTCACGGCCTTGGCCTCGTAGCTGGCGCGGTTGTCGATGTCGCTCAAGCTCAGGCCCTGGGTGTTCAGGCTGTTGCGGCCTTCGTCCACCGCCTGGTCCGTGCTGGCGATCACGCCACCTTGCAGCGTGGTCTGGCCTTGGACGTTCACCTGGAAGCCGCCGTCGCCGGCTTCGATGCCGCTGCGCTGCACCACGCTGGCATAGTCGCTGTTGACCTTGCTGCTGCTGTAGCTGGCCGAGCCTCCGGCCCCAGCGCCTACGGTCACGCTGCTGCCCACGTTTTGCTGGCGGCTGCTGTAGGTGCTGGTGTCTTGCAGGCTTTGCACCGTCAGGTCACCTTAACAACAAGTCTGCATTTGCAATGCAGTCGTAGATCTACTTCACTTGCTCACCTGTGCAGACGGCGACACCAGTAACCGGATCGAGATCGTACGCCCACCAATGCGTGATGATACTAAGCAAGCGGCCAGGCGCATAGTCATCGAACCAAACAAGCTCTTCCGTCGGATGGAAGGGCCCCTTGTCGGGCAAGAGACGCCGCTCGAAATATCGCGTGCTCATGTTGTAAAAGGGATCGAAGTAGCCTTCGCAGCCAGGATCTTTTTCACGCGCATGCTGATGACGCACCTCCCAGTTCACATACTGATCCTCAACCCGCTTCACCCGCCAGACCACCCTATTGAGAGCATCCAGACGAAAGATGTTGTGGTTCGCCAAATCCATTGAGGCCCAATGATCGAGTATCGGTTCAGCTTGAACAATTCGATCCCCATTTGGCATGCTGACCTCTCGGTAGATTTGAATCTGCAAGTCCTGCAGCACCTCTCCTTTCATTTCAGCGGCCTCGCATTGGTAAACCATCGTTCAAAATCACTCAGCTTTCCAGCTTGCTCAACACCTCAAACTGCACACCGCCACCTCCACCGTTGCCACCCAAGCTGCTGCTGGGGAAGATGTTGATACACCAGCCGAAGTCGCACGCATCTGCACTCCAGCAGGCACCTTCACATCCGTGATGTGTGTGGGCACTTGTGGCAAAGCATACTTGCTAGCAATTTGTTCTGCACTCAAACCCTTGATTTCAGCCGCAGGCATCACCCATGTATCAGCCTGCCCAGATCGTCCGCCCTCAACGTACACCCGTACAAAATCGGTCGGCTGGCTATTTTTGAAAATCACCGCTTCAGTATTGGCAATATACGGCGGCTTGAAGTTAAGGTTCTCCTTGAGAATAGCAGCATTCAGCGCATCTGCACTTTCTTTGCTCGTCACGATCGCTCCTGGAGGCAACAGAGACTGAACACGTGCATCCGCCTCGGCGGGGCTGAGCAATTGTGCTGGCTTCCACGGGCCCGTGGGCGACATGGTCTTGTCTGGCGCTGCGATGGAGCCATCTCTGAACACATTGTTCTCCACCCGCGCCCTGGCAATCTGTTCAGCCTCTTGCGAGCCCACCCTGGCCGTGCTGCCATCCACAAAGCGCCAGACCTTCTGGCCGCTTTGCATCACCACTTCGGCAATCTTCTGCCCAGCCTTGGTCGCCAGTGCTGCGCCCACCACCAGGTCTTCCGGCCCGGGCAACAACAGGGTGGGCGCCATCGCCACGCCCATCGCCGTCAGCGCATTGCGGTTATCTATGGCTGATACGTAACGCGCCGGGTCGATGCTGACGTTGCCCAAGGCATCAAAGGTACTCACCGGGCCAAGGCGGACGACCTCTTGCGTCAGCATCCTAAGGACGAGCGCTTCTACCTCCTTGGCGTTGATGCGATCCAGAGCGGGGGTGACCAGGGCCGCCTCGGGATCTGTCGCCGTCTGCACCTGCTTGAGCCCTTCGCCCCAGCCCGTGCCTCTGGCGTACAGTCGGTCGCGCTCTTCGCAGTCACCTGTCTTCTCGCACAGGGCCTGTGCTTTAAGCAAGGCCATGTTGTTCTGAAGGCTGAGGCGCTGATACTGCTCGTGTACGCGTCGCTCGCACTCGCTGTCCGTGCGGCAGGCCGTCAGAGCTTGCGCGTATTGCCGCTGTTGCTGGTGATTCAGGAAGTTGTTGCTGACTTCGTTGAAGGCGGCCATGGCGCCCGTGCTGCCACCCACGGCCGCCCCCAGCGCGGTGCTGGCCAGGGCTGCGAGGCCGCGCGCCAGATCAGGGTCCAGGCCCGCGTTGGCCAGTGCATCCAACAACAGGGGGCTGCCCGCGGTGCTGGCCGCTGCGCCTGCCGCCCCGGCAACGTTGCCCGTCAGGCCGCCTACCACGGTATGTGCCAACAATCGCATGGTGCCTTGGTCGCCCCAGGCAGCGTCCAAGGCCTGGGCTTGCGCATCCAATGCATCAGCGCGGGCGGCATCGCCTTGCTCGCGGGCTTGCAAAGCCTTTGATCGCAGATCCAGCGATTCTTTGAGCTTGGCGTCGGCCACGTCGCCAATCAGCTTGCTCGCCTGCTTCCCAAACTCCGCCATCACGGTGGCCTGGGCCGTCACGTCTTGCGTCACGCGCTCGCGATCAAAGATCCGATCCAGCCCTTGTGAGGCATCGCCCGTGCGCACGCTTTGGTCGCCCGCCAGGCCTGACACCCCGGCCGTGGTGGTGCTGGCTGCGCTGTCGCTGGCTTGGCCGATGCCAGCGCTGTTTTGCCCGGCGCTGGTGCCCACGCTGACGCTCACGGCCTTGGCCTCGTAGCTGGCGCGGTTGTCGATGTCGCTCAGGCTCAGGCCCTGGGTGTTCAGGCTGTTGCGGCCTTCGTCGACGGCCTTGTCGGTGCTGGCGATCACGCCGCCTTGCAGCGTGGTCTGGCCTTGCACGTTCACCTGGAAGCCGCCGTCGCCCGCCTCAATGCCGCTGCGCTGCACCACGCTGGCGTAGTCGCTGTTGACTTTGCTGCTGCTGTAGCTGGCCTGGCCGCCCGAGCCGGCGCCGGGCCCGATGGTCACGCTGCCGCTCACGTTCTGCTGGCGGCTGCTGTAGGTGCTGGTGTCTTGCAGGCTTTGAACCGTCAGGTTGCCGCCCACGTTGGCCTGCACCTGCTGGCCTTGCACCACCGCGCCTTGCAGCGTGGTGTCGCCGCCTGAGCTCATGCCCACCGTCTGGCCGGCCTGCACCTGGGTGTTGACCTGCACCACGTCGTCGCCATCGCCCCGGCCTCGGCCCACGCTGCCTGAGGCAGAGAACCCAAACCCTTCGCTGCCAATCTTCACGCCCACGGCCGCGCTGCTGCTCTTGTTCTCGCTGCGCTCGCTGTAGCGGTCTTGCGTTGGGCCACGGGCCACAGATCATCAGCCCCGTCCAAGCAGCCGGGCCAACCAGCCGCGCTTTTCGTCTGCACGAGCTGGATGGGTGCTGGGGCCATCTGGTCGCAGCAAGTCGCCGGGATAGTGCTCATGCCCCAGGCACAGGCTGTCGTCCAGCCCAAAGGCCTTGACTGCTGCCACGGCTTCGATGCACCAGCGACCAAAGTAGCTGCCCATCTCCAGCGGGTGTTGATCAGGGTCGCCATAGATGTACCAAAAGGGCTCGATGGTTGGTGCCTTTTTGTTCTTGGGGGCGGGGCGCTTGAGTTCGGGGTACCAGTGGTCAACGAAGTCTCGCAACAAGGCCGCCTGCTGATCTGCGGGGGCGTCCACCGCCGTGAGCAGGCGCGCATAGGGCTTGGCATGCAGCAGCTTGGCGCCAACGCGCCGCGATGGCGTCCGGCTGGCGATCACGCGATCCAGCAGCACATCATCGCCTTCGCCGCCCACCAGATCGATCAAGCGCTGCCACTGTTCATCGGGTATCTCCAGTGCCAGCGCCAAACCAACCAGCCAGAAGCACCAGTTGTAGTGGTTCAGGTTTGACAGCGAGAAATCCCAGTCTCGGCAGGTTGGCAGACCATGCGCTTGGCAGACCTCGTCGCTCAGGCGGTTGGACAGCTCCCAGGCGTCCAGCAGGCCAGGGAAGTGCTGGGGCAAGTCGCGGATGGGGGCGCCGGAGGAGTAGAGACGCAGCATGATCCGAGTCGAATCCACCACCAAGTTGAATACGTACTGCGGCTCGTATATCGGATTCTTCGTGGGTTCTGTTTTTACTCGTTGAATAGATTCAGTCAACCACGTTTCATCTTTTCGAATCCATTTGCTCCAGTAATCCCGATCACCTAGCTTCGATCGGATCATTTCTGCGCTCCCGACGGATTCAGGCTCCGGGGCAAGATCTTTGATGCGTCTATCAGTTTTGGCTTCCCCAACGAATCCAGCACTTGCACCGCGGTTGAACCATCAGGACGAACAGTCACCACCCAGCTTTCTACCCGCCCAGCCCTCAATGCGTTGTAAACATCTCGAGATTGCTCAACTCCAACCGCCTTCTCAATCCGCCCAGACCCCCCAATCCAGCTGGTGCTTCCCTGCTTACCATCATCCGTGTTTTTCAACACCTGTGCCCCAGTCTTGTGGTCTTGTCCCACAAACTTGATCTCGACACTCACATAGTCCACGTCAGGGCGATTGACCTTGTACAGCTCGTCAATCCCGGTGTGGCCCTGGCCTTGCACGCGTGCAATCTGCTGTCCGTCAGGCAGGATCTGCCTGACGGTGTTCGGTGCAAACAGCTGCTCGCTGATGACCCTTTTTTGTTCGTTGGTCAGCTTGCTCATGTCCAGCAGCGGATTGCCTGCCTTGTCGAACGCCCCGCCTGAGCGCAACAGCGCCTCTTCGGCCGCCTTGGCCGTCCCGGGCAAGGCGCCTCCCGGGCTGCGCTCAGTCACTTTCACCACCGAGCCAGCGCCTCTGGCGGGCACCCGTACCCCGATCAGCAACTCCTCCAACGTGGTGTCAGGCGTGGCTTGGCCGCTGCGGGCGTTCATGCCCTCCAGCAGGCTTTGCTCTCGGCGCTCTTTGCCCGGCATCACCGACGCCTGGCTGCTGGGCGAGCCTCCGGGGAAGATGTTGCCGTAAGGGTTGTCTCGCTGGGCCTGCGTGGCGCTGAAGTAGGTTTGCGGCTGCCCGTCGGTACCCAACACCACGCGACCACGGCCGTCCAAGATCGGCTTGCCCGCGTCAGCGGCCAACAGGCGCCGGGCCTCACCCAGGTGCTCGAAGAAGCTCTCGGCCATGCCCATGGAGGCCTGGCTGCCCTTGTGGCCTGCCGCCGCGATGATTTGTTCGTACATGGCTTGGTTCTTGATCGCCTCTTGGGTGTCTACCCGGCCCTCGGCCACACGCTCAAGCATATCGCTCCAGTACAGGGTGGCGTGCTGCAGGCACGACGCATCACCCCGGCAGGTGTCTTGCGCCTTCTTTCTGGCCAGTTCCTGGATGCGTTGCTTCTCACTCGGATGCAACTGCCGATTGTTCGTGTCCTGGTTAAACCCCGCCGCCGCACCGGCGCTGCCGCCCACGGCCCCACCCAGCACGGCAGCGGTGCCACCGGCGGCCAGGCCGGCCACGCCCTTGGCCACGCTGTCGCTCAAGCCAGCCTTCTGCAGGCTGCTTTGCAGTTGGGCTTGCAGATCGTCAATGCGAGGGGCCGCGGCTGCGCTGGCGCCGGCCCCCAGCGCCCCGCCCAGGTCGCCGGTCAGGCCTCCCACCACGGCGTGCAGGGCTACGCGGTAGCTGCCGCCTTCTTTCCATTGCTCGTGATCAGCCAACAGTTGCGCATCCTGGAGGTTGGCGTTGGCCTGATCGACCGTCATTCCCTGAGAGTCCAGCTTCTCCAAGCGTCGGGCCTGCTCAGTCGTGAGCTGTCCTCTTTGGCGATCTTGCTCCAACGCCAGTCTCTCGCGCGCCTCATCGACAGGTTTCATGCGGTTTTGCGCATAGTCCCCCACCGCCTTGCTCGCCTGCTTCCCAAACTCCGCCATCACCGTGGCCTGGGCCGTCACGTCTTGCGTCACGCCCTCGCGATCAAAGATCCGGTCCAGCCCTTGCGAGGCATCGCCCGTGCGCACGCTGTGGTCGCCCGCCAGGCCCGACACCCCCGCTGTGGTGGTGCTGGCCGCGCTGTCGCTGGCCTGGCCGATGCCGGCGCTGTTTTGCCCGGCACTGGTGCCCACGCTGACGCTCACGGCCTTGGCCTCTTAGCTGGCGCGGTTGTCGATGTCGCTCAGGCTCAGGCCTTGGGTGTTCAGGCTGTTGCGGCCTTCGTCGACGGCTTTGTCGGTGCTGGCGATCACGCCGCCTTGCAGCGTGGTCTGGCCTTGCACGTTCACCTGGAAGCCGCCATCGCCCGCCTCAATGCCGCTGCGTTGCACCACGCTGGCGTAGTCGCTGTTGACTTTGCTGCTTTAGTGGGTCGAGCCTCCGGGCCCGATACCGCCGATGCCCGGCTCCACAGCATGGTCTTCACGGCCAACGGCACAACAGGTGCGGTCAAGACCGCAATGGCTTGAACTCCAACACAACATCTTTCGCAAGCACCGGCGGTTGGCGGCGTCCCGCCCACTCAAAGAACTGAACCTGCATGTGCAACTCTCCAGGCTCAGCCGCCACGCGCTTTAGATGCACATGCACCTCAGTGCCGCTGTTCTGGCGTATGCGCCACAAGGTGTCGTGCTCCGTATCCGTCACAGGCTTGTTTTCACGTCGAACAAACTTGCTGCGGATCTGCTTGACCAAGGCCTCTTCCGAGTAGTCGCCTTCGCAGCGGTATCGCCCCTCGACAACGGGCTGTAGCGGCCAGGCTCGGCCCTCAAGCACCCATGAATCCGCTTCAACCTCTTTTAGCCGGCGAACATAGCCGGGTGGTCCCTCGCAACCCTTGTCATGCGTGAAGCCGGAGGGCTTGTCTTTCTTGTACTTGTCCCACTCAAGGTAAATAACGCCCGTAGACAACGCCGTCAACACCATCCAAAACACAGGCAATCCAAGCAAGTAGCGCGAGAGCAATTCTGCAGGCTGCCGGAGGTTTGCACATGCTGACTCTTTAAGCCCAAGTTCGGAGAGCAAGCCAAGACACTCTCCACCAAGCAAGACGGCGATGACTACGAAAACAGCTATAGACGCGTAGACCAAAGATTTCAGTAGTCCACGGAAGTAATCCTGCCGAATCTCACGCCAGAAATCTGCGAACGAATGCATATCCGTCATCAGCCTTATCTGCCTGAACCTGCGTTTTGCTGAGGACTTCTGCCGATCAACGAAAACACCCAAGTCACGAACTCTTGTGCTGCTGGACCGCCGAGAACACCCATGGGGCCTGGCAACTGCCCCGCTGCGTAACCCGCTACAGCACCACCCGCCGTCGCCCCCTGCGGACTACCCGTCACCACCGCGCCAGCGGCATTGGCCGCCAAGACACCCGTCAAACCAACGGCATGCATCGTTCGGCCCGACTCGAAAGCTGTTTTTGAAGCGCCCACGACGCCCCCACCCGCCATCGACGTCACCGTCGCCATGCCCGCCTCTTTCAGGTCCACCTCGCCTGTTTTAACCAGCTGCGCCCCCACATTCACCGAGCCCCCGGCCAAACCCGACACGGCTGAGGTTTGGTTCCACAGCAAAGTCTTCACGGCCAACTGACCGGCCGGCGTGGTCAGCGCCAAGGCCAGCGCGGGCGCGCCCACCACCACCCCGGCAGCCTTCAGCGCCTCTTCCATGCGTTTCAGCTCGGCCTGGTTTTGCGGGTGATTCGGGTTGTAATTGGCCTGGTACAGCAAGCAATCCGTGCTGGCGCAGGCATGGTGGCGCGGGCCTGCGTCGTCTCTGGGGGTGGCGCTCTGCGCGGCTTGCTTCAGCAAGTCTGCCGCCGCCTCTTTGCTCATCAGGTAGGGCGACCATCCGTCCATGGTGCCGCCCTGGATGCTGGTGGCGCCCACGATGAAGGCCTGCACGTCTCCCCGGGCTGCGCTGGTTTTCTCGACCACGGTGTTGTTCGTCACGGTCACCTCAAAGCCATCGTCGTGCTGGCGGTCTTGTGCCCAGCGCGCTTGTGTTTCGGGATTTTGCATGTTGGTGTAGACCTCTGGCTTGGCTGCAGCGCCCAGGGCCAGATTGGGCATCAGGCGCAGTTGTGCTTCGATCTCTGCCACGGTGTAGCGCCCGCCACTGGCCTTGGCCAACTCGATCGCCATTTTCCTCTCGCTGCTGTGCAGGCGACGGTTGTTGGTGTCCACGTTGAATGCCGCAGCCGCCCCCAGGTCTTGCCCGGCGGCCCATCCAAGTGCCGTGCTGAGCACCATGCCCGCCACGGCCTTCAGCGGCTCGCTCAAGGGCAGCTCTGAGGTCATCTGCTCTACCCAGGGGCCGGCCTTGGCTGCAGCGGCAGCCCCCAGCGCCGCGCTGAGCCCGCCCGAGGCCCCGCCCACCAAGGCCTGCATCAGCAGGTGGTAGTCGCCGCCTTCATCCCACTGTGCCGCATCGGCCCGCAGGCTGGCCGCTTTGGCGTCGTCGCCTGCTTGCTCGGCCTGCCATGCCTCCAGCTTGAGGGTTTCGCGCTTGCGCTGCGTGTAGTCAGCAGCGGCCTTACTCGCCTGCTTCCCAAACTCCGCCATCACCGTGGCCTGGGCCGTCACGTCTTGCGTCACGCCCTCGCGATCAAAGATCCGGTCCAGCCCTTGCGAGGCATCGCCCGTGCGCACGCTGTGGTCGCCCGCCAGGCCCGACACCCCCGCTGTGGTGGTGCTGGCCGCGCTGTCGCTGGCCTGGCCGATGCCCGCGCTGTTTTGCCCGGCGCTGGTGCCCACGCTGACGCTCACGGCCTTGGCCTCGTAGCTGGCGCGGTTGTCGATGTCGCTCAGGCTCAGGCCTTGGGTGTTCAGGCTGTTGCGGCCTTCGTCCACGGCTTTGTCCGTGCTGGCGATCACGCCGCCTTGCAGCGTGGTCTGGCCTTGCACGTTCACCTGGAAGCCGCCGTCGCCCGCCTCAATGCCGCTGCGTTGCACCACGCTGGCGTAGTCGCTGTTGACTTTGCTGCTGCTGTAGCTGGCCTGGCCGCCCGAGCCTGCGCCGGATCCGATGGTCACGCTGCCGCTCACGTTTTGCTGGCGGCTGCTGTAGGTGCTGGTGTCTTGCAGGCTTTGCACCGTCAGGTCGCCGCCCACGTGGGCCTGCACCTGCTGGCCTTGCACCACCGCGCCTTGCAGCGTGGTGTCGCCGCCTGAGCTCATGCCCACCGTCTGGCCGGCCTGCACCTGGGTGTTGACCTGCACCACGTCGTCGCCATCGCCCCGGCCTCGGCCCGCGCTGCCAGAGGCAGAGAACCCCATCCCTTCGCTGCCAATCTTCACGCCCACGGCCGCGCTGCTGCTTTTGTTCTCGCTGCGCTCGCTGTAGCGGTCTTGCGCGGCTTGCAGGGTCAGCGCGTCTTGGGCGCTCAGCACCACGTCGCCTTGGGCCACGATGCGGCTGCCGCGTACCAGCAGGTCGCCAGTGCCGGCCTGGCCCTCTACCCCAGTGGCCTGCAGGCTGATGTCTTGCCCGGCCGCCACGGTCGAGCCCCGTGTGGTGTCGCCCGTGTTGCGCGTGGTGCTCTGGCTTTGGCTGCTACCCAGCATCAGGCTCACGCTCACATCGGTGGCTTTGTCCTTCTGGTAAGCATCGAGCATCTGGCCCGCATTGAGCACTTGCGTGATGGTGGCCAGCGCCTGCGTGCGGCTGTCTTGGGTCTGGCCCCGG
Organism: Aquabacterium fontiphilum; assembly: GCF_009909205.1. Classification (GTDB taxonomy): domain Bacteria; phylum Pseudomonadota; class Gammaproteobacteria; order Burkholderiales; family Burkholderiaceae_C; genus Aquabacterium; species Aquabacterium fontiphilum. The sequence continues at coordinate 219,334 of NZ_JAAAPN010000004.1, forward strand.
GCGTCTTGCACACGCTGGTGGGTTTGTACGCCATCCACCACGGCGTTATTCAGGCTCAGCGTCAAGCCGCTTTGCTTGAAGCGGGTTTCCAGCTCGCTGCGGCTGAGCTGGCGCGCGTCCACCACATCCACCTCGGCCGCGCTGATGCGCACATCGCCGCTGGGCGCGATCACGTCGCTCCCCGTCTGACTGTAGCGGCCACGGGCCACGACGGTCACATCGCCACTGAGGCTACCCAGGGTACTGGCTTCGGCCAGTTCGCCCACCTCAGACGCGCGATCGCTGCGCTTCTGCGTGCCAATCGACACGCCAAACCCACCCGTTGACGACACGCCAGACTTTTTGACCTCCTTCTGCCTCAACTCCTCAAGCGATTCCGCTGCCGCATCAAGACGCACATCGCCTTGCGCGAGAACCGTCACACCTCGGGTGCTGACCACCGATGAACCCACCAAGGTCACGTCCTGACCGCTCTGCAGCAAGACTTCGTCTCCGCTCAGTGTGCTGCCATGGGCTTGCGTGGCGCTGTAGGTCAGGCGCTCGGTCGTGCGCGTTTTGCTGAGCCGGCCGCGATCTGTCTTCTGGCGGCGCTCATCGAAAAACTCTGTGCTTTCTCGCGCTTCCAGAGAAATGTTGCCGGCGGCTGTGGCCTCCAGCGAGCCCAGATCAGCCAGGATTTCTGCGCCACGGGCGCTGACCTGCCCCCCCGACTGGATCACGATGTCGTTGCGGGCCTGCAGGCTCGCGCCGACCTCTTCGCTCCACGACTCGGTCAAGCTGCGCTTGGTACCCCAACGGATGGTTTGGCTGCCACTGGTATCTACCGTGCCAAGATCCACATCGCGCCCGGCCACCATCACGAGATCGCCCTGGCTGCGCATGCGGGCGCCAATCACCGAGATGTCCTGACCTGCGCTGGCCACGAGTACACCATCTCGACCGGTTACATAAACGCCAGCCATCCGTGCGATGCTGGTTTGTTCGTAACTGGCGGTAGGGCCAAGCTTGGGCGCCGGTTTGGGCGGCACACCAACCTGCCCCGACGCATCGTGGCCCGTCACGCTCATCACCATCATCGACAACTGGCGAACCGGCTTCACGGTCGTGGTTTCTTTCTGATCATGCCGGGTCGTGGATTCGATCACCACGTCACGCCCAGCCTCCAGCACGACGGCCTCCTTGCCTGCAATGGTGCCGCCTCGGTTCACGATGTCCTGGTCTGACAACACGAACACGGCCTTGCCTGAAATGTTGCCGCCATCGTTCAACACGTTGCCGGCCCGCACCACAGTCAGGTCGCGGCCCGCAATGCTGCCCCCATTGGTGAGTTGGTCAGCGACGTGCAGATCGACGGTCCGGCCCACAAGCGCACTGCCAAAGAGGGCGCCATCGGCCGCCAGATCGCCCTTGCGTGGAGCCAGATAAACGCGCGGCACCAACGCAGCCACGATGCGGCCATCAGGCAATGTGACGCGCTGCTCTTCCAGCCACACGATGTCGGTGGTCAGTGCGGCGATCTGCTGTGCGCTCAGCGCAACGCCGGGCCGCAGCTGATGCTGCGTGGCGAAGGTGGCCGCGGCAGTCAATAAGGCCAGATACTGGCTGTCGTCATCGCGGTGGTTACCCAGATAGCGCTGGCCCGTGAGCGCCAGAACCTGCTCGCGCATCAACCGTTGCTCTGCAAAGCCATCACCGAGGCGCCGCAGCGTGGCGTCGCCGTCAAAGCGAATGGCTTCAAACAACACGTCGCTGCTGGTCCACGACTTGTTTTCGGTGAAGCGAGGATTGGTTTCGAGCACGTAGCGGGCGTCGGGGTTGGCCGCCACGCTGAAGATCGGCAGCAGCGCCAGATCACTGGCATTCAGCTGAAACGCCTCAAGCGGCACGACTGGCACGACTGCTGGAACCTCTGCCGCCGCAACTTCAACGTCTGACGGAGAGAACGCACGCCCATAAAGCAGCTCCCCGACCCCGAGCGATATCTCGGTGATATCGTCCAGCGGCTCGTAGGTGGCGGCCTCTGTCCACTCCCGGTACGTTCTTTTCTTGCTGACAACACTGTTTCTACGCCGCTCGGTGTAAGACTGGCGTACAGAGCCTTGATCCCGAAGGATGAGCAGGCCCGTCGCAGGCCGATGATCCAGGCGATCCAGATCAGCCACCAGAGAGCCGCCCGCCACGATGCGGCTTTTGTCGTTCACAACTTCGGCAGCATCCAGGACCATGTTGCCGCCGGAAATGATCTGGCCGGGGCGGCTGCCGAGTACGGACGTGCGCAGCGTGGTTCGAGTGAAGTCATAGCGTGTCCACTCGCGGATGACATCGTCTTCGAAGGTCGCGTTGTAGGCCAGAATGCTGTCGGTTAGTTCGTCGTAACGCTGTGACGTTTGCGTTTGCCACGCTGACACGGCCGCTGCATGTTGTTGCTGGGCGTGCTCGTACGCCACCACCCGCTGCAGATAATCAGCCCAAGCGGCATCGAATGCCTGCTTGGCGTCATTGAACGCTTCGCGTAAGGACAGCTCAGCATCGGGGCCGGGATCGACCGGGGCGCTTAGGGTCGGAGCCTGCGGGCTCTGCAACGCGAACGGCTCTGGCTCTGGATCTGGTTGCACCACATTGAAGTAGGCCCATGCTGGATCACCCCTGAGATAAGCCGCGTCAGGAACCGCACGACATGTCGATTCCACATCCGGGTCGTCGCAGTCGACCTGATCAGGAAGCGGAACCGGGGTTTGACCGAGCCGCGCAGGTACACCCTCATACGGGTCGGGCGAGAGGTCGTATCGATATTGCCCAGCCCGCTCCCACCTCTGCCACCGAAGGTTCTGGACGGGTATCCGCGCCGTGCTCCCTTTCGGCTGGATCAACGATAGCCTTTCTGGGTCTCCGACAGGAAGCAACCCCTCGAAGAAGTAGGGATTCTCATTGAGGATCTGATCTGCGCTGAGGAGCATGTCGCCCGCGCTCTCGATCAGCCCCCCCTCGTTGAGAATGGACTTCGAGCGTCCGACCACCTCTCCCGCCTCTGAGATACGCGCCCCGATGGCAAGCGCCCCATAGCTGATTGCCGTACCTGCTGGCCCGTTCTCAAAACGGTCAGCTGCAATGCTGAGGTTGTCTCTGGCGATGATGCTGCCAGCGTAGGGCCCGCCGACGTCCGCGCCTTTGGGATAGCTATTCCAGATGTGATCTGCGGAAAGCGTGATCGCATTGGCCAGAATGGTGCCCCCGCCCAAGTTCTCCAGCCGGGACAGGATTTTTTCCTCAAAGTACTGTGGACCTTCTCCGTCGACCTCTATCCAGTAGCCCAAGACGCGACCACGGTCAAGGCTGATGTGTACATCGTCGGCTTCGATGTGGCCAAAGCTCGTGAAACGACTTCCGCCAACGAATGCAACCGACGTTCCGACAACCTGTGCACCACGTTGGAGCTCAAAGGAACTGTCAGAGCGAATCGTGACGCTTCCTACAGCGTACATTTCGCCGTTGAATTGGCTATACCATGAGGACCCAGGACCGGTAGGGTCGGCGAGTCTCAGCGAGATATCTCGGCCAGCCATCATTCTTCCAGAAAAGTCCATGTGATGGCTGGCGCGAATATCCAGGGAACCGCCTGTGTACACGTTGCCGCTCTTGTTAAGGTCTGGGTCGTAAGGTGAACCCCATCTCTTCAGGCCACTGACCAAGCTTTCAACCTGCAGTGACATACCCGCGCCCGCACTCAGGGTCGCATCGGAGACTTCCAGGCTTCGCCACCGATCGGGGGCATCACCCACACCGATCTGCAGCAGACGCCCCGCAGTCATGGACCCACCGAAGGTATAAATATCCGGCTTGTAGCCAACCCAACCGTCCCATGGGACCGCGTAAGGCTCACGGGTGGTCGATGCGTTGATTGAGATGTCTTGTGTCGCCTGCAGAAGGCCAAACTCGTTGAGCAGTCCGCCCCCCATCAAAATTCGCAGACTGCCTTCCCGAACCACGTCGTCCAGGAACATGGCGCCGGCATAGATGGAGCCAAACCTGTTCAGAATGTGATGACCGCGGATCGATACGTCGTTGAGGGCGCTCAGCCATCCGGAGCTATTGACAAGATCACCACTGACCGAGATGTGCAGCCCCCCCTCGGCAAACATCCCCCCGCTGGTGTTGCTAAGTGACTGTGCGGAAACAACGACGTCGTGCTTGGCGTACACACTACCCTGAGAAGTCAGCATGCCAGCTGCGTCAATCACCACATCACCCACCGTCGCCAGCATCCCACCGTGATGCCGCACCCCGACCCCTGACTCGGTAGCGACAAGCCGGATGTGCCCCGCGTACATGCCCCCAAGCTCGGCGGTATCCACGGCAAACGCAGGCGTCTCACCTGCGGATGCGTCCTGCGTAGGCGCAGGCGTCACGACAGCCGCATCGGCGCTGATGCGGTTCTGGCCGGTCACGACGTTCAGCCGGTTGGCCCAGATGCCGGCGCGCACCTCCAGCGAACGTGTCAGGATGTCTGTGAAATCCGTACTGAGCGCATTGAGGCCGTCTCCCGTGATGCGAACCCCGCCGCCGCGCACGAGGTAGCCATCCAGATGCCCATTGAGCATCAGCGGCGTGCCGGTGGTGAGGGTGGCGCGCGATGCGTTGATGAAGCCGCAACCGTCGCAGGTGATGCCAGCGGGGTTGGCTACGACCACTTGGGCCTTCTGCCCGGCCACTTCCATGAAGCCCCTCAGCTGGCTAGGAGTGCCTGATGTAACCTCATTGAGGATGACGGAAGCAGAACCGCTGGTCAGAGCATTGTTGCCCTGGACCCAACCGCCGAGTTGGGTGAGCGAGTCAGAGCGGTTGTTGTTGAGGATCACGCCGCTGCGTGTCACGTCCAGTTGCTGATATTGGTTGCGCGACACACCACCAACCGTCGGAGCGGTGATGTTGACCACCGGCACGCCGTTGTCAGCAGACCGCACCACCGGGCGCTGTGCTGTGGGCGCGGCGGGATCGGCCACGATTTGCGCCTGAACCAGGCTACCTGCGAGCACCGACAGGGCGAAAGCAGTCGCGGACGCGCGGATTCGGCCCCGACTGCTGCGGCTCGGGCTGCCCCCCGCGTTGACCCGGACCACCTCGGCCACGGCCATGTAGACGCCTCGGGCCGCGTTGAAGACCACGCGATGGCAATGCTTGTTCATTTCCCAACCTCTGCTGATTGAATGGTCTGGCGCTGATCAGAACGCGCCTTGAAGGCTGAAGCCGCCGACGCTGCCTGGCGGTCGAACGTCATGAGGGGCACGGAGGGGCCAAGCCATGAAGACGTCATAGGCGATGCCAGCCACTGCGCCGCGTAGGCCGAACGCTGCGCCGGTGAGGCTTCGGCCTTGCGCAGAGCCCGACACATTGCCGCCCACCCGGCCGTGGTCCAGGCCGACATAGACCTCATGCGGCGCAGGCGTCGGCGCCCAGCCCAGGTCCTGCCGCACGAGCCAGCCACGCTCGCCCGCCAACTGAGATTCCCCATCGAACCCACGCACGGTGTAGCGGCTGCCAATGCCGAAGCGATCCGGTGAGCTCAGCGGGGTGCGGTTCCACTGGACGCGCGCCACCGCCTGATGCCTCAGCGGCATGCCACCCAACCGAAAAGACTGGTTGAGTTGCGCATCAGCCAGGATGACGGCCATGCGGGAGGTGCCAGTGCCCGAAGCCTCTTCTGGCGCTGGCAGCGCGTTGAACGCACCCGTGCCACGTCGGTAGTTCAGGCCAACATCGGTGACGGCGCCTCCCCACACCGCACGGTGTTGAAAGCCCGCTTCCCAGCCGCCAGTCTGTCGCCGTTGAACCAGCACCTCTGCGTCATTGACGTAGTTTCGGGATGCTTTGGACCATCCTTTCATGGTGGCCGAGACTTTGTGGGCTGCATCGCGGTAGATGACCCGCCCCAGACGGATGTCGCCTGTGCGGCTGTTGCCACTGTAGCGATAGCTCAACGGACCGGCTGTCACGGTCTGGTGGTAGCGGCTCTCGCCGCCCGAGACGCCCAGGAGCCAGTAGCCAAACGGCACGGTGTACTGCACGGATTGGCTGGCCGAACCGCGGGCGCCATCGCGCCCGCCGCCGAGATCGTGCTGAAGGCTCAAGACAAGTTGGTCATGCAGAGTGAAGGGATGGTCGTAGACCAGTGTCAAGCCGCCTTGATAGACACCGGTCGCACGACTGCCTGTGTCATCAAACGAAAAGGCAACTTTCAGCGGCAAGCCTTGTTGCCAACTGATGACGAGGTCGCTGTCGCCGGGGCGCGCGTCTGGCGCCTCGCTGGGCACGATCTGGATATCGACCGACACGGATGCCGCACGCTTGAAGTTTTCCAGCCCTTGTTCAATGTCACGCAGATTGAGCAGGTCGCCCGGTTGCACCGGAAGCGCGTTCCACCACGTGAGTCGATCCGGATCCGAAACCTGTCCTGATCGAATACTGCGTACACGCCCGGGCACGACGGTCAGCGTCAGCGTTCCGGTGCTCAGTTGCTGAGGTGGCGCGAGCACCCGCGTGGTAACGAAACCGCGCGCAATGAGGGCGTTCTGAATGCGCGACATCACGGCCCGGACGCCTTCTGCCCCAAGGCAACGGCCAAGCGGGGTATCCAATGAGCCATCCGGCGTCTTGCCGGCCGCGTCGAGCGCCCAAGTAAAGCGCTTCGCATCGTCACCGGTGAGTTGAATGTGGTCAATTCGGAAGCAGGGCTGCTCGTCGGCGGGCAACGCGAGCGCGCGTCGATCCAATTCGGGCGCTGGCAGCCGTACATCCGGGCCTGTCCGACGCTGCGCCGCGGTGGCCTGTTCGCGCTGCTGACGCAGCAGTTCTTCCTGCAGTGCACGCTGAGCCAGCTCTGCCGGATCCGGCGCCTGTGCGCACAGCGCAGACGCGCACGCCCACATCACCGCCCCCAGCCCCGTACGGGCCAGTCTCCCTGTTTTTTGTACAGCCATGACTTATCAACCGTCTGAAAAACGGTCGCATCGTTACGCAATGCAACGCCGACGGAAATCCACCAGGGTGGGGAAAAATGTGACAAATCGTTGCCTGAGCGCGTCTCAAAGCCCTGTCTGCCGGGCCCACGCAGGAAAACCGCTACCCTCAATGGTTTGCCCCAAGCGGAGCCCCCCCGTGCTGAAGTGGTTCGAGAACCTGGTCCACCCCTATCCCGACGCGCCTGACCACGCCTTTCCAAAAGGCTTCATGGCGTTTCTGTGGGCGGGCACCGAGGGCATGCGCCCCTATCTGCTGGGCATGACACTGCTCACCGCCCTGATCGCCGCCTTCGAAGCGCTGTTGTTCAGCATGCTCGGCGGCATCGTCGACCAGCTCAGCCGCTACACGCCGCAGACGCTGTGGTCCGAAGGGGGGACGCACCTGGCCTTGCTGGCCGGCATCATCGTGGCCAGCCCACTGGCCGTGTGGTTGCAGACGCTGCTCAAGCACCAGACGCTGGCAGGCAACTTCCCGATGACGCTGCGCTGGCGCTACCACCGTCACATGCTGGGCCAGAGCATGGCCTTCTACCAGGACGAGTTCGCCGGCCGCGTCGCCACCAAGGTGATGCAGACGGCGCTGGCCGTGCGCGACACCTGGTTCATCGTGGGCGACATCCTGGTATTCGTGGTCATCTATTTCGTCACCATGACGGCCATCGCAGGCAGCTTCGACCTGTGGCTGCTGCTGCCCTTTCTGGGCTGGCTGGCGGCTTACTTGCTGGCCGTGTGGTATTTCGTGCCGCGGCTGGGCGAACGCGCACGTGCCCAGGCTGACGCACGCTCGCTGATGACGGGCCGGGTGACCGACGCCTACACCAACATCGCCACGGTCAAGCTTTTCTCGCACGCCAACCGCGAGGCCTCCTATGCCCGCTCGGCGATGCAGGAGTTCATGGTCACGGTGCACGGCCAAATGCGGCTGGTCAGCGGCTTCGAGGTGGTCAACCACACGCTGAGCATGCTGCTCATTCTGTCGACGGCGGGCATGGCGCTGTGGTTGTGGACGCAGGGCCAGGTGGGCATCGGTGCGGTCGCAGCGGCCACGGCCATGGCGCTGCGCCTCAACGGCATCTCGCACTGGATGATGTGGGAGGTGGCCAGCCTGTTCGAACACGTGGGCACGGTGCAGGATGGGCTGAACACGCTGTCGCGCCCCCACGCCGTGGTGGACGATGCACAGGCCCGCCCGCTGGCGGTGAGCCGCGGCGAGATCCAATTTGACCGCGTAGGCTTCGGCTATGGCAAGGACAAACCCGTCATCGACCAGCTCAGCCTGACGATCCGTCCCGGCGAGAAGATCGGCCTGGTCGGCCGCTCGGGCGCAGGCAAGTCGACGCTGATCAGCCTGTTGCTGCGCTTTTATGACGTCGAGTCAGGCCGCATCCTGATCGACGGACAGGACGTGCGCGGCGTGACGCAGGACAGCCTGCGCGCGCAAATCGGCATGGTCACGCAGGACACCTCGCTGCTGCACCGCTCGGTGCGCGACAACATCCTCTATGGCCGCCCCGATGCAGGCGATGCCGAGATGGTGCATGCGGCCGAACGGGCCGAGGCGCATGCCTTCATCCAGGGCCTGAGCGACGCACACGGTCGCATGGGCTACGACGCCCACGTGGGCGAGCGCGGGGTGAAGCTCTCGGGCGGCCAGCGACAGCGCATCGCGATTGCGCGCGTGATGCTCAAGGACGCCCCCATCCTGCTGCTCGATGAAGCCACCAGCGCACTGGACTCCGAGGTCGAAGCCGCAATTCAGGACAGCCTGTACCGCCTCATGGAGGGCAAGACCGTGGTGGCCATTGCGCACCGTCTGTCGACCATCGCCGCGATGGACCGGCTCATCGTGCTGGATCAGGGCCGCATCGTGGAAGAAGGTACGCACGCCAGCTTGCTGGCCCGCGGGGGTCTGTACGCGCGCCTGTGGGCGCACCAGAGCGGCGGCTTTCTCGGCGAAGACGACAGCGACTCACCAGGGCAGGCGGGCGCCGGTGTGGTCGAACAATCCGCCTGAGTCGGCGTCGGTCAGACCGTCGATGACGGCCAGCAGCCCGGCAGCGGCCTGAGCCGGTTTCTTCACCTGCAGGCCAGATCAAGCAAACGGCGCCGAAAGCGCTGTCTCGACCGTACCGGGGTGAAGCGCCACGCAGGCGGCCTGCGGCGACTGTCGCCGCAATTCGATGGCCGCCGTGCGCACGAACTGGTTGAGTGCCGCCTTGGCCGCGCGATAGCCGTACCAGCCCCCGAGACGGTTGTCGCCGATGCTGCCGACCTTGGCCGACAAGGTGGCCCACACGGCTCGCCCCTGACGCGGCATCAACGGCAGAAACTGCTGCATCAGCAGCGCCGGCCCCACCGCGTTGACGGCGAACTGGTGCATCAGGTGAGCGCGGTCCAGTTCGCGCCAGGTTTTCTCGGGACGCCAACCGTTGCCGTGCAGAAAGCCGGTCGCATCGATGAACAGGCGCAGAGGCCGGCCGGTGGCGTCAAGCTCACGCGCCAGCGCCTCGCGCGCTGACTGCAGGCTGGCATCCTCAAGCAAGTCGAGCGGCACCGCCTCGCGGCGCCCCACGCGCACCAACGGCACATCGGGCAACCGTGCAGCCAGTTGTTCACACAGGGCCGCGCCAATGCCGCCCCCCGCGCCCACGACCACCGCCACGCCATCGGACGCCCACGCCAAGGCCTCGAGCGTGGCGGCAGACGGGCGCGTGCCGCCACTCATGTGCGCACGGCGATGCGCTCGGGCAGCGGCACGCCCTCCGCCACCGCCAGCGTGGTGAGGGCGTCTTCCATCAGCGCACGCGCATGGCCGGCCACTCGGTAGAGGTATGCGTGCAGGGCGACATCGGCCGGGTGGCGCGTTTCGCATTCGGCGCTGTAAGTCTCGAACTGACTCAGCAGCGTGACCAGCTCTGACAGGTGATGCGGACATTCGCAGGCCACGCGGGGCATGGTGCGGATCAGTTGCTGCAGCGCCGACGCATCATACCGACGGGGCGGCGCAGGATCCGGCACCGCGCGCAGGCCTTGCGCCACCGTACGCCAGCCGCGCACCGTGTCGCGCACGACCTGGCCCAACTCGGCGGCATCCACCGGCGCACGGCGCAAGACTGCCGCTCGCGCGCGCAGCGCCTCAAGCACCTGTGAATTGGCAAAGCCATAGACCACGATCATCTGGCGCGCACCGACCATCCGGGTCAGGCGAACGAGCCAGTCCACCGTCTCCATGTGAACGGGACCCAGATCGGCCACAACCACATCGGCCTGGGCCTGACGCAGGCTCAGTTCGGACGGGCCGCTGTCCTCGGTGCAGCCAATGACCTCGATGCCCGTCATGCTGCCCAGCACGTCGCGCCAGCGCGTGGCCGCGTCGGGACCGGCCAGGACGACCCTCACGGGCTGGGTCAGCGCCTCGCTGAGGTCGGGCTCGCGCTGTGGCGTGCGGTCGATGGCCGGACGCAAGGTCATCGCACTGGTCTGGTCGGCCTCATCGAGCAACTCCTGCAAGCGCGCCGTGTCGAGCCGGGCCAGCATGCCGATGCTGTGGCCCTTGTTGAGCAACTGCTTGATGAGCACCAGCCGGCGCACATCCTGGCTTGAGTACAAGCGGTGACCTGAGGCCGCCTGCTGGGGACCGACCACACGGTACCGGCGCTCCCAGACACGCAATGTCGCGACCGGGATGTTCACCATGCGCGCGGCGGCGCTGCTGCGGTAGCGGGGTAAGCCCGCGTCATCGTGGTTCTTGTCGTGAGTCATCGTGCGTCAGCTCCTATCCACGACGCAGATCATGCCGAAAACCCACGTCATGCGCAGCACAGTCGCCCCGCAAAATCCACTTCAAATGGATTCAAACTCACTTCACCATGGCATTGCGCCAGGACAGCATGAAAAAAGCCGGGGCGACTGGCGTCAGCCCCGGCTCATCCCGGCAACAGCCGGCGCTGTTCAAGCAGCGTCCAACGGCGTGATGCCAGCAATGGCCCAATCGCGGCTTTCGTCCAGCGGCCGCACCAGATGCCACAGTTCGTCAAACGGCTGGGCGCCCGCGTCGGCCTCTTCACGGATCAGCCCAGTAAAGCGCACCGACACCACCCACTGCCCGTTCTCCTGAGCTGTGTCGACCAGCTCTGCGTTGAGCTCAAGCACGTCGGTCTGTTGAGCCACCCCGCCACGCTCCTGCAGATCCAGACGGAGCGAGGCGAACAGCTCGGGCGTGGTGAACTTGCGCAGGTCGTCTACCTGGCCCGCGTCGTTGGCGGCTTGCAGACGGATGAAGATCATTTTCGCAATGCGCTCGAAGCCAGCTGCATCGAAACCGGCAGGCATGGCCGCCGACACGGCCGGGGCAGAGGCCAAGGGTGCCGCCGCGGGGGCGGCTGGCGCGGGCGAACCCGAGCCCGACGGCATCTGCTGGAAGGCCTGACGCGACATCGGCGCACCAGCGCCCGCGCCCGCCAGTTGCGGCCCAGCGGCTGGCGCGCCGCGGAAACGACGCATCAGCCAGCCAATGACCACCATGGCCACGATGGCGAGCAGCGCCATCATCATGAAATTGGCCAGTTCTTCGCCGAAGCCCAGATGGCTGGCCAGCGCAGCCAAACCCAGACCGGCAGCCAGCCCGGCAATCGGCCCCATCCAGGAGCGCTTGCCCGCCTGCGCAGCCGCACCTGCAGCGCCAGCGGCTGCCGCGGTGTTGCCGGGCTGCTGGGCCGACGTGCCTTGCTGCGGCGCAGTGTTCTGGTTCTGCGCGGGCTGGTTCGGCTGCTGCTTCGGCGGCGGGGCTTGCCGCTGCATGCCGGCCGGGCGGCTGCCACCCAGACGTTTGGCCTCGGCTTCGATGGGGGCGACCGACAGGGTCACGCCGCCCAGGGCCACGGCCAGCGACGCAAAGATGCTAAGGAATTTCTGGCGGATCATGTTCATCGACGCACTATCCAGTGAGGGGAATCGGACACGCCCCGATTGTGCGCAAGAAGCGGCCCGACATGACGCCATCAAGGAATTGTCCGGGCCATCTTTACATGCAGAAACGCAAGCAGGGCAACGGGGGAACCGGCCTGCGAAACCCCGCGCGCTCGGGGGACTCCCCATTTTTGCTGCCGCCGGGCGACAATACCGGGTTGTCCACGGCCTCTTGCCATGCCTGATCAGATTGCCCCCACCCTGCCCGCCGCCAAGCCCTTGAGCAGCTACAAGCCTTTCTGGGCCAAGCGCTTTGGGACGGTGCCATTTCTGCCCATGAGCCGGGCGGAGATGGACGCGCTCGGCTGGGACAGCTGTGACGTCATCATCGTCACGGGGGATGCCTATGTCGACCACCCCAGCTTTGGCATGGCCGTGATCGGCCGCATGCTCGAGAATCAGGGCTTCCGCGTAGGCATCATCGCCCAGCCGGATTGGCACAGCGCCGAGCCCTTCAAGGCACTGGGCAAGCCCAACCTGTTCTGGGGCGTGACGGCGGGCAACATGGATTCGATGATCAACCGCTACACGGCTGATCGCAAGATCCGCAGCGACGACGCCTACACCCCCGGCGGTGTGGGCGGGGCCCGACCCGACCGCTGCTCGGCTGTCTACGCCCAGCGCTGCCGGGAGGCCTTCAAGGACGTGCCCATCATCATGGGCGGCATTGAGGCCTCGCTGCGCCGCATCGCCCACTACGACTACTGGCAAGACAAGGTGCGCCGCTCCATCCTGATGGACGCCAAGGCCGACCTGCTGCTGTACGGCAATGCCGAGCGCGCCATCGTCGAGATCGCGCACCGTCTGGCCGCCCGCGAGCCCATCGAGCAGATCACCGATGTGCGCGGCACCGCCTTCATCCGCCGTAAGGACGACCCGACGGCCGAAGGCTGGTTCGAGCTGGACAGCACCGAGGTGGACCGCCCCGGCCGCATCGACCAGCACATCAACCCCTACCTGATGACCACGCAGTTGGCCGCCGAGCAAGGCGAGACCTGCGCGCTGGAGGATGCGGGGGCCTTCGATCCGGTGAAGGCTGATCCACTGAAGGCGGGGCAGACCAAGCCAATCCGCATCGTGCCGAATCCGGCCGTAAAGAAGAAAGTCGCCGCGGAACTGGCCGTGGCCACCGCAGAGTCAACCGCCACGAGAGCGAGCGAGCACGAACAGGATGCCCATGAGGCCGACGAGCTCGAAGCCCAGCCCGCCCAACGCGGCAAAATGGCCCTCCCGCCGCGCGAGCGCACCGTGATCCGCCTGCCGGCCTTCGAGCAGGTCAAGGACGATCCGGTGCTGTACGCCCACGCCAACCGCGTGCTGCACCTGGAGACCAACCCGGGCAACGCCCGCGCCCTGGTGCAGCGCCACGGCGAGGGCCCGGCCGCGCGTGACGTGTGGATCACCCCGCCGCCCATCCCGCTGACCACGCCCGAGATGGACCTGGTCTTTGACCTGCCTTATGCCCGCGCGCCGCACCCGAAGTACGGCGAAGCCAAGATTCCCGCGTGGGACATGATCCGCTTCAGCGTGAACATCATGCGCGGCTGCTTTGGGGGCTGCACCTTCTGCTCTATCACCGAGCACGAGGGGCGCATCATCCAGAGCCGCTCCGAAGATTCGGTCATCCGCGAGATCGAGACCATCCGCGACAAGGTCTCGGGCTTTACTGGCGTCATCTCCGACCTGGGCGGCCCTACGGCCAACATGTACCGCATCGGTTGCAAGTCGAAGGTGATCGAAGCCGCCTGCCGCAAGCCCTCGTGCGTGTACCCGGACATCTGCCCCAACCTGAACACCGATCACAGCCTGCTGATCCGCATGTACCGGCGCGCACGGGCGCTGCCTGGCATCAAGAAGATCCTGATCGGCTCGGGCTTGCGCTACGACCTGGCCGTGCGCTCGCCCGAGTACATCAAAGAGCTGGTGACCCACCACGTGGGTGGCTACCTGAAGATCGCACCGGAGCACACCGAGGGCGGGCCACTGTCCAAGATGATGAAGCCGGGCATGGGCGCTTACGATCGCTTCAAGGAGCTGTTCGACAAGTACAGCGCCGAGGCCGGCAAGAAGCAGTACCTCATCCCCTACTTCATCGCGGCCCACCCGGGCACCACCGATGAAGACATGATGAACCTGGCGATCTGGCTGAAATCCAACGGCTTCAAGGCCGACCAGGTGCAGACCTTCTACCCCAGCCCCATGGCCACCGCCACCGCCATGTACCACTCGGGCCTGAACCCGCTCAAGGGCATCAGCCGGGATGCACGCAAAGGTGAGCGCGTGGACATCGTCAAGGGCGAGAAGCGCCGCCGCCTGCACAAGGCCTTCCTGCGCTACCACGACCCCAACAACTGGCCGCTGCTGCGTGAGGCGCTCAAGGCCATGGGCCGCGCTGACCTCATCGGCAATGGCCAGCACCACCTGATCCCCACCTACCAACCGGCCACCGATGGCGGCTACGAGAGCGCACGGCGCAAGAACTCGACCAAGGCCGGCACCCGGACCTCGGTGGTGACGGTGGGCCGTGTTCAGGGCTCGGGGACGGGCCCCAACAAGGGCGCAGGCGCGGGCGACAAGCCCCAGAAGGGCCGGATCCTGACACAGCACACGGGCTTGCCGCCGCGTGAAACGGGCGAGCGCGACCCGCGCGGAATCAGCAAGCGGCCATCAGCTCGCCCCGCATCAGGTCGCCCCTCGTCAGGCCGCCCCGCCAGTCCGCCCAAGCGCGGGCGCCGCGGCCCCTGAGCGCTTAAAAAACAGGCGGCACGCCAGCAGGATGAAGATGCCGATGCCCAACTCAAGAATCTCTTCGAGGGCGCCGGCGTGCAGATCGATCACCGGATCGAGGGTGATGCCAAATTCGGCCAGCTTGCGGCCCAGCCCGTCGAGCGCCTTGCTCACGAACACCAACCCGATGGCGATGGCCCAGCCCCACGCCTCCACGCTCCGCGCGCGCAAGGCGCGCAGAAACCACAGCCCATCTCGGCGGATGATGGTGTAAACCACATACAGCGCCAACACGATCACCGCGCCGCCGATCAGCTTCTGGTGCAATGGCACCAGCGGCGAGAACAGGAACTTGCCCTTAAGTACCCCGACCTCGGTGAAGCGCTTGTCGAAATCGGCCTCGCGCATGGCAAACAACACCATCAGCACGACATAGGGCCAGGCGCGCGCCCGCTGTGCCCAAGTCAGCATGTACGCCGCACAAATCAGGTACAGCACCGCGCTGACCGTCTCAATCACGCCGCCTTCCTTGAGGAACGTGGCACGCGACGCATCATCCATCGGCAGGCTCACCACAAACAGGAGCAGCAGCAGCAGCAGCAGCCCCGTGCCCAGGTAGGCACGCAGGGTCTGTCTTTCGAGCAAAGCGTCAGAGGTCATCGCGGGTCTTTCATGAGCCGGTTGGATCATCCATCCGACCAGGGGGTGACATTGTAGAGAGCCCCACTGCCTGAAGCGCGCTCATGTCAGATAGCCCAGCGCCCACGCGCCCCAGACCACCGACAGATTGCACAGCAGCGCGCCGGCCACCAGCGCGCCAAAGCGCGGCCCGCCTGACACGGTTGCCACCACCGTACGGGTCAGGCTGTTGACGGAAACGGCCACCAGCACGCCCGCGACCCCCAGGCCCAGCGCCACCTGCTCTGCACGGTACATCGACAGCAAGGCCGCCACGGGCGCATGGGCATCAGCCAGCGCAGCGATGGCGGTCGCCGTGAGCAAGCCGGCGCTGCCCCGTTGCTGGGCCCAATGCACCAGCACCGCGCCACCCACCAGCAGGGCTGCCACCAAGGCGGCCTCCCTCAGACGCAGCACCCGCCCACCTGGTGTCCGCTCGACTTGCTGCGGGGCCTGACCGTCCAGACGCCACAGAATCAGCCCCACCAGCGCGGGAACGGTCACACCCAGCGCGGCCATGGGTATCCAGGGCAACACATGGGTGGGCGACACAACGGCCGCCATGGCCAGCACCTGCACCCAGGTGGCCGCGGTCGACAACACCGCCGCGCACAGGCCCAGCCGCAGCGGCACTTGGCCATTGCGCACCAGGCTGCCCATGGCGCCCACCGTGGCGGTGCTGGAGACGAAGCCACCCAGCAGGCCCGACAACGGCAAACCGGCCCGTGGGCCCAGCAGACGCTGCCCCAGATGGCTGGCAGCCTGCATCAACAGGATCAGCAGCACCAGCATGGCCACGCGACGCGGCGACAAGGCCCCCAGCCAGGCCAGTGGCTCGGCCGGCAGCAGTGGCAACAGCACCAGCGCCAGGGCCGCCAGCAACAAGCCGTCATGCAACTCGTCTTCGCTGAGCCAGTCGGTGGCGAAGTGATGCAGGCGCTCCTTGGCCGCCAGCACGCCCGCCAGGACGGCGGCACAAGCCGCTGCCAGCTCCGGCTGACTCACCGCCTGCATGCCAATCAAGGCCGTGGCGACCAGGGCCAGTTCGGTCGTGAGCCCGGGATCGTCCGAGCGGGAGCGCCAGTACGACAGGGCCGCCAGCGCGCCCACGCCAGCCAGCGTCATCACCGCCAGCCACAGCGACACGGTCTGCGCCACGGCACCGGCCAGCGCCGCCACCATGAAGGTGCGCAACCCTGCCGAAGCCCGGTCCTGCCCGCGCCCCTTGCGGCGCTCGCGCTCCAGGCCGATCAACAGGCCCGCCCCCAGTGCCACGGCCACACCGGCCTGCTGGCTTGTCCACCACACCGTGTCCGACATTGCTGACACCACCCTCCTCGGCTTTCAGTATGCGTGCGAAACCACGCACGGCAGGCTGCATGCCCGACAGGGTGGCTTAAACTCCATGCTTTCTCAGCGAACGCCGCCCAATGTCCGCCGCAGCCCCCGGAAACGCCTCGAACCTGTTCGACTTCAAGAGCGCCTCGCTCACCCTGGAGGCCTTCCTGCTCAAGACGGGCAACCTGACCGCACTCGAATCGGCGCTGACCGAGCGCTTTGGCGACAGCCCGGATCTGTTTGACGGCGAGCCTCTGGTGATCGACCTCACCCATCTGGCCAGCCTAGACGTGACGGTGAACTTCAACGCGCTGATCGGCCTGCTGACACGATTCAAGCTCAAGCCCATTGCCTTCCGCGGCGGCAGCCCCGCCCAGGCGCGCGCCGCTCGCGAGGCCGGTCTGGCCGAAGCACCGGACAGCATCGCGGCGCCCGCCCGGGTCGAGACCGTGGTCCAGGAAGTGATCAAGGAAGTCGTGCGCGAAGTGCCAGTCGAGGTGCGCGTCGAGGTGCCTGTGGCCACCGCTGCGCCGACCCTGATCGTCGACAAGCCGCTGCGCTCCGGCCAGCAGATCTATGCCAAAGGCTGCGACCTGATCGTCACGGCCGTGGTCAACCACGGCGCCGAGGTGATCGCCGACGGCAGCATCCACGTCTATGCGCCGCTGCGTGGCAAGGCGATTGCTGGCGCCAAGGGCAACGACCAGGCCCGCATCTTCTCGACCTGCATGGAGCCGGAACTCCTGTCCATCGCAGGCACCTATCGCACCACCGAAAACCCGCTGCCCGCCAACGTCAAGGGCAAGCCGGCCCAGATCCGTCTGGACGGCGATCGGCTGGTGTTTGAACCGATTGAACCCTGAACCCGACTTCGACCGCATCTCAGAAAGGACCGCCATCCATGGCCAAGATCATCGTGGTGACCTCCGGTAAGGGGGGCGTGGGCAAAACCACCACCAGCGCCAGCTTCGCCTCCGGCCTGGCCCTTCGTGGCCACAAGACCGCCGTCATCGACTTCGACGTCGGCCTGCGCAACCTCGACCTCATCATGGGCTGCGAACGCCGGGTGGTCTATGACCTGATCAACGTGATCCATGGCGAGGCCAACCTCAACCAGGCCCTCATCAAGGACAAGCAGTGCGAGAACCTGTTCGTGCTGGCTGCCTCGCAAACGCGCGACAAGGAAGCCCTGACGCAAGACGGCGTCGAGAAGGTCCTGAAAGACCTGGGCGAAATGGGCTTCGAGTACATCGTCTGTGACTCGCCCGCCGGCATCGAGACCGGCGCGCTGATGGCCATGCACTTCGCCGATGAGGCCATTGTGGTCACCAACCCCGAGGTGTCGTCGGTGCGCGACTCCGATCGCATCCTGGGCATGCTCAGCAGCAAGACCAAGCGCGCGCAGGAAGGTGCCGAGCCGATCAAGGAACACCTGCTCATCACCCGCTACAACCCCAACCGGGTGGAAGGCGGGCAGATGCTGTCGCTGGAAGACGTCTACGACATCCTCAAGGTCAAGCTGATCGGCGTGATTCCCGAGTCGGAAACGGTGCTCAATGCCTCCAACCAGGGCATCCCGGCCATCCACATGAAGGGCACCGACGTGGCCGAGGCCTACAGCGACGTGATTGATCGCTTCCTCGGCCAAGACAAACCCCTGCGCTTCATCGAAGCTGAAAAGCCTGGCTTCTTCAAGCGCCTGTTCGGAGGCAAGTGACCGTCATGGGATTCCTCTCCTTCTTCCTCGGTGAAAAGAAGCAGACGGCCTCGGTCGCCAAGGAGCGCCTGCAGCTCATCCTGGCGCACGAGCGCAATGGCCGCAGCCACAGCCCCAGCTACCTGCCGGATCTGCAAAAGGAACTGGTGGCCGTGATCTCGAAGTACGTGGCCATCAACCCGGACGACATCAAGGTCGCCATGGAACGCCAGGGCGACCTGGAAGTGCTCGAAGTCAAGATCGAGCTGCCAGAAGCCGGACGCTGAGCCGCTCTTTGCGTGAAATGACTGTGCTGCAGTGCACAATGCAGCCAGTCATTGCGCTAAGAGGACCCGGGTCATGCGTTACGTCGTGTTCAACCAGAAAGGTGGCGTCGGCAAGTCCACCATCACCTGCAACCTCGCGGCCATCAGCGCCGCACAGGGGCTGCGCACCCTGGTGGTCGACCTGGACCCGCAAGGCAACTCCACCCACTACCTGCTGGGCGGCCCGCAGGAAGACGCGGTCGTCTCTGCTGCCGAGTTCTTCGATCAGACCCTGAAATTCACCGCGCGCCCGAAGGGCCCCGATGAATACGTCGTCGACACGCCCTGGCCCGAACTGCGGCTGATGCCTTCTCATCCTTTGCTGGACGAACTGCACAGCAAGCTGGAATCGCGCTACAAGATCTACAAGCTGCGCGACGCCCTGGACGAGCTGTCCGAGTCGTATGACCGCATCTACATCGACACGCCGCCGGCTCTCAATTTCTACACCCGCTCGGCGCTGATCGCCGCCCAGGGCTGTCTGATCCCCTTTGACTGCGATGACTTCTCGCGCCGCGCCCTGTACGCGCTGCTGGAGAATGTCCAGGAGATCCAGTCCGATCACAACGAATCGCTCGCCGTGACGGGCATCGTGGTCAACCAGTTCCAACCGCGCGCCTCGTTGCCGCAACGGCTGGTGCAGGAACTGATTGACGAGGGGTTGCCCGTGTTGCAACCTTATCTCAGCGGTTCGGTGAAGATCCGGGAGTCGCACCAGCAGGCCAAGCCGATGGTGCACCTGGATCCGCGGCACAAGGTGACGCAGGAACTCATCGCTTTGCACGCCGCACTGTCTTCTGCAGGCAACGTCGCCTGATCTTCCCGCGGGCCTGTCGCAAAATGCGCCCGCAAAGACGCATCGTTGCGTTTACGCACTTATCAAGTGCATCGTGGCAAGCTACGCTGGCACGGACCTTGTTAATGTGAAATTGTTCACATTTGTTTCTTATGCCGGGTGTGAAATGGCGTAATCAACGCGCGTGACCGCGTATTGGCCGCCCTCGCCCGCTGGGTTCGAGTTGTCTTGTTACTGGCAGACGGTTGTGGGGTTACCGCGTCGGTCGCCAGGTCCTTTTGCAGTTCAGGCCGACACATGACAAATCTCCCGATACATGGGCTTCGCCCATACAGCGTCGATCCGGTGAGAACCGAATCGCTGCCGTTCCGTGTACGACTGGCAAACACTGACCACGATCTTCATCGTCTTGTGCAACTTCGGGCCGCGGCGTATGGCCGTCATGTACCCGGCATGGAGCGTGTGCTGGCCCAGCCTGAGGAAGACGATTTCAGGCCTGATGTAGCGCTCATTCTGGCCGAATGCAAAACCACGGGCGAAGTTTTGGGCTCGATGCGCCTGGTCACCAACTTCCAGCACCCTTTGCACATCGAAACGGAGATCGAATTGCCGGCTCTGTTTACCGCCCGAAATCTCATGGAAGCATGGCGCTTGACTGTCCGTCCGGGGCCGGCAGGAAAAATGGTAACGGCCGCGCTGTATAAAGTGCTGTACGA
This sequence comes from Aquabacterium fontiphilum, assembly GCF_009909205.1. Taxonomy (GTDB): domain Bacteria; phylum Pseudomonadota; class Gammaproteobacteria; order Burkholderiales; family Burkholderiaceae_C; genus Aquabacterium; species Aquabacterium fontiphilum. The sequence goes on from NZ_JAAAPN010000004.1 coordinate 239,595, forward strand.
GGTGGGTTATGCGGCGGACGTCGACCACGTGCTGGTGGTCGCGCGCCGCCCTGTGGACCGCCTGTATCAGTCGATGCAGTTCAAGGAAGCATTAGCCGGGCAAAAGATCGCCTTATCCAACACTTTGGGACTGCCTCATAGCCTCTATCATCTGCCAGTCAAAGACGCAGACCGGCTCTGGCGACAAGCGCAGTGCGCGCTTTATCCGTTCATGGCCATGACCGTCCACCCTGATCTGGAAGTGCATCACCATGAGGTCACGCAGCGGTTTTTCGCGGCAGCGTATGCCGAGGATCGACTCTGAGAGACGGCGCGCTGCCGGCCTCATGCAGCTTCTAGCGGGCGCTCCTTGGGGGCCCGCACGATGACGATGGCCGCAACCCGCACAGGCAAGCTGTACCGCCTGATCGTTGCCCGGTTCCGTTCGATGGGCAACCGCGGATTCAATAATGCGAGCCTTGAAGCGGACTTCATTCGAAGTTACCAGTCGTATGGCGTCCGATTTCTCTTCATCCTCTGCCTCGTCGGCGCGCTCTGTTTTTCTGCTTTCTGGCTGGCTGAACTGACCGCCAGCGGCATGATTTTCAACGAGCGTCAGAATCTTCGCCTGGCGCTCATCGGAAGTCTTCTCGCCTTCGCGAGACTGACCCAGCGCCATCAGCGTTTCCTGACCACGCATTATTCGTTTGCCTGTTCTGTGATGGTGGTATTTACCGCCATCACCACGGGATACCTTGCACACCTGACGCCACCGTCCTCTCCCACGTTGGTGGCATATTGGGCGATCACCACCTCGATGGTGTTGATCACGCTGATGACATATGGCTTTGCACGCTTGCGCGCTGGCGCCACGCTGTTGCTCGGCAGCATGGTGGCGCTCACTGCCGTATGGTTCGCCGCCAAGGTGCCGCATTTTGAAGCAACGTCTTTTCATCGCATGCTGATTCATCTTGGCGCAGCCAATGCGCTGGGTTACATGCTGTATCGCTTCGCCATGCTGCGCGAACGCAAACTCTTCCTCCAGTCCAAGCGCAAGAATCACATCGCCGAGTTGCGACGCATGAAGGAACAGGCCGAGGCTGCCAACCGTGCAAAGACGGCCTTTCTGGCCAACATGAGCCACGAGATCCGCACACCCATGAACGGGGTGATTGGTGCACTCGGGATGCTCAACGACCAGCAGTTGTCCGAGCGCGACCGGCTGTTCGTGAAGTCAGCGCGCGATTCTGCGCGCAACCTGCTGCAGGTGCTCAACGAAATCCTCGATTTCGCCAAGATCGACGCGCAGAAGATTCGGCTGAATCCCCAGCCCTTCGATCCCCGCCATACGCTGTCGAGCGCCGCGCAGGCATTCCAGGCCACTGCGGAGCAAAAGGGCATCCGCATCCGGCACGACCTGACCCAGTTGCCCGTGGAGGTACGTTGGCTGGTGGGTGACGCAGGCAAGCTGCGCCAAGTGCTGCTCAACCTCGTGAGCAACGCCGTGAAGTTCACCCAGCAGGGCGAAGTACTGATCAGCGCGCGCGCCACGCAACCCAACCCGCATGAGGCACGCCTTGTCATCGATGTCTCGGATACCGGCGTCGGCATCCCGCCAGACGGGCTGGAGCGCCTGTTTCAACCTTTCTACCAGGTGGAGTCGGGGACCAACCGCAGCTACGGTGGCACCGGCCTGGGACTGGCCATTTGCAAGCAGATCATCGAGGAGATGGGCGGGCAGATCGGTGTGCGTAGCGTGATGGGCGTGGGCACCACGTTCGAGATCGCGCTGGACCTGCCCTGCAGCCTCCACCCGCCCGGCAACCACCAGGCCGCCGATGACACCAGCGATTTCGTCGACTCCCTGCCCGCACCCTCATCCGATGTTCGGCTTGAAGGTGATGTGCTGCTCGTTGAAGACAACGAGGTGAACGCCTTCATCGCCAGCATGACACTGGAAAGCCTGGGCGTTCGCTGCCAGCAGGCGCGCAACGGCGAGGTGGCGGTAGAGATGTTCAAGGAACAGGCCTTCGACCTGATCCTGATGGATTGCGAGATGCCGGTGATGGACGGATACGAAGCTGTCCGCATCATCCGCGGACTGGAGGCGGACGACACCGCTCGGCCGCGCACACCCATCATTGCGCTGACGGCCCATGCACTCACCGGCGACCGCGAGCATTGCCTCGAAGGTGGGATGGACGACTATCTCACCAAACCCTTCGACCGCGAGGCCCTCGCCCTGGCGCTCGGCCGGTGGCTGCCTGCTGCTACGCCCACCGGGCTCAGCGCCGCGTCAGACGCTTGAACAAGGTCAAGCCGCCAACTGCTGCCAGACCTGCCGCAACGCCGGTGGCCGCGTCGGCCAGCAGCGGCAGCACGAAAGACACGGAGGGGCCAACGTCGGGCCACGCTGAGACCGACTCGGTGGCGTGATGCACGACCTCGTGCAGGGCGGGAAGGCCATGCACCAGAATGCCGCCGCCGACAAGGAACATGGCCGCCGTACCGGCCACCGACAGCAGCTTCATCAACTGCGGCGCGGCCTTCAACAAGAGACCTCCCAGCCAGCGCGCGCTCGCATTCGCCCGCTGTTGCAGGTGCAGCCCTGCATCGTCCATCTTCACGATGCCTGCCACCAGGCCATACACGCCGACCGTCATCGCCAAGGCCACGGCGCTGAGCACCATCAACTGGCGCGTCAGATCGGCCTGGGCGACCGTGCCCAGCGAGATCACGACAATTTCCGCAGAGAGGATGAAGTCGGTTCGCACCGCGCCGCGGATCTTGTCGCGCTCGTAAGCCACCAGGTCCACGGCGGGATCGGCCACCGCGCGGGTCAGATGGGCATGGTCCGCTGCAGCCTCATTTGGCGCGTGCAGCCACGCGTGCAGCAGCTTCTCGACGCCCTCGAAGCACAGGAAGAGGCCACCGGCCATGAGCAAAGGGGTGATGGCCCACGACGCAAATGCACTGATCGCCAAGGCGCTGGGCACGAGAATGACCTTGTTGATGAACGAGCCCTTGGCGACTGCCCACACGACAGGCAATTCGCGCTCGGCACGGATGCCCGTGACCTGCTGGGCATTCAGCGCCAGATCGTCACCGAGCACGCCGGCGGTCTTCTTGGCCGCCACCTTGGACATCACCGCCACATCGTCCAGCACCGTGGCGATGTCATCGATCAAAAGCAGCAAGCTGGCGCCGGCCATGGCAGGTTCCCCGGGTTCTGTGTATGCAGCCGGGGATGGTAAACCAGCGCAGTGTCAGACCACGTGCAGCAACTCGTGCAGTTCGTCTTCCCAGGCGTGGAGGTCTTCGGGCTGGACCTCCAGCCACGCCATGGCAGCTTCGCCGTAGCGCGTCCAGTCGGCATCCGGGTCGACGCCTTCGTGGCGAACGGTGATGTACTCGGCCACCAGCCCCAGCGCAATCAGTGTGTTCGCTTCCGGATCAGCGCTGCGCTCACCCAGGGCCTCCAGATCGTGATGCAGACGTATGCCGGCGGTCACCGTGGGCGACAGTCGCCAGACGCGGGCGACAAGCGCCCCCACCACGGCATGGTCGGTCTTGTGGTTGGCGTTCTCCGTCTGGACGTACGAGCGGTCGATGCGCGCACGCGCCTCCACCATGGTGCCCGTATAGCCTTTGATGCTTTGCACCATGACCGGCAACCCAACATGGCAGAACAGGCCGTAGGTGTGTGCCAGATCGGCCGACACGCCTGGCAGTTTGCCCGCCAGGTAAGACATCGCCGTCGCGCGCTTGGCCGATCGCTCCCAGAAGCGAGTGAGATGGGGCGAGTTCACGCGGATGGCGCGCCGGGTGAGGAATGCCGTCATCGCGCCTGCCGTGTGCGCCAGCCCCAGGCGATTCATGGCTTGGCCAATCGTCTGCACAGGCTGCCCCGTCGAGAACGCCGGGCTGTTGGCCTGTTTGAGCAAGGTGGCCGACATGGCGACATCCGATGTGGCGATCCGGGCGACCTCATTGAGATCAGGCTCCGGTTCGGCCAGCGCCCGTTGAAGGCGGCTGAGCAGTTCCGGGCAAGGCGGGATCGTGATGTGCTGGAGCGGGCCTCGCGCACGGGCGTGGTCAAGCTCCCGCAGGATGTCATCGGTGGCGGCAGCGGCGGCGACAGCGGCAGACGTCATCATGTGAAATGCGGTAGGCTGGGACTGGCAGGTTTGTTCGTCATATCGGCGTCGCATCGGCAAGCTTGAGCGACGAAGCGCAGATTCGCCTCCCTTGCGTCCACCTGCGCCACCCCTGCCCACGAACGCCTACACTGCCGGCTTCGTTGTCTGCCGGGCCTCACCCATGACCCTGCTGCTGGCCCCGATGGAGGGCTTGCTGGATTGCACCTTGCGGGATGTGCTGACCCGCATCGGCGGCGTGGACCGTTGCGTGTCGGAGTTCATCCGCATCACCGGGACGCTGCTGCCCGAACGTGCCTTTGTTCGCATCGTCCCCGAGCTGCGCCAGGGCGGTCGCACGCATGCGGGCACCCCGGTGCGCGCACAGCTGCTGGGTTCCGACCCCGCCTGCATGGCCGAGAACGCCGCGCGCCTGGCCGGTCTGGGCCCCGCCGGCATCGACCTCAACTTCGGTTGTCCGGCCAAGGTGGTGAACCGGCATGGCGGCGGCGCGGCGCTGTTGAAGGAGCCCGAGCAGGTGTACCGTGTGGTTGAGGCCGTCCGGCGGGCGGTGCCACCGGACATGCCGGTGTCGGCCAAGATGCGCTTGGGCTTCGATGACGACGCACTGGCCGAAGATTGCGCCCGTGCCATCGCCGCGGGCGGCGCAGGCGAACTCGTCGTGCACGCCCGCACCAAGGCCCACGGCTACCGTCCGCCCGCCTATTGGGAGCGCATCGCCGACATCCGCGCTGCCGTGGCGATTCCGCTGATCGCCAATGGCGAGATCTGGACGGTGGATGACGCTCGCCGGTGCCGCGAGGCCTCGGGCTGCGATGACCTGATGCTGGGTCGTGGGCTGGTGGCCGACCCGGCCCTGGCCTGGGCCATCCGTGCAGAGCTCGACGGCGCCCGCGCCCGGCCGGTGCAGTGGGACGAGTTGCTGGCCATGATGGATGTGTTCTGGGAACAAGTGTGCGCGCGGGTCGAAGGCCGTCACCGCGCCGGGCGGCTCAAGCAATGGCTGAACTACCTGCGCCGCACCTACCCCGAGGCCCAGCAGGCCTACGACACCCTGCGCACGATACAGGACAGCCGTGCCATCACCGCGTGGCTACAAGCACAACGCGCCGAACAGCGACAATACGCGGCGTGATGCCGGCCATTCGGCCGTTCATCCGAACACCCAACTCAGAGAACCTTCCCCGCATGGCCATCAACTGGTTCCCGGGTCACATGCACGTGACCAAGAAGGCGCTGATCGAGCGCCTGAAGGAGACCGACGTCGTGATCGAATTGCTCGACGCGCGGCTGCCGGGTTCGAGCGCGAACCCGATGCTGGCCGAGCTCACCGGCCGCCGTCCCAAGCTCAAGGTGCTCAACAAGCAGGATCTGGCCGATCCGGCCCGCACCGAAGCCTGGCTGGACTGGTACAACGCCCAGCCCGAGACGCGTGCCATCGCGCTGGATGCGGGCGAAAAAGCCCCGGCACAGCGCTTGATTCAGGCCTGCCGGGGACTGGTGCCACAACGCGGCGGCATGGACAAGCCACTGCGCGTGGTGATCTGCGGCATCCCCAATGTTGGCAAATCGACGCTGATGAACACGCTGGTGGGCCGCAAGGCCGCCAAGACGGGCGACGAAGCAGGCATCACGCGGGTCGAGCAACGCATCAACCTGGCCAGCGACTTCTACCTGTTCGACACGCCGGGCATGCTCTGGCCCAAGATCATCGTCGAGAAGAGCGGCTACCACCTGGCCGCCAGTGGCGCGGTGGGCCGCAACGCCTACGACGAGGAAGAGGTGGCGCTGGAGCTGCTCAACAGCCTCAAGGGCCACTACGCGTCGCTGCTGGCGGCGCGCTATAAGCTGTCCGACACCGTGGCCATCCCGCAGCAGCATGATGACGAGCTGCTCACGCAGATCGGCAAGCAACGCGGCGCCGTGATGGCAGGGGGCCGCGTGAACATGCAGAAAGCAGCCGAAATCGTGCTGAACGACTTCCGCAGCGCCGCCCTGGGCCGCATCACGCTGGAGACACCCGAGGTCTTTACCGCGTGGCGCGAAGCCGCCGAAGCGGCCGAAGCCGAACGCATCCGCGCCAAGCAGGCGGCCGAACAGGCGCGCCGCAAGGCCTTCAAGAAACCCATACCCGAGTGAGAACCCATGGCCGCTACCCCTGACCACATCAGCATGGCGCTGTTCTGCGACTTCGAGAACGTCGCCCTCGGCGTGCGCGACGCCAACTACGAGAAGTTCGACATCAAGAAGGTGCTCGAGCGCCTGCTGCTCAAGGGCAGCATCGTGGTGAAGAAGGCCTACTGCGACTGGGACCGCTACAAGGGCTTCAAGGCCCCGATGCACGAAGCCAACTTCGAGATGATCGAGATCCCCCATGTGCGCCAGTCGGGCAAGAACTCGGCCGACATCCGGATGGTGGTCGACGCGCTGGACCTTTGCTACACCAAGGCCCACGTCAACACCTTCGTGATCATCTCGGGCGATTCAGACTTCTCGCCGCTGGTCTCGAAACTGCGCGAGAACGCCAAGTACGTGATCGGTGTGGGCGTCAAGCAGTCGACCTCGGATCTGCTGATCGCCAACTGCGACGAGTTCATCTTCTACGACGACCTCGTGCGCGACAGCAACCGCCAGCGCAAGGACAGCCGAGACCAGCCGCAGCCGCGCCGCTCGCCCGAAGAAGAGGCCAAGCGCCGCGCAGAGATGGAGAACCGGCGCACCAAGGCGGTGGAGCTGGCGGCAGAGACTTACGAGGCCCTGGTCACCGACCGCGACGAGGGCGGCCGCATCTGGGCGTCGGTGCTCAAGGAAGCCATCAAGCGGCGCAACCCGGGCTTCAACGAAAACTACTACGGCTTTCGCACCTTCGGCAATCTGCTCGAAGAAGCGCGCGCGCGCGGTCTGCTGGATTTTGGTCGCGACGAGAAATCGGGCACCTACGTCTCGCGCGGCTCCGGCGTGCCAACCGTGAGCGTGGGCGCGGCGCCTGTCCCTCAAGGGCAGCAGCCTGCCACCCTGCCCACCCCACCGCTGGCCTCAACGGCGCGCGGGGAGCCCGCGATGGACGAGACCGAGGCTCAGATGGCCGACACGTCAGCCGCCGAAGCCGCCACCATGCCCGCCACAGCGACAGACACGGCGCCCCGCCCCAGCGCAAAGCGCAGCCGCGGCGGCCGCAACGGCAACCGCCGGGGCAACAAGCCGGATGCGGCCAACCAGCCCTCGAACGAGACGCCCGTCAGCGAGCCCGCCCAGCCGGAAACCGCGCCTGAAGCGCACGCAACGCCGGTCGAGCCGACGCCCGCGGCCAAGCAGGCCCGGGGCGGCCGTGGCTCGGGCCGCCGTACACCGCGCAGTGAGGCTGTCACCGCCGCACCGACCGCACCCGCACCAACCGCACCCGCGCCGGTCGATGCACCTGCAGCCACCGCCATGCAGCCCGCGCCAGACAGCGACGCTGGCCCCGCCGCGAAGACCCGCCGAGGCGGCAGCCGGCGCAAACCCGCCGCCAAGAAGACGCCCACATCCACCAACGGCTCAACAGACTGAGGCGCGCCGTGCGGCGCCGCGTGTCAAGCCAGGCGCCAGACCACCCACACCGCCACGCCGCTCAGCACCGCCACCAGCGCGCTGAGCCAGCGCAGGCGCACGCGGTGGGCTTCCACCCGCTGGATGAGCTCGGCGTTCTGGTCGGCCAGCGCCTTGATCAGCTCCGATGAGGTCTGCAGCTCGCGCTGCAACTCGGCTGTGGTGACGCTGAGTTCTTCGACGCGCAAACGCAAAGCCTGGGCGACGTCGCCGCCTGGCGGCACGACGATGGGCATGGGCGTCGCCACAGTTTCACCCCCGCCGCCCACCTTCTTCCACAGCTTGCGCGCGCCATCGGCAATGGCCGGCGCGTTGGCGATGACCTGAGACCACGGCACGGTCTTGAGCAGCACCATCCAGGGAATGGCCATGCGTGTTCCTTTCCTGCTGAAGGCACAAGGCGCACGACGCGCCCTCGCCTCATCGGCTCGGTTCTAACACACAGGCCATGCCCCGCCGAACGGTACGGCTGTCACGCCATGGATTCGGGCGCAGGCAGCGCGACCGTCGCGTCGGCATCGGCGTCCAGCAGTGCCGCCAGGGGCTCGCCCGACACGGTCTCACAGGCCAGCAGCGTGTCGGTCAGCGCGTCCAACGCGCCACGGCGCGCCTGCAGCACGTCGCGGCAGCGAGCCTGCGCCGCCTCCAGAATCTGGCGGGCCTCCTCCAGCACGCGCTCCTGGATGTGCGGCCCGACCAACGCGCCCGGCACACCGGCCAGGCTCAGCAACCCGAAGCGCTCGCTAAAGCCCATGGTGCTCACCATGTCGACGGCCAGTGCCGATGCGCGTTTGAGGTCGTCCGCCGCGCCCGAGCTGGTGTGACCCAGCACCAGCAACTCGGCCTCACGGCCGGCCAGCATCATGCCCAGGCGCGCAGCCAGTTCGGCCTGGCCAAACAACGGCAGCTCGTTGGCCCGCGTCATGAAAGTCACGCCCAAGGCTTGGCCGCGCGGTTCGATGGTCACGCGCTCGACCACACCAGCGCGCAGCGCATGTGCCACCAGCGCGTGGCCGGCCTCGTGCACGGCGATGCGGCGGCGGTCATCGGCGCCCATCAGGCCCTTGAGCGCCGACACCTCGCCGCCCAGCTGGTGGCGCTCCAGCGCACGGTGCAGATGTTCCTGCGTCACGCACGCGGCATCGCGCTCGGCCGCCATGACCGTCGCGCGGTTGACCACGCCTTCGATCTCGGCATGGGACATGCCGGCCATCGAGCGCGCCAGGGTGTCGAGATCCAGCCCCTCCGCGGCGCGCACGCGCGACACACAGCGCTGCAGCAGCGCCAGGCGGTCGGGCAAGGTCGGCAGCGTCACCCGGGCCACGAGATCGAACCGCCCGGGGCGCTTGAGCGCCGCATCGATGTTGTCGGCGTGGTTGGTGGCGCCGATCACGACGACGTTGTCCATCGGGTCGAAGCCATCGAGTTCGACCAGCAACTTGTTGATGATGCGGTTTTCTTCCGGGCTGCCTGTGCCGTGGCCTGGGCTGGACGGGCCTGCACTGCGCTGGCCGATGCCATCGAACTCGTCGATGAAGACGATGCACGGGCCGTTGCGGCGCGCGGTGGCGAACAACTCGCGCACCTTGGCGATGCCAGCGCCATAGAACATGCTGGAGAAATGCGAGCCATCGACCGCGATGAAGTGGGCGCCGCACTCGCCCGCCAGCGCGCGGGCCAGCAAGGTCTTGCCGGTGCCTGGCGGGCCTTCCAGCAACACGCCACGGGGGGGCCGGGCGCCCAGCGCCAGATACTTCTCGGGCGAGCGCATGAAAGCCGCCACTTGCTGCAGCGCGGCCTTGGCCTCGGAGGCGCCAACCACATCGTCAAACCGCACATCCGGTGGGCTGACGGGCTCGACCGCGCCCATCAAGCTGCCGCCCTGCCTTGCACGCTGCACCAGGAACATGAGCACGCCAATGCCCAGCGCCAGGATCAGCGTGTGGCCGGCGGCCGTCATCGCGCGGTCGGCCCAACGGGTAGGGGCCCCGCGGGGGTCGATGCGCACGGCCGTGAGCTCGAAGGCTTGCGCCCGGCTCAGCGACTCCAGCCGGCCACCCAGGCCGCCATCAGTGGCCAGCAGCTCGGTGCTGTAGTGCGTGCCATCGCGCCGCGTGACCAGCACGCGTCGACCGTCCACACCCATGGCCTGCACCTGACGCGACGCCAGGTCACGCTCCAGCACCGACACATTGACCGGCTTGTCCAGCCACTGATGCGGCGCACGCTGAAAGCTTTGCGCCAGCGCGCTGCGCGGCGCCGGGTCCGCCGGTGCCATCAGCACATCGAGCCCCATGAAGGCAGCCAACACCGCCGTCAGGAGCAACACATAAGAGCCAGCACGAAGCCAGCGGGGCCAGGACGCGAAGGGAATCATGAGGGTCGCTGCACGAGAGTGAACCCCGACATGAAACCGCATCTGCCCGCCCTGGCAGCCCCGGATGAGGCGCGCACCCGTGCCGCTGATCCTTCTCTGCAGATCAGCCTGCGGGCATGGCGTTTGCTCCAGCCGCCTGACGCAGGCTTGCGTACGCCTGACGAGCCGCATCTCGGCCGCTGAGCCAGGCGCCCTCGACCTTGCCCGCATTCATCCAGTCACCACACAGGCCCAGGCGCAGGGCCGGATCCCAGGCCAGCGGGGCCGCGGTGCCCGGCGCGGTGTCGGCGTAACGCCAGCGGTGGGCCGTCCATGCTTGCGGCGGGGGCAGCCCCAACTCGGCCGCGGCAGCCATCAAGGTCGCGGCCACTGATTCGGGCGTGTCTTCGATGTGGGCATCGCTCCAGTCCGCGTCGGCGTGCAGCAACCAGGTCTCTTGTGCCGATGGCCGGCCGGGCTTGTGGCTGTCGCAGGCCACCCAGCGCAAGGGTGGCGTGTTGACGAATGCCGCTTCCCAGCCCAGGCCGGTTGCCACCGGTTGCGCGTAGCGCAGCATCAGCGCCCAACTGCCGCGCATGCGCACGGCTTCGACCTGCTCAGCCCATGCGGGCGCGACCGGCTGAAGCAGAGGGACGGCCTGGTGTGAGGGAACGGCCAACACCACTGCATCAAACGCTGCATCCAACCCTGCATCCAACGCCGCATGGGCTGCCGCGCCAGCCGCCTCCAGTTCAGCCACCCGTATCCGCCAACCGTATGTGGTGCGGTGAACGCCCGTGACGGTGTGCTGCAGATGCAATGCATGACCCGCCGCCTGCAAGGCCGCCACCATGGCCGCTGCCGGAGCGGTCATGCGCGGCGTGCCCACCCAGCGCGTGACTGCCTCACCGGGCTGGCTCCAACCGGCCTCGCGCGACCAGGCGCGCAAGCGCGGCGCCCAGGCCGCGACGCAGCCCGCGTCCACCCAAGACTGCACCTGTTCTGCGAACGCGGCGTCGCGGGCGGTGAAATACTGCGCGCCGTGGTCGCACTGCCAGCCTTCTGCCCGCCGTGTGCTCATGCGGCCCGAGGGGCCCCGGCTTTTGTCGAACAGGGTGACACGGCAACCGGCCTCGTGCAGGGCCGTGGCGCAACTCAGCCCGGCCATGCCGGCGCCGATCACGGCCACCTTGGCAGCACCATGGGCGGATTGAAGACTGCTTGAATCGTTCATGACGCCATCGTACGCAGCCCGGGCGCGGCACCGACGACGTGCACGGTCAAAACCGTGAATCCGAACGCGTCAAACCCGGGTCAGCCCATGGCGCGTGCCCAGTGCCGTTGCAGCGACGGCATCACCTGATCCGGTGCGCTCAGGGGCGACATGTGTCCCAAACCGGGCAAGACCTCGACCTCGGCGTGCGGGTTTGCGGCGGCCAGGCGTTGCACCATCTCACGCGTGGGCGCGGGCGAGCACGCGCCCCGCACCAGGGTCAATGGAACGGTCAGGCGGTAATGGGCAAAGGGCTCGGCCGTGGTCGCCACCGCGCGCACCTCCTGGTACATCTTCCAGCCCACCAACTGGGCCATCTGGCGCGCTTTGTCGCTCATCGCAGCCCAGGCGCCCGGCTGGTTCCAGTAGTCGACAAAGCGCTCCAGCCAGGGCGCGAGCCCGCCGGTCTCGTCGTCCAGCATCGAGTGGGCGCCGTCGAACAGGCGCTGCACATCGGCCGCCGCATCATCGGGCAGGTGGGGCATCTCGGCGCGCAAGGCGCCGAACAGCACCGGCTCGTACAGCCACACCGAGCGCAGCGGCAAGGTCTTGTCCATGGCCAGGGTGAGCGCGGCCAGGCCGCCATACGAGTGGCCGACCAGATGCAGTGCGGTGGTGTCGGCAGGAATCTGGGCCCGCAGGTGCGCCACCTCGTCGGCCAGGCTCAACGGCTGCCCGCGGGGCACCATGTCAGCCAGGCTGTAGCCCCGGTTGCTGGGCGTCAACGGCGTCAGGCCCTCGGGGCGCGGCGTCAGCAGGCGCGTCCACATGAAGGGCCCGGTGCCAGTGGAATGAACGAACAGGGCGATCTCGGCCATCAAGCACTCCAGAATTACTTGCGTATTGAAAGTAGTCGCATGCTATCCCATGAACTTTCATCATGCAAGTAAATGCGGTGCAGCCTACAATGGCCTCATGACCCGCAGCAGCTTTGCCCACATGCGTTGCTCCATCGCCCGATCACTGGACGTGATCGGTGAGTGGTGGACGCTGCTCATCGTGCGCGAAGCCTTTTGGGGCGCGCGCCGGTTTGGCGAGTTCGAAGCGCGTCTGGGCATCGCGCCCAACATCCTCAGTCAGCGCCTGGGCCGCCTGGTGGCCCATGGGGTGCTGGAGGTGACACAGACCAGCCAGAACGGCAAGGCCATGGCCTATGCGCTGACCGACAAAGGGCGTGATCTGCTGCCCGTGCTCGTGGCGCTGACCCAGTGGGGCGACCAGCACGAGGCCCTCCCTGACGGCCCGGCCGTGACCCTGGTCGACCGCGCCACCGGCCAGCCTCTGGGCCCCTTGCGTCTGAGCACGCGCGATGGCCAGCCCGTGGCGCCCCGCAACGTGACCGTCCTGCCCGGCCCCGGTGCCCTTGACGACGAGCGCGAACGACTCGAAGCCCTGCAAGCACGCCGCGCCGCCAGGCTGGCGGCCGCCCAGGCTGGGGCGAGCAGCGATCCGACGCCCTGACCTTTCCGCTTGACCCGATGCATCCCGACGCCGCCCACCCCGATCACGCGCATGACACCTCAGCCGTCAGCCGGCTGGAGGACCGCATCACCGAGCTGGAGATGAAAGCCGCCTTCGCGGAAGACCTGCTCGATGCGCTCAACCTCACGGTGGCGCGCCAGCAGGAACGGATCGACCTGTTGCTTCACGAGCTGCAGTCGCTGCGCGAACAGGTGGGCCAGTCAGGGCAGCCCGGCGGGTTTCGCAGCCTGCGCGACGAGTTGCCGCCGCATTACTGATCGCGCGCGACGGGCAGCACAGGCTGGCGCGTGGGGATGCGCCACACCACGACGACCCCGATCACGCCAGCCAGCGCAATGGCGCCTTGCGCCCATGGGCGCCCCGCCAGCTGCCACACCGACAGGCTCACCATGATCACCATCATCGCGATGGCCAGCACCTTGATGCGGCGCGGCAGGCTGCGGTGCGCCTCCCAATCGCGCACCATGGGGCCCATCCAGCGGTGGTTCACCAGCCAGGTGTGCAAACGCGGCGAAGCCTTGGCGAAACAGCCCGCAGCCAGCAGCACAAAGGGGGTGGTGGGCAGCCCCGGCAGCGCCACCCCCAGTCCGGCCAGCCCCAGGCTGACCAAGCCCGCCAGCACCAGCAAGTGGCGGCGCAGGCGGGCGCTCAGGCTCACTTCCAGCTGTCCTTCAACCCGGTGATCTTGTTGAACACCGGTTGACCGGGCGCGTGGTCCAGGCGGTCAGCCACGAAGTACCCGAAGCGCTCGAACTGGAACTTCTGATCCGGCTGCGCAGCAGCCAGCGAGGGCTCGACGTAGCCCTTCACCACCTTGACGCTTTCGGGGTTCAGGCTGGCCTTGAAGTCCTTGCCGCCGGCATCGGGGTGCGGGTCGGTGAACAGGCGGTCGTACAGGCGGATCTCGGCCTCGACGCCGTCGGCCGCGCCCACCCAGGTGATGGCGGCCTTCACCTTGACGCTGTCGGCGCCCGGCGTGCCGCTCTTGGTATCGGGCACGACGGTGGCCTGAACCTCGGTGACGCGGCCATCGGCGTCCTTGGTGCAGCCGCTGCACTCAATGACGTAGCCGCCCTTCAGGCGCACCTTGTTGCCGGGGAAGAGGCGCTTGTAGCCCTTGGGCGGCACCTCTTCAAAGTCTTCGCGCTCGATCCAGGCCTCGCGGCCCAGCTTGAAATGGCGCACGGGCGACTCGGTGCCCTCCGGCGGATGCGGCAAGGCCGGCAGCGCGCACGGCTCCAGGTGGCCCGCGCCCATGACCTCGTCCCAGTTGGTCAGCACCAGCTTGACCGGATCCAGCACGGCCATGCCGCGGTGGGCCTTGTTCTCCAGATCATCACGTAGGGCGATGTCCAGCGTGCTGTAGTCGATCCAGCTGTCGGACTTGCTCACGCCGATGCGCTCGCAGAACAGCTGGATGGCCTCGGGCGTGTAGCCCCGGCGACGCAGGCCCACGATGGTCGGCATCCGGGGGTCGTCCCAGCCGGTAACCACGCCCTCATCGACCAGTGCCTTGAGCTTGCGCTTGCTGGTGATGACGTAGGTGAGATTGAGGCGCGCGAACTCGTACTGCTTCGGGTTGGGCTGCTTGAGCAGACCGAGCCGTGCGAGGTTCTCCAGCAGCCAGTCGTAGAAGGGGCGCTGGTCTTCGAACTCCAGCGTGCAGATCGAATGCGTGATCTGCTCCAGCGCGTCTTCGATCGGGTGAGCGAAGGTGTACATCGGGTAGATGCACCAGGCATCACCCGTGTTGTGGTGCGTCGCTTTTTTGATGCGGTAGATCGCCGGGTCCCGCATGTTGATGTTGGGGCTGGCCATGTCGATCTTCGCGCGCAACACGGCGGCGCCATCGGCCAGCTTGCCATCGCGCATCTCGCGGAAGCGCGCCAGGTTCTCGTCAGGGGTGCGGCTTCGGAAGGGGCTGTCGGTGCCGGGCGTGGTGAAGTCGCCGCGGTTCTTCTTCATCTCCTCGGGCGTCTGCTCATCCACATACGCCAGCCCGGCCGTGATCAGCGCCTCGGCCGCGCGGTACATGAAGTCGAAGTAATTGCTGGCGTAGTAGAGATGGGTTTCGGGCTGGCCGTTGAAGTGCGAGTCCCAGTCGAAGCCCAGCCACTTGACCGCGTCCAGGATGGCGTCGACGTACTCCTGCTCTTCCTTCTCGGGGTTGGTGTCGTCAAAGCGCATGTGGCAGACGCCACCGTAGTCGCGTGCCAGCCCGAAGTTCAGGCAGATGCTCTTGGCGTGGCCGACATGCAGGTAGCCGTTCGGCTCGGGCGGGAAGCGCGTGCGGATCTTCGCCGGGTCGGGTTGTCCGGCCTCATGGTGGGCGGCGTCACCGGGCGAACCGCCCCAGCGGCGGCTGGCATAGGTGCCCTGCTCCAGGTCGCGGTCGATGATGCCGCGCAGGAAGTTGGTGGGCTTGTGGGGGGCGTCAGAATCGGCGGCGGGCGTGCCGGATGCGGTGGCGTCGGTCATGCCCCGATTCTATCGAGGCGCGCCCCGCCCCACGGTGTGCAGGCCCACCGGATGGTGCAAGATCGCCGCGTGTGAACCACCCCACAGGACAGTCCGCATGAAGCGTGAACCCGACAAGCTCAGCAAGAAGGCCTACGAGGCGGCGCTGGAGCCCATGCAACTCGAACTCGTTCAGCTCTCGCGCTGGCTGGCCCACCATCACAAACGCCTGGTGGTCATCTTCGAGGGGCGCGACACCGCAGGCAAGAGTGGCGTGATCCGGGCGATCGCCGACGTGCTTGACCCGCGCCGTTGCCAGGTGGTGGCCCTGGGCAAGCCATCGGAGCAAGAGCGCAGCCAGTGGTACTTCCAGCGCTATGTGCCCCATCTTCCCTCGGCTGGCAACGTGGCGCTGTTTGACCGCAGTTGGTACAACCGCGCCGGCGTCGAACACGTGATGGGCTTCTGCACCGACGATGAGTACCGGCGCTTCCTGCGCGAGGCGCCTCATTTCGAGCGCATGCTCGTGGACGACGGCATCCTGCTGTTCAAGTACTGGCTGTGCGTCGACCAGGTTGAGCAAGAGCAGCGCTTCGCCGAGCGCCTGGAAGACCCGCTCAAGCGCTGGAAGCTCTCGCCCGTCGACGTGGTGGCCCGTACCAAGTACGCCGAATACGGCAAGGCGCGCAACACCATGCTCAAAGCCACACACACGGACCATGCCCCTTGGACCCTGGTCGACTTCAATGACCAGCGTCGGGGCCGCCTCACGCTGATCCGCCACCTGCTGGACAGCCTGCCCGACCAGGCCGTGCCGGAACAGACCATCGACATGCCACCACTGTCAAACAGACTTGGGCGTGAGGTGTTCCCAGCCGCTCATCAGCCCTTGCAGCCCTACGCGCCCGACAGCGCCTTTGAGTGACGGCGCTGTTTCAAACGTATGTATCAGTCTTGCTCCAAGAGAAAAACACGCCGTTTCAAACACCCCCTGATTGAGCGTTTCACGTTATCCGCGCAGGCAAACCCTGTGGTGATGGCTGGCGTCTGACCGGAAGATCCGGCCCCAGCACCACACGATTTGCTTCTATGCTGACAACCCGATATCAGAAAGTCCGCGCCCTCAGCCTGCCGGACATTCTGCGCATGCACGCGCTCTTCGAGGCCCACTACGCCAGCAGCCCGTTGACCACTTTTCTGGACGACCTGTCGCGTAAGGACGGCGCCTTCGTGGTCCGTCACCGCCAGACCGGCGAGATCGTCGGCTTCTCGACCCTGGGCATCTACACATTCCAACTCGGCGGGCGCCGGGCCAAGGGCCTGTTCAGCGGCGACACCATCATCGAAGGCGCCCACCGGGGCTCACGCACCCTGCAAAAGGCCTTTGCGTGGAAGCTGTTCATCGAAGCCATCAAGGCCCCCCTGACACCGCAATACTGGCTGCTGATCAGCAAGGGCTACAAAACCTATCTGCTGATGGCGCGCAACTTCCCTGAATACCATCCGCGCCGCGACCAGGCAAGCCCAGCCATGGCGGCCATGGTGCAGGAGTACTGCGAGGCCCTGTTCCCGGGCAAGCTCAACCGGCAAACCATGCTGCTGGAGTTCGGCAACGATGCCAACCGCCTCAAGCCCGACGTGGCCGACATCACTGACGCCATGCGCACCGATCCGGACATTCGCCACTTCGAACGCTTGAACCCTACATGGTCCGAAGGCACCGAACTGCCCTGCCTGGCCCGCACGGACCTGGTCGCCTTTGTCAAAGCCATCGGGCCCTTCATGCTCAAGGTGCTCAAGCACCGCTTCGCCGCCCGTCCGGTCGTTGCCGATCAGTCTGACGAGGCCGCGCGCGCGGCCTGATCAGGCGCCCGCTCAGCGTAGCGGTTGAACCGCCAGGAACTGGACTCGATGGTGATGCGTCGCCAGGTTGCGCGCTTTTCCGCTGGGCTCATCTCCGGCCACAGCTGCACCTCGTCGAAGGTGCGGCCGCAGCCCTTACAGATGTCGTCGCCCTGGCTGGTCGAGCAGATGGCGATGCAAGGTGTATCCGGTGTCGTGGCGTACCAGGAAAGCCAGGCCGCGCGGGCCGACGGCGGCATGCTGTCTTCGTCGCACTCGGTTTCGCGGTAGTACACCATCAGGGCGTACACCTCGGCCAGCGCGCGCAGTTCGGGGCTCAGGCCGAGGTCGTCCTCGTCCGGTGCCTGACGCTCACGCCACCAGTTGATGGCTGCCTCGATGTCGGTGATGTGGATGCCTGCCATGCGCGTGTCGGGCAAATGCTGCGCCTGCTGGCTCAGGCCCGCGCCGCCTTGGCGGCGGCGGCTTCCTGCTCATGCGCCACCACCGCAGCCAGCGCCGCGTGGGCCTCAGCGGCATCCACCACCAGACTCACCGGGGCCCCTTCCAGGGCGGCCGCGCCCTCAGTCTTCAGCCGCTTGACCCAGTTGCCGGCCTCACGACCCTCGGCAAAGCCCTGGCTCTGGAGGAGCACGGCCCCGTCTGCAGCTGCCAGCTTGAAGTAGAACAGGCCGTCGGCCTCGCGGTATTGCTTGAACACGGGCACGGCAGTCTTGGCCGGCGTCGCACCGGCCTGCGCAGACGCGACCGCGCCCGATGCCACCATGGGCCGCAGCCCCACCGCCTGCCGCAGCGTCTTGAGAAAGGGCGTGGCTCGGGCGCGGGCCTTGTCGGCACCGGCTTGCAGCACGGCCTCGACGCGCTCCGGGTGGGCCACCAGTTCGGCATAGCGCGCGCGCATCGGGCCCACATGGGCCTCGATCAACTCCACGAGGCGCTGTTTGGCCTCGCCCCATGCCAGCCCGGCGCGCAGCTCGGCATGGAAGGCGGCGCGCTGCTCGGCCGTGGCGAACGCGTCATAGATTGTGACCAGGTGGGCGCCCTCGGGGTCCTTGGGCTCGCCGGGCAGCTTCGAATCGGTGACGATGCGGGCCACCGCCTCTTTCAACGCCTTGGCGCCGCCTTCGAACAGGGGCACGGTGTTGTCATAGCTCTTGCTCATCTTGCGGCCATCCAGGCCGGGCAGGGTGGCCACGGCCTCCTCAATCTCGGCCTCGGGCAGCACGAACAGCTCCTGGCCGGCCCCGTAGAGGTGGTTGAAACGCAGGGCCACGTCCCGCGCCATCTCGATGTGCTGCACCTGGTCACGGCCCACGGGCACACGGTGCGCATTGAACATCAGGATGTCAGCCGCCATCAGCACCGGGTAGCAGTACAACCCCATTGTCACGCCCGCATCGGGCTCCTCGCCCTTGGCCTCATTGGCGTCGACCGCGGCCTTGTAGGCGTGTGCCCGATTCATCTGACCCTTGGCCGTCACGCAAGTCAGCAGCCAGTTCAGCTCGGTGATCTCGGGAATGTCGCTCTGGGCGTAGAAGGTGACACGATCGGTATCCAGGCCGGCCGCCAACCAGGTGGCGGCGATCTCCAGCCGCGAGCGGGCGATGCGCGCGGGGTCGTCGCACTTGATCAGCGCGTGGTAATCGGCCAGGAAGAAAAAGCTCTCGACCCCCGGCTCACGGCTGGCGGCAATGGCCGGGCGGATGGCGCCCACGTAGTTCCCCAGATGTGGGGTGCCAGTGGTGGTGATGCCGGTGAGAACGCGTTGGGTCATGGTGGCCGGCCTGCCGGGGTGGGGCAAGCGCATCGAAAACGGGGAAGTGACGGATTTTAGGTGGGACTACACTTGCGTCCGCATGAAAAACGTCGTCATCCTGATCTCCGGCCGGGGCTCCAACATGGAGGCCATTGTTCAAGCCTGCCAGCGTGAAGGCTGGCCGGCCCGCATTGCGGCGGTGATCAGCAACAAGTCCGACGCCAGCGGCCTGGCCTTTGCCGCCCGGCATGGCATCCCGACTGCCGTGGTGCCACACACCCAGTTCGCCTCGCGGGAAGCATTCGACGCCGAACTGGCCCGGGTGATCGACGGTTTTGCGCCCGATCTGGTGGTGCTGGCCGGTTTCATGCGCATCCTGACCGAGGGCTTTGTACGCCACTACGAGGGCCGGCTGCTCAACATCCAC
The DNA here is from genome assembly GCF_009909205.1 of Aquabacterium fontiphilum. Classification (GTDB taxonomy): domain Bacteria; phylum Pseudomonadota; class Gammaproteobacteria; order Burkholderiales; family Burkholderiaceae_C; genus Aquabacterium; species Aquabacterium fontiphilum. The sequence continues at coordinate 258,933 of NZ_JAAAPN010000004.1, forward strand.
CCTTCGCTGTTGCCTGCCTTCCCTGGCCTGCACACTCACCGGCGAGCCATCGAGGCCGGCTGCAAGCTGGCCGGCGCCACGGTGCACTTCGTCACGCCCGAGCTCGACCATGGCCCCATCGTGGCGCAGGCTGCGGTGGCCGTGCTGCCGGACGACACCGAAGACACCCTGGCTGACCGGGTGCTGCGCCATGAACACGTGATCTATCCGCAGGCCGTGCGCTGGTTTGTCGAAGGGCAACTGGCCATCGAGCAGGGCGTGGTGCGCCATGCCGCCGGCGCCGCCCAGGTGCGCTGGGGCGGCTGACAGGCCACGGTGTCAGGCCGATGGTCAGGCCGAGATGGCGCGGCTGGCCAGCGCGGCCGCGGCTGCGCGCGTCTCCACACCCAGCTTTTCGAAGATGTGCTCCAGGTGCTTGTTCACCGTGCGGTGGCTCATGCCCAGGATCTCGGCAATGTCCCGGTTGGTCTTGCCGCGGGCCAGCCAGGTCAGCACCTCGGTTTCACGCGGTGTGAGGGCCGCCCCTTCGAGCCGCAGTGCCACAGCGGCGTCCGGGCCAGACTGCGCGCCGGCCGAGGCAGCCCGCTGCAGCGCGTCGCGGGCCTCGCGGGCGGCACGCGCGTTGCGCACGTGGGTGGCCAGGCGCGCCAGCACCTCTTCGATGCGTACTGGCTTGACCACGTAGTCGACACCGCCGGACTCAAAGCCGGCCACGACGTCGGCCGTGTCGGACAGCCCGGTCATGAAGATCACGGGAATGGCCGACCAGGCGGCATGCGCCTTGATGCGCTGACAGGTTTCAAAACCGGACAGGCCCGGCATCACCGCGTCCATCAGGATGGCATCGGGTGACACCGCGGCCAGGCGGTTCAGGGCCTGCTCGCCATCGCGCGCCACCAGCACGGTGTAGCCCTCCTGCATCAGCGCATCGCACAGCATGCGCAGGCTGTCGGGCACATCGTCCACCACCAGCACGGTGCCGGCGTGCGTATCAGGACTGGGGTTCATTGACTCGGTCCTCTTCGACATCGTCCACATCATCCATGTCGTCCACAAAGGGCGCCAGGTGGGCCACCACGGCGTCCAGCTCGAATTGATCGATCCAGCGCTGCACCAGGCGCCAGCGGGGCGCATGGGCCGGGTGGCTGTGTTGCCAGCCCGCCAATGCCTCACGCAACGCCTGGATGTGCCCCTTGCGAGCCAGGCGGTGCAGTTCCCAGGCCGCGTCGGCCGGCGGCGGCGGCCAGACACCGGTGTCGATCGCCAGCGCCGCCTCGTCCGGCTTGGCCACCTGGGTGACCCAGCTCAGCGCCAGCAAGCCACCCAGTGCACGCAACAATTCCGACTCCATGACCGGCTTGCCCACAAAGGCCTGGCAGCCCGCCGCCAGCAGGTTCTCCGGCCGGTTCTCGAACACATTGGCCGACACGATGATGATGGGCTCTTGCGTGCCGGCAGCCCGCATCGCCCGGGCCGTGGCCCAGCCATCCATGTCGTCCATGCTGATGTCCAGCAGCACGGCATCGGGCGGATCGATGCGGACGCGCTCCAGCGCCTCGCTGCCACTGGCGGCCTCGCGGATCACGAAGCCCAAGGGCATCAGCATGCCGGCGAGCATCTGGCGCTGAATGGGCTGGTCGTCGACCACCAGCAGCGTGCGGCGGGGTCCTTCATAGCCCACGATGGCCCGCTGGCCCACCGGATCGGGCACGCCATCGGCCGCGACCGGGGCCTGAGGGGGCGCAGCGATCTCGCGCAGGTACAGCCGTACCGTGAAGGTGCTGCCCGCACCCAGCTCGCTCTGCACGCTGAGTTCGCCCCCCATCAGCTCGGTCAGCAGGTGGGTGATGGTCAGACCCAATCCGGTGCCTGTTTCGCTGATACGCCGCCCGCCGCTGCCCCGCTCGAAGGGCAGGAAGATGCGGTCCAGATCCTGCGGTGCGATGCCGATGCCGGTGTCTTCCACCTGAAAGCGCAACACCTCACGCCGCGCATCGACCCGCAGCACGATGCGGCCGCGCTCGGTGAAGCGCACTGCATTGCCCAGCAGGTTGAGCAGGATCTGGCGCAAGCGCTTGGCGTCGGCCTGCACCCACTCGGGCACGCGGCCGCGCGTTTCCAACTCGAACAGCAGGCCCTTGGCGGCGGCCTGCGGCCGGACCATGCGCACGACGTCGTCCAGAAAGGCCGGCAGCGAGATTGGCGCCGCCTCCAGCCGCAATCGTCCCGCCTCGATGCGCGCCAGCTCGAGCAGGCCGTCGATCAGGCCCATCAGGTGTTCGCCGCTGCGCTGGATGGTCTGCAGGGCGTCGCGGCCGGTGCGCGCGTCGCCGGGCTTGCCCTTGAGCAGGATCTGGGCATAGCCCAGGATGCTGTTGAGCGGGGTGCGCAGCTCGTGCGTCATGCCGGCCACGTAGCGCGTCTTGGCCTGGTTGGCGGCCTCGGCCAGCTCCTTGGCCTGCTGCAGGGCCGCGTCGGTGCGGCGGTGTGCGTCGATTTCCTGCTGCAGCAGCTGGTTCTGGCGGTTGCTGTCGTCTTGCGCCATGCGGCGGCTCTCCGACGCCAGCACCACCCACCATGCACACACGGCCACCACCATCAGCAGCAGCGCATACACCTTGATGAACGGCCCCTGCAGGGCGGCCGCCACCGCGGGCCCCTCGTCCAGCAGCCCGGTGTGCACCACGCCCTCCTGGTAATAGACCACGCCCAGCACCGCCGCGAGCAGCGCCGCCAGTGACAGGAAGACCACCAGGTAATGCCCCACCTGAAAGTTCATGCGACGCGACAGCCGCACGGGCAACACCGTCATCAGCGCATCCGACACCTGCTCGGCGGCCCGCGAGCGGGTCTTGCAGCGGTCATGGCAACGCGACTCCAGCGTGCAGCACAATGAGCAGATGGGCGCCTCGTAGGCCGGGCAGGTCGCGATGTCCTCGGCTTCGAACTGGTTCTCGCACACCGAGCAGCGCACCATGTCGCCGGGCAGCCAGCGTGCTTGCGGTCTGCGGGCCAGGTAGAAGCGCCCCCGCGTGGCCCAGGCCAGCACAGGTGAGGCCACCATGGCAATGCCCAGCGCAATGAAGGGCGACCACGGCAGAACGGCCTCGCCCAGCAGACCTGCGTGGCCGGCAATGGCCACACTGGCGGCCAGCAACGTGGCCCCCAGCCCCACCGGATTGAGATCGTAGAGGTGGGCGCGCTTGAACTCGATGCCGCGCGGCGACCAGCCCATGGGCTTGTTGATCACCAGATCGGCCACCAGCGCCCCTACCCACGCGATGGCCACATTGCTGTAAAGCCCCAGCACGTGCTCCAGCGCACCAAACACGCCCAACGTCATCAGCAGCACGGCAATCAGCACATTGAACACCAGCCAGACCACCCGCCCCGGGTGGCTGTGGGTGAGGCGGGCAAAGAAGTTCGACCACGCCAGCGAGCCCGCATAGGCATTGGTGACGTTGATCTTGATCTGCGAGACGATGACGAAGATCAGCGTGGCCCACAGCGCCCAGGTGGGTGAGGCAAACACCTCTGTGAAGGCCGCCAGGTACATCTGCGTGGGCTCGATGGCCTTGTCCACCGGGATCTCGCGCTGGATCACGAGATAAGCCAGAAAGGCCCCAGCGATCATTTTCAGCATGCCGGGCACAATCCACCCCGGCCCTGCCACCAGCACGGCACCCCACCAGCGCCAGCGGTTCTCGCGGGTCTTCTCGGGCAGGAAGCGCAGGTAGTCCACCTGCTCGCCCACCTGCACCACCAGCGAAAAGATGACGGTGGCGGCCATGCCGAACGAGACCAGATCGAAATCGGCCGTGCCAGACGTGCGCCCCGCCAGGCTCATGAAGTCCACATAGGCTTCAGGCTGCTTCCAGGCCAGCCAGACGAAGGGCAGCACCAGCATGGCCAACCACAAAGGCTGGGTCCACATCTGCAGACGCGAGATCAGCGTGATGCCATGGGTGACCAGCGGGATCACCACCAGCGACGAGATCAGATAACACAGCGCCAATGGCCAGTCGAACACCATCTGGATGGCCAGCGCCATGATGGCGGCCTCCAGGGCGAAGAAGATGAAGGTGAAGCTCGCGTAGATCAGCGACGTCAGGGTCGAGCCCAGGTAGCCGAAGCCGGCGCCCCGGGTAAGCAAGTCCATGTCCAGGCCATACTTGGCCGCGTAGTAGCTGATGGGCAGCGCCGTGAGGAAGATGATCGCCCCCACGACCAGGATGGCCCACAACGCGTTGGTGAAGCCGTAGCTCAGTGCAATGGCGCCACCAATGGCCTCCAGGGCCAGAAACGACACCGCGCCAAAGGCGGTGTTCGCCACGCGCATCTCGCTCCACTTGCGAAAGGTGCGCGGTGTGTAGCGCAGCGCGTAGTCCTCCAGCGTCTCGTTGGCGACCCAGGAGTTGTACTCGCGGCGGATGCGGAAGATCTTTTGTCGGGCGACGGACACGCGCACCAGCTCCGGACATGGCGTTGCGAACGGTGCTGCAAGAACCGATCCAGGCAACTGCGCCCCCCTCATCCGCAGTGTCCTACGTTAATTGACGTATTCATGGAAAACCCGGCGCTCCTTAACGTTGCACCCAAGGTCGCTGTGCGCGCTGCCCCCGAGACGCATGCACCGAAGCGCGACACGCGCAACCCTTTTTTGTGCAAGGAGCCTTTTCATGAGCCAAGACCGCGACGATCAAGCCCAACACCCCACCCAGATGGACCGCCAGCGCCGCATGCTGATGCAGGGCTTGGCTGCCCTGCCCGTGGCCGCCGGCCTGCCCAGCGTCGCCAACGCACAGCAGTTCCCCACGGCCAAGGTCAACACGACCAAGCTGGCCATTACCGACACCGAAGTGACCGTGGGCCAGTTGCACTCGGCCACGGGCACCATGGCCATCTCCGAGACCGGCTCGATCCAGGCGGAGCAACTGGCGATCGACCAGATCAATGCCATGGGCGGCATCCTGGGCCGCAAGATCAAGGTCATCAAGGAAGACGGCGCCTCTGACTGGCCGACCTTCGCCGAGAAGTCCAAGAAGCTGCTGGTCAACGACAAGGTGGCCTGCGTCTTCGGCTGCTGGACATCGGCTTCGCGCAAGGCCGTGCTGCCCATCTTCGAGAAGGAAAACGGCCTGCTGTACTACCCGACCTTCTACGAAGGCCTGGAGCAGTCCAAGAACGTGATCTACACCGGCCAGGAGGCCACACAGCAGATCCTGTACGGCCTGGACTGGGCCAACAAGGAGAAGAAGGCCAAGACCTTCTTCCTGGTCGGATCCGACTACATCTGGCCGCGCACCTCGATGAAGATTGCACGCGCGCACATTGAGCGCGTGGCCAAGCTCGGCAAGGTCGTCGGCGAGGAGTACTACCCGCTGGGCCACACCAACTTCAACTCGCTGATCAACAAGATCAAGATCGCCAAGCCCGACTGCATCTTCGCGGCCGTGGTGGGCGGCTCGAACGTGGCCTTCTACAAGCAGCTCAAGGCCGCCGGCATCACCGGCGCCAAGCAGTTCCTGTTGACGCTGTCGGTGACCGAGGACGAGATGACCGGCGTGGGCGGTGAAAACTTCGCGGGCTTCTACAGCTCGATGAAGTACTTCCAGAGCCTGGACAACGAGAACAACAAGAAGTTCGTGGCGGCATTCAAGGCCAAGTACGGCCCGAAGGCCGTGATCGGCGACGTCACGCAGGCGGCCTACCTCGGCCCCTGGCTGTGGAAGGCCGCCGTCGAGAAGGCTGGCAGCTTTGACGTGGCCAAGGTGACCGCAGCCTCGCCCGGCATCGAACTCAAGACCGCGCCCGAGGGCTACGTCAAGGTTCACGAGAACCACCACCTCTGGAGCAAGGCGCGGATCGGCCAGGGCCTGCCGGACGGCACGTTCAAGGTCGTGGCCGAGTCGCCCCAGCTGATCGAGCCCAACCCCTTCCCCAAAGGCTATCAGTGACAGCGTGAGCGCACGGGTGGCGGGGTGACGCCACCTGTTTCCTGCTGCGGCCCGCGCCAGCGCTGGGCGGGCCGCGCAGGTTCTTTCCAGATGCAAGGGTGAACAACATGGACATGACACTCAACGACATGCTCAACATCGGGCTCATGCAGGGCTTTGCCGGGCTGAGCCTGTTTTCCGTGCTGCTGTTGATGGGCCTGGGCCTGGCGGTGATCTTCGGCCAGATGGGCGTCATCAACATGGCCCATGGCGAGTTCATGACCATCGGCGCCTACACCATTTACCTGGGCTCGATGCTCACAGAGAGCTTTGCGCCCGGGCTCATTCAGCTGTACTTCCCTGTCGCCATCGTGGCGGCCTTCCTGATCGCGTTTGCGGCGGGCTGGCTGACGGAGTGGGCGTTGATCCGCCACTTGTACAAGCGGCCGCTCGACACCCTGCTGGCCACCTGGGGCCTGAGTCTGGGCCTGCAGCAGGTGTTCCGCTCGACGTTTGGCCCGAAAGAAGTCAGCCCCACCCTGCCCGACTGGCTGATGGGCTCCTGGGCTCCGGCCGAAGGCCTGGACATCCCGATCAACGGTCTGTTCGTGATGGGCCTGACAGCCGTGGTCACTGCCTTGCTGCTGATCGCGCTGTACAAGGCACGATGGGGCCTGCGGGTGCGCGCCACGGTGAGCAACCGCACGATGGCCAACGCCATCGGCATCAACACCAAGCAGACCGACCGCTTCACGTTTGCCATCGGTTGCGGCATCGCCGGGGTGGCCGGCGCCGCCTTCACCACCATCGGCTCGACCGGGCCGACCAGCGGCTCGCTCTACATCGTCGACAGCTTCCTGGTCGTCACCTTCGGGGGCGCCGGCAGCCTGCTGGGCACGGTCGCATCCGCCTTCGGCATCGCCCAGACACAGTCCATCTCCGAGTTCTTCATGACCGGCTCCATGGCCAAGGTGCTCACGCTGATGCTGGTGATCACGATCCTGATGATCCGCCCGCAAGGCCTGTTTGCCTCGAAGGTCCGCCGCTGAACCGCCACCGGAGCGCTACACCATGACCAAACTGCACACCTGGTTGACGCAACAGAAACTCGGCAGCTTGCTGCTGCTGGCCCTCGTCCTGCTCGTGGCCATGCCCCTGATGCTGGACACCTTCCGGCTCAACATGGTCGGCAAATACCTGACCTACGCTTTCGTGGCCATCGGGCTGGTGATGCTGTGGGGTCATGCCGGCATCCTCAGCCTGGGCCAGGGTGTCTTCTTCGGGCTGGGCGGCTACATGATGGCCATGTTCCTCAAGCTCGAAGCGTCTGACCCCGAAAGCACGAAGATCCAGTCCACCCCCGGCATCCCGGACTTCATGGACTGGAACCAGGTCACCGCCCTGCCCTGGTGGTGGGAGCCGTTCCACAGCCTGACCTTCGCGCTGGTGGCCGTGGTCGTGGTGCCCATGCTGCTGGCCTTCATCATCGGCTTTGCGATGTTCAAGCGGCGCGTGGGTGGGGTGTACTTTGCCATCATCACGCAGGCGGTGGCCCTGGTGCTGACGGTGCTCATCATCGGCCAGCAAGGCTACACCGGCGGCGTCAACGGCATCACCGACCTCAAGACGCTCAAGGGCTGGGACATCCGCACCGATGAGGCCAAGCTCATCCTCTACTACGTCTGCTGCGGCCTGCTCATCCTGAGCGTGCTGCTGTGCCGCTGGGTGCAGTCGTCCAAACTCGGCACCTTGCTGCTGGCCATGCGCGACAAGGAAGACCGCGTGCGCTTCTCGGGCTACGACGTGGCCATGTTCAAGGTCTTTGCCTTCTGTCTGGCAGCCGGCCTGTCTGCCATCGGTGGCGCGATGTTCACCCTGCAGGTTGGCTTCATGTCACCGTCGTTCGTCGGCATCGTGCCGTCAATCGAGATGGTGATCTACGCCGCCGTCGGGGGACGCATGAGCCTGGTGGGCGCCATCTACGGCGCGCTGCTCGTGAACTTCGGCAAGACCTATTTCTCTGAAAGCGCGCCCGACTTGTGGCTCTTCCTGATGGCCGCGCTCTTCATCGGCGTGACCATGGCCTTCCCCAACGGGCTGGCTGGCCTGTGGGAGGAAAAGATCAAGCCCTGGTGGAAGGCCAAGCAGGCCGAGCGCAAGGAGATCCGCGAGCGCGTGGCGCTGGCCCAGGCCAGCTACCCCGAGCCGCCTCCGCCCAAGAAAGTCACCGACGTGTCCCCCCTGCCTGGCGGCATCAGCGGACAACAAGCCTGACCTCAGCCTGAAAGGACCCATTTCATGAGCCCCAAGGAGTTCGTGCTGTACATCGAAGACCTCACGGTGTCCTTCGATGGCTTCAAGGCGATCGACAGCCTCAACCTCTACGTCGACAAGGACGAGTTGCGGGTGATCATCGGCCCCAACGGGGCCGGCAAGACCACGCTGCTGGATCTCATCTGCGGCAAGACCAAGGCCAGCGCCGGCAGCATCAAGTTCAAGGACGACGAGCTGACCAAGAAATCCGAGCACGCCATCGTCCGCTCGGGCGTGGGCCGCAAGTTTCAGACGCCGTCGATCTACGAGAACCTCAGCGTGTTCCAGAACCTGGAAGTCTCGTATCCGCAAGGGCGGTCGGTGCTGGGCGCACTGGCCTTCAAGTGTTCCGACGAGGTCAAGGCCAAGGTGCAGGTGGTGGCCGAAGAGATCGGTCTGGCTGACAAGCTCGACATGGAGGCCGGCCTGCTCAGCCACGGTCAGAAACAGTGGCTGGAGATCGGCATGCTGCTGATGCAGGAGCCCGAGCTGCTGATGCTGGACGAGCCCATTGCGGGCATGAGCGCCAAGGAGCGCGAACTCACCGCCGACCTGCTCAAGCGCATCTGCAAGAACCGCTCGATGATCGTGATCGAACACGACATGGACTTCGTCAAGCAGATCGCCTCCAAGGTCACCGTCATGCACCAGGGAAAGATCCTGGCCGAGGGCACGATGGACCAGGTGCAGAGCGACCCCAAGGTCATCGATGTGTATCTGGGCCACTGACAGGAGTTCAAGCATGTTGGAAGTCAAGGATCTGTTCGTGGCCTATGGCCAGAGTCAGGCGCTGCACGGCATCTCGTTCGAAGCGCGCAAGAACGAAACCGTGGCCATCATGGGCCGCAACGGCATGGGCAAGACCACGCTGTTCAAGAGCCTGATGGGTGTGCTGCCCACCAAGGCGGGCGAGATCACCGTGGCTGGCAGCAGCGTCGTCAAAGACGAGAGCTATCTGCGCGTGAAGAAGGGCATCGCCTATGTTCCTCAGGGCCGCATGATCTTCCCGACGCTGACGGTCGAAGAGAACATCCAGACCGGCCTGGAAAACAGCAAGAGCAAGCGCATCCCCGATGACATCTATGCGCTCTTTCCCGTGCTGTTCGACATGAAGCACCGCAAGGGCGGCAACCTCTCGGGTGGCCAGCAGCAACAGCTCGCCATCGCGCGGGCGCTGGTCACCAACCCCAAGGTCCTGCTGCTCGATGAGCCCACTGAGGGCATCCAGCCTTCGATCATCAAAGACATCGCCAAGGCGCTCAACGAGATCCGCAAGCTGCGCGAGATCACCATCGTCGTGAGCGAACAGGTGCTGAGCTTCGCCATGGACGTGGCCGACCGCCTGTTCGTGATCGAGGGCGGCCGGCTGGTGCACGAAACCACCCGCGCCGACACGGATGCCGACCGCATCAAAGCCTATCTGTCCGTCTGATTCGTTCGTACCAAGGAGCACGCCATGCCCGACACCCTGATCAAGGTCGATCTCAAAGACTCCCCTTACAACAACCCGATGGTGCACAACCGCTGGCACCCGGACATCCCGATGGCCTGCTGGGTCAACCCGGGCGACGACTTCGTGCTCGAAACCTACGACTGGACGGGCGGCTACATCCAGAACAACGACAGCGCCGATGACGTGCGCGATGTGGACCTCACCACCGTGCACTTCCTGTCGGGCCCGGTGGGCGTCAAGGGCGCCGAGCCTGGCGACCTGTTGGTGGTCGACCTGCTCGACATCGGCGCCAAGGCCGACAGCCTGTGGGGCTTCAACGGCTTTTTCAGCAAGAACAACGGTGGCGGCTTCCTGACCGAGCACTTCCCGCATGCGCAGAAGTCCATCTGGGACTTCAATGGCATGTTCACCAAGAGCCGCCACATCCCCGGCGTCGAGTTCGCCGGACTCATCCACCCCGGCCTGATCGGCTGCCTGCCCGACCCCAAGATGCTGGCCATGTGGAACGAGCGCGAGGTCGATTTCATCGCCACGCAGCCCGATCGCGTGCCCCCTCTGGCCAACCCGCCGTTTGCCAAGACCACGCACGCGGGCAAGGCCACCGGTGAGCTGAAGGACAAGATCGCGGCCGAGGGCGCCCGCACCGTGCCCCCGCGCGAACACGGCGGCAACTGCGACATCAAGGACCTGTCGCGCGGCTCCAAGATCTTTTTCCCCGTGTATGTGGAAGGCGCCGGCCTGAGCGTGGGCGACCTGCACTTCAGCCAGGGCGACGGCGAGATCACCTTCTGCGGCGCCATCGAGATGGCCGGCTGGGTGCACATGCGCGTGACGCTGATCAAGGGCGGCATGGCCAAGTACGGCATCAAGAACCCGATCTTCAAGCCCAGCCCGATCACCCCCAACTACAAGGATTACCTGATCTTCGAAGGCATCTCGGTCGACGAGCAGGGCAAGCAGCACTACCTCGACGTGCACGTGGCCTACCGCCAGGCCTGCCTGAACGCCATCGAGTACCTGACCAAGTTCGGCTACACCAAGGCCCAGGCCTACTCCATCCTGGGCACGGCGCCAGTGCAGGGTCACATCAGCGGGGTGGTCGACATTCCCAATGCCTGCGCCACGCTGTGGCTGCCCACGGAGATTTTCGAGTTCGACATCAACCCGACTGCGGCCGGCCCCGTGAAGATGCTCGACGGCAGCATCGACATGCCGATCTCGTACGACATCGTGAAGTAACCCAGCCGCACTGAGACAGGAGCCCCCGCATGCCCACCTACGACTACGCCTGCCCCGATTGCGGGGGCTTCGACGCCTTTCGCAGTCTGGCCGACCGCAACGAGCCGGCGACCTGCCCGGACTGCGGCACGGCTTCGCCGCGCGTGTTCGCGACCGCCCCGCGCCTGGCTTGCCTGAGCAGCGACACGCGCACCGCCATGGACCGCAACGAGGCGGCTCGCCATACCCCCATGAGCTCCCAGGGCTATCAGGAGGGCGCCTATGGGCGCTTGCGTCACCCCTCGGGCTGCGGTTGCTGCAACACCAGCAAAGGCATCCGCAGCGCCACGGTGACCGCAGCCAACGGCGCCAAGGCCTTCCCCAGCAAGCGGCCGTGGATGATCAGTCACTGAGCACCCTGATGTGCGTGGTACGCTGATTGCCGCTAGGATCAAGGCACCCGCGGTCAAGATCCGTGCGGGATCCGTTCGCCACCTTCACGACAAGGAGCACAGCATGCACATCGAAGTCAACGCCAGCCAGGACATCAAGGGCGGTGAATCGCTGCAGGCCGAAGTGGCCATGATGATCGAGGGCAACATCCGCCGCTTTGGGGAGTACCTGACGCGCGTGGAAGCGCACATCAGCGACACCAATGGCCCCAAGGGCGGCGAGACCGACATCCGCTGCACGCTGGAGGCCCGCCCCGCTGGTCACCAGCCTATGGCCGTGACGGCCAACGCGCCCACCGTGGCGCAGGCCGTCGACGCCGCGGCCGACAAGCTGGCCCGGGCCCTCGAAACGTTCATCGGAAAGCAGCAAACACGCCAGCGCCATGCAGCGGGTGTGAGCGAACTCAGCGCCCCTGGCGCCGAGTGAGTTCTGAACGGCCTCAACGGGGCGTGAGCCCCGAGGGCCTCAACGTCAATAGCACGCCTTCGAACACGCGCGCTGTGACGTTGACCAAGGTCTCACGGCTTTCGCGGTACTGACCCAGGAGCCAGTGCGTCACCGTCTGGCTCACGCCACCCACAAGGGCCAGGCCCAGCATCCGTGCCTCTTCGTCACTCAGCTCCCATTGAGGCACGTAACGCCGCGCGAAGCCGATTACGAGATCGGCAAAACCGTCGAAGGTGCGCGTGTACATGGCATCCACCCGTGGGCTGACGCCCAGTACCTCCAGCCAGCACACGCGTGCCACGCGCGGATCGGACGCCATGGTGAACAAGGCATGCAGGCCCGCGCGCACCGCCGCCATGGGGTCGCTCTGAACGTCCTCCTGCTGCAGCGCGGCGATCACGGTGCGTTGCAGCTCTTCGAACTGCTGTGCGTACACGGCCATCAACAGGTCTTCGGTTCCCTCGAACGATTCGTAAAAGTAGCGATCGGTCAATTCAGCCTGACGACACAGCTGCCGCACTGTGGCGGTTCGGTAGCCGGTGGTGCCAAACACTTCCAGGCCGGCATCCAGAAACTGCAAGCGGCGACGCGCCACGCGCTCGGCCAGACTTTCTCCAGCATAGGCGCGGCCGGGCACCACGGGAACATGGGGTCGGGTCATACCCGTATTTGACGATATTCGTCGTCACTTGTAAACTGACGACAACCATCTTCACTTGTCGCGCCCTCGGCGCGTCCGCACACCATGCAGCAGTACACCGCGATCATCATCGGCAGCGGCTTTGGCGGCCAGGCCGCCGCACACAACCTGCGTCAGATCGGCATCGATGATTTCCTCATCCTGGAGCGTCGCCCCTGGATCGGGGGCACATGGAGTCAGAACAGCTACCCCGGCGCAGCGGTGGACGTGCAGTCGCCGCTTTACTCGCTGTCGTTCGAGCCCTATCCCTGGTCACAGATGTTTGCCGAGCAGCATGAGCTGGTGGAGTACACCAAGTACTGCATCAAGAAACACAAGCTGGCTGACAAGGTTCGCCTGAACGCCGATGTGCAGCAGGTGCAGTGGGACGAGGCGCGCAAGCTGTGGGTGATCGACACGGCCACTCAGGGCCAGTTCCTGGCCAAGTACCTGATCAATGCCTCCGGTCCCCTCTCCACGCCCGTGATTCCGAACTTCAAGGGGCGCGACACGTTCCAGGGCACCACCTGGCACACCAACAACTGGAACCACGATTACAAGCTGGCTGGCAAGCGCGTCGCCATCATCGGCAGCGGCGCCTCGGCCGCGCAAGTGATCCCAGCCATCGCGCCAGAGGTGGGCCACCTGCATGTGTTCCAGCGCACACCGCACTGGGTGCTGCCGCGACCTGACCGCGTGTTCAAGCCCTGGCAGCGCGCCCTGCTGGGCAACAAGCTGATCTACAAGGCCCTGCGCACCGCCATCTACTGGGAGCTTGAGTTGCGCATGCTGGGCTTCAAGTACAGCAAACTCGGCCTGCACCTGCTGGCCCAACGCCCGGCAGAAAGGCACATCAAGGCGCAACTCAAAGACCCGAAAATGCAGGCGGCGGTCACGCCCGACTTCACCATCGGCTGCAAGCGCATCATCCTGTCGAGCACGCTGTACCCGGCCCTGGCTCGCCCCAATGTGTCACTGCACACCAAGGATGACGGCATCGCCGAAATCAACGAGCGCGGCATCCTCACCACCAAGGGCGAGCAGGTCGATGTGGATGCCATCGTGTACGCCACCGGCTATGACGCCACTGACGGGGTGATCAGCTACCCGGTCATCGGCCAGGGCGGCACCACCGTGGCGCAGTACTGGGCCGAGTACCCGCGCGCCTACCTGGGCACGATGATGCCGGGCTTCCCCAACCTGTTCGTGGTCACGGGCCCGAACACCGGCATCGGCCACACCTCGGCCATCTTTGTGATCGAAGCGCAAATGGAGTACATCCGCCGCGCCATCGCCAGCACCGAGAAGAAAGGCGCCAAGACCATCGAGGTGACGACGCAGGCCGAAGCCGACTACACGGGCATGATCCACCGCGAGATGAAGAAGACGGTGTGGCACTGGGGTGGCTGCAACAGTTGGTACAAGAGCAAGAGCGGTCACGTGATCGCCATGTTCCCCGGCTTCAGCTTCACCTTCCGCCAGATGTGCAAGGGCTTCAAGCCCGCGCACCACCGCTTCACCTGAAGCGCGTCCCGCGCGCTCAGGCCCATATTCCAGACAACATCGGCATCAGACCGAGGAGACACCATGAAGGACTTCAAGAACAAGGTGGCCGCCATCACCGGCGCCGCGTCGGGCATGGGCCGCACGCTGGCCGTCGAGCTGGCGCGCCGCGGCTGCCACCTGGCGCTGAGCGATGTCAACGAGGCGGGCCTGGCTGAGACGGCCCGCATGGCCAGCCAGCACGGCGTGAAGGTCACGACCCAGCGCCTGGATGTGGCCGACCGCGAAGCCGTTTATGCCTGGGCCGATGCCGTGGCCCGAGACCACGGCAAGGTCAACCTGGTGTTCAACAACGCAGGGGTGGCGCTGGGCGCCTTCATTGAAACCGTCAAGCCCGACGATTTCGAGTGGATCATGGGCATCAACTTCTGGGGCGTGGTGTGGGGCACGCAGGCCTTTTTGCCGCACCTCAAGCGCGCCGGCGAGGGCCACATCGTCAACACCTCCAGCCTGTTCGGCCTGCTGGCCTCGCCGACCCAAGGCACCTACAACGCCAGCAAGTTCGCGGTGCGCGGCTTCACCGAAGCCTTGCGGCAGGAGCTCGATCTGGAGCGCTGCGGCGTGAGCGCCACCAGCGTGCACCCGGGCGGCATCCGCACCAACATCGCCCGCGCTGCCAAGATGGATGCGAGCATGGACCGCGCCACAGGCGGCCGGGCTGAAGCCGCCCGCGCGCGCTTCGACCAGATGCTCAACATGACCACGGCCGAGAGCGCTGCGCAGCAAATCCTGCGCGCGGTCGAGCGCAACCAGCGCCGCGTGCTGGTGGGTGCCGACGCCAAGGTGATGGACTTCTTCGTGCGCCTGCTGGGCTCGTGGTACCAGCCCAGCTCGGTGTGGCTGTCGCGCAAGCTGATGCGCGGTTGAGTCCGCGCCACGTACGTCAAACAACGTATTGGGCGCGCGACGGTGACTTCCCAGAATCAACGGGTTGCCACCATCCCACAAGGAGCCCAACATGTTGCACGGCGATATCTCCAGCAGCGACGACACCGTCGGCGTCGCAGTGGTCAACTACAAGATGCCCCGGCTGCACACTACGGCCGAGGTCATCGCCAACGCCCACAAGATCAGACAGATGATCGAAGGCATGAAGCTTGGCCTGCCCGGTCTGGACCTGGTCATCTTTCCCGAGTACAGCACGCACGGGATCATGTATGACAAGCAGGAGATGATGGACACGGCCGTGACCATCCCGGGTGAGGTCACAGAGATCTTTGCCCAGGCCTGCCGCAACGCCAAGGTCTGGGGCGTGTTTTCGTTGACCGGCGAGCGCCACGAAGATCACCCGGCAAAGGTGCCCTACAACACGCTGATCCTGATGAACGACCAGGGCGAGATCGTCCAGAAGTACCGCAAGATCATGCCGTGGACGCCCATCGAAGGCTGGTACCCCGGCGACAAGACCTATGTGTCGGACGGCCCCAAGGGCTTGAAGGTCAGCCTCATCATCTGCGATGACGGCAACTACCCCGAGATCTGGCGCGACTGTGCGATGAAGGGCGCCGAGCTGATCGTGCGCTGCCAGGGCTATATGTACCCCGCCAAGGACCAGCAGGTGCTGATGGCCAAGGCCATGGCGTGGGCCAACAACAGCTACGTGGCGGTGGCCAATGCCGCGGGCTTCGATGGCGTCTACAGCTACTTCGGGCACAGCGCCATCATCGGCTTTGACGGGCGCACGCTGGGCGAATGCGGCGAAGAAGACTACGGCATCCAGTACGCGCAGCTGAGCAAGCGCTTGATCCGCGACGCCCGCTCCACCGCGCAGTCCCAGAACCACCTGTTCAAACTGCTGCACCGCGGCTACACGGGCAAGATCAACTCGGGTGAAGGCGACAAGGGCGTGGCCGAATGCCCATACGACTTTTATCGCGAGTGGATCACCGATCCGGCAGCCACCCAGGCCAAGGTCGAGGCCATCACGCGGCCCACGGTGGGCACGGCGGAATGCCCGATTGCAGGCATTCCCAACGACGCGCGGCTGAAGTACGAATGAGTGGCCGAAGCGGCCCGGGCTACCAGAGCGAGTCGTGGTCTTCGGTGACACCGACCAGGTGCTCCACCATGCGCCACGGCTCGTGTACCGAGGCGCGCACCGTGCCATGGAAGGTGCCCACGGGCTGCACGTAGCGGCTGGCCGCCAGGCCCAGGTGCCGGTCGGCCTGACGGGCCCCTTCAGGCTGGAAGCGCAGATCGAGCAGGCCGTCGTCGGTGTGGATTCGCCATTCCTGCAGCGGGTTCTGCGGGTCAAAGTCGAACTCGGCGCGGCCCAGCGGGTGCAGCATGCCGTCGAGCCACAAGGCGTTTTCATGGCCACCGAAGTAGCCAGCCTGCAGGTTGAAGCCAATACGCTCGTCGTGCGCACACGCCCAGCGCCAGCTGGTCTGACGGGGAAGTAACCCGTTGGAGCTGTCCAGACAGCCCACTGCGCCATCCAGCGCGCGGCGCTCGCCCTCCACAGCGACCCATCCGCTCACGGGCAAGCCAGGCGATTTGTGTGTCGTGTGCACCGAGCCCCCCTCAACAGGCCCGACGGCCAGCAGGAAAGGGGGGCTGCCGGCCATGTCGAGCCGGGCCTGCAGGTTGATGCCAGGTACCGCGGCATGCACCACCAGCACATCGTCGTCGGCATGGCCAAGCCGAACCTGCGCGCCGTTGCCACGGAAGGTCGCCGTCATGCCCCGGACGGGCTCGTTGGACACTGCCCCGCCCCATACGGGCAGTGCATCGGCGGACCAGTCGGCCAGTAGACGCCGCCGCAGCCGGTCAAACACGTAGACGAAGGCCGTCATGGCCCAGCCCAGGTCCACGATCGCGATGCCCACAAACAGCTCGCCCGAGCCCATGCCCACGTACTGCCAGCGCTTATGGCGGAAGCGTCGCCACAGCGCTGAGCGGGCCCAGGGCGCCTGCAACTCGCTCAGGTCGACCACCTCGGCACAGCCGGCATAGCGCCCCAGACGCGGCAGGCCGGCATCGACCACCCGCGCCGGCGCGACAGGCAGCGACGAAGCAAGGGGCGATCGACCGGGCGCCATGGCATGCAGTGGCGACAGGCTCACGCGCGGCTCCGGCCGAGCGCACGGCGCCATTGCGCAGGCGGCAACCCCGTCCACGAGCGGAAGGCCCGCGTGAACGCGCTCTGCTCCGAGTAGCCCAGCAGCAGGGCGATCTCCGCCAGGTCCAGGCGTCCTTCGCGCAGGTGGGCCTCGGCCAGATGGCGGCGGGTGTCGTCCAGCAGCGCCTGGAAGGTGGTGCCCTGGTCAGCCAGGCGGCGCTGCAAGCTGCGCGGGCTGGTGTGGTGGGCCTGCGCCAGTTCGGCCAGCGTGGTGCGCCCCTGGCGGATCAGCGGTACCAGCGTGCGTCGCCATGCATCAACGGCCGACGGCACCTGCGCCACGCGTTGCAACAGCGTTTCAGCCTGCTGATCCAGCATGGACAACAGCGCCGGATCCGACTTGCGCAAGGGCTGAGCCAGCCATGCGGCCTCCAGCACAAGGCGGGTCACCGGCTGGTCGAAGCGCACATCGCCACCAAAGAAAGCGGTGTAGGGCCGCAGGTCGGGCGGCGCCGGGTTGACGAACTCCACCGCACGCAGCGGAATGTGGCGCCCCGCCAGATCGCGCATCAGTTGCACGAGCGAGGCAATGGCCGTCTCGTCGGCCAGCGCGCCCGGCCGCCCACGGGCCACGCCCCACTCGATACAGACCGCATCGCCACGCATGCTGACGGTGGCGGGGTTGGCGTCGTAGACCGACGCATGGAAGCGCTCCATGCGCTGCAAGGCCTCGCCCAGGTTGGCGCAGGCCAGCGCGGCATAGCCCACAACACCGAAGTGCTGGGCGCGGATGCCTTCCGCAATGCGGATGCCCAGCGCGGGCCGGTGGCCTTCATGCTGATCAACCATCTCGAGCCACTGTCGCCACTGCGACATGGGCACGAAATGCTGGGCCGGATCCAGTTCGCCGCCGAGCAGCATGGCAGGCTGGACGCCCTGCCGCTCAAGATACTCATAGAGCAGGCGGGCATAGGATGCGGCAATACGCGACTCTGACATAGTGTTGTCACCCCGGGATGCGCAGATCATGCCCAGCCCCGTGCACGCTGACCATCGGTAGTTCACGGGAGGGGTTCCCATGCACGATGTCGTAATAGGTCAAGAAATTGGCCGCGCCGGTCAAGCGCCCGTCAAAGTGACGCGCCAAGATGACGTCGACTGACGCTTAGCCTCATCTGCATGACCGACTTGTCTGCCGCCCTCAGTACAGCCCACGCATTCGCCAGTCAGACCGATGTCCGGGACTGGGTGCTGGTGCTGCTGACCCCGGTGTTTTTTGTCACGGTGGTGATGGAGTGGTGGCGCATGAGGCGCGCGAACGGGCCGGACGGCCGTCCGGTGTATGCCCTGCGCGACTCGCTGGACAGCATGACCCTGGGCGGCATCTACACCCTGCTCGACGTGATGCTGGTCGTGGCCTTCGTGCTGCCGGCCATGAACTGGGCTTACGCCCATCGCCTGGCCACCATCGAGGTCACAGTGTGGAGCTTTGCTGCCCTCTACCTGGGGGTGGAGTTCTGCTACTACTGGTTCCATCGGGCCAGCCACCGCATCCGCTGGTTCTGGTGCGCCCACGTGGTGCACCACGGCTCAGAGCACATGAACTTCACGACCGCCATGCGCCAGAGCTGGCTCTACAGCTTTGCGGGCAACTGGTTGTTCTACACGCCCATGGTGTTCATCGGCTTCGAGCCGCGCTGGGTGTTGTTTGCCCTGTCAGTCAACCTGGCCTACCAGTTCTTCATCCACACCCAGTGGGTGGGCAAGCTGCCCGCGCCCATCGAGTTGATCTTCAACACCCCCTCGCACCACCGGGCGCACCACGGTCGCAACCCGGCCTACATCGATCGCAATTACGGCGGCACACTGATCGTCTTCGATCGCCTGTTCGGCACTTTTGTCGAAGAGCGCGAAGCGGTCGACTACGGCTTGGTGCGCCAGGTGCGCAGCCACAACCCGCTGTGGCTGACGCTGCACGAGTGGGTGCACATGCTCCAGGACATGGCCCGGCCCGGGCCGCTCGGCCAACGCCTGAAACACCTGTGGGCGCCCCCGGAATGGGAGCGGGCGCGGGATAATCCTGCCCATGCATCCCAAAGCCCTCCTCGACCTCACGACGCAGCTCGTCCGTGAGGTACTCAAGCTCGACGCCCCGGCCGACAGCCTCGTTTCCCTGTTCTTTCGGCGCCAGAAGGCGCTGGGCGTGCGTGAGCGCCATGCGCTGGCCGAGACGGCCTACGCGGTGCTGCGCCAGCGCCTGCTGTGGGCCAACCTGGCGCAATCGGGCCAGGGCCCGATGGAGCGCCGCCTGGCCATCCTGGCCTGGCAGGGCCAGCCCCATGTGCTGAAAAACGCGCTCAGTCCCGACGAACTCCGCTGGCTGGAACACGCCCAGACCATCGACCGCAGCACCCTGCCCGACAAGTTGCGCCACAACCTGCCCGACTGGCTGGCCAACCCGTTGAAGGCTGAGCTGGGTGACGAAGGTTTCTGGGCGCTGGTCGAGACCTTCTCGGCGGGCGCCCCGCTCGACCTGCGTGTCAACGAAATCAAGACCCGGCGCGATGAGGTGATCAAGGCGCTGGCCGAAGCCGGCCTGACTGCCGAGCCCACCCCTTACTCGCCCATTGGCCTGCGCATGCAGGGCAAGCCCGCGCTGCAGAAGTTGCCGTTGTACACCGGCGGCCATGTGGAGGTGCAAGACGAAGGCAGCCAGCTGCTTGCACTGATGACCGGCGCCAAGCGCGGCGAGATGGTGGTCGATTTCTGTGCCGGCGCCGGTGGCAAGACGCTGGCGCTGGGCGCCATGATGCGCAACACCGGCCGCCTGTACGCATTCGATGTCTCGGGCCACCGGCTGGACAACCTCAAGCCTCGGCTGGCCCGCAGCGGCCTGTCGAATGTGTACGCCGCGCAGATCGCGCACGAGCGCGACGAGCGCATCAAGCGCCTGAGCGGCAAGATCGACCGCGTGCTGGTGGATGCGCCCTGCTCCGGCCTGGGCACACTGCGCCGCAACCCGGATCTGAAGTGGCGCCAGAGCCCGCAGGCCGTGCAGGAGTTGCGCGAAAAGCAGTTGGCCATCCTGCGCAGCGCCGTGCGCCTGCTCAAACCGGGTGGCCGACTGGTGTACGCCACCTGCAGCCTGCTACCAGCGGAAAACGAAGACGTGGTGGCGGCCTTCCAGGCCGAACAGCCCGAATTGCAACCCCTGAATGCAGCCGACCTGCTGACGCAGGCCGGTGTCTCGCGGGCCGATGAGCTGGTCACCCCCGCTGGCCATCTGCGGCTGTGGCCTCATCGCCACGCCACAGACGGCTTTTACGCGGCCGCCTGGCAGCGGCCGGCCTGATCAGAACAGGCTTTCGCGCACGTAGATCACGTCGCCGGGCTGGAGCTTGTCGTTCATGCCCGGCTGAATCACGTTGACTGAGCCCGACGCATCACGGCGGTGCACGCGGATGCCGCGCTCGGTGCCGCGCAGGGTCAGGCCGCCGCCAGTGGCCAGCGCCTGCAGCAGCGTGGTGTCACGCAGCAGGATCTGGGCGCCCGGGCGCTGCACTTCGCCGTAGATGTAGATCTGCGGAGCGCGGTCGACGAAGATGGCGTCGCCGTTCTGCAGCACGATGTCATTGTTGACGCCCGCGGCCGAGAAGATCATCGGGAAGTCGATTTCCTTGCGGAAAGGCTTGTTGTCGCGCGTGCCCGTGACCACAATGAGCTCGGAGCCGTTGCCCGGCAGGATGCCGCCAGCCTGCGCCAGCACCTCGCTGACCTTGGACGTGCCCGCCTCGAGCGGATAGCGGCCGGGGCGGTTCACATAGCCCAGCACCGACACCTGGTTCGACTTGACGGTCAGCACCAGGATCGAGACCTGGGGCTGCCTCAGGAAGTTGCCATCACGCAGGCCCGTGGCCAGACGCTGCTCGGCCTGGCTGACCGTCAGGCCGCCGATCTTCACGGCGCCCAGCAGCGGGTAGGAGATGGTGCCGGCCTCGCTGATGCGGGTTTCCAGCAAGAGGTCAGGACTCTGGAACACCGAGATACGGATCGTGTCCCCCGGGCCAAGCACGTACTCGCCGGTCGGCGACGCGGCCTGGGCACCCAGGCTGGCCACCAGGAAGAAGGAGGCCCACATCCAACGCATCAAGACTTGCATCCACTTCATCGTTCGTTCCTCTGTTTGAACAGTCTGGACATGGCAACGCCCGAGCCGCTGCCGGATCGCTGCAATGTATCACCGGGCCATGACATTGCCGATCCCGCGTTGTCGGGAGACGGCGACGCCAGATGGATGCCGCACGCGGCAGGAGGTTCCGCTGTCCGCGAAGCCCCCCCTCAGACCAGGGCGGCGTGGGTGCGCGCCAGGTAGTCGGGCACGTCGCCTGCCGGCATGGGGCGCGCAATCAGGTAGCCCTGCACGTCGTCGCATCCCAGCGCCCGCAGCATCACCAGCTGCTCGCCCGTTTCGATGCCTTCGGCGGTGGTTTCCAGCCGCAGCGCCCGGGCCAGGCTGATGATGGCCGTCACCACCGCTTGAGCATCGGCATCGCTGTCGAGCGAGCGCACGAACATGCCGTCGATCTTGAGCTTGTCCAGCGTGAAGCGGCGCAGGTAGGCCAGCGATGAGTAGCCGGTGCCAAAGTCGTCCATGGCCACGCGCACGCCCCGGCTGCGCAACGCCATCAGGGTGGCCTGCGCGCCATCGTGATCCTCGATCAGCGCCGATTCGGTGATCTCCAGCTCGAGCCGCTCGGGCGCCAGGCCGCTGCGCGCCAGCGCATCATCCACCAGCTCGATGAGCGAACTGCTGCGGAACTGCACGGCCGACAGGTTCACCGCCACCCGCAACTCGCCCGGCCAGCGGCTGGCCTGGCGGCAGGCCTCGCGCAGCACCCAGGTGCCCAGGTGCACGATCTGGCCGGTTTCTTCGGCCACCGGAATGAACTCGCCCGGCCCGATCAGGCCGCGCTCGGAGTGCTGCCAGCGCACCAGCGCCTCGAATCCGATGACCTCGCCGCTGTCCAGCCGCAACTGGGGCTGGAAGAACAGCGTGAACTGCTCGGCTGCCAGCGCCATGCCAAGCTCGTGCTGCAGCCGCGCCCGGGCACGGGCTGTCTCGGCCATGCTGACATCGAAGAAGCGGAACGTGTTGCGCCCTGCAGCCTTGGCAGCATACAAGGCCAGGTCGGCGCATTGCAGCAGCGATTGTGGGTCGGCTCCGTCGCGCGGCGCCAGGGCCACGCCGATGCTGGCGCGGACCTCGACCATCACGTCGTCGAGCTGGCATGGGTCGGACAACAGCGTCAGCAGCCGGTCTGCCAGTGTGGCGGCCGCCTCGACCGAGGCATGCCGCCAGGTCAGCAAGGCGAACTCATCGCCACCCAGCCGCGCGAGCAGGTCGCCCTCGCCGACGCACGTGCGCAAACGGGCGCCCACACGCCGCAGCAACTGGTCGCCTACCCCGTGGCCCAGGGAGTCGTTGATGGTCTTGAAGTTGTCCAGGTCCAGAAACAGCAGTGCACAGGCCCGCGTCGACACCGACGGATCGCTCGCCAGCCGGTCCAGCTCCTTGCTGAAGCGGTGCCGGTTGGCCAGGCCGGTCAACGCGTCATAGTTGGCCAGCCGGGCCAGCTCGTCACGGGCCTGGCGTGTGTGCGTGACATCGGCGCCCACACCACGCCAGCCCGCCGCACGGCCGCTTTCGTCATACAAGGGCTTGGCGGAGAGCGACCACCAGCGCAACTCATTGCCGACCTCGACGGGCAGTTCCAGATCGCGAAAAGGCTGCCCCATGCGCATGCACGAGGTCAGCCGGGCAAGCGCCTGGGCCGCGTCCGGGTCGTCAGCCGGCCGCATCCACGACAGCAGCTCGATGAATGAGCGCTGCACCAACTGCTTGGCAGGCAAGCCGAACGACTCGGCCAGCCGGGCCGACACATGGCGCAAATGACCGGTGGGCGAGATCTCCCACAGCCAATCGGAGGCGTGCTCCTCGAAATCGCGCAGCAGTAGGTCGACCAGTTGTTTTTGCCGGTCGGTCTCTGCTTCGGCACGCAGGCGGCTGAGGAAGACCCGGGCACTGGTCAAAGCCACGCCCGACATGATCACCGAGTACACGGCCAGCAAGAGCATCAGCGCCATGCTGCTTGCATAAGACGAGCGCAACAGCCCCACGGCGCTGGCCACGCCCATGGCGCCAACATAGGTGAGCGCAGCGGGCGCCAGCGGCGCGAGCATGAAAGCCCCGCCACAGATCATGCCCACGATCACCGTGGCAATCAGCATGGCGCCGTTGTGATCCGCTCCCGGAAACACGAGCACCGGCATCGCGCACCAGATGGCCGAGAAGAACACCACCTGCCCCATCACCAGTGGCACCGAAGAGGCCTCTGCGGTGGGACGCCGGCCACGCTGGATGAGCTTGCCCCACCAGACGTAGGCCACCATGAGCGAGACGGTGGCCGTCAGACACCAGCCCACCAGCCAGGCATGCGGCAGCTGGTCCCAGAAGTACCAGGCGATGATGACGGTGTTGATCGCGTTGCCCGTGGCAATCAGCGGCAGCAGGGCCAGCAAGGCCTGAATCTGCCGTGCGCGAAAGTGGCGCACCAGGGGGCCGTCCACGGTCTCATGCGGCACCACCTCACGCCACAGGCTGTGAAGCTGCGTGCGCCATCGCTGGAGCGTGGACTCTGGGGCTGGGGTCATCCCTGTGAACTGCCTGAATGGGAAGGTAATGCCGGTTGAATCGGCACGCCAGCGGGAAACTTGATTTCACCACGGGAAATGCACCCTCCCAGGCCCCGCACAGACCTCATGTTGACACAGGCGTTGCCAGATGGGCGCAGGCGAATCGCTTACCATGCACGCCCCGCCGGAAAAATCCTCTCCCCGCCAACCGCCGTTCTTTTTATGAGTGCCGACAAGCCCCTGTCTGACGCCGAACAAGCCTTGCGCGACGCCGCGCTGGAGTTCCACCGCCTGCCCACCCGCGGCAAGGTCTCGGTGACGCCGACCAAGCCGCTGTCCAACCAGCGTGATCTGTCGCTGGCCTACTCACCTGGCGTGGCCTATCCCTGTCTGGCCATCGAGCAGGATCCGACGCTGGCGGCCGAGTACACCTCGCGCGGCAACCTGGTGGCGGTCATCACCAACGGCACGGCCGTGCTCGGTCTGGGCGACATCGGACCGCTGGCCTCCAAGCCGGTGATGGAAGGCAAGGGCTGCCTGTTCAAGAAATTCGCTGGCATCGACGTCTTCGACATCGAGCTGGCCGAGCGCGACCCGGACAAGCTCGTCGAGATCATTGCGGCGCTCGAGCCCACGCTGGGCGGCATCAACCTCGAAGACATCAAGGCCCCCGAGTGCTTCTACATCGAGAAGAAGCTGTCGGACCGCCTGAACATTCCCGTCTTCCACGATGACCAGCACGGCACGGCCATCATCTCCAGCGCCGCCCTGCTCAACGGGCTGGAGCTGGTGGGCAAGCAGATCGATCAGGTCAAGATCGCCGTCTCCGGCGCGGGCGCCGCGGCCATTGCCTGCCTGGAAGTGATGGTGGGCCTGGGCGTGCAGCGCAAGAACGTCTTCGTGTGCGACTCCAAGGGCCTGATCCAGAGCGAGCGCGCCGACGCGCTGGCCGGCAAGCTCGATGAATCCAAGCAGCGCTTCTGCCAGATCACCTCGGCGCGCACCTTGGCCGATGTGGTGGATGGCGCCGACGTGTTCCTGGGCTGCTCGACCGCGGGCGTGCTCACGGCCGAAATGGTCAAGACCATGGCCGACAAGCCGCTGATCCTCGCACTGGCCAATCCCGAGCCCGAGATCCGGCCCGAGATCGCCAAGGCCGCCCGCCCTGATTGCATCATCGCCACGGGCCGGTCGGACTACCCCAACCAGGTCAACAACGTCCTGTGCTTCCCCTACATCTTCCGGGGTGCGCTGGACTGCGGCGCCACCAAGATCACCGAGGCCATGAAGCTGGCCTGTGTGCGCCAGATCGCCGACCTGGCCAAGGCCGAAATCTCGGATGAAGTGGCTGCCGCCTACCCGGGCCGTGAGTTGCGCTTCGGGCCGGATTACCTCATCCCCACGCCGTTCGATTCACGCCTGATCCTGCGCATCGCGCCGGCCGTGGCGGAGGCCGCCGCCGCCTCGGGCGTGGCCACGCGCCCCATCCAGGATCTCAAGGCCTACCGCGAATCGCTGTCTCAGTTCGTGACCAACACCGGCCTGTTCATGCGGCCGTTGTTCCTCGGCGCCAAGGCTGCACCGAAGCGCATCGCTTATGCCGAGGGTGAAGACGAACGCGTGCTGCGCGCCGCCCAGATCGCCATAGACGAGGGCATCGCGCGCCCCATCCTGGTGGGCCGCCCCGAGGTGATCACCCAGCGCGCCGAGCGTGCCGGCCTGCGCCTGGTGCCCGGCGAGAACTGCGAGATCGTCAACCCTGGCAAGGACGACCGCTTCCGCGCCTACTGCGAGGCCTATCACAAGCTGCGCGCCCGCGATGGCATCTCGCCCGAGCTGGCCAAGGTGGTCGTGCGCCGCTCGAACTCGCTGATCGCCACGCTGCTGGTCAAGATGGGCGACGCCGACGGCATGATCTGCGGCGTCATCGGCCGCTATGACTTCCACCTCGAGCACGTGCGCGACGTGATTGGCGTACGTCCCGAGGCCCATGGCCTGGCCGCCTTGAACGCGTTGATCCTGGACAACCACAACCTGTTCATCGCCGACACCTTTGTCAACGAAGACCCGACAGCCGAACAACTTGCCGACATCGCCATGCTGGCGGTGGAAGAGGTCAAGCGCTTCGGCCTGCCCCCGCGCGTGGCCTTCCTGTCGCACTCGATGTTCGGCTCCAGCAGCCGCCCTTCGGCCAAGAAGATGCGCCGGGCACGCGACCTGTTCGTCGAGCGCATGCCGGACGTGCCCGCTGATGGCGAGATGCAGGGCGACGCTGCCCTGAGCGAATCGGTGCGCCACACGCTGCTGCCCGAATCCACCCTGGACGGCACGGCCAACATCCTCATCTGCCCGAACCTGGATGCCGCCAACATCCTGTTCAACGTCTTGAAGATGACGGGCGGCCAGGGTGTGACGGTGGGGCCCATTCTGCTGGGCGCCGCGCAGCCGGTACACATCCTGACCCCCTCGGCGACCGTGCGCCGCATCGTCAACATGACGGCGGTGGCCGTCGCCCATGGCACCGTCTGACAGTCACCAGACGCCCCACCCGAAGCTGGCCCAGGGCTACGCGGCGGCCCTGGCCACCGTGCTGGTCTGGGCCGGCTTCATCCTCGTCTCGCGGCTGGGCGGCAAGAGCGCGCTGACCGGCTGGGACATCGTGGCCCTGCGCCTGGGCACGGCCTCGCTGGTGCTGCTGCCGTTTTCGCTGAACCTGCCGGCTGGCACCTGGCGAGACCGTCGCCTGTGGACCCTGGCGCTGATCGGCGGCTTGCTGTTCCTGATGCTGGCCTATGCCGGTTTCAAACTGGCGCCCGCCGCCCACGGCGGCATCTTGATGCCCGGCATGCAGCCCTTTCTGGTCACCGCACTGGCATGGTGGCTGCTGGGCGCACGCCCACCGCGACAGCGCCTGCTGGCCTTGATCCCGATCGCCTTGGGCGTGGTCTGCGTGGCCGTGCCGGTGGTGGCTGGCCTGGGACACGGCCCCTCCACCCTGCCGGGCGACCTGCTGCTGCTGGCTGCCTCCGTGGCCTGGGCCACCTACAGTGTGTTGGTCAAGAAGTGGGTATATGACCCATGGGTGCTGACGCGCTTTGTCGCGCTGGCCTCCACGCTGGTCTTTCTGCCGGTCTACCTGCTGTTCCTGCCCAAAGGGCTGGACCAGGTGCCCACCTCGATGCTGGTGTTGCAGGCGCTGTACCAGGGCATCGGTCCCACCATCGTGGCCATGATTCTGTTCCTGAAGGCCGTGTCCATCCTGGGGGCCGAGCGCACCGGCGCGCTGGTGGCGCTGGTGCCCGTGCTGGCCGGCCTGGGCGCCGTGCCGCTGCTGGACGAGCCGCTCACGCCCTGGCTGGTGGCCGGGCTGGCACTGGTGTCGGGTGGGGCCTGGTTGGCCTCGCGGCCGGTGCGCTGAAGAAGCTCCACCGTCAGCGGAGGCCTCGCCTGGGCGTCACAACCCCATCTGCTTGGCGATGATCTCGTTCATGATCTCGTGCGTGCCGCCGCCGATCGACAGGATGCGGTTGTCGCGGTACAGGCGCTCGACCACCGATTCGCGCATGTAGCCCATGCCACCGAAGATCTGCACCGCCTCGTAGGTCACCTTGTCAGCGACCTCGGTGGCGAAGTTCTTGGCCATCGACACCTCCTGGATGGCGGGCTTGCCGGCCTGCATCCGGGCGCCCACGCGGTAGGCGTACTCGCGTGCCACATCGATCTGCGTGGCCATCTCGGCCAGCTTGTGGCGGATGACCTGATGCTTGCTCAGCGGCTTGCCAAAGGTCACGCGCTCTTTCACATAGGCCAGGCATGCGTCGAGCGCCATCTGCGCCGTCATGTAGGCCATCACGGCCAGGGCCAGGCGCTCGGCCTGGAAGTTCGACATGATGAGCATGAAGCCCGCGTTCTCGGGGCCGATCAGGTTGCCCACGGGCACGCGGCAGTCCTCGAAGAACAGTTCGGCCGTGTCTGACGCCCACCAGCCCATCTTCTTGAGGTTGCGGCCCACACTGAAGCCCGGCGTGCCCTTGTCGATCAGCAGCAGCGACACGCCGGCGTAGCCCTCACCGCCGGTGCGCACGGCCACGGTGTAGTGGTCGGCCCGCACGCCCGAGGTGATGAAGGTCTTGGCGCCATTCACGACGTAGTGGTCGCCGTCGCGCACGGCACGGGTGCGCAGGTTGGCCACGTCCGAACCGCCGCCGGGCTCGGTGATGGCCAGCGCCATGATCTTGTCACCTCGCAGCACGGCCGGTGCCACACGGTCCTGCACCTCGGCCGAGGCGCCACGCCACACGGGCGGCAGCCCGATGTCCAGCGAGCCCAGGCTGGCCACGAGGCCGCCCGAGGTGCTGCGCATCAGCTCTTCGCTGACGGCCAGCTTCATGAACACGTCGTTCTCGGCTGTGCCGCCCAGTCGCTCAGGGTGGCCAATGCCCAACAGCCCCAGCGCGCCCGCCTTCTGGTACAGCTCACGCGGGAAGCCGCCTTCTTCTTCCCACTGCCCAATGTGCGGCAGGATCTCTTGCTGCACGAAGCGACGGGTGGTGTCGCGCACCATCTCATGCGTTTCGTTGAAGTAGCTGGTGTACGGAGTGAGGTTCATGGCGTCGTCGCAAAGCCTGGGGATAACCCGGCCAGCGTAGTGACGCCAGCACGCCCGCACCATCGGTAGTTAACCTTAATCGTCACGCGTTGACGTTAACGTCACTTGACGCTAGAGTGTACGCATGAACACCTCAGCCCGTTACGACAGCGTCTTCCGTCCCGGCCTCTTTCAGGATCGGGTGATCGTGGTCACCGGCGGCGGCAGCGGCATCGGTCGCTGCGTGGCGCACGAACTGGCCGCGCTGGGCGCGACCGTCGTGATCACCGGACGCAACGAAGAAAAGCTGGCCCGCGTCAAGGCCGAGATCCTGGAAGACGGCGGCCGGGTCGACACCCAGGCGTTCGACATCCGTGATGAGGACCAGGTCAAGGCCGCAGTGGCCGACATCGTCGCGCGACACGGCGCCATCCACGGCCTCGTGAACAACGCCGGGGGCCAGTTCCCCTCGCCCATGGCAGCGATCTCCAAGCGGGGCTTCGACGCGGTGGTGACCAACAACCTCACCGGTGGCTTCCTGATGATGCGTGAGGTCTTCAATCAGGCCATGAGCAAGACCGGCGGCGCCATCGTCAACATGACGGCCGACATGTGGAACGGCATGCCGGGGATGGCGCACTCTGGCGCTGCGCGCGCCGGCATGGTCAACCTCACCAAGACGGCGGCCTTCGAGTGGGCATACGCCCATGTTCGCGTCAACGCCGTGGCACCGGGCTGGATAGCCTCCAGCGGCATGGACAGCTACGGCCCCGCCATGGCCCCCATGATCCGTAGCCTCAAGGACAATCTGCCCATGAAGCGCATGGGTCTGGAGGCCGAGGTCAGCTCGGTGATCTGCTTCCTGCTGAGCCCCGGCGCGGCCTTCGTCACCGGCGTGACGGTGGCCATCGACGGCGGCGCACCACTCAACAGCCCGGTGATGCCGCTGGCGCCACACAAGGGCGCGCCGCGCTACAACGGCTTCCACCGCGCCACGACGCCCAAGGTGCTAGGCGAGGATGAGTCCTGACCGATCGGTCTTTTTTTAACCTTACCGGTAGCACCATCATCCGGGGCGCCCTAGAATGCGTAGAGCTCTCACGGAGGTCTGCGCACCATGTCCCCTTTCGTGGCCGTCGCCTGGGCAGCGGTCTTTGTCTTTCTCGCCAAAACCCTGGCCTGGCTGATTCAGCGCCGGCTGGGTAACGCCGGCATTGTTGACGGCATCTGGGCGTGGGCGCTCGGCGGCCTGGCGGTCTGGTTTGCCTGGGTGGGCACCGCGCCGACCGAGGTGCGCTGGACACTGGCCGCCATGGGCGGGCTGTGGGGATTGCGGCTGGGATGCTACCTCTGGTGGCGCAACTGGCGCACGGCCGAGGATTGGCGTTACGCGCGGCTGCGCGCCGAGTGGGGCCCGGCCGCACCCGTCAAGCTGTTCTGGTTCTTCCAGTTCCAGAACCTGTTCACGCTGGCACTGGCCGCCAGCGCTTTCATGCCGGCCGCTTACCGAGAGGGCTCCCCCGGGCCGGTGGCGCTGGGCTTGGCGCTGCTCATCCTGCTGACCGCCGTGGGGGGCGAGGCGCTCGCGGATGCCCAGTTGCGCCGATTCAAGGCGGATCCAGGCCGCAGCGCCGAGGTCTGCGACGTGGGCCTGTGGCGGCTCAGCCGCCATCCCAACTACTTCTTCGAGTGCCTGCACTGGCTGGCTTACCTGCCGCTGGCCTGGGGCAGCCCGCTGTGGCCGTGGGCTCTGATCGCGCCGGCCGTGATGCTGCTGCTGATCCTCAAGATTTCGGGTGTGCCGCTGATGGAAGCCGAGTTGGCTGTGCGCAAGCCTGGCTATGCCGACTACATGCAGCGCACGCGCATGCTCGTGCCCTGGCCCCGACGCCCCGCCTGAGCGCCTGAGCGCCTGATTGGAGTTCCATGATGCCCTTGCCCCGCCTCGTCTTGTCCTCTGCCGTGCGTGCAGCGTGCCTGGCCGTCTGGATGTGGGGCAGCACCGCCACGGCCCAGACCACCAGCGACACGGTGGTCGGCTTTGCGCGTGACCTCACCACCGAGCGCTACCTCTACACCGAGGTACATGAACTGAGTTCGGCGCCCGATGGCCGTGTGCTGAGCGGCGTCTCGCGCTACTTCGACCCGCAAGGCCGGGAAGTGGCACGCAAGACACTGGATTACCGTTTTCACCGCACCGTGCCGCGCTACCGCCTCGACATTCCTGCCCAGGGCTATGCGGAGGGCATCGTGGCAGAGAACCCGGATGCCGTTGCCTTCAAGTCATACAAAGGCAAAGAAGAGCGGCGCAGCCTGCCGATGGCGCCGGCACCCGTGGCCGCCGATTCGGGCTTCAACCAGCTCATCATGGACCTGTGGCCGCGTATCCGTGCCGGGGAGACTGTCCGTTTCGGCTTGATCGTCGCAGGGCGTACAGCGCGCTACGAGTTCCGGGCACGCCGCATGGAAGACGTCACGATCCAGGGGACGGCAGCCACACGCGTGCGCGTCGAGCCGGACTCGGTGCTGCGCTTCGTGGTCGACCCCATCGTGCTCACCTACGACATCGCGGGCACGCGCTTGATGGTCTATGAAGGCGTCTCGAACATCCTGGACCCTGAGACCGGCAAAGTCTATCCCAAGGTGCGCATCACCTATGGCGGCCCCGCGCCGGCCGAGGCGCGCTGGCCGCGCCCTTGAGGGGTCTTCCGACACCCCTGGCGTGACTGGTTCACCCTGCCGGATGGGTGTCGTTGAGTTGACGCAGACCCTCGACCACCGTCTGCAGGTTGTCATCAATCGAGGACAAAGCCTGGGCCACGCGCTCGGCATCGCCGCCTTGTTGCATGATCTCGCCCAATTGCCCGCAGGCCGACTGAAGGGGCTCGGCGCCAATGGTGCCCGCCAAGCCGCGCAGGGTGTGCAAGAGGCGAGTGCAGGTCTGCTCGTCGCCCTTGGCGCGGGCCGCACGCCACTTTGCGACGAAATCGTGCTCGCGCTGGGCAAACATCTGCAACATGCGGCGGTACAGGGCCTCGTTGTCCAGCGTACGAGCCAAGCCAGTGTTCACGTCGATGCCCGGCAGGGTCAGCCCATCCAGCGGCTGTGTGCGCGGCGCGCGGCGCGTCCAGCGCGCGAGCGCCCCATACAGGGCATCGACATCAATGGGCTTGGCCACGTGATCATCCATGCCGGCCGCCAACGCACGCTCACGGTCGCCCAGCAGA
This sequence comes from Aquabacterium fontiphilum, assembly GCF_009909205.1. Classification (GTDB taxonomy): domain Bacteria; phylum Pseudomonadota; class Gammaproteobacteria; order Burkholderiales; family Burkholderiaceae_C; genus Aquabacterium; species Aquabacterium fontiphilum. The sequence continues at coordinate 290,564 of NZ_JAAAPN010000004.1, forward strand.
GCATTGGCCGTCATCGCGATGATGGGCAGGGCGCGCCATTGCGGCTGCGAACGAATCAGCCGCGTGGCGGTGTAACCGTCCATACCAGGCATCTGGCAGTCCATCAGCACCGCGTCGAACGTCTCCTGCTGCAGGCAGTTCAACGCACTCTGACCGTCGGGCGCCGCTGTCACCCGCACCCCGACGCGTTGCAGCAACTCCATCGCCAACTCGCGGTTGATGTCGTTGTCCTCTACCAGCAAAACACGCGCACCTTCGAGTTGAGAGGCGAAGCTCGCCACGGCAGGGGCCAGTGGCATGCCCCGCGCCAGACCCGCGCCGCCCGCCTCGACCGCAGTCGCCTGGCCCAACGCCCGGCGACAGGCATCCAGCAACCCTGGCGGGGTCACCGGCTTGCTCAACACCGCAGCCAGACTCAAGCCAGCCTGTTGCAAACGGGACATGACCTCCTCGCGGTTGAATGCCGTGACCATCAGCACCTGAGGACGATCATGGCCCTGGCTGGCGAGCGCCTGCGCACAGGCCACCCCATCGAGCCGCGGCATCTTCCAGTCCAGCAACACCAGCGAAAAGGGCCTCCCCTGCTCACGCGCTTGCGCCACAGAAACCAGAGCGGCCTCGCCATCTGGCGCCTCGGCCACATCAAAGCCCAGTCTGGAGGCCATGGAGGCCAGGATGTCCCGAGCAGACGCGTTGTCATCCACCACAAGCAGGCGCGCACCCGCAGGCAGGCTCAGAACAGGCGGCGGCGCCGTATCCGGTGCCAAACCCATGCGCAGCGTGAAGTGGAATGTGCTGCCTTGGCCCTCGACGCTGTCGACCTCGATGCGGGAACCCATCATATGAACCAGGCGCTGACTGATGGCCAGCCCCAGACCCGTGCCCCCGAACCGGCGGGTGGTGGAACTGTCGCCTTGCGCAAACGGCTGGAACAGCCGCCCACGTTGTGCATCGCTCATCCCGATACCCGTGTCACGCACGAAGAAGCGCAGCGTCACCCCGTCAGGCTGGCGCTCGATCACGTCCACGCCGACCACCACCTCGCCCTGCTCAGTGAACTTCACGGCATTGCTGGCGAGGTTGACCAGCACCTGATGCAGGCGCAAAGGATCGCCCCGCACGCCATCAGGGAGGTCGGGTGGCTGCACAAGCAGGAACTCCAGCCCCTTCTCATCGGCTTTGAGGCCGATCAGATCCGACACGGCCTGAAAGGTGTCAAACAGACTGAAGGGCACAGACTCCACGTCCAGCTTGCCCGCCTCGATCTTGGAGAAGTCAAGGATGTCATTGATGATGCCCAGCAGCAGCTTGGCCGAGCCGTGCACCTTGTGAATGTAGTTGCGCTGGCGCGCATCGAGATCGGTCTGCAGCGCCAGCTGCGACATCCCGATGATGGCGTTCATCGGTGTGCGGATCTCGTGACTCATGTTCGCCAGAAAGGCGCTCTTGGCCTCATTGGCCAATTCCGCTGCCTCCTTCTCGACAACCAACTGCTGGCTGTGCTGCTCCATCTGGCGCCGCTTGGCTATCTCTTCCTGCAACGACAGTCGCATGCGGTTGATGGCCGCCACCAGGGCATCGATCTCGTCATGCTGGCCGGCCCGCCGGTGTGCCAGCGCCAGCGGTTCGTGGAGGCGATCCAGCGACGCAGACGACGACCAACTGGCAATCCGCTCGAGGTGGCGTGTAATCAGTCGCCGCATGCCCACCACAATGGCGCACGCCAGCACGGCCGCGCGCACCAGTTCTGCCACAACGATGGCCAGAGCCATCTCGGTCAGGCGGCTGTACAGGCCGGCCAACGACACGGTCACCTGCAGGGTGCCCAACTGCTCGCGTTGCTGCGGCGCCACCGGATCAGCGTGATAGAGGGCGAACGTGCGCACCATGGTGGGCGCCTCCTCTGGCCCCGCGTGCGGATCGGCCTCCCTCGCACGCGCGACGGGGACGTCGAACGGTAGATCGCCCGCCACGCTGGCCTCGATCACGTCCGGCAGCTGCGCAATGCCCTGCAGCTGCTTGGTGATCAAGCTCTGGTCCAGCAGCCAGACGTGGGCTGACAAGGGCGGGACGTGGCTGTGCTCGATCAGCGCAAAGCTGTCTTCCACGGCCTGCAGTCCCAGCCGGTAAGCCGACGCGATCTGGTAGGCCGCAGACACCACGGCCACCAGCAGGCTGACAGCCACCACCATCAGCGTCATGCGGCGCGAGATGAGATGTCGCATCATGGTTGCACCGACGGCTGCCAGCGCTGGCGGAAGGCGCGCATGGTACGGTCATACGCGCCGCTCGCATGCAGCGCCCTCAGCCCGCGCTCGAACACGTCGCACATGCGAAGCCCTTCCGGATGGGTCTTGGAAAACGCCAGCCAGAAGCTGTCCTGGCCCAGGGCCCCGACCCGCACCACCTGCCCTGCCAGCGCGGGTTGTTGCTGCAGTCGGTGGTAACCGGGCATGGTGTTGAGCAGGATGTAGTCCACCCGCCCAGCCACCAGCATCTGAATGAGGTTGCCGTCGGAGGCCGCGCTGAAACGCTGAATTCGGGGATGGGTCATGAACGACGTCGGGTAGGTGTAGCCCAGCGTGATACCCACACGTTTGCCGACAAGATCCTGCTCCGCCAAGGGCCGCGTGGCCCGGCTGGATGGGCGCCCGAAGATGCCGAGCTCTTCCGTGAACAGGGGCGTGGGGTGCCAGCAAAACTGCGAGGCGTTGGACTGGGTGCGCGTCACGTTGAAGCAGCCCGCCGCCTTGCCCCGTTCCGCGTGCAACAGACACCTGGAAAACGGCAGCACATCGAACTGAACCGAGACACCTTGCGTGGCAAAGGCGGCTCGCACCAGCTCTGGTGCGAGCCCTTGCACTTCGGACGCGCCCTCGACGCGGTACGAGTATGGCGCCCAGTCATCTTCAGCAGCAATCGTCAGCGCGCCAGCGCATGCCGCCGCCGGGAACAGATGTGCCACGCCCAGCGCGGCTGCACACGTCACCCATCGCCACGTTCGCTGCACCATCCCTACTGCCATGAGGCCGCCTCCCGCCTGTACTGTAGCCAGTTTCAGGCGGTGAGATGCTCACGCCTTGGCCAGCGCCCCGATCTTGGCCGCGTCGCGCGCGAGCTCCTCACGTTGGGTGATACGCCGGAACCAGACCGTCACGGCCGACGAGGTCAACACGATGAACAGCGAGTACAGCACCGGAATCAGCAAGACCTCTTGCTGCTGGGTGCCCTGGAACGTCAGCGTCACGATCAGCACCGCCAGCGGGCCGTTCTGGATGCCGGTTTCCAGCGCAATGGTGCGCGAACGCCGGGCGTCCTGCTTCATCATGCGGGACAGGCCATAGCCCAGCAGGAAGCCGCACAAGCCCAACCCGATCGACCCGATGTACACCGGCATGCCCGTGCTCAGCAGCAGCGGCCAGTTGCGAGGCACCCAGGAGACGACAAGGAACAGGATGACCGCCACCCCCAGAATGCCACCGATCATCTCGACCACGGCGCCCACGTTCGCGTTCCACTTGCGCAGCGCGATGCCGATCACCGTGGGCACCAGCAGCACGAACAAGACCTGGATGACGTTGCCCGGCGGGATCTGCCACTGGCCTTCGATGCCCTGCGAGTAAAACGCCAGTGTGACCGGCACCATGACGATGGCCACCAGCGTGGACGACATCGTCATCAGGATGGACAGGCTGAGCGTGCCCTTGCTGAAGTAGGTGAAGATGTTGCTGGTCGTGCCGCCTGGCATGCAGCCCATCAGGATCAGGCCCACGGCGTAGGCCGGCGGCAGGCCCAGCGACTTGGCCAGCGCAAAGGCCAGAAAGGGCATCAGGCCGTACTGGCACAGCACCCCGACCAGAATGCCTTGCGGTTTGCGCAGCGCAATGGCGAAGTCCTTGAAGGTCAGGCTTGCGCCCATGCCGAGCATGATGACCATCATCATCAGGCCCAGCAACCGGGTTTCGAATTCGCTCAACATGATCAGGCCTCCTGCTTGCGTGCAGCCAGGACCTGCGTGCGCAGCTCGCGCCGCAGGATCTTGCCAATGGGGGTCTTGGGCAGGTCGTCGCGGAACACCACACGCGCCGGCATCTTGTAGCCCGTCAGCACGCCGCGGCAATGGGCCAGCAGCTCAGCCTCGGTCAGGTCGTCGTCCCGCTTGACCACATAGGCCCACACGGCCTCACCCGTCTTCTCGTCCGGCACGCCGATCACGGCCGCCTCCATCACCTTCTCGTGCGCCGTCAGCGCATCTTCGATTTCGTTGGGGTAGACATTGAAGCCCGACACCAGAATCATGTCCTTCTTGCGATCCACGATGGCGAAGGTGCCGTGCTCATCCATCACGGCCACGTCACCCGTGTACAGCCAGCCGTCGCGGATCACCTTGGCCGACTCCTCGGGCCGTTGCCAGTAGCCCTTCATCACCTGCGGCCCGCGCACGATCAGCTCGCCCGGTTGGCCCATGGGCACGTCGTGGCCGTCATCGTCGACCAGCCGCACCTCGGTCATCGGCGCCGGGATGCCGATGGTGTTGTGACGCCGCGCGCCTTCCAGCGGCTGAAAGCACACGACGGGTGACGATTCGGTCAGCCCATATCCCTCGACCAGCGGGCAGCCCACCATCTGCTCCCAACGCTGCACCACGGCATGGTGCATGGCCGCGCCGCCGCCACCGGCCGCCTTGATGTGCTTGGGCGGATAGGCGTGGAACCACTCCTCGTTGAGCAGCGCGTTGTACAGCGTGTTGACACCGGTGAGCCACGTGATGCGGTAGTTCTCCATCGCCCGCTGCAGGTTCTGGATCGGCCGCGGGCTGGGCACCAGAATGTTGCGCGCGCCCATGCGGTACATGGACAGGAAGTTCACTGTGAACGCGAAGATGTGATACAGCGGCAACGCCGTCAACACCACCTCCGAGCCGCGGTCAATGTGGCTGCCCGACATGCCCAGCATCTGCTCCACATTCCACAGCAGATTGCCGTGGGTCAGCATGGCGCCCTTGGCCACGCCGGTGGTGCCGCCGGTGTACTGCAGCAGAGCCAGATCGTCGTGCGTGAGCGCATGCCAGTAGGGTTGCGCCGGCTTGGCCACCGCACGACCCAGGGCCAGCGCCTCTGGCAGGGCCACCCCCTTGACACCATGCGCCGGTATCAGCCGATTCCAGTACTTCATCACCGCGTAGACGATCTGGCGCACCACCGGCGGGAAGAACTCGGGCACCCGAGTGAACACGACGTGGCGGATGTCCGTCTGGGGCAGGATCTCGGCCAGCTTGTCGGCAAACATGTCGACGATGACGATGGCCTTGGCTCCGCTGTCGCGGAACTGGTGGGCCATCTCGGTGGCGGTGTACAGCGGGTTGGTGTTGACCGCCACGCAGCCGGCCTTGAGCACGCCCAGCAGCGCAACCGGATAGCTCAAACAGTTGGGCATCTGCAGCGCCACGCGGTCGCCTGCAGCGAGTCCGAGCACCCCGCGCAGGTAACGGGCGAACGCGTCGCTCATCTCGTCGACCTGGGCGTACGTCAGCGAACCGTACATGCCATTGGGCATCACCGTGGTGAAGGCCGTCTGGCGGGCAAACTGGTTGGCCGCCTGGACCGCCATGGCGGCGATGCTGCCGTGAACCGGCGGTGGCAAATGCTCCGGGATCGACTGCCCATACTGCTGCTGCCAGGGCTTGAGATCGTAAGGAGAGGCGCTGGCGTTCATACCGTCCTTCTATGGTGTGTTAGCCGGGCTCCCGTGGCCCACGACGGGGCCGCCCGTGGTTGACAAAATTCCTCAGTCTTGTCTGAAAACCCAAGTATTTCAGCGTAACGGTGATACGAAACGCCTCCGATACGGGATAACCCGAACGGTGTATGCAAGATGCGCCAGTCAGGCGGAACTTTTCCGTCTTAGCACTCACCAAGCAGGAGTGCTAATATCAGCCGGAGAGGATCCCGGAACCAAGGAGGCCCTGATGACCCTGACCACTGCCCTTGTCGCACGCGACCCCTGGAGTGTGGTGCCCTCGCTGGGCAATCTGGACGCGTACATCCGCGCGGTTCAGGCCATCCCGCTGCTCGAAGCCGACGAAGAGCAACGCCTGGCGCGTCGTCTGCGCGACGAGCAGGACGTGCAGGCCGCCTCCCGGTTGGTGTTGTCGCACCTGCGCCTGGTCGTCTCGATCACACGCCAGTATCTGGGTTATGGGCTGTCGCAGAGCGATCTGATCCAGGAAGGCAACGTTGGCCTGATGAAGGCAGTCAAGCGCTTCGACCCGGATCAGGGCGTGCGCCTGGTCAGCTACGCCGTGCACTGGATCAAGGCCGAGATTCACGAATACATCCTGCGCAACTGGCGCATGGTCAAGGTGGCCACCACCAAGGCCCAGCGCAAGCTGTTCTTCAACCTGCGCTCGCTCAAGCACAGCTTCAAGGGGGAGGCAGACGACGCCCATGTCGGCCGCGCCGCTTTCTCGGAAGCCGAGGTGCACCGCGTCGCGCAGGAACTCGACGTGCGGCCGGAAGACGTGGTCGAGATGGAGATGCGTTTGGCTGGTGCCGACGTGGCCCTCGAAGCCCCCGCCGACGACGATGGTGAGGGCCCGGCGGCTCCGGCAGCCTACCTGGCCGACGACGCCCATGAGCCCACCCGCATGATTGACGCCCGCCACCGCGACTGGTTGGCCAGCGACGGCATCCGCCACGCGCTGAGCACGCTGGACGACCGCAGCCGCCGCATCGTTGAAACGCGCTGGCTCAGCGTCAACGACGACGGATCAGGTGGCCTGACGCTGCACGACCTGGCCGCCGAATACGGCGTCAGCGCCGAGCGCATCCGCCAGATCGAAACGGCGGCGATGAAGAAGATGCGCAAGGCCCTGAGCGAGGCCGCCCGCCTGGGCGAGCCGATCGAGGCCTGAGCTTGAGGCCTAGGCGGCCACGACGCCCGTTGTTTCAGCCCTGGGCTGTGGGCAACCAGCCCTGCGCCGCCAGAGCCTGCTGACATTGCCCCGCGTCGGTGAACAACACGGCCCGCCACCCCAGTGCGCGGGCCGTTTCAATGTTGCGCGGGTGGTCGTCGACGAACACGGTGCGCGCCGGATTCAGGCCCAGGCGCTGCGCGGTGGTGTGAAAGATGTCCGCATTGGGTTTGACCTGCCCTACCTCGCACGAGAACACCCCGCCGCGAAACCGCTGCAGGAAGCCGTGGTGAGCGACCAGATGGTCGCGATACGGCGCCGGCATGTTCGACAGAAAGTACAGCGGCACGCCCTGCTCGGACAGTTCTTCCAGCCAGCCCACGGTGGGCTGGACCGGGGCGAGGTGGGGCGGAATGGCCGCCATCAGCGCATGCACGTCGGCCTCGGCCAGGCCAGTGCGCGCCGCGATGCGCCGCCCGACCTCGTCGGCTGGCAGCGCGCCACGGTCGAACTCCGACCACTCGCTGCCCGGTACAAACGACTGAAACACCGCCTGCGCCAGTGACAGCGCCTGCGCGTCGTCGCGCGCCAGGTGCGGCCAGACGGTCTGGATCAGGCGAGCGGGCTGCCAGTTGAACAGCACACCGCCGAAATCGAAGAGCACGGCCTCGGTGGTCATCGGGCCGCCCCGCGCAAGCGCGTGATCATGGCCGCGGTGGCCGGATCCAGCTCGCAGACGTCGCCATCAACCAGCCGCGGCAGCAGCTCTTTGCACATGGCCTTGCCCAGCTCCACGCCCCACTGGTCAAACGAGTTGATGCCCCACAGCGCCCCGCTGACAAAGGTGCGGTGCTCGTACAGGGCGATCAGCGCGCCCAGCGAACGCGGGCTGACCGTGTCCATGAGCAGCGTCAGGCTGGGCCGGTTGCCCGAGAACGTGCGGTGGCGGGCGATCACGTCGGCTGCCACATCGGGCGCCGCAGTGGGCGCCTGCTCCTGCAATGCCTGCTCGGTGGTCTTGCCCCACATCAGCGCCTGGGCCTGGGCCAGGCCGTTGGCCAGCAGCTTGAGGTGCTGCTCATCGAGCAGCGCCTTCATCTGAGGCGACAGCGCGGCCGCGTGGCGGTAGGAGGGCTGGCGCACCAGGATGAACTCCACGGGGATCACGTCCGAGCCCTGGTGCAGCATCTGGAAAAAGGCGTGCTGGCCGTTCGTGCCGGGCTCTCCCCAGACGACATCGCTGGTGGCATAAGGCAAGGGGGCCCCGGCCATGTCGACCGACTTGCCGTTGCTTTCCATGACCAGTTGCTGCAGGTAGGCCGGCAGGCGGCGCAGCCCGTGGTCATACGGACTCACGCAGCGGCTGGTGTAGTGCAGGCCATTGCGGTACCAGACATCGAGCAGGCCGAGCACCATGGGCAGGTTGGCCGGCACGGGCGCCTCGGCAAAGTGGCGGTCCATCGCGTGGGCACCGGCCAGCAGGGCCTGGAACTGCGCGCTGCCCAGCGCCAGTGCCACCGGCAGCCCGATGGCCGACCACAGCGAGAAGCGCCCGCCCACCCAGTCCCAGAAGCCAAAGGTGGTGTCGATGCCGAACTCGGCCGCTGCCGAGACATTCGTCGTGGTGGCCACGAAATGGCGGGCAATGTCGCGGCCGCCCTGCTCCACGAACCACTGGCGTGCCGCATGGGCGTTGGCCATGGTCTCTTGCGTCGTGAACGTCTTGGACGCAATGATGAACAGCGTGTGGTCGGGATGCACCCGGCGCAGCACCGAGGCCAGATCCTGTCCGTCGACATTGGAGACGAAGTGGAAGTTCAGCCCCGGATGCACGAAGGCATCCAGCGCCGAGACCACCATCTGCGGCCCGAGATCCGAGCCGCCAATGCCGATGTTGACCACGTCGCGGATGTCGCCCGCTGCAGCACCGCCCGCCCGCGCGCGGATGCCGTCGGCAAAGGCCAGCAGGCGGTCGAGCACGGCGTGCACCTCGTCGCCGTGGGGGCCGGCGCCACGCGGCGCGCGCAGGGCCGTGTGCAGCACCTGGCGCCCTTCGGTCCGGTTGATGGGCGCCCCGTCGAGCATGGCGTCGCGCTGCGCGGTCAGGCCACACTCGGTGGCCAGGTCCATCAGGTGGCGCCAGGTGGCGAGATCCCAGTGGCAGCGCGACAGATCGGCCCAGAGTTCGGGGGCTGCCATGCCGAGCCGGCTGACACGCTCGGGGTCGTCTGCAAACAGCGCGCGCAGATCCAGGGTGGGGCCGTGCGCATGGGCGTGGCCCATCAGGGCTTGCCACGCCACGGTCTGGTCACATCGCGGATGGGCCATGTCGCGGCCCTCTCAGCGTTGCGCGTCGATCAGCGCATCAAGCTTGACCGCATCGGCGGCAAACAGCCGGATGCCCTCGGCCAGTTTCTCGGTGGCCATGGCGTCCTCGTTGAGCTGGTAGCGGAAGGCCGCCTCGCTCAGCGGGGCCTCCGCCGGCTGCACGCTGGCCGGCGGCGTCAGACGACGCGCCACCGGCCCGTCCGCCTGCTGGAGCTGCGCCAGCAGGTCGGGGCTGATGGTCAGCAGGTCGCAGCCAGCCAGCGCCACGATCTGACCGACGTTGCGGAAGCTCGCCCCCATCACCTCGGTGCGCACACCGTGCTGCTTGTAGTAGTCGTAGATGCGGGCGACCGAGCGCACGCCGGGATCATTCTCGCCGGCGTTGGCCGCCTCGTCCCAGGCGGCGCCGGCGCTCTTCTTGTACCAGTCGTAGATGCGGCCCACGAAGGGCGAGATCAGGCGCACGCCGGCATCGGCGCAGGCACGTGCCTGCGCGAACGCGAACAGCAGCGTCAGGTTGCAGTGAATGCCTTCGGCTTCCAGCACGCGGGCGGCCTGGATGCCCTCCCACGTGGCGGCCACCTTGATCAGCACGCGCTCGCGGGGCACACCGGCATCGGCGTACAGCCCCATCAGCCCCCGCGCGCGGGCGATGGTGGCGGCCGTGTCAAAACTCAGGCGGGCATCGACCTCGGTCGACACACGGCCGGGGATGACCTTGAGGATCTCGCAGCCAAAGCGCACCAGCACCTGGTCGACGATGGCCGGCAGGCTGGCCTGGCGGTGGGCCGCCACGGTTTCGGCCAGCAAGGGCGCGTACTCGGGCTTCTGCACCGCCTTCAGGATGAGGGAGGGGTTGGTGGTGGCGTCCTGAGGGGCGAACTGCGCGAGCTGACGGAAATCGCCGGTATCGGCCACCACGGTGGTGACCGCCTTGAGTTGTTCGAGTTGAGTAGCCATGAGGGGCAGCCTGCCTTGCCGCTGGAATTGATTTATCGTTCCCTTCATTCTGTCTCGATTTTGATGACAAAGTTGCGCCTCCCCCTCAATGGGCGCGGCGGACGGCGTCCAGCACACATGTCCTTCGATCTCGTCCTCTTCGGCGGCACAGGCGACCTGACCTGGCGCAAGCTCATGCCATCGCTCTTCCAGGCATGGCGTCACGGCACCCTGCCGCCAGGCGGCCGCATTCTGGCGGTGGCCCGAGACACGCTGGACGACGAGGCCTACCGGGCCTGGCTGTACGAGCGCCTGCAAGAGGTCGAAGAGGCCAAGCGCCCCAGCCCCGAGGCCTTTGCCGCCTTCTCGCAGCAGGTGCATTACCTGCGCATGGACCTGTCGCGCGCCGAAGACTACGGGCTGCTGCAGCAATGGCTGTGCCGGGGGGATGCGGCCACCGTGGTGTTCTACCTCGCCACCGGGCCGCAGTTGTTCCCTGTGGTCTGCGAGCGCCTGGGCGCAGCGGGCCTGAACCGACCGCACATGCGCATCGTGCTTGAAAAGCCGCTGGGCCACGACCTGGCCTCGGCCCAGGCGATCAACCGCGCCGTGCGCAGCGTGTTCACCGAGGCGCAGGCGCTGCGCATCGACCACTACCTGGGCAAGCCCTCGGTGCAGAACCTCATGGCCCTGCGCTTCGGCAACGTGCTGTTCGAGCCGCTGTGGCGGCGCGAAAGCATTGCCAACATCCAGATCACGCTGGCCGAGGGCATCGGCGTGGGCACGCGGGGCGACTTCTATGACCGCACCGGCGCGCTGCGCGACATGATCCAGAACCACGCGCTGCAGCTGCTGACGATGCTCGCGATGGAGCCGCCCTCATCGGCCGATGCCGACGCGATCCGCGACGAAAAACTCAAGGTGCTGCGCTCGCTGCGGCCCTTTGATGCGGCCAGCGTGGCACGCGATGTGGTGCGGGGGCAGTACCGCGCTGGCATGGTGGGCGGCCAGTCGGTGCCGGGCTATCTGGATGAAGCCAAGGTGCCGGCCGACAGCCGCACAGAGACCTTTGTGGCGCTGCGCTGCGAGGTGCAGAACTGGCGCTGGGCGGGCGTGCCCTTCTATCTGCGCACGGGCAAGCGGCTGGCGCAGCGCCATGCCGAGATTGTCGTGAACTTCCGGCCGCTACCGCACGCGATCTTTCCGGGGCGGCACCAACCCAACCGGCTGGTGATCCGGCTGCAGCCGGACGATGGGCTGCAGCTGCACCTGATGGCCTCGAAGGGCGCAGCCCATGCCGGCCAGCACCAGCACGAGGCCCTGTCACCCGTTTCGCTCGACCTGGATTTCGACCGGGCTTTCCCGGCCGAGCGTGTGGGGGCCTACGAGCGCATGCTGCTGGACGCGCTGGCCGGCCGGCTCAACCTGTTCGTGCGCTCGGACGAGCAGGAGCAGGCCTGGCGCTGGGTGGAACCGATTCTGGACGCCTGGTCGCAAGACGATCAAGGCCCACGTCCCTATGCGGCTGGCAGCTGGGGGCCCGCGGCGGCCACGGCATTGGTAGCACGGGAGGGCTTCAGCTGGCCCGAGGAGCAGTGAGGCAAGCGCTCTGCCTTTCAGACGCACCGAGCGCCCGGCTCGCGCCTCATGCCGATTGCAACAACCCGTCGACGCCGTACAGGCGGGCCAGCTCACTGAGGCGGGGCGGCAACGACTGCACGGCAAAGGCCCGGCCCCGGGCCCGCGCCATCCGCTGACACTCCAGCAGCACCGCCAGCGCGCTGGAGTCGAACTGTCTCAGGGCTGAGCCATCGACCGTCAGCATGACACCAGTGGTCTCGCTGGCCGAGGCGGCCTGTTCCAGCGTCTGCTTGAAGAGGTCCAACACATGCGGTACCTCTGCATGCGTGATCACGGCGGGCAGCAGCAGCATGTCAGCCTGCCTTGCGGGCAGCCAGTTGTTTGTTGCGCTCGACCAGCTTGGCGATCAGGCCATCGATGCCCGAGGCATTGACCTCTTGCGCGAAGCTGCTCTGGTAGGTCTGAACCAGCCAGGCGCCCAGCACGTTGACGTCATAGATCTTCCAGCTGTCGCCCGAGCGCTCCAGGCGGTAGTCGATCTGGATGGGCTCACCCTGGCCGCGCACCAGCGTGCGCACCACGACCTCGGTGTCGTCGGCGCGCGCTCGCACGGGGCGGTACTCGACCGTCTGGTCCTTGATCTGCGATGCAGCACCGGCGTACGTGTGCAGCAACAGGGTCTTGAACTCCTGTTGCAGGCGCTGGCGCTGCTCAGGCGTGGCCTGACGCCAGCCGCGGCCCACGGCTGAAGCCGTCATGCGCTGGAAGTTGACGTAGGGCATGATCTTCGTGTCGACCAGCTGGGTCAGCTTGCGCAGGTCGCCCGACTGGATGCCCGGATCACTCTTGACCGAGGCGAATACGTCGGCCGTGATGACCTTGATGAAGGTTTCGGGCTCCTGCATGCGCGCCGCGGCGGCGGGGCTGGCCGAGGCGGCAGTCTGCGCAGCAGCCGGCACCGCAGCCAGGGCTCCTACGGCAAGGGCGGCGGCGGCCACCGCAGAGCGAACGGAGAGGGCGGCAATGTGAGACATGGTCATCCTTTCTTGCGGTTCACGGATACAACGTGTCGCCACCCCACGGGGTCGACGCACGCGTGCGCAAACGCTTGTAAAGCTTCTTCAGGGTGTGGCGGACGGCGCGCTGCCAGCAGGCTCCGGCGCGTCGATCTCTTCTGGATCGTCCCGCCAGTCCTCATCCATCGGTTCATCGGGCGGATTGCCCTCGTAGATCAGGTTCTGACGCCTTTGCAGGTAGGCAGCGCGCATGAAGCTGTACTTGTCGAGCGCCACATCGTCCAGCAAATTCGATGCCCCCAGGTAGCGCGCACGGATGTCCACGACCTCCAACGCCTTGACGGCCATGGCCACACCGGGCTCAGTGGCAAGGCCGGATGCCGAGAAGTACATGTCGCCCGGGATTCCGACCGAATCCCGCAGCGTGGAAGGCCCCAACAGCGGCCACACGATGTAGGCGCCCGGTTTGACGCCCCACACCCCCAGCGTCTGACCGAAATCCTCATTGGGCTTGTCGATCTGCATGGGTGTGGCCAGATCGATTAACCCACCCAGGCCGAGCGTGGTGTTGATGCTGACACGCATGATGCCCATCGCGCCGTCCTTCAGGCGCCCCTGAAGGAACAGGTTGATGGTCGACCAGATGTCGCGCAGGTTGCCGAAGAAATTGCCGACGCCGGTGCGTACAGGCTGGGGCGTGACATCGCGGTAGCCCTTGGCCACCGGGCGCACGACATGCGCATCCACAGATTCATTGAACGAGAAGACCTGCCGGTTCCAACCCTCGAGCGGATCGGGCCGCTGCGGCGTGGCGCAGCCTGCGACCACCAACACCACACCGACCAGTGCGGCGGCACGGACTGTCCTGACTGGACGGGCCGCTCGCACTGCCCACTCACTCGGAGACATGCCGCTCATGGCTTGGCTCCGCTGTTGCCGCCGCTGGCCGGGCCGCCTTCGGCCGCCTTGCTGTAGAGGAACTGGCCAATGAGGTTCTCGAGCACGATGGCCGACTGGGTGGCCTTGATCTGGTCGCCCTGGGCAAGGTTGTCTTCACCGAAACCGGCCTCCAGGCCGATGTACTGCTCACCCAACAGACCGGAGGTCAGGATCTTCGCCGAGCTGTCCTTCGGGAAGCGCACATCGCGGTTCAGCGTGAGAATGACTTCGGCCTGGTAGGTTTCGCTGTCAAAGCGGATGGCCTGCACCCGGCCCACGACCACACCGGCGCTCTTGACCGCCGCGCGGGGCTTGAGACCGCCGATGTTGTCGAAACGCGCGCTGACCGTGTAGCCCGGATCGAACGACAGGGTCAGCAGGTTGCCCGCCTTGAGCGCGAGAAACAGGATGGCGGCCGCGCCAATCAGCACGAACAGCCCCACCCACACATCGTGTTTGGATTTTTGCATCTTGTCAGTCCTTGTTGCCCGCGCTTGCGCCTCAGATCGAGAACATCATCGCGGTCAGCACGAAATCGAGCCCCAGCACAGCCAGGGAAGCCATCACCACCGTCCGTGTGGTCGCCAGCGAGACACCCTCAGGCGTCGGCTTGCATTCAAAGCCCTGCAACAGCGCGATGAAGGTCACGGTGAAGCCGAACACCACGCTCTTGAGCAAGCCGTTGCCCACGTCGGACCACACCTCGACGCCGCTTTGCATCTGCGACCAGAAGGCGCCCGGGTCGACCCCGATCAGCACCACGCCGACCAGCCATCCGCCCATGATGCCCACGGCCGAGAACACGGCCGCCAGCAGCGGCAAGGCAATCACGCCCGCCCAGAAGCGCGGTGCGAGCACACGGCGAAGGGGGTCCACGCCCATCATCTCCATGGCGGCAAGCTGCTCACCCGCCTTCATCAGGCCGATGCCCGCGGTCAACGCCGTGCCGGCCCGCCCGGCAAACAGCAGCGCCGACACCACCGGCCCGAGTTCACGAACCAGCGAGAGGGCCACCATCAGGCCCAGGGCCTCGCTCGAGCCATAGCGTTGCAGGATGTAGTAGCCCTGCAGGCTGAGCACAAAGCCCACGAACAGGCCCGAGACGACGATGATGGCCAGCGAGTAGTTGCCGAGAAAGAACACCTGCTCGGACACCAGCCTCGGCCGGCGGAACGCCGCGGCAAACAGCGCCAGCAGCTTGACGAACAGCCGCGCGGCATAGCCCATGTCGGCCAGCTTGCTGCGCACGGCCAGCCCCACGTCAGAAGGACGCAACCAGCGCATCATCCCCGCACCCCGAAATCCTGACCGGCGTCCAGCGCCGGGTGATGAAACCGCACCGGGCCATCCGGCTCGGCGTGCACGAACTGCTTGACCAGCGGATCGGTGCTGGCGCGCATCTCATCCGGTGTGCCTTGTGCCACCACGCGGCCGTTGGCGAGCAGCACGACATGGTCGGCGATCAGGAAAGTCTCATCGACATCGTGCGAGACGACCACGCTGGTCAGACCCATGGTGTCGTTGAGTTCGCGGATCAGCCGCGCCGACACACCCATGGAGATGGGATCCAGCCCGGCAAACGGCTCGTCGTACAGCACCAACTCGGGATCGAGCGCGATGGCACGCGCCAGCGCCACGCGGCGCGACATGCCGCCCGAGATCTGACTGGGCATCAGGTCGCGCGCGCCCCGCAGGCCCACCGCATTGAGCTTCATCAGCACCAGGTCGCGGATGATGGCCTCGGGCAGACGGGTGTGTTCGCGCAGCGGAAAGGCCACGTTCTCGAACACCGACAGGTCGGTGAACAACGCACCGAACTGGAACAGCATGCCCATGCGCCGCCGTGCGGCCATCAAGTCGGCGCCGCTGAGTGCGGCCAGATCCTGTCCGTCGAACAGCACCTCCCCCTTCATGGGCAGCAACTGACGGCCAATCAGACGCAACACCGTGGTCTTGCCGCCACCCGAGGTGCCCATCAAGGCGACCACCTTGCCGCGCGGCACGACGATGTCGATGTCTTCGAGGATGACGCGGTCGCCGTAACCGCAGGTGACGCCACGCAGCACCACCAGCGCCTCGGAAGGCATGGCGGGCGCGGCGGGATCGGACGGAGGCTTGGTCAAATCAGACATGCGAAAAAAGAAGGGCCGGTGACACACCGGCCCTTGGAATCATAGGTGATTCGCGTCGCCCTTGCCTGCCGCCCAGATGGGTGGGCACAACAGGCAGGGGGTTCAGCGCGGCAGCGCGGAGGCGCCCATCAGGAACGCGTCCACCTCGCGGGCGGCCTGGCGGCCTTCACGGATGGCCCACACCACCAGCGACTGGCCACGGCGCACGTCGCCGGCGGCAAACACCTTGTCCACGCTGGTGCGGTAGCCACCGATGTCGGTCGACGCCTTGGCGTTGCCGCGGCCGTCCTTGTCGACGCCGAAGCCGTCCAGCAGGGTGTTGACCGGGTTCGTGAAGCCCATGGCCAGCAACACGAGGTCGGCCTTGTAGGTCTTCTCGGTGCCGGGAATCTCGACGAACTTGCCGTCCTTGAGTTCGATGTGCACGGTCTTCAGGCCAGTGACCTTGCCGTTTTCGCCGATGAACTCCTTGGTGGCGATGGCGAACTCGCGCACGCAGCCTTCTTCGTGGCTCGAAGAGGTACGCAGCTTGGTCGGCCAGTACGGCCAGGTCAGCGGCTTGTTCTCTTCTTCCGGCGGCATGGGCATCAGCTCGAACTGGGTCACGCTGGCCGCGCCATGGCGGTTGGACGTGCCCACGCAGTCGGAGCCCGTGTCGCCGCCGCCGATGACGATGACGTGCTTGCCATCGGCACGGATCTGCTCCTTCATCTTCACGCCAGCGTTGACGCGGTTCTGCTGGGGCAGGAACTCCATCGCAAAGTGGATGCCGGCCAGGTCGCGGCCCGGCACGGGCAGATCACGCGACTGCTCGGCGCCACCAGCCAGGATCACGGCGTCGAAGTCCTTCTTCAGCTGCTCGGGGCTGACCGACTCCTTGGCCCAGTTGGTGACCTTGGAACCCTTGGGCAGCTCGCCGACGATGACGTTGGTCTTGAAGACCACGCCTTCGGCTTCCATCTGCTTGACGCGACGGTCGATGTGCGACTTGTCGAACTTGAAGTCGGGAATGCCGAAGCGCAGCAGGCCGCCGATGGTGTCGTTCTTCTCGAAGACGGTCACGTCGTGGCCCGCGCGGGCCAACTGCTGGGCAGCAGCCATGCCAGCCGGGCCAGAGCCCACAACGGCCACCTTCTTGCCGGTCTTGACCTTGGGCGGTTGCGGCTTGACCCAGCCTTCTTCCCAGGCGCGGTCGATGATGGCGTGCTCGATGGACTTGATGCCCACCGGATCGTTGTTGATGTTCAGCACGCAGGCCGCTTCGCAGGGCGCCGGGCAAACCCGGCCGGTGAAGTCGGGGAAGTTGTTCGTGCTGTGGAGCACCTCGATCGCGTTCTTCCAGTCCTGGTGATAGACCAGGTCGTTGAAGTCCGGGATGATGTTGTTGACCGGGCAGCCGTTGTTGCAGAACGGGGTGCCGCAGTCCATGCAGCGCGCGCCCTGGATCTTGGCCTGCTCGTTGGTCAGGCCGATCACGAACTCCTTGTAGTTCTTGACGCGCTTCTCGACGGGCTCATAGCCCTCTTCGAGACGTTCAAATTCCAGAAAGCCAGTGACTTTTCCCATTTCAAACTCCTAACGCGCGCTCAGGCCTTGGCCTTCGTGGCGGACTTGGCCTTGGCAACCGCGGCCGTGGCTTCTTGCTTGGCACCCATTTCGGTCAGGGCGCGGCGGTACTCGTGCGGGAAGACCTTGACGAACTTGGCCTGGGCTGTGGCCCAGTTGTCCAGGATCTCGCGTGCGCGCAGCGAACCCGTCCAGCGGTGGTGGTCTTCGACCAGCTTCTTGAGCAGCGCCTCGTCGGTCTGGCCCTTGTGCAGCGGGATGCCGGCATCCAGTTGCTCGGCAGCCGGCAGCACCTTCTCCAGCGCCACCTGAGCGGTGTTGACGCGCTTGGCGAACTGGCCATCTTCGTCGAAGACGTAGGCCACGCCACCCGACATGCCGGCGGCGAAGTTGCGGCCGGTGCGACCCAGGACCACGACGGTGCCGCCGGTCATGTACTCGCAACCATGGTCGCCAGTGCCCTCGACCACCGCCGTGGCGCCGGACAGGCGCACGCCGAAGCGCTCGCCGCCCACACCACGGAAGAAGGCCTCACCGCTGGTGGCACCGTACAGCACGGTGTTGCCCACGATGATGTTGTCGGTGGCGTTGCCGCGGAAGTCGATGCTCGGTCGCACGACGATGCGGCCGCCCGACATGCCCTTGCCGGTGTAGTCGTTGGCCTCACCGATCAGGTACAGCGTGATGCCCTTGGCCAGGAAGGCGCCGAAGGACTGACCGCCCGTGCCTTCCATCTGGATGAACACGGTGTCATCGGGCAGACCATCGGGGTGGTGCTTGATCAGCTCGCCCGACAGCATGGCGCCGACAGTGCGGTTGACGTTCTTGGCCACTTCCATGAACTTGACCGACTCGCCACGCTCGATGGCCGGCTTGGCCTTCTCGATCAGGCGCACGTCCAGGGCCTTGTCCAGACCGTGGTCCTGCGTGTCAACGTGCAGGCGAGGGATCTCGGCCGGCACCGGCGGCAGCGCGAAGACGCGGCTGAAGTCCAGGCCCTTGGCCTTCCAGTGCTCGATGCCCTTCTTCATGTCGAGCAGGTCGGCACGACCGATCAGGTCGTCGAACTTGCGGATGCCCAACTGCGCCATGATCTGACGGGCTTCTTCGGCAACGAAGAAGAAGTAGTTCACGACGTGCTCGGGCTTGCCCGAGAACTTCTGGCGCAGCACCGGATCCTGCGTGGCCACACCCACCGGGCAGGTGTTCAGGTGGCACTTGCGCATCATGATGCAGCCCTCGACCACCAGCGGTGCAGTCGCGAAGCCGAATTCGTCGGCACCCAGCAGGGCGCCCACGATGACGTCACGACCGGTCTTGATCTGGCCATCGGTCTGCACGCGCACGCGACCGCGCAGGCGGTTCAGCACCAGGGTCTGCTGCGTTTCAGCCAGGCCCAGCTCCCAAGGCGTGCCACAGTGCTTGATGGACGACCAGGGCGAAGCGCCCGTGCCGCCGTCGTGGCCGGCGATCACGATGTGGTCGGCCTTGGCCTTGGCCACACCAGCGGCCACCGTACCCACGCCGACTTCCGACACCAGCTTGACCGAGATGTCGGCCTTGGGGTTGACGTTCTTCAGGTCGTGGATCAGCTGAGCCAGGTCTTCGATCGAGTAGATGTCGTGGTGCGGCGGGGGCGAGATCAGACCGACGCCGGGCACCGAGTGACGCAGCTTGCCGATGTACTCGGACACCTTGCCGCCAGGCAGTTGGCCGCCTTCACCGGGCTTGGCGCCCTGGGCCATCTTGATCTGGATCTGGTCAGCCGACACCAGGTACTCGGTGGTCACGCCGAAGCGGCCCGACGCCACCTGCTTGATCTTCGAGCGCAGGCTGTCGCCCTCCTGCATCTCATAGTCGGCTTCGATGCGCGACGCACCCACGATGTCCGACACCTTGGTGCCGGCCTTGATCTTGATGCCCTTGAGCTCGTCGCGGTAGCGGCGCTCGTCTTCACCGCCTTCGCCGGTATTGGACTTGCCGCCGATGCGGTTCATCGCGAGGGCCAGGGTCGAGTGGGCTTCGGTGGAGATCGAGCCCAGCGACATGGCGCCGGTGGCGAAACGCTTGACGATCTCGGAGGCAGGCTCGACCTCCTCGACCGGGATGGCCTTGGCCGGATCGACCTTGAACTCGAACAGGCCACGCAGCGTCAGATGGCGACGCGACTGGTCGTTGATGATCTGGGCGTATTCCTTGTAGGTGTCGAACTTGCCGGCGCGCGTGCTGTGCTGCAGCTTGGCAATCGCGTCGGGCGTCCACATGTGCTCTTCACCACGGGTGCGCCAGGCGTACTCGCCGCCCGCATCCAGCATGCTGGCCAGCACGGGGTCATCACCGAAAGCGGCCGTGTGGTTGCGGATGGCTTCTTCGGCCACTTCGAACACGCCGATGCCACCAACCTGCGTGGGCGTGCCACGGAAGTACTTGTCGACCAGCTCCTTGTTCAGGCCGATGGCCTCGAAGATCTGGGCGCCGCAGTACGACATGTACGTGCTGATGCCCATCTTGGACATGATCTTCGACAGACCCTTGCCGATGGCCTTGATGTAGTTGTAGATGGCCTTGTCGGCCGACAGCTCACCGGGCAGGTCCTTGGCCAGCTGGGCCAGGGTTTCCATCGCGAGGTAGGGGTGGACGGCTTCGGCGCCGTAGCCGGCCAGCACGGCGAAGTGGTGCACTTCGCGGGCGGTGCCGGTCTCGACCACCAGGCCGGTGGACGTGCGCAGGCCCTTGCGAACCAGGTGGTGGTGGATGGCCGACAGGGCCAGCAGCGCGGGAATAGCGATGTTGGCGCGGTCCATCTTGCGATCGGTGATGATCAGGATGTTGTGACCGCTCTGGATGGCTTCCACGGCTTCGGCGCACAGCGAGGCCAGGCGTGCTTCGACGCCCTCATGGCCCCAGGCTGCCGGGTAGGTGATGTCCACCTCGTAGGGCTTGAACTTGCCGCCGGTGTGCTTCTCGATGTTGCGCAGGCGGGCCATATCGTCGAAGTCCAGCACGGGCTGGGAGACTTCGAGGCGCATCGGCGGGTTCACCGCATTGATGTCAAGCAGGTTGGGCTTGGGGCCGATGAACGACACCAGCGACATCACCACGTTCTCGCGGATGGGGTCGATCGGCGGGTTCGTGACCTGGGCGAACAGCTGCTTGAAGTAGTTGTACAGCGGCTTGTTCTTGTCCGACAGCACGGCCAGGGGCGAGTCGTTGCCCATGGAGCCGGTTGCCTCTTCGCCGGCCGTGGCCATCGGGGCCATCAGGAACTTGACGTCTTCCTGGGTGAAGCCGAAGGCCTGCTGACGGTCGAGCAGCGACTCGCTGAATTCGCCGGCAGCACCCTTGGCGTCGATGGTGTCGAGCTTGATGCGGACGTTCTCGATCCACTGGCGATAGGGCTTGGCCGAGGCGTACTGGGCCTTGAGCTCTTCGTCGTCGATGATGCGGCCTTGCTCGAAGTCGATCAGCAGCATCTTGCCGGGCTGCAGGCGCCACTTCTTGACGATCTTGTTCTCGGGGATGGGCAGGACGCCGGATTCGGAGGCCAGCACCACGAGGTCGTCGTCGGTGATGATGAAGCGGGCAGGACGCAGGCCATTGCGGTCCAGCGTGGCGCCGATCTGGCGGCCGTCGGTGAAGACCATGGCGGCAGGGCCGTCCCACGGCTCCATCATGGCGGCGTGGTACTCATAGAAAGCGCGGCGGCGCTCGTCCATGGTCGCGTGCTGCTCCCAGGCTTCCGGGATCATCATCATCGCGGCCTGGGCCAGCGGGTAGCCAGCCATCACCAGCAGTTCGAGCGCGTTGTCGAACGTGGCGGTGTCGGACTGGCCTTCCAGGCTGATGGGGTAGAGCTTGCGCAGGTCGTCGCCCAGCACGGGCGACTTCATCACGCCTTCACGGGCGCGCATCCAGTTGAAGTTGCCCTTGACGGTGTTGATCTCGCCGTTGTGGGCGACCATGCGGTACGGGTGAGCCAGCGGCCACTCGGGGAAGGTGTTGGTCGAGAAGCGCTGGTGCACCAGGGCCAGGGCCGAGGTGACACGCTCGTCCTTCAGGTCGTTGTAGTACTTGCCGACCTGGTCAGCCAGCAGCAGGCCCTTGTAGATGATGGTGCGGCACGACATGCTGGGCACGTAGTACTCGCTGCCGTGCGTCAGGTTCAGGCTCTGGATCTTGCTGGAGGCCGTCTTGCGGATGACGTACAGCTTGCGCTCCAGCGCGTCGGGCACCAGGATGTCCGGACCACGGCCAATGAAGACCTGGCGGATCACGGGCTCCTTCTCGCGCACCAGCGGCGACATGGGCATCTCGCGGTCGACGGGCACGTCGCGCCACCCCAGCAGCACCTGGCCTTCGGCCTTGATGGCGCGCTCGAGCTCTTGCTCGCAGGCCTGACGCGACGCACTTTCCTTGGGCAGGAAGATCATGCCGACGCCATACTCACCGGGCGGCGGCAGCTCAACACCCTGCTTGCTCATCTCGGCGCGGTAGAACTCGTCCGGAATCTGGATGAGCAGGCCGGCACCGTCGCCCATCAGCGGATCGGCACCCACGGCACCCCGGTGGTCGATGTTCTCCAGGATCTTCAGACCCTGCTGCACGATGCTGTGCGCCTTCTGGCCCTTGATGTGGGCGACGAAACCCACGCCGCACGCGTCATGCTCGGCGTTGGTGTACATGCCGAACTCGGCAGCCGCCTGGATTTCTTCGCGTGTTGCGATGGCCGAGGTGGCGGCGTCAGACACGGGGGTGATGGGGAACGTCGTTCCCGAAGTCGCCTGGCTCATGTGGGCGCTCCAGTTGGAAGGTTTGAAAACAACTTGGGGGAGCGTGAGGATAACCCTCGGTCGCCCCTGTGACAAGCAGATTTAATTGGGGTCAGATAGAAATTAAAACCAAAACAAAATCCAAGAGTCATAAATTAGGGTCAGATCTAATTCTTCGCTTTGGGCGCCCTCGTTTTGCGGGCACCAGTCGCCGCCCGATCTGCTGTCCCAGCGCCAAGGCATCGTCCGCAGACAGCAACGCCCATCCCGTGCGGACCGCCGTCTCCAGCTCACGCACGCGGGCCGCCCCCAGGCCCTGCTCCAGACGGTGCCGCCAGGCGAGGTGTCGGTCAAACGGCGTGTTGCCCAGGGCCCAGTAGGCCGCGTGGTCCGCCACGATTGCATCCGTCCCCTGCCCCAGGTGGTGGGCGCGGCTGGACGCCAGCACCTCGTTGCCCGCGGCGGGATCATGTCGCTCCACGAGGGCCATGGCATCTAGCAAGGTTCGGGCCGGATCCACGATCACGGCTCGGTATCGCCCGGCCCAGAGGGTCCCGCTGCGGCCGTGGCGGCGGTTGAACGCACCCACGTAGCGGCGTCCGAAGGCCTGCATGAACCGGCCGAGCGCCGCGTCGTCGTCCGGCGTCACCAGTAGCCACAACTGGGTGCGCTCCAGCGCATAGGCGTGGATGCGAACGCGTTGAGCCAGTGCGGCCTCCTTGAGATCTGCCAACGCGGCCACGCGATCTTGATCGTCTCGCAGCCAGACACCGCCATCGTGAGCCTGCTGTCGGACCAGATGCGGCCAGCCTGCTGCCTCGGCACGGGGCAAGCGCGCCATGGGTTACCACCTTTCCGTGTTCTGACCCCAATTATGCTGTCGCAGACGGGCCGCACCGAGCGCCATAACGGCACCCATTTAAGGGGGCGCGGCGGGTTTCCAGGGGCTTCTACCCGTGCCGAGGCGGTCACCTGCACCTAACCTTTGCGTCATCGTCGAGTCTGTTGGAGTGCCTTTGATGTCCGCCGCCCGTTCTTCCATCCCTGCGCCCGTGGTGGCCACGCGCCGCGTCGCACGCTGGCTGGACACGCTGGGTGTCAGCCCCATGGCGCTGGACGACACGCTGGCCTGGTTTAATCCGATGTGGCGCGTGCACCAGCTTCAGGCCCGCGTGGTACGACGCGTGGCCGAGACACCATCGGCCGTCACACTGGTGTTGCAGACTGGTCCAGCTTTCCCCGCGCTGCGCCCGGGTCAGTTCGTGGTCATCGGCGTGACGATCGACGGCGTCTGTCACCGCCGAGCCTACTCACCGCGCACCCTGCCCGATGAACCCGGACACATTGCCATCACCGTGCAGCGCCAGCCCGATGGCCTGGTCTCCACGTATGTGCAGGACAGCTTGCCAGTGGGCAGCATGGTGGCCATCGAAGCGCCGTCGGGCGAGTTCGTGCTGCCTGCAGCCCTTCCGGCCGAAGTGCTGTTGATCGCGGGTGGCAGCGGCATCACGCCTTGCATGGCGATGCTGCAGCATCTGCATGCCCACGCGGCGCACACACGGGTCACGCTGTTGTACTTTGCCCGCAGCCCGGTCGATCGCATCTTCGGGCAGGAGCTGGCTCGACTGGCGCGCCAGTGGCGCCAGCTGCACTACGTGCCGGTCGACAGCGTGGCCAACACGGCTGGCGTGCAGCTGGGCCAGGCCAGCGGCGCCCGCACGCTCGACCTGCCCATGCTGGACGCTGCCTGTCCCAACTGGCGCCAGACGGTGGCTTATTGCTGTGGCCCCGCGCCCCTGATGGACGCCGCCCGGGCCCTGTGGCACACGGAAGCCCCGCACGGCACACTGCATCTGGAAGCCTTCACCGCTCCGCGGGCCAGCGGCGACCCGGATGCACGCCACGCCGTGACCCTTCGCCGCAGTGGCGATACCGCGCGCTTTGATGCAGCCGGCAACATGACGCTGCTCGTGGCCGGTGAAACGGCGGGGCTGAGCATCAAGCACGGCTGCCGCCAGGGTATCTGCCATGAGTGCACCTGCCGGCTGACCCGCGGCACGGTGCAGGATCTGAGCACGGGCCAGCGGGTGGAGGGCGAGGGCCAGCCGGTGCGTCTGTGCGTGACGAGCGCCATGAGCGACATTGAACTCGATGCATTGAACGGATGACTGCCATGAACCAGCCTCGTACCCTTCAGATCGGTCCCCGCAGCATGGAGGAGATGGAAGCCTTCCAGCGCGATCTGGACGCCATTCACACTGCCGCCCGCCGCAAAGTGGGCGAGCAGGACGCCCGCTACATCCGCGGCATCCTGCGGTTGGTGCGCACAACCGAGACCGTGGGCCGCGCGCTGCTGCTGTTCGGGTGGTTTCCGCCCACCTGGCTGCTGGGGGCCTTCCTGCTGGGCATCAGCAAGATCGTGGACAACATGGAGTTGGGCCACAACGTGATGCACGGCCAGTTCAACTTCATGAACGACCCGCGCTTCCACGGCGACACCTTCGAGTGGGACAACACCTGCCCCAAGCAGGAATGGCGCCATTCGCACAACTACGTGCACCATACCTACACCAACGTGATCGGTAAGGACCGCGACTTTGGCTATGGACTGCTGCGCCTGTCGAACGACCTGCGCTGGAGCTGGCTGCACCCCTTCCAGCTGCTGCTGACCGCGCTGTTGGCGCTGTTCTTCGAATGGTTCGTGGCCATCCACGATCTGCAGATGGACAAGGTCGCGATCGGCCGCAAGAAGTGGTCGGAATGCCGTCCGCAGTGGCTGCTGGTGCGCGCCAAGATCTGGCGTCAGGTGCGCAAGGACTACATCGCCTGGCCACTGGTGGGCGCAGCGGCTGGCGCGGCCCTGTTCGGCGGCATGGACGGCGCGATCGACGGGGCCTTGGCCGTGCTGCTGGGCAATGTCGTGGGCAACCTGATCCGCAACGTGTGGGCCTGGGCCATCATCTTCTGCGGGCACTTCACCGAGCGGGTCTACACCTTCCAGCGCGCCTCGATCGAGGGCGAGACCAAGGGCCAGTGGTATCTGCGCCAGATCCTGGGGTCGAGCAACATCCAGGGCGGCCAGTTGATGCACCTGATGAGCGGCAACCTGTCGCACCAGATCGAGCATCACCTCTTCCCCGATCTGCCGGCCAACCGCTACGCCGAGGTGGCGCCACAGGTACGCGCGGTGTGCGACAAGTACCGCATTCCCTACAACACCGGCTCGTTTGCCGGCCAGCTGTGGACGGTGTTCAAGCGCATCGCCCGCTACAGCCTGCCCGGCGGCCCGCACAAGGCCGTTCACATCGAGGTGGATTCGGTGCTGCCCGAGCGAGCCTGACGCCCCCCGCCCGCAGGCTGGCGCCTTTGCGCCTTGCTTTGCGCCATGCGAGACAAGCCCGGCAATGCCGGGCTTTTTGTGTCTGTGGTTTGGCCTGCTTTATCGGGCACCGTTTTGCCGTTGTCAGGTTTTTTCTGACACGCCACTCAGCCGCAGGCCGACGCGCCTTACAGCGGCCAGCCTATTCAGAAATCGGGAGGCGGCGCCCAGAATTCATTCCATGCCAGCACGCAAACGCAACTGGCCACCGAATAAAGCCCGATCCAACCGCCCTATCCCACCTATCAGGAGCACCGACATGAACGCCGACCAGATCCTCCAGGAAATCCGCGAAGTGAACCTGTCCTACCTGATGCTCGCGCAGAACCTGGTTCGCAGCGATCGCGAACAGGCCCTGTTCCGCCTGGGCATCTCCGAAGACACGGCCAACCTGCTGGCCGCCCTGTCGCCGGCCCAGGTGTTGAAAATCGCGTCGGGCAATACCCTGCTGTGCCGCATGCGCATCGACGACGACCTGGTGTGGAGCCTGCTGACCAACCACAGCAAGGAAGGCAACGACAGCGTCTCGCGTCTGCATGCCTCCATCCTGATGGCCGGCCGCCATCAAGAAGCCGCCTGATCGCCGCCTGATTTCCCCTCGAACCCGACACGTCCCCGGAGCCCCACCATGCGCACCAAGAGCCTCCTGACCGAAGCCAAGCAGA
>NZ_JAAAPN010000005.1 GCF_009909205.1 Aquabacterium fontiphilum
AACGCCGTGCGGCCTCACAGCAGCCTGGGCTACTTGACGCCTCACGAGTTCAAACTGCAGTATCTGTCCCTTCCACAACCCGCCGTCTTCCAGGAATGATTGGCGTGAAAAAGCCGAGCAGGTCAGCTTGGCTGAGTACGTTTTGTGATTGGGCTGATACAAAGGTTAACCCATCCGCTTAGCGGGGGGACCCGATGATTTGCCCAGTCCCGTGTTCGATGGGTGTTCGTTGGCTCAAGCCAGACGGGTGCGATTTGATGCCTGTGCACCCACTTCGAGCGGTCACGCTTCTATAGCTAGATCTTGGATTCGACACAGCGCATGAGCGTAGGAGCGAAAGCCCTTTCGTCCTGAACGCTGAGCCCCGTAGCTGGTTGTCCAGTTGACGCTGTGAGGGTCGGTTTGTTTACATGTCTTGAAAAGTAGCTTGTAGCCCGGAGATCACCCCAAACCCCAAGAACCACGTCAACAAGAAAAAAGCCCCAAGTGACAAGCACTTAGGGCCTCTTGTTTACCATCTAGGCAAAGGTAAATCCTAGAAGGGGATGTCGTCATCCATGTCGTCAAACCCGGTTGACGACTTCGGCGCGGGTGCCGGGGCCGGACGCGGCGCGGCAGCCGGGCGAGCGGCCTGGCGAGCGGGTGCGGCCGGGGCGTCAAAGTCGTCGCCGCCGGCGGGCGCGCCGCCGTAGCTGCCACCACCGCCGCCACCTTCACGGCCGCCCAGCAGTTGCATCTGCTCGGCGACGATCTCGGTGGTGTAGGTATCCTTGCCGTCCTTGTCCTGCCACTTGCGGGTCTTCAGGCGGCCCTCGACATAGACGGGACGGCCCTTCTTCAAGTACTCACCGGCGATTTCGGCCAGGCGGTCATAAAACACGACGCGGTGCCATTCCGTTTCCTCGACCTTGTCGCCCGAGGACTTGTCTTTCCAGTTGCGGGTGGTGGCCACGGACACATTGCAGACAGCCGCGCCGTTGGGCGTGTAGCGCACTTCGGGGTCGCGACCGAGGTTGCCGATGAGGATGACTTTGTTGACGGAGGCCATGGCCAGTTCCTGAAACGATGAGGTTGGTTGAAATGAGCGAACGTGTGTTAGCGCGGCTCATTATCGCTTCAAGTGGCCTGCCCGCCACCCCCTCCGAGGCGTGCACCGAGAGGGGGGAAGGGATCACCCCAGGCGGAACTTCGAGGCCTGTTCGGCCAGTTTCAGGCTCTGGTGGCGCAGTTCGTGCGCAGCTTCGCTGACCTGCTCCACCAGTCGGCCGGTGCGGTCGTCGTTGCGCACCACATCTTCCAGTGTGCGGTTCATGCGCTCTGCCGTCTCCTGGCCAGCCAGGGTAACGGCGGCAAGCTGGCTCATCAACTCGCCGAGGGCGTCGGCATGGCGCTGGGTGGCGTGCACGGCGTCCAGGGTGGCCTGGGCCGTGGCCAGACCTTCTCGAATCTCGTGGGTCGAGCGCCCCACGACCGCGTTGATCTGCTGGGCGGCGTCCCCCACCCGCAATGCCAGGTTGCGCACCTCGCTTGCCACCACGGCGAAGCCCTTGCCCGCTGTGCCGGCCTTGGCGGCCTCCACCGAGGCGTTGAGGGCCAGCAGGTTGGTCTGGAAGGCGATGCCATCGATGATGCTGACGATCTTGCCGATTTCATGGCCCCGGTGTTGGAGCTGGCTCATGACGTCGGCCAGGTGCCCCATGGCGCGTCGGCTGCGCTGGGCGTCGTGCGTGACGTCGCGAGCGCGCTCGACCGCCTGCACGACATGGTGCTGGTGGTGATCGAGATGGGCCACGGTGGCTTTGACGCCATCGTGCAGTTCGTGCATGGCCACACCGGCGCGTTGGATCTCGTCGGCCAGAGTCGCGCTTGCCTGAGAGATGTCGCCCGAGGCATGAGACACCGACGAGACGCCACGCCGCACCACGGTGAACAGCTCGGCGAGGCGGCGCAGCGAGTCGCGCAGGCCCAGCAGGGTGTGGGCGATCTCGTCATCGCCGTGTGGCATGGCCTTGCCGCTGAGGTCACCGCGGGCCATGCGCCCGACTTCGGATTGCAGCAGCTGCATGCCGCCTTGCATGACGCGCGAGAACGCCAGCGTCGCATACAGGCCAGCGCCCGCACCGAGCAGCACGATTACGCACAGGCCCAGAAAGGCGTGGCGCTGAGCTGCCTGAACCGACTCCAGCGCCGTCGTGAGGTCTGCGAGGCAGCTCGATTGCGTCTCGTTGAGCTGCGTCAGCAAGGTCCGGCTTCGGGCGCTCAGGGCCGGCGCGTCCCCGGGGGGGGGCCCTTGCAGTGCGCTTGCCCACACGGCCTCGTGAAGCGCGGCGGCGTTGTGATGGAAGGTGGTGGCCGCGCGCAGGCAAGCCAGCGTGGTGGTCGACGTGTCCTGCGCGTGCTGGATCTGAGCGGAGGCCGCTTTCAGTTGCGTGGCGGCCGCCACGAGCATGGCGTGTGACGCTGACGCGGTCGGGTGCGCTGGCTGATCCAGGGCGTGGACCAGCTGGCTGAGCGCCAGCTGGCTCAAGGGAAGTGCGTGGCTGGCGTTTTCGGCGATGCGATGCAGGTCGTCGGCTCCGACATGGTCGATCCGGGTGTGAATGGCCATGCGCTCACGCAGGGTCTGGAGCTGCGTCAGCGCCACCAGACTGGTGGTGTCGTGATCGGTACCGTGTGCGCCATGCAAACGAACCATGATGGCGTTGAAGGCCGGCCAGTCTTTACGGGTCCCAAGGTGCTCGCCCAGCCGGTCCTCCACTGCGGACAGGGCGGCAAAGCCCCGTTCGAGCTGGGTGTGTGCGGGGCTGCGTGGTTCCCCGGGCGGGTGGGTGGGGGTCAAGGCGGCGGCCAGCCTGTGGCTGGCCTGAAGGAAGACCGCAGCGTCCACATGGTGCTGGGTCGCGCGCCAGTCCTGCCATTGCTGCACCACCTGCAGCGTCACCACGTGGGCCGCCGGCACGCCGAACGCAGCCGCCACCAGCAGCACCTTGTACCGGAACCGCAACTGGCGCATCAGGCGGACGGCGGGTGCGAGCGCGCCGTGATAGCGAAAGTAATCCCGCAGGGCCTGCCAGATGCGGCCAGCGGGCCCGTCAGGGGTGTGGCGCGATGTGCGCATCCGGAGCCACGCGGGATAGGACATGAGATCGGTCGGGTCGAGGTCTTGTCGTCCCATATCGGTGCAGTCTCTTTTCACTTGAGCGCAGCTCGGGTTCCAGGCTTGAGGCGCATCAAGTACTCGCGGCAGACGTGAAAAGTGTCCGATTTTGCTTGCCTTATCGCACTTACCCCCGCCGCTGCCGGGGTCAATATCCGTTTCGATTCGGTCGAAATGGCAGTACCGATCTTTCGATCGATGTGCAGTTGTTCTTGCCCTTCACGTACTTGTCCATGTCGCCATCTGCCTCTTCAACTGCTGCGATCGAAAGGCCATCCGTGCGGACGGTGGTGGTCTTGGCCGCCGTGGCAGGTGCGGTGGCGGGGTGGTTGCTACACGATCTGGGCCTGCATGGATGGCTGGATGCGGCGCTGTGTGGCGGCCTGTGCGCCGCGCTGGTGCTGTGGGCGGCACGGCTGTCGCCGCAGGCTTGTGCCCCTTCTTCGGCGTCATCTGCCCCGCTGGTGCAGGAGGTGCTGCCCGTCTGGCAGCGACACATTGATAACGCGCGCCGCCACTCTGAAGACAGCATGGGCGGCTTGTTGGCGTCCTTTGGCAGCATTTCAGAGCGCCTGGACGAGGCCGTGCGTGTGACGCAGGGCCAGTCAGGCCTTTCGCGTAGTCAGTCCGTCGATGAGTTGCTGCGCAATCACGATGGTGCGGTCCAGGCCATGCTGGCGCCGATGCGTGAGACATTGCGCACGCGTGACGAGGTGCTTCAGCGCATGCACGAGATCGGCGCGGCCATGGGCGAGCTTCGCCAGGCCGCAATGCAGATCAAGCAGTTGGCGCGCCGCACCACGATGGTGGCGCTCAACGCGTCGGTCGAGGCCAGTCGCGCCGGCGAGCGGGGCAGCGGTTTCGCTGTGGTGGCCAGTGAGGTTCAACAACTGGCCACGCAGTCCGGGCAGGTGGCCCAGACCATGATGTCGCGTACCACCGCCGTGGAAGATGAGCTGGCCGCGCTGCGAGTGCGCCATGCGGCGATGGACAGTGGCGATGATGCGCTGCAGGCCGACGCCGAGGCCGCCGCGCGGGTGGTGGTCAGCGAGCTGCTGGGCGACTTGACGCAACTCAGCCGCACCTCGCGCGAGTTGCAGGCCGCTGGCGTCGCGGTACAGGACGAGGTAGAGCGGGTGCTGATGAACTTCCAGTCTCAGGACCGCTTGAGTCAGATGCTGAACTGCGTGACGGATGACATGTCACGCATGCATGACTGGATGGCACAACAAGGTGATCTGGGGCCGGCCCAGATCGACGGGTGGCTCGAGCGTCTGGACGCCAGCTACACGATGGAGGAGCAGCGCTCCGAACACCACGGCAACACCGCCATTCAGCGCGAAACCGCCGTCGAATTTTTCTGAGGTGAGACACATGGCCAAAACCATTCTGATCGTGGACGACTCGGGCAGCTTCCGCCAGGTTGTCAAGATGGCCTTGCAGAAAGCCAGCTATGAGGTTGTGGAAGCCGTGGACGGGCAGGATGCCTGCGCCAAGCTCGATGGCCGCAAGATCAACCTGATCGTCTGCGACGTGAACATGCCGCGCATGGACGGGCTGACGTTCGTGCGCCATCTGAAGACGACGAACTACAAGTTCACGCCGGTGATCATGCTGACCACCGAGTCGCAGGAAGCCAAGAAGGCCGAGGGCCGCGCCGCAGGCGTGCGTGCCTGGGTGACCAAGCCCTTCCAGCCGTCGCAGCTGGTGGATGCGGTGGCCAAGCTCTGCGCGGCCTGAGCCGGACACAACAAGGCAAGAGGGAGGCCGGCATGAGTGACACCATCGAGCACCTGTCAGGCGAGTGGACCATTCACCAGATCGTTGAGCACCACCGTGGGCTGTTGTCAGCCATCCAGGCTGGCGCCTCGACGCTGGATGCCAGTGGCATCACCGAGGTCGACAGTGCGGGTCTGCAACTGCTGGTGGCGGCACGCCAGTCACTGCTGCGGCAAGGCCGTGAACTCCATCTGATTGCGACATCGCCCTGCGTGCGGGATGCGTTGGCCGCTTACGGACTGGATGCCAACCTGCATCCGGTTCACCAGGAGTGACAGCCGTGAGCAACAGCCATCCCAGTGACGACGAAATCCTTGCGGCCGCCCGTGAGGGCTTTCTCGATGAGGCCCGCGACATGCTGCGGCAGTTCGAGGCGGCGCTGCTGACGCTCGACGACGCACCGGACGACGCCGAGGCGCTGAACTGTGCCTTCCGGGCGGCCCACACCATCAAAGGAACGGCAGGCCTGTTTGGCTGCGAGCGGGTCGTCGCGTTCACCCATAACGTGGAAACGCTGCTGGAAGAGCTGCGTTCTGGCGCGTTCGCGCTCAACGACGAAGCCATGGCGCTGCTGCTGCAGGGGCGCGACCAGATGGAGGCCTTGCTGGACGACGTGGCCTCACCGGAAGGGGACCCCGATCTGGCGGCCCAGAGCCAGGCGCTGTCGGCCAACATCGTGGCCTTGCTCGGTGGGGCGTCGGGCGGTGGTGTCGAACGGCATGCCGCCATGCCCGCAGTGGCCGAGGCGGCCAACGGTGGCGAGGGTGCGGGCGTGTGGCGGGTGCGTGCCCGCTTCGGGCAGGACGCTTTGCGCAGCGGTCTGGATCCCTTGTCTTTCCTGCGTTACATGAATGGGCAGGGGCGCATCGTTTGGGTGCGCCCGCTGACCGAGGCCATGCCGCTGCTGGAGGATCTGGACCCGGAGTCGTGCTTCATGGGCTTCGAGTTGGCCTACGAGACCGCGGGTGATCGCGCGAGCATCGAGGCGATCTTCGAGTTTGCGGTCGATGACTGCGAGCTGGAGATCGAGGCGCCATCAGCCGGCCTGCCGGCACAGGTGAGCGAGACCCGGTCGGATGAAGCGGGCGCGCTGGTGGCTGCTGTGACGGCCGAGGCGGCCGTGGCGCAGCCGGTGGAGCGGCGAGGGGCGCAAGGCGACCGGCGCAAGGGGCAGCCCGACCGCCGAGGCGAGGAGACCCGATTCGTGCGGGTTCAGGCCGACAAGCTTGATCACCTGATCGACTTGGTAGGGGAACTCGTCATCGCCAGCTCCGGTGCCTTGCTGGTCGCCCATCAGGAGGGCTCTGCGTCTTTTGCCGAGGCGGCCCAGCGCATTCAGTCGCTGGTCGAATCGGCGCGTGATGGCGCCCTGGCCTTGCGCATGGTCCCGATTGGTGAGACTTTCGCGCGTTTCCATCGGGTGGTGCGCGATGTCAGCAAAACGCTGGGCAAGCAGGTGGAGCTGCAGATCACCGGGGCCGACACGGAGCTCGACAAGTCGATGGTCGAGGTGATCGCCGATCCGCTGATGCACCTGGTGCGCAACAGTCTGGATCATGGGCTCGAATCGACCGAGGAGCGACGGGCTGCCGGCAAGGCCGAACGGGGTACGCTGGCGCTGCACGCCTACCATGAGGGCGGACAGGTGGTGATCGAGGTCAGCGATGATGGTCGCGGGCTGAACCGCGAACGCATCCTGCGCAAGGCACGTGAGCGTGGTCTGGTGACAGCGGATCAGGTGCTCAGCGACCACGAGGTCGACCAGCTCATCTGCGCGCCAGGCTTCTCGACCGCCGATCAGGTCACCGACATCTCGGGCCGGGGCGTAGGCATGGACGTGGTCAAGCGCAGCATCGAATCGCTGCGGGGGCAGATGCAGCTTGTCAGCGAATGGGGGCGCGGCACGACCACCCAGATCCGTCTGCCCTTGA
Organism: Aquabacterium fontiphilum; assembly: GCF_009909205.1. GTDB lineage: Bacteria > Pseudomonadota > Gammaproteobacteria > Burkholderiales > Burkholderiaceae_C > Aquabacterium > Aquabacterium fontiphilum. The sequence goes on from NZ_JAAAPN010000005.1 coordinate 6,868, forward strand.
CACTGGCCATCATCGACGGCTTCCTCACAAGCGTGGGCGGAACCTACTATGTGCTGCCCATGGAGATCGTGGCCGAGTGCATCGATGTGCCGCCGGAGTGCAGGGCCAATCCGCAGGCTGGGGTGGGTTACTTCAATCTGCGTGGCGAGGTTTTGCCTTACTTCGACGTGGCCTTGCTGCACAAGGTCAAGCCGGCCGCTTGCGGGCGGCGCAGCCTGGTGGTGGTGCGCGACGCGCAGACCACCGTGGGCCTGATCGTGGACCGCCTGCATGGCGAGCACCAGACCGTCATCAAACCGCTGAGCAGCCTCTTTCGCCATCTGCGCGCCATTGCCGGGTCCACGATCCTGGGCTCGGGCGATGTCGCGCTGGTGGTCGATGTGCCCGCGCTGGTCAGTTACGCGGTCGAGGCCACGCGCCCCGGTCGTGCCGGGCACAACCCCAGGCCGCTGGCGGGCGCCGGCGACATCTCTCCTTCCCTTCCAACGGCCAGCTGAGCCTCTTCTCTCAGGGACACCACCATGCGCACCAACCTTCCCGTTACCCAGCAGGAATATGTGCTCCCCGACGGGGCGACCATTGTGTCGCGCACCGATCTCAAGGGGCGCATCACCTACGTCAACGACGACTTCATCGTGGCCAGTGGCTACACCGAGTCGGAGCTGATTGGCCAACCCCATAACATCCTGCGCCATCCCGACATGCCAGAGGAGGCCTTCGCCGACATGTGGCGTACGCTGCAGGCCGGACGCCCCTGGACGGGCATGGTCAAGAATCGGCGCAAGAGTGGTGACCATTACTGGGTGGTGGCCAACGCGACACCGCTTCGCGAAGGCAACTCGGTGGTGGGCTACATGTCCGTTCGCACACGTGCTTCGCGCGAGCAGGTCGAGGCGGCCGAGACGCTGTACCGCCGTTTCCGTGAAGGCCGGGCTGACGGCTGGCGCATCGTCGAAGGGCAGGGGGTTCGCCTCGGTTTGGCGGCGCGAGCCAACGTGCTGGGTCCGGTGTGGTCGCGCATGTCGATTCCTGCGAAGTTTGCCGGCTTGGGCGGGCTGGCCGCGCTGACGGCGGTGGGCAGTGCCGTGGCGGCACTCGAAGGCGGCGGCGCGTGGCTGGCCTGGCCGGCTGTGGCCGGCCTGCTGACGGTCACGGCCGGCATGCAGTTGGCGCGTCGCGTGGGCGGCAGCCTGCGGGCAGCCGAATCCCATCTGGAACGTTATGGCCAGGGCAGTTTCGACGGCGTTGTCGCGGCCAAGGGCCATGACGAACTGGCGGGCATGCTGTTGGCACTCAAGCGTGTGCAGACCCGGCTGGGCTTCGAGTTTGCTGACACCCGCAAGCGCGCCGATGCCGCCAGCCGCATCCGACAGGCGCTGGACGTGGCGGCCACCAACATGATGGTGGCTGATGCCGACTACAACATTGTCTACATGAATGACTCGCTGGCAGCCATGCTGCGCTCTGCCGAGTCCGATATCCGCAAGGACCTGCCGCAGTTCGAGGCGGCCAAGGTACTGGGCTCGAACATCGATGTCTTCCACAAGAGCCCGGCACACCAACGCGGTGTGCTCGATCGGCTGCATGGCGAGCACAAGACACGCCTGAACGTTGGCGGCCGCAAGTTCGACCTCATCCTCAACCCCATCCGCAACGACGATGGCAAACGCCTGGGCATTGTGGTGGAGTGGAAGGACATGACGGCCGAGTTGGCAGCGCAGGAGCGCGAAGCGAAGCTTGCCGCTGAGAACGCCCGCGTCAAGCAGGCGCTGGACAGTTGCTCGACCAATGTGATGATTGCTGACGCAGATGGCAACATCGTCTACGCCAATGAGTCGGTGGTGGCCATGCTGCGCCGCAACGAATACGAGTTGCGCAAGTCGCTGCCGCAGTTCGACGCCAGCCGCGTGGTGGGCGCCAACTTCGACATGTTCCACAAGAACCCCGCCCACCAGCGCAACCTGCTGGGGGCGCTGCAAGGCGAGCACAAGGCACAGATTCGAGTGGGCATCCTGCACTTCTCGCTGACGGCCAACCCGATCACCGATGAGCAGGGCCGCCGTCTGGGCACGGTGGTCGAGTGGAAGGATCGCACCGCCGAAGTGGCGGCCGAGGCGGAGATCTCGGCACTGGTGGATGGCGCCACACAGGGTGACTTCTCGCGCCGCATGGAACTGGAAGGCAAGGAGCCTTTCTTCCAGATGATGGGCGGCAAGTTCAACGACCTGATCGACACCGTCAGCAAGACGATTGTCGAAGTGCGTGTGGCGGCCGAGCAGTTGACCTCCGCCGCAGCCCAGGTGTCCGACACCTCGCAATCGTTGTCGCAGGCTGCGGCTTCGCAGGCAGCCAGCGTTGAGCAGACGACCGCATCGCTGCAGGAGATGGCCGCCTCGGTGCGCCAGAATGCCGACAACGCCAATGTGACGGATGGCATGGCGACCAAGGCAGCGCAAGAGGCCATGGAGGGCGGTGAGGCCGTCAACCGTACGGTCGAAGCCATGCAGTCGATCGCCCAGAAGATTTCGATCATCGATGACATCGCTTATCAGACCAACCTGTTGGCGCTGAATGCGGCCATTGAGGCGGCGCGTGCCGGCGAGCATGGCCGTGGCTTTGCCGTCGTGGCGGCCGAGGTGCGCAAGCTGGCCGAGCGCAGCCAGGTGGCGGCTCAGGAGATTGGACAGGTCGCCAGCTCGAGCGTGGTGCTGGCCGAGAAGGCCGGCCATGTGCTCAAGCAGATGGTGCCTTCTATCCACAAGACCAGCGAGCTGGTTCAGGAGATTGCAGCGGCCTCGGGCGAGCAATCTGATGGCGTCGTGCAGATCAACGGTGCGATGGAACACCTCAACAGCGTGACGCAGCAGAACGCATCGGCTGCCGAGGAGCTGTCCGCCACGTCGGAAGAACTGTCTGCTCAGGCGACCCAGTTGCAGGGGCTGATGGCGTACTTCCAGCTCAAGGATGACGACCGCAACCAGGCAGGATCGGCCATGAACGCATCGACTCGGCCTGCGGCACCGCGCACAGCGCCAGCCCGTGCTGCAGCCGCTGCGGCTCGCCCCACGCCGCGCGGCATGCCGCATCGGCAGACCACCGCCATGGCACAGCCGCTGCCCAACGGCGAAGTGGACGAGTCGCATTTCGCTCATTTTTGATCGGGGTGGCGCAGCATGAGCACCATGGTGGCCACATCCCCTGCACTGCAGGGGCACGTCAGCCCGGACGATGGCACATCGGGCATGGCCCCACGTCAGCACCTGTGCCTGACGGTGGCCCGTGACACCTACGCCGTGCCGATCGATGCGGTGCGCGAGATCCTGGAGGTGGGGCGTCTGACGCCTCTTCCGCTCACGCCGGACTTCGTGACGGGTGTCATGAACCTGCGCGGTGCAGTGGTGCCGGTGATCGACCTGCAGGCAAGGTGTTTCGGGCAAGTCGCCACGATCGCTCGCCGCAGCAGCATCGTCATCGTCGAGGTTGCCCGAGGTGACCCGGACGGCGCGCTGGTGGTCGGCGTGCTGGTCGACGGTGTGTCGGAGGTGCTGGAGATTGCCGACGACGACATCGATCCGCCGCCGTTGCTGGGTACCCGGATCGCACGCGAGTTCCTGGCTGGCATGGCCAAGGTACGCGACACACTGGTTCCGGTGCTCGATCTGGACCGTGTGCTCTCGCGCGAAGCGCTGGCCAGCCTGATGGCTGCCCATCTGACGCATTGACGGAGCGCTGCATGCGATTGTCCGAGCCTGCGTTCGATGCGGTGGTTGACATGTTCCACCGAGTTTCGGGCATTCGTCTGGCGCCCAGCAAGCGCCAGCTGGTGATCGGGCGGTTGCAGAAGCTGGCCACGGAGAAGGGCTATGCCAGCCTGGATGACTACGTGGCTGGGGTGGTGCGTGGCAGCGGCGATCGCGAAGAGCTCATCAAGGTGGTAGACCGCCTGACCACCAACGAAACCTACTTCTTCCGCGAGCCACAACATTTCGATTTCCTGTCGGAATGGTTGGGCAGCCGGCCTGCCGGTCGGAATCTTCGTATCTGGAGCGCTGCAAGTTCTTCCGGCGAGGAGGCCTACAGCATTGCGATGCTGCTGGCCGATCACCTGGGCTTGCAGGGATGGGAGGTGGTGGGTACGGATCTGTCGACCGCCATGGTGGATGCCGCGCGCCGAGCCCTCTATCCCTTGGAGCGGGCCCGCCAGATGCCCAAAGACTACCTTCGCCGGTTCTGTCTCAAGGGGCAGGGCCCTTATGAGGGCCAACTGCTGGTGTCGCGCGCGTTGCGCGAGCACGTGCGCTTTCTGTCTGGGAACCTGATGCAGCCTTTGCCAGAGATCGGGCAGTTCGATGTCGTGTTTCTGCGCAACGTGCTGATCTACTTTGATCCACCGGCCAAGCGCGAGATCGTGCAGCGCGTGAGCGCCCTCATCAAGCCGGGTGGTTACTTGTTCACTGGTCACTCCGAGTCGCTCAGCAACCTGCAGGTCGGCCTGACGGCTGTGCGCCCCGCCATCTATGCTCGAGCTTGACTCTCCCGCCCGCCAGATACCGCGTCCGCATGTGCGGGAGCGCGTGTTCCTGTTGCCCGGGCAGTGGTACTTCGGCCGGCAGAGCGCAGTCATCAAGACCTTGCTCGGCTCGTGTGTGGCCATTACCTTGTGGCACCCGACGCGCCGCATGGGCGGCATGTGTCATTTTCTTTTGCCGGCCAGGGCCAGGGGCGCGGCCCATGCCTTCGATGGTCGCTTTGGCGAAGAGGCTGTGCACCTCTTGCTTCGTGAGATCGACAAGACCGGCACAGTGCCCTCCGAGTACGAGGCCCAGCTCTATGGCGGGGCCGACACCATGCCCGACCAGGCGCGCATCAAGTTCAACATCGGTGAGCGCAATGTCGAGAAGGCCTGGGAACTGATCGACCGCAACGGCTTTCAGCTGCAGGCCGTGGACGTCGGGGGCAACGATCCCCGCAGCATCTCGCTGGATCTCTATTGCGGCAGCGTCGTGCTCAGGCGCGGCCCGCCCGTTGCGGGAAGGGGGGCGTCATGAGCGCCATCAAGGTCATGCTGGTCGATGACTCGGCCATTGTTCGCAAGCATCTCACCGAACTGCTGACAGCGGGGGGCATCGAGGTGATCGGGGCGGCCGCCGATCCTGTGTTCGCCATGCAGCGTATGAAGGTGCAATGGCCCGACGTGCTGGTGCTGGATGTGGAGATGCCCCGGATGGATGGCATCACCTTCCTCAAGCAGATCATGGCCGAGCGTCCGACGCCGGTTGTCATGTGCTCGACGCTGACCGAGAAGGGTGGGCAAACGACGATGCAGGCCCTCGCAGCCGGGGCAGTCGGCTTCATCACCAAGCCCAAGCTGGGGCTGCGCAGTTTTCTCGAGGATGGCAGCAATGGCATCGTGGCGGCGGTGAAGGCTGCCGCGCGGGCCAACCTGAACGCCTTGCGACGCACCCTGCCTGGTGGCGCGGCACCGCGTCCGCTGCAGGTTCAGGCAGCGCCTGTGGCTTCAGGCGCGATGACCGAGACGACTGACCGTGTCGTCGCGGTGGGCATCTCAACTGGAGGCGTGCAGACGATCGAGTCGGTGCTCACGCGACTGCCGCGTACAGCGCCAGGCATGGTGATCGTGCAGCACATGCCGCCCAACTTCACTGCGAGCCTGGCTGCGCGTCTCAACGGCCTGTGCGCGCTGGAAGTGCTGGAGGCAAAGGATGGCGACCGCGTGATCAACGGACGCGTTTTGTTTGCGCCAGGCGGGCGTCACATGCGGCTCAAGCGCAGCGGCGCCCAGTACGTGGTCGAGGTGTTCGACGGACCCTTGGTCAACCACCACCGGCCCTGTGTGGACGTGCTTTTCAAGTCGGTGGCAGCCTGCGCGGGGCGAAATGCCATCGGCGTGGTCATGACCGGCATGGGCGATGACGGTGCGCGTGGCTTGCGCGAGATGCGTGAGGCTGGCGGCCGCACGGCGGCGCAGGACGAGGCGAGCTGTGTGGTGTATGGCATGCCAAAGGAGGCCGTTCGGCAGGGCGGTGCGCAAGAGGTCGTGTCGCTGGACGATCTGCCCGGGTGGCTATTGGCTGCGGCAGGCGAACGTGTGAAGGAACAAGGATGACGTCGTCTCGTGCGCTACTTCGTCGCGTGCTGGCACCTGGCATGCGACTGATGCGGCATTGGCGCCTGTCAACAAAGTTCATGACGCTCAGCGTGCTCGCCTTCCTGACCACGCTCATCATCGCCATGCACGGTGCAGCAGTGCTGTTGGATCAGTGGCAGCGCACTGCGCAGGAGCGCGCCGGTGTGGACGCCGCCCGCGTGGTGTTGCACATGGCAAGGGAGGTGAAGATCCACCGTGATCTTTTGCTGGCCGCGAACGGCGATTCAAGCCAGGCATCGACGCTGGCCGATCACCGACGGGCGATGCGCGAGACGGCGCAACAGCTCTCGGTCGTTTTGTCTGCGTTGCCGGATCCGTATCGTGCACGTGCCTGGCCGAATCGGGAAGCGTCGCTGAATGCGATGGTCGGTGCACTTCCGGCCACGGCGGATCAGCTGCAGGTGCAGCGGTTGCACGCTGAGTCGCTTGCTGCGTTGCGACAAGCGGGGCTGCTTGTGGGGGAGTCCTCCACGCTCTTGCTGGATCCTGAGGCGTCGAGCTACTTTCTCATGAGCCTGGCGCTTGATCGACTGCCCATGTTGCTGGAGCTGGCATCGCAGTGGCGTGTTCAGGCCTGGCACGCAGTGGTGCGGGGCGACGAGGTGGATCCTGCGCTGGCGGCACGAGGAGAGGCGGTCATGCAGCAGGTCGCCGAGGTTCACTTTCAGTTTGAGGCGCTCTCTCGTGCGGGAGGGCGAGTGCCGTCCACGTGGGAGACCGTGCGTGCCACTGTGCGTGGGGACGTGCAGGAGGCTTTATTCCGCGCCGGATCCCAAGCGGCCTTGCTGGAGCAGGGCATGAGGCTGCACCACGTCAGCGCTGCGCTGCACGACAGCCTGCTGGATCAGCTCGACGAGCGTCTGCTTCATCGCAGCCGCGCGCTGTTGGGCGCCATCACGCTGTCCATGCTTGTTCTGGCGTTGAATCTGACCGTGCTGGGCTACTTCGTGACCGCGCTGCATTCCGCCTTGATGGGCACGATGAAGGTGATCACACGCACGATGGACGACATGGGGGAGGGCGATCTGACGCGGCGTCGCCCGGTGGCGGGTGACGACGAGCTGGCCGGTGTGGCGCGGGGCCTGCAGGCCGTGGGCGACCGTCTGTCTCGCATCGTGGCCAGCATTCGCAGCAATGCCGTGCTGCTTGCCATGTCCGGCAAAGACATGGGCGAAAGCACGATGGCGCTGGCGACGCGCACAGAACAGCAGTCCGGACGGCTCAAGGAGCTGGCCGAGCGCGTGCGTCAGGTGCATGTGGCGGCGGATGAAGGCGCCCGGCAGGCCCAGGTGCTGATGTCGCACGTCCAGACCGTGCGCAGCTCGGCACAATCTGGTCAGGCCTTGATGCCTGCGGCCACCGGCACCATGCACGCCATCGAACAGGGCGCCCGCCGCATGACGGAGATTGTCGGATTGATCGAGGACATCGCCTTCCAGACCAACATGCTGGCGTTGAACGCGGCCGTCGAAGCCGCGCGGGCTGGTGAAGCCGGCAGCGGCTTTGCGGTGGTCGCGGCTCAAGTACGGCAGCTGGCGACGCGCTGCGCGCAGGCTGTCGGTGAGATTTCCGAACTCATTGCTGCATCCACGTTGCAGGTGGGCGACGGCGTGCGACACATGGCCGCCATGCACACAGCTTTCGACGAGCTGGCAGCGGGTCTGGAGCAGATTGGCGCGGGGGTAGCCGATGTGGCGCAGACGGTTTCCCAGCAGAACGCCAGCCTCAGCGAGATGAGCGAGTCGTTGGACAGCCTCGACAACATCACGCGAGAGAACTCGGCGGCCGTGAGCCGCTCGTATGCGGCCAGCGAGCAGCTCATCGCCCGTGCCAGTAGCCTGGCGCAGGCCGTGCGCGGCATTCGCCTGGCTCAGGGCAGCCCTGACGAGGCGCAGGCGCTGGCCGAACGTGCTGCTGCCCTGATCCGAGAGCGGGGCCTCGAAGCGGCGCTGCCCGTGTTGCACGCGGAAGGCAACGCGTTCACCGACCGAGACCTGTGTGTGTTCGGTGTCGATCGCCAAGGCCACTTCCGCTTCATGACACTCGACCCGGGGCGCACGGGGGACCCCATCCCGATGTTGACGTCCACTGATGGCCATCTGCTGCAAGAGGCGCTGTGGCGCGCTGCGGAAACCGGCCAGCCCTGGGTGGAGTATGAATCCTGTGACCCGGAAACCCTCCAAATGTCCATCAAGATGGCTCATGTGATCCCGATTGACGACGATCTGATCGTTGTCTCACCTGTCTACAAGGATCCGATGGGATCGGCTGTGCCGCGAGCGCATGCGGACGCGTCGCCCTTGCCTTCGACGCGCCGCAGCATGGCCGCGAAGCAGCCTGCGGGTGATGTGGCGGTATGGGAGGCCGTATGAGTTTGTCACCCAGTGCACCCGACACGTTGCCGCCCTCGGCGCGCGCGCGCCAGATCGATCGCGTCTTATTGGCTGTGGTGGGTGTCAACGCCCTGTTGCTCGTCGGGCTGGAGCGCGCGTTGAGCCCCGGAGGCCTGTGGTGGACGGCCGCTGTGGCCGCCGTCGGGCTCTCCGCTGTGCTGTACAGCCAGTGTCGCGAGGCGGCGTGGGCGCGCTGGCTGACGACGTTGATGGTGGTGGGGCTGGTGGTCTTGCAGATGCGCGCGGCTCAAGGCCGCCCTGAAGTTGCCTTGAGTGCCCTTGTCAATCTGTCGCTGCTGCCGCAATGCCGCCAGTGGCGACTGGTGCTCACTGCAGGCGTCGTGCTTCTGGCGGCAGTCAGCGTCGAGTGGGCTGTGCAGGCCGACGACCGCATGCGCTGGGCGCTGTTGATTGCACTGATGGGGCAGACTGGCTACCTGACGTGGGTCACCCACCGGCAGCAGCGCCTGGACAACGAGCGATTCGAGGTCGACTTTCTGATTCGTGCCATGGGCATGGACGGTCCGATTCGCCTGAATCTCGATGTGTTGCGCGCCGATTCCGGCGTGGGCAGGCGCCTCAAGCTTGTGCAGCAGCGCATGGCCGATGTGCTCAACGAAATGGGCTCGTCTATTCATGGGGTGAAGGAGGCATCAGATGTGCTGCGCGCAGGCAGCGACGAGCTGCGCCAACGGACGGACTCGACCGCCGCGGGACTGCGTGACGCAGCCATGTGCCTGGAGCAGATCAACCTGATCGTTCAAACCAGCGCGCAGGCCTCCCAGGAGGCTCGCAGCCTCGCCGGGCAGGCCACCGAGCTGGCCAACCGGGGCGGTGAGCAGGTTCGCGAGGTGGTTCAGACCATGCACGGCATCAACCAGTCAGCGCGGCAGATCACCGACATCATCAGCGTGATCGATGGCATTGCATTCCAGACCAACATCCTGGCCCTGAACGCGGCCGTGGAGGCTGCGCGGGCGGGCGACCAGGGGCGCGGGTTCGCCGTGGTGGCCGCGGAGGTCCGGCAGCTCGCGCTGCGCTCGTCCGAGGCGGCGCGGGAGATCAAATCGCTCATCACCGCCTCGGTTCAGACGATCGAAGGCGGCGTGAACCAGGTGGAACAGACAGGCGCCACGATGGAACACATCGTGGTGGCCGTGCGCCGGGTCGGCGAGGTGTTCGAGCAGCTGTCGGCAGATTCGCACGAGCACGCGGGGGGCATCGGCGTGGTCACACAATCGGTCAAGGAACTCGACGCGGTGACGCAGCAGAACATCTGCGTGGCGCAGCGCTCCACCCACATTGCGGCCGAGCTGCAGGCGCACGCCGAGCGCATGGCGGAGGTGTTATCCGGATTCCGACTACAAGCGACGGCGCCCGCACAGACCCGTGCCGAGGCGGCTCTGGGCACCAAGGCGGCCCAGCCTGATCGTGCGGGCGAGGCTGCCATGGCTGCCAACGCCACCAGGGGGGCGCGGGCGATCGGAGTGGAGTTCTTCTGACGGAGAGCGGTGCCGTAATACGATGCGGTTTTCGGGAGTCTCACCATGTGCCAGCTGCTGGGCATGAACGGCCACACGCCGACCGACATCGTCTTCAGCTTTTCCGGTTTCGCCACGCGCGCCTGCGAGCATGCGGACGGCTTCGGCATCGCCTTCTTCGAGGGGCCGGGTGTGCGCCTGTTTGTCGACCATCAGGCCGCCAGCGCCTCGCCCGTGGCCGAGCTGGTCAAGCGTTACCCGATCAAGAGCCGTCACGTCATCGCCCACATCCGCAAGGCCACACAGGGCCGTGTGGCGCTCGAGAACTGCCACCCTTTCGTGCGCGAGCTATGGGGCCGCTACTGGGTGTTTGCCCATAACGGCAACCTGGTCGACTTTCATCCCAAGCTTCACGCCGGCTTTCGCCCAGTGGGCGACACCGACAGCGAGCGGGCCTTCTGCTGGCTGATGCAGGAGCTGGCCAAGTCCCATGCCTGCATGCCCGATCTCGACGAGCTCACGCTGACGCTCAAGGAGCTGGTGCCGCCGATTGCGGCGCACGGGACCTTCAACTTCATGCTCAGTCAGGGCGATGCCTTGTGGGCCCACTGCAGCACCAAGCTGCACTACCTGGTGCGTCAGCACCCGTTTGGCGAGGCGCGGCTGCAGGATCAGGACATGTCGGTGAACTTTGCCGAGCTGACCCAGCCCGATGACCGGGTGGCCGTGATTGCCACCGAACCATTGACGGTCAACGAAGCCTGGGTGCCGATGCAGCCGGGTCAGCTCTTGACCTTTCGCGGCGGCTTGCCTCGGGCCTGATCGTCTGCCTGCGGGCCTGACGCGACACCAGACGCCACACCGGACGCCATCAACACCGCCTGCACCAGCGCCTCGGGCCGGGCGCCGAACAGCCCTAACTGCCCCTCCAGCAGCAGGTGGCTCAGCCCGTGCACCAGACTCCACTTGGACAGCGCCCGCATCAGCGTGGCTTCATCAGGCGGGTCAGCCCGGCTGCCTGCCGGGCGACTCTGTGCCAACAACTGCTGAAACGCCCCCATCGCCGCGGCCTGCAACTCGGGGTCCTGGCTGGCATGCAGGAATCGGCCGAACATCAGCCGGAACAAGCCCGGGTGGCGTTGGGCGAACTGCACGTAGCGTAAGCCCGATGCCAGCTCGTTACCCGGTGCGTCGACACAGCCGGCAGCGTTCTGGGCCTGCTCCTGCTCGGCCGCGAAGCGTCGAAACCCCTCGGCAGCCAGCGCGCTGAGCAGCGCATCCTTGTCAGCGAAGTGCCGGTACACCGCGTTGGCCGAGACACCCAACGCACGAGCCAGCGAGCGCATGCTCAAGTCCGCCGCGTCTTGTGTCGCCAGGGCGGCCAGGCCGGCTTCGATGAGGGCATTGCGCAAATCGCCGTGGTGATAGCTGCGCTCGGTTCTGGGGATCGCCATGACGTTGACATTGTCCACATTCCGTGGTGTCATGCGCATGTTCACGCTGTCAACATGTCGACCGACCAAGGAGCCTGCCATGTCTCTGACCCTGCCCTGGGCGACCGCCCGCGCAGCAAGCCCTGCGATGCCCACGTTCCTGGATGACGTGTTTGCGCCGGTGGCCAGCGAAACCGAAACCACGGCGCTGCGGGTGGAGGGGGCATTGCCGCCTGACCTCAGCGGCCTGTATGCCCGCATCGGCCCCAATCCGCTCAAGCCTCAGCCGTCGCGCTACCACTGGTTCATCGGCGACGGCATGGTGCACGGCCTTCGCCTGCACGCAGGGCAGGCCCAGTGGTACCGCAGCCGCTACATCGGCAGCAACTCGGTTCACAAGGCGCTGGGGCGCCCTGTGTTGCCGGGGCCACGCCACGGCGTGGGCGACGTGGTGAACACCAATGTGTACGCGCACGCAGGGCGCGTGTGGGCCTCGGTCGAGGCCGGCATGCTGCCCGTGCAGCTCGACGCCCGGCTGGCGAGCGTGCGCCACGGCACGTTTGACAGTCCGCACAAGCAGCCTTTCAGCGCCCACCCGCATCGCGACCCGCACACGGGCGCGCTGCATGCCATCTGCTACAACGCGCTGGTGCGCCACAAGGTGCAGTATGTGCGGGTGTCGCCGCAAGGCCAGGTCGATCGCGTGGTCGACATCCCGGTGCAGCACGGCCCCATGATCCATGACTGCGCGATCACGCGCCGCTACGTGGTGGTCCTGGATCTGCCGGTGACCTTTTCCTTCCGTCGCCTGCTGGGTCGTGCGCCCTTCCCGTATGCGTGGAACCCGCGTCATCCGGCCCGCGTGGGCTTGTTGCCCAAGGAGGGCGATGCGCGCGACATCCGCTGGTTCGATGTCGATCCCTGTTTTGTCTTCCACCCATGCAACGCATTCGAGCGCGAGGATGGCAGCGTGGTGCTGGATGTGGTGGCCCACCGGCGCATGTTCGACCGTGCCCGTCACGGCCCGGAGCTGGATTCTGGCGCGCGCTTCGAGCGCTGGGTGCTGCCGGCCGACGGCGGTCGGGTGGTGCGCACCGTGCTGCACGATGCACCGCAAGAGTTTCCCCGCCTGGACGAGCGCCTGACGGGCGAGCCCTATCGCTACGCCTATGCGGTGGGCTTCCAGCCCGATCAACCGGGGGGCCAGCCGCTGTACCGGCATGACCTGCAGATGAGCAGCACCGTGGTCCACGGTTTCGGGCCGCACGCTGTGCCCGGCGAGTTCGTGTTCGTGCCGCGCCAGCCCACGGGTGCGGAAGATGACGGCTGGCTGGTCGGCCTGGTGCACAACCGTCAGAGCGGGTGTGCTGAGTTTCACGTGCTCAATGCGGACGACTTCACCGGCCCGCCGCAGGCCGTGGTCCACATCCCGGTGCGCATTCCGGCGGGCTTCCATGGCAACTGGATGGCCGAGGCCGACCTGCAGGCATGAAAAAAGCGCCCCGAGGGGCGCTTGCGCGTGGCGTCTGCCCGACGCCGTTTTCAATAAGCCGCGCGGTACAGCGCGTCGCCCGCGGCAATGGGGTCACCTGTGCGCTCATAGGTCTGCAGCCAGGCGTCGTAATTGTGGATGGCGGCCTGCTGCCAGGGGTGGAAGCCGGGCTTGAAGTAAGAAAACAGCGAGCCAAAGCGGCTGGAGATGATGCCCTTGGGGCCATACAGCCACCACTGGCACTTCACCGTCATCCACATGCGCTGGCCGAACGAGAAGCCGTCGCCCTTGAGCAGGGTGTTGGTAAAGCGCAGGCTCAGGTAGGTCAGGAACAGGATGACGTGCACCATGGCCGCGTTGCGCTTGAAGTAGCCGACCTTGGCCACTTTCTGCATCACGTCATAGGCCACGGCCTTGTGCTCCATCTCCTCGACCGCATGCCAGGCGAGCATGGCGCGGAAGTTGGGGTCGGCGCCGGCCATGGTTTCCTTCTTCTCGAAGAAGGTTTCGGCGAGCATGGCGGTGAAGTGCTCGAATGCACAGGTCAGCGCCAGGTTGTATTCCTTGGAGAAGTTCTTCGTGTGGAAGCTGTCGATCCACTTTATGAAGCCGGTGATGGCGTCCACATCCAACCCGCGGTCGCGCAGCAGCTGGTTGTAGCGGGAGTGCACGATGCCGTGCTGGCCCTCTTGGCGGATGAAGGTCTTGACCTCTTCCTTCAGCACCGGGTCGGTGATCTGGTCGCGGAAGGGGCGTACGCTGGAGATGAAGTAGCGCTCGCCATCCGGAAAGGCGGCCTGGATGGCGTCGATCAGGCGCGACTTGTAGGGATTGTTCTCGTACCACCAGCGCGGGGCGGTTTCGTCAATGCCGAACTCCAGCTTCTCGCGGGCCACCATCTCTTTGGCGTTGTGCAGGGCTTGTTGGCTCATGTCGTGTCTCCGTAACGGTCTCTGCCGGATGGGTCAGATTTGATCTGGATCGCATCGTAGGCAGTGAGGGCCCGGAATCAGGGCCGCCAACGCGACAAGAGGGCAGGCCGTGCGTCATGACGTCTCATTGAACAGCTCTCGGCCGATCAGCATGCGTCGGATTTCGCTGGTGCCGGCGCCAATCTCATACAGTTTGGCGTCACGCCAGAGGCGGCCCAGGGGGTAGTCGTTGATGTAGCCGTTGCCCCCGAAAATCTGGATGCCTTCGCCGGCCATCCAGGTGGCTTTTTCGGCCGTCCAGAGGATGAGGGCGGCACAGTCCTTGCGCACATGGCGGGCGTGCTGGCTGCCCAGCGCGTCGAGGTTCTTGGCCACGGTGTAGGCGAACGAGCGCGCCGCCTGTTGCACCGTGTACATGTCGGCGATCTTGCCTTGCAGCAGCTGGAACTCGCCGATGGCCTGGCCGAACTGCTTGCGCTCGTGGATGTAGGGGATCACGTGGTCCATCACGGATTGCATGATGCCCAGCGGGCCGCCCGAGAGCACAGCGCGCTCGTAGTCCAGCCCACTCATGAGCACCTTGGCGCCGTTGCCCTCGCCGCCCAGCACGTTCTCGGCCGGCACCTCGCAGTCCTCGAAGAACAGGGGGAAGGTGTTGGAGCCGCGCATGCCCAGCTTGTCGAGGTGCTGGCCCTTGCTGAAGCCCTTCATGCCCTTTTCGATGAGGAAGGCGGTCATGCCCTTGGCGCCAGCTTCGGGCTCGGTCTTGGCGTAGACGACAAGCACGTCGGCGTCGCCGCCGTTGGTGATCCACATCTTGCTGCCGTTGAGGATGTAGCGGTCCCCCTTTTTGTCAGCGCGCAGCTTCATGCTCACCACGTCGGAGCCGGCGTTGGGCTCGCTCATGGCGAGCGCCCCGACGAAGTCGCCGCTGATGAGCTTGGGCAGGTACTTGCGCTTTTGCGCCTCGGTGCCGTTGCGGTGGATCTGGTTGACGCACAGGTTGGAGTGCGCGCCGTAGCTCAGGCCTACCGAGGCGCTGCCGCGGCTGACTTCTTCCATGGCCACCATGTGGGCCAGGTAGCCCAGGTTGGTGCCGCCGTATTCCTCCGACACCGTGAGGCCATGCAAGCCCAGGTCGCCCAGCTTCTTCCACATGTCCGCGGGGAAGAGGTTGTCGCGGTCGATGTCGGCGGCGCGGGGTGCGAGCTCCTTGTCGACGAAGGCGCGCACGGCGTCGCGCAGGGCCTCGATGTCGTCGCCGAGCTGGTGGTTCAGGCCGGGCAGGGTCATGGTGGGTCTCCTCGGTGTCTTCGAACGGTGATCAGGCTGCGGTGGGTGGGGTCAGGCCGCGCGCGCGCGCTTGGCCAGGGTGGCGCGGGCCACGCGCGAGGCCGTGGGCCGGCCCAGCGTCTGCGAGATGAAGGCACCCGCGTCGACCAGCGCGTCCAGGTCGATGCCGGTGTGGATGCCCAGCCCGTGCAGCAGGTAGACCACGTCTTCGGTGGCCACGTTGCCGGTGGCGCCCTTGGCGTAAGGACAGCCGCCCAGGCCGGCCACGCTGGCGTCAAACGTGTGCACGCCCAGCTGAAGGCACGCATGGATGTTGGTCAGCGCCTGGCCGTAGGTGTCGTGGAAGTGGCCGCTGAGCTCGGCCAGGGGCACGCGTTTCATGGCGGCTTCCATCACGCGCTGCACCTGGCCGGCCGTGCCCACGCCGATGGTGTCGGCGATGCCGATGTGGTGGCTGCCAATGTCGAGCAGGCGCTGCACCACGTCGTCGACGGCCGCGATGCTCACGCCGCCTTGGTAGGGGCAGCCCAGTGCGCACGACACGGCAGCGCGCACCTTCATGCCGTGGGCGCGCGCGGCCTCGGCCACAGGGCGAAAGCGCTCGATGGATTCGGCAATCGTGCAGTTGATGTTGCGCTGGCTGAAGGCCTCGCTGGCGGCCGCGAAGATGACCACCTCATCGGCCTTGGCGGCCAGCGCGCCCTCAAAGCCCTTCATGTTGGGCGTGAGCACGCTGTAACGGACGCCCGCCTGACGTGTGAGGCCCGCCATGACCTCGGCGTTGTCGGCCATCTGCGGCACCCACTTGGGGCTGACAAAGCTGGTGACCTCGATCTCGCGCAGGCCGGCTGCTTGCAGGCGGTGCACCAGCTCGATCTTGGTGGCCGCGGGCACGGGCTGGGCCTCGTTTTGCAGGCCGTCGCGGGGGCCGACGTCGACGAGGGTGACGTGGGTGGGCAGGGTGCTCATGGTCTTGTCTTCACTCCGATTCGATGCGCAGCAGCTCGGCGCCTTCGGGCACCTGATCGCCGACGCGGCACAGCAACTCGGCCACGCGGCCGTCGCGCGGGGCGGTCAGGGTGTGTTCCATCTTCATGGCCTCGGTCACGACCACGGGCTGGCCGGCTTTGACGGCGTCGCCCGCGTTGACCAGCAGGGCCACCACCTTGCCGGGCATGGGCGCGCTGACCTGACCGGTGTACGCGGGGCCTTCATCGGCCTGCTGCAAGGGGTTGAGCCAGCGCAGGGCCAGGTGGCCGGCCGCGGTGAAGGCGTCGAAGGTGTCGGCGCCGTCGGTGTGGCGGTCGACGCGGGCGTCAAAGCCTGCGTCGGTGCGCACGCGATGGGGCAGGGTGGCATCGGGCTGAAGTCGGCCGAGTGGCACCTCGCCGAAGGGGCCCTGCAGCGTGAGCAGGCCGTCGCGGTCTTGCGCCAGCGTGACGGTGTGCACCTCGGGCGTCGCGCCCGCCGGAGCGTGGGCCCGCTGCCAGCGCAGCACGTGGCGCTGGGCGCCGTGCAGGGCCCAGCCATCGCGGCGTGACCACGGGTCATGGGCGTTGCCGCCACCCGCCTGGTCCTGCCACCAGCGCAGGCTGGCGGCGCTCAGCGCGGCCTCGGTGAGCGCCGGGTCGTCGGTGGCCGGGAACAGCGCAGCCTGCTCGCGCTCGATCAGCGCGGTGTCGAGCCGGGCCTGCGAGAACGAATCCGTGCGTACCAGCTTGCGCAGGAAGGCCACGTTGTGATGCAGCCCGGTGACCTGCAACTCGGCCAGGGCCGCGTCCATGCGAGCGAGGGCCTGAGCCCGATCGGCGCCGTGCACGATCAGCTTGGCGATCATCGAGTCGTAATGCGGCGAGATGGCGTCGCCCGCGGCCACGCCGCTGTCGACGCGCACCGGCGCGACGCAAAAGGTGCTGGCCTCGGGCGTGCGCAGCGAGCGCAGGGTGCCGATGGCGGGCAGGAAGCCGGCCTCGGGCTGCTCGGCGCAGATGCGGGCCTCGATGGCGTGGCCGCTGAAGCGCACCTGGTCTTGGGTGAGCGGCAGCGCCTCGCCCGCTGCCACGCGCAGCTGCCACTCGACCAGGTCCAGGCCGGTGATGGCTTCGGTCACCGGGTGCTCGACCTGCAGGCGGGTGTTCATCTCCATGAAGTAGAAGGCCGAGATGCCCGCGCCCCCCAACCCCGCACCGCCGGCTTGCTCGCAGATGAACTCCACCGTGCCCGCGCCCACGTAGCCCACGCTCCGGGCGGCGGCCACGGCGGCGGCGCCCATCTGCGCGCGCAGCTCGGCCGTCATGCCGGGGGCCGGGGCCTCTTCCAGCACCTTCTGGTGGCGGCGCTGCACCGAGCAGTCGCGCTCGCCCAGGTGGATCACGCGGCCGTGCGCGTCGGCAAACACCTGGATCTCGACGTGCCGGGGCTGGGTGACGTAGCGCTCGACCAGCACGTGCTGGTCGCCAAAGCTGGCTTGCGCCTCGCGCTGACAGGAGGCGAGCGCGGCGATGAATTCGTCGGCCTGCCGCACGATGCGCATGCCCTTGCCACCGCCGCCTGCGCTGGCCTTGATCAGCACCGGGAAGCCGATGGACTCGGCCTGCGCCAGCAGGAAGTCGCTCTCTTGCCGGTCGCCGTGATAGCCGGGCACCAGGGGCACGCCAGCCTGCGCCATCAGGGCCTTGGCGGCCGACTTGCTGCCCATGGCTGCGATGGCCGAAGGCGGCGGGCCAATGAAGGCGATGCCGGCATCGACGCAGGCTTGCGCGAAGCCCTCGTTCTCGGACAGGAAGCCATAGCCGGGGTGCACGGCCTGCGCCCCCGTGGCCTTCGCGACCTCCAGGATGCGCTCGGCGCGCAGGTAGCTCTCGCGCGGGCTGGCGGGGCCGATGCAGACGGCTTCGTCGCAGGCCTGCACGTGGCGCGCGTGGGCGTCGGCCTCGGAGTAGACCGCAACGGTGCGGATGCCGAGGCGCTTGGCCGTGGCTGCGACCCGGCAGGCGATCTCTCCGCGGTTCGCAATCAGGATCTTGGTGAACATGGTGGACCTCAGCTCCCGGTCACCCAGGGCGGTGTACTGCGGGTCAGGAAGGCGTTCAGGCCGGCCTTGCCCTCATCGCTGGCCCGCACGTCGGCGATGCGCCGTGCGGTCACGTCGCGCAGTTCGTGGGTGATCGGCCGACTGCCGATCTCGCGCACCAGGGTCTTGCATTCGCGCACGGCGTTCGGGCCGTTGCGCAGGATGGCGTCGACAATGCCTTGCGTGGTCGTGGCGAGCTGGTCAGCTGTCACCACCTCGTGCACCAGGCCCATCACCTGCGCGCGCTCGGCCGAGAAGCGTTCGGCCGTCACGAAGTAGCGCCGCGCGGCCCGCTCGCCGATGGCGTGGATCACATACGGGCTGATCGTGGCCGGGATCAGGCCGAGCCGGGCCTCCGACAGGCAGAACTGCGCCGCATCGGCTGCCACCACCACATCGCAGCACGACACCAGGCCCACCCCGCCGCCATAGCAGTCACCTTGTACCTCGGCGATCACGGGCACCGGGCAGCAGGTCAGCGTCCACAGCATGTTGGCCAGCCGCGAGGCGTCGCGGTGGTTGTCCACCCAGGTGTAGTCGGCCGTCTGGCGCATCCAGTTCAGATCGGCGCCAGAGCAGAACGCGGTGCCGGTGGAGCCCAGCACCACGGCGCGCAATGCCGCGTCATCCTGAAAGGATGCGAAGACACGCGTCAGCTCGGCCACCGTGTCGGCATGGAAGGCGTTGCGCACGTCGGGGCGGTTCAGGCGCACGGTGGCCACGGCGCCTTGACGTTGCACGTCCAGGTGCTGCAGCGTGGCGAGGTCCAGCACAGGATCAGAAGATTGGGTCATGCGCATCTCCTCACATGCGGAAGACGCCAAAGCGCGTCTCGGGGATAGGGGCGTTCAGGCTGGCGCTCAAGGCCAGGGCCAGCACGCGGCGGGTGTCGGTGGGGCGGATCAGGCCATCGTCCCACAGGCGGGCCGTGGCGTAATAGGGGTGACCTTGCGCCTCGTACTGCGCGCGGATGGGGGCCTTGAAGGCGGCTTCCTCATCGGCGCTCCACGCGGCCGCGCCCTTGAGCCCCGTCTTGGCCTCGATGCCATCGCGCTTGACGGTGGCCAGCACGCTGGCCGCCTGCTCGCCGCCCATCACGCTGATGCGGGCGTTCGGCCACATCCACATGAAGCGCGGATTGAAGGCGCGGCCACACATGCCATAGTTGCCCGCGCCAAAGCTGCCGCCGATGACGACGGTGAACTTGGGCACCTGCGCGCACGACACGGCCGTCACCATCTTGGCGCCCGCCCGTGCAATGCCTTCGTTCTCGACCTTGCGACCCACCATGAAGCCGGTGATGTTCTGCAAGAAAACGAGCGGCACCTTGCGCTGGCAGCACAGTTCGATGAAGTGCGCACCCTTGTTGGCCGATTCCGAGAACAGGATGCCATTGTTGGCCACGATGCCCACGGGCATGCCCTCGATGTGCGCGAAGCCACACACCAGGGTCGAGCCGTAGCGCGCCTTGAACTCGTCGAACTCGGAGCCGTCCACCAAGCGGCCGATCACCTCGCGCACGTCAAAGGGTTTGCGCGTGTCGGTCGGGATCACGCCCATCAACTCGGCCGGGTCGAGCAGCGGCGGGCGGGGTGCCAACAGGGCCAGATCGGGCAGCTTGCGCCAGTTGAGTCGTGCCACGCACTGCCGCGCAATGGCCAGTGCGTGCTCGTCGTTGCGCGCCAGGTGGTCGGCCACCCCCGACAGGCGCGTGTGCACGTCGCCGCCGCCCAACTCTTCGGCGCTTACCTCTTCGCCGGTCGCAGCTTTGACCAATGGCGGCCCGCCCAGAAAGATGGTGGCCTGGTTGGCCACGATGATGGTCTCGTCGCTCATGGCTGGCACATAGGCGCCACCGGCGGTGCATGAGCCCATCACCACGGCGATCTGCGGGATACCGGCGGCGCTCATGTTGGCCTGGTTGTAGAAGATGCGCCCGAAATGATCGCGGTCAGGAAAGACCTCGTCCTGATTGGGCAGGTTGGCACCGCCCGAGTCGACCAGGTAGATGCAAGGCAGACGGTTCTGCTGCGCGATTTCCTGCGCGCGCAGGTGTTTCTTGACGGTGAGCGGGTAGTAGGTGCCGCCTTTGACGGTGGCGTCGTTGCACACCACCATGCACTCCACGCCAGCGACCCGCCCGATGCCAGCCACCACACCTGCGCAAGGGGCAGCGTTGTCGTACACATTGAGGGCGGCGAGCGGGGCGATCTCCAGGAATGGAGAGCCGGCATCCAGCAATTGCGCCACGCGATCACGCGGCAGCAACTTGCCGCGGGCCAGGTGCTTGGCGCGTGCGGCTTCGCCACCGCCCAGGGCCACGGTGGCCAGCTTGTCGTCCAGGTCTGCCACCAGGGCCTGCATGGCGGCGGCATTGGCCTGATACGCCTCGCTGCGCGGGTTCAACTGGGTGCTCAGCACGGGCATGGGGTGGTCTCCGGAATCAGCATGGGATCAGCACGAGGTATGGGCACGCCGCAGGGCGGCCGCCACCTCGTCACGAAAGCGCTGCAGTTGCGCCTTGTCGGCATCGGGCGGCATCAGGGCGCTCCAGATCAGCGTGGTCAGTTGCTCGGCCGTGGTGTCGATGGCGGGGCGGCGAGCCTTGGTGATGGCGTCCCACAGCACATGCTCCATGGCGCCATAGATCAGGTCGCGCAGCAGGCCCAGCGGCATGTCCTGCCGGATCTCGCCAGCGGCCTGTGCCTCGGCCAAGCAGCGCATCAGCGGGGCGGTGTAGCGGCGCTTGCAGTCGGTCAGCACCCGGGCCAGCTCCGGCTCGGCCGGCGCGGCAGCACGGCCTTCGCTCAGCACCAGGGCGCACATGCCCGAGCCATCCGCCAGCAGGGTGACGAGGTGGGCGCGGATCACATGGGCCAGACGCGCATGGGTGCCTTGCAGGCGCGGCACGGCGTCTTCCACCTCACGCGTGATCTCGTCGTACCAGTCCTTCACCACCTGGATGCACAACTCGCGCTTGCCAGGAAAGTAGGTGAAGACGGTGGCCTCAGAGACGCCTGCCTCTTGCGCGATCATGGCCATCGTTGCCCGCTGGTAGCCGTGCGCAGAGAACACCCGACGCGCAGCGGCCAGCAGGTCTTGCTGCCGCAACTGGGATTTGGTGCGCCGGGGTGTGGTGCGGGTGAGGACGGATGACATGTTGAGTCACACTCAGAAAGTGGGGTCATCATGCCATTTCTGCCAATCGACCGCTCGCCTTGTGGTCTAGGGAAGACCCTATAAAAAGGTGAGTGTCTGCCAGAGAGAGAGAAATGAGCAAGGCTCAGAAAGCGCCAATCCTCGCCCTGCTTTTGCCCACTCAGCGCGGCGCCATTCGCAGTGCGCCGTCCAACCGGATCACCTCGCCATTGAGGTAATCGTTCTCGACGATGTGCCGAACCAGGGCCGCGTACTCGGCAGGCTGGCCCAGGCGCGCCGGATGGGGCACGCTGGCGCCCAAGGCATCCTGGACATCCTGGGGCAGGCTGGCCATCATCGGGGTGGCGAAGATGCCGGGAGCGATGGTCACGACGCGGATGCGGTCGCGGGCCAGATCTCGCGCAGCCGGCAGCGTCATGGCTACCACCCCGCCCTTGGAGGCCGCATAGGCCACCTGGCCGATCTGGCCGTCGAATGCCGCCACCGAGGCGGTGTTGATGATCACGCCGCGAGAGCCCTGGGCGCTGTCTTCGCCTGCGCGGGGTGGCGAGGTCAGCATGGCCGCCACCGCCAGGCGCATCATGTTGAAGCTGCCGACCAGGTTCACGCGGATCACCCGTTCGAAGCTCGCCAGGCCGTGCGGGCCCTGCTTGCCGTGCAACTTTTCGCCTGCGCCGATCCCGGCGGCGTTGACCAGCACATCCAGCCGGCCGAAGCGCGTCGTGGCCGCCTGCACGGCCGCCTGGGCTTGCCCCTCATCGGCCACGTCGGTGGCCACCCACAGCCAGCGTTGCTTCTGTGGGTCGAGCGTGGCGAGCGGGTGGGTGTCGGCCGGCGGCTGTCGGTCGGCCACCACCACCTTCGCGCCAGCTTCCCAGGCCATCTTGCAGGCGGCGGCCCCCAGGCCGGAACTGCCGCCTGTGATCAGGGCTACGGTGTCTTGCCATTGCATGTGCGTCTCCTTGTTGTGGTCTGTGGTTTTTAGCATTGGCTCGCGCGCTTGGAAGCGTCGCAGCGCGACAGCCGTGTCGCATGGCATGATCGACCGCCATGAGCCTTGAGACTTCCCTCCCGTCCTGGGACCGACCTGCGCCCTTCACCTTGGCGGTCGAGGTCCAGCCGCCCCACATCGACCTCATGCGCCACACCAACAACGTGGTCTACCTGCAGTGGATGGAAGACGTGGCCTGGGCCCACTCGGCGCATCTGGGGTTGGGGCCGGCGGAGTACGAAGCGCTGGGGCACGGCATGGTGGTGCGCGAGCATGCGCTCACTTACGTTCAGGCCACCCGGTTGGGTGAGCGCTTGCTGTTGGGCACCTGGCTGACGGCGATTGACCGGCTCAACCTGCATCGCCATTACCAGTTCATTCGCCTGGAAGACGGTGCAACCGTGTTCCGGGGGCACACGCACTTCGTCTGTGTCGACATTGCAGAGGGCCGGGTCCGGCGCATGCCGCAGGCTTTTCTTAATGTGTATGGTGCGGCCGTCGCGCCGGGAGGCGTGCCCGTACCCTGAGCGGCGACAATACGCGCTTTGGCCCTTAACCAGCGCCCGCCCGTGTCCCTTTCTGCCAGCCCAACCGCCGACAGCGCCTCGCCCCAAGCCATCCTCCAGGAAGTCTTTGGCTACGCCGCCTTCCGCGGTCAGCAACAGGCCATCGTCGAGCAGGTCGCCGGCGGCGGCGACGCCCTGGTGCTCATGCCCACCGGCGGCGGCAAGAGCCTGTGCTACCAGGTGCCGGCCATCGCGCGTCACCGTCAGGGCCACGGTGTGGCCATCGTCGTCTCGCCGCTGATTGCCCTGATGCACGACCAGGTGGGCGCGTTGGAAGAAGCCGGGGTGCACGCGGCTTATCTCAATAGCAGCCTCAGCTCCGACGAGGCCCAGCACGTCGAGCGCGAAATGATGTCGGGCCGGCTGGTGCTGCTGTACGCCGCGCCCGAGCGGGTCACCACCCTGCGCTTTCAGGCGCAACTGGCCAGCCTGCACGAGCGCGGTTTGCTTAGCCTGTTCGCCATCGACGAGGCGCATTGCGTCAGCCAGTGGGGTCACGATTTCCGTGAAGAGTACCTGCAGCTCAGCCTGCTGCACGAGCGCTTCCCGGATGTGCCCCGCATTGCACTGACCGCCACGGCCGACGACCACACCCGGGCCGACATGATCGAGCGGCTGAGCCTGCACGATGCCCGCGTCTTCATCAGCAGCTTCGACCGGCCCAACATTCGCTACACCCTCGTCGAGAAGGACAACCCCCGCCAGCAGTTGCTGCGCTTCATTCGCGACGAGCACGCGGGCGAGGCGGGGGTGGTGTACTGTCAGAGTCGCCGCAAGGTCGAGGAAACCGCCGAGTGGCTGGCTGGGCAGGGCATTCCTGCGCTGCCGTATCACGCCGGTCTGGACGCGGGCGTGCGCCAGCGCCACCAGGACCGCTTTCTGCGGGAAGACGGGCTGGTGATGGTGGCCACCATCGCGTTTGGCATGGGCATCGACAAGCCGGACGTGCGCTTTGTGGCCCACCTGGATTTGCCCAAGAACATCGAAAGCTATTACCAGGAGACGGGC
Source organism: Aquabacterium fontiphilum (assembly GCF_009909205.1). Lineage (GTDB taxonomy): Bacteria > Pseudomonadota > Gammaproteobacteria > Burkholderiales > Burkholderiaceae_C > Aquabacterium > Aquabacterium fontiphilum. The sequence goes on from NZ_JAAAPN010000005.1 coordinate 30,858, forward strand.
CGCGCGGGCCGCGATGGCGAGCCGGCCGACGCCTGGTTGACCTATGGCCTGGCCGATGTGGTGAACCAGCGCCGCATGATTGACGAAAGCCCGGCCACCGACGAGTTCAAGCGCGTGCAGCGCGGCAAGCTCGACGCACTGCTGGCGCTGGCCGAGGCGCATGACTGCCGACGCGTGCGCCTGCTTGCCTATTTTGGCGAGGCCAGCGGCCCTTGTGGCAACTGCGACAACTGCCTGACCCCGCCGCGCACCTGGGACGGCACCGAGGCCGCCCGCAAGTTGCTCAGCGGCATCTACCGCTTCTGGCAGCACGGCCAACAGCGCTTTGGCGCGGGCCACCTGATCGACGTGCTGCGCGGCCGCCAGACGGACAAGGTGGCCCAGTATGGCCACCAGTCCCTCACCACGTTTGGCATCGGCGCTGACTTGAGCGAGACCCAGTGGCGGGCGGTGCTGCGCCAGTTGATCGCCCTGGGTCATGTTGTGGCCGAAGGGGAGTACGGCACGCTGGGGCTGACCGATTCGGCGCGCGCGGTGCTCAAGGGCGAGGTGCCCATCGTGCTCAAGGAGGCGAGCGAGCCTCCTGCAGCCAGGGGACGCACAGCGCGTGTTGGTCGTTCAGCCGCCAAAACCGGGGCGCACGAAGCCGACATGGATACCGCCAGCCTGGCGCGTTTCCAGGCCCTCAAGCGCTGGCGTGCCGAGGTGGCGCGCGAGCACAACCTGCCGGCTTATGTCGTGTTCCACGACGCCACCCTGGCCGAACTGGCGCGTCGGGCGCCTGCCAGCCCGGGCGACCTGGAAGGCATCAGCGGGGTGGGGATGAAGAAGCGGGATGCGTATGGCGAGGCGATTCTGAGTGTGCTCGCGGGCGCCGATGTGTCCGATAAGCCGAACTGATTTGGTGCACAAGTTGGGATTCTGTTGCCGGAAGAACACACAAATGGTGCAAAAACTCCCTCTGCAGAGGGGAGGTCGCCTGTTTCTGGTGCGTAAAGATTGAGGGCGGCCGCAAGTCGTGGTGAAAATAAACCTGTTTCGGGTTTTCACCTGACGCACTTTTCGGCGCCCTACCTCCCCCGGGCGCGCACCTAGCAAGGAGAACTCATGTTCAAGAAGAATCTGATCGCTGCCGCTGGCCTGACCATGCTGGCTGCTGCCGCTCACGCTCAAGTGACCCTGTACGGCAATCTGGACGTCGGCGTGGCTCATTCCCGCGTGAAGGTTGCTGGCGATAGCGAGTCGGTGAACTCGGTGGATTCGTCGCTGCTGACCGAAAGCTATTTCGGCCTGAAAGGCTCGGAAGACCTGGGCGGTGGCCTGAAGGCGCTGTTCGTGCTGGAAAGCCCCATTGATGTTGACACCGGCACCGCTTCTGGCAACACCTTCTGGGGCCGCAACGCCTACGTCGGTCTGGCCGGCGGCTTCGGCGCCGTGAAGCTGGGTAACCAGGAAAGCCTGTTCAAGACCGAAGGCGCCGCCTTCAACCCGTTCGGCTCGTCGCCCCTGTTCTCCACCACCAACCTGCTGACCGATGTGACCGGTCTGGGTGGCAGCTGGCAGCACGCTGTCGGCTACACATCGACCAACATGAGCGGCCTGACCGTGTCGGCTCAGTACAGCGCCAAGGAAGGCGCCAAGGGTGGTAACACTGCTGCTTACAGTGGCGGTGCTTACGCGTTGGCAGCCAACTATGCAGCTGGCCCGCTGGCCCTGTCTGCTGTGTATGGCAACGTGAAGTCGACCGACGCAACGGAAGCGAACGTGAAGCAACGCGCTTACCTGCTGGGCGCATCGTACGACTTCGGCGTGGCCAAGGCCTTTGCCCAGTACGGCCGCGACAAGTTCACCGACGTGGGCGGCAGCGACACCGCCAAGTTCTACCAGATCGGTGCGATCGTCCCCGTGTCGGCTGAAGGCGCCGTGCACACGTCGTATGCCCGTACCAAGTTCGACGGCGAGCGTGAGTACCAGTTCTCGCTGGCTTACAACCATGCTCTGAGCAAGCGCACGGGTGCGTATGTTGGTGTGACGCGTATCAAGGGTGAAATCGAAGAAGCGGAAGCCACTGGCCGCGCCACCGTGTTCGGTGTGGGCGTTCGTCACGCCTTCTGATCGACGGCTTGCTAGCTCGATTGCAAAAGCGCCCTTCGGGGCGCTTTTTTTATCGCCGTTGTCCGAATAGGTTGGTTTTTTTCTGCAAAGTGTTGTGTGGGCCCTACGCAAAACCTGTGTTTTGCAGGCTTTCTCTGGCTTGTTTCTTGCTTATTTCAGCCGCGGGGGGCGTTTCCGTCCCACAATCAAACCGAGGTCGATGCCCGCTCCCCGGCATCTCCCCAGTTCGAGTCTGTTCAACCGATTGCTAGGAGAACTCAATGTTTGCAAAGAAGAAGCTGGTTGCTGCTGCCGCCCTGCTGGCCCTGGCTGGCGCCGCCCAGGCTGAAGTGAAGCTGTACGGCATGGTCGATATGTCCGTGGGCTCGTTCGAGAACGCGCACGCGAAAGGCGCGTCCGATCGCGTGACGGCCATCGAAAGCGGCAAGATGATGACCAGCTACTTTGGCATCGCCGGGTCGGAAGATCTGGGTGGCGGCCTGAAGGCTGAGTTCGTGCTGGAGTCCTTTATTGGTGCTGACGCTGGCAAAACCTTGGGTAACAACGCTGGTGGTTTCTGGGGCCGCGGTTCGTTCGTCGCCCTGAGCGGTGGCTTTGGTAAGGTGGCCGTGGGTCAGTACGACAACGCCCTGTTCATCTCGGGGCTGTCTTACAACCCGTTCGGCAGCTCGATGACCTTCTCGCCCACGATGCGTCACTACTACGGTCTGGCCGGCAACTATGGCGCCGCACTGGGCATCGACACCGGCTGGGTTAACTCGGTGACGTATGAAACGCCGACCGTGGGTGGCTTCATGGCCAGCGCCCAGTACTCGCCCAAGGAGTCCAAGAACGTTGATGGTTCGTCGAACAGCTACACGCTCGCCGCCTCGTACAACGCTGGCCCGCTCAGCGCGATGCTGACCTATGCCAACATCGGCTACACCGATGCAGCTTACGCAGCGTATGTCGCCGACCAGAAAGTGTGGGCCCTTGGTGCCAGCTACGATTTTGGTGTAGCTAAGGCCTTCTTGCAGTACACCGACATCAAGTCCGATGCGTCCCTCTCCATCAGTGGCACGCCGCCTGTCGCCAGTGTTACCGACGAGGACGGCGCCAAGGCCAAGATCTACCAAGTTGGCGTCAGTGTCCCCCTGTCCGACAAAGCTTCTGTGATGGCTTCGTATGGTCGCCTGAAGGACAAGGAAGACAACTCTTCCGACAAGGTGCTTTCGATCGGCTACAACTACGTGCTGAGCAAGCGTACCGACGTCTACGGTGTCTTCACCAACAACAGCCAGTCGGGTACGGGCAACACCAAGTCCGGCCAGACCTTCGCTGTGGGTCTTCGCCACAACTTCTGATTGATACGGCTCTGGCCGTCATCTTCAGAAAGAGCGCCCTTCGGGGCGCTTTTTGTTTTGAAGTAAGCAACTGAGTGGCAGAACGACGGGAGGCGACGCACCAGAGTGGGGGCAGGAACCCACAGCGCATCGCTCTTCTCGGAGCTCGCACCGCATTCCTCCCCATTCCTGGGCGGCACGGTTTCTGCATTTTTGTATACCGTTCCCGCATTTGGGGAACGCATTCAACCGTGTCCAGGAGTGTTCATGTCCCTTCAGAAAATACTTGCCCCCGCTGCCTTCGCCGCTTTGGGCATCACGTCGGGCGCGCATGCCCAGTCTTCGTTGCAGCTCTACGGTGTCATCGACATCGCAGCGGGCTCATTTCAGAACAGCTATCTGAGCACCGATGACAACCCCCGTGCCACCAAGGTGGACGGCAACGCCATGATCACCAGCTACTTCGGTATGAGGGGCACGGAAGATCTGGGCGGCGGGCTGAAGGCCGGTTTTGTGCTCGAATCGTTTCTGCGTCCTGACGTGGGTGCATCCGGCCGCTCGGGAGCAGACGTGTTCTGGGGCCGCAACGCCCATGTCTGGCTGCAGAGCGATCTGGGCAAGCTGACGGTCGGCCGCCAGGGCACGCTGCTGTTCACCAACACGCTGAGCTATAACCCGCTGGGCAGCGCCTTCGGCCTGTCGCCGGCCATCCGTCTGACTTTTGGCGCGTTCGGCAACGACAAGACGGACTCCGGCTTCAGCAACACCATCAGCTACAACACGCCGAATCTCGGCGGTTTCACCGGCGCCGTGCAGGTGCAGTTCGGCGAGGATGCCACCAAAGCCGAGGGCACCACGTACGCACTGAGCGCGGCTTACACGGCCGGACCCTTCTCGATCGGCGGCGCTTGGCAGAGCGCCAAATCGGCCGAGGCGCCGAAGGCCAACTTCAACGAGGGCGAAAAGCAGACCTTCGGCATGCTGGGCGTGAGCTATGACGCTGGTTTTGCCAAGCTGTTCGCGCAGTATGGTGAGTTCGGAAACCGTGGTTTCTCGGGCGCCTCGCGCATTGACACCAAGCTGTACACGCTGGGCGCTTCGGTGCCGGTCACCAAATCGGGTTCGGTGCTCGTGGCCTATGGCGAAAGCCAGGAAGAGGCTGTCGAAGGCGGTGTGACGCCTGACACCGACCACAGCATCTTCACGCTGGCCTACACCCACAGCCTGTCCAAGCGCACCACGCTGTACGCCGCCTACATGATGGACAAGGAAGATCCGGACGGCGTGAAGTACAAGACGGGCCACACCTACATGGTGGGCGTGCGCCACGCGTTCTGATCGCGGCGACCGAGGCTCAGCTTCGGTCGAACTGGAAGACGGCGGTGCTGGCCAGCAGGTTGGGCCAGCGCCGCACCACCTGCCCCTGGTGGGTGCCGAACGACGAGCGGATGCGCAGCCCGTTGCGGCGGGCCAGCACCTCGAAGTCGGCAAAGGTGGCCACGCGGATGTTGGGCGTGTCATACCACTGGTAAGGCAGGCTGCGGCTCACGGGCATGCGTCCGCGCAGCACGCTCAGCCGATGCGGCCAGTGGGCAAAGTTGGGGAAGCTGACGATGCCCATGCGGCCAACGCGGGCCGTCTCGCGCAACATGGCTTCGGTGTTGCGCAGGTGCTGGAGCGTGTCGAGCTGCAGCACCACATCGAAGCTGTTGTCGTCGAAGATGCTCAGGCCTTCTTCAAGGTTGCGCTGGATGACGTTGACGCCGCGCTCGACGCAGGCGAGCACCTTGCTGTCGTCGATCTCGATGCCGTAGCCCGTGCAGCCCCGGTGGTCGCGTAGGTAGGCCAGCAGAGCACCGTTGCCGCAGCCGAGGTCGAGCACGTGCGAGCCGGTGGGCACCAGCTCGGCGATCACCTGATGCAAGTCGCGGTCGGTCATGCGCGCAGCTCCTGTGCGATCCGCTTGAAGTAGGCGCGCACCACGCCGTGGTAGCGGGCGTCATCAAGCAGGAAGGCGTCGTGCCCGTGGGGCGCGTCGATCTCGGCGTAGCTGACGTCGCGCCGGTTGTCGAGCAGGGCCTTGACGATCTCGCGCGAGCGCGCGGGCGAGAAGCGCCAGTCGGTGGTGAAGCTCACCACCAGGAAACGGGCCTTGGCCACCGCCAGCGCGGCAGTGAGGTCGCCCCCATGCTCACGTGCGGGGTCGAAGTAATCCAGCGCTCGGGTGATCAGCAGGTAGGTGTTGGCGTCGAAGTAGTCGCTGAACTTGTCGCCCTGATAGCGCAGGTAGCTCTCCACCTGAAACTCGATGTCTTGGGTGCTGAAGCCCGGCATGTCGGCCAGTTGCCGGCCCACGCGCTCGCGGCCGAACTTCTCGTCCATCACGTCGTCCGAGAGGTACGTGATGTGGCCGATCATGCGCGCCACGCGCAGGCCGCGACGGGGCACCACGCCGTGTTCGTAGAAGTGGCCGTGGTGGAAGTCGGGGTCGGTGACGATGGCGCGGCGGGCCACTTCGTTGAAGGCGATGTTCTGCGCCGAGAGGTTGGGCGCAGAGGCCGCCACGATGCAGTGGCGCACTCGCTCGGGGTAGAGCAGGGCCCAGGCCTGGGCCTGCATGCCGCCGAGGCTGCCACCCATGACGGCGGCCAGCGTGTCGATGCCCAGGCGATCGAGCACGCGCGCCTGGGCGTGCACCCAGTCTTCCACCGTCACCACGGGGAAATCTGCTCCGTAGATGCGGCCGGTGTCCGGGTTGGTGTGCATCGGGCCGGTCGAGCCAAAGCAGGAGCCGGGGTTGTTGATGCAGATGACGAAGAAGCGATCGGTGTCCAACGGCTTGCCGGGGCCGATCATGTTGTCCCACCAGCCCTGGCTGCGGGGCAGCGGCTCGCCGTCGTCGCCCGCGTGCAGGCCCGCGGCATGGTGCGAGGCGTTGAGCGCGTGGCACACCAGCACGGCATTGCTGCGGTCGGCATTGAGCCGGCCATAGGTCTCGTACATGAGGGTGTAGTCGCGCAGCACCGCACCGCTTTGCAGCGACAGCGGCGTGCCGAAGTGCATGGAGGCTGGGGTGACAACCCCGAGGGAGGACATGACGCGACTGATCAACCAAATAAAAACGCCGGCCACTGTGACAGGGGGCCGGCGTGCAGCGCCCTTTTAGCAGCATTTCTTGAGCGCCCGCAAGCCGGACAAATCGGCGCTATGGGCGAAGTGTAGCGCCAAACCGCAGGCTCAGCCACCTGTCTCGAATGTCACGATGTAGCGGATCTTTCCCGCCTTGCTGTCTTGACCGAGGCCCGCGCCCTGTCGCTACGATCGTCTGGCGCATAACAAGGAGGCGGTCGCATGCCCCGCTGGTTGATCCGACTCAATGAGCACGTGCCGATCCGGTACGGTATCTGGTTCTTTGCCTGGCTGGGCTTTGTGGGCTGCGCCGGGCTCGCATTGGTCTCGGGCGGGGGAGGGGCGAGCATTGCCGCTGTGTTGCTTGGCGGCCTGGTGTTGCTCGGCTACAGCGACATGCGACAGCGCAGCCGCTCGGTCTTGCGCAACTACCCGGTGATCGGCCACCTGCGTTACCTGCTGGAGTTCATCCGGCCGGAGTTGCGCCAGTACTTCATCGAAAGCGATTCCGAGGCGGCGCCGTTCTCGCGGCAACAGCGCTCGCTGGTCTACCAGCGCGCCAAGGGTGAGCCGGATAAGCGCCCCTTCGGCACGCACAAGGATGTCTCGGCTTCCGGCTATGAGTGGATCAGCCACTCGGTGGCGCCGACCGTGCTGCCCAGTCATGACTTCCGCATCCTGATCGGCGGCGGTGGCACCAGTTGCGCGCAGCCGTATGACGCGAGCCTGTTCAACATTTCGGCCATGAGCTTCGGTGCACTGAGCGCCCACGCCGTGCTGGCGCTCAATGGCGGCGCGCGCAAGGGCCGTTTTGCGCACGACACGGGTGAGGGCTCGATCAGCCGCTACCACCGCGAGCCTGGAGGCGATCTGATCTGGGAGATCGGCTCAGGCTACTTCGGCTGCCGCACGGCGGAGGGCGGGTTCGATCCGGATTGCTTTGCCGCGAACGCCCGTCTGCCTCAGGTGAAGATGATCGAGCTCAAGCTCAGTCAGGGTGCCAAGCCCGGGCACGGCGGGGTGCTGCCGGGGCCGAAGGTGACGCCCGAGATCGCCGAGGCGCGCGGCGTGATGGTGGGGCAGGATTGCGTGTCTCCGGCGACGCACAGCGCGTTTCAGACGCCGCTGGAGATGATGGCCTTCATCGAGCGGCTTCGCGCGCTGTCAGGTGGCAAGCCGGTGGGCTTCAAGTTTTGCGTGGGCCACGTGTGGGAGTGGTTCGCCATGGCCAAGGCCATGCGTGAAACCGGCATCTGGCCGGATTTCATCGTGGTCGACGGAGCGGAAGGCGGCACGGGCGCAGCACCGGTGGAGTTCATCGACCACGTAGGCGCACCGTTGCAGGAAGGGCTCCTGCTGGTGCACAACACGCTGGTGGGCCTGGGTGAGCGCCATCGCGTGAAACTGGGTTGCGCGGGCAAGGTGGTCAGTGCCTTCGACATCGCTCGCATGATGGCGTTGGGGGCCGACTGGTGCAATTCGGCGCGCGGTTTCATGTTTGCGCTGGGCTGCATCCAGGCGCAGAGTTGCCACACCGGACATTGCCCCACAGGCGTGGCCACGCAGGATCCGCTGCGCCAGCGGGCGCTGGTGGTGCCGGACAAGGCCGAGCGGGTGTACCGGTTCCACCAGAACACGCTGCATGCGCTCAAGGAGCTGGTTCAGGCGGCGGGGCTGACCCATCCCAACCAGATCACAGGGGATCACATCCTGCGGCGCGTGTCGGATTTCGAGGTGCGCCGGCTGTCGAACTTGCTGCCTTACCTGCAGCACGGCGAACTGTTGGCGGCCGAGCGCGGCGAGGTGCCGTGGCGGCAACTTGGTTTCGAGCAGTACTGGATGCGCGCTCGAGCCGACTCGTTCGCGCTGCGCGACTGAGCGTTGCGGTGGCCCAGGCTCAGGCCTGCGGCGGCGCCGTGTCGGCGAAGCTTGGGCGCTGTGCGAGCTTGTCGGCCAGCTTGACCAGGTTGGGGTGGTCGTTGCGCCAGGTGACCTGCGGGAAACGGAAATCCAGGTAGCCCAGTGCGCACCCGACGGCGATGTCGGCCAGACTGTAATGGTTGCCGGCGCACCAGGGGCGGTCGCCCAGGCCCTGGCTCATGGCCTTGACGCTCGCGTTCACCTTCTCCAACTGGCGGTCGATCCATGCCTGGCTGCGCTGGGCGTCGGTGCGCCCACTCCAGGTGGATTCCATGCGCGCGAGCACGGCGGCGTCCAGCAGACCGTCGGCCAGGGCTTCCCAGGTGCGCACCTCGACACGCTCGCGGCCGCTCAACGGGATGAGCTTGCCCACGGGCGAGAGGGTGTCCACGTATTCCACGATCACGCGTGAGTCGAAGATGGCCTCGCCGGCTTCCATCACGAGGCAGGGCACCTTGCCCAGCGGGTTGGACTGGGCGATCCGGGTATCGGTCGCCCACACGTCCTCGACCTCGAACTTGTAGTCGAGCTTTTTCTCGGCCAGCACGATACGGACCTTGCGCACGAAGGGGCTGGTGAGGGATCCGATCAGTTTCATTCTGTGTCGTGATGTGTGAATGCGCTGATTCTAGCGATCACGGCTTCGCCCCACCCATCAGGGGGGAGGTGTGCCGGCAACCGAGGTCATCGGCGTTACAGTTGTGTTTCCGATGAACACGTTTTTGGGTGTCCGTTCCGCTGTGCGAGTGATCAGGTTGCCCCACCCCGAAGACCCTGGTTCTTCGCACGCCGAGCCAGCCTCCTGGATGGGCTCGGAGGCGTCGTTTTCGTCGGCAACAGGTGGCGGGGCGCTGGCGTCCTGGCCTGAGCCGATCGGCTCCATGCGCGATTCCGCCGCGGGCGAACTGGACACCCAGCCGTGCGCGCCCGATCTCCCGCCACCGCATTCCGGCGCGCTTCCCAGAGGCGATGTCACGGAATGGCCCGTGACGTTTCGTGCCGATCCGCGCGATTACGCCAGCCTCTGGGCACGCCACCTGATCCTGACTGCGCTGACGCTGGGCGTGTATCTACCCTGGGCGCGACGACATGCTCAGCACTTTTTTTTGCAGCACACCTTCGTGGCAGGTCGGCGGTTCGATCAGGTTGAGTCGCCGCTGGCGCTGGCCCTGCGCCACGGTCTGGGTATGGCACTGGCCCTGGGCGTACTGGCCGCGGTGCGCGGTGCTCTGATGGCGGGCGCGCTGGCCGCCACGGTGGCACTGCTCGTCTGGCCGCTCTGGCTGGGCGCGCGCCAGCAACAGACCCTCTCGGCGCTGCGCTGGGGGCGCCGTCCTCTGACGTTCGTTGCGACGATCCTCGAGGTGTACGCCGCACTGTGGCCCTGGGTGGTGGCCGGTATCGCGCTGGTGTGGTTGGCCTGGTGGGGCGGCGAAGCACCCGCCGACGCGTCGCCGCTGCGCCTGGCGTTGCCCTGGGGCTGCGGTCTTGTTGCGCTGGTGCTGCTGCCAGGAGCGCTGTGGTCCTGGTGGCGGTGTCGGCAGCAGGGCCTTGGGATCGGCCCCTTGCGCTTGAGCTGGCGCGGCACGGTGGGCGATGTGTACCGATTGGCCGGGCGCGTGGCGGTCTGGGCGGTGTTGTGCGGCGCGCTGGTCTTGGCCAGCGTAAGTCTGATCATGGCCGCGTGGCTCGCTCTGGCCGGACGGGTGCCTCTGACCGGCCAGATGATCTTGGCTGCGGGCGGTGGCATGGCCTGGCTGGCCCTGGTCTGGCCATACGTGCAGGCAGCCTCCCAGAACCTGGTGTGGCAGCAAACGGGCTGTCGATATCTGCGTTTTCGTAGCCGTCTGTCAGTATCGGCTTACGTGACGCGACGTGCACGGCGCCTGATCACCTTGGTGTGCACCCTGGGCCTGGCCTGGCCCTGGGTGGCGGTGGAGGCGCGTCGCATGCGGCTCGAGGCCATGACGGTCGTGGCACGTGTCGACCCGGCCACCCTGCGTGCCGCCTGGCGGCCGGGGCGCGCGCAGACGCCTTCGCCGTAAAATGGCGGATTCGCCTGTCGGCTGTCTGTCTGTGTGCTGCCATGAACCTGTCTGCTCTCTCTGCCCTGTCGCCGCTGGACGGCCGTTATGCCGCCAAGGTGGCTGCCCTGCGCCCGCTGCTGTCCGAGTTCGGGCTGATGCACCGTCGTGTGCAGGTGGAGATCGAGTGGTTCATCGCGCTGTCGGATGCCGGTCTGCCTGAGCTGCCGCCGCTGTCGGATGCGGCCCGCAGCTACCTGCGGGGTCTGGTGTCGCGCTTCTCCGAAGTGGATGCGCAGGCCATCAAGGACATCGAGAAGACGACCAATCACGATGTGAAAGCGGTCGAGTACTGGATCAAGCAGCGTTTTACCGGCCACGCCGAGTTGGAGAAGGCCGGCGAGTTCGTGCATTTCGCCTGCACGTCTGAAGACATCAACAACACCAGCCACGGCCTGATGCTCAAGTGCGCGCGTGAGCAGGTCATCCTCCCGGCCATCGACGGCCTGATCGGTACGCTCAGCGGTATGGCCCACGCCATGGCCGAGATCCCGATGCTGAGCCGCACGCACGGCCAGACCGCATCCCCCACCACGGTGGGCAAGGAAGTGGCCAACGTGGTGGCTCGCCTGGCTGCGGCACGTGAGCGCATCGCCGAGATCAAGCTGTTGGCCAAGATGAATGGCGCCGTGGGCAACTACAACGCCCACCTGTCGGCCTACCCCGACACCGACTGGGAAGCCTTCAGCCGCAGCGTGATCGAGAACCAGCTGGGCCTGACCTTCAATCCCTACACGATCCAGATCGAGCCCCATGACTACATGGCCGAGCTGTTCGATGCCGTCACGCGCACCAACACCATCCTGATCGACTGGTCGCGCGACGTGTGGGGCTACATCAGCCTGGGCTACTTCAAGCAGAAGACCAAAGCGGGCGAGATCGGCTCGTCCACGATGCCGCACAAGGTCAACCCCATCGACTTCGAGAACGCCGAAGGCAACCTGGGTCTGGCCAATGCCGTGCTGACGCACCTGAGCCAGAAGCTGCCCATCAGCCGCTGGCAGCGCGATCTGACCGACTCCACCGTGCTGCGCAACATGGGCGTGGCGCTGGGCTACGCCTTGCTGGCCTACGACAGCCTGGCCCGCGGCCTTGGCAAGCTCGAAGTGAACCCCGAGGCACTGGCAGCCGATCTGGACAGCTCGTGGGAAGTGCTGGCCGAGCCCATCCAGACGGTGATGCGCCGCTATGCGCTGCCCAACCCGTACGAGCGCCTGAAAGAGCTGACCCGCGGCAAGGCGATCACGCGCGAGTCCATCCAGGCCTTCATCCAGACGCTGGAGCTGCCGGAAGAAGAAAAGGCGCGCCTGATGGAGATGACGCCGGGCAATTACATCGGCAAGGCCGTCGAGCTGGCTCAGCGCATCGGCAAGTAAACCGGGACAGGCGTCGACATGATCTTCACCGAACAGCTGCTGCGCGCGCAGCAACAGCACCAGTCGCTGCTGTGCGTGGGCCTGGACCCGGAGCCGTCGAAGTTCCCGGGCGCGTGGAAGGGCCAGCCGGACCGCATCTACGACTTCTGTGCCGCCATCGTCGACGCCACCAAAGACTTGGTGTGCGCGTTCAAGCCGCAGATCGCCTACTTTGCCGCCCACCGGGCCGAAGACCAGCTCGAGAAGCTGATGGCGCACATGCGCCGCGTGGCGCCCAGCGTGCCGGTCATCCTCGATGCCAAGCGCGGGGACATCGGTTCGACTGCCGAGCAGTATGCGCACGAGGCGTTCTCTCGCTACCAGGCCGATGCGGTCACGCTGTCGCCCTTCATGGGCTTCGACACCATGGAGCCCTTTCTGCGTTACCCGGGCAAGGGCGTGATCCTGCTGTGCCGCACCTCCAATCCCGGTGGCTCCGATCTGCAGAACCTGCGTCTGGCTGACATCGAAGGCCAGCCGCGCGTGTACGAGCACATCGCCAAGCAGGCGCAAGGCCCCTGGAACACCAACGGCCAGATGGGCTTGGTGGTGGGCGCGACCTTCCCCGAAGAGATCGCCCGCGTGCGCGAACTGGCGCCCACCTTGCCACTGCTGATTCCGGGGGTTGGTGCGCAAGGCGGCGATGCGGTGGCCACGGTCAAGGCCGGCCTGCGCACGGATGCCACCGGCGCCGTCACCGGGACCATCGTCGTCAACAGTTCGCGCGCGGTCTTGTATGCGAGCAGCGGCGATGATTTTGCGAGCGCAGCGCGCCGTGTCGCGCTGCAGACCCGCGACGCGCTCAACGCTGCCCGCTGACATGGCCCACAATCACCGGGCGCGTTGTGTCGCGAACCGGTGAGCCATGTCCGATACCCCTTCTTCGTCTTCGTTGAACACCCTGCGGATAGACCGCAGCGCGCCTGCGGCGCGTCGTCGTAGGCCCTGGGGCTGGCTGGCCCTGGGCGGCGCGGTCGCAGTGGGTGTGCTCGCCTGGCTGCTGTCGCCCAAGGTGACGCCGGTGCAGACCACAGCTGTGGTTACCGCCGCAGCCTCCCAGCAGCATGTGCTGCTGACCGCCTCGGGCTATGTGGTGGCGCAACGCCGGGCTGCGGTGGCGTCCAAGGCCACCGGGCGGCTGGTCGAGCTGCATGTGCGCGAAGGCTCGGCGGTGCGCCAGGGCGAGCTGATCGCCCGCATCGACGCCAGCGACGTGCAGGCGGCCATCGTGGCTGCCGAGGCAGCCGTGCGCCAAGCTGAGGCGGGCGTGCGTCAGGCCGAGGTGGAGCTGGCCAACGCGCAGGCCGAGGTGGTGCGCAGCAAAGGCTTGCAGGCACAGGGTTTCGTTTCGCCTCAGGCGGTCGATGCCGTGCAGACACGCGCCAACGCGGCCCAGGCCGCTGTGGCCTCGGCCCAGGCGGGGTTGGCGGCGGCCCGCGCGCAGGTCAAGGTGCAGCAGGTGGCGCGTGATTTCACCGAGATTCGCGCGCCGTTCGACGGGGTGGTGCTGGTCAAGAACGCCAATGTGGGCGATGTGATCACGCCGCTGTCGAGCGCAGCGGGCACCCAGGGCGCGGTGGTCACCATGGCCGACATGACCACGCTCGAAGTCGAAGCCGATGTGTCGGAAGGCAGCCTCTCGCAGGCGCGAATCGGCCAGCCGGTCGAGATCACGCTGGACGCGCTGCCGGGCGTGCGCTTCATTGGCCAGGTGGGCAGCATCGTGCCCACGGTCGACCGGGCCAAGGCCACCGTCACGACCAAGGTGCGTTTCAACCAGCTTGACCCCCGCGTGCTGCCAGAGATGAGCGCCAAGGTGGCCTTTCTCGCTCAGCCCATCACCGCGGCGGATCAGCAGCCGCTGCTGGCGGTGCCGCCCGGTGCGCTGGCGCAGCATGCCGGCCAGCCCGTGGTCTGGCGCATTGTCACAGAAGGCGCGGGCGACGCCGCGCGCATGACGGTGCAGCCCGTGCGCGTGAAGCCGGGGCGCAAGCTCGGCGAGGTACAGGAGGTGACGCCCGAGCCGGCTGACGCATTGAAGTCGGGCGACAAGGTCGTGCTGCAGCCCGGTGCCGCGCTTGAGCCGGGCAGCCGCGTGCGGCCTGCGCAGCCCTGACCGCGGCGAAGGGATGTGAGCGCATGAGCGAGCCCTTGATCCGCATCCGTGGCCTGAGCAAGGCCTACCAGCGTGGTGGGCAGACCCTGCCCGTGCTGGTCAACATCGACCTGGATGTCCAGGCCGGCGAGTTCGTGGCGCTGATGGGGCCCAGCGGCTCGGGCAAAAGCACGCTGCTCAACCTGATTGCCGGCATCGACCAACCCACTACCGGGCGCATCGAGATCGGCGGCATCGACATCGCCACGCTGAGTGAGACGCAGCTGGCAGACTGGCGAGCGGCCCACGTTGGCTTTATTTTTCAGTTCTACAACCTGATGCCCGTGCTGACGGCGTTCGAGAACGTCGAGCTGCCCCTGCTGCTGACGGGCCTGAGCCGTCGCCAGAGGCACGAACACGTGAGTGCGGCCCTGGCCATGGTGCAGCTCAGCGACCGGGCCGATCACCACCCCAACGAGCTTTCAGGCGGCCAGCAGCAGCGCGTGGCCATTGCCCGCGCCCTGGTGACCGACCCGCAACTGATCGTGGCCGACGAGCCCACAGGCGACCTCGACCGCGCCACCGGTGAAGAGGTGCTCAACCTGATGCAAACGCTGCAGCGCGAGCTGGGCAAGACCATCGTGATGGTGACGCACGACCCCAAGGCCGCTGCGCGGGCCGGGCGCTTGGTGCATCTGGAGAAGGGCGTGCTGGTGCCCGATGAGGACATGGCCGCAGGCCATTGAAGGCGCACGATGTTCGTCTTGCGCTTGCTGCTCAAAAACGCTTTTCGCCACCGCCTGCGCACGCTGTTGACCATGGTGGGCCTGGTAGTGGCCATTTCGGCGTTCGGGCTGCTGCGCACCATCGTGGACGCCTGGTATGCCGGCGTGGACGCCACCTCCAGCACCCGCCTGATCACCCGCAACGCGATCTCGCTGACCTTCCCGCTGCCGCTGCACTATGCGGAGCGCATCAAGGGGCTCGACGGTGTGAGTGGCATCTCGTGGGCCAACTGGTTTGGCGGGATCTACATCACCGAGCGCAACTTTTTCGCGCAGTTCGCGGTCGACCCGCCCAGCTATCTGGCGCTGTATCCCGAGTTTGTGCTCGATGAGGCCGAGAAACAGGCCTTCTTTCGGGATCAGCAGGGCGCGGTCGTGGGCCGCAAGCTGGCGCGCCAGTTCGGCTGGAAGGTCGGCGACACCATCGCCCTGCGCGGCACGCTCTACCCAGGCACGTGGACGTTTACCATCCGCGGCATTTACGAAGGCAAGGACGCCAAGACGGATGAACAGCAGATGTTCATCCACTGGAAGCGGGTGTCCGAGAACATCCGAACCCGGCACGCGGGCGGCAAGGCGGATTTCGTCGGTGTGTTCATCGTGGGTATCACGAACCCGGACGAGGCGCCGCAGCTCTCACAAGCCATCGATACCCTGTTCCGGAACTCGCTGGCCGAGACGCTGACCGAAACCGAGAAGGCGTTTCAGCTCGGTTTCGTGTCCATGAGCGAGACCATCCTGATCGCCGTGCAGGCCGTCAGCCTGATCATCATCCTCATCATCATGGCGGTGATGGCCAACACGATGACGATGACGGCGCGCGAGCGCCTGGCCGAGTACGCCACACTCAAGGCGCTGGGCTTTCCGCCGCGCTTTGTCGTGCAATTGCTGTTCGGCGAGAGCCTGATGATTGCACTCATCGGCGGGGCCATCGGCATCGCCATCACCTTTCCGCTGGCGCAGGCCTTTGTGTCCGCCGTGGGCACGCTGTTTCCGATCTTCAAGGTCTCGGCCCTGACGGTCGGCTTGCAGCTGCTGGCCTGTCTGACGGTGGGTGTGGTTGCGGCGGCCTGGCCGGCCTGGAAGATGTCGCGCATCGACATCGTGCAAGGGTTGCGCCATGTGGCGTGAACATCAGTGGGGCGAACCGATATGAGCCTGCGCACCGTCCCCCTGAGCTACATCGCCCGCAACCTCTGGGTGCGGCGCGTGACCACTGCACTGACGGCCGGCGGCATGGCCCTGGTGGTGTATGTCTTTGCCACCGTGCTGATGATGAGCGAGGGCATCCGCGCGACGCTGGTGGCCACCGGCCAGCCGGACAACGTCATCGTGCTGCGCAAGGGGGCGGGGGCCGAGATCAACTCCGGCATTGGGCGTGACCAGGCGGCGGTCATTGCCAGCCTGCCGCAGATCGCCACCGATGGGCAGGGCCGCAAGCTGGTCAGCCGCGAGCCGGTGGTGCTCAACACGCTGCCCAAGCGCGACACCGGCAAGCCCAGCAACGTCACGGTGCGCGGCACCTCCGAGCTGGGCCTGGCCTTGCGGCCGCAGGTGCGGTTGGTTCAGGGCAGGATATTTCGGCCTGGCACGAGTGAGATCGTGACCGGCCAGGCCGTGGCCCGTGGCTTCGCCGGTGCGGGGCTGGGCGAGACGTTGCGCTTTGCCGGTCGCGACTGGACGGTGGTCGGGGTGTTCGATGCGGGGCGCAGCGGTTTTGACTCCGAGATCTGGGGCGACAGCGAGCAGATGATGCAGGCCTTTCGGCGCCAGGCGTTTTCGACCGTGGTGCTGCGGCTGACCGAGCCGGCGCGCTTCGAGACGGTCAAGGCCCAGTTGGAGAGCGACCCACGCCTGACGCTGGAGGCGAAGCCAGAGGTGCAGTTCTATGCCGAGCAGTCCGAAGCGCTGGCCACCTTCATTCGCATCCTCGGACTTGCTCTGTCCATCATCTTTTCGATCGGCGCGGTGGTGGGTGCCATGATCACGATGTTTGCCGCCGTGGCCTCGCGCATCGGCGAGATCGGCACGCTGCGTGCGCTCGGCTTCAGGCGGTCGGCCGTGCTGTCGGCTTTTCTTGGCGAGTCGCTGTTGCTGTCGCTGGTGGGGGGGCTGGTTGGCCTTGGGGGCGCAGCCTTCATGCAGACGGTCAACATCTCGACCGTCAACTTCCAGACCTTCTCCGAACTGGCGTTTCGCTTCCAGCTGACGCCGGCCATTGCCGTGCAGTCGCTTGTGTTTGCCTTGATCATGGGTGTGCTGGGGGGCTTCATCCCCGCCTGGCGCGCCGCTCGGCTCAAAATTGTCGACTGTCTGCGCGAAGCGTAGAAAGGACTGTCATGCAACTGTGTACCTTCCGATACCTTGAGCGCACCGCCGTCGGCCTGGTGCAGGGCGATCAGGTGATCGATCTGAGTGCGGCGCTGGGCGGGGGCTTGTCGGCCCACCAGCCCATGATCGACCTGATCGCGCAGTGGTCGACGCTTGCCTCACGTGTGGCGGCCCTCGCCTCAGCGCCCGTTCAGCCGCGGCTGCCACTGGCGGCGGTGACGTTGCTGGCGCCCATCCCGCGGCCGGGCAAGACGCTGGCCATTGGCCTGAACTACCTGGAGCATGTGCAGGAGCGCATCGTCGGCGAAAGCCGCACCGTGCCCGAGCACCAGATCTGGTTTCCCAAGCTGGCTAATGCGATTCATGCGCCTTACGCGCCCATCGTGCTGCCCCGCATCTCGCAGATGACCGACTACGAAGCCGAGATGGTCGCCGTGATCGGCCGGCGCTGTCGCCATGTGCCGGCCGAGCGGGCGCACGAGGTGGTGTTCGGCTATGCCGTGGGCAACGATGTGTCGGTGCGCGACATCCAGAAGCGCACGTCGCAGTGGACGTTGGGCAAGAGCTTTGACACCCACGCACCTTTCGGCCCCTGGATCACCACGGCCGATGAGGTCGGCGATCCGCATGCGCTCGAGATGCGCGCCTGGGTCAATGGCGAACTACGTCAGCACAGCAACACCCGCTTGATGATCCACAACGTGTGGGCTCAGATCGCACAGCTCACGCAGGTGATGACGCTGGAGCCGGGCGACCTCGTCTTCACCGGTACCTGCAGCGGGGTGGGCGCGGCCTACGATCCGCCGAAGTACCTGCGTGCAGGCGATGTGGTGCGCATCGAGATCGAGCGCCTGGGCCGCATCGAAGCCACCTGTGTGGACGAAGCGGATACCGCGGCTTGAGGCCCCCGGCACGGGCCGGCCTGCTCACGCGGCAGCCGGCGGCTCCAGCGAGGTCAGCACCGCCTGCATGAACTCGCTGACGGTGGGCGCCAGCTCGCTCAGGCGGTCGGCGCGGCCTTCCTCGATGGCCTGGAGGATCAGTTCATTGACGCCCCCCACGACGGCGGTGGCCAGTGCCGGGCTCAGCGGGCGCTTGCCTGGCTCGCGCAGGCGTGACAGTTCGACCTGCATGATCAGGAACATTGCAAACCGCTGGCCGATGCGCCGGCGCATCGCCAGGCCGGGCGCCCCGAGTTGCATGAGCTCGATGTAGAGCGTGCGCACCAGTGCGGGCTGCGCCTGCAGCGCCTGCAGGTACAGGTCGGTGACCCGACTGAGCTGCGCCACCCAATCGGCCTCCGGGTCGTAGCCTGCAGCAATCAGGCCCAGGATGGTTTCGCTCAGGCGCTCGCACAGCGCCAACAAGCAGGCATCCTTGTTCTCGAACTGCTCGTAGAACGTCCGCCGTGAGACGTGTGCCCCCGCGACGATGTCGGCAATCGTCAGCTCGGCATACGGGCGCTCGATCAGTGCCAGCGTGAGCGCATCCAGCAGGCGAGTGCGGTGGTCGACAGGGGCGGTGGCGGAATCAGACATGGCGGGGTGGGGCGGGGAGCGCAGGGTGACACGACAAGGCCCCTGACTGCGGGGTCTGGTACTTGACAGTACCACTGTCGGGGCCTAAGGTGCGCGGCGTGGTACGTGATCGTACCGATTTTCGCCGTACACGAGGAGACCCCATGAACGCCCATTTTGCCCGTCCCTGGTTGAGCGCCCTGGCGCTGGTGGCTGCCACCGCATCGGCGCAGCCGGCGCAGCTCGCCGCACAGCCCGCCGCTGCGCACAAGGTGGTGGATGCCAGCTTCCCCTGCCAGCAGGTGACCTGCGATGCCGAGATGTGGCTGCCTGCTCAGACGCCAGCAGGACAGAAGCCGCCGGTCATCCTGATCGCCCATGGCTTTGGCGGCCTGAAAGACTGGGGGCTGCCGGCTTTTGCCGAGCGCTTCGTGCAGGCGGGCTTTGCCGTGGTGCGCTTCGACTACCGGGGCTTCGGCAAGAGCGGGGGACAGCCGCGCCGCGTGGTCGACGGCAAGGCCCACGTGCAGGACTGGTTGTCGGCCATTGACGCCATCAGCAAGCGCCCCGAGGTGGACGGCCAGCGCCTGGGCATCTGGGGCACCTCCTACAGCGGCGGTCAGGTGCTGGTGGCCGGGGCCGAGCGCCCGAACGTGGTCAAGGCGGTCAGCGCCCAGGTGCCGTTTGTCAGCGGCCTGTCCAGCGGGCTCAGGTACCCGATCAAGTACCAGCCGATGGCCACCTGGTACGCCCTGCGCGACCTGATGCGCGGTGAGGATGAAGAGCCGGTCTATGTGCCCGTGATCGACAAGGATGGCGGCTTCGCCGCGCTGATCTGCGACGAGTGCTACGAGGGCTACAAGAAGCTGGTGCCGGCGGCGGCTCAGCAAGACCCGATGCAGAACCGCGTGGCCGCCCGCGTGTTCCTGAGTCTGCCCTTCTGGTTCCCCGGCAACCGCGCCAAGGACGTGATTGCGCCTACGCTGATCGTGGCTGCAGAGAACGATGGCCTCATTCCGGTCGCCAAAGTGCGCGACGTGGCCAAGAGCCTGCCCAAGGGCGAGTACCTGGAGCTCAAGGGCGCGGATCACTTCTCGCCTTACACCGGCCCCTTCTTCGAGCAGACCGTGGCGCGCCAGACAACGTTCTTCAAGCAGCACCTGATGCGCTGAACAGATCGGCGGGGCATTCGCAGTCGGACGTATCATGTCCGGTTGACCTCTGATCGCCGCCGATGTCCCGCTCTGCTGCTCCTGCCGTTCCTACCGTTGCCGACGCCCTGCGCCCCCAGATGCACATTCGCGGGGCGCGCACGCACAACCTCAAGAACATCGACCTGGACCTGCCCCGCAACCAGCTGGTGGTGATCACCGGGCTGTCGGGCTCGGGCAAGTCCAGCCTGGCCTTCGACACGCTGTATGCAGAAGGGCAGCGCCGTTACGTCGAGAGCCTGAGCGCCTACGCGCGTCAGTTTCTGCAGTTGATGGACAAGCCCGATGTCGACGTGATCGAGGGCCTGTCGCCGGCCATCAGCATCGAACAGAAGGCCACCAGCCATAACCCGCGATCCACCGTGGGTACGGTCACCGAGATTCACGACTACCTGCGTCTGCTGTACGCGCGCGCCGGCACGCCCTTCTGCCCCGACCACGGTCTGGCGCTGCAGGCCCAGAGCGTCAGCCAGATGGTGGACGCGGTGCTGGCCCTGCCCGAGGACACCAAGCTCATGATCCTCGCGCCGGTGGTACGCGACCGCAAGGGTGAGTTCGCCGAGCTGTTTGCCGACATGCAGGCCCAGGGCTATGTGCGTTTTCGCGTCAATGGCCGGGTTGTCGAGGTGGCCGATCTTCAGCCTCTGGTCAAGAACGAGAAGCACGACATCGATGTCGTGGTCGACCGTCTCAAGGTGCGCGCCGACATGGCGCAGCGTCTCGCGGAGAGCTTCGAAACGGCACTGCGCCTGGCTGAGGGCCGCGCTCTGGCCATCGAAATGGACACCGGGGCCGAACACCTTTTCTCGGCCAAATTCGGCTGCCCGGTGTGCAGCTATTCGCTGGCCGAATTGGAGCCGCGCCTCTTCTCATTCAACTCGCCCGTGGGCGCCTGCCCTACCTGTGATGGCCTGGGCCACGTGATCGCCTTCGATCCCCACCGTGTGGTGGCCTTTCCGTCCCTGAGCCTGGGCAGCGGGGCAGTCAAGGGCTGGGATCGCCGCAACCCCTACACCTACAGCCTGATCGAATCGGTGGGCCAGCATTACGGCGTCGACATCGAGCAGCCGTTCGAAGACCTGCCGACGGCCGTGCAGCAGGTGCTGCTTTATGGCTCGGGCACAGAAGAGATCACCTTTGTTTACGAGGCCGATGGGCCGTCGGGCAAGAAGCGCAAGGTCAAGCGCTCCCACCCCTTCGAGGGCATCATCCCCAACTTCGAGCGCCGCTTCAAGGAGACCGATTCGGCCGCGGTGCGCGAAGAGCTCGGCCGCTATCAGCAGCCCAAAGCCTGCCCGGATTGCCACGGCACGCGCCTGCGCCGGGAAGCCCGCCATGTGAAGCTGTTGGATGCCGTCACCGGCGATACCCGCGCCATCTACGAGATCGGCCACGCCACCCTGGCCGAGGCCCACCGCTACTTTGAGGCCCTGCAGCTGCAGGGGGCCAAGGCGGAGATCGCCACCAAGGTGGTCAACGAGGTGCGCTCACGTCTGCGCTTTTTGAACGACGTGGGCTTGAATTACCTCAGCTTGGACCGCAGCGCCGACACGCTGTCTGGTGGCGAGGCGCAGCGCATCCGCCTGGCCTCGCAGATCGGGTCGGGCCTGACCGGTGTGATGTACGTGCTGGACGAGCCCAGCATCGGCCTGCACCAGCGCGACAACGACCGTCTGATCGGCACCTTGCAGCATTTGCGAGACCTGGGCAACAGTGTCATCGTCGTCGAACATGATGAGGACATGATCCGCGCCGCTGACCATGTGGTCGACATGGGGCCCGGCGCGGGCGTGCACGGCGGCCGCGTGCTCGCTCAGGGTACGCCCGAGCAAGTGGCGGCCCACCCGGACAGCCTGACGGGCCAGTATCTGGCCCGGCGACTGGGCATTCCACTGCCCTCCCAGCGGCGTGCCTTTTCAGCCGACACCCCGCGCCTGCGGGTGGTCAACGCGCGCGGCCACAACCTCAAGGGCGTGACCGCCGAGATCCCGGTGGGCCTGCTCACCTGTGTGACCGGGGTGTCTGGCTCGGGCAAGTCCACACTGGTCAACGACACACTGTATGCGGCGGTGGCCAAGAAGCTGTACCAGGCGCACACCGAGCCCGAGCCGCACGATGAGATCGAGGGCTTGGCGCAGTTCGACAAGGTGATCAACGTCGACCAGTCGCCGATTGGCCGCACGCCACGCTCCAACCCCGCCACTTACACCGGCCTGTTCACGCCCATCCGAGAGCTGTTTGCCGATGTGCCGGCTGCACGTGAGCGCGGCTATGGTGCGGGGCGCTTCAGCTTCAATGTGGCGGGTGGCCGCTGCGAGGCATGTCAGGGCGACGGCGTGCTCAAGGTCGAGATGCACTTCCTCCCGGATGTGTATGTGCCGTGCGATGTGTGTCAGGGCAAGCGCTACAACCGCGAGACGCTGGACATTGCTTACAAGGGCAAGAACATCCACGAGGTGCTCGAGCTGACGGTGGAGGATGCGCTGAAGTTCTTTGCCGCTGTGCCCACCATCGCCCGCAAGCTGCAGACGCTGATGGACGTGGGCCTGGGCTACATTCGGCTGGGCCAGAGCGCCACCACCCTGTCAGGTGGGGAGGCACAGCGCGTCAAGCTGGCGCTGGAGCTCAGCAAGCGCGACACCGGCCGCACGCTCTACATCCTGGATGAGCCGACCACCGGACTGCACTTCCACGACATCGCGTTGCTGCTCAAGGTGCTGCACCAGCTGCGCGACGCGGGCAACACCATTGTGATCATCGAGCACAACCTGGACGTCATCAAGACCGCCGACTGGCTGATCGACATGGGCCCCGAGGGCGGTTCGGGCGGCGGACAGGTGCTGGTGGCGGGCACGCCCGAGGACGTGGCAGCCGCACCCCAGAGTCACACGGGCCGCTACCTCAAGCCGCTGCTGCGGCGTTGACCGGGCTCGCACCGCGATCAGATGCGCATGAAGCCCAGATCGTGGGTGCTGCTGTTGAAGTTGCCAATGTTCGGCAGCAGGGCGTAGGTGCTCATGTCGCTGGCGGAGACGCCCATCCACCGGCCCAATGTGTAGGCCACTTGGTCGACCGAGGTCGTTGGTAACAGCGAGCCGTTGTCGATCTGGTCCGGGCTGCCAAACACCCGCTGGGCATTGGCCGTGCTGTATTGCGGGAAGGTGCCGTACACCTCGCCACCCTGTACAGCGCCACCCATGATCAGTTGATGCCCACCCCAGCCATGGTCGGTTCCATCGCCGTTGCTGGTGAACGTACGACCGAACTCGGATGCGGTGAAGGTCGTGACCGAACTGCGCATGTCGCCTCCGGGCATGGAGCCCAGTACGGTGTGAAAGTACTTCAGCGCATGGTCAAGCTGGGCCATGCGCTCGGCGTGATCGCGAACCTGCGAGTCATGCGTGTCGAAGCCGCCGAGCCCTACCATGAAGAACTGACGCTGCATCCCCAGGCCAGCCACCCGGTTGGTATCGATCAGCCTGGCCACCATCTGGAGTTGCACGGCCAGCGGATTGGTACGTCGCGTCTGGGTTGTGGGACTCAGGTAGCGCAACAGGTCGTCGGTATTGGGGTCGTAGTTGTTCGCCGTGGGGGTCCCCCATGGTCCGAGGCCGCCGCTCGGCAGGTTCGGTGCCAGCAGACCGCTGGCCCGCAAGGCGCGTTGCACGACTTGCTCATGGTCCTGCGCCATCATGTCCTGGCGCCCTGTGGCCGACAGGAAGGCTTCTGCGGCCGCATACACACCGCGATTGCCATAGATCTGCGAACCATTGCCCAGCGTCAGGACGCGGCTGCTGCCACTCTGATAAGGCATGACCATGTGCCCCGAAAGCCAGACGGCCGCATTGGTCGGCGTCATGCAGGTGAAGTAGCGCCGGATCAGGTGAACATCGTCACTGTTGCCCTGGCCGTTTCCGGCCATCAGCAGGTCGCCCATGCGACCGGCCCAACCGGCCTGCGTGCCCTCGGGGCCGAACGACTGCCACATCGACTGCTGGTCGTTGTGTGAGAAGAGCTTGCTCGGCTTGGCAATGCGCGCGTTGGCCCAGTCGGCCTTGGTCGTGGGGGCGAGCAGCGGGCCGACGTTGGCCAGCACGGCGGCGTGCCCGGTCTGGTACAGGTTCTGTGTTTCCTTGAGCGCCGGGTGGAGCGCAAAACTGCGGCCTGTGTGCACCGAGCGGCCGGCATGGCTGATGGGCAGGACGCCGCCCAAGCGATCGGGCGAGTCGGCGCTGGCCGCTGGATTGGGGTGGATTCCGGCCTCACGCAATGCGATGGGCGTGCTGCCATCGGCCGAGTTGCGGGCGCTGGGATCGCGGTGGTTCAGGTAGTGAGACCACGAATCCGAGTCTGTTGCCAGCACGGTGTTGAAGGCGTCGTTTCCGCCGTACAGGAAGATGCAGACCAGGGCCCGGTAGCCACTGTTGCCTGAGGACTGGGCCGCTGCCCGTGTCATGGTGCCCAAGGTCAGGCCAAGGGGCGCCGCGACGCCCAGCGAGGACAGCGCGGCGGCGTGGCGGAGAAAGGCGCGGCGTGCGTGTTGGGTCATGGTGCCTCAGCGCTGAATCAGGTACTCGGGCGACAGCGTGATCAACAGCACAGCCGAGCGCACACGGCTTAGCCGTTGGGCCTCGGTGAGGCTGCCGTCCTGGCCGATGGTGCCCAGTGCGGCCACAGCCTGATCGTGGCGCTCAGCAGGCAGCGGTTGGCCGAGCAGACGGTTGGCCAGCGTGTTGACCAGGGCATCGCGTTGCCCGGCCTGGGGCAGGAACTCGTTGAACTGGAACTGCACATCCAGGCGGTTGAGGCTGCTGTGCCATTGGCCCCAGCCGTTCTGCAGGGCCGACGCCATAAAGTTTGCGTAGCCCAGCGCCGAGGTCTCGCTGGTGATCTGCATTTCCGGTGCGACCAGACCCTTGCTCGCTGTCAGCGATTGGGGCGGCGTGTAGCCAGGGCGGAAAAAGTTGAACACGGAGGGTGATCGCAGTGGCGCCTGGCCCAGACCTGTCGCTGCGTTCTCAGTGTCGCCTGACAGGTAGTAGCCCATCTGCTGGTTGCCGCTTGTGGCAGACAGATTGACGCTCTGATGAGGCATGGCACGCAGAACATGGGTCAGCCGAAGCACGGGCTCGCGTAGTTTGCCGTAGGCGGTCTGATCCACATTGCGCTGCTCTGGTTGGCGTGCCTCCGCGTGAAGCAAAATGGCCTTGACGACGGCCCCAATGTTGCCGTTTGAACTGCGGAACACGCGCGTGATGTCAGCAACGTAAGCCGGGCTGGGATTGCTGCTTACCAGACGCTGGATCAGCTGACGGCTGATGAATGGCGCCGTGTTGGGGTGGCTGGCCAGGCGGTCCAGCGCAATGCGCAAGCTTTCGGCAGGGTTGGCTGTGGGCTGTGCGGGGATCACCACGCCAAGGAAGCGCTTTTCTGACACCGAATGCTCGTTGTCATAAAAGCTCATGCTGCGCCAGTACTGCTCCTCCCGTGCACACTCGGGAGCCCGCCAGAAACAGCGCCACCAGGCAATACCCATCTGATCCGGCGCGCGGTACCACCCCAGACCCGTGAATACCTTGGCCATGCCGGAGACGTCGCTGGCCGTGTAAGTTTCGACTGGCCTGCCGTTGACCAGTTTGGGTTGACCACTGTCGTCCAACTCGTGCAGACCGATCGAGAACAGCTGCATCACCTCTCGGGCGAAGTTCTCGTCGGGCACGCGACCGGTTTGCAGGTCTTCCTTGCGGTTGTAGAGGTGAGAAAGGTATGTGCCCATCGCCGGATGCAGCGCCACGGCTTCTAGTAGCTCTCTGTAGGAGCCCGTGCCACGTTGCGTCAGCGTGTCCATGTAGGTTGCAACGAGCCGTGTATCAACGGACAGGTTGGAGACCACGAAAATCTGTGAGAGAGCGAACGCCACGCGGTGGCGGAGCTGGGCGCTATCCTGCACCGCGAATGTCCACCAGGCGTGGTTGAAATCGAGCCAGTACGGATCCGAAGCGTTACGGCGTGCCATTTCGCGCTTGACGACCGCGTAGTAGCTGCCGCCAGCAGGCCTGGCCAGCTGCTCATCAATCCACGCGCTGTAGCCCAGCGCCTTGACGCGTTGAATGTCGGAGGGGGTTGGGCCGAACGTGGCTTGAACCAGGAAGCGGTGTGCTTCTGCGTCGTTCTGCGGCACCGACAGGGCAGACGAGCGTGCCGGGGTGCTGCCTGATTCCTTGTCGCCGCCACCCCCGCCACATCCCGCCATCACCACGGTGATTGCCAGGGCGGCCAGCGCAAGCCCGTTGCGACAAGCGCGCAACAAGGGACTGGGGTGGGCGAGGTGTGAGGCGGCGTTCATGGCGGCGAGGGCAAGATGCGGGCGAAGGTTGCCACGCACTTGCGCCGCCGGGTGCTGTCAATCCGCCACAGCTGTAAGTGGTTGCAACAAAAGGGCGAGGAAGCGACGGCGAACGTTCAATCGTTCACGTTTTCGTCCTGTCGTCCACGTGCGCCAGTGGCTTGCTCACAGCAGTGGCGCGAGCGCCCGCTCAGCATCCGTGACGCTCAGCCCGGTGCGGGCGGCCCAGTCTTCGACCTGGTCCCCACCGATTTTGCCGACGTTGAAGTAGGCCGCCTCGGGGTGTGAGAGATAGAAGCCGCTGACGCTGGCCGCTGGCATCATGGCCAGGCTCTCGGTCAGATGCATGTGGATCTCATGCGCGTCCAGCACCCTGAACATGTCGCGCTTGACCGTGTGGTCGGGGCACGCCGGGTAGCCGGGCGCCGGACGGATACCGCGGTACTGCTCCTTGATGAGCTGCGTGTTGTCCAGGGCCTCGCCATGGGCGTAACCCCAGAACTCCTTGCGCACGCGCTCATGCATGCGCTCGGCGAAGGCCTCTGCCAGGCGATCGGCCAGGGCCTTGAGCATGATGGCCGAGTAGTCGTCATGGTGGGCCATGAACTCGGCTTCCTTCTTCTCGATGTTCAGGCCGGCGGTCACGGCGAACATGCCGACGTAATCGGGCTTGGTCCCCTTGGGAGCCACGAAGTCTGCCAATGAGCGGTTGGGGCGCTTGACCCCATCCACCACCGGGCGTTCGGTCTGCATGCGCAGCGGGTGCCAGCGCATCAGTTCGCCGGTGCGCGCTTCGTCGGTATACAGCACGATGGCGTCGTCATCCACCGTGTTGGCGGGGTACAGGCCGATCACGCCGTGCGCTGTCAACCAGCGGCCTTCGATGATCTTCTTGAGCATGGCCTGTGCGTCGGCATAGACCTTTCGGGCCTGCTCCCCCACCACCGCGTCGTCCAGGATGGCCGGGAAGGGGCCATGCAGATCCCAGGTCTGGAAGAAGGGCGTCCAGTCGATGTAGGCGGCCAGTTCGCCCAGATCGTAGTTCTTGAACACGCGGCGGCCGATGAACTTCGGTGCTTCGGGCGTGTGGCCGTCAAAATCGACCATTGCCTTGTTGGCGCGGGCCTCGGCCAGGGACACCATGGGCGTCGCCTTCTTGTTGGCGTGAAGCTGGCGCACCTTCTCGTAATCGGCGTTCAACTCGGCGATGTAGGCCGCCTGACGTTCTTCACTCAGCAGGTCAGAGCACACCCCCACTGCGCGTGAGGCGTCGGGCACGTACACCACCGGGCCTGAGTAGTTGGGCGCGATCTTCACGGCCGTGTGCACGCGCGAGCAGGTGGCGCCGCCAATCAGCAACGGCGTCTGGCGCTCACGGAAGTACGGGTCGCGCTCCATCTCGGCCGCCACGTACTGCATCTCTTCCAGACTCGGTGTGATCAGGCCTGAGAGGCCGATGATGTCGGCGCCCACTTCCTTGGCTTTGTCGAGGATGTCCTTACACGGGACCATCACGCCCATGTTGACCACCTCGAAGTTGTTGCACTGCAGGACCACCGTGACGATGTTCTTGCCGATGTCGTGCACATCGCCCTTGACCGTGGCGATCACGATCTTGCCCTTGGCCTTGACGTCGCCGCCGGCCAGCTCCAGCTGGCGCTTTTCTTCTTCGATGTAGGGCACCAGGTGGGCCACGGCCTGCTTCATGACGCGGGCGCTCTTGACCACCTGCGGCAGGAACATCTTGCCCGCACCGAAGAGGTCGCCCACGGTGTTCATGCCGGCCATCAGCGGGCCTTCGATCACGTGAAGCGGCCGGCCGCCGCCGGCCTTGATCTTCTGATAGCACTCCTCGGTGTCCACCGTGATGAACTCGGTGATGCCGTGGATCAAGGCGTGGCTCAGGCGGTCTTCCACCGACGCGGGCGCGTCGGCCGTACCGCGCCAGGCCAGCTTGGCCGTGTCGTCTTTGGCTGCGC
Source organism: Aquabacterium fontiphilum (assembly GCF_009909205.1). Lineage (GTDB taxonomy): Bacteria > Pseudomonadota > Gammaproteobacteria > Burkholderiales > Burkholderiaceae_C > Aquabacterium > Aquabacterium fontiphilum. The sequence goes on from NZ_JAAAPN010000005.1 coordinate 59,107, forward strand.
CCTTGACCTGTTCGGCAATGCCCAGCAGGCGTTCGGTGGGCGTCAGCGAGGTGTCTTCGCCGTCCTTGTAGACGGGCTTGCGGTTGAGCACCACGTCTTCCACCAGTTCACGCAGGTGCGCATCGAGCTGGTCGTACACGCCGACCATGCCGGCGTTGACGATGCCCATGTCCATGCCCGCCTGGATGGCGTGGTACAGGAACACAGTGTGGATGGCCTCGCGCACCGGCTCGTTGCCGCGGAAGCTGAACGACACATTCGACACGCCGCCCGAGACCTTGGCACCCGGCAGGTTCTGCTTGATCCAACGTGTGGCCTCGATGAAATCGACGGCGTAGTTGTCGTGCTCTTCAATGCCGGTGGCAATGGCGAAGATGTTCGGGTCGAAGATGATGTCTTCGGGTGGAAAGCCCACCTCATCGACCAGCATGCGGTAGGCGCGCTCGCAGATCTCGATCTTGCGCTGATAGGTGTCGGCCTGGCCCACCTCGTCAAACGCCATCACCACGGTGGCGGCGCCATAGCGCCTGATCAGCGTGGCCTGGCGCTTGAACTCGTCGACGCCTTCCTTCAGCGAGATCGAGTTGACGATGCCCTTGCCCTGGATGCACTTCAGGCCTGCCTCGATCACCTCCCACTTCGAGGAGTCGATCATGATGGGCACGCGGGCGATCTCCGGCTCGCCTGCGATCAGGTTCAGGAAGCGCACCATGGCGGCCTTGCTGTCGAGCATGGCCTCGTCCATGTTGATGTCGATGACCTGGGCGCCGTTTTCCACCTGCTGGCGGGCCACCGACAGGGCGTCTTCAAACCGCCCCTCCAGAATCATCCGCGCAAACGCCTTCGAGCCCGTGACGTTGGTCCGCTCGCCCACGTTGACGAACAGCGTGCCCTGTCCGATGAGCACCGGCTCCAGGCCGGACAGGCGCATGGGCGGGACGGAGGGTTGTGGGGTGTGCTGAGCGGAGGCGGGGGACGTCATCTCGCCATTTTAAGTGGCCGCCTCTGCGCAGTCGAAAAGGAAAAGGGCCCGGCGCTTGTGGCGCGGGGCCCCGAGGCGCGGACGCCTTGCCCCGATCCGGGGCGAGTGCCGCAATGCCTTGCTCGGTGTGCTGAGGCCGGGTCAAGCCTTCAGCATGGCGTACAGCTCATCCTTCAAAGCCACACGGCGGAGCTTCTTTTGCTCCAATTCGGCCGAGGAGCTGTGCTCAATGCCGTTCTCGAGGCGAACCACCTCCTTGTCCACCTCTTCGTATTCACGCTCTAGCTTGACGAAATGGGCGCTGGACAACTTCAGTTCGTGGATCTTGTCGCGCAGTTCGGGGAAATCTTTGATCAGCGGATGGTGTTCTTGCATGAGCTCCTCTCAGGTTCGGGCCGTATCGCCGTTGAAACCATCTTCGCGCCGGTCAGCCTCACGGGTCTTGCGGCAAATCAATTTCGACGGCGATACCGTGTGGCGATGTCACCCCACAGAGGGAATCACAGGGTACTGTACAAACATCCAGCTTTTGTCATAATGGCGTCCAGTTTCAACGAACCCAACGCCGACATTCCGGAGCCACGCATGGACGCCAACGCCAAATCCGCCCTCAGTACCGAAAAAGCCAAGGCCCTGCAGGCCGCGCTGGCGCAGATCGAAAAGCAGTTCGGCAAGGGCTCGATCATGCGCCTCGGTGAAGGCGAGGTCGCGGAAGACATCCAGGTCGTGTCCACCGGTTCGCTGGGGCTGGACATTGCGCTGGGCGTCGGCGGTCTGCCCCGCGGTCGCGTGATCGAAATCTACGGTCCCGAATCCTCCGGCAAGACCACGCTGACCCTGCAGGTGGTGGCCGAGATGCAGAAGCTGAGCGGCGTGTGTGCTTTCATCGACGCAGAACACGCGCTCGACGTGCAGTACGCCCAGAAGCTGGGCGTCAACCTGCACGACCTGCTGATTTCCCAACCCGACACCGGTGAACAGGCGCTTGAGATCGTGGATGCCCTGGTGCGTTCCGGCTCGGTCGACCTGATCATCGTCGACTCGGTGGCCGCGCTGACCCCCAAAGCCGAACTCGAAGGCGAGATGGGTGACGCCCTGCCTGGCCTGCAGGCCCGCCTGATGAGCCAGGCGCTGCGCAAGCTGACCGCCACCATCAAGAAGACCAACTGCACCGTCATCTTCATCAACCAGATCCGCATGAAGATCGGTGTGATGTTCGGCTCGCCTGAGACCACCACCGGTGGCAATGCGCTGAAGTTCTACGCCTCGGTGCGCCTGGATATTCGCCGCACCGGCTCGATCAAGAAGGGCGATGACGTCATCGGCAACGAGACCAAGGTCAAGGTGGTCAAGAACAAGGTGTCGCCCCCGTTCAAGACGGCCGAGTTCGACATCCTGTACGGCGAAGGCATCAGTCGCGAAGGCGAGATCATCGATCTGGGCGTCAACGCCAAGATCGTCGACAAGTCGGGGGCCTGGTATGCCTACAACGGCGAGAAGATCGGCCAGGGTAAGGACAACGCGCGTGAGTTCCTGCGCGAGAACCCCGATCTGGCCCACGAGATCGAGAACAAGATCCGTGAATCACTTGGTATCACCTTGCTGCCGGCTGTTGTGGGCGGTGGCGCGGCGGCCGACGCCGACGAGTGAGGTGCTGGAGGGCTTTGAGGCGTGGCCCAGCTGTCCCTGAAAGGGCGCGCCCTCAAATACCTGGCGGCGCGCGAGCATTCCCGGGTGGAGTTGCGCCGCAAATTGGGCCCCCATGCCGAGTCGGCCGAGCAGGTCGACGCCCTGCTCGACGAACTGGAGTCGCTGGGCTTTCTGTCTGCCCAGCGCTTTGCCGATTCGGTTGTCCACCGCAAGGCTGCGCGCTTTGGCGCGGCACGGGTTCAAGCCGAGCTGGCGCAACACCGCTTGCCTGACGACATCGCCCGTGAGGCCATTCAGGCCTTGCGGGATACCGAATTCGCGCGGGCGCACGCCGTGTGGCTTCGGCGCTTCGGCGAGCCGGCGTCCGAGCCGACAGAGCGCGTACGCCAGAGCCGGTTTCTTGCGGGGCGCGGGTTTTCCCCAGAAGTGATCCGCCGCGTGGTGCGCGGTGACGGATTGCGTGACGAATCGGCCTCGTCGTAGGGGCCCGGCAGTGCTATGCTGCATGACGCAGCGCAACAAGCGACCCTTGTTGTCCGATGCGCCCGGCGCAGCCCGATCGGCCGCGTCGCGCTTTGTCATGTTCGATGAGAACGCTCACACTGCGAGACCCCAATGAAGATCCACGAGTACCAAGGCAAAGAGATCCTGAGCCGATTCGGTGTGCCGGTCCCAAGAGGAATCCCGGCATTTTCTGTAGACGAAGCTGTCGCGGCAGCTGAGAAGCTCGGCGGCCCCGTCTGGGTCGTCAAGGCCCAGATCCACGCCGGTGGCCGTGGCAAGGGCGGCGGCGTCAAGGTGGCCAAGAGCCTGGAAGACGTCAAGCGTCTGGCCGGCGACATCCTGGGCATGCAGCTCAAGACCCACCAGACCGGGCCCGAGGGCCAGAAGGTCAACCGCCTCTACATCGAAGATGGCGCAGACATCCAGAAGGAATACTACGTGTCCGTGGTCACCGACCGCGGCACCCAGAAGGTCGCCCTGATCGCGTCCAGCGAAGGCGGAATGGACATCGAGGAAGTCGCCCACAGCACGCCCGAGAAGATCATCAAGGTCTTCATTGATCCGCTGACCGGCCTGACGGATGCCCAGGCCAAGGAAGTCGCCGACGGCATCGGCATGCCAGCTGACTCCACTGCCCAGACCGTCGACATCCTCAAGAAGCTCTACCAGTGCTACATGGAGACCGATGCCTCCCTGGTCGAGATCAACCCCCTGAACCGAGACTCCAAGGGCAACGTCGTCGCCCTGGACGCCAAGTTCAACTTCGACAGCAACGCGCTGTTCCGCCACCCTGAAATCGTGGCATTGCGTGACCTTGACGAAGAAGACCCAGCCGAGGTCGAGGCCTCGAAGTTCGACCTCGCCTACATCCAGCTCGACGGCAACATCGGCTGCCTGGTCAACGGTGCCGGCCTGGCCATGGCCACCATGGACACCATCAAGCTGTTCGGCGGCGAGCCGGCCAACTTCCTGGACGTGGGCGGTGGCGCGACTGCCGAGAAGGTCACCGAGGCCTTCAAGATCATGCTGAAGAACCCGGACGTCAAGGGCATCCTGGTCAACATCTTCGGCGGCATCATGAAGTGCGACACCATCGCCGATGGCGTCATCACGGCCTGCAAGGCGGTGAACCTCAACGTGCCGCTGGTGGTGCGCATGAAGGGCACCAACGAAGACCTGGGCAAGAAGATGCTGGCGGATTCCGGTCTGCCCATCATCAGCGTGGACACGATGGCCGAAGCGGCCACCAAGATCGTTGCCGCCGTCAAGTAATCGCCTGGGAAAGTACCATCATGAGCATCCTCATCAACAAGGACACCAAGGTCATTACCCAGGGCATCACGGGCAAGACCGGTCAGTTCCACACCCTCGGTTGCCAGGCGTATGCCAATGGCAAGAACGCGTTCGTCGCTGGCGTGAACCCGAAGAAGGCGGGCGAGAAGTTCTCCGACATCCCCATTTTTGCTTCCGTCAAGGACGCCGCCAAGGAAACGGGCGCCACTGTCTCCGTCATCTATGTGCCGCCAGCCGGCGCCGCTGACGCCATCTGGGAAGCCGTCGAGGCTGACCTCGACCTGGTCATTGCCATCACCGAAGGCATCCCCGTGCGCGACATGCTGATGGTGCGCAACAAGATGAAGGCCAAGGAAGCCGCTGGGGGCAAGAAGACCCTGCTGCTGGGCCCCAACTGCCCGGGCCTCATCACGCCTGAAGAAATCAAGATCGGCATCATGCCCGGCCACATCCATCGCAAGGGCCGCATCGGCGTGGTCAGCCGCTCTGGCACGCTGACCTATGAAGCCGTGGCGCAACTCACCGAACTCGGCCTGGGCCAGTCCAGCGCCGTGGGCATTGGTGGCGACCCGATCAACGGCCTCAAGCACATCGACGTCATGAAGATGTTCAACGACGACCCGGAGACGGATGCCGTCATCATGATTGGCGAGATTGGTGGCCCCGATGAGGCCGAAGCCGCGCAGTGGTGCAAGGCCAACATGAAGAAGCCCATCGTCGGCTTCATCGCCGGTGTCACCGCGCCCCCGGGCAAGCGCATGGGCCACGCGGGCGCACTCATCTCCGGCGGCGCCGACACGGCAGACGCCAAACTCGCCATCATGGAAGAGTGTGGTTTCAAGGTCACCCGTAACCCCTCGGAAATGGGCAAGCTGCTCAAAGCCCTGCTGTGATGCGGGACGAAAAGTAACAGCCTGTTTCTAGGCGCATTTCCGAAGTGCGCGTTCACAGTCAGCCCCTACACTCAGGGGCTGATTTGCTTTTAAATCGGACATGCCTGCTTACCTGGTCCTGTCGCTGATCGTGCTGCTGATGGCTGCCGGCCTGGTCCTGTGGTGGGCGCGCCGGCCTGTCCCGCGCCCGCCCGTGGCGCGCAGCACCAGTTTCCGGACCTCCTTCGGGGGTGACAACCCCGATACCGTGCCCATGGACCGCGGGGATGACGAGGAGGACAACGGCCCGGCCACGGTGTTGTCCTATATGGATGTGCCGCAGAACAGCCGTCCCGCCACGACAGCCTCCCGTCCCATGCCCCTGTCAGAGCCGCCAGCGTTATCGGGAGACGATCCCGGATGGCAGCGTATCCGCCAGGCGCTCTCGAGCCTGGGTGACGGGCCTGTGGACCGAGCCTGGGACACGCTGAACGGTTTTCTGCCGGAGCCGGCCCAGCGCGAGGTGGCGCTCGATACCCTGGAGCGCATTGCCATGGCCTTCGAGCGCGAGCAGCGCTACGACCGTGCCCGGGATGTATACGAACACATGGCCGACATCGACCCGGAATGGCGCCAGGTCAAACTGCGCCTGATGCGCGCCCGCGGTCTCGCGCAGGCTGCCACGGTCAACACCTGGGGCACGGTGCCGCCGCGGCCCATGCCCCAGGTCACCATGGGTCAGCTCGGCAAGTATGTGCTGGTCAAGCAGATCGGGCGTGGCGCCATGGGGGCGGTGTACCTGGGGCATGACCCGGCCACCGACCAGCACGTCGCGCTCAAGACCATGGCGCTGGCTCAAGAGTTTTCTGGTGATGACCTGGCCGATGCGCGTGCCCGCTTTCTGCGTGAAGCCGAGATGGCCGGGCGGCTGCAACATCCAGACATCGTCAGCATCCTCGATGCGGGTGAGACCGGCGGTCTGGCCTACATTGCCATGGAGTTGGTCGAGGGCATCGATCTTTCCCGGCATGCGCACCCGAGTAACCTGCTGCCGTTGAGCCGGCTGCTGCCCATCATGGCCCGTGTGGCCGACGCCCTGGCGTACGCGCACACGCGAGGCGTCACCCACCGCGACATCAAGCCGGCGAACATCATGGTCGACTTCTCCGGCGGCGGGGTCAAGGTCATGGATTTTGGCGTGGCCCGGGTGGCCGATGCCGCCCGCACGCGCACGGGCGTGGTGCTCGGCACGCCCACCTTCATGTCGCCCGAGCAGTTGTCCGGCCAGCCGATTGACGGGCGCAGCGACCTGTACTCCCTGGGCGTCACCCTGTTTCTGCTGCTCACCGGGCAACTGCCTTACCGCAGCGACAACATGGCCGTGCTCATGCGTGCCATTGGCCAGGACACGCCGCCCAATGTGTGCACCTTGCGCGCCGATCTGCCGCCCGCGCTGGGCGACATCGTGGCACTGGCGCTGCAGAAGCACCCCAACACCCGCTACCAGGATGGGCGCCACATGGCCGAAGACCTGCGCGGCGTGGCGCAGGCTCTTCAGGAACTGGATATCCCGGTCGGGTGAGACAATCCACAGATGGACTTTGAGTTCTACAGCCAGACCGACACCGGTCGCGTGCGTAACAACAACGAAGACTCCGTGGCCCTCGATGAGGAACACGGGGTGGCGGTGCTCGCCGATGGCATGGGCGGCTACGCTGCGGGTGAAGTGGCCAGCGGCATGGCTTGCGATTTCATCCGCGCGGAGCTCGGGCGCTGGCTGGGTGAAGCCGGCGGGATGGCCACCGACAGCGATGTGCGGCGCGCCATGGACATTTGCGTCGACAACGCCAACCGGGCCATTTTCGGTGCCGCCCATTCCAACCCCACCTATGCGGGCATGGGCACCACGCTGGTGGTGGGCGTGTTTCGTTCGGGACGTCTGCTGCTGGGGCACATCGGCGACTCACGGGGTTACCGCTGGCGTCAGGGGGTGTTGCAGCAACTCACGAAAGACCATTCGTTACTGCAGGAACAGATTGATGCTGGCATCCTGACGCCCGAGCAAGCGCAGTACTCCGCCAACAAGAATCTGGTGACGCGCGCCCTGGGCGTGGAAGACCTCGTGCTGCTGGAAAGCCACCAGCACGACATCCATTCCGGCGACGTTTACCTCATGTGTTCCGACGGTCTGTCCGACATGCTGTCCGATCCGGAAATCGCCGGCATCATCGCCGCCTATCCCAGCCTGCCCGAGATGGGCGCGGCGCTGGTGCAGGCTGCCAATGAGGCCGGTGGCCGAGATAACATTGCAGTCGTGCTGGTGCGGGCGCAGGGAGAAGCCGAACCGGCGCCCAGATCCTGGTGGCCATTCAAACGCCTGGGCGGCTGACTACAACACAACTAACCGAGCCAATTCCAAGAGGTTCCGCATGGGAAAACTGGTCGTCTCACTCGATGGGGTCGTCATCAAGGAAGTGCAGGTCACGAAGGACCGCACGTCCCTCGGTCGACGGCCATATAACGACATCGTGATCGACAACCTGGCGGTCAGTGGAGAACACGCAGTCCTGCAGATGGTGGGTAACGACCTTTTCATCGAGGATCTCAACAGCACCAACGGCACCTACATCAACGGCAAGGCCGTCAAGAAGCAGCTGCTGCAGCACAACGACACGATCGAGATCGGTAAGTACAAGGTCAAGTACCTGGTCGACGACGCGCCCGATTACGAGAAGACCATGATCATGCGTCCGGGCGCGTCGGGCATGGGCATGCCTGGTGCTGCCGGAATGAGCACCTCGCCCAAGCCCGCTGCCACGCCGCCGGCCAGCGGCTTCGGCGCGACCTTGGGTGGCAACCTCAACACCAACTTCGGCGGCTTGGGCAGCCAGTCTGCCGCCTCGATCAAGGTGCTCAACGGTGCTGCAGCCGGCCGCGAGGTCATGCTCACCAAAGTGGTCACCACGGTGGGCAAGCCTGGCGTGCAGGTGGCCTCGATCACCAAGCGCCCCGGCGGCTACGTGTTCGCCCACGTGGAGGGCGCCTCGCGCCCCATGGTCAACGGCCAGGCCGTGGCGGGCGAGCCCGTTCAGCTCAAGAGCGGCGACGTGATCGAGCTGGCCGGCACGCAGATGCAGTTCGTCCAGGCCTGATGGCCCAGGTGTCAGGCTGAGCCCTTGCGGCGCGCGCAGCAAAGGAGGCCCCGGTGATCCGAGTGCTTGGATGTTCCGGGTCGATCGCGGCCCGATGCCACACCACGGCCTTTCTGCTGGATGACGACATCCTGATCGATGCTGGTAGCGGCGTGGGCGAATTGCGGCTCGACGAGCTCGCGCGCATCGACCACATCCTGATCAGCCACAGCCACCTCGACCACATCCTCAGCATTCCGCTGCTGGCTGACAGCGTCATCAAACTGCGCATGGGTGGCGCCGGCCCGCAGGCCCTGCGGCCCATCCACGTGCATGCGCTGCCTGAGACCATCGAGGCCATGCGGGCGCACATCTTCAACGGCGTCATCTGGCCAGATTTCACCCGACTGCCCAGCGCGGCCCATCCGGTGCTGGTGCTGCACGAGATCGAGGTTGGACAGGTGTTGCGCTTTCCGGCGCGCGGCCAGCAGGACGACCGCCTCGTCCACGTGCTGCCAGCGGCGCATACGGTGCCGGCGGTGGGGTATGCCGTGGACACGCCACAAGGCTGGTGGGTGTTCACCGGCGACACCGGCCCCAACCCCGCGCTGTGGCAGGCACTGAACGGCCAGCGCATCGCGCAGCTCGTGATCGAGACCGCCTTCGGCAACGAAGAAGCCCATCTGGCCCACATCAGCGGCCACCTCGCGCCACAGACCCTGGCCCAGGAACTCGCCCAGCTCGATGGCGAGGTGAGCGTCTACATTACTCACCCCAAGCCAGGCGAGGTGCCTGCCGTGCTGTCGCAGATCCGCGCGCTGGACAGCCGCCACCAGATCGAGCCTCTGCGCGAGGGGCAGCGGTTTCATGTGCCGGCTGAGCCGATCTGACTCAGTCCGGGCCGGCTGACAGAATTGGTCGGCCTGCCACTCGGGTGACAAGTTTTGTCAGGTGTTTGGTCGCAAGTCTGACGGGAACGGTCTGTCGATGCGGCCCGATTGCTGGAAAACGTGAACGAAAGCACGGTTTTTTTGTCCGTCTAGACTGGCACGCCGCCTGCACCATCTTTCGCGCAAGGCCCGGATGACCCGGGCTGACCTTCCGCAGCAACAGGCCGTGAGCCTTGAGGAGTTGAAGATGATGAAGCAAGTGCAAAAGGGTTTCACCCTGATCGAACTGATGATCGTCGTGGCGATCATCGGCATTCTGGCGGCTGTGGCGCTGCCGGCTTACCAGGACTACACCATCCGTGCTCGCGTCACGGAAGGTCTGTCATTGGCTGCATCCGCCAAGACTACCGTGTCTGAGAATGCCGCCGCAGGTGTGAGCCCGCTGGATCTGGGTTGGACTTCTCCTAACACTACTGCCAACGTGTCCAGCGTTGGTGTGAACGCCTCGACCGGCGTGATCACCATTACCTACACTTCGACCGCTGGTGCAAACGCTTCTGGCAGCACGCTCACACTGTCTCCGACCACCACCGGCGGCTCTGCGCTGACAGCCGGCCAGCCTGCAACGGGTAGCATCAACTGGGTGTGCCGGGGTAGCCTGCAAGACAAGTATCGTCCTGCATCGTGTCGCGGTTCCTGATTCACATGCAGCACATGCAAGGGGCGCTTGAGCGCCCTTTTTTCGTTCGAGCACTCATCCCCTTGGGTGCGCTGCTTTTGATAGCTGTTTTGCTTCTGGCCTACAGCGACGTGCGTTTGAATGGCTATGCGTGGGACGATTGGGAGATCGTCAACCGTGCCGCCGGGATGCCGGGGCAGGGTGTCGTTGACATAGTGCTGAGCCCACTATTGCCTGGCGCCCCCTATTTCCGGCCGCTGGCCATGGCGACTTTTGTGGCCGAGATGCGTGTGACGGAGCCACGGCCCGCTGTGTCTCATTGGATCAGTGTGTCCATTCACGCTACCAATGTTGTTGTGCTCTATTCCATCCTAATTGTCTTGGCCAGACGGCTGGGATCGAGGATCAATGTGCTTTCGGTTGGCTGGTGTATCGCGGCAACTGCTTTATACGCCCTTCATCCTGCATTGATTGAGTCCGTGGCATGGGCCTCGGCGCGTTTTGATTTGCTGGCAACCCTGTTGTCCCTCTTGTATATATGGGTGGGGTTGGTTGTTGCGGGTTTGGTGCGCATTCCACTGATGTTCTTTATATTCCTTGCTGCGTTGATGTGCAAAGAGGTGGTGGTGGGGGTCCCGTTGTTTTTCGCGCTGATGCAGTTTTGGCTGAAGGGTGATGGGGGCGGCACGTTCAATGCTTTCGTGAGGCAGATGCGGGAAGGTATTTTAATCTGTCTGGTCGGCGTTGGTTTGTATTTTTATGCAAAAGGCTACCTCATTGACCGGGCAGTTTTTACAGATCAATTCGTGTCTTCCCATTGGTCCGGATGGAAAAGGCTGTCGCTGGTTGGTGAGACGATCGTTCAGTATTTGATGTTGGTCTTTCTGCCATTTTCTTCCATTGGTCCGCATCATCCAATTCCGTGGGAAAACTTGAGCGGACCGCGCCCTTTTGTTATGGCGGTGGGCGTCGCTGCCGTATTCGTCTCGTTGTTGGCTTTCGTTGTGCGCGGGCACGGTTTATTGATCGCTGGTTTCGTGCTCATCATGCTGCCTGTGCTCAACGTGCTCCCGCTGAGTGTGGCGGGTAGTATTGCCGCAGACCGGTATTTGACGTTGCCGCTCGCCGCGCTTGTTATTCTGTCCATGTGTTACGCTGGGCGCCGTCTGACCAATATGAAGTATCTGCCGCGGCCATGGTGGTTGCTTGTTCCCGTCGGGGTAAGCTTCGTGTGCATCATGAATGTGATGGTTACGGTGCCGTTATGGAAAAATGACTTGACCCTTTGGGCTTGGGCGGCTGAAAAGCACCTTGACCAGCCTTATGTTAGAAAGAATCATGTGTCATCGCTGATCGCCTACGGAATGCCAGATAAGGCAGAGGCGGTATTGGCGAAACCCATGACGTTGCCGGTGGATAGGCCTGATATCCGCTTGCAGGAGGGTTTGCTGAAGGCTCAGATGCACCTCAAGAGAGGCGAGTGGTTGCAGTCACTGGACGCGCTTGATGGTGTTGAAACGCTCACAGAGGTTTTCTGGCGCAAGGCGACGGCAGCTGGGGATGACCCTGCCGACATGTGGTTGCCGTCAGACAGCCCGGTCGCCAACTCTGACGAGATCCGGGTGTTTTTGACAAGAACTGAGGCTCTGCTGGCGCTGAGGCGTTTTGAAGAGGCCAAGGTCGAAGCCCAGAAGGCGCTGTTCATCAACCGGCGTAGCCATACTGCCCGAGCGCTGAAGTCGTTTGCGCTCTACGGGCTGAGGGACGTAGAGAACGCGGAGCGTGAGTACAAGTTGGCGTTGGAAAGCATGCTGCCTCAGCAGCGCGAGGTGGCCGAGCTTGCGAAGCAGAACCTCTTGAAGCGACTCGACAACTGAGCTCATGCCAATTGCCTTCGCTGCGATTTTGTGTGGCCTCGCCAGCCTGACCTTCTGGTCTTTCGGCAGCCAGCTGGATTGGTATGACCTTCAACGGGTCGGTCAGATCTTTTTGTGCGCGATGGCGGCGGCTTACTGGGCGGTGTGCAAGCCGCCGGTTCCGCTTCTTTCCGCTGGTGTTTGGCGTGTGCTGGCCATCGTGGGTTTACTGGGCCTGACATCGGCCACGTTGGCCAAGCAACCTGCATGGGCGTTCACGGAGGTGGCGCTATGGGCGGGCAATCTGTGCTTCGCGTTGTTCGTGGCCGCGCTTGTTCGCGCGCGTCCCGTACACGCGCAGTGCATCTTTGGCCGCGCGGTTTCGTGGTTTGCCGCGATGTTGTTGTTTCGTGTCCTGCTCTTTTATGTGCTGGGTGTCATGAACCGAGAGCAGTTGGATCCCAGTCTCATTAGCATGGGGTTTTCTCACCCGCGTTTCTTCGGGCAGGTTTGCACGCTGCTGATACCCCTTCTTGGCATCGTCGCCATCTTGCAGGTCGTTTCGCGGCGTCGGAGATATGCAGCTTGGTGCCTGACTGTCGGGTTGTGGGCGGCCGTCATGGCCTCCGGAACACGTGGCAGCGCCGCCGCTTTGGTACTCGGCATCGCCTTGGTGCTCCCTCTGGGCCATGTGTGGAGAGCGTGGGCGGGGTTCCAGTTGCGGGCTGCAGTGATAGGTGCGCTGCTCTATCTGTTGTTGTTCAAGGGTGTGGCGTATCTCCTCGATTTGCCTGCAGCGGACGACGAAACGGATATGTTGCGTGGAGGTCTGACTGGGCGGATGCAGTTGTGGCTCGACGCGCTTGGAATGGCGTTGGCCAACCCTTTGCTGGGGGCGGGGCCCATGCACTTTGCTGATCAGGTAAATCGCCTCGGAAGCCATCCGCATCAAGCGGTTTTGCAAGTGGCGGCCGAGTGGGGGATACCTGCTGCCGCCCTTGTGTTGCTTCTGCTCTCACGCGGACTTGTTGCAGCGATCCGGCGGACCAACGTGGAGGCCGATCGCTCATCGATCACCGCTTTGAGAGTGTCGTTGATCGCTGCGCTGTTGTGCGCAGGCATCCAGTCTTTGGTGGACGGTGTGCTGGTGGTGCCCTACACGCAGCTGTGGCTGGCCACCGTGACTGGCTGTCTGTTGGGATCGATGCCGCGCGAGCACGCTGTGCCGACGTACAGCAGGGCCTGGATCAAGTTCCAGGCTGTGTGCTTTCTGGTTGCTGCAGCCTGGCTCGTTGCAGTGGCGATCCGCGACGTGCCTGCGCTGCAGGAGCGCTCAGACGCTTTTCTCGAAAAACACGGGGACCGCTTGCGTCCGCGCTTCTGGCTTCAGGGCGTGATCGCCGCGTAGCGATGCTGCATGAGGTTGCCCCACCGCGCATGTTGCTCGGGTAACCGGCCAAGTTAGAATCTAGGGTTACTCCCGCTCGTAGCCGACCACCATGTCCCACCCCACCAAGAACATCACCGCCATGGCCAACGCCATCCGTGCGCTGGCCATGGACGCCGTCCAGCAAGCCAATTCCGGTCACCCCGGGGCGCCGATGGGGATGGCCGACATGGCGGTGGCCCTCTGGAGCCGCCACCTGCGTCACCATCCGGCGCAGCCGAACTGGTTCGACCGCGATCGCTTCGTGCTGTCCAACGGTCACGCGTCGATGCTGATCTACGCCCTGCTGCACCTGACGGGCTACGACCTGCCGATCGAGGAGGTCAAGGCCTTCCGGCAGATGCACAGCAAGACCCCCGGTCACCCCGAGGTGGGCATCACTCCGGGCGTCGAGACCACGACGGGCCCCCTGGGGCAGGGGATCACCAACGCGGTGGGCTTCGCGCTGGCCGAGAAGCTGCTGGCGGCCGAGTTCAACCGCCCCGGCCACGACATCGTCAACCACCATACCTATGTCTTCCTGGGCGATGGCTGCCTGATGGAAGGCATCAGCCACGAGGCGGTCGCCCTGGCTGGCGCCTGGAAGCTCAACAAGCTGATTGCGCTGTACGACGACAACGGCATCTCGATCGACGGGCAGGTCACCCCCTGGTTCATCGACAACACGCCTCAGCGTTTCCAGGCCTCCGGCTGGAACGTCATCGGCCCGGTGGATGGTCATGATGTGGACGCCGTGGACGGCGCCATCTCCAAAGCCAAGCTGAGCGCTGACAAGCCCACGCTGATCGTCTGCAAGACCCACATCGGCAAGGGCTCGCCCAACCGCGCCAACACGGCCAAGGCCCATGGCGAGCCGCTGGGTGGGGACGAGATCAAGCTGACGCGCGACGCGATCGGCTGGGCGCACGAGGCCTTCGTGATCCCCGACGAGGTGTATGGCGATTGGGATGCCAAGGCCGATGGCGAGCTGTTGGTCAACGACTGGAACCAGCGCTTCGAGGCCTACAAGGCCTTGTTCCCGGCCGAGGCCGCTGAGTTCGAGCGCCGCATGAAGGGCGACCTGCCAGCCAACTTCGCCGAGGTGGCCGTGCAGGCTGTTTCGTCGGCGCATGACAAGGCCGAGACCGTGGCCAGCCGCAAGGCCAGCCAGATCGCGCTGGAGTTCTTCACCGCCGCGTTGCCCGAGATGCTGGGCGGCTCGGCTGACCTCACCGGCTCGAACCTGACCAACACCAAGAGCACCCCCGCCTTCCGCGTGGGCGACGATGGCAAGGTCGTCACCACCGACGGCAAGCCCGGTCGCCACATCAACTACGGTGTGCGCGAGTTCGGCATGGCCGCCATCATGAATGGCGTGGCCCTGCACGGTGGCTACATCCCCTACGCTGGCACCTTCCTGACCTTCTCCGACTACAGCCGCAACGCCATCCGCATGGCCGCGCTGATGAAGCAGCGCGTGATCCACGTGTTCACGCACGACTCCATCGGCCTGGGCGAAGACGGCCCGACCCACCAATCCATCGAGCATGCGGCCAGCCTGCGGCTGATCCCCGGCCTGGATGTCTGGCGCCCGGCCGACACGGCCGAAACCGCCGTGGCCTGGACCATGGCCCTGGCCAACAAGCATCGCCCCACCGCACTGCTGCTGTCGCGCCAGAACCTGCCGTACGCGCCCAAGACCGATGCCGATGTGATGACGCAGGGCGCCTACGTGCTGGCCGAACCCGAAGAGGTCGGGCTCAAGAAGAAGCCCGTGGCCGTGATCATTGCCACCGGATCTGAAGTGCAACTGGCGCTGCACGCCCAGCAGAAGCTGGCCGAGATGAAGGTGCCGGTGCGTGTGGTCTCGATGCCCTCGACCACCGTGTTCGACCGCCAGGACGTGGCCTACAAGAAGGCCGTGCTGCCGCCCAAGCTGCCCCGCGTGGCCGTCGAGGCCGGTGTGACCGACTTCTGGTGGAAGTACGGTGTGGACGCCGTGGTTGGCATCGACACCTACGGCGAATCCGCTCCCGCGGGCGTGCTGTTCAAGCATTTTGGCTTTACCCCCGAGAACGTGGTGGCCACCGTGCTCAAGGTGCTCAAGAACCGCGCTTAAAGTTTCACCCTTTCCGTTTCCCATCCATCCTTCACGAGAGGTCTTCCCATCATGGCGATCAAGATCGGTATCAACGGCTTCGGCCGCATCGGCCGCATGGTGTTCCGTGCCGCAGTCCAGAATTTTGCCAACGACATCGAAATCGTCGGCATCAACGACCTGCTGGAGCCCGACTACCTGGCTTACATGCTGAAGTACGACAGCGTGCACGGTCGCTTCAAGGGCGATGTGGCTGTGGACGGCAACAATCTGATCGTCAACGGCAAGAAGATCCGCCTGACCGCCGTGAAAAACCCGGCTGAACTGAAGTGGGACGAAGTCGGCGCCGATGTCGTGATCGAGTCCACCGGCCTGTTCCTGACCAAGGAAACCGCCGAAGCCCACATCAAGGCGGGCGCCAAGAAGGTGATCATGTCGGCCCCCTCGAAGGACGACACCCCGATGTTCGTCTACGGCGTGAACGACAAGACCTACGCCGGCCAGACCATCATCTCCAACGCCTCGTGCACCACCAACTGCCTGGCCCCCGTTGCCAAGGTGCTGAACGACACCTGGGGCATCAAGCGCGGCCTGATGACCACCGTGCACGCCGCCACCGCCACGCAAAAGACCGTGGACGGCCCGTCGAACAAGGACTGGCGCGGTGGCCGCGGCATCCTCGAGAACATCATCCCCTCGAGCACGGGCGCGGCCAAGGCCGTGGGCGTGGTGATCCCCGAACTGAACAAGAAGCTGACCGGCATGGCCTTCCGCGTGCCCACCTCTGACGTGTCGGTGGTGGACCTGACGGTCGAGCTGAACAAGGAAGCCACGTACGAAGAGATCTGTGCCGCCATGAAGGCCGCCTCCGAAGGCGCCATGAAGGGCGTGCTGGGTTACACCGAAGACAAGGTCGTGGCCACCGACTTCCGCGGCGAGCCCTGCACCTCGGTGTTCGACGCCGAAGCGGGTATCGCCCTGGACAAGACCTTCGTGAAGGTCGTGTCCTGGTATGACAACGAGTGGGGCTACTCGAACAAGTGCCTGGAAATGGCCCGCGTGATCGCCAAGTAATAGCCTGGTGATCTGGCCTTGTCCAGCGTAGGGGCTCCTTCGGGAGCCCTTTTTTGTTACAACGCCGACAAAGCCTGGCCCGATAATGCGCCGGATGACATCGAAGTTGAGGGTTTGGGGCATGCGAAAGCGCGCAATGGCCAGGTGGACGACCGGCCTGCTGGGCGGACTGGCGATCCTGGGGGCCCAGGCGCAAACAACGGCGTCCGGTGTTGCTGACGCGTCTCCCCAGCTGGCACGCGGCTGGATCGTCAAGCTCAAGGACAGCAAGCCACAGCCTGTGATTCGGCTGGCGGCCGCCGCGGTGCCCTCGGACGGGGCGGTGAGCCAGCGCAACCGGCTGTGGCAGGCTGCCCTTCGGCAGCGTGTGGGCATGACAGCGCATCGACCCACCGCCTTTGGTGCGCAGGTCATGCATGCAGGCCGGTTGATGTCCATTCAGGAAGCGGAGGCCGAAGCGCTACGGCTGCGTCAGGACCCTGACGTTGAGTGGGTGGCGGTGAATGCAATTGAGCGTCTGGCATCGACCACGCCAGTGCTGCCGGTCATGGATCCCAGTTATGGCGCTCAGACCTGGCTTGGCGCGCGGGCCAGCACCCGGTCAGGTGTGGCGGACTTTCCCGCGGCGTGGCAGATGGTTCAGAGCCCGCGCGCTACCGTGCCGGTGAACGTGGCGGTGCTGGACACGGGCATTTTGTATCCGGGGGACGAGTTGACTAGCCGTATCCTGCCCGGATACGACTTCATTGCCGAAGTGGCCTATGCGCGCGATGGCACGGGGCGCGACGACAACCCTCGGGACGAGGGCGACTGGATGGATGACGCTACCCGTGCGGCAGATCCCCTTCTGATCCCGTCGACGTGTGAGAACGCGCCCAGCTCATGGCACGGAACTGCCATCGCGTCGATGCTGGTGGCCAACACGAACAATGGTGCGTTCGGCGCAGGCATGTTAGCGCCGTTCCCGGATGTGAAGGTGCTGCCTGTCCGTGTGGGAGGCGTGTGTGGAGCAGACCGTGCCGACATCATCGACGGGATGCTGTGGGCCGCAGGTATCGACTTTCAAGGTAGCCCTCCACGTAACCCTGTGGCCAATCGGGCCAAGGTGATCACGCTCAGTTTCGGCGGTGATTCCGCGTGCACAGAAAGCTCAGGTTACCCGCGCGTCATCCGCCAGTTGCAGGATGCCGGGGTTCTACTCGTGGCGTCGGCTGGCAATGGTGACAGTGGTGGAAGGGGCTTGGCGACCCCGACGATTCCGGCGAACTGCCCCGGCGTGCTGGCTGTGACTGCATTGAACGAGCGGGGTTCCAAGGCGACCTACGCCAACTTTGTCAGAACGGGAGACGGACGTTGGGGCCTGGCTGTTGCTGCCGGCGACGTCGGCACCAACGGAGCGGCCTTGGACGGCGGTGTCCTCACGGTGCTCAACGCGAGTGACACGTCGCCGTCCAGCACGTTCCAGATGGGGGCCGTTTATGGGACGAGCTTCGCGGCCCCTCAGGTGGCCGCTGTGGCGGCCATGATCTGGTCGCTTGACCCCAGTCTGAATCTCCAGCAAGTGCTCTCGATTCTCGTTCGGTCTGCGCTCCCGTGGGCCGACGTTGATGCCGATCTCGGCGGTTCAGGGCTTCCGCAATGTTCGACGTCGCCCGTCCAGCGCGGTGCGTGTCGCTGCACGGAGTTCACGTGTGGATCGGGTGTATTGGACGCCAGCATGGCGGTCGCCGCTGCGCTGAACGCAAGCTCGGAGTTGCGCGAGCCCTTGAGCAATCCTGCCAGGGGGAGCGGTGGCGGCGGCGGTGGCAGCATCTCCCTCGCTTGGGCCGCCGCGCTGCTTGCGTTGGTGGCGTGGCAGGCCTGGGCAGTTCGCTGCCAGACGGCTGTGAGCCTCAGAACCGGCAGGCGGTGAAGGTTTGCCCTCGAGGCAGATCCAGGCCAGACAGTGCGAGCTGGGCCTTGCTGTCGGCTTCAGCAACACGCATCAGTCGGCGCTCTATGGCCGTGCGCAGTTGAACGACGCGCGCGGTGCGGATGCCGCGCTGGCGGAACTGGGTCAGCGCAGCCTGGGCGGCCGCTTCTTGTTCATGGCGGCCCAGACTGATGCCGGGTGACAGACTGGCGGGGCTGCGAAGCACTTCGAATTGCACGTCGGCCATGCGGCGCAATTCGTCCTGTTTGCGGTCGAGCAGTTCTTCGCTGGTGAACGGGCCCATGTAGACCGCCCACTGGGCCGGGCTGGCGCGCGTGACGGTGGCCCAGGCCAGGGTGGGCAGCGCCGCGCGCACGCGGCGCTCGACCTCGGCAAACTCGTCGTCGTTGAAGGGGCCTGCCTCGATGCAGATGGCAGCGGCTTGGTCGGTTCGGTCCGCGGGCTCGGATGGGGCCGTGGCTGCCGCCTCCAGCGCTGCGATGGGATGGCGCGGCAACACGACCACCCTCTCAGCCTCGACTTCACCCCGGGGTGATGGGGCGACCGCCGCGTCGCCGCCCAGCCAGCCTTGCATCCAGGCAAAGAAGGCCAGGTTGGCCACTAGCAGCAGCAAGACCAGAAGACGCAGCATGTCGCTCAGTGAACAGGATGGGGGGCAGGGCGCACGCTGACCTCACCGGTCTGCCAGCGCTGCAACCCAGCGGGAGTATGCACGAGCAAGGCGCCGTCGCTGTCGACGCCCTGGCACAGGCCGGTGGCGAGGGCGGGCTGCGGTGCGCCGCCAGCGGTGCCGAGGCCGGCCGTCAACTGCACCGTGCGACCTTGCAACACGTCGCGGCGCGCGTAGGCGGCCTGCCATGGCGCGAAGCCGGTGTTGACGAACTGGCGCACACGTGCCAGCAACGCGGGCACCACCCAGGCCCATACCGCGCCCACAGTGAGCGCGCGCTGTGTAGCCTGGGGCAGGCAGGCCGCCTCGGGCATCGGCGGCGGGGGCAGCACGTTGAGGCCCAGGCCGATCACCACCCAGCGCTCGGTGGGCGAGAGCCCGGGGGCAGGGCAGGCTTCGATCAGGATGCCACCCAGCTTGCGCTCGCCCAGCCACAGGTCGTTGGGCCATTTGAGGCCGATTGGCTGCATGTTGGGCGCCGTCGCGTCGGTCTGCGCGCCCTGCAGCCCGGCGTCGAGCGCTTCGGCCACAGCCAGGCCCACGGCCAGCGACAAGGCTGTGCCGCCGCCGGGGATGCGGTCCAGATCCACCACCAACCCGACCGAACAGGTCAGCGTGGCTCCGGGTTGGGCCTGCCAGTTGCGGCCCATTCGTCCCCGGCCGGCGGTCTGGGTCACGGCCGTCAATATCGACGGATGGCAGGTGCCTTGGCGGCCTTGCTGGACCAGACGGGTGTTGGTCGAGTCGACCTCCGGCAGCACTTCGACGGTCAGACCTGGCCAGTCGGCCTCGCACCGCATCCAGATGCGCTCGGCCGCGCCATGAAGGTCGGCCATCACGGCCGCCAGGTCGGTCGCTGTCATGGTTCAGCGGCGGCGGGTGGCCAGCATGGTGCCACGGCAGTCGGGCGTGCCGCACCAGCAGGCATACTCTTTCTTGAGCTTGGGCGTGATGCGCTCGTCGATCACCAGGCCGTAGTCGAAGAACAGCTCTTCGCCAGGCGCGATGTCGCGCAGCGCCCGCAGAAAGACTCGAAAACCTTGTTGCTCGGCTTCCAGATTGGGTGAGCACGAGTGGTTGATCCACTTGGCCGAGTTGCCTTCGTGCTTGCCATCGATCACGTGGCCGTCGTCCAGGTGGAAATAAAAGGTATGGTTGGGTTGGGCCGGATCATGGGGATGGCGCTCCAGCGCTTCTTCCCAGGTGATGATCTCGCCTTTGTATTCGAGCACCATTTCGCCCGCCGTGATGGGCTGGATGGCGAAGACGCCTTTGCCATGCACACCCGAGCGGCGCACCTGCGTGCGGCGGCCACCGGGCGCATTGCTGGCGCGGCTGGCGGCAGTGCGGGCGGCCGGGTGGGGTTTTTTCGTGGCTTGCGTCATCGGCCAGATTCGGTAAATTGAAATTGTGGGCGCGCGCGTGCCCGCGTGTACACGTGTGTGTGCAGGCGCGCGCGAGAAGCCCGATTGTATGGATCAAAGAACACAACACGCATGAGCAAAGCGCTGGTCATCGCCGAAAAACCCTCTGTGGCCCAGGACATCGTCCGGGCCCTCACGCCGGTGGACGGCAAGTTCGAGAAGCACGATGAGTACTTCGAATCGGAGCACTACGTCGTCAGCTCGGCCGTCGGCCACCTGGTCGAGATCAAGGCCCCGGACGAATTCGATGTGAAGCGCGGCAAGTGGAGCTTCGCCAACTTGCCCGTCATCCCGCCGCATTTCGACCTCAACCCGATCGACAAGAGCAAAGGCCGGCTCAACGCCCTGGTCAAGCTCATCAAGCGCAAGGACGTCGACACCCTGATCAACGCGTGTGACGCGGGGCGCGAGGGTGAGCTCATCTTCCGCCTGATCGTGCAGTACGCGGCCGACAGCACGGCCACGACGCGCGCCAAGGGCTTGGGCAAGGACGTCAAGCGTCTGTGGCTGCAGAGCATGACGCCGGCGGCCATCCGCGACGGCTTCGAGCAACTGCGTTCTGATGAGCAGATGACGCCGCTGGCTTCGGCGGCACGTTGCCGCTCCGAAGCCGACTGGCTGGTGGGCATCAACGGCACGCGCGCCATGACGGCGTTCAACTCGCGCGATGGCGGGTTCTTTTTGACCACCGTGGGCCGGGTCCAGACGCCGACGCTGTCCATCGTGGTCGAGCGCGAAGAAAAGATCCGCAAGCACGTGTTCCGTGATTACTGGGAGGTGCGTGGCACCTTCGGTGCACAGGCCGGCTCGTATGAAGGCAAGTGGTTCGATCCGAACTTCAAGAAGGACAAGAACGCCGCGGAAGGCTCGGCCGAGGCCGAGTTCAAGGCCGACCGCGTCTGGTCCGCCGCCGAGGCCCAGGCCATCGCCGACGCCGTGCGAGGCAAGCAGGGCACCGTCACCGAAGAATCCAAGCCCAGCACACAGGCCAGCCCGCTGCTGTACGACCTGACCACGCTGCAGCGCGAGGCCAACTCGCGCTTCGGCTTCAGCGCCAAGACGACTCTGGGCCTGGCGCAGGCCCTGTACGAAAAGCACAAGGTCCTTACCTACCCCCGGACCGACTCGCGCGCGCTGCCCGAGGACTACATCGGCGTGGTCAAGCAGACCATGGAGATGATTGCTGACGACGACTTGCCCGGGCCGCTGCGCGAGCTGTCGCAGCACGCGCGCAAGGCGGTCAACGACGGCTACGTCAAGCCCACCAAGCGTGTCTTCGACAACACCAAGGTGTCGGATCACTTCGCCATCATCCCGACGCTGCAGGCGCCGCGCAGCCTGACCGAGGCCGAGGCCAAGCTCTACGACATGGTGGTCAAGCGCTTCATCGCGGTGTTCTACCCCTCGGCCGAGTTCCAGGTCACCACGCGCATCACCAAGGTGGCTGCCGCGGGCAAGGAGCACTGCTTCCAGACCAACGGCAAGGTGCTGGTCAAGCCGGGCTGGCTGGCTGTGTATGGCAAGGAAGCCGCCGAAGAGGGCGATGACGCGCATCTGGTGCCCGTGCAACCGAACGAGGCTGTGGCCAACGAAGACATCGCCGTCTCGGCGCACAAGACCAAGCCGCCCGCGCGCTACACCGAAGCCACGCTGCTGAGCGCCATGGAAGGCGCGGGCAAGCTCATTGACGACGAAGAGCTCAAGGCCGCGATGCAGGAGAAGGGCCTGGGCACGCCGGCCACGCGTGCGGCCATCATCGAAGGCCTGCTGACCGAGAAGTACATGCTGCGCGAAGGCCGTGAGCTCATCCCCACGGCCAAGGCCTTCCAGCTGGTGACGCTGTTGCGCGGCCTGGGCGTGGAAGAGCTGACCAAGCCCGAGCTGACGGGCAACTGGGAGCACAAGCTGGCCGAGATGGAAAAGGGCCGCCTGAGCCGCGAGGCTTTCATGAGCGAGATCGCCGCCATGACGCAGCGCGTGGTGCAGAAGGCCAAAGAGTACGACCGAGACACCATTCCGGGCGACTACGCGACCCTGAAGACCCCCTGCCCGAACTGCGGCGGCGTGGTCAAGGAGAACTACCGCCGCTTCACTTGCACGGGCGCCGATGGGCAGGGCGAGGGCTGCGGCTTCAGCATGGGCAAGATCCCGGCCGGGCGCAGCTTCGAGCTCGACGAGGTCGAGACGCTGCTGAGCACGCACAAGCTGGGCCCGCTGGAGGGCTTCCGTTCGAAGGCAGGCTGGCCTTTCACGGCCGAGCTCAAGATGGTCAAGGACCCCGAGACGAACAACTGGAAGATGGAGTTCGACTTCGGCGAAGACGCCAAGAAGGAAGAAGAATCCGGCGAGCCGGTGGACTTCAGCAACGCCACCACGCTGGGCGCCTGCCCGAAGTGCGGCGGCAGCGTGTATGAGCACGGCACCAACTACGTGTGCGAGCACACGCTGGGCGGGGGCAAGGCCAAGTGCGATTTCAAGAGCGGCAAGGTCATCCTGCAGCAGCCCATCACGCCGGAGCAGTTTGGCAAGCTGCTGGAGACGGGCAAGACCGATCTGCTGGAGAATTTCGTGTCCAACAAGACGCGGCGTAAGTTCAAGGCCTTCCTGAGTTGGGACGCCAAGGCCGGCAAGGTGGGCTTCGAGTTCGAGCCGCGCGCGCCCAAGGCGCCTGCCAAGAAGGCTGCGCGCAAGGTGGCGGCCAAGAACAGCACCTGATTGAGCCGAGACATCGCGCCAGGAGTCCCCCATGAGCTTCATCCGCACCTCGCGCCACCTGCTGCACCCGGACAGCGGCTGCACGCTGCCTGAGCACGAGGTCACGCCGCAGGCGGTGTACCTCGAGCGCCGGCGGTTCGTGGAGGGCCTGGCCGGTGCGGGCGCCCTCGTGGGAGCGGGTGGCCTGGTCGGCGCGCCTGCGTGGGCCCAAGGTCAGCCTGCGGCCGTCAAAGGGCCGGGCAAACTGCCTGCGCTGGCTGCGCAGCGCACGGCCTTGGCCGGCGGGGTGGTGACGGACAAGCTCACGCCTTATCAGGACGTGACCACCTACAACAACTTCTACGAATTCGGCACCGACAAGTCGGATCCGGCCGAGCGGGCCCACACTCTCAAGTCGCGACCCTGGACGCTGGTGATCGATGGCGAGGTCAACAAGCCCCAGCGCCTCGGCCTGGATGACCTGTTGAAGCTCGCGCCCATGGAGGAGCGCATCTACCGACTTCGCTGTGTCGAGGGCTGGTCGATGGTCATCCCGTGGGTAGGCTACAGCCTGTCACACCTGATCCGACGGGCCGAGCCGACCGGCAAGGCGCGGTATGTCGAGTTCGTCACCCTGGCTGATCCCAAGCAGATGCCCGGGTTGAGGTCGCCGGTGCTGGACTGGCCGTATGTGGAGGGCCTGCGACTGAATGAGGCGATGCACCCGCTGACGCTGATGGCCTTTGGCCTGTATGGCGAGATCCTGCCCAACCAGAATGGCGCGCCGCTGCGCCTGGTCGTGCCGTGGAAGTACGGCTTCAAGAGCGCCAAGTCGATTGTTCGCATCCGTCTGCTCGACAAGCCCAATACCCCGAGCTGGGTCAAAGCGGCGCCACAGGAATACGGTTATTTTTCAAACGTGAACCCGAAGGTGGACCATCCTCGCTGGAGCCAGGCGACCGAGCGCCGCATTGGCGAAGGGGGCCTGTTCACGCCCCGCCGGCCGACCTTGATGTTCAATGGCTATGAGGCCCAGGTCGGTCAGTTGTACGCAGGGATGGACCTGAAGCGTCATTTTTGAGCCCTGATCCCGATGTCGACCGCTGTTCAAAGCCGGCTCAACGCCTGGCTGTTGCACCCCTGGGCCAAGCCCGCATGCTGGGTGCTGTGTGCCATCCCCGCGCTCGCCCTGCTGGCGGCGGCGTTCGGAGACGCGCTGGGCGCCAATCCTGCCGAGCGTCTGATCCGCGAGACCGGCGAGTGGGCTTTGCGCTTTCTGTGGCTGACCTTGTTGATCTCGCCGTTGCGAGAACTGGCCGGGCTGCCCGGCGTATTGCGGCTGCGCCGGCCCCTGGGCGTCACGGCGTTTGTCTATGCCGCGCTGCATTTTCTGGCCTACGCATGGCTGGACAAGGGGCTGATCCTGCCGGACATCTTCGCCGATGTCTTCAAGCGCAACTTCATTCTCGTGGGCATGCTGGCGTTGTTGTTGATGCTGCCATTGGCGCTGACCTCGTTCAACGCGGCCATCCGCGCACTGGGTGGGCGGCGCTGGCAGATGCTGCACAAGCTCGTCTACGCGGTGGCGCTGCTGGGCCTGCTGCACTTCTACTGGAAAAAATCGGCCAAGAACGATGTGGACGAGGTCATGGTGTATGCCGTGCTGCTGGCGCTGCTGCTTGGCTGGCGCGTGATGCGGCGCGGCGGCATCCTGGCGGCGCTCAGGGTGCATTGAACGACGGCCTCGTGTTATCCCGGGGGTGATGTCGGCGCCGCGCTTGCGCGCTTTCCCGGGGGTGGGGCGCGCTGGCAAATGAATGGCCGGCGTGGCGAATCAAGGGGTAGGGCGGGCTGCCTAGCATCAGGGCAGTTCCATACACGCACCCTCCAGGAGCCTCCCATGACCGTCCGTCCCCGTCTGAGCGCGTTGGCGCTCATGGCCATGCTGCCGCTGGCCTCGCATGCAGCTTATTTCCAGTGGGAAGCCGTTGATCTGCCCGCCAGCACCGGCGCGGCCTGCGGCGATGGCTCGCCTTATCGCTTCTTCGTCAACCGCACGCCCTTCAGCAGCAAGACCGTCGTGGTCTTTGAAGGCGGCGGCGCCTGTTGGGATCAGAACGCCTGCGCGGGCAAGAGCGACGGTCCGCTGGGCATTGCCATTCTGTCGGCGTCGAACCCGAATGGCATCCCCAAGGACTACATGACCAATGTGTTCAACGTCCTCAATGGGGGGATGTCGGGCCTGGCGCTGGGCGGTCTGATCACCCCGTTCTCGATGCGCCTGCATCCGCTGCAGCGCGTGCAGACCCAGAACTGGAACATCGTCTACGCACCTTACTGCACGGGCGACGTGCACACCGGGAACAAGATCACGGCCTACACCGACGCCGACCCGGCCAAGCCCCGCGTGCAGTACCACAAGGGCAGCATCAATGGCTATGCCATGGCCCAGTGGCTGGGCGCCAACATGAAGCGCCCCGATCACCTGCTGGTCACCGGCTTCTCGGCCGGCGGCGCCGGCTCGACGGCCAATTACGGCTGGATCCGCCTGGCCATGAACCCCAAGAAGTCGGCCCTGCTGGCCGATTCGGGCCCGCTGTTCCAGGTCAACCGCACGGACAGCCCGACGGTCTCGCCCTCGGTCAAGCTGCACAACAAGATCCGCGACGTCTGGGGGCTGGACGGCGCCGATGGTCTGGTGACCAAGCTGCTGACGATGTACCCCGATGCCGGCACGGCCGAAAACCTCGGCTCGCTGACCACCGGCCTGGCCAAGATCTTCCCTCGGGACCGCATGAACTTCAGCGTCTTCCAGCAGGACGCCATTTATTCGGCCTTCTCGTACACGCCCTTCTACCCGGAGATCGCGGCCGCCGAGTCGGGTGTGCCGCGTGACACACTGCTCAACCAGAAGTGGGCGCCCGAGGTGAGCAAGTGGGTCAATGCGATGAAGCCGTATCCCAACGTGGGCTACTACGTGCCGTACTACCGCGATTTCCTGAAGTCGCACACGCTCACCACACTGACCTTCTCGGGTACCGCCATCAAGGAGGCCAACATCGACAACCTGAACGTTGTGTTGGACAACCTGCTCGATGGCTCGGGCACCCCGATTCGTGCGTTTGAAACCCAACGCAATCTGCAGAACACCAAGGTCCCGGGCACGCTGGATTCGTTCCTGGCCTCGGTGTACAAGGCCCTCGGCTTGTAAGCGAGCGGCTCTCTCTCCTCCTCGTGTTTGGGCGCCGCACCCTCGGGTGTGGCGCTTTTTTGTCGGGAAAGCCTGAGCGTGGCGCAGCGCAGCCTCGCGCTATGCTGTGGGCCGTGTACCAGAGGACATTGAACGGAGATGCACATCTCGCCCATGCACCTGAAGATCCTGGCCTACACCCTGGAGGTGGAAGGCCATGGTGCGTCGGCCGTGCTGCAGCGTTGCGGCTACCGGGTGCTGGATGACATCGACGAAGAGGGCGATTGGGTGCCCTTGGCGCGATTCGACGAGATGATGGCCGCCGCGCTGGAACACACGGGCGACCCGGCCTTCGCGCTGGTGGCGGGCAAGAGCCTGGCGCTGATGCGCTACGGGCACATGGTGCCGCTGGTGCTGTCTGCCCCCACCCTGCGCGCCGTGATTCAGGATCTGGATCGGTATGCCGCGCTGGTGCAGGACCGCTCCGAGCTGCAACTGGAAGACGCGCCACCGCATGCGCGCATCCATGTGCAGCCGCTGGTATCCGGGGGCGCCAGCGGGCACTTCCGGGCGGAGTTTGCCGTCACCAGCGCCATCCAGATGCTGCGTTTCGCCGGGGCCGATTCGGTCGACATCCTGCGGATTGACCTCGGGCTGCCCGAGCCTTCCGGCCTGCGCGCGCGCTACGAAGCCGCGCTGGGCAACCGCCTGCACTTCGGACAGGCCGAGTGGGGCGTTGTGTTCAATCGGGCATTGCTGGATCGGCCCTTGCCGGCGCACGATCCGGTGGCCTATTCTGCGGCGCGCACGCGGGCCGAGGCGGCCTTGCAGGCCGTGCAGAGTCGCTCGGACGTGGCCGAGCGCGTGCGCCAGTGGCTGGTGGCCGAGTTCCCCCGTGTGGCGGCCATTGGTGAGGCCGCCCGCCACGTCGGCGTGTCAGAGCGCACGCTGCGGCGCCAGCTCTCGGCGCTGGGCACGTCTTACATGGAACTGGTGCAACAGAGCCAGCGGCTCATGGCCGAACAGTTGCTAGCCGAGCGGCGCCTGTCGATCAAGCAGGTGGCCGATGAGCTCGGGTTTGCGTCGGTGAGCACCTTCCACCGGGCTTTTCGGCGCTGGACGGGCCATACGCCGGCCACCTGGCAGGCCGATCAAGGCGCCTGAGCCCGGGCGGCTTGGGCGCGTCTGGCCGACAATCTCGGCCCATGTGGGCCCTGATCCAACAGTTTCTGCCGTTTTTCCTGCTGGTCGCCCTGGGCTGGGCGGCCACGCGCCGTGGGCTGGTGCCGGTCGATGGCATTGCCGCGCTCAACGTCTTCGTGCTGTATTTCGGCCTGCCCGCGATGCTGTTCAGGCTGGGGTTGGGCGGCGCGCTGTTGCAGCCGGGCCTGTCGGGGCTGGTGCTGGCTTATGCGCTGGCCGGCGGGGTTGTGCTCGCGCTGGGCTTCAGGTGGGCGGCTAGGCAAAGGCTCGGCCGCATGGATGCCGGCATGGCGGCGCTTGTGACGGCTTTCCCGAACACCGGCTTCCTGGGGCTTCCGCTGCTCACTGGCTTGCTGGGCCCACAGGCAGCCGGGCCCGTGGCGGCCACCATTGCGGTCGACGTGCTGCTCTTCAGCACCTTCTGTCTGGCCTGGGGGCATGCCGGCGTGGGGCGGTGGGCGCTGTGGCCGCCGCTCGGGGGGGCGCTGCGCAATCCCTTGCTGCTGTCCATGGGGGCGGGCATGGTTTTCCAAGCGTGCGATTGGACCTTGCCGGGGCCGCTGGATGCCACGGTGATGCTGCTTGGGCAGGCTGCTTCGCCTGCCGCGCTGTTCACGCTGGGTGCCATCCTGGCGCGCGCTGGCGTGCGCGCGCGCATGACGCATCACGTGGGGGCAGCGACTGGTTTCGCCCTGGCCTGGCCAGTCGGCGTCAAGTTGCTGGTGCATCCGGTCTTGGTCTGGGGCGCCGGCCTGGCATTGCAGGCCCTGGGGCTGCCGGTGTCCGACGCAGGGCTGTTGGCGCTGACCCTCGCGGCCGCCCTGCCTGCGGCCAGTAATGTGTCCATGCTGGCCGAGCGCGTGGGTGCCGACACACAGGTCGTGGCCCGCATCATCCTGTGGACCACCGCGCTGGCGCTGTTGAGCCTCAGTGTGTGGGCGCCGTTGCTGGGCTTGAGCGTCGGTTAGTTGCGTGTCGGTGCGTGGCGCGCCAGCACCGGCGCCAGCGCCACGCCCGTGTGCGTCCCCTTGGCCACGAGCTTCTCAGGCGCGCCTTCGGCCACCACCTTGCCGCCGCCTGCGCCCCCTTCCGGCCCCATGTCGATGACCCAGTCGGCCTCGGCGATAAGGTCCAGATCGTGCTCGATGACGACGACGCTGTGGCCGCCGTCGACCAGGCGGTGCAGCACGCGGATCAGCCGCTCGACGTCGGCCATGTGCAGGCCCACGGTCGGCTCGTCCAGCACATACAGGGTATGGGGCGCCTTCTGCCCACGCCGTCCGATGTCGTCGCGCACCTTGCTCAACTCGGTCACCAGCTTGATGCGCTGCGCCTCGCCGCCCGACAGCGTCGGCGAGGGCTGGCCCAGTGTCAGGTAACCCAGTCCGACGTCCTGCAGCAGTTGCAGCGGGTGGGCAATAGAGGGCATCGAGGCGAAGAACTCGACGGCTTCGTCCACCTCCATCTTGAGCACGTCGCCAATGTGTTTGCCGCGCCAGGTGGCGGCCAGCGTCTCGCGGTTGAAGCGCATGCCGTTGCAGGCGTCGCAGTGCACCTTCACATCCGGCAGGAAGGCCATCTCGATGGTGCGGATGCCCTGGCCTTCGCATTCGGGACAGCGGCCCTCGCCGGTGTTGAAGCTGAAACGGCCCGCACCCCAACCGCGCGCGCGGGCTTCGAGCGCGTCGGCGAACAGCTTGCGGATGGTGTCCCAGAAGCCAATGTAGGTGGCTGGGCAGGAGCGCGGCGTCTTGCCGATGGGTGTCTGGTCGACTTCGAGCACGCGGTCGATGGCCCCCCAGCCGTCCAGGCCGTCGCAGCCGAGCCAGGCCGGTTTGGTGCTGCCGCGCTCCTTGAACGGGATGGCCACAGCGGTTTGCACGTTGGCCAGCAGCACGTCGCGCGCGAGCGTCGACTTGCCGGAGCCCGACACGCCGGTGACGGCGACCAGCCGTTGCAGCGGCACCTTGATGTTCACGCCCTGCAGGTTATGCAGCCGTGCGCCCTTGAGCTGCAGCTGCGGCGTCGTCTTGTCGACGGGGCGGCGGCCGATCGGCGCGCCGGTGTCGTCCACGCGCAGCGGGTGCACCATGGGCGCGCGCAGGCAGCGGCCGGTGACCGAATCGGCGCTGGCCATCACGTCGGCCACTGTGCCCTCGGCCACGACCGTGCCGCCGCGCACCCCCGCGCCGGGGCCGATGTCGATGACGTGTTCGGCGCGGCGGATGGTGTCTTCGTCGTGCTCCACCACCACCAGCGTGTTGCCGGACTGGCCCAGCGTATGCAACGCATCCAGCAGCAACTGGTTGTCGCGCGGGTGCAGGCCGATGGTGGGCTCATCGAGCACGTAGCACACGCCCTGTAGGTTGCTGCCGAGCTGCGCGGCCAGCCGGATGCGCTGGGCCTCGCCACCCGACAGGGTGGGTGCAGCCCGGTCGAGGCTGAGGTAGCCCAGGCCCACCTGTTCCATGAAGGCCAGGCGCGACTTGATCTCGCTGACGATGTCGCGTGCGATCGTGGCCTCACGGCCATCCAGCTTGAGCTTTTCGCTCCACTTGCGGGCGTCCTTGACCGCCAGGGCGGAGACCTGTGCGATCGAGTGCCCACGCAGCAGCACGGCCTGTGCGACGGGGTTGAGCCGTGCGCCGTGGCAGGTGCCGCAAGCCTGCTCGTCCACATCCTCGACGTCGGGCTCGGCGAATGTCTGCTCGCGCCCCTTGTTGTCGTCGGCCGCCTGCGAATCGTCCAGCGCCTTGCGCTGGTCACGCGTGAGTGCCAGGCCCGTGCCCACGCAATCGGGACACCAGCCATGCTTGCTGTTGTAGCTGAACAGGCGCGGGTCGAGCTCGGGGAAGCTCGTGCCGCAGCTCGGGCAGGCGCGCTGGGTCGAGAACACCTTGACGCGGCCCATGTGCAGGGTGGACTTGCCGGTGGCCAGGGCGTCGGCCAGACCTTCGAGCCCTGTGATGAGGTGGACCACACCCTTGCCGTGTTCGAGGGCCGAGGCCAGCAGCTCGCGCAGGCGGGATTCGTTGTCGGGCGACACGACCACGTCGCCGACAGGCAGCTCGATGGTGTGTTCGCGGTAGCGGTCGAGCTTCGGGCCCTTGGCGGTGCCCCAGCCCGCCACGGCCAGGAACTCGCCGTCCACCCGCAGGTAGTCGAAGCCCCGCGCCGACGCCCACTTGGCCAGCTCGGTGTAGACGCCCTTGCGGTTGACCACCAGCGGCGCCATCAGGCCGATGTGCTGGCCGCGGTACTCGCGCAACCACTGCGCGGCGATCGCCTCGGGCGTTTGTGGCAGCACGGGGATGGGGTGGCCTTCGCCGTCCCGACAGTGCGGGCAGTGCTGCACGCCGAGCTTCACATACAACAGGCGCAGGAAGTGGTGGACCTCGGTGGTGGTGCCCACGGTGGACTTGCGCCCGCCACGCGACAGCCGCTGCTCGATGGCCACCGTGGGCGGGATGCCGTACACCGCGTCGACCTCGGGCCGGCCGGCGGGCTGCACCAGCGAGCGCGCATAGGCATTGAGCGATTCGAGGTAGCGGCGTTGGCCCTCGTTGAACAGGATGTCGAAGGCCAGCGTCGATTTGCCCGAGCCCGATACGCCGGTGATCACGTTGAACTTGCCACGCGGGATGTGCACGGTCATGCCCTTGAGGTTGTTCTCGTGGGCGTTGATGACCTCAATGGCATGGGCGCCGGGGGCGTGTGCAGCGGCGTCACGGCGTTGCTTGCGGCGTTGGGCAATGAGCGACTGAAGCGGGCGACCGCTTTCTTCTGCTCGCACCACGGTGGCCTCGGTGGCCTCTTCCAGGCCCAGCGCCTGTTCATACTCGCGCAGGGCCAGCGCCGTGTGCGTGGCGCCATGCCGGAGGTCCTCTGGCGCGCCCTGGGCGACGATCTGGCCGCCTGCGTCGCCGCCTTCGGGGCCGAGTTCGATCAACCAGTCGCAGGCCCGGACCACATCGAGGTTGTGCTCGATCAGGATGATGCTGTTGCCGGCGTCGAGCAGCTTGGCGAACGCCCGCATCAGCTTGGCGATGTCGTCGAAGTGCAGGCCGGTGGTGGGCTCGTCGAACAGGAAGAGCGTGCCCTTGCGCGCGGTGCGCTGGCCGCTTTTGGCCATCTGCGTGGCGGCTTCGACCAGGTGCCCCGCGAGCTTCAGGCGCTGCGCTTCGCCACCTGACAAGGTGGGCACCGGCTGGCCCAGCTTCACGTAATCCAGTCCCACGTCGGAGAGCGGTTGCAGCGCGCGCACCACGTCCACATCCTGCGCAAACAGCTTGATGGCTTCCGCGACCGTGAGCTCCAGCACGTCCGAGATGCTGAGCTTGCGGTTGCCACGCTCGATCACCACCTCGCGCACCTCGGCGCGGAAGCGCGTGCCGTCGCAATCGGGGCAACGCAGGTACACGTCGCTCAAGAACTGCATCTCGACGTGCTCGAAGCCCGAGCCGCCGCAGGTCGGGCAGCGCCCGTTGCCCGCGTTGAAGCTGAAGGTGCCGGCCGTGTAGCCGCGCTCGCGCGACAGCGGCGTCACCGCGAACAGCGTGCGCACGGCATCAAACGCGCCCACATAGCTGGCCGGGTTCGAGCGCGCCGTCTTGCCGATGGGCGACTGGTCGACAAAGCTGACCGCGCTCAGCCAGTCGGCGCCCAGCAGCTCGTCGTGCTCACCCGGGCTCTCGGTGGCCTCGCCGAAGTGACGCAACAGGGCGGGGTGCAGGATGTCCTGGATCAGGGTCGATTTGCCTGAGCCGCTCACGCCCGTGACACCCACCAGGCGCTGGAGCGGAAAGGCCACGTCCAGGTTCTTCAGATTGTGCTCGCGCGCGCCTTGCAGAATCAGCTTGGGGGTGCTCTCTGCGACAGGGCGGCGCTGCCCGATGCCGATGCGGCGTCGCGCGCCCAGGTAGGCGCCGGTCAGCGTCTCGGCCTGCTTGAGTTCGTCGGGCGTGCCATCGAACACGATGCGTCCGCCTTGCGAGCCGGGGCCGGGGCCCATGTCGATGACGCGGTCGGCAGCCAGCATCACGGCCGGGTCGTGCTCGACCACCACCAGCGTGTTGCCCGCGTCGACCAGGCGCTGCATGGCCAGGTTGATGCGGTCCATGTCGCGCGGGTGCAGGCCGATGGAGGGTTCATCCAGCACGAACAGCGTGTTGACCAACGAGGTGCCCAGGGCGGTGGTCAGGTTGATGCGCTGCACCTCGCCGCCCGAGAGCGTACGGCTCTGGCGATCAAGCGTGAGGTAGCCCAGACCCACATCGACCAGGTACTTCAGCCGCGTGCGGATCTCATCCAGCAGCAGTTGCAGGGCCTCCTGGTCGCCCTGCTTGGGCAGGCTGACGAAGCTGAAGAAGCGCTGCAGCTGCGAGATGGGCAACAGCATCAAGTCATGCAGGTTCAGGCCCGGCAACGCCGCAAAGGCCTCGGCATCCAGCGCGACCCCCTTGGGCTTGAAGCGCCGCGTGGGGGCCAGCACCGCATCGGCATCGGCCTGCGAGCCCAGGCGCCACAGCAGCGACTCGGTTTGCAGCCGCGCGCCTTCGCAGTCGGGACAGGGCGTGTAGCTGCGGTACTTTGACAAGAGCACACGGATGTGCATCTTGTAGGCCTTGCTCTCCAGGTATTCGAAGAAGCGGCGAATGCCGTACCACTGCTTGTTCCAGTTGCCTTTCCAGTCGGGATCGCCTTCGAGCACCCAGTGCTTTTGATCGGCCGTCAGTTGCGACCAGGGCGTGTCGCGCGGAATGGCCGCGTCGCCCGCGTACTTGATCAGATCGGCCTGGCACTCGGCCCAGGCGGGTGTCTGCAAGGGCTTGATGGCGCCGCCGCGCAGCGTTTTCTTGGCATCGGGGATGACCAGACCCCAGTCCACGCCGATCACGCGGCCAAAGCCCCGGCAGGTGGGGCAGGCGCCCGCAGCCGAGTTGAACGAGAACATGCCCGGCGTGGGCGTGCTGTAGCGGCGGTGACTCTCGGGGCAATGCAGGCCGCTGGAGAAACGCCAGAGTTCGGGCTCGCCGTCGTCCGGGCTCAGCGCGTAGACGGTGATGTGGCCATTGCCGCGTTTGAAGGCGACCTCCAACGCCTCCATCACGCGCGGGCGGTCGAGGTCGGCACCGGTGGCGTCGGCGCCCACACGGAAGCGGTCCACCACCACATCGAGCACCAGGCGCTCGTCGTCGCCCAGGTCCGTGCCGACGGCATGGGCGGCCTTCTTGGTGGTCTTCTTGGCGGCGACTTTCTTCGCGGCTTTCTTGGCCACAGGTGCCGCACCGGCATCCACGGCCACCTTCACCACCCGCTGCGCCTGGATGCGCGAAAAGCCGCTCGCCGAGAGCCACTCTTCCATCTGTTCGGGTGAGGTGTTGGCGGGCAACTCCGCGCCAAACGTGACGACCAGGCGCCGACCACCTTGCGTGGCCACGCAGCGGCGCAGCAGCTCTTCGAAGACCGACTGCGGCGTGTCCTCTCGCACCGGCAGGCCGGTGCTCTGATCGAACAACTGCGCGGCGCGTGCGAACAACAGTTTGAGGTGGTCGTTGAGTTCCGTCATCGTCCCGACCGTCGAGCGCGAGGTGCGCACCGGGTTGGTCTGGTCAATGGCAATGGCCGGCGGCACGCCTTCCACGCGGTCCACCGCCGGGCGGTCCATGCGGTCCAGGAACTGGCGGGCGTAGGCGCTGAAGGTCTCCACATACCGGCGCTGGCCCTCGGCGTAGAGGGTGTCGAACACCAGCGACGACTTGCCCGAGCCGCTGGGCCCCGTCACCACGGTCAGCTCCCCGGTGCGGATGTCCAGGTCGAGGTTCTTCAGGTTGTGCTGGCGGGCGCCGCGGATGCGGATGTCGGACATGGTCGGCCTTGTGGGAGACAGAACGGGGCGGTGACCCCGAAGCCCGAACATTCTAGGGACCCCGCGGTGACCCTGTTTGCAGCCCACCTGTTCGAGGGCGGGGTCGCTCGCGACAAGCGCGATTCATGTCAGGATGGCGTCTGGACGGCGGGGGAGGGCTCGGTCGTCCAGCATCTGTTTGACGACATCGACATGAACAAGCGCGTTGTGATCCTGGTGGTGGCACCCGTGGTGGTGCTGGCTGTGCTGGCGGCTTATCTGACGGCCGCATGGAGCTGGAGTTATTCGTCCGGCGAGCGGGCCGGGTGGGTGCAGAAATTCTCCAAAAAAGGCTGGATCTGCAAGACCTGGGAGGGCGAACTGGCCCTGGTCTCGATGCCAGGCGCCCCGCTGGAGAAATTCACCTTCACCGTCGTGGATGACGCCGTCGCCGAAAGCATCAACCGTGTCGTAGGCCGCCGGGTGGCGCTGCATTACGAGCAGAAGGTAGGCCTGCCGACCTCCTGCTTCGGCGACACCCGCTACTACGTCACCAAGGTGACGGTGGCCGATGACATTTCCTTGTCGCCCGGCGTGGTCATCCACCCGAACCAGGGCGTTCCGCCCGCGCCTGCCTCGTCTCCCTCTGCACCGATCGACCGGCCTTGATTCGGGGTAATCGGTCACGCTGCAGCGTGCCGATGCCCCTCAAGCTGCGCCTCGGGTGGCCGATATCCCGGCCGCAATCGCCGCGCTGCACAACGGCGCGGTCATGCGGCACCCTGCGTCCGGTGATCCCCAGGACGCATGCGGTCACGCGGAACGACCCATGCAAACATGTGTTCCGTCACGCACGCCTGTGCGAGCCCGGAACTGATCGATGTCTGCCTGGATTGCCAATCTGCCCATTCGCCACAAGTTTCTCCTGCTGTGTCTGATTGCCCTCTTCATGGTGGCCACGCCGGTCGCCCTGGTGTTGCGTGCCATGGTGCACAACCTTCAGACCATCGAAGCCGAACGGCTCGGGCTGCCGCCCACGCGTGATGTGCTCACCGCGGTCAAGCTGTTGCAGGAGCACCGCGGCCTGTCGAACGCCTATCTGAACGGCGATGATTCCCGCCTCGCTGTGCTGCAGGCCCGTCGTCGCGACGTGACAGCTGCGCTCACGCATGCTGGCGAGAGCCTGACACCGCTTCGCGACCCGGGGCCTGGCCGAGCCCTGCAGGCGCTGGCTGCAGACTGGGAGACACTGGCGCAAGAGGTGGCTCAGGGCCAGCTGGCTGCGCCCTTGAGCGTTCAGCGGCACACCGAACTGGTCATGCGGGCCATCCACCTGGTCGAGGATGTGGCGGCCGTGAGCGGCCTGTCGCTCGACCCGGAAGCAGAAAGCTACTTCCTGATCCAGGCGCTGACGCGCGACATACCACGCCTGACCGAGCAACTCGGACTGGCCCGGGCGCGTGGCACGGCCATGCTGGTGCGTGAGGATTTTGCCCCTGAGCAGCGCCAGGCCCTTCGCGACCTGCGTCGCTGGGCGGTGACCTACGCGGACGATGCCAAACGCAATCTGGCGCGTGCGGCTGCACGCCGAGACCAGGGGGGCGATGTCTCTGAGCTTGACGCCAGGGTCCAGGCCGCGCAGTCGGCGGTGACGCGTGGCGTGGGCATCATCGATCACCTGCTCGATCCCAAGGTCGAACCGGACATGGCTTCCACAGCCTACTTTGATGCCCTGACCGAGGTCATCGCCGACCAGTTCGCGCTCAGCGAGGTGGCCATGAAGCGGCTGGGTGCGCTGCTCGACCAGCGGGCCCTCGCTCACCGCGCCGAACTGTCCGCGATGGGCGTCGTCGTGGCGCTGGCGCTCGCGCTCGGTGGCGCGGTGGCCGTTGTGGTGACCCGCACGACGACGCGGGCCATGCGCGACGCGATGCAGGCAGCGCAAGCTCTGGCCGAGGGCGACCTGACGGTGCACTTGCGCAGCAAAAGCCGTGATGAGGTGGGTCACATGGTGGATGCGCTGGGTCGGGCCGTGTACCAAATGCGCGGCACCATCGAAGGCATCAAGTCCGCCAGCGATTCGGTGGCGACGGCATCCAGCCAGATTGCGCAAGGCAACCTGGACCTCAGCGCCCGCACCGAGAGCCAGGCATCGTCCGTGCAGCAGACAGCCTCTTCCATGGAGCAGATGGCGGGCGCGGTCGATCAGAATGCCGGCACGGCGCGCGAGGCCAACGCGCTGGCCGATGCCGCGGCCCAGGACGCGGCGCGCAGTGGCGAGGCCTTCAGCCAGGTGCTGGCCAAGATGGCCGAGATCAAGCAGACGAGCGCGCGCATTGCTGAGATCAACGGCGTGATCGATGGCATCGCATTCCAGACCAATATTCTGGCGCTGAACGCGGCCGTGGAGGCGGCGCGAGCCGGTGAGCAGGGACGTGGTTTCGCCGTGGTGGCAGGCGAGGTGCGGACGCTGGCTCAGCGCAGCG
Organism: Aquabacterium fontiphilum; assembly: GCF_009909205.1. Lineage (GTDB taxonomy): Bacteria > Pseudomonadota > Gammaproteobacteria > Burkholderiales > Burkholderiaceae_C > Aquabacterium > Aquabacterium fontiphilum. The sequence continues at coordinate 96,009 of NZ_JAAAPN010000005.1, forward strand.
CCCAGGCCGCACGCGAGATCAAAGGGCTGATCCACAGCAGCGTCGACAGCGTTGAGCAAGGCTACGAACTGGCCACGCACAGCAGCGCGTCGGTCGAACGCCTGATCGAGCAGGTGCAGCGCGTCAGTCAGCTGATGTCGGAAATCGCGGGTGCCAGCGTCGAGCAAAGCCATGGCATCGCGCAGGTCAACCAGGCGGTCACGATGCTGGACCAGACCACGCAACAGAACGCCGCGCTGGTCGAGGAGTCGAGCGCTGCTGCAGCCAGTCTGCATGACCAGGCTGCCCGGCTTCAATCCGCGGTGGGCCGGTTCCGCTTGGCGTGAGCGCCCCCGCGTGACATGGCAAGGGGCCACGCGAGGCCCCTTGCCTGGCGCTGCATCAGCGCACCAGCAACACGGGCGCCTTGCAGCGCGCCAGCACCTGGTTGGTCACAGAGCCCATCACCAGGTTCATCAGGTTGCCGTGTCCGTGTGAGCCCATGATGACCATGTCGAACTTGCCTTTGTCGGCCATCTTGGCAATCACATCGGGCGCATGACCCGTCTTGCCCACATAGGCGGTGGCCATGTCGTGCTTGGCCATGAACTTGCGGATGGGCTTGAAGACCGACTCGGCCGTGTCTTCGTAGTAGCTCTTGAGTTGGTCGGCCGGGAACATGGCCGCCGCATGGGGCGGAATCAGCGGCACCACCGTCAGCACGGTGAAATGGTGATCGCCCTTGACCCACTCGTCGTGCGTGGCCAGCCAGGCCAGCATGCGCTTGGTGTAGGGGCTGCCGTCAACGGGAAGCAGGATCTTCATCAGCGGTTCCTTCGTCAGGTAGATGAGCCAGTGTACGCAGCCGGCGGGGCTGGGTGCTTGATCAAGGTTCAGTAATGGCGTGCGGGCCGGCGAGGCACCTCCACGACCATGCATTCCTGGTACGCCTCCTGCTCGCCCTTGACCGCATAGCCTCGCGGGTTGGAGACGATGCGGCACTCCCAGGGTCGGGCCTGCTCGATGCCGCGCACGATGTGGTCGTTCGGGCAGTGCAGGTGACCATGAATCCACAGGTCGGCCAGGTGCAGCAGGTCGTCCAGCCCGTTGCAAAAACCCGCCGTGCCGGGGTTGAGACCATACCGCGGGTCATTGCTGTGCAATGTGGGCGCGAAGTGCGTGACGACCACCGTCGGGCCGTGGTGCGGCGTTTCCAGCGCGCGGCGCAGCCAGCGCTGGCAGTCGCGCGCCAGCGGCTGAATGTCTTCAGCCAGCATATGCTGCCCATTGCGCAAGGTGCTGTTCTTGCGGAGGTAGAAGTTGGCTGCGCGCAGCGCCTTGTCGAGCGCCGCCACCCGTTTGGCAGGTTGGGCTTCGCGGTCGGCCAGCGATTCGAAATCGCTCCACAGCGTGGTGCCCACGAACCGCACGTCCTCGATGACCACCGCTTCGCGCTCGAGCCAGATCAGGCCCAGCCGGGCGCAGACTTCGCGCAGGCGCTGATCGACCTCGTCGTATTCCAGCCCGTCGTACTCATGGTTGCCTGGCACGAAGACCACATGCTGCCATGGCGCACCCTTCAGCGGTGAGAAGCGGCCCAGGCCGAAGTCCTTGTCGCCGCGCAGCGCCAGAAGAGAACCTGGCTGATAGGAGCCGATGTCGCCTGCCAAAACCAGCACATCGGCGTCCGTGGCGGCCAGCGGGGTGAAATCCGGATACCGCTCCAGGTGCAGATCGGAAACCAGTTGCACGCGCATGGGCGAACGCGGGGTCAGTTGGCCCCGTGGCAGTGCTTGTACTTGCGGCCGCTGCCGCAGGGGCAAGGGTCGTTGCGGCCGACCTTGGGTTGCTCGCGCACCACGGTCTCGACCTTCAGACGCTCGGCGGTGCCGATCTGCGTAAGGTCGACCACATCGAACACCAGGGCCTCAATGGCCTCGTCCAGGTTCTTGAGCGGGTGTTCCTCGTTGAGTGCCTTGGTCATGGCCTGCTGGGTTTCGTCCTGCTCGGGCAGGTGGCGCCAGATCGAATCGAGCAGATCCGGCACCCCCGGCAGCGCGGCGTCTTCCAGTTGCGGGAAGTTGGCCAGCGCCCACTCGAAACCAGCCGCCCAGTAGCCCACGCCCTGCATGGCTTCGTCGCCTTCGACGGGCTTGCCGTCGTCATCCTCGATCATGGGCACGATCGGGTCGAACCAGCCGTCTTCCAGGATGCCGCGCTGGATTTCGTTCTTGCGTCGCGTGATCAGCTCGATCAGGCGGTTGTGCTGCTCCTCGGTCCAGCCCGGGATGCCAGGCTTGGGCGCCCCTTCGGTGCCGAAGATCGGTCCGAGCCAGTCCTCCTCCGGGATCTCCACCGGCTGCACCAGCACGCCCGCCAGATAGCCGTCCAGGATCACGGCATCCACCGTCTCGTATGGTGCAGGCACGGCGGCCAGCAGCATGTCGATTTCGTGGATTTCTTCGTCGCTCAGGGCGGTCTTGGGGTTCATGGTGTGGAGGCGAGCCGCAAAACCCCCATTGTGCCGTTATTGCATGACCACGGAGCGCGGCGGTGGCTCCTTCGCGCGCGCCGCGATGGTGCGTGCCCCAAATCGGGTCAGAACTCCACGTCGAGTTCGTCGATGTCGATGGGTTCGGCCTTGGCTGCCTTGATCCACGCCTTCATCTCGGGCTGGCCCAGCATCCGCTCGCAGTAGGCCTGGCAAACCGGATCAAGCTTGACGTCGTAGGTGGCAAAGCGGGTGCAGACCGGGGCGTACATGGCGTCGGCCATGGTGCGTCGCGCACCAAACAGGTAAGGGCCGCCATAGGTTGCCAGACAGTCATGCCAGATGGCGACGATGCGGTCGATGTCGGCCTGCGCGCGCGACCACACCTTGAATCCCGGGAAGTGGCTGCGCAGGTTCATCGGCAGGGCCGATCGCAGCGCAGAGAAGCCCGAGTGCATTTCGCCGCAGATGGCACGGCAGTGCGCGCGGGCCTTCACGTCTGCTGGCAACAGCCCCGCTTCGGGGCACACCTCGTGCAGGTATTCGCCAATGGCCAGTGTGTCCCACACGCGGATGCCGTTGTGGGTGAGGCAGGGCACCAGGATGGACGACGACAGCAACAGGATTTCCGCCCGCGTGGACGGGTCGTCGGGTGGCAGCACATGTTCCTCGAAATCCAGCCCGGCAAACCGCGCCAGCAACCAGCCGCGCAGCGACCATGAGGAGTAGTTCTTGCTCGTGATGGTCAACGTGGCGCCGGCCTGCGCGGCGCTGGGCTTGCCGGCGTGCGTGGCGGCAGGCGCCTTAGGGGCGGGGCGTGCGGGCGCCTTGGCGGTTTCGGCCATCGGGTCTCCTCGGTATGGGGCGGGCGCGCAGCGGCGCACAGCGGGGGGCCGTGCAAACTGCGTGCCACCCCGCGAGGCCGAAGATGGCTCGCAACTTGCTGAGACAGCGTGACCACTCCACAAGGACGCGCATGCTGTACGCAAGCTATCAGGCCCAACACACTCTGCTGGAACCGTGGCGCGAACTGGCGCAGGGCACCGCAGACTGGTTGCACCGGCTGTTGCCGGATGGGCCCGCAGAGAGCGGGCTCGACGAGTGGCTGGCCGGTGGGGTGCTCGCCCGCTCGGCCGCAGCGGCCAGCGAGGTGTTCGCCCGCCTGCGCACCACCCACCAGCGCCCGCCGTACCGGATTGAGTCGGTCGTCAGCCAGGGGCAGACGTATGCCGTCAGCGAAGAGGCGGTGCTGCGTACGCCGTTCGGCACGCTGCTGCGCTTCCGCAAGGAGGGCGCGCCCGAGCAGCCGCGCGTTCTGCTGGTGGCGCCCATGTCGGGTCATTTCGCCACCTTGTTGCGCGACACCGTGCGCACGCTGCTGCAGGACCACGATGTCTACATCACCGACTGGCACAACGCCCGCGATGTGCCCGTGCGCCATGGTGCGTTCGGGCTGGACGATTACATCGGCCACCTGATCCGCTTTCTCGACCAGATGGGCCCGGGCGCCCATCTGATGGCGATCTGCCAGCCCTGCGTGCCGGCGCTGGCCGCCGTGGCCTTGATGGCCCAGGATGCGCATCCTGCCCAGCCTCGCAGCCTCACCTTGATGGCCGGCCCGATCGATTGCCGCATCAACCCCACCCGCGTCAATGAGCTGGCCACGGAGCGTCCCTTGAGCTGGTTCGAAGAGAACATGATCCACACCGTGCCCTGGCCCCAGCGTGGCATGGGGCGCAAGGTCTACCCAGGCTTCGTGCAGCTCACCGCCTTCATGAGCATGAACCAGGAGCGCCATGCGCAGGCCTTCCGCGACCTGTACCACGCGATTGCCGAAGGCGACCACGACCGCGTGGCCCACACCAAGGCCTTCTACGAAGAGTACTTTGCCGTGGCCGACCTGCCGGCCGAGTTCTACCTCGAGACCGTGGGCAAGGTGTTCCAGCGCTACGAGTTGGCCACCGGGGCGCTGACCTGGAATGGCACACCGGTGGAGCCGGCTGCCATCCGGCGCACCGCGCTGCTGACGGTCGAAGGCGAGCGAGACGACATCTGTTCGCTGGGCCAGACGGTGGCAGCGCACGATCTGTGCACCAGTGTGCGCCCCTACTGGCGCCAGCACCACATCCAGACCGGCGTGGGCCATTACGGCGTGTTCAACGGCCGCCGGTGGCAAAACGAGATCTATCCGCGGGTGCGCGACCTCGTTCACCAGACCAGCCGCTGAAACGTGCCGGTAACGGGCCGCTATGGCCCGTCGTGGCCCGTTGTGGCCCGTTGTGGCCCGTTGTGGCTCGCTCAGCGCGCCACGGCCTCCTGCAGTTGCTGCAGCGCGGCCGGGTCTTCGATGGTGGTCAGGTCGCCTGTGGCGCGGCCTTCGCACACGGCCTGGATGGCCCGGCGCAGCAGCTTGCCCGAGCGCGTCTTCGGCAACACGTTGACGAAATGCACACGCGCCGGGCGGGCCACCGCGCCCAACTGCCCATCGACCGTGCGCATGATCTCGGCCTCGAGCGCCGCGCGGCCGGCGTCGTCAGCCACGCGTTGCGGATCCTTGACCACCACGAAGGCGCGCGCCACCTGGCCCTTGACCTCGTCGGCCACACCCACCACGGCCACCTCGGCGACGGCCGGGTGGCTGCTCACGGCCTCTTCAATCTCGCGCGTGCCCAGGCGGTGGCCGGCCACATTGATGACGTCGTCCGTGCGGCCCAGGATGAAGTAATAGCCGTCTTCGTCGCGAATGCCCCAGTCGAAGGTGTTGTACACCGGCTGGTTCGGGAAGGTCGACCAATAGGTCTGCACGAAGCGCCGGTCGTCGCCCCAGACGGTCTGCAGGCAGCCGGGCGGCAGGGGCCCGTCGATCGTCAGCACGCCCTTCTGGTTGGCGCCGGTCAGCGGCTCGCCCGTCTGGTCGTCGCGCAGCGTCACCTTGTAGCCCGGCATCGGCACACCCGGCGAGCCCAGGCGTGGCGCCTGATGCGGGTCCACCCCGCGTGCCAGGCTCAGAATGGGCCAGCCCGTCTCGGTCTGCCAGTAGTTGTCGATGATGGGCTTGCCGATGGCCTCACCGATCCAGCGCGCGGTGGGCTCGTCCAGCGGCTCGCCGGCCAGAAACAGGTGCTTGAGGCTGGAGAGGTCATGCCGCTTGAGGCAATCCGGATCCTGCTTCTTGAGCACCCGGATGGCGGTGGGCGCCGAGAACATCACGTTGGCGCGGTGGCGCTCGACGATGGACCACCACACGGCCGCATCCGGCCGGACGGGCAGGCCCTCGTAGACGATGGTGGTCATGCCGGCCAGCAAGGGCCCGTAGACGATGTAGCTGTGGCCCACGACCCAGCCGATGTCGCTGGTGCAGAAGAAGGTCTCGCCGGGCTGGCCGCAGTAAATCAAGTCCATCGACATGGCCAGCGCCACGGCGTAGCCGCCCGTGTCGCGCTGCACACCCTTGGGCTTGCCGGTCGTGCCACTGGTGTAGAGCGTGTAGCTCGGGTGTTCGGATGCAACCCACTCGCATGGCACCTGGGCGTCCATCACCTCGCGGCGCAGCGTGTGGAAGTCGTGGTCGCGGCCGGCCTGCAGCGGCGCGGGCGCAAGCCCACGGTCGACCACCACCACGTGTGGCACAGCATGCTGCGCCTGCTTCAGCGCCTCGTCGAGCAGCGGTTTGTAGGCAATGACCTTGCCGCCGCGCGAGCCGGCATCGGCCGTGAACACGACGGTGGGCTGCGCATCGTCGATGCGGCTGGCCAGCGCGTGGCTGGCAAAGCCTCCGAACACGACCGAGTGAATGGCCCCCAGACGCACCGTGGCCAGCATGGCCACCACCGCCTCGGGGATCATCGGCATGTAAATCAGCACCCGGTCGCCCTTGCGCACGCCCATGGCCTGCAGGATGGCGGCCGTGCGCTGCACCTCGACATACAGCTGACCGTAGCTCAGCGACCGCTCCTGCCCGGTCTCGGTGGAGATGTAGACCAGTGCGGGCTGATCGGGTCGCTGAGGCACGTGGCGGTCGACCGCGTTGTGGCAGAGGTTGGTCAGCCCGCCGGCGAACCAGCGGGCAAACGGCGGCTGGCTGTGGTCGCATACCTGCTCGAAGGGCTGGTGCCAGTCGATGCGGGCGGCTTGCTCGCGCCAGAACGCTTCCGGCTCGTCGATCGAGCGCCGGTACAGAGCGTCGTAATCCATGCAGAGGGCTCCCTGGCGCCTGCGCGCCTTGTGTCTTGTATGGGACCCATGCTAGGGGGGATCACCCCCCTTGAACACGGGGGAAGCCCGGGAATGTCAGGATGCCGACGTTTTGAACCCGCTTGGCGGCCTCACACCAGCGCGGCGCGGCGCAAGACCCAGATGGCCGCAAATGCCATCAGCAGCACCAGGCCCCATTTCACCGGCACCATGGCCCGCTGGCGCCACACCGGCTGGCCGGTGAGCGTGTACAGCGCCATGCACACCAGGAAGGCGAGCAGGATCAGGAAGCCGGCTGTGCGCAACAACAACATGGCGAGGTCACCACGCCGGGGCCAGTTCGGCCATACCGCGCGGTGCCTGCCGCTCGTCTTCGAACGAGGCGATCTCGTACGCGTCGGGCTGGGCCAGCAAGGCGCGCAGCAACTGGTTGTTCAGTGCGTGGCCGGATTTGTAGGCCGTGTAGGCGGCCAGCAGCGGGTGGCCCACGACGTACAGGTCGCCGATGGCATCCAGGATCTTGTGCTTGACGAACTCGTCGTCATAGCGCAGCCCGTCGGCGTTGAGCACGCGGTAGTCGTCCACCACGATGGCGTTGTCCATGCTGGCGCCCAGACCCAGGCCGCGTGAGCGCATCATCTCCACGTCTTTCGTGAAGCCAAAGGTGCGCGCGCGGGCGATGTCGCGCTTGTACTGGCCGCTGCCGAAGTCGAACTCGACACGCTGGCCCGTCTGGTCCACTGCCGGGTGGTCGAAATCGATCTCGAAGGCCAGTTTGTAGCCGTGATAGGGCTCCAGCCGGGCCCACTTCAGCGTGCGGCCTTCGCCCTCGCGCACCTCGATCGGCTTGAGCACGCGGATGAACTTCTTGGGCGCCTTCTGCAACTCGATGCCGGCGCTTTGCAGCAGGTACACAAACGCGGCCGACGAGCCATCGAGGATGGGGACCTCTTCGGCGGTGATGTCGACGTAGACGTTGTCCAGCCCCAGGCCGGCGCAGGCCGACATCAGGTGCTCGATCGTGTTGACCTTGGGCGCTCCAGGGTCGCCGCCGGGTGAGATGGTCGTGGCCATGCGCGTGTCGCACACCGAGCCCGGGTTGACCGGGATGTCGACCGGTTGTGCCAGATCCACCCGGCGGAACACGATCCCGGTGTCCGGCGGCGCCGGTCGCAGCGTGAGTTCGACGCGCTGGCCACTGTGCAGGCCCACGCCCACGGCCCGGGTCAGCGACTTGAGGGTGCGTTGTTGCAGCATGGGAGGGATTATCCCAGCGAAGCCCGGCGCGTGCACGGCGGGCACGCTATGGCCGTCATAGCCTAGAGCGTGTGCGTCCGGTCGCCATGTGCGAACCCGATGGCGTCAAACCACGGCCCTTTCACGAAGCCGATCACCTTGAACAGCTCGCCCATTTCGTGCTCGGCCACGAGCATCTGCAGGGCGTTACGCGCCTTCAGATCAGCTGCGGTGCTGGCATCACCTGTGCGCGCCAGCGCCTCGCCCAGGCCGCAGTTCATCAGAAAGCGCCCCTGGCTGGTGTAGCCCAGCACCTCCCAGCCGCCCTCCTGTCCGGCCAGCGCAATGCCGGTGAAGTTGACGTGGGCGGTGATGTCCTTCTCGCCGACCTGGCTCAGCGGATCCGGGTCGCTGCGGTGGGCGTGGTGGCACATCAACGTCCCGCCGGTGCGCTGGGGCAGGTAGTACTCGGCTTCCGGAAAGCCGTAGTCCACGAAAAAAGCCGCGCCGCGTGTCATCAGCTGCGCCAGCGTGGTCACGAAGGCTTCGGCCTGGCCGTGGGTCTCGGTCACCGTGCCGGGGGCGAACGCCTCGTCGCTGTGCTCGGTCGGGGGGCGCACGCCAGCCGGGGCGGGCCGGTCGGCCCATACAAAGGTCGGCGTCTCGGCTTGCGCATCAGCGGCCGTGGCGTCGGCCAGCGCCACGCCGCGCTCCTGCCAGACCTCGCCGTTCCAGGCCAGCAGGTGCACCGGCATGGCGTCCAGCACCTCGTTGCCCACGATCACGCCTTCCAGCGTGTCGGGCAGGCTGTCGGCCCAAACCACCTTGTGAACCAGTTCAGGGTGGCGCTTGAGCAGGCGCTGGTGCTGGCGGTCGCGCAGCGTGCCTGACAGGTCGACGATGGTGTAGCGCTGGATGCGGTCGCCCAGCTCACCCAACAGCTGCTCGGCCAGCGCGCCGCTGCCGGCGCCGAACTCCCAGATCTCGTCGGTGCCGGTGGCGTCCAGCGCCTGCGCCACCTGGCGGGCCAGCACCTCGCCGAACAATGGCGTCAGTTCCGGGGCGGTGACGAAGTCGCTGCCATCCTGCGGCATCTGCCCCAGCACGCGGCGACCGCCGCTGTAGTAGCCCAGCCCAGGTGCGTACAGCGCCAGTTCCATGAAGCGCTCAAAGCGCATCCAGCCACCGCGTTCGCGGATCTCGTGGGCAATCAGCAGTGCCAACGGATGGGCGGAGACTGGTGCGGCCACTACACTCGGGCCAGTTGTGCTTGGGCGTTGCATGCCCCATTGTAGAAAGCCTGATTGCCATGTCGGAACACGCTGACTCTCCTGCCGGTCATCCTGTTGTGCTGGTCACTGGCGCGGCCAGGCGCCTGGGGCGTGACATCGCGCTGGCGCTGGCGCGCCAGGGATGGGATGTCGCGGTGCATTGCCGCCATTCGCGGGCCGAGGCCGACGAGACGGCTGCCGACATCCGGGCGCTCGGGCGCCGCGCGGCCGTGCTGCCCGCCGATCTGGGCGACGAGGCCGCTGCCCGCGCCCTGGTGCCGCAGGCGGTGCAGGCGCTCGGCCGGCTCGATGCCGTGGTCAACAGCGCCTCGACCTTCGAGTACGACTCGGCAGCCACTTTCAGCTACGCCATGCTCGAGAAGCACCTGCGCGCCAACACCGCGCCGGCCATCGTGCTGGCCCAGGCTCTGGTTGAACATCTTGCGCAGCGTGAGGCGCAGACCACCCGCGTGTGCGAGGGCGCCGTGGTCAACCTGCTTGATCAAAAACTGTGGAACCCCAACCCTGACTTCCTGAGCTACACGCTGTCGAAGGCGGCCCTGGAATCGGCGACCACCTTGCTGGCGCTGGCGCTGGCGCCCCGTGTACGGGTGGTGGGTGTGGCCCCCGGCCTGACGCTGACGAGCGACTGGCTCAAGGGCGAGGCGTTCGAACAGGCCCACAAGTTGTCGCCATTGCGGCGGTCATCGTCCCCACAGGATGTGGCCGCCACGGTGGCCTTTGCGCTGCACAACCGCTCGATCACCGGCACGACGCTGCTGGTGGATGGCGGGCAGCATCTGCAGCGCTTCGAGCGCGATTTTTCGATGATGTGAGAGGCCCTGCGCCATGTCCCTGACCAAAGGCAACCAGACCCTGACCCTGACCGGCCTGCGCTTCAACGCCAGCCTGGGCGTGCTCGACCACGAGATCGACGCACCCCAGCCCATCATGGTCGATGCCGAACTGAACATGGGCAGCCAGCCGCTGCTGCCGCACGACGACGAGATCCTCAATGTGCTCGACTACCGCAAGGTGCGCAGCATCATCATCGAGGAGTGCACGTCCGAGCATGTCAACCTGCTGGAGACGCTGATCGGCAAGCTCTGCAAGCGCCTGATGGACTTGCCGGGGGTGCTGGGGGTGCGGGTCAAGATCGCCAAGCTGGAGATTTTTGACGACTGCGAGGTGGCGATTCGGATGGAAACGGGGCAGTGGTGAGCTTTGTGCAGGACGTTTGGCGTGGGTAGCCAACGACGCTCATGTCCTCCGCCCCGGCTTTGCCGGGGCTCCCCCTTTACTTCGCTCTGTTGGCTACCCACGCCAAACGTCTTGCGGCGCTCTGGCAGCCCTCGCCCCACCGCGCGGTGGGAGGAACAGGGGCTCGGGGTGCAGGGCGTAGCGAAGTAAAGGAGGAGGGCGGGCGCAGCCCGTCCGGGGGACATGAGCGCAGCCCTGTATCCCGAGTCCCTGTTCCGTTTTTCGCCTCCCAATCACCCCGTTGCCCGTTTTGCCAGTAGATCGGCGAAAATCTCGGGATGAACGACGCCGTAGCTCCCCACATCCTCTCCTCGCCTGACGAAGAGGCCAAGGCGAAAAAGCACGCCTTCGAGATGAACAAGCTCAGCAAGCGCCTGCACCGCGAGGTGGGACAGGCCATTGCCGACTACAACATGATCGAAGACGGCGACAAGGTCATGGTCTGCATGTCGGGCGGCAAGGACAGCTACGGGATGCTCGACATCCTGATGAACCTGCAGAAGCGCGCACCGATCCGCTTCGAACTGGTCGCCGTCAACCTCGATCAGAAACAGCCCGGTTTCCCCGAGCATGTGCTGCCCGAGTACCTGACCCAGGTCGGCGTGCCCTTTCGCATCGAAGAGCAGGACACCTACAGCGTGGTCAAACGCGTGGTGCCCGAGGGCAAGACCACCTGCTCGCTGTGCTCGCGGCTGCGACGCGGCATCCTTTACCGTGTCGCCACCGAACTGGGCTGCACCAAGATCGCGCTGGGCCACCACCGCGACGACATCCTGCAGACCATGTTCATGAACATGTTCTTTGGCTCCAAGCTCAAGGGCATGCCGCCCAAGCTCGTGACCGACAACGGCGAGCACGTGGTCATCCGGCCCATGGCCTACTGCCGTGAAAAAGATCTGGCCACCTACGCCGAACACCGCCAGTTCCCGATCATCCCGTGCAACCTGTGCGGCAGCCAGGAAGGGCTGCAGCGCCAGCAGATGCGCGAGATGATCAACGACTGGGATGCCCGCTTCCCGGGTCGGGTCGACAACCTGTTCACGGCGCTGGCCAACATCGTGCCTTCGCACCTGATGGACCGCAGCCTGTACCCGTTCGAGACGATCAAGGCCACTGGCACGCCGGTGAAGGGCGGCGACATCGCCTTTGATGAAGACGAGGACGACTGTGGCTCGCATGAGGCCCCGCGCGACGGGTTGCCCGCGCAGGCCACCATCTCGCTGGATGCGCTCAAGCGCAAGAAAGAGGCCTGACATGTGGATGCGCCGCCTGTTCCTGCTGACCGTGGTGCTGGCCCTGAGTGGCTGCGCCAGTCTCAACCAGTTCAGCAGTCAGGTGAGCACGCATGGCAGCTGGCCGCAAGGGCGCGCCCCGGGCAGCTACGCCTTCGAGCGCCTGCCCTCGCAGGCCGCCCAGCCTGCGCTGCAGGATCAGTTGGAAGCGGCCGCGCGCCCGGCCCTGCAGGCCGCCGGCTTCACCGAAGCGCCCGATGCGAAACAGGCCTCGGTCGTGGTGCAACTGGCCGCGCAAGTGCAGGTCGAGCCCCGGCCGCCGCTGGACAATTTCTGGTACCCCTATGGCCGATGGGGCTGGGGTGGCTTCTGGGGGCCTGGCCGCAGCGGCATGGCGCTCAGCCTGCACATGGAGCCGCCTTACGTGCAGATGTCCGTCAGCCTGTTGATCCGCGACCGTCAGACCCACGACGTGCTGTACGAGACCCGCGCCCGACATGACCGGCTCGGGGCGGTGGACGCCCGTCTGTACCCGCTGCTGTTCGAGGCCGCGCTCAAAGACTTTCCACAGGTGGCGGTCAGCCCGCGCACCGTCACACTCACGATTCCACCGCAGTCCCGCTGAGCAGTTTTCATGACCCTTTCCATCGTCATCATGGCCGCGGGCAAAGGCACCCGCATGAAGTCGTCGCGGCCCAAGGTGCTGCATGCGCTGGCCGGCCGGCCCATGCTGGCGCATGTCGTTGACACGACCGCCACGCTGGCGGCCACGCAGCAGATCGTCATCACCGGCCATGGTGCCGAGCAGGTCGAGGCCACGATGCGGGTCGCCTGCGCCGAAGCGCCGCTGCAGTTCGTACGCCAGGAGCCGCAGCTTGGTACGGGCCACGCCGTGCAGCAGGCCGTGCCGGTGCTGCCCGATGAGGGCATCACGCTCATCCTCAACGGCGACACCCCGCTGATCGCGGCACGCACGGCCCGGGCGCTGATCGAGGCGTGTGCCGGTGAGCGGCTGGCCTTGCTCACCATGTCGCTGGACGATCCGACCGGTTATGGCCGCATCGTCCGCGACGGCTGGGGCGAGCAGGTATTGGCCATCGTCGAGCACAAGGACGCCACCGAGGCCCAGCGCGCGCTCAACGAGGTCTATACCGGCGTCATGGCCGCGCCCACGCGCCTGCTCAAGGGCTGGTTGGCTCGCCTGACCAACGACAACGCCCAGCGCGAGTACTACCTCACCGACGTGGTGGCCATGGCCTGCCGCGACAAGGTGCCCGTGGTGGCGGCCCACCCGCAAAGCGAAGTTGAGGTGCTCGGGGTCAACAGCCCTGCGCAGCTGGCCGAGCTGGAGCGGCGCTACCAGCGCGTTCAGGCCGAGCGCCTGATGGAGCAGGGCGTGCGCCTGGCCGACCCGGCACGCTTCGACCTGCGCGGCCGCCTGCACTGCGGGCAGGACGTCGACATCGATGTCAACTGCGTGTTCGAAGGCGATGTGCAGTTGGGCGACAACGTGCGCATCGGCGCCCACTGTGTCGTTCGCAACGCGGTGATCGAGGCCGGCGCCGTCATTCACCCCTTCACGCACATCGACGGCGACAAGGATGGCGTCACCGTGGGTGAGGGCGCGCTGATCGGGCCCTTCGCCCGCCTGCGCCCGGGTGCCCGCCTGGGCCCCGAGGTGCACATCGGCAACTTCGTCGAGGTCAAGAACAGCACGCTGGCGCGCGGCGCCAAGGCCAACCACCTGGCCTACCTGGGCGACGCCACCGTGGGCGAGCGGGTCAACTATGGCGCGGGCGCCATCACGGCCAACTACGACGGCGCCAACAAACACCGCACCGTGATCGGCAACGATGTGCACGTGGGCAGCAACTGCGTGCTGATTGCGCCCATCACGCTGGGTGACGGCGCGACCATCGGCGGCGGCAGCACCGTCAGCAAGGATGCGCCCGCCGGCCAACTCACCGTGGCGCGCGCCAAGCAGGTGTCGCTCAGCGGCTGGACACGGCCGCGCAAGACCCGCGACTGAGCGGGCGGATGAGTGGGATCCCGCTGGGACGACGGGTAGCCAGCCGGTAAGATTGACAGATTGAACGCCCCGGAGACGGGCTCTGTAACTGGAAGTTTCGTGCCGTGAACCATTACGAACGCCTGAAAGTGTCGCGCGATGCACCGCCCGAGGTCATTCGCGCCGCTTACCGGGCACTGGCCACCAAACTGCACCCCGATCGCGCGGGCGCAGACACGGGGCCGGATGACGACCAGCACGCCCAGATGGCGGCGCTGAACACGGCTTACGAAACGCTGATGGACGCCCGTGCGCGCCAAGCCTACGACCAGGCGCTGGACGTGGGCTCGAGCGCGTCAGCAGGGTGGTCTGCGGGGCGGACGGCCGGGCCGTCTTCGGCCGACCGAGAGCGTGCCGAACGCGCGGATCGCGCTGAACGCCCGGATCGCGCCCGTGGCAAGCGCAAGGAAACGGATGCCGACGAAGAGGCCAACGGCCCCAGCACCCGTGTCGACATGGATTGGCTCACCCCGCGTGCTGCCGAGGCGCGCACCCTCTGGCCCCCGAGCCCGCGCCTGGCCATGGCCGGCGGCGGCGTCGGTGCGCTGCTGGTCCTGGGGCTGGTGGGCTGGCTGTGGCAGATGTGGGGCCAGCACCAGATGGAGCGGGCGCTGTCGCATCAGTATGCGAGCCGCCCTGTGGCCGTGGAGGCCAACAACCCTCCGCCTGATCTGCTCACCCGCCAGGCCACCGGGATGACGCCCCCCGCGCCAGCGCGGCCCGTGCCGCCCGGCGGCCAGCCGCCGACGGTGGAAGAGCTTTCGCGCATGAGCGACGAAGAGCTGCTCAGCGCCTTGCCGGCCCTGGATGGCGCCATGCCCGTGGCCACAACCCGCATGCCCTCGCTCATCGTGCCGGGACGCGACCGCCCGCATCCGCTGGATGGCGGCGCGCCGCTGCGCTTGCGGGCCGATCAGGATCTGGTCGATCCGCTGGCGCCCTGACCCCGAACCCATAGACCTCTCTGACCCCCTGAAGCGGGAGACATCTGCATGTGTGGCATCGTTGGCGCCGTTGGTGCGCGTGACATCGTTCCCGTTCTCGTCGAAGGCCTCAAGCGCCTGGAGTACCGTGGCTATGACAGCTGCGGCGTGGCCGTGCTGCAAGACGGCGCGCTGCGCCGCTCGCGCAGCACCCAGCGCGTCGCCGAGCTCGACACCCAGGCCCGCACAGAGGGCATTGCCGCGCAGCTGGGCATCGCCCACACCCGCTGGGCCACGCATGGCGCCCCGGCCGTGCACAACGCCCACCCGCATTTCTCGCACGGCCCTGGCGCCGAGGCTGCCACCAGCCAGCCCGGCCGGGTGGCCCTGGTCCACAACGGCATCATCGAGAACCACGAAGAACTGCGCCGCGAGCTGCAGGCCCTGGGCTATGTGTTCTTGAGCCAGACCGATACCGAAGTCATCGCCCACCTGGTCGATCACCTGTATCAGGGTGACCTCGGCGAAGCCGTCAAGGCCGCCACCCGCCGGTTGACCGGCGCCTACGCGATCGCGGTGTTCCATCGCGACGAGCCTGCGCGCGTCGTGGGTGCCCGTCAGGGCTCGCCGCTGGTGCTGGGCGTGGGCGGCGCCGATGCGACCGAGCGTTTCCTGGCGTCCGACGCCATGGCGCTGGCGGGGGTCACCGACCAGTTCGTCTACCTGGAAGAAGGCGATGTGGTCGACCTGCGCCCGGGGCAGCACACGATCTGGGCCTGCGGCCAAGAGCGCGTGGCCGATGATGCCCGCCCGGTTCGCACTGTTCATGCGCACAGCGGCGCCGTGGAGCTGGGCCCCTATCGCCATTACATGCAAAAGGAAATCTTCGAGCAGCCGCGCGCCATCGCCGACACGCTCGAAGGTGTCGAAGCCATCACGCCGACGCTGTTTGGCGACGACGCGGCAGGCGTGTTCAGCCAGATCGACCGCGTGCTGATCCTGGCCTGCGGCACCAGCTATTACTCGGGCTCGACGGCCAAGTACTGGCTGGAGTCGATCGCCAAGATCCCCACCAATGTGGAGATCGCCAGCGAATACCGTTACCGCGACAGCGTGCCCGACCCGCGTACCCTGGTGGTCACCATCAGCCAGTCTGGCGAGACGGCCGACACGCTGGCCGCGCTCAAACACGCGCGCAGCCAGGGCATGACGCAAACGCTGACCATCTGCAACGTGGCCACCAGCGCCATGGTGCGCGAGTGCAAGCTCGCCTACGTGACCCGCGCGGGCGTGGAGATCGGCGTGGCCTCGACCAAAGCCTTCACCACCCAACTGGCCGGCCTCTTCCTGTTGACGCTGACGCTGGCCAAGCTGCGTGGCCACCTCAGCCCCGAAGACGAGGCTGAACACCTCAAGGACATGCGCCACCTGCCCGCCGCGCTGCAGGCCGTGCTGGCGCTCGAGCCCCAGCTGATGGCCTGGGCCGAGGCCTTCGCACGCAAGGACAACGCGCTGTTTCTGGGCCGGGGCCTGCACTACCCCATCGCGCTTGAGGGCGCGCTCAAGCTCAAAGAGATCAGCTACATCCACGCCGAGGCCTATCCGGCCGGCGAGCTCAAGCACGGCCCGCTGGCCCTGGTCACGGCCGAGATGCCGGTGGTCACCGTGGCGCCCAACGACACCCTGCTCGAGAAACTCAAGAGCAACATGCAGGAAGTGCGCGCCCGCGGTGGCGAGCTGTATGTCTGTGCCGACGGAGACACCCACATCCAGGCCGAGCCCGGCATCCACGTGATCCGCATGCCGGAGCACTATGGCGCGTTGTCGCCGATCCTGCACGTGGTGCCGCTGCAGCTACTGGCGTATCACACCGCCTGCGCGCGCGGGACGGACGTGGACAAGCCGCGGAACCTGGCGAAGAGTGTGACGGTGGAGTGAGGGGTTTGACGCCGCTCCTCTCATGGTTGAGATTCAACCGTTATAGAACGAGCCGAACCTCAGCGAGGGCCTGAGCAGGGGTGACATGGTTCAAGCTGCACGACCTGCATCACACGGTCATGCACTTAGCTGCAGAACCCCTCTTTGCCGGAATGCAGCCAGTCTTGCTGCATATGGATCCAGCGCATCCTCTGGGGCGCCCAAAGGTATCTTCACGACCTCGGCAAAGCGCGCTGGTGTGACCTGCCCATGTGTCAGGAGTTCGTCCACCAAAGCCAGCAAGACTCCACGATGCATGTCGAGCAACTTTGTTGCCCGATCGTGTTCAGCCTGCAACAGCGCTTCTATCGGCGCATTGCTCTCATCCACATCGGTGCAGAAGTTGTCTTCGCTGTTGACGGAGATATCGGTGCGGCAGATGCGCGAGCCGTGTCCGAGGTGGCGCAGCATGCGGGCTGCCGTTTCGGTGGCTTTGCGCAGATCGCTCTCGGCACCGCTTGAGCTCAACTCGGGCCCGAAGACCAGCAATTCTGCGGCTCGGCCGGCCAGGCTGGTGCAGATCGAGTCGAGCAGGTTGCGGCGTGACCACACCTTGCGAGATGTATAGGCGTTGTAGCCGCCTTCGAAGCTAGCCACATGGATCTTGATTTCTTGCGGGGCACGGCCAAAAAGCAAAGCGTGGATCAGTCCGTGTCCTGCCTCATGCACGGCGAGCAGCGCGCGGAAGTCTGGATTGTTGCGCTGGCGCAGCCGGTTGATCTCGAAGGGGGCCGCAATGGCTTGAGACTGTCCACGCCAATGGACGATCAGGCTTCGACTATCGGCCGTGAGGCCGACGGTATCGCCGGCAGCGGCACCACGTTCGAGCGCCCACAGCGTGGCCTTTGCGAGGCCAGTGCCAAGGATGGCGTGCAGTGAAGAGAACAACGGCCGGGTACCTTGGGCAGGAAAAACCGCATTGGCGTAGATCTGCTCGTGCACGCTGGCGTCCACATTGAAATGCAGACTGCAGCGCGTGGCCGTTTCAAGCGCGTAACGGGTGCAGACCTGTTTGATCAACTGCTCATACGCGCTGCGGCTGAGTGACGGGTAGACCACATGCTCGTTTCCCAGGCGAGCAACCTGTTCCGGCTTGAACCGTTGGTTGAGCGCCTGCTTGACGTCAATGACGCTCAGCTTGCTGGTCAAGCCATGGAAGGTATCGGCATCGCTGTCGCAGTCGTCCACGCTGGTGGCGATGTCCTCGTACATCTCGTCGAGGTTGCCGCAGACGAAGATCAGCAGTCGGCTGTAGTCGGTCTCCCAACGCTGCTGTCCTGTTTCGCGGAAGGCGCGAAGCCGCTCCTGGATCTGGTCGGGTGCCCACGCCATGATCTCCATGAGCGACTCATCAAGCTTGAGGTTGCGCCGCAGTTCCTGGGCTTCCCAACTGTTTAGTTTGAAGCGCCGCTTGGCGTCATCGGCCTCGGCCCGCTCGGCATCGTAGGCCGCCTCTGCGATGGAGGACTCGATATCGCCCAGCAAGGAAAGGGCCGGTGGCAGGCGGCCATCGGACAGCAAGGCCCAGACATCCTGGTAGCGTTCCACGCGCACTTCCGAGCGCTTGCTGTCGATGGTGCGGAAGCGCTGGAACTCATCGAGTGCCAGGATGCCGGGCTCGCCCTCTCGCACGCCGGATTGAGCCAGCATGCCCGAGATGCTCTGTGCGCTGCGGCAGCCCGCGCCATTGGAAAAGCCGTCCATCTGCACTTCGACGAAGCGGTCGTAGAAGCCGAGCAACTGCGCCAGACGGCGCACCAGCTGGGTCTTGCCGGTTCCCGTGAGGCCCCAGAGGCAGACGATGACGGGCCGCGTCACGAGTTCGGGCAGCACGTACCACGCGCGCACCGAGTCAATCACACGGTCGATCACGGCATCAATGCCGAACAGTTCGCTTTTGAGTTGGGCTGCAATCTCTTGCAGCGCTTGGCTTCGCTGCGCGAGCCGGTCTCGCAATGCTGGGGTGTCATTCATCCCAATCCTTTCGTCGCACCAGCGCTTGCAGCGCCACGCGGTCGGCGCGGCGTTGTGCGCCGCGGCTTTGGATATGCTGACCTGCGCCTCGCATGCCACGCTCGCCAAGTGCGCGCGCCACAGGGTCACGCGCACCAGGGCCCGCTTCGAGCACCAGCGTCATCGGTTGTTTCATGCGGCGCAGGGCCTTGATCCGGCCCTCTTGAAGGGCGCGGGAACGGAGTTGTGCACTCATTCGGTTTCCGAAAAGCAAAAGCCCCGGCTCAATGGCAGCGGGGCTTTGCTAGCCGCGCGGTCTGAGGCCGTATCTGTGAACAGACACGGTCCAGCCGGGGCTCGGGAACCGTGTTCAGTCGTTGGTCGATATGAACAAGGAGGACATAAGAGGGACTCCGTCAATGCGGGCGCTGTCGTGGGCGCCTTCAGCAGTTGACAGGGATGATATAGATATCGAAACGAGTTCGCAAGACTGGGCCCACGACTGAGTGGAGCGTTCGCATCTCTACTTTCATTCCATCCGCATGGCTTCCCATGGCTGGCCGTCTAGAAGCTGAAGGTCCATCAACATGCTTTGCAGCAAGGCATCTCTTTGGCTTTCGGCCAGATCGCCCTTGATGAGGATCGTGATGCCGAAGCCGTCGTGCTCGTCAAGGCGCACTTCAATGCCGTCCACTTTGATCCTGTGGATCCCGTAGCTGTCTTCCTCTTCGGGCAACAGCTCTATGCCAGACCATGGCTGATAGAGCTTGTCCAGCAGCAATAAATCCGGCAGGAAGCCGATACGTTCGATGAGTCTGGTGCGCTGCTCATCGCGTTCCTTCTCCCAGCCGACCGACTCGTACCAAGCCAACTGACGCAGATCCCATAGGTTGTTGCGCAGCCTGTCCTCGCGAATCAGCCACCATTGGGTCCATTCAAGCTGAGTGCGACGAGACCATGTCCACGTGTTGACATCCAGAATCCACTCGTCTACGTTCAGGCGCATCGGCTTGTCATCATCTCGGCAGAACTCGCCACCCCGAACAACAATGTGCCCGGCCTCGGGGATGTACTCCGCCGTGTGCCTTGAAATCCAGCCGGGCGACTCGCCATGTGTCGGCATTGACTGCATCTCAAAGGTTGCAAGATCCAGCACCAGCACGGGCGTCACATTGGGCTGACGTGATTCCGGGTAGCTCAGATTGCCGATCAGAACGATGCGCTGATCGATCAATGTGGCCGTGTGAAAGTCCGTGGGAGGAAAAACCTCCTTTGGGTAGCCATAGATCTGGACATCACCGCTTGAATGAGTGACAACCACATCGTTGTAGATATGGAAGTCGGGATCGTAGAAGTCCTCGTGCTCCCCTGCGATGTGCACAACGCGCCCGTCCGGCAGTGCCGTATGACTGATTCCAAATCGGTTGAAGCACCACATGGCACCAGCCTCGCTTGAGGCTGGGCCATTGAGCCGCTCGTTGGCGTTGTAGGCGTCCAGCTTGGAGCGCACCAACCATTCCCACAAAGGGTTGCTCAGGTCGGTGGGGTTGCTCGTGCCCAAGCGCGGCGATCGCCATGCCAGGAAGCCGTCCTTTGACATGTCAGGTGGCGGGAGCGTGAAGTCACGCTCGTCCTTTTCTTCTTCGTCTTCCAATACGTCCATGACGTCTTCCTTCCATGATGTCTATTTCAACTTGATCATGCCGTTGAGCACCTGATCCAGTCCACCAAATACCGAGATCTTGTCGATGCGCTCGGCCACACGCTCCAGCGTTTCCAGCTCCTTCATGCGCAAGGCGACAGGGTTGCCCTCCATCACCTTGGCCGTGTTGAGCAAGGATCGCGTGGCAGCGGTTTCCTCACGACGACGGATCACGTTGGCCTGGGCCGCCTTTTCGGCTTCAACCACCTGGGCCAGGATGGTCTTCATCTCCCCGGGCAGCACGATGTCTTTCACACCGGCGGTTTCCAGCTCAATACCGTAGGCCACCAGACGCGACTTGACGTGGGCCATCACGACCTCGTCGATCACGGTCTTGTTTTCCAGCAACTCATCGAGCGTGCGCGTACCCACGGCCGAGCGCAAGCCGAACTGCAGCTCGCGGTACAGGTGTTCCGCGGGCTTTTGCAGCTGTGTGTAGGCCTTGAGCACATCCGTGAAGCGCCACGACGCCGACAGGTTCAAACGCAGACCGACCTTGTCCTTGCTGAGGATGTCCTGGCCGGACGCTTCCACCACCTGCAGACGCAAGTCCACCAGCTCGACCGAGACGTTGCGGTTGTACTTCCAGAAGCCGTAGGAACCTGGCTTCAGGAGCGAGTCCACCTTGCCGTCGACATGCAGCACGCCCACGCCGTACTCAGGCACTTGCACGGTGAGCACGCCGATCAACCCGGCCACCTGACGTTGACGCATCTGCGTCTGCGTCAAGCGCGCCACCAGTTCGGCAGGCACCTCGGCCTGACGGCTGATGTCCAGCACATCGATCTTCACCTCGTGCAAGCCCTTCCAGTACAGGCGGCGCGTGGTGGGAGCCAGCAACTCGACCAGCACGCCGTTCTCGTAGCGCAGACCTACCTCCGTTTCCTTGAGGTCGACGCGCACGAACTCGGCGTCCACCACCTCGGGCTCCTTGGCCATCAGGTAGTCGGCCAGGCCGTGCACAAAGGCGGGCTGTTCCAGCGAGAAGGTCTCGACACGCACATCGCTCAACGCCGTGGCCAACCAGTGACGGCCTGGCTGCAGCACCCGCTCGAAGTCGCCATTGCGCAGCAGCAGGCCACGCTCGTTCTTTTTGACAGTGAAACGTTTGAATCCCAACATGGGTTTCTCCTTTGTTTGTATGAGGGTGCCGTTTCAGCACCGGCTGCGGGCAGGGAAGGCCTTGGCTAAGGCATGGTGGATTTGCGACGTGCCGTCCTCCCTGATCGACATGTCGCTTGGCCACCTGCGCGAGCCACGCGTTTTCCTTGCACAAGCCGCCAGCGCTGACAGATGGCAAGCCATCTGCGTTCGGCGGTGGTCTTTCGACCGTAGAGTTGCAACCTTGGTAAGGTTGTTGGTACGGGAGTCGAACCCGTGACAGACGCATGACAAGTGCGTTGCTCTACCCGACTGAGCTAACCAATGGGTGGCTGCTTGGGAATCGAACCCATCACCGTTGCCGGTGCTGACCACAGACAGCCCAATCAACCGTTTCCAACAGACGCGGCATGCACCATGACAACAGGCTTTAACCTGGCCACAGCGCACCGGCGGGGCGGGCCTTCACCCGAACCCCTGACCTGTGAGCGCCTGCCTTTCACGGCAGACTCGTTGGCGCTTGAACCATTCAGTTCAGGCGCGATCCTTTAGGCAGGCGAGAAGCCAGCCATTCGTGTACATCGGCCCGGATGTGCCTGCCTTGCAGCAGGAAGTCTTCGAATCGACTGGGCACATAGGGCAGATACAGCAAGGGCATGCGGGCTTCCTCGGGCGTTCGGTTGGCCTTGGCAGCATTGCAGCCAGGGCAAGCCGTCACCAGATTCATCCACGACATGGCACCGCCGCGTGAAGCCGGCACGATGTGTTCACACTGCAGCACACTCTCAGAGAAGCGTTCACCACAGTAGGCACAGATGCACCGGTCACGCCGAAAGAGCTTGTGCCTGCTCAGCGATGGCGCCACATCAAACAGGTTGATGCGCGAAGCGCCGTTGAGCGCCATGATGGGGAAGATCTCTATCACGGACTGGCGACCCGTTCGGGCGTTGACGCCGCCGCGCAGACGACGCAGCGGTCCAGCACCATCGACCCATGCCACCGAGTCACTGGCCAAATGGATGGCGGCCTGTTCGACCGTGATCCAGACTTGAGGCGTGCCTTGAATGTCCAGTTGCAGGACATGCGTTGAGGTACTCGGTGACATGGGAAGCCCTCCTTTCATGGGCCCTTGCGGATGATTGGCGTCTCGTACGGGGTTCGAACCTGTGTTCCGACATTGAAAGCGTCGTGCCCTAGGCCAGCTAGACGAACGAGACAGCGTGATGACAGCGATATGTGTTCGCCAATGCGCTTGGGGGTGACCGGCGGGAGTCGAACTGGCACCATCGGAATCACAAACCAAGGCTCTGCCATTGAGCTACGGCCACACCCAAGCGCACTGGATGTTGTTATGGTCTCGGTGGACGGGATCGAACCGCCGACCTGATGCTCCCAAAGCACCCGCGCTACCAGCTGCGCTACACCGAGTTCTGGTTAACTGGCACCTCCTGCACGACTTGAACGTGCGACCTCTGGCTTCGTAGGCCAGCGCTCTGATCCACTGAGCTAAGGAGGTCTACTTCCTTGGCGCCTCGTGCGGGGATCGGTCTACCGGCTTTGCCGGTAGGACGCTGCCCGGCAGCGGGCCGTAGGCCGAAAGCGCAAGCCCGAGCAAGCCGCGGCTTCCGACTGGACAGGCCGGCACTCTGACCGCTGAGTTAACGAGGCTGAACTTCCACTTCGGCTGTGCCCTTGCGCGAGGCCGTTTGTCACATGACCACGGCTGGCGGCTCGCTGCACAAGATCCGCGTCCGGATCCTGCACATCCCTTGCCGGCGTCACCTGCGCCATGCATAGGCTCGGAGTGCGAGGGCACACCCGAAGTGGTGGTTAAGAAAAACAAAGAGGCCCGGTTCGCTTGGAAACCGGGCCTCTGTATCAGAGTGGGGAGTGTCGAGACGCATCAACGCGTATCTACAACTCCTTTACCCGGTTTGCTTCGATCCTCATGCAGGACGGCTTGTGTCTGTTCAACAGTGGTATCGATGATGGTGGCGAACAGTCGATTCGAATCACATGCACCCAATCCAGGATGCGAACCCATTTGCCCAGCCGCACGAAAGCGGCCCATACTGGGGCGGCTGTTGCGGACGATGAGAATGGTTTGCACGATGGTTCCTTGTGAGTCGAATCAGAGCGAGAGTTGATGAATGGCCAAGCAGGTCATGCCATTGCATGCTCGACAACATCAAAATCGTAAAGACTCTTTACCTTTCTGTCAACACTGTTGACGCTGATCTGAGAAAATTCCACTCAAACATGTAGTCACTCGTTCACGATCTTGAGCAACATCACCATCAACCGACGACGCAATGCGCTCACGCTGTTTCAGCTCTTTGCTGAAGAGGCGTTAGCCAAGGGCGTTCCGCCCAAAGGCCTGGAGCAGTCCTTCGCACGCCACGTCGAGATCTCACCCAGCATGTGGAGCCAGATCAAGTCATCTCGCCCTATTGGCGACAAGATGGCCAGGCAGATCGAGCAGCACTGTGGCAAGCCATCGGGATGGCTTGATGAAGAGCGAGAGGCGGCAAGCATGACGCCAGCCGAGCAGCATTTCCTGTCTCTGGCCCTTCAGGCCTGGCGCTCAACCAATACGGCGGGGCGCAAGGCGCTCAGAGAGCATCTCAAGAAGCTGCTTACTCAAAGCTGACCAACCATCCTGCTTGCCTGTCTGCCTGCTCACTTACAGTGATCTTGACTGGCAAGAAGCGACGGATCACATCCAGATTGCTCCAAGCATGCTCCGTCATCTCGCTGGCCACGTAGGCGCCCGGCTTTCCGCTGGCTTGTACGGCCAATGCCATGGGCAGCGCCAGTTGATCAGCCAGGTGAGGCCCCACCGGGGCTTTGCTCTCCATATAGGCGGACACCTCCTTGGCCAGAAGCCTGGCCACCTTTTCAGAGGTAACCTCCTTCTCGCCAAAGCTGGTGAACACCTCGGTCACGTGCTCATGCACCAGTGTGGCCATGAGCGCATTGCCGGGGCCTTCATTCTGGCGCGATGGCATGACACTCAACTGCTCCGCCGCCCAGCCCAATGTGCGGCCCAAAGCCTCCAGTTCGCGGTCCGCAATGCGACGAGACAAGCCGGGCACGAGGCATTCGCCAAAAGCCGCTTTGTGTGCGCCACGATCTAGCAGATCGAAGGGTGACAGGCCTTCGGATGTAGGCTTGATGCAAAGCTCGACCTCGCCTCCGCCTGCTGGATAGAAGCCGTGGCGCAAGAGTTTGCCCTCCAGCGTCACGCCCATGCGTGCAAGCAAAGGAGCAAAGGTACGCTCGATGAAGTGCCAGGTCGGCGCCATCGGGTTATGCGTACCGCCAGACAGTTTCAGCGTACTGGGTGCCTTGGTCTGCATCAAAGCCGGCAACACCGTTTGCACAACCAGCATGCAGCTGCCCGCCGTACCGATGGCAAAGCTGTAGTCACCCGCCTGCGTGGTGCCTGGCACAAAACGCAAGGCGGTCGAGCCCAGTTCGGCGCCGTCCACCGTGGCCCCAGAAACAGCTTGGGCAGCATGCACGCAGACGAGGTGCTGGCGCATCAAGCCAGGCTTGGGACGCTTGGCGCGAATCTGGCTGATCTGTACCGGCTTGCCCGTACACATGGACAAGGACAAGGCGGAGCGCAGGATCTGGCCGCCGCCTTCGCCTTGAGAGCCATCAATATCAATCACGTTCATTCTTCTTTTCCTCCACATGGGTCACCACGTCAAACAGAAAGACATCCAGGCCTGAGGTGTCTGGTCGTGGATCGTGTTCTACCTTGTGCGCCTGCGCCATTTGCAACTCACTTTCGATGAATGCGTGTATGGCTGGCCACCTGGTGCTCGTCGCAGCCTCTCCAGCGCGCATCTTCACTTCAAGCAAGCGATTGAGTTCGTCGAGAAGGGCATCGTCCCGCACCGTCGCCTGTGCCAGCTCTGCAAAGCGCATGGGCGGTACACCCCCGCCTTCTCGGATCCAACGTGCAGCCAACAGCGGACGCAGCACATACAGATACTTCTTGTAGCGCACAACCTCTCCCTTGAGGTGCTCCCGAAAGTTCTTCTTGGCCATCGACACGTAGTGGTGATAGCCGCGAAGCGACGAGAAGCCTGTTTCAGCCAGGCCCCGAAAACGGGTCATGACATCCACGTCCTCCATGTACACGATGGGCGAACGCAGCCATTCCAGCAAGGTTGGGTTCGATCGTTTGAGCAATTGCAGGGCTTTGCGCAGATCCCAGCCGTTGATGTCCAGGTCGCCGCTGATGGGCAACTCGATCACATCACGGTGTGGATCAACCGAGAGATACCAGGCGGGTCGGTTCACGTAGATGAAACGCACGTCGTAGTCGCTGTCTGGCGAAGCGAATCCCCAGCCTCGGCTGCCCGATTCGCAAGCGAAGAGCACCTTCACGTCGTGCTGGTGCTCCAAAGCTCGCAGGCTATCCATGATCTGTGCCCGGACGGCATCGTCCACAGGATGGGCGCTCAGCAGTTTTTCATGTTGTGTGTGGTTCATGGTTCCTCCCTGAGCAGCCCTGTTGTCAGAGCCTGTTGCAGAGAATGTCTATCCTTTGACGCACAGCACCTGCTTGAGTGTGTAAACCACCTCCACCAGGTCCTTTTGCGCTTCCATCACGGCGTCGATGTCCTTGTAGGCCATCGGAATCTCGTCGATCACGTTCTCGTCCTTGCGGCATTCCACGCCTTCGGTCGCCTTGATCTGATCGGCCACCGTGAACAGTTTCTTGGCCTTGGTGCGGCTCATCACGCGACCAGCGCCATGGCTGCAGCTCTCGAAACTCTCCGGGTTACCCAGGCCGCGCACGATGTAGCTGCGCGCGCCCATGCTTCCCGGAATGATCCCCAGCTCACCCTTCTTGGCGCTCACCGCACCCTTGCGGGTCACGAAGACGTCTTCACCGAAGTGCGTTTCCTTCTGCACGTAGTTGTGGTGACAGTTCACCGCTTCCACGTGGGCCTCAAAAGGCTTGGTGATGACCTTGCGCACGGTGGCGACCAGGTTCCTCATCATCACCTCGCGGTTGAGCCTGGCGAACTTCTGTGCCCAGCTCACGCCACGCACATAGTCACCGAAGTACTGCGCACCTTCTTCGAAGTACGCCAGATCCTTGTCCGGAAGATTCCGCTGATGTTGCTCGGCGTCCTTCTTGGCCAGTTCGATGAAGGTCGTGCCGATGGCATTACCCACACCGCGGGATCCTGAGTGCAGCATGAACCACACGGCTCCAGCTTCGTCCAGGCAGACCTCGATGAAGTGGTTACCCGTGCCGAGCGTTCCCAGGTGTTTGCGGTTGTTGGTGTTGCGCAGGCGAGGGTACTTCTCGCAGATGGCTTCGAACTCATCCACCAGCGTGGCCCAGGCCTGGTCCACCAGTTCAGGCGGGTTTTCCCAGCTCCCTTGGTCGCGTCCGCGCTGCCTGATGGGCGTCATGCCGTGGGGCACCGCTTTCTCAATGGCCGAGCGCAGAGGGCCCAGATTGTCAGGGAGGTCCTCAGCACGCAGTGAGGTCTTGCACGCCATCATCCCGCAGCCGATGTCCACCCCCACTGCGGCGGGAATGATGGCCTTGATGGTCGGGATCACCGAGCCCACCGTCGCGCCGATGCCAAGGTGCACGTCGGGCATGGCAGCGATGTGCTTGAACACGATGGGCAGACGCGCGGCATTGGCCAGTTGTTGGCGTGCGTCGTCTTCCACGGGGACGCCTTTGGTCCACATCTTGATGGGCAGCGCGCCTTCTTGCTGTTCGACGTTGTAGTTCATGGTGCTCTCACCTTCTGATCAATGTTCTTTCCTTGTGTGCCTTCTCTATCGCAATGGGTGTGCCAACTTGCTTTGGTCGGATGGGTGGCCTGTCTATCTCTTTGATTTGAAATGGATTTCTGCTATTTTGGCCTGTACATCAAAAAGCTATCGTTGGTAGATGCGCCTTGCGAATTAGAATAAAAGATAAATAAATAGCCAAAAAGATATGGCCAAGAAAACAGTCGTCATTGGGTTTCTGGGGTCGCAGCTGGATGCGGGGCAAGGTGCAGGGCGCTGGGAGAAGTGGCGGCCGACGGTCTCATTGGCACAGCATGAAGACACCTTGATCCATCGCGTGGAGTTGCTTCACTCGCCACAGCACATCCGCCTGGCTGAGCGTGTGAAGGAGGACATCACTTCGGTGTCGCCGGATACCGAGGTTCGGCTGATCGAGATGGCGCTTGCCGACCCATGGGACTTTGGTGAGGTGTACGCCGCCTTATATGACTGGGTGAAGGCTTATCCCTTCAAACCCGAGCGGGAGCAGTATTGGGCGCACATCACAACCGGCACGCACGTGGCACAGATCTGCATGTTCTTGTTGGTGGAGGCCGGGTTCATTCCTGGCGTGCTGTTGCAGACATCCCCGCCTCGAAAGCAAACCCATGGGAACCCGGGCACCTATACGCTGATCGACCTGGATCTCTCACGCTATGACATCCTGGCCCAGCGTTTCGAGCAAGAGCACCGCGATGCGCAGGCCTTTCTCAAAAGCGGCATCCCAACCCGCAACAAGCACTTCAACGCATTGATTGACGAGATCGAGCGCGTGGCCGTTCGATCCACTGCGCCCATCTTGTTCACTGGCCCGACAGGTGCCGGCAAGTCGCATTTGGCCCGGCGCATGTTCGAATTGAAGAAAGCGCGGCACCAGGTCAAGGGCCTCTTCGTGGAGGTGAACTGCGCAACCTTGCAAGGTGATGGCGCTGCCTCGACCCTTTTCGGACACAAGAAGGGCGCGTTCACCGGCGCGGTGGTCGATCGCCCGGGGTTACTGTGTACCGCCCATGAAGGCGTGCTGTTTCTGGATGAGATCGGTGAGCTGGGGCTCGATGAGCAGGCCATGCTGCTCAAAGCCGTCGAGGAAAAGCGTTTCTATCCAGTGGGCAGTGACAAGGAGGTTGCCAGCGACTTCCAATTGATCGCTGGCACCAACCGCGATCTGCGCCTGGACGTGGCGGCAGGTCGCTTTCGTGAAGACCTATATGCCCGTGTGAACATCTGGTCGTACGAGCTGCCCGGCTTGTCTCAGCGCACCGAGGACATCGAGCCCAATGTAGACCACCTGCTGGCCAGGAGCGGAGTAGAGATGGGGCGTGCCGTTCGCTTCAATGCCGAAGCGAAGTCCATGTACATGCGCTTTGCGCAATCTTCAGAGGCTGCTTGGCTGGGTAACTTCCGTGACCTGACGGCCAGCGTGACGCGCATGGCCACCTTGGCTGAGGGCGGTCGTATCACCACCGATCTGGTTGAGGCTGAACTGCAGAGGCTGCGATGGATGTGGCAGCGGGCCGATCATGACAATGATGCTGCCAGCGAGGCCGTGGATCT
The DNA here is from genome assembly GCF_009909205.1 of Aquabacterium fontiphilum. Taxonomy (GTDB): domain Bacteria; phylum Pseudomonadota; class Gammaproteobacteria; order Burkholderiales; family Burkholderiaceae_C; genus Aquabacterium; species Aquabacterium fontiphilum. The sequence goes on from NZ_JAAAPN010000005.1 coordinate 124,764, forward strand.
CAGTCAATGGATTGAGCCCAAGACGCTTGCTGACATGGACCTGTTTGATCGCTTGCAACTGCAGGCGGTGATCGGCGTGTGCTTGACGGCCAAAAGCCTGTCTGATGCTGGTCGGCGCTTGTTTGACCGATCCCGCGAGCAGCGTTCTGCTGTGAATGATGCCGACAGGTTGCGCAAGTACCTGGCGAAGTTTGGCTTGAGTTGGCAACTCTTGACGAAGAGATAGATTCGGTTCGCTGTCCGAATCGTGTCACGGACTTCCCTTAGACTGCTGAAAAAAATGAGGAGGAGCGTGCTGTCATGGCGCTGACGATGGAGGGTGTGATCGCGCTGGCGCCAGACGATGCGTCAGCCAAGGCTGCGCGTGGCTTGACGGCGCCGTCCAAATGGCCTTTGCTCGGTGCCAATGACCTGGCGGTTTGGGGGGAATGCCAAGGCAGTGGCTCTAAACCGTATCAGACACAGGTGGACTTGAGCGGCCCAGCCTTTCGGTGCAGTTGCCCGAGTCGCAAGTTTCCTTGCAAGCATGGTCTGGCGCTGCTGTTGATTCAAGTGCAAAGTCCGCAGTTGTTTCAGGGTAAGGATGTGCCGGCGTGGGTGGACGAGTGGCTGTCATCCCGCGTAGAGAAAGCGCAGAAGAAGGAAGAGCGGCAGACCCAGAAAGCTGCGGTGCCAGTCGACCCACAGGCCGCAGCCAAGCGTGAGGCGCAGCGTTGGCAGCGCATGGAAGTGGCCGCCCAGGAGTTGCAGCGCTGGTTGACTGATCAGTTGACCAGTGGACTGGGGGCGCTCGACGTTGAATCACTCAAAACCTGGCAGACCATGGCTGCGCGCATGGTCGACGCGCAGGCGCCTGGTTTGGGTATGCGTCTTCGTGATGCGGCCGCTGGGGTGAAGCAGGGAGAAGACTGGCCCGAGCAGACCCTGGCTCGCCTGGGCATGCTGCAATTGATCTGTGATGCCATGGCACGCCGAAGCAGTTTGAGCGCGCCCTTGCAGGCTGAACTGCGAACCGTTCTGGGTTGGCCCCATGACAAGGCCGACGTACTGGCTGAAGGTGAACGTGTTCATGATCGCTGGACGGTATTGGGCGTGGCGACCGATGAGCGTGACGACAAGTTGACAGAGCGCCGCGTGTGGTTGCACGGTGAGCAAACTGGCCGTCGGGCCTGGGTGCTGGATCATGCGTTTGGCGGTCGGGGGTTTGAACAAGCCTGGCTGACCGGCACCAGCGTCGAATGCACGCTGGCGTTCTTCCCCGGGGCGAGCGCCCTGCGTGCGCTGGCCGCGGAGGTGCACGGGCCCCCTCAGTGCGCTGTTTGGCCCAGCACCACATTGAACGAGGAGTGGCAGCGCGTGGCAAAACGCATGGCGGCCAGCCCCTGGGTGAACTTGCACCCGGTGGTCATCCCGGATGCTGTGCCTTGCCAGTCAGGTGAGCGCCTTGCCTTGGTTGCGGACGGGCGCTCATGGCCGTTGATCGTGAGGGACACGGACACCTGGACATTCCTGGCGTACAGCGGCGGGCACCCGGTGCAAGTCATGGGAGAGTGGAATGGTCGTGCGTTAAGGCCGCTGACAGCTTGGCATGCCACTGACGCGTCGGCCGTCTGGCAAGAGGGGGTGGCATGAGCAATGTGTGGACGCCACTGTTGCCCGTGGCCATGGTGGGCACAGCGCGCCAATCGGTGTCGGCGAGCTGGTCAGGCCAGGTCGGCGAGATGATCTCACAGACGCTCGATCGGGCCAGTGATGCGCCCACGGGTGTGTTGCGGGTGGCCGGGATCCTGTGCATCTGTGGCCTGGCGGGGGCGCAAGGATTGGTCGAGACGGCTCCCTTGCCAAAGGCGGCGCCGGATGATGTGCTGCCTGCTGTTCAGGACGGCACGCTGCTTGCGCTGATCGACTGGGCCTTTCGTGACGGGCCTGCGCGGCTGCACCACGAGGTGTGTGTGGCACTGTCTGTCGCGGGGTATCGGTTGCCCGTTCGTTTGCTGCCCTTGTCGCTCGATCTGGGGCGTCGGTCTGTGGCCTTGCGTTCGGCGTTGCTGCCGATTTTGGGCAACAGAGGTCTGTGGCTGGCGGCTCAGCGAGATGATTGGCGCTATGCCACTGGCGTGAGCACTGAAGGCACTGGCGAGGCCATCTGGACCGATGGCAACATCGAGCAGCGCAGGGCTTTTCTGGCCAGTGAGCGGGCAGAGCATCCTCAGGCTGCGCGAGAGCGCCTGATGCAGGCGCTGGCAGAGCTCTCGGCCAACGAGCGGGCGGACCTCGTCACGGTGCTGGCCCATGAGCTGACGCTGGATGATGAGCCCTTGCTTGATGCTTTGCGAGCCGATCGCAGCAAGGAGGTGAGGGTTGAGGCGCTGAACTTGCTTCTTCGTTTGCCAGGGGCGGCGCATCCGCAACGTGCCATGGCGCGCATGGCCATGCAGGTCATAAAAGAGCGTGTGCTGCTGCATCAACGCTGGGTGGTAGAGGCGCCCACGGCCATGGGGGATGACTGGAAGGTCGACAACCTCGACGCACCTCGGCCCCCACATGAGTCCCTGGGCGATCGCGCGTGGTGGTTGTATCAAATGGCCAGGCAAGTGCCGTTGCCTTGGTGGACCGAGCATACGGGCATGGAGGCCAACGAGCTGCTCAAATGGGCTCAAGGCACCGACTGGCACGAGGCTTTGGTGCGCGCCTGGCGCGATGTCTTGATGGCGACTGCCGATCCAGCCTGGTGCGAAGCTTTTTTGAGCCAATGGCCTCAGACCAAACTGCGTGATGATCCGGCCTCCGTGCTCGCGCTGTTGCCGCGCGAACGACGAGAGCAGCATTGGATGCGCCATCTTCGCGACGCATCAGAGGCCCCCTTGCAGGTGCTTGTGCCGCAAATGCTCGGTGCGTGCGCTGCTGGCGATACCCTGTCCGCCCCGTTGTCGAAAGCGCTGGCGCATGTGCTGCAGCAGCGCGCGGCAAGCCAGACGCTGAGCAATGATCAGCATCTGCGGTGGTACTTGCCAGACCTGGTTTGCGTCCTGGACCACAGCGTGCTGAGGCAGATCGATCAATGGCCTCGTCATGTCGACGAGGCTGCTTCATTCTCCACAACGATGCATGCGGTGACGCAAATCGTGGCTACTCGCCTCGCTCTTCAACAACTCACAACCTCGATGACACCATGAATGCGCCAACCCAACATGTGATGCGCCAGCATGCCGAGCAGCAGTTCGCACAAGAGCTGGATGAATTGCGCAAACAGGACCAGCGACCCAAACCAGAGAACTGGATGCTGTCACCCTGGGCCGTGGTGCAGTACCTGATGGGCGCCAAGCTAGACAACGGCTTCGAGGTCAGCGCCAAGTACATCGGCTCTGCCCGCTTGATGGAAATCGCGGTGGCCACTTTGGCCACTGATCGTGGATTGTTGTTGTACGGCGTTCCAGGCACGGCGAAATCGTGGGTCTCCGAGCATCTGGCCGCGGCCATCAGTGGTGACTCCACCTTGCTGATCCAAGGCACGGCAGGCACCAGCGAAGAGCAACTGCGCTATGGGTGGAACTATGCCCAGTTGCTGGCCAACGGTCCATCTGACAAGGCGCTGGTTCCCAGCCCGCTCATGCAGGCCATGCGCAGCGGCAAGATCGCCCGGGTGGAAGAGCTCACGCGCATCCCCGCCGATGTGCAGGACAGCCTGATCACGGTCTTGTCTGAGAAGACATTGCCTATTCCCGAGTTGGGCAGCGAAGTGCAGGCGGTGCGCGGCTTCAGCGTCATTGCCACAGCCAACAACCGCGACAAGGGTGTCAACGAACTGTCGGCCGCGTTGAAGCGCCGGTTCAACACAGTCGTTTTGCCTGTGCCTGGCAATGAAGATGATGAAGTGGCCATTGTTGTCAAGCGCGTGGCCGAGATGGGGCGGGCATTGCAGCTGCCTGCCGAGCCACCTGCACTGAAGGAAGTGCGACGCATCGTGCAGATTTTTCGCGAATTGCGCAATGGCAGAACAGAAGATGGCAAAACGCAGATCAAGTCGCCCAGTGCGACCTTGTCAACGGCCGAAGCGATCTCTGTCATTAACAGCGGTATGGCATTGGCTGGTCATTTCGGTGACGGCGTGTTGCGACCCGTGGACATGGCGTCTGGTCTGATAGGCGCGGTCGTGAAAGACCCGGTGCAAGACCAAGTGGTGTGGAACGAGTACCTCGAAACGGTGGTGAAAGAGCGCAGCGACTGGAAGGACCTCTACCGCGCCTGCCGCGATCAGAGCTGAGGTTGCGGCCGAATGAGCGAGCCTCATTTTTTTGGCATCAGGCACCATGGACCAGGCTGCGCGCGCAGCTTGGTTCGCGCGTTTGCCGTCCTCAAGCCAGACTGCGTCTTGATAGAAGGGCCGCCTGAGGGCGACGCCTTGCTGCCCTTGATCGCCAGCGAGGGCATGCGGCCCCCGGTGGCCTTGCTCACCTATTGTCCGGACGAGCCCCGGTTGGCCGTGTACCACCCCTTTGCCGTGTTTTCGCCTGAATGGCAGGCTGCGCACTGGGCTGTTGTCGCAGGTGTCCCGGTCCGATTCATTGACTTGCCGATCACGCATGGGCTGGCGCTGGACAAAGTGCAGCGTGACCTTGAGCGGGTTGCCGATCAGACGGCCGAGCCAGACGCCACCGGCCTTGATGCACATGGGGCTTCTCCAGCGTCTGTCCTGCCCGAGCCCGTGGAACGCCGCGATCCATTGAACTGGCTCGCGCATGCTGCCGGTTATGCAGACGGCGAATCCTGGTGGAATCACATGGTCGAGGAGCGAGGAGACGGCGAGCAACTCTTTGCCGCCATCTCCGAAGCCATGCTTGCGCTGCGGGCCGACTGGAAAGACAGCCCTTGTGATGAGCATGAGGCCCACCGGGAGGACTTGAGAGAGGCTCATATGCGGCAGTGCATCCGTGCTGCCCAGAAGGAAGGCTTCGAGCGTATCGCGGTCGTCTGTGGTGCCTGGCATCTGGGGGGGCTGCAAGCGAGCACCACGGCGAAGGCCGATCAGACCTTGCTCAAAGGCTTGCCCAAGGTCAAGGTGCAAACGACGTGGGTGCCGTGGACCTACCGTCATTTGACGCGTGCCAGTGGTTATGGTGCGGGCATCGCCTCGCCAGGGTGGTACGAGCACCTCTGGGCCAGCCATGACAACGCGCAGCCTCGGACCGTGACCTGGCTGGCGCGCGTGGCTCGGCTGATGCGAGAGCGGGATCTCGATTGTTCATCGGCGCACTTGATCGAGGCGGCCCGATTGGCCGATGCTCTGGCGGCCCTGCGAGATCGTCCTGCCCCCGGCCTGGAAGAGCTGCATGAGGCGAGTCGTACCGTCCTGACCATGGGCGACGAATCGGTGCTGCATTTCATTCGGGATGCCTTGGTGGTCGGCGATCGGCTGGGCCAAGTCCCGTCCGATGTGCCCACAGTGCCCTTGCAGAGGGATGTCGAGCAGGCACAGAGATCCTTGCGGCTCAAACCCGAAGCCACACAGAAGACGCTGGACCTTGATCTGCGCCATGCCAATGACCTGGCGCGCAGCCATCTGCTGCACCGCCTGCACCTGCTGGACATCCCTTGGGGCACGATGACCAAGGTGGGCCGGTCGTCCAAGGGTACCTTTCACGAGGTCTGGTCTCTCCAATGGCAGCCTGAGTTCGTGCTGCGTCTGATCGAAGCCAGCCAGTGGGGGCAAACCGTGCAGGACGCCGCCGTGGCCAAGGTGGTCGATCAGTGCTCGCGTATTGGCACCTTGTCTGAGTTGTCGGCTTTGGTCGACCGGGTCTTGCTGGCGGATCTGCACACGGCCGTGGCGGTGGCCACACGCGCACTCGAAGATCGGGCTGCGCTGACTGGTGATGCCCTGCAACTTCTGGCCGCCTTGCCCTCATTGAGCAATGTGTTTCGCTATGGCAACGTGCGACAGACCGATGCGGCTATGGTCGGGCATGTGCTGGATGGCCTCATTGTTCGGGCCGCCATCAGCCTGCCGCTGGCTTGCGCTGCATTGGACGACGCCGCTGCTGATGCGTTGCGGGACAAGCTGCTCGGCGCCCATGCGGCGGTCAAGCTGCGAGACGGTGATGAGCAGGCCGAACTCTGGCAGCAATCCTTGAACCAGATCGCCCTTCACTCTGGCGCACACGAGTTGCTGCAAGGCGTGGCGGTGCGCTTGCTGCTGGATGATGGCACCTGGACCGTGGACCGAGTCGCCAGCGCCTTGTCATTGCACCTGTCATCTGGCGCCGAGCCTGCCAAAGCGGCCGCTTGGCTGGACGGCTTCCTGAACCGCAATGCGGTGGTACTGCTGCACGACGCCCGCGTCTGGCAACTCGTCAACGATTGGCTGGTGGGTTTGAACGAAGAGCACTTCGTGCGTGTGCTGCCATTGGTGCGACGCACCTTCTCGGTTTTTGGTCCCAGCGAGCGTCGGGATCTGGGGCAGCGGGCCAGTCGCGGCGCACAGGTGCCTGCTGTGAAGATGGCACAGCCTCTCTGGGATGAAGACCGTGCCGTTCTGGCCTTGCCCGTCTTGCGGCAGATTCTGGGTGTGAACACATGAGCGCATCATCGAATGACGACGACCGCCTGCGTCGCTGGCGAATGGTGCTGGGCGGCGAAGCTGAGCAGAGCTGCGGATCATTGACCGGTGCTATGGCCGAAATGGACCAGGGCTTGGCTGCGCTTTATGAAGCGCAAGGGCCAGGTGGCTTGCAGTCCAGGGACAGGCGTGGCGGTCGGGGCGGTTCAGCCCCCAGTGTTGCGCGCTGGCTGGGTGACATCCGCAAGTACTTTCCCAGTTCTGTCGTACAGGTCATGCAGCGCGACGCATTGGAGCGGTTGAACATGCGCGACATGCTGCTGCAGCCCGAAATGCTCGAACGCGTGCAGCCTGATGTGCACCTGGTCGCCAACCTGATGGCCTTGTCCCGCGTGATCCCCGAGGGCACGAAAGAAACCGCCCGCATGGTGGTGCGTCGGGTGGTGGATGACCTGATGAAACGGCTGGAAGACCCCATGCGATCGGCTGTCAGTGGCGCATTGGACCGCAGCCAGCGCAACCGCCGGCCACGTCATGCCGAGATCGATTGGCAACGCACCATACGGGCCAATTTGAAGCACTGGCAGCCCGACTACCAAACCGTCGTGCCAGAGACCTTGATCGGCTATGGCCGCAAAGCCCGCAAGCCGCAACGCGAGGTCGTTTTGTGCATCGACCAAAGCGGCTCCATGGCCAATTCGGTGGTGTATGCCAGTATCTTCGGTGCCGTCCTGGCCTCCTTGCCTGCGGTAGCCACCAAGCTGGTCGTGTTCGATACGGCGGTGGTTGATCTCACCGAGCAGCTTCATGATCCGGTCGATGTCTTGTTTGGTGTTCAGCTGGGTGGCGGCACGGACATCAATGGTGCGGTGGGCTACTGTCAATCGCTGATACGGGAACCACGCAACACGATCTTCGTGCTGATATCGGACCTGTACGAAGGCGGCGTCGAAGCCAACCTCTTGCGTCGTGCCATCGAACTGGTCGACAGCGGCGTGCAGTTCATCACCCTGTTGGCCTTGAGCGATGAAGGCGCACCTGCCTACGACCATGCCTTGGCAGCCAAGTTGGCGGCATTGGGCGTGCCTTCATTTGCTTGCACGCCCGATGCCTTTCCGGGCTTGATGGCTGCGGCCATTCGGCGCGATGACATATCGGCGTGGGTGGCCGCTCAGGGGCTTGTGACCCGTGCAAAGGTTCGATGAGCGCGAAGTTGTTTAGGACTTTGGCGTTTAGGTAGGACCGCCTGAAGCTTCGCAAGTGCTTGGTGCACAACGCGCATCGTTCACGACTTTGTTCGGTGACAACAGAGCGGGACATGGCGCCGAGGTTTGGGATTCAAGAGCCACGGATTGCCTCAGGGAGCACGCTTTCGAGCGACTCTTGGGCGGCGCGCCGTCGTTGCTTTCGGCATGAGTCAAGCGACTGCTGTGCTGCGTGAGGGGTATGGTCGTCCAGGATCTTGAATGGATCCGGGATGGTATCTTCAAACGGGCGAGAGAATCGTTAACTCAAACGTTCGGTAAATGGAATCAGAGGCGCCGGTCATGACGCCCCCCAGCCGCCAGCGCCAGCACCTCTGCCAAGTGCATCGGCAGGCCCAGCCCGGCCTGGCTGATCTGCTCGCGGCAGCTGAAACCGTTGGCGATCACGAGGGTGTCAGCCGGCGCCGAGCGGATCGCTGGCAGCAGCACGCGCTCGGCGCAGCGCTGCGAGACCTCGTACTTGTCGCGCTCGAAGCCGAACGAGCCGGCCATGCCGCAGCAGCCGGCATCCAGCAGGTTGACGTCGAGCCCCAGGCGCTGGAGCAGCGCCTGCTCGGCATCCAGGCCCAGCACGGCACGGTGATGGCAGTGCGCATGCACCAGCGCCTGTCTGTGCAGGGGAGTCCAGCCCGTGTCGACACCGGAGTCGAGGCGCGCCGCCACGAAGTCGCCCAGCATCTGCGCCTGCTGGCGCAGCCGGCGTGCTTGCTGGTTGAAGGGCATGAGCGCGTGCAGTTCGTCCTTGAACACAGACATGCAGGCGGGCTCCAGCCCGATGACGGGCGTGCCGGCGCGGATGTCGGCGTCCAGCGCCTGAAGCACATGCTTGAGCTTGGCGCGGGCCTCGTCCAACAGGCCGAACTCGTACAGCGGCCGCCCGCAGCACAGGGGCTGCGGCGGCACGACCACGTCGCAGCCCAGTTGCGTCAACACGCGCCAGGCGGAGGTGAGCGTATCGGGGTGGAAGTGGTTGTTGAAGGTGTCCGCCCACAGGATGACCCGCTGGCCTTGACGGTGCCCGGGCAGGCGATGCGCCCGATGAGCCGTGGTGAAGGGCAGGGGGGCGAAGGTTGGCAGGCGGCGTTGCGGCGCGATGCCGACGAGCCGCTTGAGCCAGGAGGCCGTGGGTTCGTGCTGGCTGAGGTAGTTGGCCAGCCGAGGGGCGTGAGCCGCCCACCGTGACCAGCGGTCGATGTGGCCGAACGCGTGGGCTGTCAGGGGCCGCAGCCGCCCGGCATAGTGGTGCGCCATGAACTCGGCCTTGTAGGTGGCCATGTCGACGCTGACGGGGCATTCGCGCTTGCAGCCCTTGCACGACAGGCAGAGGTCGAGTGCCTGTTTGACCGATTCGTTGCGCCAACCGTCTTTCAGCACGTCGCCTTCGGCCATCTCGAACAGCAGGCGAGCGCGTCCGCGCGTGCTGTGCATCTCGTCGCCCGTGGCCATGTAGCTGGGGCACATCAGGCCTTCTTGCTTGCGGCATTCGCCCACGCCCACGCAGCGCAGCAGCGCATGTGTGAAGCTGCCCGCGTCGTCAGGGTAGCGGAAGTGGGTGTCCAGGTCGGGGGTGTCGTAACGGGTGCCCAGCCGCAGGTTCTCGTCGGGCGCATAGGCGTCCACCACCTTGCCGGGATTCATGCGGTTGTGCGGGTCCCAGATGTGCTTGAAGGCCCGGAACGCTGTCATCAGGCGGGGGCCGTACATCAGGGGCAGCAGCGCCGCCTTGGATTGGCCGTCGCCGTGTTCGCCAGAGATGGCGCCACCCATGCTGACAGCCAGCTGCGCGGCATCGTCAATGAAGCGACGAAAGCGCGCGATGCCCTGCGCGGTGACCAGATCGAAGTTGATGCGTGTGTGCACGCATCCCTGCCCGAAGTGGCCGTATAGATCGGCTTCGTAGCCGTGCTGGTCCAGCAGCGCACGAAAGCGTCGCAGGTACTCGCCGAGCCGCTCGGGCGGCACGGCGGCGTCCTCCCATCCCTCCCAGGTCAGGTGCTTGTCGGGCACGTGGGCTGTGGCGCCCAGCCCAGCCTCGCGAATGCGCCAGACCTGGTGTTGCTCGTCCGGGTCGGTGTAGAGCGCCATCGTGGGCGCGTCGGGGCTGGCTGACAGGGCCTGCATGGCAGCTTGCGCGTGCTGTGCCGCTTGTGCGGGGGTGTCGCCCCCGAACTCCACGAGCAGCCAACCTGCCCCGGAGGGCAGCAGCGCAAGCTCGTCCACCCGCAACCCGGATGCGCGCATGTCGTGGACGAGGTCGTCGTCCATGCCCTCCAGTGCGATGGGCCCGTGTTGCATCACCGTGCAGACATGGTCGCCCGCATCGTAGACGCTGGGGTAGCCCAGCACCAGCAACGCACGGTGGGCCGGGTTGTCCACCAGCCGCACGGTGGCTTCCAGCACGACGACGCAGGTGCCTTCGCTGCCCACCAGCGCCTGCGCGACGTGCATGGGCTGGCCGGGCAGCAAGGCATCGAGGTTGTAGCCAGACACGCGGCGGGGAATGTCGGGAAAGCGCGCGCGGATCTCATCACCGTACTGCGCACCCAGGGCGCGCAGCTCGGCGTGGATCTCGGCGATGCGGCCGCCCGCCAGCTGGATCGCCGCGAAGCAGGCGTCATCGACCTCACCGGCGTGCATGCGCGTGCCGTCGTACAGCAGGACGTCAAGGGCGACGATGTTTTCCTGCGTTTTGCCGCCCATCACCGAGTGGGGGCCGCATGAGTTGTTGCCGATCATGCCGCCCAGGGTGTTGTGATTGTGGGTGGACGGATCGGGCGCAAAGGTGAGGCCATGGCGCGCCGCCGCACGTCGGAGTTCGTCGAGCACCACGCCGGGCTCCACGCGGGCAACCTTGCGCGCCGGGTCGATCTCGATGATGCGGTTGAGATGCGCGGAGAAGTCGATGACGACGGCCGCGTTGCAGCATTGGCCGCACAGGCTGGTTCCGCCGCCCCGGGACAGCACGGGCAGGTCGTGCTCGCGGCAGATGGCCACCGTGGTGACCACATCATCGACCGTGCGCGGGATGACCACGCCCACGGGCACCTGGCGGTAATTGGATGCGTCGGTCGCGTAAAGCGCCCGGCTCGCCGCATCGAAGCGCACGTCCGCCTGGGTGCGTGCGCGCAGCGCGGTCTCGACGGTGCGCATCACCTTGCCTGGCACCCGCTTTGCCGGGCGTGCATCTTGGAGTGGCTGGGCCATGGTGATGCGGGTGGGGCGCGGTCAGCGTCCCTTGTCGGCCGGGAACATCGTTGCCCAAAGCTGCCGGGCCGATTGCTTGACCATCTCGAGCGCGTCCGGGTCGCGGTGCCAGAGGGCAGACAGGTAGGCCTTGGCCTGCTCCAGCTTGATGTGCGGCGGCAGGGGCGGCACATTCGGGTCGGTCACCATCTCGACGACGGTAGGCACATCGGCCGCCAAGGCGGTGTCCCAGGCAGCGGCCACCTCTTCGGGCTGGGTGACGCGGATGCCGTTGAGCCCCAGCAGGCGCGCGTACTCGGCATAGGGAAAGTCGGGAACCACTTGCGAGGCCTCGAACTTGGGATCGCCCGCCATGGCGCGCTGCTCCCACGTGACCTGGTTGAGGTCGCCATTGTTGAGAACCAGAATGGTCAGCTTGGGGCTGGCCCAACGCCGCCAGTACGTGGCGATCGAGATCAGGCCATTGAGGCCGTTCATCTGCATGGCGCCGTCACCCAGCATCGCGATGACGTGGCGCTCCGGGTGGGCGAACTTTGCCGCAATCGCATAGGGAACGGCTGGGCCCATGGTGGCCAGCCCGCCAGACAGCGATGCTTTCATGCCTCGGCGGATGCGCAGATCGCGCGCATACCAGTTGGCCGCCGAGCCTGAGTCGCACGTGAGGATGCAGTTGTCCGGCAGACGGGGCGACAACTCCCAGAAAGGGAGTTGAGGATTGATGCCGCTTGCACCCGCCATCGCCCGCGCCTCCAGCACGCGCCACCACCTTTCGACGCTTGCTTCGATGTCGTTTCGCCAGGCGCGGTCCGTCTGTTGCGACAGCAGGGGCAACAAGGCTTGCAAGGTTTCACGGCTGTCGCCGATCAGGCCCACCTCCATCGGGTAGCGCATGTTGAGCTTGCGGCCGTCGATGTCGATCTGCACGCCGCGGGCCTGGCCTTCTTCGGGCAGGAACTCGGAATAGGGAAAGCTGGAGCCCACCATGAGCAGGGTGTCGCAGCCGGACATCAGGTCCCAGCTGGGCTGGGTGCCCAGTAGGCCGATCGAGCCAGTCACAAAGGGCAGGTCATCCGGCACCGCGGCTTTGCCCAGCAGGGCCTTGGCGACGCCGGCGCCCAGCCGCTCTGCAACGGCAATGATCTCATCGGTGGCGTTCAGCGCGCCGGCCCCGACGAGGATGGCCACTTTCTTGCCCGCATTGAGCACGTCGGCGGCGCGTTGCAGTTCGGGCAGCGACGGCACGATACGCGCGCTCGGGTGGTCGATGCCGCTGAGGATGGTGCCGTGTTTGCGGGGCGGGGTCTCGACCGCATCGAGCTCTTGCAGATCGTGCGGCACGATGATGCAGGTGACGGTGCGCCGGTCGCGCGCGATGCGCACGGCGCGGTCGACGAGGTGGCGGATCTGCGCGGGCGCGGTCGCCATCTGCACGAACTCGTGGGCCACGTCCTTGAACAGCGATAGCAGGTCGACCTCTTGCTGGTAGTCGCCGCCCATGGCGGTGCGCGCCTGCTGGCCGACGATGGCCACCACGGGCTGGTGGTCGAGCTTGGCGTCATACAAGCCATTGAGCAGGTGAATGGCGCCCGGGCCGGAGGTGGCCAGGCACACGCCGACCTCGCCGGTGAACTTGGCATGGGCACAGGCCATGAAGGCGGCAAGCTCTTCGTGTCGTGTCTGAATGAAATCGATGCCAAGGTCGTGCTTGCGCGCACGGTCCAGCGCGCCCATCAGGCCGTTGATGCCATCGCCGGGGTAGCCGTAGATGCGGTGCACGCCCCAGGCGTGCAGTCGTTTGAGCATGAAGTCGCTGACGGTGTCTGTCATGTTCGGGCCTCGCAGGTGTCAAAAGGGTCGGCTCCCAGGCGGGGCAAATGGCGCGCCCAGCTGTGGCACGATGCCCCCATGGGCCACCCTCCTGACCACGCACCCGACCGCGCCCCCAATCTTGTTTCTGCCGCGGACAAGACGCTGCTGATCGTCTACCACTCGATGACCGGTGGTGCCCACCAGATGGCGCAGGCGGCCTGTGACGGCGCGCAGGGCGAGCCCGGCGTGCGTGTGCGGCTGCGCCACGCCTCAGACGTGGCGCCCGATGAGGTGCTCGCGGCCGACGGCTACATCTTTGCCACGCCCGAGAACCTCGCGGCCATCAGTGGCCAGCTCAAGGACTTCTTTGACCGTTGCTACTACCCGGTGCTGGACCGCATCAACGGGCGCCCGTATGCCAGCCTGATCTGCGCAGGCAGCGACGGCAGCAACGCGGCCCGGCAGATCGCGCGCATCGCCATGGGCTGGCGCTTGAAGCCGGTGGCCGAGCCGTTGATCGTGTGCACGCACGCGCAGACGCCCGAGGCGATTGCGGCGCCCAAGCAGATCGATGAGGAATCTTTGACCGCCTGCCGAGCCCTGGGTGAGGCGCTGGCGGCGGGCTTGGTGTTGGGCGTGTTCTGACTGCCGCAGCTGTGGCCCGCTCAGGTGTCTGAGCGCGGGTTGGCGGTATCGGGATGCGCGAGCAAGGCCTTGGCGGCCTCCACCCGCAAGGCCAGCGGCGCCCGGTCATCTTGCATCACCTGCAGCAGAAACTGCCGGGGCCCGAGCGACGCCGCGGGCGATGGCGCATGGGCCGCTGGGGTATCAAGGGCCGGCCCGGGCGGCTGGGTGTCCGATGCCGCCTGCGAGCCCGCGTGCGCTTGCGGGGCGATGGCAGCCAGGGCGGTTCGCCAGGCGGTGGCGTCGATGGGCCGGAGCGCCGTCAGCAGGTCGGCCTGGCCATCGTCTGCGGGCGGGATGTCGAGCCAGGGGGCATCGGCAAAGATGGGCGCCAGCCCCGCCGTCACAAAGGCCGACCATTGCCCCGCCTGCACCGGCGCGGGCGGCAAGGTGGGCGTGAGCAGGGTGCCTTCGGCGGGCCACTGCCGCACCGCCCGAGCGGGCAGCGCCCCCAGAAAACGCGCACGCAGCGCGTCGAGAACGGCCTGTGCGGCCTCTGGCGCCACCGGCTCGGCGAGGCTGAACCACAGCTGAAAGCCATCGCGCCCGTTGACGGCGATGGCCGGTGCTGGCCAGCCCCACTCGTCCTGAACGCCTTGCCAGACCGAAGCCAGCGCATCCCAGCCCCCCGGTCGGCCCACCTCCAGCAAGAGGGCACGGGTCAAGGTTGGATGGTCGTACAGGCGCTGTTGCTCGGCTTCACGTCGGCTCAGGGGCATGCTGTCTGTCCTCGGGACGGATCTCAGGATGGGACCACGACCCACTGGTCGGCTTGCGCACAGCGGGCTTCCAGGTGTTCAAAGAATCGCGCGACGTGCACGCCATCGACCGTGCCGTGGTGGACCTGGATGGCCACAGGCATCTGCCAGCGGCCAGCCGACTCGTTGAGCTTGCCCAGCGTGATGACCGGCACATGGGCGTACATCGGGTCATAGGGATGGGTAAAGCCGGTGAAGGCCAGCCACGGCACGCTGGAGATGAAGAACAGGTGGTGCTTGGCGCCCAACGACAGGTCGGGCGCCTGCTGAACGGCCGCCATGCGTGCGCGGGTCTCGCGGCTGTAGGCAGCAAAGTCATCAAGGTGCACACCGTCGCAAAAGCTGAACAGGTCGCCTTCGCGGGCCACCGTGTAGCCCGGGTCGGTGTGCGTGTACTCGTACAGCACACCGTCGACCACGCGATGCCGCAACGCCGCCACGGCGTTGACGGAGCAGGACACCGCATGGCTGCTGGCCACGAACAGCGAGGCGCCTGTACGCACGCAGGCCTGCTTGAGTGCCGTGATATCGACCGCACAGGTGACGCTGAACTGCGGCATCTGCCGGTCGATGAAGGCGCGCAGGATGTCGGCGCGCGGGTAGTCGGCCAGGTCGATGACCCGGCGGGAAGGTGTGCTCACGCGCGCGCCTGGGCGGCCATGGCCTGGCTCACCTCGTTGTGGCCCTGCTCGGCCCCGCTTTGCGGCACGGTGGCACCGGCCGACGCGGTGACCGCACCCAACTGTGCCACGAGCTGCTCGGGCACGTGCGACCCGACGCCCAGGTGCAGGCCGCGGGTGAGCGTGATCTGCGCGGCCTCAAAGGTGCCGGCGCCGGCGCACAGAATGGTGCGATTGGGCGCGTCGTCGTGCACCAGTGCGAGTAGCGCGGGCACGACCGCCTCGGGCTGCAGCAGCGACAGCATGGCGGGCGGCAGCAGGCCTTCGGTCATCTGCGTGGCGGCGGTGGGCGCCAGGCAGTTCACGCGGATGTCGTGCTTGGCGCCTTCAATCGACAAGGTCTGCATCAGGCCGACCAGCGCCATCTTGGCGGCGCCGTAGTTGGCCTGGCCGAAGTTGCCGAAGAGGCCAGACGACGAGGTGGTCATCACGATGCGGCCATGCTTCTGCGCGGTCATCAGCGGCCACACGGCCTTGGTGCAGTGCACGGCACCCATGACGTGCACATCCATCACGAGCCGGAAGTCGTCCAGCTCCATCTTGGCAAACGACTTGTCGCGCAGGATGCCGGCGTTGTTGACCAGGATGTCCACGCGGCCCCAGGTGTCCTGCACCCGTTGCACCATGGCCTGCACCGCCGCCATGTCGGTGACCGAGCAGGCCACGCCGAGTGCCTCGCCGCCGGCTGCCCGGATCTCATCGGCCACGCGGGCCACAGCCTCGGGTGAGAGGTCGTTGACGACCACCTTGGCGCCGCGGGCTGCGAGGGCCAGGGCATGTTGACGGCCCAGGCCGCCGCCTGCGCCAGTGACGATGGCCACGCGGCCATGGAATGCGAGTGTCATCGAGCGTGTCTCCTTCTGCGCGTCGATGGTACACGCGCCGGGCCGGGCTGCCCGTGGCGCTCAGGCGGCATCCGTGCTGATCACACAGTGCGTGTTGCGGCCGGCGGCCTTGGCCGCATACAGCGCGCGGTCGGCCGCCTCCAGCAGTGCTTGAGCGCCGTGCTGGCCCCGAGCCTGATAGGCGATACCGATGCTGGTCTGAACGGGCAGCGTGAGCCCGGCGCTGAGCTCGAAGGGGTGGTCGATCGCCGCCAAGATCTTGCGCGCGACGATGTCGGCTTCGTGGGCGTGGTTGAGCCCTTCGAGGATGATCACGAACTCGTCGCCCGCCAGGCGGGCCACGGTGTCGGTCATGCGCACGCACGAGGTCAGCCGCAGCGCAAAGGTCTGCAGGACTTCGTCGCCGATGCCATGGCCATGGGTGTCGTTGATCAGCTTGAAGCGGTCGATGTCCATAAAGGCCAGCGCAATCGGCCGGCCCGTACGCCGGTGGCGGGCCATTGCCTGGTCGAAGGCTTCTTCGAATGCGCGGCGGTTGGGCAGCCCGGTGAGTGCGTCCGTACGCGCGAGCTGAATGAGCTGGCGGTGGGCGAGGCGGGTCTCGGTGACATCGGTGGCCAACGCGTACAGGCCCTGTACCTGACCATCGGGAGCCGTGTCCGGGAAGTAGCGCAGATGCAGATGGCGCACGTCGTCCCCCTGCGGCACCTCGATGTCGGCTTCGGCCTGCTCGCCCGCCAGCGCCCGTTCGATCAGCGGCCGCCGCAGGGCGTAACCCTGCTCGCCCAATACGGCGGCCACGTGCTGCCCCACCGCTGCGGCGGGGTCCACGCCCAGCCAGGTCCGGTAGGTTGCATTGCAGAAGCCGTATCGTTGCTCACGGTCGACGTAGGCCACCAGCACGGGCAGGTTGTCGGTGATCACGCGCACGCGCCGCTCGCTGGCAAGCAGGGCGTCCTGGGCCGAACGGCGCGCAGAGATGTCGTGCAGAAAGGCAAAGAACACGGGCTTGCCACCGGTCTGCGGCAAGGTGTTGATGGTGACCTCGCAGGGCAGCGTGAGGCCGTCGCGCCGCATCGCGGGCAACTCCATGCGCTGGCCGATGACCGGGGCCTCGCCCGTGCGGGTCATGTGGGCCATGCCGGCGACGTGGGCCTCGCGCATGGTCGGCGGAATGATGAGCTGCGCGAGTGGCTGGCCGGTGGCTTCGGCTCGGCTCCAGCCGAACGTCTGTTCCGCCTGGCGGTTCCAGTGGATGACCAGACCATCGCCGTCGATGGCCACGAATGCGTCCAGTGCGTTCTCGAGGATGGCTTCCAGCTGCTCGCTGCGCACCCGCAGTTGCTCCGTGCGGTCCAGCACACGGCGCTCCAGGTCGTCGCGCAGCATGGCCAGCGCGTGTTCGGTGGCCTTGCGGCTGGAGATGTCATCGACCGTGGCCACGAACCAGGCCGGCACACCGTGCTCGCGCACGATGCCTACGGTGAGCTGACCCCAGACCACCGTGCCGTCGGGACGCAGGTAGCGCTTCTCCATGGCGTACTGGTCACGTTCGCCCTGCAGCAGGGCCTGCATCTGGGTGAGGTCGGCATTCAGGTCGTCCGGGTGTGTGACGGCCTGAAAGGTGTGACCGATCAGTGCCGCGGCAGGGCGGCCCAGGATGTCACATATGCGCTGGTTGACACGCAGCCATGAGCCATCCAATCCGACCATGGCCATGCCCACGGCCGCGTGTTCGAACAAAGTTTGCACCAGCGCGCCTCGTTGGGCGAGCAGGCGGCCATCGGCTTGTGCCAGCGTGCGGGCTTGCAGGCTGGCTTCCCGCCGCAGCAGCTCCTGGCGGGCCAGGTCGGCGAGGTCGGCCAGCGTTGCGAGCTCATCCGCCGTGAACTCGCGTGGCGACTGATCCAGTACACACAGCGTGCCCAAGGCCAGTCCCTCAACGCTGCGCAGTGGCACGCCAGCATAGGCCCGCACTGCCAATGGGCCAGTGACCAGCGGGTTGTCGCGAAAGCGTGGGTCGAGCCGGGCGTCGTGGACGACCAATGGCTCGTCCTTCAGGATGGTGTGCGCACAGAAGGCCTGACTGCGCGGCGTCTCCGCTGCGTCGAGGCCCGCGCGGGATTTGAACCATTGGCGGTTGGTGTCCAGCAAGGACACCAGCGCCGTGGGGACGCGCAAGGTGCGTGCTGCCAGCCGGGTCAGGGTGTCGAAAACGGGCTCGTTCGGACTGTCAAGCAGATCCAGCGCGTACAGCAACGCCAGGCGTTGGGGTTCGTTGTCGGGAAGGGGGGGCTGCTGCATCCGAGTGTCTCCGTGGCCGTCAGAATGCCCAAGTCCGCCACGTTGGCCCATGGCAAAACCACGCTGACGTCGTGGTTTGCGGGCAGGCCTGTGACTTGCCAATGGAGCGGCATTCCGGATACGAGGAGCATTGATGGCCCTGCCTCACGCCCATCCCATGGAAGTGATCGACCTGGCGCCGCTGGGTGCGCGCTTGGCGGACACGCCCAGCACCAGCCTGATCCGGGCCGAAGGATTGCAATTGCTGCACATCGTGCTGCGCGACGGGCAAGATCAGCCGTTGCACAGCGTGGCATGTGCCAGCGTGCTGCATTGCCTGGAGGGGCGAGTAGAGGTGTTCTGGCCCGGCGGCGTGCTTCCGCTGCAGGCCGGCCGGCTGGTGGTGTTGCCAGGTGGGCAGGTGCACGGGTTGCGCGCCCGCAGCGACGCAGCCGTGCTGGTGACCCTGCTGGCGGAGCACGCCGCCGGGGGCGATCAGCGGTAGAAGGCTTCGACCTGGCCTTTTAGCTTGATCAGCATGGGGCGACCCTTGCGGTCCAGCGTGCGACCCGCAGCGACCTTGATCCAGCCTTCGCTGACGCAGTACTCCTCGACATCGCCGCGCTCCTTGCCGTTGAAACGGATGCCGATGTCGTGCTTGAACACGTCGGCGTTGTAGTGGGGGCTGCGCGGATCGATCGACAGATGGTCGGGAAGGGCGGGGCGCTCGGTCTGGCTCATGGTTCGCAAACAGGTGGACAGGCCGCCAGTTTACGTTCACCCTGAGGGCTCAGGCCGCATCGTCGTAGCGCAGCGGATGTGTCTGGCTGCGTGTGCGGCACGCCCGGGCGAAGGCCTCCAGGCTGCGCTGGTAGAAGGGGATGCGGTCGTGCTGCCATTCCGGGTGCCACTGCACGCCGTAGGCGAAGGCCTTGGCGTCGGCCACGCGCACGCCCTCGACCAGCCCATCGGGTGCATGTGCTTCGGCCACCAGGCCGGGTGCCAGCTCACGGATGCCCTGGGCGTGGAGCGAGTTGACGCGTGCGGTGAGGCCGCCCGCCCACTGGGCGAATGCGCTGCCGGGCGTCAGCATCACATCGTGGCGCTCGGCAAACTGCGCCTCCAGGTCGTCGGTTTCCGGCTCGCGGTGGTCGAGCCGGCCGGTCTCGGTGTGCAACTGCTGGTAGAGCGAGCCGCCGAGGGCGACGTTGATCTCCTGCAACCCGCGGCAGACGCCGAGAAGCGGCGTACCGGACTCGATGGCCGCGCGTACCAGCGCCATCGTGAGCCGGTCGCGTCGCGGGTCCAGCAGATCGCTTTCAAGGGCGCTGAGACCGAAGTGGTATGGGTCCACATTCGACGGCGAGCCCGTGAGCAACACGCCATCGACCAGCGGGAGCAAGCCGGGCACATCCGCAGCACCGGCCATCGGGAACAGTACGGGCTGCATGCGCAGCTGGCATACCACGGCGGCATAGCGGTCGGCCAGCACCGTGTAGCCGCCCGGGTCGGACAGGTCCAGATGGCGGTGGCACGCCGGCAGCCAGACCAGCGGCTTGTGGGCAGGCACGCGCGGCATGGTGCGCTCCTGAGGCCTCAGTGCTGGCTGGCCCCGCGACCGAAAACCTGACCGCGCTGGCTGGCCCGGTAAAGCGCGCCCTCGCTGTGCTGCGCTGGCTCGTCGCGCTGCTGGCGATCGGCTTGTCGTGCGGCCATGCGGTCGCTGAGGCTGGGCATGAAGCGGGCTGCCGCCACATTGAGCTTGGCCATGACGCCGACGGTGATGTCTCGCCCGCCTTCGGTGGCGGCCTTCAGGATGGCCTGGGCCACTTCCCGAGGGTCGAGCTGCGGCGTGGGCAGCTGCGGTTCGACCGACAGGTAGTTGCGTGCGTTGTCGGGGAAGGGTGTGTTGACCGCTGTGGGCTGGATCAACACGATGGACACCGGGGCTTTGTCAAGCTGCTCCACCTCGACGCGCAGCGCGTCGGTGAAGCCCTTCACCGCGTGTTTCGAGGCGCTGTACATGCCCTGCAGGGGCAGCACGGTATCGGACACCTCGCTGCCCAGGTTGATCAGCGCACCGCCATGGCGCTTGAGGTGGGGCAGCGCGGCGAGCGAGCCGTAGACCACGCCCCAGAAGTTGGTGTCGAACAGCTTGCGGTTGTCGGTGTCGGAGACCTCTTCCAGCCGGCCGAAGATCGACACACCTGCGTCATTGATCCAGGTGTCGATGCAGCCAAAGTGGCTGATGGCGGTGTCCGCCACCGTTTGCATGTCGGCCTGACGACCTACATCGGCCACCACCGAGATGGCTCGGGCCCCGGCGATCTGCAGGCGCTGCACGATGGACTCGAGCGTCTCGCCACTGCGCGCGACCAACACCAGTTTGGCGCCGGCCTCCGCGGCGGCTTCTGCGGTGGCCAGGCCGATGCCGCTGGAGGCGCCGGTGATGACGATGACCTGTTCGTGAAGGGGCTTGAGGTGAACGGACATGGGGTGAGCTCCTGTGTCAAGAGGCCCCGCGTTTGCGACGGGCCGGGGTGGGTGGGTTGGCGGGATGGGCCAGGCTGCGCTTGAGCAGTTCGGTCAGATCGATCACATTGGTGGGAGCCGACGCCCCCGGCACTTGCGGCTCCAGCGGCGTGACCTGGTGGACATCGCCCGCCTCGCGCTTGCGCTCGACCAGCGCCATCACGGCCTCGCGGAAGGCGTTGTGGTGGGCTTCTGGCTGCCACGGGCGGCTCATGTCGTCGACCAGCGCGCGCGCCATGCTCAATTCGCGCTCGGTCAGCCCGGCGGCGCGCGGGCCGGCTTCGGGCAAGGGGATGTCCTCCCAGGTGCGGATCTCGCTGGGCCAGCGCAGCAGATTGAGCACCAGGGCTGGCCCGGAAGCCACCAGCGCCGCCAGGTGCTGTTGGCTGTGGATCACCACGCGGGCCAGCCCGATGCGCTCGGTGGCCAGCAGGGTCTCGCGCAGCAGCGCGTACACCTTCTCACCACGGCTCAGTGGCCCAAGGTAGTAGGGGCGCTCCAGGTGAACGAAGGGCAACTCGCGGGGGTCGATGAAGGCCTCGATCTCGATGGTCTGGGTGGTGCGCGGGTAGGCGTCGCGCAGTTCGTCATCGCCGACCACCACATACTCACCTTCGCCAGCCGCGACCCCGCGCACGATGTGCTCCTTGGCGATCTCTTTGCCCGTGCGCTTGTTGATGCGCTTGTAGCCGACCGGGTCCATGGTGCGGCGGTCGAGCCAGTCGAAGTCAATCTGGTCGTCGCGCGTGGCGGGGTACAGGGCCACGGGAATGTGGACCAGACCGAAGGAAATGGCGCCTTTCCAGATTGAGCGGAGCATGGGGCCCTCACGCATGGGTGGCCGCGGGATCACCGACGACCATTGCAGGATGGTGTGTGCAGACTTGCGCCAGATCAGCCGGCAGGTGGCGTGCCTGCGAGCGGGGTGGCACGCCCCGGGGCGCGGCAGCTGCCTGCCCATCCGCCCTGCCGACGGTTGTTGGGCGCGCGGCTTGCTCCTTGGCCGGCATGACCGACCCCCTGGCCAGCTATCGGACCAAGCGGCGCTTTGCCAGCACGCCTGAGCCCTCTGGTGACGAGTCGGGCGCTGCGACGGAGCGCAGGCGCGGCCGTGGCCGCGTGCGACAAGGCGAGCGCGCCGGCTTGGCCGAGCGGGCCTTTGTGGTGCAGCGCCACCAGGCTCGGCGCCTGCATTTCGACTTCCGGCTGGAGCTCGATGGGGTGCTCAAGAGTTGGGCCGTGCCGAAAGGGCCCAGCCTGGATCCGGCCGACCGTCGCATGGCCATCGAGGTGGAAGACCACCCGCTGGCCTATGCGCGATTCGAAGGCGTCATCCCGCCGGGGCACTACGGTGCCGGCACCGTTCAGATCTGGGACGAGGGCACATGGCATCCGCTGGGCGATGCGCAGGCGGGCTACCGCGCCGGCAAGCTGCGTTTCGCGCTACAGGGTCAGCGCTTGACAGGGGTGTGGAATCTGGTGCGGCTGCGCGGTCACGAGGGCGATCGCCAGCCGCCCTGGCTGCTCATCAAGGAACGAGATGGCAGCACCCCCGTCGCCGCGCCACGCGGTGACCCAGGCGGCTTGCCGCCTAAGCTGTCGCCCGCGCTGGCCACGCTGGTGTCAGCCCCGCCCGCCGCCGGTGAATGGCTGTACGAAATCAAGTTCGACGGCTACCGCATCCTGGCGCGCGTGGCGGATGGCGAGGTGCGTCTGTTCACCCGCCAGGGGCTGGACTGGACGCATCGGCTCCCGGCGCTGGCGCGTGATCTGGCCCAGCCCGCGCTGGCGGGTTGCTGGCTGGACGGCGAGATCGTGCTGCCTGCCGCAGACGGGACCGCGGATTTCCAGGCCTTGCAGGCCGCTTTCGAGGTAGGCCGAACCGACGAGATCGTCTACCACGTGTTCGACCTGCCCTTCGCGGCCCACGAGGATCTGCGCGCGCAGCCCTTGTATCTTCGGCGTGAAGCCTTAAGGGAACGTGTGCTGGCGCTGAGCGCGCCCCGCGTGCGGTTCAGCGAAGACTTCCCCGTGGCGCCCCAGGCGCTGTTGCACGCGGCATGTGCCTTGCGGGTCGAAGGGGTGATGGGCAAACGCCGCGAGGCCCCTTACCCGCAGGGCCGCAGCGCCGATTGGATCAAGCTCAAGTGCACGCAGCGGCAGGAGTTCGTCGTCGCGGGCTACACCGCGCCAAAAGGCGGGCGCATCGGGATTGGCGCCCTGGTGCTCGGCGTGCACGACGCGGCTGGGGGGCTGCACCATGTCGGGCAGGTGGGAACGGGCTTCACCGAGGCGGCCTTGCGTGGTCTGCACACTCAACTCACGCGGCTGCACAGCGACACCATGCCCTTCGTGGCGCTGCCCAAAGGATTGAAGGCGCGGTGGGTGAAGCCCGTGCTGGTCGCAGAAGTGTCGTTTGCCGCCTGGACGCGTGACGGCCACCTGCGACAGGCCGTCTTCCATGGCCTGCGTGATGACAAGCCGGCCCGTCAGGTCCGGCGGGACAAGCCCGTTGCCCCACCGTTGGAGGCACCCAAGCGTGGACCGATGCTGGCACGGTTTCGTGTCACGAACCCGCACCGCGTGGTGGACGCGGCTTCTGGTCTGACCAAGCAGGACCTGGTCGACTACGCCGCAGCAGCCAGCCGCCGCTGGCTGCCTCAACTCGCCGACCGCCCGGTGGCGCTGCTGCGAGCGCCCGACGGACTGGCGGGCGAGACCTTCTTTCAGAAGCATGCCGGCGGCGCGGGCCTCAAGGGGTTGACCCGCCTGCCGGCAGCGCTCGATCCGGGCCATCCGCCGCTGCTGGCCGTCCAGAATGTGCAGGCCTTGCTGGACGCCATGCAGGCCAATGTGCTGGAGCTGCACACATGGAACGGTCGGGCGCGCGATCTGGCGCACCCGGATCGCATGACTTTCGATCTGGACCCCGGCGAGGGCGTGCCCTGGGCGCGTGTGCAGGAGGCGGCGCAGCTGGTGCGCGCCCTGCTCGAAGAACTGGGGCTGCGCAGCTTCCTCAAGACCAGCGGGGGCAAGGGCTTGCATGTGGTGGTACCGATTGCGCCACGCGAGGGGTGGGACGAGGTCAAAGCCTTGTCGCATGCGGTGGTTCGCCACCTCGCCGCCACGCTGCCGGATCGCTTCGTCAGCAAGAGCGGTCCGCGCAACCGCGTGGGACGCATTTTTGTTGACTACTTGCGCAACGGCCGTGGCGCCACCACGGTGTCGGCGTGGTCGCCGCGCGCCCGGCCGGGTCTGGGGGTGTCGGTGCCGGTGGACTGGTCGGAACTGTCTGATCTGCGCGGTGGCGCCCACTGGACGGTGCGGACCGTCGGGGCTCGCCTGGTCGAGCCCGACCCCTGGGCGGGCATGGCGCGATTGCGGCAAAGCTTGCGCTCACTGCGCAGGGCGCTCGGGTGAGCAGCGCCGGCTCTGCTGTGCTGCATCCGTTTGCAACCTGACTGCGTAAGGGGTCCCAGCCCGGGTTGCATGGTGCGCTCGGCAACAGGAGGACCTACATGCAGACAATTGGAACGTGGCTGGGCCGTGGCCTGGCCGCAGCGGGCCTGATGGCCCTGGGCGCCGCCTCGGCGCAATCGGTGCCCAAGCCCGACATGGGCAAGCTGCTCGCCACCGGCGGTGTGAGCCAGGTCGAAGGCGCGGGCGGCGGCGGGCTGACACCCTGGGCGTTGATCACCGGCTATGGCACGCGAGACAGCTATGGCGCCAACGCCCATTACACGGTGGTGCGCACCGGCGAGTACGCACTGGACACCTACGGCGTGGCCGTGGGCCTGATGGATCGCGTCGAGTTGTCGTATGCCCGGCAGGCCTTTCGTGGTACCGGCCGCAACAACCCGCTCGATGACGTCACCGTGCGTCAGGACATCATGGGCCTGAAGGTCAAGGTAGCTGGCGATGCGGTCTACGATCAGGACCGCTGGCTGCCTCAGATTGCCGTGGGTGCCCAGATCAAATCGCATCAAGGCATCAGCGGCGGCATCCTCAATGGCCTGAAACCGCGCGACCTTGGCGCGCGCGACAACAGCGGTGTCGACTATTACGTCTCGGCCACCAAGATCCTGCTTGACCAGAGCCTGTTGATCAACGGCACGTTGCGCGCCACCCGTGCCAATCAGTTCGGTCTGCTTGGTTTCGGCGGTGATGTTCACAACCATTACCGCCTGGCGCCGGAGCTGTCGGTGGCGTACCTGTTCAGCCGCCATGTGGCCGCGGGCCTCGAGTACCGCGCCAAGCCGCGCAGCCTCCGCCTGGCCTCGGACGAAGATGCCTATGACGCCTTCGTTGCCTACTTCCCCACCAAGAACGTGTCCATGTCGCTGGCCTATGTGAACCTCGGTCGCATCGTGGAAGCCCTGAATCCCCAGACCCAGAAGGGGCCCTACCTGTCGGTGCAGGTGGGCTTCTGATCGAAGACGGAGCAAGATGATGCGTACACAACTGATCAAGCGCGTGCTGCTGGGCACGGTGATGGCCGGCGCGCTGCTGGCGATGCAACCCGCGCGGGCGGCCGATGATGCGGTCTTCCAGGCCTTTGGTGGCAAGGAGGGCATGGCACGCGTGGTCGACGACTTCTTGGTTGAAGTGCAGAAAGACCCGCGAATCGCGATGTTCTTTACGCCCACGTCCATTCCGCGGCTGAAGGTGCAGCTGACCGAGCAGTTCTGCCAGTTGACGGGCGGCCCTTGCGTCTACCAGGGCGCCGACATGAAGTCCTCGCACGCCAACATGGGGTTGACCCATGCGCACTTCAACGCGCTGGCCGAAGACCTGCAGATCGCCATGACGCGAGCCGGTGTTCCCAACGCGGCGCAGAACAAGCTGCTGGCCAAGCTCGCGCCCATGCAGCGCGACATCGTCACACGTTGATCGCCCGAGGCCACCAGTCGGGCAGCAGCCGCTGCACGGCGGGTCGGCCATAGCGGTCGTCCATCAGCACGACCACGCCATGGTCCTGGGGGGTGCGGATGACGCGTCCCGCAGCCTGGACGACGCGCTGAAGGCCAGGGTAGAGGTAGGCGCAGTCGTGACCGTCCCCGACGCTGCGTTCCACAAGTTGGCCCAGACGGTCGCGCATGGCTTCGAGCAACGGGCTGACCTGTGGCAGCCCCAGCGTGGCGATAAAGGCGCCTACCAGCCGTGTGCCTGGCAGGTCGATGCCCTCCGAGAATGAGCCGCCCAGCACGGCGAAGGCGATGCCTTGCCCCTCGGGCGTGAAGCGGTCGAGAAAGGCCTGCTGCTCGGCCTCGTTCATGCTGCGCTGCTGGCGCCAGACGGGCACGTCAGGGTGGGCCTGCGAGAAGGCGTCGGCCACCGATTGCAGGTAGGCGTGGCTGCTGAAAAAGGCCAGGTAGTTGCCGGGGCGCGCATGAAAGGTCTCCGCCATCAGGGCCACGATGGCCGGCAGGGACCTGGCCCGATCGGCGTAGCGCGTCGACACCTCGCGCGCCACCTGCACGCTGAGCTGCGCTGCCTGGAAGGGCGCGGGCACGCGGATGCACACTGTGTTGTCCGGCAGGCCCAGCATGGCGAGAAAGTAGGCCGGCGGTTGCAGCGTGGCTGAAAACAGCGTGACCGTGTGGGCCAGCGCCCAGCGCGGCGACAGATGCGGTGCGGGCAGCACGTTGCGGATGCCGATCACACTGTGTGGTGCGCGATGGGCATCGCCGTCGCATTGCATGTCGACCAGGGCATGCGGGCCGAGGGTCTCGGCCATGCGGTTGAAGTGCAGCGCGTTCAGGTAGAAGGCCTGCAGATCGGGCAGAACCTCGGTGGGGTGGTCGCCCAGGTACTCGCCGATGGCCGAGGTGGCGCGCTGCAGCGCGCCATGCCAGGCGGCGGGCAGATCGGGCAGCACGCTGTGGTCGGCCTGGGCCACACGGGCTTGAGCCAGCCAGGCGCGGTGGAGTTGATCGAGCGGGCGTTTGAGCGCCTTGGGCGCGCTGCGCCGGGCCAGGCGCAGCGCGTCGTGGTCCAGCTCGGCGCTGTACATCTGCCGGGCGCGGTCGACCAGGTTGTGGGCCTCGTCCAGCAGCAGACCCACTCGCCAACCCTGCGCCTGCACATGCGCGTACAGCAGCGCATAGGGGTCGAGGTAGTGGTTGTAGTCGGCGATCACGACATCGGCCCAGCGCACCATCTCCTGCCCCAGGTAGTAGGGGCAGATGCCGTGTTCAGCGGCGAGGGCGCGCAGGGCGGGGCCATCGAGCACAGGGATGCCAACCGCCGCTTGCCGGGCCGCGGGCAGTCGGTCATGAAAGCCCCGGGCCAGCGGGCAGCTCTCGCCATGGCAGGCCTTGTCGGGATGCTCACACGCGCGCTCGCGTGCCAGCAGTTCCATCGCGCGCAACGCCGGGGCTGGTGAAGCAGGCATCGACAGCTGCTTCAGTGCATGCCAGGCCTGGGTGCGTCCGGATCGCTTGGCCGTGAGGAAGCAGAGCTTGTCCAGCCCGCTGGAGGGCATGGCCTTGAGCAAGGGGAAGACCGTCCCGATGCTCTTGCCCAGACCGGTCGGTGCCTCAGCCAGCAGGCAACGCGCCTGGACGGCCGCACGGTAGACCGCCTCCGACAGCGCCCGCTGACCGGGCCGGAAATCGGCATGCGGGAAGCGCAGCGCGTGCAAGGCCGCATCGCGAGTGGCGCGGTGGGCGGCTTCCTGCTGAGCCCACTGGGCAAAGCGGGCGCACTGCGTCTGCAGGAAGGCCTCCAGCGCGTCGGCCGTGTGCTGCTCGCAGAACACGGTCTCCTGTTGGGTGCCGATGTCGAGGTAGACCAGGGCCACCTCCAGCGTCTGCAAGCCCCGCTCACGGCAGAGCAGCGCGCCATACACCTTGGCCTGGGCCCAGTGCAGCGCGCGGTGGTGCGCTGGCTGCAGCGCCAGATCGCCCTTGTGCGTCTTGATTTCTTCCAACCGCTGGCGCACGGGGTCGTAGCCATCGGCGCGGCCACGCACCGTCAGCTCGCCCACCGTGGCCGTCAAGGGTAGCTCGGCCTGGTAATGGGCACCCCGCCGGCCCTGCACCAGCAGGTGGCCCGCCATGCCCTCCTCGGCGCTGGGCGCAGGGGTGAAGCGCAGATCCAGGTCGCCCGTGCGGGCGGTGAACTCGCACAGCGCCCGCACCGCGATGGCGTAGGGCATGTCGGTGGCCGTGCGGCTTCAGCGCCCGGCGGCTTTTCGGGCTGGCGCGGTCTTCGCTGTCGCCTTCTTGGCCGCTGCCTTCTTGGTGGCCGGCTGCTTGACGGCCGCCGTCTTGGCGACGGCTTTCTTCGCAGCGGCCTTCTGCGCGGTGGCCTTCTTTGCCACGGGCTTTTGGGTCACGGCTGGCTGGGCAACGGGCGCTTGCGGCAATGCCTGCGTCAGCAACTCGGCCATCAGACCATTGAGCTTGCCCGGATGCGCGGCGGCGGCGTCACGCAGTCTCGCGGCCAACGGGGCGGGCAGCTTGCAGGTCATGGGCACCAGGCTGGGAGCCTGCTCGGCGGGCTTGTCCGACAGGGCGGGGCGCTCGGTACGCGCCACGGCGCGGGCGCCTTGGCCGAAGCGCGGGGGCACGCCCTGGCGTTTCATCTTGCCTTCGATCTTCAGGCCCATCAGGCGGGCGAGGTCGGTTTTCTTCAGAGACATGGTCGGATACTCAGATGCGCAACAGCGCCACGCGGCGGTTGCGTTCGGCTTCAATGAGATGGGCCACATGGGCTTCAGCATGGCCCAGGCCCAGCAGGACGGCGGCCGACAACTGCAGGCCGGCCTCCAGGGTTTCGGGGATCACCTGCCCGGCGCCAGCGGCCACCAGCTCCTGGGCGTGGCGCTCATCACGCGAGCGCGCCACGATGGCCAGGTGCGGGAAGGCCTGGCGCACGGCCTTGACCGTGTGCAGCGCCGAGGCGGGATTGTCCATCGTCACGATGATGAGGCGCGCCTGCTCCGCCCGCAGGCGTTGCAGCAGGTCGGTGCGGGCTGCGTTGCCGTAGTACACGGGCTGGCCCAGGTTGCGCCAGTGCGCCACGCTCTTGGCATCTTGCTCAATGGCCACGTAAGGCACGCCTTCGCGTTGCAGCACCTCGGCAGCCAGCTGGCCAACGCGGCCGAAGCCGGCGATGATGACCTGATCGCGCAGGTCGTCGGGCACCATGTCCTCAGGCGGGACGAACGCGGCCTGCCTGTCAAGGCGCTCGCGCAGCCGCGTGCCCAGTGAGGCCAGCGCTGGTGTGATGAACAGACTGAGCCCCACGACCAGCAGCATGAACTGCGCCAGATCGCGCTTCATCAGGCCGCTGGCGGTGGCCGCCCCGACGACGACGAAGGCAAACTCGCCGCCTTGACTCAACAGCAGGCCGCCTTCGATGGCGCGGCCCCACGACAACCGCCCGATGCGGAAGATCACCGTCACCACGATGGCCTTGATCAGCATCAGCCCGATGACCGACAGGGGCACCCACACCGGGTTGCGCAACACGGCCAACGGGTCGATGCTCATGCCCACCGACATGAAGAACAGGCCCATCAGCAGGCCCTTGAAGGGCTCGATCGTGACCTCCACCTCATGCCGGTATTCGGTCTCGGACAGCAGCAGGCCGGCGAGGAAGGCCCCGAGCGCCATCGACAGGCCGGCCTCGGCCGTCAGCCAGGCCATGCTCATGGTGGTCAGCAGCGTGAGCGCCATGAACACCTCGGGCTGGTGCTGGCGCGCAAACGCCTTGAACAGCGGGCGGATCATGCGCCGGCCGATGACGAAAATGAGGGTGATCGCCGCCACCGATTTCAGCACCGTCATGCCCAGGATGCGGCCCACCGATTCGTCGTTGTTCTCGGGCGAGAGCAGGCCTACGAGAATCAGGATGGGCACCACGGCCAGATCCTGCAGCATCAGCACGGAAAAGGTGGCCTGGCCCTGTGGCGAGGCCAACTCGCGCCGCTGGGTGAGCCATTGCACCACCACTGCGGTGGATGACAAGGCCAGGACCAGGCCCAGCACGAGCGCGGTTTCCCAGCGGTTGCCGAACAGGTAGGCCACCCCACCGATCAAGGCCCCGCTGATCAACACCTGTGCGCCCCCTGCCGCAAACACCCATCGCCGCAGCGCCACCAGGCGTTCGGTCGACAGCTCCAGCCCGATCATGAACATCAGGAAGAGCACCCCGAGTTCGGCCAGCGAGCCGACCTCGGCGCTCTCGCGGAAGGTGAAGGTGCCCAGCCAGGGCAGGGTGTCTGTCCAGCGTGCCAGGCCATACGGCCCGACCAGCAGGCCCACCGCCAGAAAGCCCAGGATCTGATTGATCCGCAGGCGTTGCAGCAGGGGAATCAGCACCCCGGCAAACGCCAGGAACAACAGGGCTTCTCTGAGAAAGGGCAGGCTATGGGATTCGGTCAATCGTATTCCTCTCACAGGAGGCTGGTGCCCCCTGAGCATAGCGCGGCGCAGGGTCTTTCCTCCGTCACAGGGCACGGCGTGTGCTTATGGCACGATCTGTCCAACCGGCTGCTTGGCTCATGGCGGTCCTTTTGACGAAAGGAAATCAATGGCAGGCAAATCGCGCAAATGCATCGACCTGGCGCTGCAGGGCGGCGGCGCCCACGGCGCGTTCACATGGGGGGTGCTCGACCGGCTCCTCGAAGACGAGCGGTTGGAGATCGAGGCCATCAGCGGCACCAGCGCAGGCGCGATGAACGCGGTGGTGCTGGCCCATGGCTTCGCGCAGGGCGGACGCCGACAGGCTCGCGAGGCCTTGCTGCGCTTCTGGACGCGGGTGAGCCGCGCGTCGGGGGCCTCGCAGGGCATGGCGGGCTTGTTCTGGGATTGGATGGGGCCGAGTTCGCCGTGGGGTTGGTACATGGACTGGTTCAGCCGCGTGCTGTCGCCTTACCAGCTCAACCCGCTGGATCTCAACCCGCTGCGTGACATCCTGGCCGACGAGGTCGACTTCGACTTCCTGCGCGCGCACTGTCGCCCCCGGGTGTTCGTCTCGGCCACGCACGTACAGACCGGCCGGCTGCGCGAGTTCCGACACGAAGAACTCTCGGTGGACGCCGTGATGGCATCGGCCTGCCTGCCCTTGCTGTTTCGGGCGGTGGAGATCGACGGTCAGGCCTATTGGGACGGCGGCTATGTGGCCAATCCATCGCTGCTGCCGCTGATTGCCGAGAGCCCCAGTTCGGACTTGGTGCTGGTGCAGATCAATCCGAGTTGCCGAACCTCGGTCCCGACGCGGGGGGCGGACATCCTGGATCGGCTCAACGAGATCACGTTCAACAGCAGTCTGGTCAAAGAGTTGCAGACCATCGGCTTGCTCCAGCAGTTGCTCCGCGCCGAGGGGCTGCCGGCCAGCAGCGGGCCGGCATCGCTGTTTCACAAACTCAACGATCTGCGCCTGCATCGCATCGACGCCGAAGCGGAGCTGGCGGAACTTGGTGCGTCCAGCAAGCTCAATGCGGCTTGGCCGCTGATCAGTCGGCTGCACCGTGTGGGGCGCCAGGCCGCCGATGAGTGGCTGTTGCGCAACTGCACCCATGTGGGTCGACGCTCGACCCTTGTCCTCCAGGAAGCCGTGAAAGGAATGAACGCATGTTGAGCGTAGTCGGCATTGTTCTGGCCCTTGGCGGGCTCATCGTGCTGGCCTATCGGGGGCTGTCCGTGTTGCTGCTTGCGCCCTTGGCGGCGCTGGTGGCGGTGCTGATGACGCCCGACACACCGGTGCTGGCCAGCTACACCCAGGTCTTCATGAAGGCGCTTGGCGGCTTCGTGGTGCTGTATTTCCCGCTGTTCATGCTGGGTGCCTTGTTCGGGAAGTTGATGGAGGCATCCGGCGCCGCGCGGGTGCTCGCATTGGCGATTGTCCGGCGCCTGGGGGCGGGGCAGGCCATCCTCGCCGTGACGCTGGCGTGCGCGCTGCTGACCTACGGCGGTGTGTCGCTTTTCGTGGTGGCCTTTGCGGTGTATCCGATTGCCGCCGAGCTGTTTCGCCAGGCCGATGTGCCGAAGCGACTCGTGCCAGCGACCATTGCCTTGGGTGCCTTCACGTTCACGATGACGGCGCTGCCTGGCACGCCTGCCATCCAGAATGCCATTCCCATGCCGTTCTTTGGCACCACGCCGTTCGCCGCGCCTGGCTTGGGCGTGCTCGCGGGTGCGGTGATGCTCGGCGGGGGGCTGCTGTGGCTGACATGGCGTCATCGCCAGGCCCGGCTGGGCGGCGAGGGCTACGGACAGCACGACGAACAGGGGCTCGGGACACCGACCACCTCGACAGAGCACGACCTGCCGGTGATCGCGGCCGTCACGCCCATCGTCTCTGTGGTGCTGCTCAACCTGGTGGTGGGCGAATGGTGGTTGCCGCGGCTTGATACCAGCTACCTGGCTGCGGCGCTTTATGGTGAGACCCAGTTGGGCGCGGTCCGCGGCGTATGGGCCATCATCGTGGCGCTCAGCCTGTCGATCGTGTTGCTGTTGGGTCTCGCCTGGCGTCAGCTGCCGCGGGGATGGGCCGTGTACAACGCAGGTGTGGCCGCGTCGGTGATGCCCATCTTCAACACGGCCTCGCTTGTTGGATTTGGCGCCGTTGTGGCCTCGCTGGCCGGTTTTGAGCTGATCCGGGATGCCATCCTGGGTGTCGGTGGCAGCAACCCGCTGATTTCGTTGGCCATTGTTGTCAACGTGCTGGCCGGCATCACCGGCTCGGCCTCGGGCGGCATGAGCATCGCCCTGCAGGCCATGGGCGACGATTACCTGGCCATGGGCCGGGAGCAGGGCTTTGCGCCCGATCTGCTCCACCGCGTCACGTCCATTGCCACAGGCGGGCTCGATGCCTTGCCGCACAACGGTGCGGTGATCACGCTGCTGGAGATCTGCAAGCTGACCCACCGCCAGTCTTACCTCGACATCGCCGTGGTGGCTGTGGGTGTGCCCTTGTTCGCGCTGGCCGTGGTGATCGGGCTGGGTACGGCCTTCGGTTCATTCTGACAAGGTGGGCGAGGTGCGCAACTCCGGCGTGAGCGCGCGCAGCGCTGCTTCGTCCAGCGTCTCGCGCTGCAGCAGGGCCTGGGCGCAGCGATCGAGCACGGCGCGGTGCGTGCGCAGCACAGCCGTGGTGCGCTCGAAGGCCTGGGCGACGATGGCGCGGATCGCCTCGTCGATGCTGGCCTGCGTCTGCGGGCTCACGGGCCAGCCGCCCAGCCCAAAGCCGGGCACGTCAAGGTGGGTCGGCGCGCTGTCGTAGGCCACATGGCCCAGGCCGGCGTCCATGCCGTAGCGGGTGACCATGTCGCGCGCGATGTCGGTCACCTTGGCGAGGTCGTCGGCGGCGCCGGTCGACAGGTGGCCGAACACGACCGATTCGGCTGCGCGCCCGCCCAGTAGCACCATGATCTTGTGCTCCAGTTCGTCGCGCGTCATCAAAAAGCGGTCTTCGGTGGGCCGTTGGATGGTGTAGCCCAGCGCGCCGATGCCGCGCGGGATGATGCTGACCTTGTGGATGGGGTCGGTGCCGGGCAGTGACATGGCCACCAGGGCGTGACCCATCTCGTGATAGGCCACAATCTCGCGCTCGCGCGGGTTGAGCACGCGGTTCTTCTTTTCCAGGCCGGCCACGATGCGCTCAATGGCGGTCGTGAAGTCGGCCAGTGTCACGGCCTCGCCACCGCGGCGCGTGGCGGCCAGCGCGGCCTCATTGCAGAGATTGGCCAGGTCGGCACCGGAGAAGCCGGTGGTCAGCGCGGCGACCTGGTCCAGGTCGACCTCCGGGGCCAGCCGGATGCGCCGCGTGTGCACGTGCAGGATCTGTACGCGGCCGTGCTTGTCGGGTCGGTCTACCAGCACCTGACGGTCGAAGCGGCCGGCCCGCAGCAGGGCCGGGTCGAGGATCTCGGGTCGGTTGGTGGCCGCCAGCAGCACCAGGCCGCTGGAGCTGTCGAAGCCATCGAGCTCGACGAGCAACTGGTTGAGTGTCTGCTCGCGCTCATCGTGTCCGCTCATGGGGCCGGCTGCGCCGCGGGCGCGGCCCAGCGCGTCGAGCTCGTCGATGAAGATGATGGCCGGGGCCCTGGCGCGGGCCTGCTCGAACAGGTCGCGCACGCGTGCCGCCCCCACGCCGACGAACATCTCGACGAACTCGCTGCCCGAGATGCTGAAGAAGGGCACGCCGGCTTCGCCTGCCACTGCTTTGGCCAGCAAGGTCTTGCCCGTGCCGGGCGGACCCACGAGCAGCACCCCGCGCGGCAGGCGGGCGCCCAGGCGGCTGTTGCCCCGTGGATCTTTGAGGAAGGACACGATCTCCTGCAGCTCGGCTTTGGCCTCGTCGACGCCAGCCACATCGCCAAAGTTCACGCCGGTGTCGGTCTCGACATAGACCTTGGCGTGGCTCTTGCCGATGCTCATGAAACCGCCCATGCCCTGGCGCTCGGCAAAGCGCCGCATCAGGAACAACCACAGCCCGAAAAACACCATGGATGGCACGACCCATGACAGCAGGTCGCGCACGAACGTGCTCTCGACCACGCGGGTGTAGGGCACGTCGTAACGCGACAGACGCTCGGCCAGGGCCGGCTCCACGCGGTTGGCCACGATCACGCGCTTGCCGCTGCCATCGCTGCTGCGCAGGTGGCCCGTCACCGTGGTCTCGCCGATCGTGATCGACTCGATGCGGCGTTCAGCCAGGGCCTTCTCGAACTCGCTGTAGGGCACGGCCTCGACCGTCTGTTGCGTCTGCCACCAGCTCTGCAGGGTGAGCAGGGCCATCACGGCCAGCAGCCAGTAGGCCACTTGCCAGGGTGAAGTCAGGGGGTGCTTGTTCATGTTGGGCATTGTCCAACAGCGGGGGGCGTCCGGGGCGTGTCACGCCATGATGCTGCGCAAGGCATAACATGTCGGGTGGCCGCGCAAGGTGTGCGGCGTTTTGCCATCGTGTGTCATGCGTGCCGAGCCTTCTCCTTCTCCTCGATCTGCGGACGCGCCTCCCGCGCGTGGTGGAGGCGGCCCGTCGAGGCTCTGGCGGGTCGCGGCCGCGGTGGCGGTCGTTGCAGTGGGCTGGACCGCGGGGGTGGGGGCGTGGCTGCCCGGAGTCCTGAAACCGCGGGTGGCGGAAGCAGCCGAACAGGCGCTGGGCGTGCCGGTGGCGCTCGACGAGCTGACCTTGTCGCCCTGGACCTTGACGGCCCGCCTGAGTGGGCTGAGGGTCGGTGCGCCCGATGCACCCATGTTGCGCGTGCAGGCGATCGAGGCCCAGGTGTCATTGGCGTCGCTGTGGCACCGTGCCCCTGTGTTGCGGCGCCTGCAGGTCCAGGCGCCAGCCCTCACGCTGGTGCGTGAAGCGCCTGATCGTTTGAACATCTCGCCGGTGCTCGCCCGTCTGCGTGAGCAGGGAGCGGCCGCGCCGGCCAGCGAAGGGCCGGCCCGTTTTGCTGTCTTCAACATTGCGCTGGAGCAGGGCAGTCTGCGCTATGAAGACCGGGTGCTGGGGCAGACGCATGCCGTCGACCGCATCCGCTTGGGCGTGCCCTTCGTCTCCAGCCTGCCCAGCCAGATCGATGTGGCGGTTCAACCCCTGCTGGAGGCCCGCGTCAACGGCAGCGCCTTGCGTCTGGCCGGCTCGACCTTGCCGTTCCAGGCCGGCCACCGCTCTGAACTCAAGCTGACCTGGCGCGATGTGGACCTGGCCGAGTGGGTGCCGCACGCCGGTCCATGGCTGCCGCCAGCATGGAGGGTGGAGGCACCGCGCGGGCGCTTGTCCACCGATCTGACGCTGACATTTGAGCAGCAGACAGTCGATCCAGTGCCCAGTCTGTCGGTGCGCGGCCAGGTGGTGCTCACCGACCTGGGCCTGCACCTGCCCCGCGCGCCGGGGCTGGGGCAGGTGCAACTGGGATGGCAGGCGCTCACGCTCAGCGGGCTGGACCTGCAACCGCTGACCCATCAGGCGGCGGTTGGCCGGGTGGCCGTGGAAGGGTTGTCGCTGGCGGTTCGTCCGCTGCCGAGGCCGGGGACAGTGCGCACGGCGGCGCGGTCCACTGCGACACCAGCGCCGCAGGGCGAGGCGGCAGTGCGCTGGCGCTGGTCGGTCGGCGAGGCGGTCGTGGCGGCCAGCCGGCTGGATGTGCAGACCGAGGCCACCGCCCCGTGGCCCGTGCTGCAGGATGTGAAGTGGCAGGTCCGCGATCTTCGTTCGGATGCCAAGGCCCCGCCGGCTCGCTGGCAGCTGGGGCTGAAGGATGAGGTGGGCAGCCGCCTGCAGGCTCAGGGCGAGTGGCAGCTGGCCGATGGCGCGGGCCAGGCCACCGTGACGCTTGCTGACGCCGCCATCGTGCCGTGGCTGCGGCCGCTCGCGCCGACCTGGCGCCTGCCCATGGCGCCCACCGCGGGGCGCGTGACGGCCCAGGCCTCGCTCGCCGTTCAGTACACACCGTCTTGGCAACTGCAAGTCACCAACACGCGTGTGCAACTGCAGGGCTTTGCTGCCAAGGCCTCGCAAGGCACCGATCATCTGATGTGGCAAGACGGGGTGGTTGACGGTGTGACGGCCCAATGGTCGGCGAGACAAGGCCCTGAGTCTGCGGCTTGGCAGGCTCGTATTGCGTCGGTCGATGTCAATGGCCTGGATCTGGGTTGGACCCGGATGCCAGCGGGCGCCGATGGGACGGCTGCGAGCGATGGGGCGATGTCTGCCAACCGGCCGAGCGGGCAGTGGTCCATCGGTCGTGTGTCGTGCCAAGGGTGCCAGCTCAGCGTGCGTGACGCTGCGACGGATCCTTCGGCGATTTTCCGACTGGCGCGCACCACGCTGGTTGTCCAGGGGCTCAGTCATGACGCCGTGCGCCCGATCCAGGTCGAGCTGGACACGCTGGCGCAGGGCAATGGGCGAGTGCGCTTCGAGGGCGAGGTGCGTCGTTCGCCGTTGGCCGTGCAGGCCAGGCTGGCGCTCCAGTCGCTGGATCTGCGGGTGCTGCAGCCCTACCTAGCGCCACACCTGAATGTGCAGCTGGCGTCGGCCCAGGCGCAGGCAGACGGTCGACTGAGCCTGAGTGCCGGTTCGGGTGCGGGCGCAGGGGCTGACGCGCTGACCGTCCGGTATCGTGGGCGCTTGGGGCTGGACCGGGTGCAGCTGCTGGACAAGGTCAACGAGGCCGAGTTTTTGCGTTGGCGGCGGCTGGCGCTGGATGGAACGGATCTGCATTGGCGACAAGGGCAGGTACAGGCTGATCTCGGGCGCATCGCCTTGCAGGACTTTTACGGGCGTCTGATCCTGCAGCCCGACGCCCGGCTCAATCTGGCCAGCATCGTGCGGCGTGGCGACGAGGGCGAGTCCGCGACCTCGATCACCACGCCGCAGGCGGCTGTGCCCCCGCCGGCTTCCGCGCGTGGATCAACCGAGGGTGCCCGCGCCCCCGCCGACGCGCCGCCCCCCAATCCGATGGACCTGCGCTGGCGGGGGATCCAGCTGACCAACGGCCAGGTCGACTTCACCGACACGTACATTCGGCCCAGCTACTCTGCGCGGCTCACCCGTCTGAACGGCACCATCTCCGCTGTGGCGGCCCGCCAGCCGGAGCCGGCCCAGCTGCAGTTGGATGGCGCGGTGGACGATGGCGCACCGCTGTCCATCAAGGGCACGCTGCACCCGCTGGGCCCGCGGCTGTTCACGGACATCGAAGGCGAGGCACGGGGGGTGGAACTCACTCGCATGACGCCCTATGCCGCGCGCTATGCCGGCTATGCGATCGAGCGTGGCACGCTGTCGGTCAATGTCCGCTACAAGGTGGAGGAGGGGCGACTGGCCGCCAGCAACCGGCTGTTTCTGGACCAACTCACGTTCGGCGAGCCCTCGGGCGACCCAGACGCCACTCGGTTGCCTGTTCGGCTGGCCGTT
The DNA here is from genome assembly GCF_009909205.1 of Aquabacterium fontiphilum. Taxonomy (GTDB): domain Bacteria; phylum Pseudomonadota; class Gammaproteobacteria; order Burkholderiales; family Burkholderiaceae_C; genus Aquabacterium; species Aquabacterium fontiphilum. Next base: position 162,255 of record NZ_JAAAPN010000005.1, read on the forward strand.
GCGCTGTTGAAGAACAGCCGGGGCGAGATCGACATCAACCTTCCCATATCGGGGTCGCTGGACGATCCGCAGTTCTCGGTCGGCGGCATCCTGTGGCGCGTGGTGGTCAACCTGGTCACCAAGGCCGTGACCGCGCCGTTCGCGCTGTTGATGGGCGGAGACAGCGACGAAGCGGGCGAAGTGCCGTTTGCCCCTGGTCAGGCCGAGCTCACAGAGGCCGCCCGGCAGCGCCTGGATGCCATGAGCGCGCGTCTGACCGACCGCCCGGCGCTCAAGCTGGATGCCATCGGCCAGGCCCACGCTGCCGTGGACGAGGAGGGCTTGCGTGAAGCCCAGGTCGCGCAGTGGATGCGCGTGGCCAAGGCGCGGGCGTTGGGCGTACCGATCGATGAGGTGGAAGTGATGCCGCAGGAGCGTGACCGTTGGTTGGCGGCAGCCTACCGCGCGGCCGACATCCGCAAGCCGCGCAATGTCGTGGGGGTGCCTAAAGCCTTGCCGCCCGCCGAGCAGATGGCCCTGCTGAAGGCCGCCGCACCGGTGGATGCCGCGGCGCTGCGTGCCTTGGCCGACCGCCGCGCAGACACCGTCAAGGCTTACCTGATCACCCGGCTGCCCGCCGATCGCGTGCGACTGGCCGCATCGGTGGTGCAGCAGGATACCCAGGCGCCTGCCGCGCCACCGCCCGGCGTGCGTTTCGTGCTGCGCTGACGAGGCAGCAGGATCAGCGCGGAGCGGGCCGCGTCACCGCATCGAGCATGTCGTGCACTGCGACGATCTGCGGCGCGTCGGCACGGGCGTAGGCTGGTGCCAATAGCAGATTGCCACCCGTGGGGGGCGGCGTGCTGGCTCCCCAGAAGTCCCAACAAGCCCCGGGATTGCGGGTCGGCTCCGCCGCTGCTCGGGGGTGAAGCACCACGATGCGCAGGCTTTCGGCCCACGCGTGCAATGACCGCAGGCCGCGGGGGTCCGGCGCCTCGAGTGCGCATCCATGGAAGTGGACATGCACGCGGCAGGCCGCGCCAGGGCGGGATGCAGGCTCGCAGGCGGCCGGCACGTAGATCAGGCCGGCGTCGGCCAACCCATGGCCATTTTCCATTGGGTGAAAAGGGCGCTGATCGAAGGCCCGTAGGCCTTCAGGGCGCGGCGCAAGGGGTTGCACGCTGACCTGTGGGCTCGCAGCCGGGTGCAGCCAGCGCAGCATGTCGCCCTGCCACCGGCTGCCGATGGCCGGGGCGCTTGTGGTGATCCGCTGGATGTGGCTTGCCGAGGTGCCCCGGCCCCGGTAAAACCGCGCCACGCTGTCGAGCCCGGCGGGTGCGAACGTGGCGTCCTCGGCGTACGAATGCAGCCACACGCGCACCTGTCGTACCGGGCGCCTGGCCTGGATATGGGGCGACAAGGCATGCAGGCTGTCCAGACTGCGTCGAGCCATGACGGCGGGTGGCATCACCATGCAGTGTGCGGGATCGATGCCTGACATCAGTCCCAGCGGTGCGAACCCGGTGTCGCCGCCAACCGGACAGGTACAGGTCAGCGCCGCACTGCGGGCGGAGCCGCCTGCGCAGTTAAAGGCGCCGCCGCCCTGCACCCCCACGCCGCGCACCTTGTCGGACAATGCGACTTGAAACTGCACGGCCATGAACCCGCCTGCGCCCGTGCCGGAGGCGGTCCAGCCAGAGGGCGAGGCGCCCAGCGCTGGCAGTGGCGCCTCGGGGGACGCGTCGGGCAGGACATTGTCGCCGGCGATGGCCGGCACGCCGAGCGCGGCGCAGCAAAGCGGCAGGAGCAGGCGACGCAAGGAGAGCATGAAGGGCGACATCGGCGAGAAGCGTGAAGCAGATGGCGCCAAATGTAAGTGAATGTGTGAGGTTTTCCCGCCACCTGCATGCGGGGTGAGCAGTGCAGCGTCAAGGGAGGCAGAAAAAAAGCGGGGCGACGCCAGTTCTGGTCGTCGCCCCGCGGGTCCGGTTGGGCCGGATGATGACAGCGTGTGTGTATGTGCTTTGTTCCTGAATCCCGGAAATCAGCTTTCTTTAGAATGGTTACATTGTGGCTTGGGCGCCCTCGGGTGTCCTGAAGCCTGCCTGAAATAGTTCTGAATCGTGCCGGCCCGTGTCGGCCTCCCGTTGGTGCAACCTTACCGTTTTGGCCCTTACGAGCTGAACCCTGCTGAGCGCATGCTGTACGCCAACGGCGAAGCCGTGGCGGTGGGTAGCCGCGCCATCGATGTCCTGGTGGCGCTGTTGCGTCGACAGGGACGCTTGGTGAGCAAGGCGGAGTTGCTGGAGGAGGCCTGGTCTGGTCTGGTGGTCGAAGAGAACAACCTGCAGGTCCAGATTTCCGCCTTGCGCAAAGTGCTCGGTGCCGACGCCATTGCCACGGTCCCCGGGCGTGGCTATCGGTTCATGGTGCCCATCGTGTCAGCCGTTGCCCCGGCCCAAGACACCCAAGCGGACCTGCGGGCCGCGGCCGGGCCGGTTCGTGCGGCGCCGGCGGTGCGTTTGCCGCTGGCTGGTGGCACGCTATGGGGGCGCGACACCGACATGATGGCCATTGAGGCCCTGCACGGCGCCTCGCTTGTCACGATCACCGGGCCGGCCGGCGTCGGCAAGACCGCCTTTGCGGTGCGTCTGGCGCGGGCGTGGTCGGCGGAATGCCGTGATGGGGCGGTCTGGGTGGACCTGGCTGCCGTGACCGAGCCTGCGGCCGTCTGCCGCGCACTCGCCCAGGCCGTCAATGTGCCGCAGGCCGATGGCGACACCACGCAGGCGCTGGTAACCGCGCTGCGCGGGCTGCAGTTGCTCGTGGTGCTGGACAACGCCGAGCATGTGGTCGAGCCGGTGGCCGAGTTGCTCACGACTCTGCTGCAGACGGCGGCTGGCCTGCGGGTTCTGACGACCAGCCAGTGTCCGCTGAGGGTTGCGGGCGAGCGGCTGTTCACGCTGGGCCCACTGTCGGTGCCCGATCCGGGGGCCTCGCTGGACGATGCCATGCGGCACGGGGCGTTTGCCTTGTTCGTCGACCAGGTCCGGGCGATGGACCGCCGCTTCCAACTGACCGACGCCCATGTGGCACTGATTGCAGACCTGTGTCGGCGACTCGATGGGCTGCCGCTGGCCATCAAGCTGGCAGCCTCGCGGGTGCCGCTGCTCGGTCTGCAGGGCGTGGCCGCGCGGCTCGATGAGCGTTTCAGGCTGCTGGCAGCGCCTGGCCACAGCGTGCCGTTGCGTCAGCAGACGCTGGCCGCAGCGCTCGACTGGAGCCATGAGCTGCTCAGCGGCGCTGAGCAGGCGGTGTTTCGGCGCCTGTCCGTCTTTGTGGGAGGTTTCTCGGTCGACATGGCACGCGCACTGGCGCGTGAGCCGGGCGACGATGCATGGGACACCATCGAACGCCTGGCCTCGTTGGTGGATCGCTCCCTGGTGGCGGTCGACGACACGGATCCGCCGCGTTATCGCTTGCTGGACACCATGCGCGCCTACGCCTGGGCCCGTCTGGAACAGGCCGGTGAGGCGGCTGCCATGCGCGCGCGACACGCTGCGCTGATGGCCGATACGCTGGATGCCGCATACCGGGCTTACTGGGAAACGCCTGATGCGGCCTGGCTGCAGCAGCATGGCGCCGACATCGACAATGTGCGCCTGGCGCTGGACTGGTGCACCCAGGTCGATCCCATGCTGGGCTTGCGGCTGCTGGGTGCGGCCAGTCCGCTGTTCATGTTGTTGGGGCTGGCGCCCGAATGCCGCTGGCGCGGCCAAATGCTGGAGCCCCATGCCGTGGCGCTGACGCCCGGTGCGGCCGTGTCGCGCTTCTGGCTGGAGCGCAGTCGCCTGCATTGGGGCGTCTCGAACCATCAGATGCACCAGTTCGCCTTGCATGCGGCGGCCTCCTACCGAGCTGCAGACGACGCCATGGGGCTGTTCCTGGCGTTGCGTTGCCTGGCAGGTTCCGGTGCCCTCAACCCGGCCCAGGCGCGCGCAGCGGTGGAGGAGATGCTGCAGCTTGAACGTCCTGACTGGCCCGCGCGCCTGCGCGCTCAGCGTCTGATGGCGCAGGTGACCGTGTATCGCGCGGACGGGCTGCTGCTGGAGGCGCGGCATGCCTGCGAAGACCTCATCATGCTGACGGGCGCGCACGGGCTGGACGGCATGCGGTCGGCTGCACGGCACGATCTGGCCTGCATCTGTCTGACCATGAACGACGAGCCAGCCGCATGGCTGGCCTGCCAGCACATCCTCGATGAAGGGCGCAGCCGGCGTGACAATTTCGTGCTGCACGCCTTGGCGCTACAGGCCGTCATCCGCCTGCGCGCGCGCGACTGGCGCGCCGCCCGCGGGCTGTTGCAGGACTTCCTCACCATGTCCAAATCCCGTGGCTGGGAATGGCTGGACCTGTACAGCGGCGTGCTGGCCTGGCTGGCGGCGGCCGAGGGGCGTGCCGAAGATGCGGCGCGCCTGCTGGGGCATGCCAAGCGCAGCCGCGGCCATCTGGGGCCGCTGGATCCATTGATCCTGCGTGTGGATCAGGTGGCCCACGATCTGGTCTATGCGGCCTTGCCTGCGCCGGTGATGAGTCGCCTGATGTCGCAGGGCGCCAGCCTCATGCCGGAGACGGTCGTGGCCTGGGCGCTGGCCGCGCCCGCGATGCAACCATGAGCGAGCCCACACCGCCCGACGCGCCCGAGCCGACGGCCCGATGGGTGACGTGGCTGGTGCATCAGGGCCTGGGGCATCTGGTGCCGCGCCTGGCGGCCGAAGGTGTGGCCGACGATGTCATTGACGCGCTCACCGAGCCCGACCTGATCGGGCTGGGGCTCAACCTGGGCGACCGCAAGCGGTTCATGCGCGCCCTGGCGGATTGGTCGCCCCCCTCAGATGACGTCCCGGCCGATGCGGGCGAGCGGCGCCAGTTGACCATCCTCTTCTGTGACCTGGTGGATTCGACAGCGTTGTGTCAGTCCATGTCACCCGAGGCCTGGCGCGACACGGTGCTGCATTACCAACGCGTGGCAGCGCAGGTGCTGGCGGCGTACGGCGGCACGGTGGCGCAGTATCTGGGTGACGGCCTGCTGGTGTACTTCGGTTTCCCGCAAGCCCACGAAGATGCCCCCGTTCGCGCCGTGCATGCAGCGCTGGACATCGTGTCTGCGCTGGCCGAGCAACCGTGTACGGTGTCGGGTCAGCCCGTGACGCTGCGCGTGCGCCTGGGGCTGGACACGGGCCTGGTTGTGGTCGGTGACATGGGCTCCGGTAACCGGCGGGAACGGCTGGCACTGGGCGATGCGCCCAATGTGGCCGCACGTTTGCAGTCGTTGGCGGCACCGGGCGAGGTGCTTGTCAGCGCCGTCACCTGGCAGCTGGTTCAGGCCCACTTTGAGGGCAGTAGCCACGGGTTGCACGCGCTCAAGGGGCGCCCTGCCCCCACGGAGGTCTGGCAGGTACATCGCAGCCGCGACCTTCAGCACCGTTATGACGCGCGCCGTCAACTGGGCTGGACGCCCATGGTCGGGCGCCAGGCCGAACTGCGCGAGTTGTGTGCGGCATGGCAGCGGGCCACGCAAGGGCGCGGCCAGGCGGTGTGGGTCGAGGCCGAGCCGGGGATGGGGAAGTCGCGGCTGGTCGAGGCCCTGCGTGAGCAGTTGGCGCTGTCAGAGGGCCAGCGCTGGGCCTGGCAGGCGTCGCCCCAGCACGTGCAGCGCGCCTTTCATCTGGCCACTGACGCGCTGACCCGTCAGGCCGCGCTCGTCCGAACACAGCCGCCGGCGGCGCAGGCCGCACGCCTGACGGCGTGGTTGCACGAGCAGGGCATTCGTGATGCGCTCGCTCCCGCACTGCTGTGCGCGATGATGGGCCTGCCCGTCCCGCCCGATGCGCCCCCGCTGCCGGCCAGCGCCGATGCGCGCTGGGCCGCGACCGGACAGGTGCTGCAGGCGCTGTTGACGGCGCAGGCGGCCAGGGTGCCCTTGCTGTGGGTCATCGAAGACCTGCACTGGGCAGACAGTCTGACGCGCGACTGGCTGCTGTCCACGCTGGCGGCCGTGCGCGACTGGCCGGTGCTCATCGTGCTGACCGCGCGGCCCGAGGTCAGCTGGCGGCCACCGATTGCCGAGCACATCCACCTGATGCAGCTGCGCGGTCTGGCGCCGGACGAGGTAGCCGGGCTGGTCGCACACGCGGCGCGCCATCACGCGCTGGATCCGGTCTGGCAGTCCGTCATTGCCGAACGCACCGACGGTGTGCCGCTGTTCGTGGAAGAGCTGGCCCGTATGCTGGCCGAGCGACCCGGTGGTGCCCCGTGTGATGCCTTGTCGGTCCCCCAGACGCTGCACGGCTTGCTGATGGCCCGCCTGGACCAGGTTCCGCGCGCACGCACGGTGGCGCAGGCGGCATCTGTCATTGGCAGGGCGTTCTCGCGCGAAGGCCTGCTGGCCATGCTGACCCAGGCTGGGCTCGGGGTGGATGTGGATGCGGCGCTGGCAGAACTGCAGGCAGCCGGCCTGATCCTTCAGGATGTCGCAGCCGGCGGTCTTTCCGGTGGGGCGGGGCGTCTGGTGTTCAAGCACGCGCTCGTGCAGGACGTGGCCTACGAGGCCATGGTGCACAGCCAGCGGGTGGCGCTGCACGCAGCCTGGCTGACCGTGCTGTCGCAAGCGGGGCAGGGCGCGACCGAGCCTGCCCTGTTGGCGAGACATGCCGACGCGGCCGGGCTGCATGAGCAGGCGGTGGCCTGGTGGCTGCGAGCCAGCGAACAAGCGCTGCAACAACTGGCCCTTGCCGACGCCGTGGCGTGTCTGCAGGGGGGGCTGCTCGCCGTCGAACAGTTGGCCCCGTCGTCTGGCCGCGATCGCCACAGTCTTCAGTTGCACGCGATGCTGGGCACGGTTCACATGCTGCAGCGGGGATGGGCAGCCCCGGAAGTCGAGCAGGCCTATGCGCGCGCGCACGCCCTGGCGCAGGCGGCCGACGGAGTCGAGGAGGCCTTGTGGCCGCTATGGGGCCTGTGTGTGTTTCGCCAGGTGCGGGGCGAGCTTGACGAGGCCGTCACGGTGGGGCGCCGCATGATGACGGTGGCGCGCCAGTCCAGCAGCCGAATGGCCTGGCTGGTCACCAACATGATGCACACACAGTTGTGCCTGTACAGCGGTCGCCCGGCAGAGGTGCCGGCGCATGTCGAGCAGGTGCTCCACCGCTACAGCGACCCGGCCGACCGCAGCCTGATGGCGCTGTACTCGACTGATCTGTTGTTGGTCGCCCAGGTTCACGGTCTGCATGCGCGATGGATACTGGGTGAGGCGGTGGCGCTTGAGCCGGCGTGCGATGCACTGGTTGCCCGGGCGCAGGCGTTGCAACATCCCTACTCGCTCGCATGGGCGCTGAGCTGGGGCGCGATGGTGTTGTTGTTCGAGGGGCGGCATGACGCATTGGCCGAGCGGGCTCGGGCCGCCCTGACCTTGGCCGAGTCGCATGGCTATGCTTACGTGCAGGCCATGGCGCGCTTCCAGCTGGGCTGGTGCGCTGTCCAGCGGGGCGAGGCAATCGATGGCCTGGCTGCAATGCGTGACGCGCTGGCTGATTTCCAGGCCACGGGGGCAGGCATCGTTGTCCCCTTTTTCCAGACGGTGCTGGCCGAGGCGCTGGGCACCCAGGGGTGGATCGCAGAAGGCCTTGCGCTGGTGGAGCAGGCCCTGGCGCGCACGGCAGCCGGTGGAGAGCGCTGGCATGAGGCGGAAGGTCACCGCGTGCTGGCCGTATTGCGTCGCCAGGCTGGCGAGCCCGACGAGTCCGTTCAGGCTGCTTTGCTGCGAGCAGCCGAGGTGGCACGGCAGCAAGGCGCGGTGCGTTGGGCACAGCGCAGTCGTCAGAACTGGACCGAATGGTTCAGTTCGCCATTGCCGCTGGCTGTGCCGCCTTGAGGATGGCTTCGACGTTGGCGGGATCGAAGAACGCCGAGGGCGTCACCGTCTGCCCGAAGAGACCGAAGTAGCGGTCGATCTGAGATTGGTTGCCAGCCAAGGCCACGAACAGTCCGATTACCTCTTCTGTTGGCGGAGACAGCTTGGCCATCTCCTGCGCGAACAGATGAAGCGGCACGGCAGTGGCGTCCCGGCGCGGGCCATAGTCGGCCAGTGCGGCGTCCAGCGGACGCTGGCCGGACAAGCCCTCGTGCACCAGTTCGGCCAGCAGGTCGGCGTCCCGCAGCGCGTTGGTGATGCCCGCAGCCGTGATCGGGTCCACCGTCACGCCGGCATCGCCCACCAGCGCCCAGCCCGGGCCCGAAGCCTGCCGGCAGCCTGTCCCCACACCGACGGTGACCCAATCCGCCTCCCGGCGCGCCGCGCGCAGCCGTTGGGCCAGATCGGGCACCATGGCCGTCATCTGGCCCATGAAGTCCTGCTCGATCTCATCACGGCCCACCCGTGGCGCGTGGCCGGGTTGAATGATGCCGATCACGGCCTGGCCGTCATGGGTTTCCCAGGCGTAGACCATGCGCTCTGGACGCGAATAGAACTCCACGCCGTCCAGCGCGATGCCGCTGAAGTAGGAGAAGGTGTTGAAGGCGCCGGCCTCTTTTGGGAAGGTGTGATACGACTCGGCTGCCACGCAGCGCGCCACGCGCGAGTGCGTGCCGTCGGCCCCTACGACGATGCGCGCGCGCGCCTCGAAGGGGCTGCCATCATCCAGGCGGCCCTGAATGCCCACAACCCGTCCGCCTTCTTGAAGCACGTCTTCCAGCATGACACCTTCGCGGAGTTCGGCGCCGGCGTCGCGCGCGGCGTCGATCAGCACCTGATCCAGCACGATGCGGCGTGGCGCCATGGCGGCACCGACCCGTGTGTCCGGTGGAGCGCCACGCAACACCAGTTCGCCCATGTCGAGCTTGAATCGGGTCAGTTCGGGACAGCCGGTCGCGCGCAGTGCGTCAAGGACGCCCCACTTGGCCAGCAAGTCCACGCCGCTGTGCCACAGCAGATGGGTGGACAGGCGCACGTCGCTGGGGAAGCGGGCGTGGTCGATCATCAGCACGCGGTGGCCCTGTCGGGCGAGGAGCATGGCGGAAGCGGCGCCCGCGCAGCGGGCACCCACGACGATCACGTCATATTCGGGCGAAGTGGACATGGATGGGTACAAAAATCCAGAAACAGCTTGGCCATTTTCGGTCAAGCTTGCGTCAGCTTGATGAGGACTCGTCCGACCTGGCGGAGGAGTCGGTGACAAAAACGGGTCACGCGCAGCAGCACACGGCGCCTGCGAGCCAGCTTAAACCGTGAAGCTTGTCACGTCTCGGCGCGTGATCGCTTGATCTGGGCTCAAGTTTCCCTGCTTTTTGGTCGATGGTCGTGCCATTGGAGGGCCCCATGAACATTGTTTCCACGACAGCACTCAGCGGCGTGCAGGCCGCTTCGTTGCGGCTGGACACGGCCGCTCACAACATTGCCAACGCGCAGACGCCGCAGTTTCAGCGGCAGGTGGTCCAGCTTGAGACCCAGGAGCAGGCCGGCGTGCTGACCACGATCGGCAAGGCCGAGGAGATTGGTGCAGCCCTTGCGGCCGACCTGGTCGAACAGATGGACGCGGCGGCCGCCTACCGGGCGAACCTGCGCAGCATTCAGACCGATCAGCAGCTCACAGGCAGCCTCCTGGACATCAAGGCCTGAGGCGCGACGACCCAACCGCGGTCACAATCGCGGGCATGCTCTGGAGTGTGCCCGCGCCGTGACGTTGCCCCGCCGTTGGATTGCTCACCTTGACATGGACGCGTTCTATGCCTCGGTCGAGTTGCTGCGATATCCTGAACTGACAGGCTTGCCAGTCGTCATCGGGGGGGGACGTCGCCATGCGCCGGACGCTGGCGGCGCAGGGCTCGCTCGCTTCGCCCGGCTGCGCGATTACGCTGGCCGCGGGGTGATCACCACCGCCACATATGCCGCGCGCGCCCTTGGCGTGCACTCGGGCATGGGCTTGATGAAAGCCGCTGCGCTGGCGCCCGATGCGATTTTGCTGCCAGTCGATTTCGACGAGTACCGCCGTCACTCCCGGGCATTCAAGGGTGCGGTGGCCACCGTGGCACCGGTGATCGAAGACCGGGGCATCGACGAGATCTACCTGGATCTCACCCATGTAGCCGGCGCTCAGCGCACTGAGCGTGATGATCCGGCAGCCGGCGTGCGTGCCCTGGCAGCGCGCATCAAGGCTGCGGTGCGCGATGCGACCGGTCTGAGCTGCTCCATTGCCGTGACGCCCAACAAGCTGCTGGCCAAAATCGGCTCAGATCTGGACAAGCCCGATGGCCTGACGGTGCTGACCCTGGACGATCTGCCCAGCCGCATCTGGCCCTTGCCGGCGGCGCGGATCAATGGCATCGGCCCCAAGGCCAGTGCCCGTTTGGCGGAGATGGGTGTGCACACCATCGGCGAGTTGGCCGCCATGCCCGTCGAGCAGCTGTGCGACACCTTCGGCCGCACCTACGGCCAGTGGCTGCACGACGCCGCCCATGGCCGCGACGAACGGCCGGTTGTGGTGTGGCGCGAACCCAAGTCCATCAGCCGCGAGACCACGTTCGAGCGCGACTTGCATCCTCGATCGGACCGGACGGAGTTGGGTGAACGGTTCACGCGCTTGTGCGAGCAACTGGCCGCGGACCTCGTGCGCAAAGGCTATGTCGGCCGCAATGTGGGGGTCAAGCTGCGCTACAGCGATTTCCGCATCGTCACCCGCAGCATCACCCTGACTGCACCGACAGACGATGCCGCCACCATCCGTCTCTGGGCTGGCCGGTGCCTCAAGACCGTGCCGCTGGACGAGCGATTGCGGCTGCTTGGCGTGAAGATGGCCGGCTTACGCCAGGCCGGGCAGCGTGATGCGAATAGCATGCCCGACACGCTGCCGCTGTTCGACGGCTGACGGGCGGCGACAATTCAGGCGTAAACGGACAGGGGAGCATGACAGCGAGTCAGCCCGCCCCCCGTCCGGGGCACAATCTCGGCTGCTCACCTGCGGTGCCCCATGCTCTGGTCACGCCTGAACCGATTCCTCGATCCCCTGCGACGCCAGCGTCAGCCATCCGTGCTGCTGGTCGACGCGCTGCTCATCTTTCTGGCCTGGCATGCCACCTATTTGTTCCGGCTGGGCTTCGAACGCTGGCTGCATGAGCGGCCGCCCTACGATCTGGGTGTGGTGGTGGGGGTGATCGCGGTCTACAGCGCTGTGTCGTGGGCCCTGGGGGTGCCGCGTGCCAGTTGGCGCTATACAAGCTTTTCGGACATCGCCCGGTTGGGATGGGTCTGTCTGGGCGCAGGACTGGCCAGCGCCGTCGTCGTGCTGATGGCGCAGCTGTCCGCGGTGCCGCGCGCCGTCCTGGCCCTGCATCCGGTCATGGCACTGATCGCGCTGTCGCTGGCGCGTATGCTGGTGCGCATGCTCAGCGAGAGTTCGCGCGCGCGGCGATCCGGCGCGCGCGGCAGCCGTCAGCGTGTGGTGGTACTGGGTGCGGGGGCCGCTGCCAAATTGCTGATAGCCGGCATCCAGCACCGCGGCTGGGAAGTGGTCGGCTTGCTGGACGATGACGTCCGCAAGCACGGCACCACGGTTTCAGGCGTACCTGTCTGGGGCGGGCTGGAACTGCTGACCCAGACCGATGTGCTGGAGGGGGTGTCGCAGCTCATCCTGGCCATGCCGTCGGCCACGATCGATCAACGTCGTCGCATCCTCGATCTGGCCTCGTCCACTGGCTTGCCGATCACGACGGTGCCCACGGCAGACGAGTTGCGTCAGGGCCGATCGCGCGTGGACCGGCTGCGCGACATCGGCCCGGAAGACGTGCTCGGGCGCGACCCCGTCCGGCTGGACGAGCAGGCCGTGTCGCAACTGGTCAGTGGCCAGACGGTGCTGGTCACCGGGGCCGGAGGCTCGATCGGTTCGGAGTTGTGCCGCCAGATCGCCCGTTTTGGGCCCACACGCTTGGTTCTGTTCGAGCTCAGCGAGTTCGCGCTCTACCAGATCGAGCAGGAGTTGGGTGAGCTGTTTCCTCACCTGCCGCTGGTCCGTCTTGTGGGCGACGTCAAGGACGCTGGCGCGCTCGACCGGGCGATGTCCACACACCGTCCGGATCTGCTCTTTCATGCCGCGGCCTACAAACACGTGCCGCTGATGGAGGATGACAACGCCTGGTTGGCCTTGCGCAACAACACCTGGGGCACTTATCTGGTGGCCCAGGCAGCGGCGCGGCATGGGGTGGCGCGTGTGGTGCTGATCTCGACTGACAAGGCCGTCAATCCCACCAACGTCATGGGTGCGACCAAGCGTGCGGCCGAGATGGTGCTGTCGCACTGGGCCGAGCGGGCGCCAGGTACGCGTTTCACCGCGGTGCGCTTTGGCAATGTCCTGGGCTCCAGCGGCAGCGTGATCCCGAAGTTCAAGGAGCAGATCGCCCGGGGCGGGCCCGTGACCGTGACCCACCCAGACATCACCCGCTACTTCATGACCATCCCCGAGGCTGCTCAACTGGTGCTGCAGGCCGCGGCGCTGGCCGAGACGGGGCAGGTGTTCGTGATGGACATGGGCGAATCGGTGCGCATCGTGGATCTGGCGCGCAAGCTCATCCACCTCAGTGGCCACACTGAGGCGGAAATCCCCATCGTCTACTGCGGCCTGAGGCCCGGCGAGAAGCTCTTTGAGGAGCTGCTGGCCAACGACGACACCACCTTGCCGACGCCCCACCCCCGGTTGCGCCTGGCTCGGCTGCGCGAAACCCTGCCCGCCGAATGGCTCGACGCACTGCTGGCCCTGGTGCACGACGAGGAGGCCGCTGTGCCCGCCGTCCTGCGTGCGCGGCTGCATGCTCTGGTCCCTGAGTACCAGCCGCGCTGACCTGGTGGCAGGCCGCAGGCAGGCGCCAATGAAAGATGGCGGGCACCTGCCCGCGTCAGGGGCCCAGCAACAGTTCGTCGACCTGCACCAGCAGGGCGGCCACTTGTACCGGCTTGGTGAGGTAGCAGGCTGCACCTGCGGCCAGCGCAGCGTCGATCTGTTCAGGCATCGCGTCGGCCGAGATCATGATCACCGGTGTGTCGCGTGTTTCCGGATTCGCCTTGAGCAGGTGCAACAGTTCCAGACCCGACGCATCCGGGAGATGCACGTCCAGGAGAATCAAGTCGGGCGGGCGTTGCGTGAGCCGGTTGTGGACCACGGCCAGCGCCTCCTCGATCGTCGGCGACACCGTGAGCTGGATCCAGGGTCGAGAGGCCAGGGCCGACCGCACCACCGCGCTGTTGGCCTGGTTGTCTTCCACGTACAGCACGTGGCGCGCCGGGGCCACAGCTGGCTGAGCGGCAGCGGTTGCTGGGGGCGGCGCCACCTGAGCCGTGGCGGGTGACGGCGCACTGGCAGACGCGGGGGCCACACTGGCGCGCAACAGCCGTGCGGTGAAAGTCGAGCCCTTGCCCTCGACGCTGCGCACTGCCAGTTCACCGCCCATGCATTGCATCAGGTGCCGGCTGATGACCAGGCCGATGCCCGTTCCGTCCACGCTGCTGCGCTCCCGTCCAAGTCGATTGAAAGGCTGGAACAACTGGGCCAGCTGCACTTCGCTCATGCCGACACCGGTGTCAGAAACCGCTACTTCGAAACCCTCGGGCAGCCCATCGGCCGCCGGCACGGCGCGCACGCTCAGCCGCACACGTCCGCCGGGCCGGTTGTACTTCACTGCGTTGCTCAGCAGGTTGACCAGCACTTGCCGCAAGCGCGTGGCATCGGCCTGCACGGCCCAGTCGGGCGGGACGGGGGGCAGTCCCTCCAGCTCGATGCCCTGGCGCTGGGCCAGCGGGGCCACCAGATCCAGGGCGCCGTGCAGGGCGTTGCGCAGCCCGACCGGTGCCATGTGCAGTTGGAGTGTGCCGGCGTCGATGCGCGAAATGTCCAGCACATCATCGATCATCGCCAGCAGATGCCAGCCCGCGTGCTGGATCTGCTGCACCCGCTGCCGTTGCGAATCCGGCAGCGGGTGCTGCGCATCCAACTCCATGACCTGCGCAAAGCCGAGCACGGCATTCAGCGGGGTGCGCAGCTCATGGCTCATTCGTGACAGGAACTCGCTCTTGGCCCGGTTGGCTGCATCGGCTGCCTGCTTTTGCGCGCTGGCCTCCTGCATGGCGGCCTCCAGTCGGCGGGTGTGGCCGGTCATCGCCAGCAGCAGGCCTGCCAGCGCGGCTGCCAGTACCATGCTGCCCCCGGCCATGAGACGGCTGATCTCTCCTTGCCCCACCGAGGGCGGCGGCCCATCGGCCCAGAACACCAGCTCCCAATCTCGCGCCGCGAAACCGACCGGAACGACGCGCCGGTAGGCCTGGGCTTCCCAGGGGCGGCCCTGCTGGCAACGTGGATCACCTGCCAGCCACGTCGGCGGGGCCTTGCTGACGTCCACCAGGCAGGTGCGCAGGTATGCCGGCATGGCTTTGAGCATCGCGGCCAGCGTGTCGTCCATCCTCAAGGCCAGGAACACCGCCCCCCGCGAGGCCTGCACGCGTTGACGTGGCGTATGCGGCTCGCCGTCATAGACCGTGCGGTAGACGACCACCCCCCGCTGTGTGCCGGTTTCCTGATTGAGCGTCATCGCGGCCGTGGCCACCACCTTGTCTTCCCGGCGAGCCTGCTCGAACGCCTCGCGCGTGGACTGAGCAGACAGCACGTTGTAGCCCAGCGCACGTTCGTTGCCGGCCACCGGCTCGATGAACCGCACCACCACCAGTTCCTCGCCCGAGGGCGGGAGTCGGTCTCGGGTGTCAAACACCTTGTAGCCGGGGAAGCCGTCAGCCTGCTGGCGGGCCTCGAAACTGGGGATCTCGGCCGTCTTAAGGCGTTCATCCCAGCCAATGCCCTGGATGCCGGGCAGCGTGCGCAGCCAGTATGCGGCTGCGTGACGGAACTCGCTGGCCTCGACCGATTGGGAGGCGACGAACAGCCCGTTGAGCGACTCGAGTGCATTGAGGTAGCCGCGCAGACTGGCATCGACGACGAAGCGCCCGCCATCCGTGTCGCGATGGAAGACACGCTGCGCACGATCCTCTTCCCACACCTGCACCTGGCGCAGCACCAGGGTCACGACCACAGCCGTTACCAGCAGCGGCACTCCGACCACTTTGCGTCGCTGCCGCCACACGGTGGCAGGCTGGCCGATCAGCGTCAGAACCAGAGGGGTGCCCACCAGCACGCCCAGGGTGTCGCCGCTCCACCAATCCACAAAGGTGTTCAGCGCCAGCGCCTGGGGCAGCAGGCCCAGCAGGACCAGCGACGTGACCGACACCGCCGCGTTGACCACGCTGGCCACCGGGCCGGCCAGAAGCAGGAAGAGGGTGATCTCGCGCGGCCTGTCCAGCAAGGCGGCCGTGCCAGCGACGCGGCGGGTCAGCACCGCCGCCAGGAGGACCTGGCCTGCCGCGCCTACACCGTTGGCCAGCGCCGCGGCGGCGAGGGTCAGGGGCGCAGTCTGGGGCGCCAGGGTCCACAACGCCGCTGCGCCGACGACGACGGCACCCAGACCGACTGCGGCGGCCATCCAGGGCCCCCACGCCAGCGCGCACGCCAGTCCCACGCCGGCAGCCAGGTACAGCGGGGAGACCATCGCGTCAGAGGCGGTCAACGCCACGGATGCCCCCCCGCACAGCAGGTAGGCCAGCCATGTGCCGGCCGCACGCAGCCAGGGCGAGGTCCAGGGCAGGGGCATGATTGGGTGGGCAGGCCTGCAGTTCGTTCGTCTGGGGCGACACATTACCAGCAGTTGTGGTCTTCGGACACAGGGGCGCCACCGCCTTTGGTAAACACCCTACAAGGGCCATTCACACCGGCATCTCTGCCGGATCTCCTGGCAGGTGCCGCCTATACTGCGTGGGCGGTGCGTGTGACCTGGAACCAAGTGGCCGGCAAACGCATCCAAGTCCCATCACAGGCGAAGAGATGCCATGACGTCCAGAATCAAAGTTGCAGGCTGGGTGGCGCTGGGCGCGCTGGCCGGCGCCCTGACCACCATGCAGTTCGGCGCCACCGCGCGCAGTTCGGTGGCGCCGCTGCCACTGGAAGAGATGCAGCAGCTGGCGGCGGTCTTCGGCATGATCAAGACCGACTATGTCGAGCCTGTCGACGAGAAGAAGCTCATTCGGGACGCCATCGGCGGCATGGTGTCGGGGCTGGACCCGCACTCCGTCTACTTCGACCAGAAGAGCTTCAAGGAATTCCGCGAAGGCACCACCGGCAAGTTCGTCGGCGTGGGCATCGAGATCGGCATGGAGGACGGTCTGGTCAAGATCGTCTCGCCCATCGAAGGCTCACCGGCCTTCCGGGCCGGCCTCAAAAGCGGCGACCTCATCACCAAGATCGACGACACCTTCGTCAAGGGCTTGACCATGGACCAGGCCGTCAAGCGCATGCGCGGCGAGCCCAACACCAAGGTGGTGTTGAACATTTTCCGCAAGTCCGAGAACCGCACCTTCCCTGTGACCATCGTGCGCGAGGAGATCCGTGTGCAGTCGGTGCGCGGCCGGATCATCGAGCCGGGCTACGGCTGGATTCGCGTCTCGCAGTTTCAGGATCGGACGGTCGAGGACTTCGTCAACAAGGTTGAGGCGCTGTACAAGGAAGACCCCAAGCTGAAGGGCCTCGTGCTGGATCTGCGCAATGACCCGGGTGGCCTGCTCGAGGGGGCCGTGGCACTGTCGGCGGCCTTCCTGCCCAAGGATGTGGTGGTGGTCAGCACCAACGGCCAGTTGCCCGAATCCCGCCAAACCTTCAAGGCCTCACCGGACGACTACCTGCGTCGCCCGGGCCGGGATCCACTGGCGCGCCTGCCTGCTGCCATCAAGACCGTGCCGCTGGTGGTACTGGTCAACGAGGGCTCGGCCTCGGCATCGGAAATCGTCTCGGGCGCGCTGCAGGATCACAAGCGCGCCACCATCATGGGCTCGCAGACCTTTGGCAAGGGCTCGGTGCAGACCGTGCGCCAGCTGACGGCCGACACCGCGTTGAAGATCACCACGGCGCGTTACTACACGCCCAGCGGCCAAGCCATCCAGGCGCGCGGCATCGTGCCCGACGTGATGCTGGACGAAACCGCCGAAGGCAACCTGTATGGTGCGCTGCGCATGCGGGAAGCCGATCTCGAGAAGCACATTACCAATGGGCAGAAGGCCGAAGAGAAGGATCCTGCGCGCGAGAAGGCGCGCGAAGAGGCGCTCAAGCGGCTAGAAGAAGCGGCCAAGACCCGCAATGAACCGCCCAAGCCGCTGCCCGAGTTTGGCAGCGCCGAGGACTTCCAGTTGCGTCAGGCACTCAACCAGCTGCAAGGCAAGCCGGTTCAGGTGTCCAAGACGCTGGCCGAGCGCAAGCCCGAAGAGGCGCCGAGCGAGTGAGCGGGCCCGAGGGCACCCTCGACGACGCGCAGCAGCTGCGCTATAGCCGCCACTTGCTGCTGGGCGAATGGTCTGACGCCGTCCAGCAGCGGCTCGCCGGCGCCCATGCGCTGGTCGTCGGCGCAGGCGGGCTGGGCGCCCCCGCACTGATGTATCTTGCAGCCGCTGGCGTTGGCCGGCTCACGGTCATCGACCCCGATGAGGTGGAGCTCAGCAACCTGCAGCGGCAGGTGCTGCACCGTACCGACACCATCGGTCACAGCAAGGTGGCGTCGGCCGAGGCCGGGCTGGCGGCACTCAACCCCCATGTGCAGGTGCATGCCGTGCATCGCGCGGCCGACGCCGACTGGCTGGAGGCCGCATTGCCGGGCTGCCACATCGTGTTGGACTGCACCGACCGCTTTGCCATCCGTCAGACCATCAACCGTGTGGCCTGGCGCGCCGGTGTGCCGGTGGTCAGTGCCTCCGCCGTGGGTTGGGATGCACAGCTCACGCTGTTCGACCCGGCCCAGGCGGACAGCCCCTGTTACGCCTGCCTGTTTCCGCCCGACGCCCCGCCCGCGGAAACCCGTTGCGCCCTGATGGGGGTGTTTGCCCCATTGGTGGGCACGCTGGGCGTGATGCAGGCAGGTGAGGCCATCAAACACCTGGCTGGCCTGCACGCGCACTCGGGCCACCGCAGTCTGGCCGGTCGGCTGATGATGCTCGACGGCCGCGAATGGCGCTGGACGGAGCTGCGCGCCCGACCGTCGCCGCGCTGTCCGGTGTGCGCGCCACGCTGAGCTGAGGCGCACTCAGGCAGGGCCCGGCGGCCGGGCTTGACGCGATCACGCAACTTCGCCCGCCTCCCGAGGGCTGTTTGGTGCTTCAGCGCAGAAGCTGTGGCGCATACTGGAATCCAGGCCCGACTGGCGGGCCACTGGAACAGCCCTGCCATGAACCATCCCAAGGAACTGCTCGAGAGGAACTTTCCCACTGCGGGTCAGGACGCGCGCATCGCCAGCAAACCGTCCCTGTACGGCGGGCCCGACAGCAGCTATGAGCTGGCCTTCACCGACACCGATTTCCTGCTCCACCCCGATCTGCGGCCGGTGCGCATGCAACTCGAGCTGCTCAAGCCCGAGATGGTTCAACGCGAGGAGGGGATCGAGTCAACCATCGTGGTCTTTGGCAGTGCCCGTATCCTGCCAGCCGAACAGGCGCAAGCCCGGTTGGCGGCTGCCCAGGCGCTGCCCGATGGCGACGAGCGGGATCTGGCTGTGCGGCGCGCCCAGCGCCAGCTCGACATGGCGCGCTTCTACGAAGAGGCTCGCGCCTTCTCGGCCCTGGTCACCGAGCACTCGGCCCAGCTCGACAACCCCATCTATGTGGTCACCGGGGGTGGTCCGGGCATCATGGAAGCCGGCAATCGCGGCGCCTTCGAGGTAGGTGGCAAGAGCATCGGCCTGAACATCGTGCTGCCTCACGAGCAGGAGCCCAACCCCTACATCACGCCGCGTCTGTGCTTCCAGTTCCACTACTTCGCCTTGCGCAAGATGCACTTCTTGATGCGCTCGGTGGCGCTGGTGTGCTTCCCTGGTGGCTTCGGCACGCTCGATGAGCTGTTCGAAACCCTCACGCTGATTCAGACCGGCAAGTGCCGCCGTCGCCCGGTGCTGCTGTTCGGGCGTGACTTCTGGAGCAAGCTGATCAACTTTGACCACCTCGTCGACACGGGCATGATCAGCCCGGAAGACGTCAATCTGTTCCACTATGTCGAGACGGCCGACGAGGCCTGGGCCACACTGCAGAAGGTCTATGGCCTCGGGCAGCCGGACCCCGACCACGCCTGCGGCTGGTGACCGGCCACTGTCCGTCCTGATCCTGTGCCATGTCCACCGTCCTGTCCATGCCCGATGAGTTGCCCGCGCGCCGGGTCGCGCTGATCGGCGCGCCGACCGACCTCGGCGCCAGCATGCGCGGCGCCTCGCTCGGGCCGGACGCCTTGCGCGTGGCCCACCTCGGCGAAGCACTGACCCGGCTGGGGCATACGGTTCATGACCGAGGCAACCTGCACGGCCCGCCCAACCCGGAAGCCCTGGCCGTGGCCGGACACCGCCATCTCAATGAGTGTGTGGCCTGGAACCAGGCGGTGTTCCATGCCGTGGCCCAGGCGCTGCATCGGGGTGAACTGCCCATCACGCTGGGCGGTGACCACAGTCTGGCCATCGGCGCCATCGGCGCGGTGGCGGCCCATTGCCGCGAGCAGGGCAAGCGGCTTCGGGTCCTCTGGCTCGATGCCCACGCTGATTTCAATACCTCGGACATCACGCCCAGCGGCAATGTGCATGGCATGCCCGTGGCCGTGCTGTGCGGCCACGGCGCGGCCGAGTTGCGGCGCGTCGCCGGCGGTTGGGGGCCGGGCGTCCACGACGGCCCGCCTGCACTGAGCCCCGACGCTTTCCGGCTGGTCGGCGTGCGCAGCGTCGACCCACTCGAGCGCCAGTTTGTGCACACCCAGGGGCTGGATGTGTTCGACATGCGCTTCATCGACGAATACGGCATGCGCGACACCATGCAGCAGGCGCTGCTGGGGGTGGATGCCGACACGCACCTGCATGTGAGCTTCGACGTCGATTTCCTCGACCCCGACATCGCCCCCGGTGTGGGCACGCCGGTGCGCGGCGGCCCCACCTACCGCGAGGCCCAGCTGTGTATGGAAATGCTGGCCGACACCGGATGTGTGGGCTCGGTGGACGTGGTCGAACTCAACCCGGCGCGCGACATTCAGAACCGCAGCGCCGAGTGTGTCGTCGAGATGCTGGAAAGCCTGTTCGGCAAATCGACCCTGATGCGGCCGCGCACGTGAAGCGTGCGGCTCAATTCCGCCAGGCGGGATGCCGATAACCACGCATGAGCCCTGCACCCAAAACCGCACTGATTCTCACCGGAGGTGGCGCGCGCGCTGCCTATCAGGTGGGCGTGCTGCAGGCGCTGCAGACGATCCGGCGCGACAGCGGTGACCGGCGGCGGGGCAACCCGTTCCCCATCGTGTGCGGCACCTCGGCCGGCGCCATCAACGGCATGGCTCTGGCGTGCCAGGCTGATCGCTACGAACTGGCGCTGCGCACGATGATCGAGATCTGGCGTCACCTGCGTGCTGAGCAGGTGTTCCGGGCTGATTCCTTCGGGGTCATCCGCACCGGCGCCAAGTGGCTGACGCTGTTTTCGGCGGGCTGGGCGCTGGCGCGGTGGCGCAAGGCGCGGCCTCGCTCGCTGCTGGACAATGAGCCTCTGCACGACCTGCTGCCCCAGGTGCTGCAGATGGACCGCCTGCCCGAGCTGCTGGCCAGCGGCCACCTGGAGTCGGTGGCCGTCACAGCCTCCAGTTACAGCACGGGCGAACACGTCACCTTCTACGACAGCGCCCGCCCGGTGGCGCCGTGGGCCCGCTCGCAGCGCATCAGCATGCATGCGCCCTTGACCGTCGAGCACTTGATGGCCTCGTCCGCCATTCCCTTCATGTTCCCGGCGGTGCCGTTGGAGGTGGGCGGCCAGCGTCAGTACTTCGGCGATGGCTCCATGCGCCAGACGGCGCCGATCTCGCCGGCCATCCACCTGGGCGCCGACCGCATCCTGGTCATCGGTGCCGGCCGACTGCATGAGCCGCCCGAGGCCCGTCACCCTCTGCCGGAATACCCCAATCTGGCGCAGGTGGCCGGCCACGCGATGTCCAGCATCTTCCTGGACGCGCTGGCCGTGGACATCGAGCGCCTGCGCCGGGTGAACCACACGCTCAGCCTGTTGAGTCCGGAGCAGCGTGCCCAGACGGACCTTCGGCCGGTGGACGTGCTGGTGATCGCGCCCAGTCAGCGCATCGACGACATCGCGGCCCGTCACCTCTGGGCGCTGCCGCCGGCCGTGCGGGCCATGCTGCGCGCGGTGGGTGTGTATGGCAGCGGTGCAAACGCGCGGGGGGCGGCGCTGGCTTCCTACCTGCTGTTCGAGTCGTCGTTCACCCGCGAGCTCATCCACCTGGGCTACAGCGACACCCTGGCCAAGCGCGAGGACGTGCTGCGCTTTTTCGCCTGGGGGCCGGGTGCGACCGAGGATGCGCCGACAGGCAGCAGCACAGGCAGCAGCGGTCAGGTTTTGACTTCTTCCAGCGACGCGTGCTACAGTTGAGGGCTTCGCTCGAAAGGGCGGGGTTTTCTTTTGTCCTTAAATGGAAGGTCTCAACATGTACGCGGTCATAAAAACCGGTGGCAAGCAATACAAGGTTGCTGCTGGCGAAAAGATCAAAGTAGAACAGATTGCTGCGGACGTTGGCCAAGAGATCGTGATCGACCAGGTTCTGGCTGTTGGTAACGGCGGCGAACTGAAGGTGGGCACGCCCTTGGTGGCTGGCGCAACCGTGAAGGCAACTGTGGTGTCCCACGGTCGTCACGACAAGGTCCGCATCTTCAAGATGCGTCGTCGTAAGCACTATCAAAAGCGCCAAGGTCACCGTCAGAACTACACCGAGCTGCAAATCGGCTCTGTGAACGCCTGATTCCAACCCTTAGCCCACCAGGAGTAGCTCCATGGCACAGAAAAAAGGCGGCGGTTCCACGCGGAACGGCCGCGACTCCCAACCCAAGATGCTGGGTGTGAAGGTCTACGGCGGCCAAGTGATCCCCGCAGGCTCGATCATCGTCCGTCAACGTGGCACCCGTTTCCACGCTGGCCCGAACGTCGGCACCGGCCGCGATCACACCCTGTTCGCGCTGGTCGACGGCACCGTGTCCTTCACCGTCAAGGGTTCGCTGAACCGCAAGACGGTCGTCGTGACCCCGGTCTGAGCCCACACGCTCGACGGCTGCCCCTCAGGCCTGGCTTGAGGGCGGCCCCGGGGCTGCGCCCCGATCCCAAGCCCTGGCTCGCCGGGGCTTTTGTGTTTTTCTCCACAAGGACTCCAGCCCCATGAAATTCGTCGACGAAGCCACCATCGATGTGGCAGCAGGCAATGGCGGCAGCGGTTGCATCAGCTTCCGTCGCGAGAAGTTCATTCCCTTCGGCGGCCCCAATGGCGGCGACGGCGGACGGGGCGGGCATGTCTACGTGGAAGCCGACCGCAACATCAACACCCTGATCGATTACCGCTACAAGCGCCGCTACGAGGCGCGCAACGGCGAGCAGGGGCGCGGGGCGGACCAGTTCGGCGCTGCCGGCGAAGACGTTGTGCTGCGCATGCCGGTAGGCACCATCATCCGCAACTTTGAGACCGACGAAGTGATGATGGAGTTGCTGGAGCATGGCGAGCGGCGCCTGCTGGCCAAAGGCGGCGACGGCGGCTTTGGCAACCTGCATTACAAGACCAGCACCAACCGTGCTCCGCGCAAGAAGACGCTGGGCTGGCCGGGCCAGGCCTACAAGCTCAAGCTGGAGCTGCGCGTGCTGGCCGACGTGGGGCTGCTGGGCATGCCCAACGCCGGCAAGTCGACGCTGATTGCCGCGATCTCGAACGCACGGCCCAAGATTGCCGACTACCCCTTCACCACGCTGCATCCCAACCTGGGCGTCGTGCGTGTGGGCCCCGAGAAGAGCTTCGTGGTGGCCGACATTCCGGGCCTGATCGAGGGTGCTTCCGAAGGCGCTGGCCTCGGTCATGTGTTCCTGCGCCACCTGCAGCGCACCCGCGTGCTGCTGCATGTGGTGGACCTGGCGCCGTTCGACGAAGGTGTCGACCCGGTGCAGCAGGCGCGCGCGATCGTCAACGAGCTGAAGATCTACGACGAGGCGCTTTACAACAAGCCGCGCTGGCTGGTGCTCAACAAGCTGGACATGATCCCGGAAGAAGAGCGCGTGGCCAAGGTGCTGGATTTTGTGCGCCGCTATGGCTGGAAGGGCCCGGTGTTCCAGATCTCGGCGCTGACCCGCCAGGGCTGCGAGCAGCTGGTGCAGACCATCTACCAGCACGTGGCGGCGATGCAGGAGCACCATAAGGAAGCCGACGTGCGCTTCGACGGCCCGCCGCTGCCCATGGCCAGCGACCTGCTGGCTCAGGCCGGCCTGGCCTACGACGATGACCTGGGTGGGCTGGTCAAACCCAAGGCCGCTGCGAAGAAGGTGTCTGCCAAGAAGGCGCCTGCCAAGAAGGTGGCCGCCAAGAAGGTTGCGGTGAAGAAGCCCGCCGCGAAGAAGGCGCCTGCAGATAAGGCGCCTGCGGAGAAGCCGGCCACCCAGAAGGCGGCTGTCAAGAACGCCCCTGCAAAGAACGCCCCTGCAAAGAAGGCCCCCGCGAAGAAGGCCCCCGCAAAGAAATCACCGGCGAAGAAGGCCGCGGCCAAGAAGGCGGCAGCCCCCGTCGCGCCGGCCAAGAAAGCGCCCGCGAAGAAGGTCGCGGCGAAGAAGGTCGCGGCGAAGAAGGCCGCAGCCAAGCCAACCGTCGCCAAGAGCAGCTCCCGCGCATGAACGAGATCCTCAAGCAGGCCCGCCGCATCGTCGTGAAGGTGGGCTCCAGCCTGGTCACGAACGAAGGCAAGGGCGTGGACGCCGAGGCCATCGGCACCTGGTGCCGTCAGATGGCGGCGCTGGCTGCCGACGGGCGCGAGGTCATCATGGTGTCCAGTGGCGCCATCGCCGAAGGCATGAAGCGCCTGGGGTGGGCCACCCGCCCCAAAGAGATCCACGAGCTGCAAGCCGCGGCCGCAGTGGGTCAGATGGGCCTGGCTCAGATGTATGAAAGCAAGTTGCGCGAGCACGGCATGGGCAGCGCCCAGGTGCTGCTCACGCATGCGGATCTGGCCGACCGCGAGCGCTATCTCAATGCGCGCTCGACCTTGCTGACGCTGTTATCACACAAGGTCGTGCCGGTCATCAACGAGAACGACACGGTGGTCACCGACGAGATCAAGTTCGGCGACAACGACACCCTGGGCGCGCTGGTGGCCAATCTGGTCGAGGCCGACGCGCTGGTGATCCTCACCGACCAGAAGGGCCTGTACAGCGCCGATCCGCGCAAGGACCCGGCTGCGCGCTTCATCGACGTGTGCACAGCGGGCGACCCGGCGCTGGAGCAGATGGCCGGCGGGGCCGGTTCGCGTGTGGGCACGGGCGGCATGATCACCAAGGTGCTGGCGGCCAAGCGTGCGGCGCGCAGCGGCGCGTCCACCGTGATTGCCTGGGGGCGGGAGCCCGACGTGCTGGTGCGCCTGAGTCAGGGTGAGGCCATCGGCTCGCTGTTCGTGGCGGCCACCGCCAAGCTGGCCGCGCGCAAGCAGTGGATGGCCGATCACCTGCAACTGCGGGGGGCAGTGGTCATTGACGACGGGGCAGTGGGCAAACTGCGCGACGAAGGTAAAAGTTTGTTGCCCATCGGCATGGTCGAGGTCATCGGTGAGTTCCATCGGGGTGATGTCATCGCCGTGCAGGATCAGCGCGGCCGCGACATCGCGCGCGGGCTGGCCAACTACGCCAGCAGCGAAGCCCGACTGCTGACCCGCAAGCCCTCTAGCGAGATCGAGGCCATTCTGGGCTTTGCCAACGAGCAGGAAATGATTCACCGCGACAACCTGGTACTGGCTGACCGCTCGGCCGAGTGACTGGCAAGCGTTGTGCCCGCCGATCCGATTCACGTTGCGGTCATCTGTTGCGCCCCCCCGGAGTAGGGGTCCTAGGGTTCCCCCTGTCCTGATGGCACTGGCGGAGTACGTTAAAAAGGCAGGCCGTCATCTGACGTGCTCTGTTTTCAAGGATCGCCCGATGCCCCAACTCCGTTACCCTCGTTTCGCTGCCCGTTCAGCGCTGGCCACCCTCGCGGTGGCTGCTTCGGCCACCTTGCTGTCAGTCTCGGCTCAGGCCAAAACCACCATCTGCGTGTGGGACATCGCCGGCCGTACCGGCGATGTGTTTGCCACCGCCACCGACTACGTGCTGGCCATGCAGAAGGAAGGTGTCGACATGCAGCTCAAGGTGCACGTCGATGAGCGCGTCGCCGTGGAGGACTACCGTGCCGGTCAGTGCGACGGCGTCATCGCCACCTCCTTCCGCACGCGTCCGTTCAACGAGATCGCCGGCTCGATCGACAGCATTGGTTCGACCACCATTGTTCGCAACGGCAAGGCCGATACCGAGGCCAGCTACGAAGTGTTGCGCCGCGTCATCCAGGTGTTCGCCTCGCCTCAAGCCGCCAAGCTGATGGTCAACGGCAACCACGAGGTGGCTGGCATCTTCCCGCTGGGTGCGGCTTACCCGATGGTGCGCGACCGCCGCATCAACTCGGTCGAGGCCCTGGCCGGCAAGAAAATCGCTGCCTTTGACTACGACAAGGCCCAGGCGCTGATGATCCAGCGCATCGGTGCCCAGCCGGTGTCGGTGGACGTGACCAACATTGGCCCGCGTTTCAACAACGGCATGGTCGACATGGTCACGCTGCCTGCCGTGGCTTACCAGCCGCTGGAGCTGCACAAGGGCATGGGCACGACGGGTGGCATCGGGCGTCTGCCCATCATGGTGCCGACCGTGCAGATGATCATCAACCGGACCAAGTTCCCCGAAGGCTTCGGCGAGAAGTCGCGCCAGTTCTGGCTGTCGCAGTACGACCGCGCGCTCAACCTTGTGCGCACGGCCGAGCGTGCCATCCCGGCCAACATGTGGCAGGACCTGCCGCCCGAAGTGCTGCCCAAGTACCTCGTGATGCTGCGTGAATCGCGCATCGCCATCGCACGCCAGGGCATGTACGACAAGACGACGCTCAACATCGTCAAGCGTGCGCGTTGCAGCGTGAACCCGGGTGACGCCGAGTGCGCCACCCCGCGCGAGATCGAGTAAGGTCTGAGCCGCCGGCGCCCTGGGGCGCCGGCCTCACGGTGCCGGGCTCATGCGGCGCGGTCTGCCTCGTCCGGGTCGAGACCCGCTTCGAGCGGACGGCTCAGGTCCCGGGAAGACGGTGCGCCGCGCAGGTGACCGCGCAGGTAACGGCTACCCTGGGCAGAGGGGCGCGGCAGAAAGCGCGCCAGTTCTGACAGGGCCATCTGGTAGACCTGACGCTTGAACTCGATGACGGTTTCAAGCGGGACCCAGTACTCATGCCACCGCCAGGCGTCGAACTCGGGGTGGTTGGTCGCCCGCAGGTTCATGTCGCAGTCACGCGCCGTGAGTTGGAGCAGGAACCAGATCTGTTTCTGGCCTTTGTAATGGCCCCGTGCGTCCTTGCGGATGAAGTGTGAGGGCACCTCGTAGCGGAGCCAGTCGCGGGTGCGTGCGATGATGCGCACCTGGTCGGGGCGCAGCCCCACCTCTTCGTGGAGTTCGCGGTACATCGCCTGCTCGGGCGACTCACCATGCTTGATGCCCCCTTGCGGGAACTGCCAGGAATGGGTGCGAATGCGTTTGCCCCAGAAAACCTGGTTCCGGTGGTTGAGCAGGATGATGCCGACGTTGGGGCGAAACCCTTCCCGGTCGAGCATAATCAACTCCGAATCTTTCAACTGGTTTCATTATTGCACCCCTGAGCCGAAACGCCTAGTGCAGGTGTCAAGGCCTCATTCAGGCGGTGCGCTTTTTTTGCCCCATGAAAGCCTCTCACTTCTTCATTTCCACCCTCAAGGAAGCCCCGTCCGACGCCGAGATCGTCAGCCACAAGCTCATGATGCGCGCCGGCCTGATCAAGAAGCTGGGGGCCGGGCTGTATACCTACATGCCCATGGGCCTGCGGGTGATCCGCAAGGTTGAAGGCATCATCCGTGATGAGATGAATGGCGCCGGCGCCGTCGAGCTGACCATGCCGGTCGTGCAGCCCGCCGAGCTTTGGCAGGAGACCGGCCGCTTCGACAAGATGGGCGACGAGTTGCTGCGCTTCAAGGACCGCCACGAGCGCGATTTCGTGATCCAGCCCACGGCCGAAGAGGTGGTCACAGACATCGCCCGGCAGGAGCTGCGCAGCTACCGCGCGCTGCCCAAGAACCTGTATCAGATCCAGACCAAGTTCCGCGACGAGCGCCGCCCGCGTTTCGGTGTGATGCGTGGCCGCGAGTTCACGATGAAGGATGCCTACTCCTTCGACCGCGATGTGGAGAGCGCAGGCAAGAGCTACGACGGCATGTTCGCCGCCTACTGCCGCATCTTCGACCGCTTGGGCCTGCAGTACCGCGCCGTGGCCGCCGACACCGGTGCCATCGGCGGCGACCGCTCGCACGAGTTCCAGGTGATTGCTGACACGGGCGAAGACGCCATCGTCTACTGCCCGACCAGCACCTACGCGGCCAACATCGAGCTGGCCGAGGCCGTGGCCCTGCTGCCCACCCGTGGCGCGGCCACCCAGGCCCTGGAAAAGGTGGCCACGCCAGGCAAGAGCACCTGCCCGGATGTCGCTGCGCTGTTGGGCCTGCCGCTGAGTCAGACGGTCAAGTCGCTCGTGCTGGCCACCGATGAGACGAACGAGGCAGGCGAGGTCGTCAAGAGCACGATCTGGCTGCTGCTGGTGCGTGGCGACCATGACCTCAACGAAGTCAAGGCCGGCAAGATCGAACTGACCGACGGTGCGGGCAAGACCATGGGGCTCAAGGCGGGCTTCCGCTTTGCGACCGAGAAGGAAATCGTCGCGCACTTCGGCTGCAAGCCCGGCTACCTGGGACCGATCGGGCTGAAGCAGCCGGTGAAGGTGATCGCCGACCGCACCGTGGCCCACATGGCCGACTGGGTATGCGGCGCCAACGAAGAGGGTTTCCACATCCGCGGCGTGAACTGGGGCCGCGACCTGCCCGAGCCTGACCTGGTGGCCGACATCCGCAATGTGGTGGAAGGCGACCCGTCGCCCGATGGCCAGGGCGTGCTGGCCATCCAGCGCGGCATCGAGGTGGGCCATGTGTTCTACCTGGGCACCAAGTACTCCAAGGCCATGAACGCGACCTTCCTGGACGTGGACGGCAAACCCAAGCACTTCGAGATGGGCTGCTACGGCATCGGCGTCACGCGCATCCTGGGCGCCGCCATTGAGCAAAAGCACGACGAGCGCGGCATCATCTGGCCCGATGCCATCGCGCCTTTCACGGTGGTGATCTGCCCCGTGGGCTATGACCGGTCCGAAGCCGTCAAGGCCGCAGCCGATGAGCTGCACGCGCAGTTGCTGGCCAAGGGTGTGGACGTGATCCTGGACGACCGCGGCGAGCGCCCGGGCGCCATGTTCGCCGACTGGGAGCTGATTGGTGTGCCGCACCGCGTGGTGTTCGGCGACAAGGGCCTGAAGGACGGCGTGGCCGAGTACCAGGGTCGCCAGGATGCCGAAGCGACCAAGCTGCCCGTGAACGAAGTCCTGAACCACCTCCTGTCTCGGCTGCAGATCGGGTGATCGCGCGGGGCGGCAATGCGTTAAGGTTCGGACATGATGTGGCAGGTGTTCAGGAAGAAGGCGTGGGTGGCATGGCGCGTGGCGGGTGGAGCCGGGATGGCCGGTCTGCTGCTGGCTGCCTCGTCGGCCTGGGCCGGCCGCCAGTTGGAGGAGCCGTTGGCCGACTCGGTGCGCACCGCGCTGTCGGCCGCGGTGGGCCGCAGCGAGCCCCGGCTGGTGTTTGCCGATGCCGGCCAGAAGCGCCAGTGCGAGCAATGGGCCCAGGCGCTCGAGGCCAAGCTGCTCAAGCGCAAACCGGATGAACTGGTGCGGCGCGAGTTCCTGCTGACGGTGTGCTACGAGGCCCGCCGCGCCGGTCTGGAGCCCAGCCTGGTCATGGGACTGATCCAGGTGGAAAGCGGTTTCCGCAAGTACGCGATCTCGTCCGTGGGGGCGCGGGGCTACATGCAGGTGATGCCGTTCTGGTCGCGCCTGATCGGCAATGGCGACCCAGCCAGCCTCTTTCACATGCAGACCAACCTGCGTTTTGGCTGTGTGATCCTGCGCCACTATCTCGACATCGAGCGCGGCAACCTCTTCATGGCCTTGGGGCGCTACAACGGCAGTCGGGGCAAGGCCACCTACCCCGACATGGTGACAGCGGCCTGGCGGCAGTGGCGGGTGGCCGAGCCCACCCAGGTGGCGCAGGGCGCAGCGCCCACTCAGCCCTGAGGGCGGTGCGCTTCAGACCACACCGCCTGTTTCACCGCAGCGTGCGCAAGTAGGCGATCAGGTCGGCACGGTCGCGTGCCTCGGGCACGCTGAACTCCATTTGCTGCCATGTGACGAAGGCGTCCGGGTCGGCCAGCCAAAGGTCGAGCGTGCGGGCGTTCCATCGGAAGCTGGCCCGCTTGAGGCCGGTCGAGTAGTCGTACCCTGGCGCGCGCCCGGCCAGTCGCCCGAACACGCCGCGGTGGGCCGGGCCGATGCCGTGGGTATCCAAGTCGTGGCAGCGGGTGCACCAGGCTTGGTACAAGGCCTGCCCCCTCGCCACGCTGGCGGTGTAGGCCGGGCCTGCATGCGGCGTCCCCGCTGGCTTGCCATACGCGGCTGCGCCCGGCAAGCCGCACAGCGCAGCGGCCCAAAGGAAGGTGCCCCCGGAGAGGCAGCGAACAGAATGGAAGAGACAACTGAACATCACGCACCCACTACGGGGTATGGTGCCCCGTTGGATGCGCTGAATTTAGACAAATGACGCCATTGACGCGGCCAAGCCCGCGTCAATGAGCACTGTGTCACAAGCCATGCCACTGCTGCGGCTGGGCCTGGCCCACGCCGACGAGCTGCAGGACCCGTTCCACGGTGTCGAGCACCAGGGCCTCGATGCTGTCGGGCCGGTGGTAGAAGGCCGGCAGTGGCGGGTAGATGATGCCGCCCATCTCGGTGACGGCTGTCATGTTGCGCAGGTGGGCCAGATTGAACGGCGTTTCGCGCACCATCAGCACCAGGCGGCGGCGCTCCTTGAGTGTGACGTCGGCCGCGCGGGTGAGCAGGTTGTCACCCATGCCGTGGGCCACTGAGGCCAGCGTCTTCATCGTGCAGGGCGCCACCACCATGGCATCAGTTGGAAAGCTGCCGCTGGCAATGCAGGCGCCCACGTCGCCCGGAGAGTGGGCGTGCGTGGCCAGGGCTTCGAGGGCCTGACGGTCCAGCCCGAGTTCGTGGTGAACATTGAGGATGCCGGCTGGCGTGGCCACCAGGTGGGTTTCGACGCCCAGTGCGCGCGCGCGCTCGAGCAGGCGCACGCCATACACGGCGCCGCTGGCGCCGGTGATGCCGACAATGAGGCGCCCGTGTGGACGGCTCATGTGCCGATCAACCTTGTGCGCCCAGGGTCTGTTGCAGCTCGCCAGCCTGGTACATCTCCATCATGATGTCCGAGCCACCGATGAACTCGCCATTCACATACAGCTGAGGGATGGTCGGCCAGTTGGCATATTCCTTGATGCCCTGACGGATGGCCTCGTCTTCGAGCACGTTGACGGTGACGAGGTCGTTGGCGCCACAGGCCTTGAGGATCTGCACGGCGCGGCCAGAGAAGCCGCACATTGGAAACTGTGCGGTGCCCTTCATGAAAAGGACGACGCGGTTGTTCTTGACCAGATCGTCGATGCGTTGTTGGACGTCGCTCATGGTGGGGGAGGGGAGAGAAAAATGGACAAACCCCAGGTTATACCAGTCCCCCGCCCGTCGAGCCCGCCCCAAGGCGGATGGCCCTGTCCGAAGCGGGACGTCGGACGTCCACAGCCACTCAGAAGCTGTAACGCATCGAGAACTTGAGCACCGGCGTCAGCTGCAGGCCTTCGCCGGCGCGCAGGCTGGTGCCGCCGCCGCGGGTCAGGCCGAGGTCGGCGCTGAAGTGCCAGCTGGTGTGGTCGGGGCCGGCTTCCTGGCTCAGGCGATAGCCGGCGCCTACGTAGGCGCGCAGCCCGCTGGTGCGTGCCCGGCCATCGGCTCCCGGCAGGCTCAGCCGATCCAGTTGCTGCACGCTGAGGTGCACGCCGCCCTCGGCGTCCCCGTCGCCCCACCAGGCCTGGGTCACGTCGCCGCGTACGACGCCCGCACTGGCGCGGAAGCCGCCGCCGAGTTCCAGGTCGGACAGGATGTGTAGGCTGCGCAGGCGCAGACCCTGATCGGCGGGCTGGGCCAGCACGTAGCTGTCTTTCAGCGGGTTGATGTCACGGTCCAGCGCGACACCGGCACGGCCGCTCCAGCGGCTGAGGCTCAAGCCTGTGCCACCCAGCGGGCGATCGGCCGGGGCGACAGGCTGCGCCTTGGTCGCATGCAGATGGACGGTGGCGGTGGCCAGGGAAGGCACGGTGGCCTGGGCCTGCCGCCACACATGACCCGCATGCGGTACCCATTGCGCCTGGGCCGCCCCGGCAGCGCACAACACGGCCAGGCCGGCGGCGACGCGCAGGCGGCGGGAGGTGATCAGACGGGACGAGGTGGGGGGCAGGGGGCGCATGGCTGTCTCCTTCAGGATGCAGGCCTGATGCGCATGGTAGAGACGACCGGTGCGTTTGGGGACCGGAGTTGTCAGGGTTCGTAACCGTTGTTCAAGGGTTCACACTGAGCCGGGATGCGTGGGCGACAAGCCTGGCCATTGCCCGCCTGTGCAGCGCCGGTGGCCGCCCAGGTCCAGGCGGTGTGACACTTCGTGAAAGCCCGTATCCGTCAGCAGTTGCGCCACGGCATCGGCCTGGTCCCAACCATGCTCCAGCAGCAGCCAGCCGCCGGGCTTCAGGTGGCCCGGCGCCTGCGCGACGATGGTGCGCAGGTCATCCAGGCCGTCGGGCCCGGCTGTCAGGGCCGAGCGTGGCTCATGGCGCAGCGCGGGCAAGTGCGCATCGTCTTCGGCAATGTAGGGCGGGTTGCTGACCACCAGGTCGAAGCGTTCGCCGCCGACCGGCGCAAACCACGAGCCGGCCAGCCAGCGCACGGGCAGGTTCAGCCGCGCGCCGTTGTCGGCCGCCGTTTGCAGCGCGCCGGCGCTGGCGTCCACGGCACTCACCTGGGCCCGGGCCCGGTGATGGCGGATGGCCAGCGCGATGGCGCCGCTGCCGGTGCCCAGGTCAAGCACGTCAGCTGGCGCGTCTGAGGGGAGCAATGTGAGCGCCCACTCCACCAGTGTTTCGGTGTCAGGCCGCGGGACGAGCACGTCGGGATTGACGGCCAGCGTGAGCCCGAAGAACTCCTTCTCGCCCAGCAGGTAGGCCACGGGCTCGCCTGCCGCGCGTCGGGCGATCAAGGTGGCGATGCGCTGGGCGGTGTCGCCGGGCAGCGGGTCGCGGTCGTGCGCGATCAACCAGCTGCGCGGCCGATCGAGCACCGCGCCCACCAGCAACTGGGCATCCAGGCGGTCGACGCCCAGGGCACGCGCGTGGGTGAGCGCGTCTTCCACGGTGCGAGGCAGTGCGTCAGACACCGGTGGCGGCCTCCAGCTCGGCCAACTGCTCGGCCGCCTGGGCGCCGATCAGCGCGGCCACCACGTCGTCGAGTTCGCCATCCATGATCAGCCCAAGCTTGTACAGCGTGAGGTTGATGCGGTGGTCGGTCAGCCGGCCCTGGGGGAAGTTGTAGGTGCGGATGCGGTCGGATCGGTCGCCCGTGCCGACCAGGCTCTTGCGCGTGGCGGCCTCTCTGGTCTGGCGGGCGATGCGCTCCTGATCCCGGATGCGGGCGGCGAGCACGGCCAGGGCCTTGGCCTTGTTGCGATGCTGGCTGCGGTCGTCCTGGCATTCGGCCACGATGCCGGTGGGCAAGTGGGTGATGCGCACGGCCGAATCGGTCTTGTTGATGTGCTGGCCGCCGGCGCCGCTGGCGCGGAAGGTGTCGATGCGCAGGTCGGCCGGGTTGATCTGGACGTCTTCGGCCTCGTCGGGCTCGGGCAGCACGGCGACCGTGCAGGCGCTGGTGTGGATGCGCCCCTGCGATTCCGTGGCCGGCACCCGTTGCACGCGGTGGCCGCCCGATTCGAACTTGAGCTTGCCGTAGACGTTGGCCGCCGGGCTGTCTCCTTCGAGGCGCAGCACCAGTTCCTTGTAGCCGCCCAGGTCGGACGGGTTGGCCGACAGCACCTCGCAGCGCCAGCCCTGGCGCTCGGCGTAGCGGGTGTACATGCGCGCCAGGTCGCCGGCAAACAAGGCGGATTCTTCGCCACCCGTTCCGGCGCGGATCTCAAGGAACGCGTTGCGACTGTCGTCCGGATCCTTGGGCAGCAAGGCGGTCTGCAGCTCGGTGTCCAGGCGGGCCAGTTCGGCCTCGGCCTCGTTCACCTCGTCTTCGGCCATGGCGCGCAGTTCGGCGTCGTCGCCTGCGTCGCGCAGCAGCTCGCGCGCGGTGGCGAGGTCACGCTGGCGCTGGTCGTGACGGCGAGCCAGGCCGCAGACGTGGCTGACCTCGGCGTGCTCGCGCGACAGGGCGCGGTAACGCCGGTTGTCGGCGGCCACAGTCGGATCGGCCAGAGCGGCGTCGAGCTCTTGCAGGCGGTGGCCCAGGCGGTCGATCGAGGCGGCCAGTGACGGGGGCAGCCCCGTGCTCACGCGCCGTCTCCGCGCTTGCCGCGGGGCGTGGCGGGATTGACCTCGCCGCGCAAGAAGAGGCGCGCCAATGAGGCCGCCACCTCGGGGCGGTGACGGGCGTCGGCGCTGTGCAACTCGGCCAGCGCGCCGTGCAGCATTTTCTGCGTCAGCCCACGCGAGAGGGCGTCGAGCACGGCTTCGACGTCTTCGCCCTTGGCCAGCAGCTTGCGGGCGCGCGCGATCTCGGCGGCGCGCCAGGCGTCGGCCTGCTGGTGCAGGGCCTGGATCAGCGGCACGGTGGTGCGCTCGTCCAGCCAGTGCACAAAGCCCTGTACGCCGGTTTCGATGATGGCCTCGGCCTGGGCCACGGCGGCCTGGCGGCGTTCGCCAGCCGTCTGCACCATGGCCGACAGGTCGTCGACGGTGTAGAGGTAGACGTCGTCGAGCTCGGCCACCTCAGGCTCGATGTCGCGGGGCACGGCCAGGTCGACCATGAAGATGGGGCGGCGCTTGCGGGCCTTGATGGCGCGCTCGACGGCGCCCAGGCCGATGATGGGCAGCGAGCTGGCGGTGCACGACACCACGATGTCGAACTCGTGCAGGCGGTCAGGCAGTTCCGCCAGGCGCATGGCCTGGGCACCGAGGTGGGTGGCGAGCTTCTCACCGCGCTCAAGTGTGCGGTTGGCCACGGCCATGGCGCGGGGCGTGCGCGCGGCGAAGTGGGTGGCGCTCAGCTCGATCATTTCACCGGCGCCCACGAACAGCACCTTGGTGTGGCGCAGGTCTTCAAACAGCTGGCCGGCCAGGCGCACGGCGGCGGCGGCCATGCTGATGGAATGCGCGCCGATCTCGGTCGAGGTGCGCACCTCCTTGGCTACGGCGAAGCTGCGCTGGAAGAGCTGGTGCAGCGTGGTGCCGAGCGTGCCGGCCGAATCGGCCTCGCGCACGGCCTGCTTCATCTGGCCCAGGATCTGCGGCTCGCCCAGCACCATGGAATCCAGCCCGCTGGCGACGCGGAAGGCGTGGCGCGCCGCGTGGCCGCCTTCGTGAACGTAGGTGTGTCGCATGAGCTCGTCGTGGCTGACATGGCCAATCTGGCTGAGCCAGTCGACGGCGGCGCGCTGCAGCTCGCGGGCGGGGCCACCCAGGCCGCCGAGGGCGCAGTACAGCTCGGTGCGGTTGCAGGTCGACAGCAGGGCCACTTCGGCGTGCGGCAGGCGCAAACGCTCGTGCAGGCCCCTCAGCGCAGGGGCCAGTTGATCCACGGCGAACGCAAAGCGGCCGCGCAGGTCAACCGCAGCGGTCGTGTGGTTCAGGCCGAGGGTCAGGACACTCATGGGGCGAGATTATAAAATCCGGGGTTTTCCCCCGCAGAAAGCAGCCGTGGGTTTTCTGGATCTGCTGAACCATCTGGTGAATTTTGTCCTGCCGGCGCTGGCCATGGCGGTGCTGGTGCCCTCGCTGGCGCGGCTGGTCTGGTGGCGGCTGCTCAAGCCTGTGGCTTGGTGGCTGCAGGTTCGATTGGCCGCAGCCGTGAACCTGGCCGTCTGGGTGGCGGGGCTGGCGCTGTTGGGACGCGACGGGGCGATGTACAGCTACGCGGCTCTGGTGGTCGCGTCGGCGCTGACCGTCTGGTGGACGGGCCTGCGCGGCAAGGCCTGAATGGAATCGGCATGACCTACAGCGTCAAGGAAATCTTCTACACCCTGCAAGGCGAGGGCACGCATGCCGGTCGCCCGGCCGTGTTCTGCCGTTTTGCCGGCTGCAACCTGTGGAGCGGCCGCGAGGCCGACCGGGCCTCGGCCACCTGCCGCTTCTGCGACACCGATTTCGTCGGCACCGATGGCATGGGCGGCGGCAAGTTCGAGCAGGCCCAGGCCCTGGCCGAGCGCATCGCCGCGTTCTGGCCAACGACCGAAGCCGGCGGCCAGGGGCGGCGCTTCGTCGTGCTGACGGGTGGCGAGCCGCTGCTGCAGGTCGACGAGCCGCTGATCGATGCGCTGCATGCGCAGGGCTTCGAGATCGCGGTCGAGACCAATGGCACGGTGGCCGCGCCGGCGGGGCTGGACTGGATCTGCGTGAGCCCCAAGGCGGGTGCACCGCTGGTGCAGCGCAGCGGTCACGAGCTGAAGGTGGTGGTGCCGCAGGCGGGGTTCACCGCGCTGGAGCTGTCTGCTTTCGAGCAGATGGATTTCCGCCAATGGCGGGTGCAGCCCATGGACAGCGCCGATCCGGCCGCCCGCCAGGCGGCGACCGACTGGGCCATCCAGTGGTGCCTGGACCATCCACGCTGGATGCTCAGCGTGCAGACACACAAGAACCTGGGCATACGCTGAGCGCCCGGACCGTGGGCGCACCGCGCCCCTGAGGAAGCACCATGTTTGAACTGAGCCAGACCTTTACGTTCGATGCCGCGCACACGCTCAAGCGCCAGGTCTCGCCTGAAGAAGCGGCGGGCAGCCGCCGCATCCACGGCCACACCTACACGGCGGAGGTCATCGTGGCGGGCGACCGCCAGCCCGACTCGGGCATGGTCGTGGACCTGGCCGTGTTGCGCGAGGTGATTGCCGGCATCCGCAGCCAGCTGGATCACCACTTCCTGGACGAGGTGGCCGGCCTGGGCGCCCCCACGCTGGAGAACCTGTGCGTGTTCATCTACGCGCAGGCCCGCCAGGCACTGCCGCAGGTGGCGGCCGTGTCGGTCTCGCGTGCGGCCGGCGACCGCTGCACCTACCGGCCCCGGGCCTGAGCACGATGGCGGCGAACTGGTCCGCGCGCAGCCGCCAGGCTGTCTGGCATCCGTGCACGCAGATGAAGCGGCACGAGACTGTGCCCCCGCGCGCCATCGTGGCCGCCGAGGGCCCGTGGCTGATCGATGACCAGGGCCACCGCATCCTCGATGCGGTGAGTTCGTGGTGGGTCAACCTGTTCGGCCACAACTTCGCGCCGATCCGCGAGGCCATCACCGACCAGATCGGTCGGGTGGACCACATCATGCTGGCCGGCCTCACGCACCCGCCGGTGGTCGAGCTGTCCGAGCGGCTGGGGGCGCTGACGGGCCTGGGCCACGCCTTCTACGCCAGTGACGGCGCCAGTGCCACCGAGATCGCGCTGAAGATGAGTGCCCACAGCTGGCGCAACCGCGGCCGGCCGGGCAAGAGCCGGTTCATCGGCTTGCAGGGTGGCTACCACGGCGAAACGGTGGGCGCGCTGTCGGTGACCGACATCCCGCTGTTTCGCGAGGCGTATGCGCCGCTGTTGCGGCTGAGTGCCACGCTGCCGTCGCCCGATCCGCGCCAGGCCGCGCCAGGCGTGTCGGCCGAGGCCCACCTGCAGCAGGCCATCGCCGCACTCGAAGCCCATCTGGCCGAACACCACGCGTCGATCGCCGCCCTCATCCTCGAGCCCTTGGTGCAGGGCGCGGCGGGCATGGCGATGTATGACCCTGCCTACCTGGTGGCCGTGCGCGCGCTGTGCGACCGCTACGAGGTGCACTGGATTGCCGACGAGATCGCAGTGGGCTTTGGCCGCACCGGCACGCTGTTCGCGCATCAGCAGGCCGTGCAGCCCGATGGCCACCCCGTGCGGCCCGACTTCATCTGCCTGAGCAAGGGGCTGACGGGTGGCGTGCTGCCGCTGTCGGTCGTGCTGACCACCGATGCGGTCTACCAGGCCTTCTGGGATGACCGTGTGGCCCATGGCTTTCTGCATTCGCACTCCTACACCGGCAACCCGCTGGCCTGCCGCGCGGCGCTGGCAGTGCTGGACACGTTTGATGCACGCGATGCGGACGGCCTGGACGTGCTGGCGCGCAACCGCGTGGCGGCGGCGCGCTTTGGCGAGCTGGTCGCGCCGCTGACGGCGCACCCGCGCGTGAAAGCCGCCCGCCACATCGGCATGATCTGGGCCTGGGACATCGACACCGATGACCCGCTGTTTGCGGCCCGCTACCACCAGGCTGCGCTGGACGCGGGGCTGCTGCTGCGCCCGATTGGCCACACGCTGTACACGATGCCGCCTTATGTGTTGAGCGAGGCCGATCAGCGGCATCTGGCGCAGGGCATGCTGGCGGTGCTGGACCAGGTGCTCGCGCAGGCGCCGCAGATGTCCGCCCCGAGCCAAGCCGGCGGCGACACCGGCTTGCGCATGGCCTGAGCTTGAGGCGTTGTGCCGTTGCCCCGACTTGATGTTGACCTGAACTCAGCTGCCGACCGACCATGACTCTGGCTTACTTCGTCACTGGAACCGACACCGGCGTGGGCAAGACGCGCGCTACCTGTGCGCTGTTGCATGCGCTGCGCCGCGCCGGTCACGCCCGTGTGGTGGGCATGAAACCCGTGGCGGCCGGTTGCGACTGGGTGGCCGCGGCAGAACACGGTGCGGGACACTGGCTGAACGAGGACGTGGTCGCATTGCGTGCGGCCGGCTCGTTGGCCGTGCCGCCGGCCTTCGACAATCCCTATGCCCTGCCCGATGCGGTCTCGCCCCACATTGCCGCTCGCAATGCAGGCGTGCGCGTGGACCTCGGCCATCTGGAGGCCAGCTTTCACGCGCTGCGCCAGCATGCGGACGCGGTGGTGGTCGAGGGCGCCGGCGGCTTCATCGTGCCCTTGGCCGACGCCGACGACGAATGGCTCACCACGGCCGATCTGGCCCAGCGGCTGCGCCTGCCGGTCATCCTGGTGGTGGGCTTGCGCCTAGGCTGTCTCAACCACGCGCTGCTGACCCAGGAGGCCATCGCCGCGCGCGGCTTGACGCTGGCGGGCTGGGTGGCCAACCTGGTCGACCCCGCCATGCCCGAACAAGAAGCCAACGTGGCCACGCTGCAGCGCCGCCTGCACGCGCCCATGCTGGCGCGGTGGGGTCATGACCCCCACGCGGATGCGGCAGACCTCGCGCTTCAGCTGCCGGGTCAATCCGTCATGTAGCCCGCCTCGCGCACCTTGCGTTCGGCCACCGCCTGCGCCCGCGTGAGCACCTCGTCCACGCGCGGCGGCGCGGTCTGCAACAGTTCGGCCACGAGCTGGCCCACGGCCGTGCCGATGGACTGGAACTCGGGGATGCCCACCCACTGGATGCCCACATAAGGTGAGGGCGGCTCGGTGGGCCGGTTCTGATCGGCCAGCATGATGGCCTCGCGCTCGATGGCCGCGTGCGGATTGGCCATGCGGTAGGCCGGCTGGGCGTAGGTGGATTCGCGCGTGCCGGGTGGCACCGCGTGCCAGCCCACCTCGCGCGCCACCAGCGCGACATAAGCCGGTGAACTGGCCCACTCGGCAAAGCGCTGGGCCAGCTCGGGCTGACGCGAGCCGGCGGGAATGGCCAGCGACCAGGTCCACAGCCAGCGCGCTCCACGCGCCGTGCTTGCCACGGGCGCATGCAGAAAGGCCACCTGGCCGGCCACGCGCGATTCATTGCCCCGGCTGACGAAGTTGCCGGCCACCGTGGCGTCCACCCACATGGCGCAGCGGCCGGCAGAGAACAGCGCCAGGTTCTCGTTGTAGCCATTGGCCACTGCGGCAGGGGGACCATGTCGGCGCAGCAGGTCGCTGTACAGCGTCAGCGCCCGGCGCCAGGCCGGGCTGGTCAACTGCGGTTGCCACTTGGTGTCGAACCATTGTCCACCATGGGTGTTCACCATGGTCGAGACCAGCGCCATGTTCTGCCCCCAGCCGGGCTTGCCGCGCAGGCAGATGCCGGCCACGCCGCGCTGCGGGTCATGCAGGCGGCGGGCCGCCTGGGCAACCTGTTCCCATGTGGGGTGCAGGGGCAAGGTCATGCCCGCGGCGGCCAGCAGATCGGTGCGCACCATCGTCATGCTGCTCTCGCCATAGAAGGGCAGCGCATACAGCTTGCCGCCTTGCGTGAGCGCGTCGCGCACCGGGGGCAGCAGGTCGTCCGTCGCGTAGCCGGCGCTGGGTGTGATGGGGCGCAGCCAGCCGCGGCCGCTCCACACCTTGGCCTCGTAGCTGCCCACCGTCAGCAGGTCGAAGCGACCGCCGCGGGTGGCCACGTCGCGCGTGACCTGCTGGCGCAGCCGGTCTTCGTCCAGCGTCACCCAGCGTACGCGCACACCCGGGTGCAGCCGCTCGAAATGCGGCGTCATCCGTTGCAGCGTGAGCATGTGCCCGTTGTTGACCGTGGCGATCACCAGATCGCGCGCCAGCGCCGACGTTGCGGTGCCCAACAGCCACACCACCACACCGACGAACCAGGGGCGGGGCCAGCGTGTGTGCGCCATCGTCGCCTTCCGTCAGAATGTGATTTGTTCCATTGCCCATTGAAGGGCATGGATGCACTCTAACGCATGGGACGCCGTGCGCACCCCCAAACTCAGGATGGCGAAACCGACATGAACGACCTGCGAGGCCGTTGGGCTGCCTTGTCGCCGCGACACAGCGTGCGGGCGCGCTTTGCGCTGCTGGCCGGCGTCGGCGGCGTGCTGTTTGCCACCGTGCTGGCGTTCTGGGTGGCGCACGGACAGCGACAGCAGTTGCTTGATACGCTCGACCGGTCGGCTCACCGCGAAGCCCGTGTCATGGGCGAGGGCATTGCGGCCGATCTGGCCGAGCGGCTTGCGCGGGTGCAGCAATTGGCTTCCACACCCGAAATGGCCAGCGGGCTGCAGGATCTGGGTGCGCTGCGCCTGCAGCTGGAGCAGGCCCGCTTCCACGCGCCGGAGTTCGAGTGGCTCGGCCTGGCCGATGCGCGCGGCATCATCGTGAGCGCCACCGGCACGCGGCTGGAGCAGCAGGACGTGCGCCAGGCCGACTGGTATGTGCAGGGCCTGCGCGGCACCTGGCTGGGCAGCCCGCGTGAGCCGGGCGAACTCGGTCGTTACCTGCCGGCCGGGGCCGATGGGCAGCCGTTGGCCCTGATCGATCTGGCGGCGCCGGTGATCGACAACGACGGCGAGGTCATCGGCGTGCTGGTCGGTGCGGTGAACTGGCGCATGCTCAGCGAACGCCACCGGCGGCTGGTCGATCCCGGCGAAGGGCGCGCGCCAGCGCTTCTGATGACCCCGCAAGGCCAGGCTTCAATGGGTGCCGCCGCGGCGCCGGTGTTTCCCGCTGGTGCCGCCGAGCGCGACATCCTGCGTGCCGTGCAGGACGACGGGCGCTCGCGCCTCGTGCAATGGGGCGATGCCGGCATGCAGCTCACGGCAGCCGCCCCGGTCGACTGGGACCCGCAAGGCCAGGCGCCATCTTGGTGGCTGGTGCTGCGTCAGGATCCCGCCGTGTTTTTTGGTCCTGTCGAGGCGCTGCATCGCCGGCTCTGGGTGGGGGGGCTGGTGGGTGCGTTCGTGTTCATGGCGCTGATGTGGTGGCTGTCGGGGCGCGTGGTGCGCCCCTTGCGTGCGCTGGCCGAAACGGCGCGGGCGCTGCAGGCCGGCGAGCCGGCCCGGTTCAAGCCCGACGATGGGGCGCAAGACGAGGTGGCCGTGTTGACGCATGCCCTGGCGGATCTGCACGCCAACCTGCGCGACCGCGTGGCCGAATTGGCCGCTTACCGCGACCAGCTCGAGCTGCGCATCGCCGAGCGCACCGACGAGCTGCGCCAGGCGCGCGACCGCGCCGAGGCAGCCAACCGGGCCAAGAGTGCGTTCATCGCCAACATGAGCCACGAGATCCGCACGCCCATGAACGCCATCATGGGCATGAGCTACCTGCTCGCTCAGGATCGCCCGACGCCGGAGCAGGCCGAGCGCCTGCAGGTGGTCCAGCAAGCAGCAGACCACCTGCTGGAGATCATCAACAACATCCTTGACCTCTCCAAGATCGAGGCCGGCATGTTCACACTCGCCGAGGCCGACTTCGACCTGCACGAGGTGCTGCGCCGTGCCGTCGGGCTGGTGGCCCAGCGTGCGCGCGACAAGGGTCTGGCCCTCACGCTGGATCTCGAGGGCTGTCCGCGCTACCTGCGCGGCGATGCGGTGCGCGTGTCGCAAATCCTGCTCAACCTGCTGAGCAACGCCGTGAAGTTCACAGACCAGGGGCAGGTGCAACTGCGTGTCCAGGCGGGCGCGGTTGTCGACGGCAAGATGCCTGTGCGCATCGAGGTCGAGGACACGGGCATCGGCATCAGCGAGGCCGATGCGGCCCGTCTGTTCAACGCATTCGTGCAGGCCGACGAATCGCCAACCCGGCGGCACGGCGGCACGGGCCTGGGCCTGGCCATCACACGCAGCCTGGCCGAACTGATGGGCGGCGAGGCCGGCGTGCGCAGCCGCCTGGGCGAGGGCAGCACCTTCTGGTGCACGCTGCAGGTGCTGCCCGGTCAAGCGCCCGCCGAGACGCCCACCACCGCCGAGGCGGGGGCGCAGGGCGGGGCGAATGGGTCTGACTCCTCACCTGCGACGCCGTCGGCCCCCCTGACCGGATCACGCGCCTCAGAGCCCGAACTGCTGCCGGCCGTGCTGGCCGACCTGCGTGCGCGCCATGGGGCTGCGCGCGTGCTGCTCGCCGACGACAACCCGGTCAACCGGCTGCTGGTGACCGAACTGCTGGCCATGGCCGGCATCACGCCCGACGCGGTCGAGAACGGTGAGCAGGCCGTCGAGCAGGTTCGCCGTGCGCCCTATGATGTGGTGTTGATGGATGTTCACATGCCCGGCATGGATGGGCTCGCGGCCACGCGGGCCATCCGTGCCTTGCCAGGGGGGGCACAGTTGCCGGTCGTGGCCATGACGGCCAGCGTGCTGCACGATGAGCGCGAGGCCTGCCGGGCCGCCGGCATGAACGACCATCTGCCCAAGCCCCTGGACACCCACCAGTTGTTCCTGACCTTGCGCCACTGGCTGGATCAATCCGCCGCCAACGATGGCCGGGCCAACGTCGGCTGATCCAGACGAATCCACCTGCTGTTTGTTGTTTCCTGCCATGCACACCCGTTTCACCGCGCAGTTTGGCGTTCGCCACCCCATCGTCTTGCCCGGCATGACCTACATTGCCGTGCCGCGGCTGGTGGCCGCGGTGTGCAACGCGGGTGGGCTGGGCATTCTGGCGTCCGGGGCGCTGACGCCCGAAGGCTG
The DNA here is from genome assembly GCF_009909205.1 of Aquabacterium fontiphilum. Classification (GTDB taxonomy): domain Bacteria; phylum Pseudomonadota; class Gammaproteobacteria; order Burkholderiales; family Burkholderiaceae_C; genus Aquabacterium; species Aquabacterium fontiphilum. The sequence continues at coordinate 205,052 of NZ_JAAAPN010000005.1, forward strand.
CCGCGATGCCATTCGCGAGATCCGTGCGCTGACCGACAAGCCCTTCGGCGTGGGCTGCAGCCTGATGCTGCCCGGTGCGGCCGAGTGTGCGCGTGTGGCGCTCGAAGAGCAGGTGCCCGTGATCAACGTGTCCATGGGCAAGGGGGAATGGGTGATCGAGGGTGCACGCCGTTATGGCGGCAAGGTGATCGCCACGATCTCGAGTGAGCCCCATGCGCGTTCGGCCATTTCAGCCGGGGTCGACGGCCTGATCGTGACGGGCCACGAGGCGGCAGCCCATGGGGGTGCGGTGTCTTCGATGGTGTTGATCCCGGCGGTGCGCGACCTGTGCGACTTGCCCATCATCGCCGCCGGTGGGGTGGCCGACGGGCGCGGGCTGGTGGCCGCGCTGGCGCTCGGGGCCGATGCCGTGGCCATGGGCACACGCTTCGCGGCGTCAGCTGAAAGCCCCGTGCACGCGGCCACCAAACAACTCATCGTGCGCAAGGAAGCCGGCGAGACGATCTACTCGCCGCATTTCGACAGCTTTCCCTGCCGCGTCATGCACACCGAGGGCGGCCGCCGCTATACGCGTCGACGCCTGAGCCCGCCGGTGGCCATCACCCGCGCCTTGCGCGCCGCGCGTGAGACCCAGCGGCCCATGGGCGCGCTGGTGCGCGATGTGATGCGGCTGGGCCCACTGGAGGCGGTCAAGGTGGCCTACTTCGGCGCAGCCACCCTCGCCATGAGAAAAGCCATCCACGAGGGCAACCACGTGGATGGCGTTCAGTTGATAGGCCAGTCTCAGGGCTTGGTCCACGATGTGGCCGCGGTGGCCGACATCGTGGAGCGGGTGATGCGTCAGGCCCGAGAGGTGGCGACCACGGTGTCCCGGGCCGGCTGACGCATCGTGACGGCGCTGTCTCAGTCGTTCGAGCCGCCCATGCCGAACAGGCTCAGCAGGCTGACGAACATGTTGTAGATCGAGACGAACAGGCTGGTCGTGGCCAGCACGTAGTTGGTCTCGCCACCGTTGACGATGCGGCTGGTCTCGTAGAGGATCATGCCGCTCATCAGCAGCACGAACATGCCGGAGACAGCCAAGCTCAGCGCGGGCATCTCGAAGAAAAACGCGCCCAGACCCAGCACGAAGGCCACCAGGATGCCGACGAACAGGAACTTGCCCATGAAGCTGAAATCACGCTTCGTGGTCAGTGCGATCGCCGACAGGCCCAGGAAGGCCACGGCCGTGGTGCCCATGGCGTTCGTCACGATGGCGCTGCCGTTGGGCAGCGACAGCACCGAGCTCAGGATGGGGCCGAGCGTGTAGCCCATGAAGCCGGTCAGCGCGAACACCGACAGCACACCCCAGCCGCTGTTGGCCGTCTTGTTGATCAGGAAGCTCAGCCCGAAGAAACCCACCAGGGTGAGGATCAGGCCAGGGTGCGGCAGCTTCAACGCCATTGCGGTGCCGGCCACCGCGGCGCTGAACGCCAGGGTGAGCGCCAGCAAGGCGTAGGTGTTGCGCAGCACGCGCTGGCTGTTTGCTGCGAGGGCCAGACCGCCCCCTGCCGGCATCGGAACGGCGCGGGCGTAAGGACGAGGGTCCACAGACATGGATGACTCCTTCGGTGAAGTGGCGACCATCTGGCCGCCGTGGGATTGACACAGCCCGCACTTTAGGCAACCGCATTGTTCATGTAAATTCGAATTTCCAACCAGGTGATTTCGGGTAAACCGCAATGAACTACAAGCATCTGCAGTATTTCTGGGCGGTGGCGCGGCTCGGCGGTGTGGTCAAGGCCAGCGAGCACCTGCACGTCACGCCCCAGACGGTGAGCGGGCAGGTGCAACTGCTCGAAGACGCCATTGGCCGGCCCCTGTTCCGCAAGAAGGGTCGCAAGCTGGAGTTGACCGAAACCGGCGAGCTGGTCTACAGCTATGCGCGCGACATCTTTCATCTGGGCTCCGAGCTGGAAGAGGTGCTGCGGCAGCCCCGCGGCTCTCAGCGCCCGGTCGAGTTGCGCGTTGGCATCGTGGATGCGGTGCCCAAGCTGGTGGCGGGACGCCTGATGGCGCCGGCCATGACCGGGGCCCAGGCCTTTCGGGTGATCTGCCGCGAAGGCAAGATAGAAAGCCTGTTGGCGGACCTGTCGGTGCACCGGCTCGATCTGGTGTTGTCGGATCGGCCGCTGCCGCCCGCGCTCAGCGTGAACGCCTACACCCACCGGCTCGGCGGATCGCAGGTGGGCTTTTACGCCGCCCCGGCGCTGGCGCGGGAGCTGGCCAAACCCTTTCCGGCCTTGCTCGATGGTGCGCCGCTGCTGTCGCCTGGCAGCGAGTCGGCCATGGGCCTGCGGCTCAATCAGTGGCTGGGCAAACACAAGCTGCGGCCCCGCGTGGTGGGCGAGTTCGATGACAGCGCCATGGTCAAGGCGCTGGGCATGCAGGGACTGGGCGTGTTCATTGCGCCCCGCGTGCTCGACGAATCCGTGCGCCGGCAGTACAACGCGGTGTTCCTGGGCGAGGCGGCCGATCTGGTTGAAGAGTTTCACGTGATCACGGTGGAGCGGCGCATCACCCACCCCGGCGTGGTGGCCATCACCGAGGCCGCCCGCGAGGGCCTGTTCTCGGACCTGCGGCGCTGAAACCGGCGTCGGTGCGCGTCTGTGGGCGTCTGTGGGCGCCTGTTAACCTAGCCGGATGACGACCTGGTTTGACGACGCGCTGCAGCAGCTCGCAGCGCACCACCTGCAGCGCCGCCGGCGCCAGGTGGCCCCGCTGCATGCGCCCGCCGAGTTGGCCCCCCACGAAGAGGCCCTGCGCGCGACCACCTACCTCGTGGACGGCCAGCCGCGGCTGTCGTTCGGCAGCAATGACTACCTCGGCCTGTCGCAGCATCCGGCGCTGATGGCTGCGGCCCACGCGGCCATCGACCGCTACGGTGTGGGCGCCACCGCCTCGCCACTGGTCTGCGGCCACAGCCCTGAACACGAGGCGCTCGAAGCCGATCTGGCGCGGCATGTCGGCCTGCCGCGCGCCCTGTACTTCTACGCCGGTTATGCGGCCAATGTGGGCGCGATCCCGGCGCTGGTGGGCAAAGGCGACGCGGTGTTCTCGGATGCCCTGAATCACGCCTGCATCATCGATGGCGTGCGCCTGTCGCGGGCCGAGGCCCACATCGTGCCGCACGCCGATCTGGCCGCACTCGAAACCGCCCTGCGTGCGAGCACGGCCCGGCGCAAGCTGGTGGTCACCGATGCGGTGTTCAGCATGGATGGCAACGTGGCCGATGTGCCGGCGCTGCTGGCGCTGTGCGAGCGCTTCGATGCGATGCTGATGATCGACGACGCCCATGGCTTCGGCGTGCTGGGGCCGCAGGGCGAGGGCACGCTGGCGCACCATGGCATCGCGGGGGCCGCGGGCGTGGCGCCGGCCTGGCAGGGGCGGCTGGATCGGCTCATCTACATGGCCACGCTGGGCAAGTCGGCCGGTGTGGCTGGGGCTTTTGTGGCCGGCTCGGACCGCATCATCGAATGGGTGATGCAGAAGGCCCGCACCTACATGTTTGCCACGGCGGCGCCGGCGCACATTGCGGCAGCCTTGCGGGCCGGGGTGCAGGTCATCCAAGACGAGCCCGGCCGTCGCACGCACCTGGCGGCGCTGCGCGCGCGCCTGCGCGAGGGGCTGGCTGGATGTGAGGCCATACGCGATGGGCGCTGGCGGCTGTTGCCCTCTGACACGGCCATCCAGCCGCTGGTGATTGGCAGCAACGAAGCAGCGCTGGCCGTCATGGCCGCACTGGATGCGCAAGGCATCTGGGTGCCGGCCATCCGCCCGCCCACCGTGCCCGACGGCACGGCGCGCTTGCGCATCTCGCTGTCGGCCGCGCACACGGCCGAACAGGTGGATCGCTTGTGCGCGGCGCTGGCCACGCGCCCCGCGTGATCAGGCTGCGTCGCGCAGCTTGACCTCGGCCCGCAGCGAGTGCGGGTAGGCCTGGGTGATGGTGACGTCGATCAACTCGCCGATCAGGCGGTCGCGCAGTGGCCCGCCGTCGAAGTTCACGATGCGGTTGCACTCGGTGCGGCCCATCAGCTCGATCGGGTTCTTGCGGCTCGGGCCTTCCACGAGAATTTTCTGCGTGGTGCCCACCAGGGCCTGGCTGTAGCGCTGCACGTTCGATTCGAGGTAGGCCTGCAGCGTCTGCAGCCGCTTGAGCTTGACCTCGTGCGGCGTGTCATCGGCCAGCGAGGCAGCCGGTGTGCCGGGACGCGCGCTGTAGATGAAGCTGAACGAGGCGTCGAACTCGAGGTCGGTCGCCAGCTTCATCAGCTTGTCGAAGTCGTCGTCTGTCTCACCCGGGAAGCCCACGATGAAGTCGGTCGACAGGCTGATGTTCGGGCGCACGGCGCGCAGCTTGCGGATGGTGCTCTTGTATTCGAGCGCCGTGTAGCCGCGCTTCATGGCCATCAGGATGCGGTCGGAGCCGTGCTGCACGGGCAGGTGCACGTGGTTCACGAGCTTGTGCGTCTTGCCGTAGACATCGATCAGGCGCTGGCTGAACTCGTTGGGGTGGCTGGTGGTGAAGCGGATGCGCTCGATGCCGGGGATCTCGGCGACGTATTCAAGCAGCATCGCGAAATCGGCGATCTCGGCCGTCTCGCCCATCTTCCCCCGGTAGCCATTGACGTTCTGGCCCAGCAGGGTCACCTCTTTGACGCCCTGGTCGGCCAGGTCGGCCACCTCGGTGAGCACGTCGTCAAAGGGGCGCGACACCTCTTCGCCGCGGGTGTAGGGCACCACGCAGTAGCTGCAGTACTTCGAGCAGCCTTCCATGATGGACACGAAGGCCGAGGCGCCTTCCTTGCGCGGCGGCGGCAGGTGGTCGAATTTCTCGATCTCGGGGAAGCTGATGTCGACCTGCGGGCGTTTTTGCTGCTGGCGCTTTTCCAGCATGGCGGGCAGGCGGTGCAGCGTCTGCGGGCCGAAGACCACGTCCACGTAGGGCGCGCGCTCGATGATGGCCGCGCCTTCCTGGCTGGCCACGCAGCCGCCCACGCCGATCATCACGCCCTTGTCCTTGAGGTGCTTGACGCGGCCCAGGTCAGAGAACACCTTTTCCTGCGCCTTCTCGCGGATCGAGCAGGTGTTGAACAGGATGAGGTCGGCTTCCTCTGGGTTGTCGGTGGGCACATAGCCCTTGGCGGCGTTCATGACGTCGGACATCTTGTCCGAGTCGTACTCGTTCATCTGGCAGCCGTAGGTCTTGATGTAGACCTTCTTCTGGGGCGTGGTGGTGTCGGTGCTCATGTCGGGACTCAATGCGGTGCGGGATGCTGGGCCGGGCCGGTATTCAAGGCTTGATCCAGATGCGCTGAATCGGGTTGTAGACCCACTTGGCGGCCTCTTCGGCGCTCTTGGGCCAGGGGCGGCTCAGTTCGTCGTCGTTGAGCACCCAGATCTCGCGCAGCTCACCGCGGTTGTCCAGGGTGTAGTTGGCCTGCAGCTTCACGCCTTCGAGGGCGCTGGGACGCACCAGGCGGTTGCGGTCGTTGCGGATGCGCGGGTTGTGCGCGATGGCCACCGGTTGGCCATTGAGCGTGGCCGCATCGGCCGAGAGCACGACCAGTTCGCCGCGCAGCGATTCCTTGGGCAGCGTGCGAAACACGGTGGTCTGTGCGACGGCGGCCAAGGGCAGGGCCACCGTCAGGGCGGCGGCCAGCAGGGCCGTGCGCCGTGTGAGACAGCGTGACATGGTGTAGATCCAGGGGCTGTGAACGGAGGCTGGATTCTACCGAAGGCGCCCGCTGCCGTGTGGGCGATGTGCGCCTGCGCTGGCGCCTCAGCCCTGGGCGTCGAGCTCGGCCAGTCGCTGCGGTGTGCCCACGTCTGTCCACGGGCCGGTGTGCAGTTGGCCACTGAGCCGGCCGGCGTCAATGGCCCGTTCCAGGAAGGGCCGCAGCGCGGCGCGCTCGCCCGGCTGGATGCCGGCCACCATGTCCGGGCGATACAGCCCGATGGTGGAGTAGGTGTAGGCTGGACAGCCCGGTGCGGCATCGCGGCGTTGCACCCGGCTCTCGGCTGTCAGCGCGAAATCGCCTTGCGGCACATGGGGCGGGTTGGGCACCAGCCACAGGCGGCCCCAGTCGTCGCCCCGCACAAACGTTTGCGCAGCGGCGGCCTCGAACCGGAAGCCCGGTACGAACACATCGCCGGCCACCACCCAGAAGGCCTCGTGGCCCCCCGCGGCCTGCAGCAGCGGCAGCGCGTTGGCCATGCCGCCGGCGGTCTCCAGTGCGCCGCCGTGGTCGCGTCGCTCGTGCGCATACTGGATGCGCAGGCCCCAGCGGCTGCCATCGCCCAGGGCCGGTTCGAACTGTTCTTCGAGGTGGGCGGTGTTGATGACCACCTCGCGCACGCCATCGCGGGCCAGTGCTTCCAGGTGCCACACGATCAGTGGTTTGCCGCGCACCGGCAGCAGCGGCTTGGGCGTGTGGTCGGTCAGCGGGCGCATGCGCTCACCACGGCCCGCGGCCAGGATCAGCGCAGGCACTTGCCCGAGTGGGCGCGCTGCATGGCCTGTGTGTAGGGTGCTCATGGCCGGCTCCGTTCATAGGCCACCACGTGGCTGAGGTCCAGCTGGATGCCCACGGCCTCCCCCAGTTCGTGGTTGTGGTGCGAGGGCACGAGCGAGAGCACCTCGGTGCCATCCGGCAGCGCCAGGGTGTAGAGGAAATCCGCCCCACGAAACGCCTTGTGCACCACGCGGGCTTGCAGGTGGCTGTGGTCGTCGTGCTGCACATCATCTGGCCGCAGCAGCACATCCACCGGTGTCTGCGGGGCGAAGGGCAGCGGCTCGTCGGTCTGAAACAGGCAGTCGTCGGGCGGCACGCCTTCCACATCAAGGCGCAGCTGGCTGGCGCCAATGACCGTGGCCGGCACGAACGCCCCCTGACCCACGAAGTTGGCCACGCGCCGGTTGGCCGGCCGGTGGTACAGCGCGTAGGCCGTGTCCCACTGCTGCAGCTTGCCATCGGCCAGCACGCCGACGACGTCGGCCATGGCAAAGGCCTCGACCTGGTCGTGCGTCACCATCACCGCCGTGGTGTGTGTGGCCTTGAGGATGTCGCGCACCTCGCCTGCCAGCCGCTCGCGCAGCGCCACGTCAAGGTTCGAAAAAGGCTCGTCGAGCAGCAGCACGCCGGGCTGCGGCGCCAGCGCGCGCGCCAGCGCCACGCGCTGCTGTTGCCCGCCCGAGAGTTCGTGCGGGTAACGGTGGCCTGATTTCGCCAGACCGACGATGGCCAGCATCTCCTGCACGCGGCCAGCCACGTCGCCGCGGCCCTGCAGGCCAAAGCCCACGTTCTGCGCCACCGTCAGATGCGGGAAGAGAGCGTAGTCCTGAAACACCATGCCGATGCGGCGCTTCTCGGGCGCCACCATCTTGCCGGGGGCGCTCAGCGTCTGACCGTCCAGCGAGATGCGACCGCCGGTCAGCGGCTCGAAGCCGGCGATCGCGCGCAGCACCGAGGTCTTGCCGCAGCCCGAGGGCCCCAGCAGGCAGGCGATGGCGCCCTGCGGCAGGGCGAACGACAGCTCGCTGACCACCTCGCGGGTACCGTAGCGCAGGGCAAGGTGTTCGACGGCGAGCCAGGGCTTGCCAGCCGGCAGGGCCGGCGCGTGAGCGTGATCGGTGGCGGTCCGCATGCTGGACGGGAGGGCTGCAACAGAAAGAAACGATCATAATTCTCAATTCATCATGCAGCTGGCTGTTCCTTCTCTTTCGTCGACGCCGTCCGGCCTCACGCCGCGCCGCCCCTCCTGGTTGGTGGGGGTGGCCGTGCTGGTCGGCGTGGCCGTGATGCTGCCCATCCTGGCCGTGGTGCTGCAGGTGTTCTCTCCTGGCACGGGCGACACCTGGTCGCACCTGGCCTCGACCGTGCTGCCCGAGTACCTCTGGTCCACGCTGTGGCTGTGTCTGGGTGTGGGCATCGGCACGGCCAGCATGGGCGTGGGAGCGGCCTGGCTGGTCACGCGCTACGACTTCCCGATGCGCGGGGCGTTCGAGTGGGCGCTGGTGCTGCCGCTGGCGGTGCCGGGCTATGTGATGGCCTACACCTACACCGACCTGCTGCAGTTCGTCGGGCCGGTGCAGACCGCGTTGCGCGAGGCCTTTGGTTGGCGGCGCGGCGATTACTGGTTCCCGGATGTGCGCTCGCTGGGCGGGGCCGTCTTGCTGTTCTCGTTCGTGCTCTACCCCTATGTGTACATGCTGGCGCGCACCGCCTTCCTCGAGCGCGCGGGGGGCATGCTGGAGGTGGGGCGCTCGCTGGGGCTGGGCCCGTGGCGCAGTTTCTGGCGCGTCTCCCTGCCCCTGGCGCGGCCCGCCATTGCCGCAGGTGTGGCGCTGGCCCTGATGGAAACACTGGCCGATTTCGGTGCCGTGTCCTATTTCGGCGTGCAGACCTTCACCACCGGCATCTACCGCGCCTGGTTCTCGCTGGGCGACCGGGTGGCTGCGGCGCAACTGGCCTCTGCGCTGCTGGGCTTTGTCGTGCTCGTGTTGGCGTTCGAGCGGTTGTCGCGCGGCCGGGCGCGCTTCCATGACACCACGCTGCGGCGCACGCCCTGGATGGGTCGCCGCCTGGGCTGGCTGGGAAGCCTGCTGGCCGTCGTCGGCTGCCTGATCCCGCTGGTGCTGGGTTTTCTGCTGCCGGCCGGTGTGTTGCTGCACATGGCGCTCACCGAGGGCGATGCCCAGTTTGGCCCGCGCTTCATCGAGCTGGCCCGCAACAGCATCACCGTTTCGGGCCTGACGGCGCTGTTCGCCGTCGTGCTGGCGTTGCTGCTGGCCTATGCCGCGCGCCTGCATCCGCATTGGCTGGTGCGGGGCGTGCACCGCCTGGGCGGCCTGGGTTATGCGTTGCCGGGCACGGTCATCGCCGTGGGTGTGCTGATCCCGGTCACGCGGGTGGACCAGGTCATCACGGGCTGGCTGGAGGTGGCCTTTCAGTGGCAGGGCGGCCTGGTGCTCACAGGCGGTATTGCAGGGCTGGTTTATGCCTGCGTGGTGCGTTTCTTGACGCCTGCCGTGCAGTCCATCGACGCCGGGTTGTCCAAGGTGACGCCCAACATGGACAACGCCGCGCGCAGCCTGGGGCTGAGCCCGTCTCAGACCCTGCGCCGGGTGCACTTCCCCTTGCTGCGCGGCAGCCTGCTGACCGCAGCGCTGCTGGTGTTCATCGACGTGATGAAAGAGCTGCCGGCCACGTTGGTGATGCGGCCGTTCAACTTCGACACCCTCGCCACCCAGGCCTATGTGCTGGCGTCAGACGAGCGGCTGGCCGAGGCCTCGACCTCGGCCCTGGCCATCGTCGTGGTGGGGCTGTTGCCGCTGGTGGTGATCAGCCGGCAGATCGCCCGCAGCAGGCGGGCGTCGGGCTGAGTGCCGCAAGCTGACTTGAGCCAGCCCGCGAGACTTCAGCATGGTGCGGGCGGCTCGCGCCGCCCGACGGTCAACGCCAGCCGGCGCGATCGAAGATGCGCTGAGCCTGGGCGGCGTTCTTGGCCAGCTCACCCACGTTGAGGGTGTCGGGCTTGAACGTGCCCATCGCCTTCAGTGCGGGGTTGTCCAGCTTCACGCTGGGCACGGCGGGCCACTCGTTGTTGCCGTTGGCGAAGTAGCTCTGAGCTTGATCGCTGGCCAGGTATTCGAGGAACTTGACGGCCGCATCGCGGTTCGGCGCGGTCTTGATGATGCCGGCGCCCGAGATGTTGATGTGCGTGCCCCAGCTCGCCTGATTGGGCCATACCACGCCCAGCGATTCCACAACCTGACGGTCTTCCGGCTTGGTCGAGCGCATCAGGCGGGCGAGGTAGTAGCTGTTGGAGATGGCCACGCCGCATTCTCCTGCTGCCACCGCGCGCAGCTGGTCGGTGTCGCCGCCCTTGGGTGCGCGTGCGAAGTTCTGAACCAGGCCGCGAGCCCAGGCCTCGGCTTGCGCGGGGCCTTCGTGGGAAATCACGGCGGCGCCGAGCGACAGGTTGTAGGGGTGCGAGCCGGAGCGCACGCAGATCTGACCCTTCAGGCGCGGGTGAGCCAGGTCGCCATAGGTCTGCACCCACTCGGCCTTGACGTCACGCTTGTTGTAGACCACAAGACGGGCGCGGGTGGAAAACGCAATCCAGTTTGGCGTGCGCAGGTTGGCAGGAATGCGCTGCTCCAGCACTTTGGACTGGATGGGTTGGAAGATGCCGGCCTGGTCGGCGATTTCCAGACGGGCGGCGTCGACCGTGATCAGGATGTCGGCAGGCGAGCGGGCGCCTTCGTTCTTGATGCGCTCGAGCAGCTCGTCTTCCTTGCCATCCAGCCGGTTGATCTTGATGCCGGTCTGTTTGGTGAAGTTGTCGTACAGGGCCTCGTCGGTCTGGTAGTGACGGGCCGAGTAGATGTTCAGCACCTTCTCTTGCGCCTGGGCGCCGGTGTGGGCGGCCAGGGCGATCAGGGTCAGAGCGGTCCAGCGGGGCAGCGAACGGGCCATGCTTTCAATTCCTTGTTCGTGGTGGGTGACGCTGCGCCGTCCCAAAACGGCGCAGCGAGAGATTACACGATAACAAGAATGATTTTCATTGACCTTAATCTGCATCAGGGCGGATCGCCCGGCGGGGCAGCCCCGGTTGGGCGATCTTCCGCCCCCACACTCACCGCGCCAGCACCGTTTCCGTGCTCGTCGACGGGGTCATGCTGAACCGGTTGGCGCGCCGGAACGTGCCGAAGTCGTTGAAACGCACGCCCATCTCGCGCATCACCTGGTGGGCGATGCCGGCGTTCCACTGACGGATGTAGAAGGGCTCTTTCACCGCGAAGTGGTGGATGGCGTGCGTGCTGCCGAAGTTGAAGCAGAACAGCTGCATGGGCAGCAGCCACCAGGGGTTGAGCACCTGGCATTGCTGCATCACGTTGCGTGCCTCCACGTCACCGTAGTAGTGCATGTTCGAGCTGATGAAGTGCAGGCAGAAGGTGCGCAGCAGGCAGGGCAGGGCGTAGACCACGCCGAAGATGTCGAGGCCGGCCATCAGGTGCGGCATCCATTGCGGCCAGGGGATCTCGACGCCCAGCAGGGGAGCCGCCCACTGCACGGCGTGCAGCACCACCCAGCCGTGGAACGCGATGTAGTACACCTGCCCGATGGGCATGTAGGCGGTGAACTGCTCCAGCGCCATGCGGCGGGCTTCGGCGCGACTGGCGGGCTTCTGAGCCTTGATGTAGGCGGCGGTGGCGCGGCGCATCTCCAGCGGGCGCAGGAAGACGGCCAGCATGTTGTCACCCGTCATCAGCAGGCGGCGCAGGCCCCAGGGCACACCGTTGGTGATGCCGCGCTCTTCCAGGTCCGACTTGGTGCCCGACACCTTGTGGTGGTGCAGGTGCAGGTTGCGGCGCACAAAGGGGCTGACCGTGCTGGCGCGGGCCAGCCAGCCCAGCAGGAGCATCAGGTTGTTGGCCCAGGGGCGATCACGGAAGTACATGTGGTGGATGAGGTCGTGCTCCAGCTCGTGGATGAACGACGCAAAGATGGCCGTGACCGGCACGCAGACCCACCAGGGGATCACGCCTTCCACATACAGCCAGCCGCTGGCCACCATGCCCAGCAGCGAGACCGCGAGGATGGTCACGCCAATGGCGTTCTGATGGCGCAGCCAGGGGTGGCGGGCCCGCAGGGCCACGCCGGCATCCAGCACCACCTTGCGGATGTGCTCGGCCTTCTGCGCGTCGGTCATGCGCTGAGGGTTCAGCTTGTTCTTGCTCATGTGCTCCTCGGATCTGATGTCCATCAACAGTGGAGCGAAGATTAGCGATCCGCGTTTTCCCTGCGTGAGGGGCAATCAGGCCGAAAACTTGTCATTTCGGGCCATGGCGCTGGCGCCAGTCCCGAGGCGACAGGCCCGTCCAGCGTGCGAAAGCCCGGGCGAAGTTGGCCGGGTCGGTGTAGCCCACGGCTTCGGCCACCTCGGCCACGGCGAGCGCCGGGTTGCCGAGCAGGCGCATCGCATCGCGCTGGCGAACCTGGTCGAGCAGCACCTGATATGACGTGCCCTCGGCCTGCAGGCGGCGTTTCAGCGTGCGCTCGGACACATGCAGCATCTCGGCCATGTCGCCGATGTCGGGGTAGCGCTGATCCCTGCACACCAGACGGGTCAGCACCTGGGAGCTGGTCGTGTGGTCCTGCGCCTGGCGGGCCATCTCTTGTTCGAGGCGTTCGATGGCCAGTTGCACGCTGACCGGGTCGGCGGTCGCGATGGGCTCGTCGAGCATGCGGGCCGGAAAGCGGATCTGCACAGCCGGTTGCCCGAAACGGAAGGGCGGGATGCGGTCCCGGTAGCGGGCATAGGCCGGTGGCTCGGCGTGGGGGACGCAGATGGTGCTGAGCCAACCCTGTTTGGCCGGGTCCATGTCCATGATCTTGGCAAACAGGCTGCACAACTCGACGGCCACCAGGTCCATGATGAAGGCCCGGTGGGGGCCGAGCGGGATGGTCTCGTGCAGCGTGACGACCACCTCAGCGCCCTCGACGCTCAGGCTGCTGCGGAAGGCCGGGACGCGGGCCTGGAAGTAGCGCTCGCTGAACGCAATCGCATCGCGCAGCGTGCTGCAGCTGATCAGGCCAAAGCCCACGAAGCCGTGCTTGGTGACCTGGCTGCGCAGCCCGAGCTCGTAAGCCAGCCCGCGGTCGCCTTCCAGGCTGTTGGCGCGGCCCAGCAGCATGGCGTATTGCCAGGCCTCGATCTGCGCGCGGGTGTCTTGCAACACCGCGAGGGTGAGCTGGCTGCCAGCGAGCACGGCCTCAGCCTCGTGGCCGCGCTCCTGCATCAGGTTGAGCAGCGAGAGGCCATAGGTGGCCGGAATCTTCAGGCGCAGGTCAGGGCTGATGGATGTGCTGGCGGGCATGGGGGCCAGATTGTGGCGCAGTGTGGCGCGTCAGGCCAGCCATCGCGCCAGCAAGGGAGCCAGCAGCACCAGGGCGATGCCCGAGAAAATCATCGTCAGACTGGAGACAGCGCCTTCCTGCGCGCCGATCTGCCAGGCCTTGGCCGTGCCCACGCCATGGGTGGCGGCGCCAAAGGCTGAGCCCACTGCCACACTGTGGCGCACCTTGAGCCACATCAGCCAGCCTTGCCCCACCAGCATGCCGAACACGCCGGTGACCAGCACGCACATCACCGCCAGCTCGGGCTCCACACCCAGCGTGGTGGCCACGGGCATCGCGAAGGGCGACGACACGGAGCGCGGCAGGATGCTGCGCATCACCTCGTCGGGCAGCCCCAGCAGCCAGGCGAGTGCCCACGAACTCGACACGCCCAGCACCACGCCGGTCATCACGCCGATGGCCAGCGTCAGCGGGTAGCGCCGGATCAGCCCGCGCTGCTGGAAGATCGGGAAGGCGAAGGCCACCGTGGCCGGCCCCAGCATCCACGTCAGCCAGCGGGTGTGCAGCGCGTAGACCTCATAGGGGGTGGCCGTGATCAGCAAGGCGGCGATCAGGACCGTGGGTGTCAGGATGATGGGCGACAGCCACAGGCTGGACACGCGCTGGTGCAGGCGGCGCGAACCATAGAACAGCAGCAAGGTCAGCACCAGCCAGCCGGCGCCCTGAGCCTGCACCCACGGCGAGGCGAGGTCGATGCCGAGCTGGGCGCTGCTGGAGGTGAGCGCGCTCATCGGGCGTCCTCCCAGCGGATGGCCCGCTCGACCACCCAGCCCACGCCACCCATGACGAACAGCGTACCGGCCGCCACAGCAATGGCCAGCTTCACGCCCATCCAGCCGAACAGCTCCTGGTGACGGATCAAGGCCATCAGCGGGGGAATGAAGAACAGCAGCATGTCGCCGAGCAGCCAGCGTGCGCCGCGCTCGATGTGGCGTGACGGCAGCCAGCCCATGACGAGCACAGCCGTCAGCGCCATCAGGCCCACCACCCCGCTGGGCACGGGCCAGTGCCAGGTGCGCACAGCCAGGTCGGCGGCGGCCCACAGGGCAACAAAGCTCAGCACCTCGACCAGCCAGCGCGCGCGGGCGCGCAGGACCGAGCCGGCAGGCCGGGCGTTGGGGGCGTGCTCAGGCGTCGGCATGCCCGTCATCATGACGCATTCAGGCCCGCCACGAAGACGGCGAGCCCGAATGCCAGCGTCTGGTCGACCTCGGCTGCGCTCATCATGCCGGCGCGGTCCAGTTCGACCAGCCCGTGCATGTAGGCCCACAACGCGTGAGCCAGTTGCGCATCGTCGCGCTGGCCCGGCAGCGCGGCGGCCATGGCGAGCACCCGATCCCACACGGCGGTGTGGCTGGGCGGCTCGGTGCCATCGTGGCGGCACCATCGCATCATCACCTCGTACACCGCCGGCCGCTCGCGTGCGAAGCGCAGATAGGCCTGGGCGGCGGCCAGGATGTCGGCCAGGGTGTCTTCACCGCGCATGGCGGCCTCCAGGTGCTGCAGCAGCAACCGGCCCGCTTCATCGGCGAGCGTGAACTCCAGCGCGGCCTTGTTCTCGACATGGCGGTACAGCGCGTTGGGCGCCACGCCCAGTTCGGTGGCAAGCATGCGCATGGACAACTGCGCCAGGCCGTGCTGCTCCAGCAGCCGCAACGCAGTGGCGGTCAGGGTGTCAGGGTCGATCTTGCGCGGATAGGACATGGGCAGTCTGGCCGCCATTGACGGCGGCGCGGATGAAAGTGTACGCTGTACACCATGCAGACGTTTCAGCTCAACGGAAAGCCAGTGTCGGTGGATGTCGAAGACGACATGCCGCTGTTGTGGGTCTTGCGCGACGAACTGGGCCACACCGGCACCAAGTTCGGCTGCGGCGTCGCGGCCTGTGGGGCCTGCACGGTGCACCTGGAAGGCCAGGCGATCCGTTCGTGCGTGTTCCCGGTCTCGGCCGTGGCGGGTAAATCGGTCCACACCATCGAAGCCACCGAAGACCCGATTCTGCAGCGCCTGCAGCAGGCCTGGGTCGACCACCAGGTTCCTCAGTGCGGCTACTGCCAGTCGGGCATGCTGATGGCCGCCACGGCCCTCTTGCGCAATCAGCCTCGGCCGAGCGACGCTGACATCGATGCCGGCCTCACCAACCTGTGCCGCTGCGGCACCTACCAACGCATCCGCGCCGCCATCCATGATGCCGCGCAGGCCTTGCAAAGGGGCACGCCATGAGCGCCGACACCGCATCGCGCAGCAAGCTCAGTCGCCGGGCCTTTCTGATCGTGGGCGCGGCGGCAGCGGGCGGCCTCGTGGTGGGCTGTGGTGCCCCGTCGGCCCGAGATCGGTTGGGCGATGCGGCGCCCGCGGGGGCCGATGGCGCTGTGGCGCTCAATGGCTGGGTGCGTATCTCGCCTGACGGGCGTGTGCATGTGGCCGTGCCCCGAGCCGAGATGGGGCAGGGCGTGCTCACGGCGCTCCCTATGCTGCTGGTGGAAGAACTCGATGCGCGTTGGGATGACGTCCAGGTGGAACACGCCCCCGTCGCCCAGATCTACGCCAACCAGGCCTTGCTGCTCAACGTGCTGCCGTTCGGTCTGGATGACGAGGGTTGGGTGGCGCGGCTGGCGCGGGCTGGCGCCCAGCGCCTGGGCCACGCGTTGCACCTGCAGGTCACTGGCGGCTCCAGCAGCGTGCGCGACGCCTGGGAGCCCATGCGCCTGGCCGGGGCCACAGCGCGCGCCATGCTGGTGTCGGCCGCCGCGGCGCGCTGGGGCGTGCGCCCCGAGGCCTGTGCCGTGGCCGATGGCATCGTGCGCCATGCCGCATCCGGACGCCAGGCCGGGTTCGGCGAGCTGGCGGCCGATGCGGCCCGGCTCGCCCCGCCCGACGACGTGCCGTTCAAGCCGCCTGCTCACTACCGCCTGATCGGCCGTGCCACGCCGCGCAAGGACATTCCCGCCAAGACCAATGGCCAGGCGCGCTTCGGCATCGACGTGCGCGAGCCCGACATGCTGTACGCCGCCATCGTGCAGCCGCCGGTCTTTGGCGCACAGGTGGCCTCGTTTGACGCGGTCGAAGCCGCGCGGGCGCGCGGTGTGCACAAGGTGCTGCAGATTCCGCAAGGCATCGTGGTGGTGGCCGACAGCTGGTGGCGTGCCCGCCAGGCCGCAGCCCGCGTGGCCGTGCGCTACACCGAGACCCCGTCCGACGCGCTGACATCGGCCGACATCGAGCAGCAGTTCGCTCAGGCACTTGACGCCGAAACCGGCACCCGCTTCGCCCGCCGAGGCGATGGGCGCGATGCCTTGCAGCAGGCCGAGCGGGTGATCGAGGCGCGCTACTGGGCACCGTATCTTGCCCATTCCGCACTGGAGCCGATCAACTGCACCGCCCGCGTGCATGAGGGTCAGGTTGACGTCTGGGTGTCCACCCAGGTGCCCTCGCTTGCCAAGTGGCGTGCGGCGCAGGTGGCGGGCGTCGAGACCGACCAGGTCCGCCTGCACCTGCCCTTGCTGGGCGGCGGCTTTGGCCGTCGGTTGGAGGTCGACATGGTCGAGCAGGCGGTGGCCATTGCGATGCAGCTGCCGGGGCGCCCCATCAAGCTGGTGTGGACGCGTGAAGACGACACGCAGCACGACATGTACCGCCCGGCGGCCCTGGCGGTGTTCCGCGCCGGGTTGGATGCCAAGGGCGAGGTGCGCGTGTGGACAAACACCGTGGCAGCGCAATCGGTGAGCCACGATGCCATGCGCAGGCTGCTGCCCTGGGCGGCTGCCGACGCACCCGACAAGAACCAGATCGAAGGCGCGTTCGACCTGCCCTACGACATCCCGCACCTGGAAGTGCGCCAGGTGCGCACGCAGACCCACGTGCCCGTGGGATCCTGGCGCAGCGTGGGGCACTCGTACAACGCGTTTTTCACCGAGTGCTTCATGGACGAGCTGGCCCATGCGGCCGGCGCCGATCCGCTGGCTTTCCGGCGGGCCCGCCTGCAGCACAAACCCCGCCATCTGGCGGTGCTTGAACTGGCTGCGCGCCAGGCCGGCTGGGGTCAGCCACTGCCGCCTGGTCGGGCGCGTGGCATCGCGTTGCACGAATCATTTGCGTCCATCTGCGCCCAGGTGGCCGAGGTGTCCATCGACAACGGGCAAATCCGCGTGCACCGCGTCGTGTGCGCGGTGGATTGCGGCCTGGTCGTCAACCCCGACACCGTCGAGGCGCAGATGCAGGGCGGCATCGTCTACGGGCTCAGCGCCGCACTGATGGGCGAGATCACGTTGAATGAAGGCCGCGTGGCGCAGTCGAGCTACCACGACTACGACGCCGTGCGCCTGCAGCACATGCCGGTGATCGAGACCCACATCGTGCCCAGCACCCGCGCGCCCGGTGGCGTGGGCGAGCCTTCGACCCCACCGATCGCACCGGCCGTGGCCAATGCGGTGTTCGCGCTCACGGGCCAACGCCTGCGCAGGCTGCCGCTGCGGCTGGATGCCACCGAGCGCGGCAGCTCGCCTGTCACCACCTGAGTCATGCACAGCAACGACCACAGCGTGTTGACCCAGGCGCTGGCCTGGCGCGAGGCTGGCCAGCGCTGTGTGCTCATCACCGTGCGCCAGACCTACGGCGCCAGCCCGCGCCCGCCTGGCGCCATGGCGGCCATCTCCGAGCAGGGCCAGATCGTGGGCTCGGTCTCGGGGGGCTGTGTGGAAGATGACCTGCTCGAAGAGGTACGGGCGGGCGCCTTCTGGGCGCCTGGCGCGCCGGCCGTGGCCTTGCGCGAGTACGGGCGGGACGCCGCAGAGCGCAGCCGCTACCGCCTGCCGTGTGGCCACAGCCTCAAGCTCGCCATTGAAACCCACTGGCCCACCGCACCCGTCGCCCAGGCCTTGGCCGCCATGGCTGCGCACCGGCCCGTGTTGCGCCGGCTGCGCTACGACACGGGCACCGTGACGCTGAGCCTGGCGCCCGACGCGCTGGCCGGCCACCCCGCTTTGCGCGAAGACGCCGAAGGGCTCACCGTGGTGTGGGGCCCTCGGCTGCGCCTGCTGCTGATCGGCGCCAGCGAAGTGGCGCGCTACCTCGCGCCCATCGCCCAGGCGCTGGGCTACGCCGTGACCGTGTGCGACCCGCGCGAAGAGTACCGACTCAGCTGGCCGTCAAGCGACGTGGAGCTGACCGTCGGCATGCCTGACGACGTGGTGCAGGCCTTCGCCTGCGACGCGCGCACGGCAGTGGTCACCGTCTCGCACGACCCCAAGCTGGACGACCTTGCGCTGATGGAGGCGCTGCGCACGCCGGCCTTTTATGTCGGTGCGCTGGGCTCGCAGGCCAACAGCCGTTTGCGCCGCGACCGCCTGAGGCTGTTTGACCTGAGCGAGCCGCAACTCGACCGGCTGCATGCGCCCGTGGGTCTGGCCATCGGCTCACGCACGCCGGCCGAAATCGCCGTGTCGATCGCCGCCGAGCTGGTGGCGGCGCAGCGTGCGCAAGAGCAGGCGGATCTGGTTGGGCGTGCTGCACAGGCTCAGCCCGCACCGCTCGCCTGCCATGTCTGACCCGGTCGTGGCCCTGGTGCTGGCCGCCGGTCAGGCCCGCCGCTTTGGCAGCGACAAGCGCTGGGCCCGCCTGCCCGATGGCCGTTCGCTGTTGGATGCGGTGATCGAGACTGCCCGCCTTGCTGGGCTGCCCGTCCACGTGGTGCTGCGCCCGGGCGACGAAGCTGGCGCGGCCTGCTGCGCGCGACAAGGTGCCCAGCCGGTGTGGGCGGCGGCCGCCGGGCAGGGCATGGGCGCGTCGCTGGCGGCGGGGCTGCGCCAGCTCACGGACCACACCGACGCCGAGGCAGCGGTGGTGATGCTGGCTGACATGCCGTGGGTGCAGCCCGAGACGGTTCGCGCCTTGTGCGCGGCCTTCGCGCGTGAGCGCGGCCTGACATGGCCCTGGCACCAGGGGCAGCCCGGACACCCGCGCTTGCTGCCGCGCGCGCAGTGGCCTGCGCTGCTGGATCTGGGCGGGGACGAGGGCGCGCGCGGGCTCGACTGGGCACGGGCAACGCGGGTGGTCGTGGCCGATGCCGGCGTGCTGCGGGACGTCGATGTACCGCAGGATCTACAGGGGTGACCTTGTTGACGTGGCCGGATGCGGCCCGCAGGCCGGAAAGCCCGCAAACAGAAAAGCCTTGCAGCGTGTGCTGCAAGGCTTCATATTCTGGTGGCGCTTCAGGGATTCGAACCCCGGACCTGCGGATTATGATTCCGTCGCTCTAACCGGCTGAGCTAAAGCGCCATCAAGACCAAGATCATACACCGAATTTTTCGGGGTTGGCAAGTGGCGTGGCGCGAACGCACCCGTCTTGAAATCGCCTGATGTGGCCCCACATTCGCCACACGCGCACCACGGCCGCAACACGGCGTGTGCCACGCGCGTCTCCGTATCCACGCATCCTCTACAAGAACAGCCATGGACAAGACCACCCATTCCTTCCAGGCCGAGGTCAAGCAACTGCTGCACCTGGTCACCCACTCGCTGTACTCCAACAAGGAGATCTTCCTGCGCGAGCTGATCTCCAACGCGTCGGACGCCTGCGACAAGCTGCGCTTCGAGGCGCTGGACAACAGCGGCCTGTACGAAGACGCGCCCAACCTCGAGGTGCGCATCCTGATCGACAAGGAAGCCCGCACGCTGACCATCCGCGACAACGGCATCGGCATGAGCGCGCAAGAGGCCATCGACCACCTCGGCACCATCGCCAAGTCGGGCACCAAGGAGTTCATGGGTCGCCTGTCGGGCGACCAGGCCAAGGATGCTCAGCTCATCGGCCAGTTTGGCGTGGGCTTCTACAGCGGCTACATCGTGGCCGACAAGATCACGGTTGAATCGCGCCGCGCCGGTCTGACGGCCGACGAGGGTGTGCGCTGGACCAGCGAGGGCACCGGCGACTTCGAGGTCGAGGCCATCCACAAGCCCACCCGTGGCACCGACATCATCCTGCACCTGCGCGAGGGCGAAGACGACTTCCTGGCCCGCTGGAAGCTGCGCAGCATCATCGGCAAATACTCCGACCACATCTCTCTGCCCATCCTCATGCAGAAAGAAGAGTGGAATCAGGAGAAGGGCGAGCACGAGCTCAAGGACGAGTGGGAAACCGTCAACCAGGCCGCCGCCCTGTGGACGCGCAGCAAGAGCGACATCACCGAAGAGCAGTACCACGCGTTCTATCAGCAGCTCAGCCACGACCACGACGCGCCCCTGGCCTACACCCACAACCGCGTGGAAGGCCGCAGCGAGTACACGCAGCTGCTCTACATCCCCAAGAACGCGCCCTACGACATCTGGAACCGCGACAAGAAGGGCGGTCTGAAGCTGTACGTGAAGCGCGTCTTCATCATGGACGATGCCGAGGCCTTGCTCCCGAACTACCTGCGCTTCGTCAAGGGCGTGGTGGATTCGGCTGATCTGCCGCTGAACGTCAGCCGCGAGATCCTGCAGGAAAGCCGCGACGTCAAGGCCATCCGCGAGGGCTGCACCAAGCGCGTGCTGGCCATGCTGGAAGATCTGGCCAACAACGAAGACCAGACCAAGCGCGATCAGTACGCCGCCTTCTGGAAAGAGTTTGGCGCGGTGCTGAAAGAAGGCATGGGCGAAGACTTCGCCAACCGCGAGCGCCTGAGCAAGCTGCTGCGGTTCGCCTCGACCCATGACGAATCCGGCGAGCCCAGCGTGTCGCTGGCCGACTATGTGGCGCGCATGAAGGAAGGCCAGGAGGCGATCTATGTGATCACGGCCGACAGCCTGGCCGCCGCCAAGCACAGCCCGCAACTGGAGCTCTTCAAGAAGAAGGGCATCGAGGTGCTGTTGCTGACGGACCGCGTCGACGAGTGGCTGCTGTCACATCTGTATGACTTCGACGGCAAGCCGCTGCAGAACGTCACCAAGGGCGCAGTGGATCTGGGCAAGCTGCAAGACGAGGAAGAAAAGAAGAAGGCTGAAGAGGCCGCTGCCACGTTCAAGCCGGTGCTGGAGCGCCTGAAGACGGCGTTGGGCGAGCGCGCCAAGGATGTGCGCGTGACCACCCGCCTGGTGGATTCGCCCGCCTGTCTGGTGACCGAGTCGGGCGACATGAGCGCCCATCTGGCGCGCCTGCTCAAGCAGGCGGGTCAGAGCGCCCCCGAGGTCAAGCCCATCCTGGAGGTGAATCCCGACCACGCCCTGGTCAAGAAACTGGAAGCCAGCGAGCACTTTGACGACCTGGCCCACATCCTGTTCGATCAGGCGCTGCTGGCCGAGGGTGGGCAACTGGATGACCCGGCGGCCTATGTGCGCCGCGTCAACGCGCTGCTGACCACGGCGCAGGTCTGAGCGAGCCGGGCCGGTCAGGCCCGGCGAGGTTCGCGCAGCGCTGCCTCCTCGCTCAGCTCGGACAGCGGGGACGGCGAGGTGGTCACGGGTTCGCCGTGCGCGTCGAACGCGAAGAAAGAGTCGGGCGCGAAACCCGATTCGGCCCAACGTGCGGCTCGCTCGGCGCGCCGCTCCCGCAGCCTGCGCGCCAGCTGGTCGCCAGCGTCGTGCAGCGCCTGCCTGGGGGGCGTGCCGGCGGGGCGCCCTTCGGGGCTGTGGCCCAGCGCCCAAGTGGCCAGCAGGCTGGCATGGGGCCACTGTCCAGGCCGGCAGCGAAGGTAGCGCACGCGACACGCCTCCAGCACCGCCTCCTTCAGGCGTTGCCCTTTGCTCTGGTTGGCCCCTGGCGCTGGCTCGAAATCAATGGCCGACACCACGGCGCCGTTGGGGTGGCACACCAGCAACGACACATGAAGGCCCATCAGCCGGTCGTACCACAGCCTGGCCTGCGCAGCCTGTCCGGGCTGACAGAAACGCACCAGGCTGACCTTCGCCAGCACCAGGTGATCGGGCAGGGCGGCGCGCAGCTCACGGTGCAGTGCCCGCTCCTGTGCGTTGAAAAGGGGGCGGGCTTGCAAATCCCAGCGGGTAGGCCAGGCGCGTAGGCGCGCTTTTTCCTGGCGCCCCCGCCACCACCACCCCAGCAGCGCGCCCCCGAGGGCCGCCGCTGGCGCAACCATCCACCATGCCAGCTGGGCTTCCATGCCTGCACCATCCTCCCGTTTCGTGAAGGATGTTACAGAAAAAGCCCCTGCCTGCCCACCCGCGACACGGTGGGGCCCCCGCAAGGGCGAATGCCGTGAAAAACGGAGGGCGCCGCAGCCGGCTCAGGCCGAGGCGATCAGGCGCAACCAATCGGCAATGTGCATCACACGGTACTTCACGCGGTAGATCACCTCCGCGGCCAGCGAGTGCAATGAGCTGTCGATGTGGCTGCCCACCGTGTCGGGCGGCAGCTTGAGCCACGCTTCGGCGTCTGGCCCGTCGCGCTCGACGGTGGCGCCGGCTTTGGCCGCAATGCGCAGCATCGGCGCGTTCTCGCTGAGCGCGTGAATCATCATGTGGCTGGCGCCCTGGTTGCGCGCGTGCATGATCGCGTGCTGGAACAGCCGCATGCCGAGGCCTTTGCCTCGCCCGCTTTCCAGCACCGACACGCCAAACTCCATGGCCCGTCCGCGTGACGAATCGCCATGCGGGCCCTGCCCGGGCATCGCGGCCAGATGCGCCACGGCCACCAACTGCAGCTTGCGGTTGAAGATGCCGAACACCTCGTCGCGCTTGAAGTCGATTGACGCCACGTAGCGCGCCATCTGATCCTGGGTGATTTGAAAGCCGAAGCGCAGGTAGCGGTCGCGCTCGTCCAGTTGCAGCAGGTGATCCAGGATGCGACGGCGATGTCGGGCATGCAGGTCCCGAATGGGAATCCAGCCGTCCAGCGTCGGCCGACGCTGGTTTGCAGCCGCCCCGTCGGAGGGGGGCTGCAGACCGAAACGGTCGAGTGAGCGGGGCGGTTGAGTGTGGGTCACGGTGAGCCCTTTCCAGGTCGATCTCAGCTTCTGTCGCGAAAAGAACCTAGGGTTTGCACTAATGTACGTGAATCATTCAAGCCCTGCAAGGCGGCTGGACAGGTTTTACGGATGGTTGCGTCATCGTGCACGCGGTTGCGCCGCTTGTGGATCGCGCTCGGGCTGTGATAGCATCGCAGGCTTTCCCGAAATGGTTGCCGGGAAAACGGCGCATGGGCAAACCCATTTTGTTCTTGCGCTGACACCAAGCCATCCGCGAGGCCACCAGCATGGATCAGAAGTGGTGCCAACGACGGCGGTCAACCAGATTCACCCATTAGGACACATCTCATGAAGACCTTCAGCGCCAAGCCGGCCGAAGTGAAGCACGAGTGGTTTGTGATTGACGCCACCGATAAGGTGCTCGGACGTGTCGCCAGCGAAGTGGCACTCCGTCTGCGCGGCAAGCACAAGGCCATTTACACGCCTCACGTGGACACCGGCGATTTCATCGTCATCGTCAACGCCGACAAGATCCGCGTCACCGGCACCAAGGCCAACGACAAGATCTACTACCGTCACTCGGGCTTCCCTGGCGGCATCTACGCCACGAAGTTCAAGGACATGCAGGCCAAGCACCCCGGCCGCGCCCTCGAGAAGGCGGTCAAGGGCATGCTGCCCAAGGGTCCGCTGGGCTACGCCATGATCAAGAAGCTGAAGGTCTATGCAGGCAGCGAGCATCCGCACACTGCTCAGCAGCCCAAGGCCCTGGAAATCTGAGGAGCGGTCACATGATCGGTAACTGGAATTACGGCACCGGCCGTCGCAAGTCTTCCGTCGCCCGCGTCTTCATCAAGAAGGGCACCGGCCAGATCATCGTCAACGGCAAGCCTGTTGAGCAGTACTTCGGCCGCCAGACCTCCATCATGGTGGTCAAGCAGCCTCTGGTGCTGACCAACAATGTTGAAGCCTTCGACATCAAGGTCAACGTCCACGGTGGTGGCGAATCCGGTCAAGCCGGCGCCGTCCGTCATGGCGTCACCCGCGCCCTGATCGACTTCGACGCTGCCCTGAAGCCCGAGCTGAGCCGCGCTGGTTTCGTGACCCGCGACGCCCGTGAAGTCGAGCGTAAGAAGGTCGGTCTGCACGGCGCCCGTCGCCGCAAGCAGTTCAGCAAGCGCTGATCGATGCCTCCGGCCGGCCCGCATGGGCTGGCCCAGCCAACCCGCCCCTGGCCTCGGCCCCGGGCGGGTTTGTCATTCATGGTGGGCGCCTTCCTGTTCAATGCTTTCTACAATGGCGCCTCACAGTTGAAAGGATCCAAGATGATCAAGGTCGGCATCGTCGGTGGCACCGGCTACACCGGGGTCGAGTTGCTGCGCCTGCTGTCGCAGCATCCGCAGGTCGAAATCAAGGCCATCACCTCCCGCAAGGAGGCTGGTATGCCTGTGGCCGACATGTACCCCAGCCTGCGCGGCCACGTGGATCTGGCCTTCGTCACCCCTGACGATGCCAAGCTCACCGAGTGCGACGTGGTCTTCTTCGCCACCCCCCACGGTGTGGCCATGGCCCAGGCGCGCGAGCTGCTGGCCGCGGGCGTCAAGGTCATCGATCTGGCGGCCGACTTCCGCCTCAAGAACACGGCCGAGTTCGAGCAGTGGTATGGCATGGCCCACACCTGCCCGGACATCCTCGAAGAGGCCGTCTACGGCCTGCCGGAGCTGAACCGCGAGGCCATCCGGCGCGCCCGCGTCATCGGCAACCCGGGCTGCTATCCCACCTCGGTGCAACTGGGCTTTGCGCCCCTGCTCAAGCACAAGCTGATCGAGACCACCGGCCTGATTGCCAACTGCGCTTCGGGCATCTCGGGTGCTGGCCGCAAGGCCGAGGTGCACACCTTGCACGCCGAGGCTTCGGACAACTTCAAGGCCTATGGCGTCAAGGGCCACCGCCACGGCCCCGAGATCAATCAGCAGCTGCGTGCCATCGCGGGCGATGCCAGCGTGCACTGCCTGTTCGTGCCCCACCTGCTGCCCATCATCCGCGGCATCCACTCGACGCTGTACGCGCGACTGAACAGCGCCGGCCAGGCGGCCGACCTGCAAGCCGTCTTTGAAGACGCCTACCGCGGCGAGCGCTTCGTCGACGTGCTGCCGGCGGGCAGTGCCCCCGAAACCCGCAGCGTGCGCGCCTCCAACACCGTGCGCATCGCGGTGCACCGTCCGCTGCCCGATACCGTCATGGTGCTGGTGGTGGAAGACAACCTCACCAAGGGTGCCTCGGGTCAGGCCGTGCAGTGCATGAACCTGATGTGCGGCCTGGATGAGCACCTCGGCCTGACCGGCGTGCCGGTGCTGCCCTGATGCGTTGGCGCCTGCTGCGTCGGCGGCTGTCGATCAGCGCGCCGCGCATGGCGGTTCGCAGCCACCTGCCCTGGCCGCTGCGCTGGGCGGTGGTGGCGCTGGTGCTGGGCTTCTCGGGCGCGCTGGCCTTCTGGGCCTTCGAGTTCGGTCGGGAGCTGGCCGGGCTCGATGGCAGCGGGCGGCAGGTTTCTCAACAACTGGCCGAGACGCGTGCCCAGCTGGAGGCCGTGCGCCGCGACCGCGACCGGGCCCAGTCGATCGCCAACACGGCCGACAGCCTGCTCAGGGCTGAGCGTGTCACCCAGGCGCGCCTGCTGGAACAGGTCAAGGCGCTGGAGGCTGAGAACGAGGCGCTCAAGGCTGATCTGGGCTTTTTTGAGCGCCTGCTGCCGGCTTCCTCCTCCGGTGTGGCCATTCGCGGCGCCCAAGTCGAGCCCTTGGGGGGCGGTCAATGGCGCTACCAGGTGCTGATCATGCAGCCCGGTGGGCGTCAAGCCAGCGAGTTCGTCGGCCGTTTGAGCGTGCAGCCCAGCGGCAGCAAGGACGGGCAGACCTGGACAGCGGCGGGCGAGCCCCCTGGTGCTGCCGACACGCTGCGGCTGCGCCAGCACCGCCGGGTGGAGGGGGTGCTGTCCGTGCCCGCGGGCGTCCAGCTCCGGCAGGTTCAGTTCCGGGTGCTGGACGCTGGTGGTGTGGTACGTGCCACGCAAGTGGTGCGTTTGTGACCCCGCGGTGACAACCGATTGGGCACAATGGCAGACTGGTTCTGAGGAGCAAACGATGTTCGGCTGGAAGAAGACCCCCCCGATCAACACGCTGATCGGCGAAGGCACCGTGCTGACTGGTGAGGTGCGTTTCACCCACGGGCTGCGCATTGACGGCGAGGTCCAGGGCAATGTCACCGCCGTGGGCGACAGCCGAACCGTGCTCATCATCAGCGAAAAAGCCCGCATCCACGGCAAGGTCAGGGCGGGCCATGTCATCATTAACGGGTCGGTCGAGGGGCCGGTGCGCGCCGAAGAGCTGCTTGAGCTGCAACCGAAGGCCCGGATCGTGGGCGACGTCCACTATGAGGCCCTGGAGATGCACCAGGGGGCCACCATCGACGGCGAATTGCGACCCCTCAAGGCCGAAGGCCAGCCTCCGCTGAAACTGGCGGCCAGTGCAGGCGCGCCGTCGAACCTGACAGACCGCGCTGCATCCTGATTTTGACGGGGCGGCTGTGCGCGCCCCTTCCGATGTTTTCTGGAGAACACCATGACTGCCGTTGCCGAATCCACCACGACCTCGTTTGCCGAGGAGATGCCCACGCCCATCGTCTTCACGGATGCCGCGGCGGCCAAGGTGGCTGAACTGGTTGCCGAAGAGGGCAACCCGGATCTGAAGCTGCGCGTGTTCGTGCAGGGTGGCGGATGCTCTGGCTTCCAGTACGGCTTCACCTTCGACGAGATCACCAACGAAGACGACACCGCCATGGTCAAGAACGGCGTGACGCTGCTGATCGACGCCATGAGCCTGCAGTATCTGGTCGGTGCCGAGATCGATTACAAGGACGATCTCGAAGGCGCCCAGTTCGTGATCCGCAACCCGAATGCCACGACGACCTGCGGTTGCGGGTCGAGCTTCTCGGTCTGACCGTCGCGATGCGCGGCCGCTGCTTTCAGCGGCCCGCTCAGCCCGCCGGGTACAAAGCGCCCAGCACGCGTGCGCCCCGCGCGCCCGTGACTCCGGGCACATTGCCGGCCTGTCGGTTCACGTGACACCAGGCCAGCCACGCGAAAGCCGCGGCTTCAACCTGCATGACGTCCAGCCCGTGAGCGTCTGAGCGGCCCACCCGCACGCCCGACAGCTGTTCGCTCAGGCGCCGCATCAGGTCGCCATTGAGCGCGCCACCCCCACATACCACCACCTCGGCCGCGTCCGGTGCATGGTCGCGGATGGCCAGCGCGGCGCTGCGCGCAGTGAGTTCGCACAAGGTGGCTTGAACGTCTCGTGCCAGGTCGCCATCGCCCAACGGCCCGTCTGTCAGGCCGTGTGGCGCCAACCAGCGGTTGAGCCAGTCGGCATTGAACAGGTCGCGCCCTGTGCTCTTGGGCGGCGGCAGTGCAAAGTAAGGGTCGGCCAGCGCGTCGGCCAGCCAGTCTTCACGGACCTCGCCCGCCGCGCCCCATTCGCCGTTGGCATCAAAGGCGTGGCCGGTCTGCCAGGCGCACCACATGTCGAGCAGTGCATTGCCAGGCCCGCAATCGAAGCCGAGCGGCGGTGCGTCGGGTCGCAGGATGCTGATGTTGGCCATGCCGCCCACGTTCAACACCGCCACGGTGTGATCCGGGCGCCCGAAGATGGCCTGGTGGAAGGCTGGCACCAGCGGTGCGCCCTGGCCGCCGGCCGCGATGTCGCGGCTGCGAAAGTCGGCCACCACGTCGATGCCGGTGCGCTCGGCCAAGAGGGCCGGGTGGTTGATCTGCCAGGTGTACGCCAGATCAGGCCGGTGGCGCACCGTCTGCCCATGCGCGCCGATGGCCCGCACCGCGGCGGCGGGGCGTCGTGCGCTGGTCAACAGCGCTTCCACCACCTCGGCGTAGACGGCCACGAGCGCCTGCGCGGCCAGCGCGCTGCGATGCAGTTCGTCGGGCCCGGGGGTGTTGAGTTCGAGCAGATCCTGACGCAGTGCGTGGGGGAAGGGACGGTGGGCGTGGCCCAGTGTGAGCCAGCGTGTGCCTTCGCCTTGTACCAGCACGCCGTCGACCCCGTCGAGCGAGGTGCCCGACATCAGGCCGATGAACAACTCACCCGGCGTGTCTGCGCTCATTCGAAGCGCGGCGTGCCGGTCACGCCAGCGGTCTGGCGGTCGTCTGCCATGTCCAGCCGCTGCGCGATCACCGTGGCGCTCTGGCGGAACTGCGCCAGCGCCTGGGGTGACAGCTGCAGGCTTTCGGCCGCACGCGCAATCGTCATGGGGTCGACATGGCGTCCGCCCACCTTGAACTCGAAGTGAAGGTGGGGGCCCGTGGCCCAGCCGGTGGCCCCCACGGCGCCAATGCGGCTGCCCTGGTCCACACGCTCGCCCCGCCGCACATCAATGCGGCTCAAGTGGGCGTACACCGTGGTGCGGTCGCCAGCATGCTGGATGTGAACCACGTTGCCATAGCCGTTTTGCCACCCTGCGAAGCTCACCACCCCATCGCCCACCGAACGCACCGGGGTGCCCGTCGGCGCCCCGTAGTCGACGCCAAGGTGAGCGCGCCAGGTCTTGTGGATGGGGTGGAAGCGCATCGCAAAGCCGGAGGTCACACGCGAGAACGCCAGCGGCGAGGCCAGGAACGCGCGGTTCTTGCTGCGGCCGGTCAGGTCGAAGTAAGCGCCCTTGCGGCCGGCCTCCTGGAACCACACGGCGTTGTGCGCCTTGCCCTGGTTGATGAAGCGTGCCGCCAGCACGCGCCCCGCCGACCCCGTCCAGGTCACGGGCTCATCGTCGGCCAAGTAGGATTCATACAGCACGCTGAAGGCGTCACCCTGGCGCAGCTCGCGGCGGAAGTCGATGTCGGTGCCGAAAATCTCGGCGATCTGCGTTGTGACGCTGTCTGGAATGCCGGCCGCATCGGCGGCGGCAAACAGCGATGAGCGGATGGTGCCCGAAGCCATGCGCTCGGTGACCTGCAGCGGCACAAGCTCGCGCCTGGTTTCGAATCGCTCGCCGGCCGCATCGCTCACGCGCTCGACCGTCAGGCGCACGAAATGCGTGTCGAAATCGCTGGTGGTGTCCGCCGGGCCGCGCACGACCATGCGCATCAGGCGGCCGTCATGGGCTTCCACTTTCACCGACTTGCCGGTGCGCCCCTGCAGCAGCGTGCCGGCCACGGGGTCATTGCGGATGAACTGTGCGGCCACCATGTCGTCCACGCCCAAGCGCTTGAGCAGGCTGTCGACCGTGTCTGCGTGGCGGGTGACATCGCTGCGCCACAGTGGCAGGGTGGCGTCTTCCAGTGCCTGGATCTGAACGGTGAGCAGCGGCGAGGTGACCGGTTCGGTCAGCTGGGTCACGGCAGGCGGGGTGGCCTCGGGCAAGGCGGCCAGCGGTGCCACACCAAATGCCGTGACGGCCGAGCCACCGAGCAGCACGAGCACGGCGGCGCTCACACGGCGGGGATGGCGGTGTGCCGCAAGCTGGAAAGCGGTCAGGGCACGGGTCAGCGGGTGGTTGGCGCGAGAGCGGAAAAACTTGGAAGCAGTCAAAACGAGATCCCGTCAACAGTGAAGGGCGGGGCCCCAAGTCCCCTAAAATCGGCAACCCGCGCGAACGCACAACCCATGCCAACGCGCACACAATCATTCAAGTATACCGGCGCACCCCCCGTTGGAGGGTGTTTTATTGTGAAGCACAGGCCATCCATGCTGCCATCCGAAAAAGCCCCAGAAGCCCAGCCTGAATTCCCCATCACCGACCGGGTGCGGGAAGCCCTGGCGGTGACCCAGCGCGGCGTGGAAGAACTCCTGCCCGAGGCCGAATGGGTGCGCAAGCTGGCACGCTCGGAAGCCACGGGCGTGCCGCTGCGCATCAAGCTCGGTCTCGACCCGACAGCCCCGGACATCCACCTGGGCCACACCGTGGTGCTCAACAAGCTGCGCCAGCTTCAGGATATCGGCCATTCGGTGATTTTCCTGATCGGCGATTTCACCTCGCTGATCGGCGACCCGTCCGGCCGCAATAGCACGCGCCCGCCGCTCACGCCCGAGCAGGTCAAGGCCAATGCCGAAACCTATTACAAGCAGGCCAGCCTGGTGCTCGACCCGGCGCGCACCGAGGTTCGCTACAACAGCGAATGGTGCGACGCGCTGGGCGCGCGCGGCATGATCCAGCTCGCCAGCCGCTACACGGTGGCGCGCATGATGGAGCGCGACGACTTCACCAAGCGCTTCAAGGGCGGCACGCCCATCAGCGTGCACGAGTTCCTCTACCCGCTGATGCAGGGCTACGACTCGGTGGCCCTCAAGGCCGACCTGGAGCTGGGTGGCACCGACCAGAAGTTCAACTTGCTGATGGGCCGCCACCTGCAGGCCGAGTACGACCAGGAGCCCCAGTGCATCCTGACCATGCCGCTGCTGGAGGGGCTGGACGGCGTCGAGAAGATGAGCAAGTCGAAGAACAACTACGTGGGCATCACCGAGGCGCCCAACGAGATGTTTGGCAAGCTCATGAGCATCAGCGACGAGCTGATGTGGAAGTACTTCACGCTGCTGAGCTTCCGCCCCATGCCCGAAATCGCGGCACTGAAGGCCGAGTGTGCGGCGGGACGCAACCCGCGCGACGCCAAGGTCATGCTCGCACAAGAGATCGTGACGCGCTTCCATGACGCGGCAGCGGCGACGGCGGCGCTGGAAGACTTCAACAATCGGGCGCGGGGCGGCGTGCCGGATGAGTTGCCTCGTGTTGCGCTGAGCTTGCCCGAAGGCAGCATGGGACTGGGCGTCGCTGCCATGCTTCGGCAGGCCGGGCTGGCGCCCTCGGCCAGCGAGGCGAATCGCCTCATTGAGCAAGGGGGCGTGCGCATTGGTGGTGCGGCGGTCAGCGACAAGGGGCTGAAGCTCCCGTCTGGCACCTATGTGGTGCAGGTCGGCAAGCGCAAGTTCGCTGAAGTGGTGATCAGCGCCGCCAACTGAGGCGTTCCGAAGTTCAATAAATGTGACAAATTGCACGAAGCGCGGGCCCCAGATCATGACGGGCTCATTTCGCACGTGCTTCGTTGTCGCTAGGGCGAAGTTCACGGCGATGCGGGTTATCCCGTGCGCCAGATTCGGGAAATCATCCCATTCGCTGACGCGAGCCCAGTAACGATTTGGGTCCATGCATCCGGTCCACCCCGGTTGCCTTCTCAGCTTCTTGTGTCTAGGCTGCCTTTCGGCAGGTGAAAGCCTGCTCGGATGGAGGGAGCCGCGGCTGCCTTTTGTCCAGAACAAACAAAGGGCCGCATTCCAAAAGTGGAGAAAGACACATGAAATTTGCACTCAAGACTCTGGTGGCCGCAGCCGCCTTCGCAGCTGCTGGCGTGGCTTCTGCTGCCACCGTGGCACCCGGCGGTAGCCTGGGCGGCGGCCTGATCTTCGAATCGGGCTCCGGCAAGCTCGAGTTCAGCGGCGCCCTGCTGGAAGCCCTGGACGTGGGTCAGATCGAGATCACCGAAATCCCGACGCTGATCAGCTCCGAGATCAACATCCACCCCGATGGTTACTACACCGGCGTGAGCGCCACCGCGGGCATCAATGCTCTGACCGTGGACGGCGACCTGAACGTGCTGTCGGCTGCCACGAGCGGCGGTCTGCTGCAGACCGCTCCGGTGCTGCGCAGCGTGTCGCGCGGCGGCTTCCTGGGCGTGAGCAACCTGAACGTTGATCTGACCACCAAGCGCGTTTATGCCGACATCAGCGGCGGCAACGGCGTGGGCAATCTGACCAACTTCTACCTGTGGGACATCGCGGACATCACTGGCCCGACCCAGGTCACTGGCCCCGGCACCTTTGTGACCACGCTGTCCGGCCTGTCGATCACGCAGGAAGGCTTCAACGTGTTCTCGCAATCGCTGGGTCTGCTGACCCTGGGCGTTGGCGCGCTGCAAACCGTGGACAACTTCGGCACGATCACCTCGACGATCACCGTGGCTGTGCCCGAGCCCTCGACCTACGCCCTGATGGGCATCGGTCTGGTGACGGTCGGTCTGGTGGCCCGTCGCCGCGCCAAGGCTCAGTGAGCCTGAGCTGACCTGAAGGCGTTCGGGCTCGTCCACTCGGCCTGACGCCCATTTTGAGCCCGGTGCTCGCGAAAGCGGGCGTCGGGCTTTTTGCTGTCAGCTCGGGGGATTCCTCCCCCCCGGGTAAGGGGGGGGTGGGTTCGCTTCAAGGGAACTCTCGCGCCTTTTGCAACCGTTATGCGGGATAACGCGGGTTGTGAGGGCGTTGAGCGGCGCTAAATTCATTCAACAGAGTCCGGAAAGGCCTCTGAACGCGCGCAAGGAACCCGCGGATGCCTTGAGCCGACAAGCAAGATAAAAGGGCCGCAATTGAGTGGAGAAACGACATGAAGTTTGCATTGAAGAGCGTGGTCGCTGCCGCTGCCTTCGTGATGGCTGGTGCTGCCTCGGCCGCGGCAGTTACCGTCACCCCCAGCGACACTTACAAGGGCCTGACGGCCACTGGTACGGGCGAGCTGAAGTTCAGTGATGCGTTGCTGGAAGCGCTGGACGTGGGGCAGATCGCCATCACCCCCTACGGCTCGCTGGCTGGCGCCGTCATCGACAACTCGCTGGGCTACTACACAGATGTTCGCGCCAAGGCCAACATCACTTCCCTGACCATTGACGACGCCACGGACGAGGTGCTGCGTGCCTCTACCACCGGCGGCCTGACCCAGACCGCTGAGTTCCTGCGTTCGGTGACCACCGGCGGTTCGCTGACCGTGACCGATCTGAACGTCGACCTGGTCGGCAAGAAGGTGTTTGCCACCATCATCGGCGGCAACGGCGTGGGTACGCTGACCAACTTCCACCTGTGGAACATCGGCAACATCGCTGGCCCCACCACCGTGGCTGGTGCTGGCACCTATGTCACGACGCTGAGCCAGCTGTCCATCACTCAGGCCGGTTTCGACACCTTCGTGCAGTCTCTGGGCCTGCTGAGCCTGGGTCGCGGCGCGCTGCAGACCGTCACAGACTTCGGCGTGATCACCTCGACCATCACGGCCACCGCCGTGACGCCGGCCATCCCCGAGCCTTCCACCTACGCCCTGATGGGCCTGGGTCTGGTCGGCATCGCGCTGGCTGCCCGCCGTCGCGCCAAGTGAACGCGGGCCGGCTGCACGCCGGCCGCGTCGGAAAACCCGCTGCCTCGCAGCGGGTTTTTTTTCGGGCGCATCACCCATCGGGCGGGAATAAATCGCGTGCTTGAGGGGTTAGCCCGCCCCGCGATCGCGGGGGGTGAGCGTGGGGGAGTCGGCAAATCGCGGCCCCCGTCACGTTTTGCCGCGCTTGTCCCGTTGTGACACACCGCGATCCCGTCTTATCCTTCAGTTAACAGATGCCGATATGGGCTCTGACCCGGCACACGGAGACAAGCGGATGCCACCGTGCCGGGGCAGTGGGTAGTAAAAGGGCCGCTTAGAAGTGGAAGTAAACATGAAATTCGCGATCAAGAGCATTGTTGCCGCCACCGCCTTCGTTGCTGCTGGCTTGGCCTCTGCAGCCCCCGTCGTGGTGGCCGCCCAAACGGGTGTCTTCAATGGTCTGAGCATGGAAGGCACCGGCACGCTGAAGTTCAGCGACGCCCTGCTTGAGGCCCTGGACGTCGGTCAGATCGTCATCAACCCCTACGGCGGTCTGGTGTCTTCGGTTGTCGACAATAGCCTGGGCTACTACACCAACGTGCAGGCCACGGCCCGCATCAACAGCCTGACCGTGGAGTCGACGAACGGCAACGTGCTGAGCGCAGCCACCACCGGCGGCCTGACCCAGACCGCCACCTTCCTGCGTTCGGTGACCAACGGCGGTTCGCTGACTGTGACCGACCTGAACGTTGATCTGGCCAACAAGAAGGTGTTTGCCACCATCATCGGCGGCAACGGCGTGGGCACGCTGACCAACTTCCACCTGTGGAACATCGCCAGCATCACCGGCGCCACCTCGGTGACCGGCGCTGGTACCTTCACGACCGACATCTCGGGTCTGTCGATCACGTCGACCGGTTTCGATGTGTTCGTGCAATCGCTGGGCCTGCTGTCGCTGGGCCGCGGTGCACTGGCCACCGTGGAAGACTTCGGCACCATCAAGTCGACCATCGTGGCAACGGCTGTGACGCCTGCCATCCCCGAGCCGTCGACGTACGCCCTGATGGGTCTGGGCCTGGTTGGCATCGCCCTGGCTGCCCGTCGTCGCGCCAAGTAAGTCCTGAATCTGGCCGGCCCTGGGTCGGCTGGATCTGGCAAAAGCCGCTGCTCCGCAGCGGTTTTTTTTTGTCGTGCGGTGGGTGTACGCGATGGGATATTTGCCGTCATATCGGGGCAACCCGTCCCGTGTTTGCGGGGGCGTCAGCCTGAGGTGCCTTCTGGATGGGATGCTTGCGACACTGCGGCGCGGGCTGACGGGTTCGGCAGCGGGTGTGATCGTCCTATGCTGAAGGCCTCGCTCCGACGAGACCCACATTGCCAATAAATTGCAGGACACCATGACACTCGCGATCAAGAATCTTGTTGCCGCTGCCGCCTTCGTGGCCGCCGGAATGGCATCGGCCGCTCCCGTCACTGTGGTGACAGGCTCTGACAACTACAACGGGTACCCCATTTCCGGCACCGGGACGCTGGCTTTCAGCGCGGCGCTGTTGGAGGCGCTGGACGTGGGCCAGATCGTCATCTCGCCCTACGGTGACCTGGTGTCGTCTGTGGTGGACAACGATCAAGGCTACTATGAGGCGGTCTCTGCGACCGCCCGCGTCACCAGTCTGTCGATCGACTCAGCCACCGGTACGGTGCTGAGCGCTGCCACGACAGGGGGTCTCCAGCAGATCGCGCCGTTTCAGCGCTCCGTGTCGACTGGCGGCTCGCTGATCGTGACCGATCTCAATGTGGATCTGGGCGCCCAAAGGGTGTTCGCCACGGTCATCGGTGGCAACGGTGTGGGTACCTTGACCAACTTCCATCTGTGGAACATCGACAGCATCACCGGCGCCACCGCCGTGACGGGGCCGGGTGAGTACACCACCTACCTCTCGGGCTTGTCGATCACAGAAGCGGGCTTCAACACCTTTGTACAGTCGCTGGGCCTGCTGAGCCTCGGGCGCGGCGCGCTGGCCACCGTGGAGGACTTTGGCACCATCACGTCGACCATTCTCGTCGCCGGTCCCCTGACGCCGCCCATCCCGGAGCCCTCAACGTATGCGCTGATGGGCGTGGGGCTGTTGGGCATCGCACTCGCTGTGCGTCGTCGTCCGAAGTGACACCATGCTGTGATCGTCAACGATGATTTGGTTTCGAAGGCGGTTGCCGCAAGGCAGCCGCGTTCTTTTTGTTGCATGCCGGTGTTGCGTCATCGGGCTTACGCCGAATTGACAGCCCGCGCCCCCTGGTAAAACATCACACATTCTGCGCATGCAGGGCGCTTGCATCACACGCGCGCCACTGATCTGATTCTTCGAGGAGACAACATGACCTTACCGGCCCGGATGCGAGCAGGACTCGCAACGGTACTGGCAGCTTCGGCTGCTTCCTGGGTGGCCCCTGCGGTAGCGCAGACCTCGCCCATTGACACGATCTTTTCGCAGGTCACCCCGTCGCTGCGCGACCGCATGTTCATGCGGTTGAACTACATCCATGTGAATGTAAAGACGTCTTCGGGCGAAACCTATGACGTCACCGGGCCGGTGGTGCAGCGCGGCGATCTGGCGACCTATTTGGGGGCCGGCACGCCTTTTCTTGCCTTCAACGGCAACCTTTCCCTCTACAACTCCAGTGCGAACTTTCTCAGAAAGTATGGCGACGCCAATCTGAGCGCGCCGCCCACTGCAGCCACACCCAATGCCAACGGACTGCTGGAGGAAGCCATCGACCAGCAGCTCGAGGCAACGCCTGGTTGTGTGCGTTTGAGCGAGGGGCTCGGGACGCCGTGCGGCATCTACGCGCGCAGCGACAGCACGGTGGGCACGCCGGCCATCAGCGTGGGCTACTTCCTCGACGAGGCGCGAAATTGGAGCATTGAGGCCTTCTTGCTGGCCGCGCCGCTCAAAGTGGACGTCATGGGTGACGGCAACAATGCCCTCAATGGCGTGAACATCATCAAGACCAAGCTTCTTCCGCCAACGGCTTCCATCTCACGCCACTTCGGTGCGCGTGATGCCGCCTTGCGCCCGCATGTGGGTTTGATGGCTTCTTACGCGGTGTTTTTCGACACCAAGGCCACCCAAGGGCTGGCCGACTATGTGGGTGGCGACACGCGCATCTCGATCAAGAACGCCTTCGGGTGGGGCCCGACGGCGGGCTTCAAGTACCAGCTCAATGACGACTGGCACGTGAACCTGGGCGTGGGCAAGATCCGCTATCGAACCGAGGCCACCCTGGTGACGCCCGTGACTGTGATCCGCAGCGAAACCGCGGTGCTCAACGACTACGGGTCTTACATCACCAACGCGATTGGCGCGACCCAGGTCCTGTTCCGGCCGGGTTCGAGCAACGGTGGCAACCATGTGGCCGGGCCGAATGACCCTGCGGGTTATGCGCCGGGCGAGGCCGTCCCGGCGATCACCGGTCTGATGTGCGATCTGGCGTCAGCCAAGGCTGGACGCGCCACCTGCGACCACGGCAGCTTCACCCGCAAGCAGTCCACCAAGCTGGACAACACGCTCTTTGTCTTCAGTGTTGGCCGCTCATTCTGATAGGTTTTTCATGCGCAAAACTCTCATTCAACTGGGCGCGGCGTTCGCCCTTGGTTCGGTCTTTGTGAGCCCCGCTGCGGCCCAGGGCTACGCAGGGGCCGTGTTGTCGCTCTCCAAGGTGTCGGATGGCTGCCCGCTGCCGGAGAAATGCGATGACTCGGGCCGGGGCGGCAAGCTCTACTTCGGCACCCGCATGGCCGAGCCGCTCCTCCGCTTGGGCGCCTTCAAGGTGGCAGCCATGGAGGTGGGGCTGTTGCGGTCCAGCAAGGCCCGTTCTCAGGGGGTGGAGCTGGTGGATATCGTCGACGAGGGCGAGCTGCCGTTCGCCGTGCGCAACACCATCAAGGCCGATGCGCTGACGTTCGCGCTGGTCGGTTCATTGCCGGTGGCGGATCGGCTGGCACTCGACGTCAAGGCGGGCGCAGCCTATGTGTCGTCGACCATCCGATACGAATTTGACGGACGCTCTGACGGGTCGCGCACCCGGAACCGGCTGAGCCCCTATGCGGGTCTGGCGCTGCAGTATGGCGTGCTCTCGAACGTGCGCGTGGGCGCAGCGGTGGACGTGTTCCGCTTCAACGTCGCAGGCGAAAGCGGTGTCGTGTCCCAGCTGGGCTTCGGCGCAGAAGTCGACTTCTAAGGCCCAGGCCGGTGGGTTCGCCGGCTGGCGAGCCTCACCGGCTCAATGCGCGATTGAAGCGGCGGCTCGACTGATGGCCTGAGCGGGGCATCCACCATGTCGACAGCGACGTCCGCAGAGGGGTATCTGGCGAGCAGGCGAGTCAGATCCTGTCCGGATTGGATTCGGATGAGCTCGGAATAGAACTCGGCGCCGAACCCGATGGGATAACAAGGCAAGCCCTGGTGCGTCGGCACCACCAGCGCGTGGCGCTGCAAAGCGTGGGCGATGCGCTGGAGGCTTGCGCCGCTGGGCAGATCGGCCGAAGCTGGCTGGTACAGCCAGCCGGGACTTTGCGAAGTAGCCTGAACCACCCGCGCCAGCGTGTGGATGGAGGTCGCGGCAGCCGCACTGGCGCGCGGTTGTTCGAGAACCCAGCATGTCGGTGGCAGCGATACCGTCCCTTGTGCCACGCCGTACGGTAGCGCGCACACTGCCGGCATGCCGCTGTCCGCCGCGTTGCGCACGATGTGGCTCATGCGCTGCCATAGCCCGTCAGCCCGTTCCGGGAATGCTGCCGAGCACGGCGTCGCCACGATGATGAGTGTGGGTTGTCCGGCCATACGGTTGCTGGTGTTGACGAAGCCAGTCTGCGCCCCCCTGCTGCACCGCACCACGGCAGCTTCACTTACGGGCTTACCCTCGCGCAGGCTTGATCCCGCTCATTTCAGGTGGGAATGGATCTGGTCGATACTTCCAGCATGGACAAGACCCCACATGATCTGGCGCAGATGCGCCGCCAGTACGAGCTGGCCGAATTGGACGAGACCCACGTTGCGGCCGATCCGCTCCATCAGTTTCAGCGCTGGTTCGACGAAGCCGTGAGGGCCAAGGCGCTCGAACCCAACGCCATGACGCTGGCCACCGTATCCGCAGAAGGCCGGCCGTCCACCCGCGTGGTGC
Source organism: Aquabacterium fontiphilum (assembly GCF_009909205.1). GTDB lineage: Bacteria > Pseudomonadota > Gammaproteobacteria > Burkholderiales > Burkholderiaceae_C > Aquabacterium > Aquabacterium fontiphilum. Next base: position 243,267 of record NZ_JAAAPN010000005.1, read on the forward strand.
TGCTCAAAGGGTTGGATGAGCGCGGCCTGGTCTGGTACACCAATTACGAAAGCCGCAAGGGTGCGGAGCTGGCGGTCAACCCGCACGCTGCGCTGCAGTTCTTCTGGCCCGAGCTGGAGCGTGTGGTGCGTGTCGAGGGCGTGGTCAGCAAGCTGGCAGACGCCGAATCGGACGAGTACTACCGCACCCGGCCCCTGGGCTCGCGAATCGGTGCCTGGGCATCGCCGCAAAGCCAGGTGATCCCCTCGCGGGCTGCGCTGGAGGCCACCTGGGCTGCCGAACAGGCCCGTCAGGGCGATGACCCGGTGCGCCCGCCGCAGTGGGGCGGCTACCGCCTGCAGCCGCTGTACTGGGAGTTCTGGCAGGGACGCGCCTCGCGTTTGCATGACCGGCTGGTGTTCCAGCGCACCGAAGAAGGCGCGGTCTGGCAGCTGTCTCGCCTGGCGCCCTGATTCGGTTCCAGACGCGGTGGCGCCGACCGCGCTCAGCGCGCCGCCTGGTCGACCCAGTCCGGAAAGCTGCGCTGGAAGGCTTCAACCTTTGGAGCCACCACGAAGGCGCAGTAGCCCTGATACGGATGGCGGTCGAAATAGCGGTGGTGTTCGTCTTCGGCCACGTGGTAGTTCGCCACCGGTGCCACTTCGGTGACGATGGGCGCGTCGTACGCGCCTGATTGCGTCAACGTGGCGATCGCTTCGCGGGCCTCGGCGGCCTGCTCTGCGTCGTGCGTGTAGATGCCGGAGCGGTACTGCGTGCCCACATCGTGCCCCTGGCGGTTCGGCGTGGTGGGGTCGTGGATGCGGAAGAAGACCGCCAGCAGTTGCCGGTAGCTGACCACGGCCGGGTCGTAGCGCAGCCGGACCACCTCGGCATGCCCCGTGTCGCCGCGGCACACGCGTTCATAGGTGGGCGAAGGGTGTGGGCCGTTGCTGTAACCGGGCTCGACGTGCGCGACGCCACGCACGCGCAGGAAGACGGCTTCCAGGCACCAGAAACAGCCGCCCGCAAAGGTGGCTTCGGCCAACGGCCCGGTGGAGGGGGCGGACGAGGTGTTCATGCCTCGATGCTAGCCAGAAATGAGAAACCCCCGGGCTGAGCCGGGGGTTGGGCGGGCGCACCGCCCAAGAAAGCGGCAGAGGGTCTGTCTGCCAGCTTTCCGACCGCAGTGACTGCGGCCTGAGGAGATGCCTGTTTCGACAGGCAAGCTCAGATTACGGCAATTCGGGCTCCCGTGCAAGTGGTTGCAGGTACGCGCCGTACGCGCGTTCCCGTGCGGGGGCGATGGCAGCGAAGCTCACCGGCGCGCGCCCAAGATCTGCGCCACCAGGCTGTCGACGCGCTCGTTCACAGCGGCCGGCATGGTGATGGTGCGCCCCCATTCGCGTTGGGTTTCGCCGGGCCATTTGTTGGTCGCGTCCAGCCCCATCTTGCCGCCCAGGCCGCTGACAGGCGAGGCGAAATCCAGATAGTCGATCGGCGTGTTGTCCACCAGGGTGGTGTCGCGCACCGGGTCCATCCGGGTGGTGATGGCCCAGATCACTTCCTGCCAGTCGCGGATGTTCACGTCGTCGTCGACGATGACGATGAACTTGGTGTACATGAACTGGCGCAGGAAGCTCCACAGGCCGAACATCAGGCGCTTGCTGTGGCCTGGATAGGCCTTCTTCATGCTGATGATGGCCATGCGGTAGCTGCACCCTTCGGGCGGCAAATAGAAGTCGACGATCTCGGGAAACTGCTTTTGCAGGATGGGCACAAAGACCTCGTTGAGCGCCACGCCCAGCACGGCGGGCTCGTCGGGCGGTTTGCCGGTGTAGGTCGAGTGGTAGACCGGCTTGTCGCGGTGGGTGATGCGGTTCACCTCGAACACCGGGAACCAGTCCTGTTCGTTGTAATAGCCCGTGTGGTCACCAAAAGGCCCCTCGAGTGCGTGCAGGTAGCCGCCGCGTTCCATCAGCGGCACGCCGTGCTCGCTTTCGCCTTTGTAGCCGGCCGGGGCGGGCGGAATGTGGCCCTCCAGCACGAACTCGGCGCTGGCGGGCACCTGCAGGCGTGCCTCGCCTTCGCCCACGCCGGTGTCCACCACCTCGGTGCGGCTGCCGCGCAGCAGGCCGGCGAACTGGTACTCGCTCAGCGAGTCAGGCACGGGGGTGACGGCGCCCAGGATGGTGGCCGGATCGGCCCCAAGGGCCACGGCGATCGGGAAGGGCTGGCCTGGGTTGGCCAGCGCGAACTCGCGGAAGTCGAGTGCACCGCCGCGGTGGGCCAGCCAGCGCATGATCAGTTGCCGCTTGCCGATCAGTTGCTGGCGGTAGATGCCCAGGTTCTGACGGCGGCGCGGGTTGGGGACGCCTTGCGGGCCGCGGGTGACCACCAGCCCCCAGGTCAGCAGCGGTGCGGCGTCATCCGGCCAGCAGTGCTGGATGGGCAGCTGCGTCAGGTCCACCTCGCTGCCTTGCAGCTTGACCTGCTGGCAGGGGGCGCTGCGCGAGGCACTCGGCTTCATGTCCCACAGGGCCTTGGCCATCTGCAGCAGCTTGCCGGCGTCTTTCAGGCCGCGGGGCGGCTCGGGCTCTTTCAGGCTGGCCAGGACGCGGCCGATGTCGCGCAATTCGCTGACGTCATCTGCCCCCATGCCCATGGCCACCCTTTTGGGGGTGCCGAACAGATTGGCGAGCACCGGGACGCTGCTGGCGCGGCCGTCGGCCAACCGCGGCGACTCGAACCACAGTGCGGGGCCGCCTGCGCGCAGCACCCGGTCACTGAGGGCGGTCATCTCAAGATGGGTGGAAACGGGCGCGGTGACACGCTGCAGTTCGCCTTGCTGCTCCAGCCCGGCCACGAAGTCTCGAAGGTCTCGATATTTCATTTTTCAATATAAGAGATAGGCTTCTTATGCTTGACTGGTTATTTCAAGGCTGCCTAGAATCCGCCCCGTCCCGACCTGGGCCGTGTTAACCCCAGGTTGTCCTGGTCCCGCAGTCGGGGACCGCGCGTCCGCAAGCTGGGGCGCACGCTGCGTCTTCTGAAGGGCGCGGCCATTATCACCGTGGTCCATGCGGCCCGCGTTCGTCAAACGCGAGACCGCCCGCCTGGTGAGGAAAGGAGCAGCATGGCAGAGCTTGTTCACAAGGGCGCGTCGCGCTCGACGACGGCGCTGAATGATGTGTTGGAAGGCATGCGGGTGGTCAGCCACAATTCGCTGGCCCTGCTGGGGCTGTGCGCCGTGGTGGCCGTGGTCTTCCTCGCAGGCCGTCCGGAGTGGCGTCATCAAATGGAGGCGCGCGCCCTGACATGGTTGATGGATCGCGCCACCGCACGCAGCGATGTGGCCGAACTCGACGACGGCGAGGTGTTGCTGGCCATGGCCGAGCCCGAAGCGATTCAGCGTGTCACGGCGGCGCCTGTGTCGGAACTGACGAGCCAGCAGGCCGCGGTCACGATGTGGATTGCGCGCCGCTACAGCGTGGCCCCCGAGCCCGTGGGGCGCATCGTGCAGGAGGCCTGGCACGTGGGCAAGCGCATGGGTGTGGAGCCGACGCTGGTGCTGGCCGTCATGGCCATCGAGTCAGGGTTCAACCCGTTTGCGCAAAGCCAGGTGGGCGCCCAGGGGTTGATGCAGGTGATGACCCGGGTGCACCACGACAAGTACGAGGCGTTCGGTGGCCGCCACGCGGCGTTTGACCCGTTGACCAATGTCAAGGTGGGCGTGCAGGTGCTCAAGGACTGCATTCGCCGGGCCGGCAGCCTGGAAGGCGGCTTGAAGTTTTACGTTGGCGCGGCCAACCTGCCGCATGACCGTGGCTACGTCGCCAAGGTGCTGGCCGAGCAGGGCTATCTGCGCCAGGTGGCATCCGGTGGCAAGGTGGCGCTCAATGCGCCGCTGCCCCAAGGCGTGTTGATGTACTCCACCCGTCCTGCCGCAGCTGCCGATGCCGAGGCGCTGGATGGTGGTGTGGCGCCTGCGGCTCCGGGCGTCAGCCCGTCGGCACCGAAGTCGCATGAGGCTCCCTCGCCTTTGCCGGCTTCTCCGGACCGCCCAGAACGGGTGGCGGCCGCCTGACAGACCGGGCGCAACTCGCTACAATCCGCCCGTCACGCGACTGGCGATACCGGGGCGTGCGGTCGGTCTGACCGCGGCGGCCCGCAGGTGGTGAACCACCGGGGAGCGTGACCGGCCCTGAGCACTGTTGGGCCGTTCCGCCGTGCGCCTGGGCAGCCCTCACCCCCGACGTTGCTGGATCAGCCAGGCGTCGGCCTGCGGGTCTTCCACTTCGAAGAGAACTGCCACGTCATGTTTGACCGCGCCAAGCACACCATCGCCAATGTCGATCCCGAGCTGTTCGCCGCCATCCAGGCCGAGAACCAGCGCCAGGAAGACCACATCGAGCTGATCGCTTCCGAGAACTACACCTCGCCGGCCGTGATGGAAGCCCAGGGCTCCCAGCTGACCAACAAGTACGCCGAGGGCTACCCCGGCAAGCGCTACTACGGCGGTTGCGAGCATGTCGATGTTGTCGAGCAATTGGCCATTGATCGCCTGAAACAGCTGTACGGGGCAAACTTTGCCAACGTGCAGGCCAACTCCGGTTCGCAGGCCAACCAGTCGGTGTTCTTTGCGTTGCTGCAGCCCGGCGACACCATCATGGGCATGAGTCTGGCCGAGGGCGGCCACCTGACCCATGGCATGCAGCTCAACATGTCGGGCAAGTGGTTCAAGGTCGTGTCCTACGGCCTGAACGAGCAGGAAGACATCGACTACGACAAGATGGAAGCTCTGGCGCGCGAGCACAAGCCCAAGCTGATCATCGCTGGCGCCTCCGCCTTCGCCCTGCGCATCGACTTCGAGCGTTTCGCCAAGATCGCCAAGGAAGTCGGTGCCTACTTCATGGTCGACATGGCCCACTACGCCGGCCTGATTGCCGCGGGTGTGTACCCCAACCCCGTGCCGCACGCCGATGTGGTCACCTCGACCACCCACAAGAGCCTGCGTGGCCCGCGTGGCGGCATCGTGCTGAGCAACAACGAAGAGATCGCCAAGAAAATCAACTCGGCCATCTTCCCCGGGATCCAGGGTGGTCCGCTGATGCACGTCATTGCTGGTAAGGCCGTGGCCTTCAAGGAAGCCCTGTCGCCCGAGTTCAAGGCCTATCAGCAGCAGGTCGTCAAGAACGCTGCGGCCCTGGCCGACACGCTGACCCAGCGTGGCCTGCGCATCGTCTCGGGGCGCACTGAAAGCCACGTGATGCTGGTCGACCTGCGCCCCAAGAACCTGACGGGCAAGGAAGCCGAAGCCATCCTGGGCGCCGCGCACATCACCTGCAACAAGAACGGCATCCCCAACGACCCGCAGAAGCCGATGGTGACCTCGGGCATCCGTCTGGGCTCGCCGGCCATGACCACCCGCGGCTTCAAGGAAGAGCAGGCTGTGATCGTGGGCAACCTGATTGCCGATGTGCTGGACAACCCGCACGACGAGGCCACCATCGCACGCGTGCGCGAGCAGGTCTCGGCGCTGACGCGTCAGTTCCCGGTGTACACCGGCCAGGCCGCCTGAGTCGGCGATGCGCTGCCCCTTCTGCGGCCATCTGGAGACCCAGGTCGTCGAGACCCGCGATTCGGCGGAAGGGGACAGCATCCGCCGCCGCCGCAAATGCGGCGGCTGCGACAAGCGCTTCACCACGTATGAGCGCGCTGAGATCGAGTTGCCGGCCATCGTCAAGCGCGATGGCCGCCGCACCGATTTCGACCGAGCCAAGCTCAAGGGCTCGATGATGCTGGCGCTGCGCAAGCGACCGGTCAGCGCCGAGGCGCTGGAAAGCGCCCTGGAGGCCATCGAGGCGCGCCTGCGCCAGTCTGGCGAGAAGGAAGTCGACTCGACTTGGCTGGGTGAGGCGGTGATGCGCGAGCTGCGCAAGCTCGACAAGGTAGCCTACGTGCGCTTTGCGTCCGTCTACCGCAGCTTCGATGACGTCAACGAGTTTGTGGCGGCCATCAAGGAAACGGGCAAGAAGGCGCGTGACGCGGATTGAGGCGTCGCGCTGCCCCCACTGCTCCCCCCTGGCGCGTTCAGCGCCAGCAATCCTGAACTGTGGCGCCGCTTCCCGTGACGCCTCTGGCCCCCGTGTGGGTGAGGGTGAAGTTGCCGCAGCGGTCGTTGGCCTGTGCACCTGTTGCGGTCGCGGTGAGCGTGAAAGCGCCAGCGTCGACGGCACTGATGCTCAAGGTATAAGCCGCGGTGCCGGCTCTGGGCGAGGCTTGCAGCGTGCCGGGCAGCGCATTGGCGGTGGCGCCATCAAGTTGGAGGTCGTACCGGTTGTGGGCGGCATAGAAGCGCTGCATGTGCTGCGCGGCTTCCATCAGTACGGCCTGCGCATCGGCCCGGCGGCTGCGTGCCACCTGCTCCGTGTAGGCCGGGTAGGCCACGCTGGCGAGGATGGCGACGATGGCCACCGTGATCATCAGCTCGATCAGGGTGAAGCCGCGCAGCGTGGCCGGGAGTGGGTGGAAATGGTTTGTCATCGGGCAGCCGGGGGCAGGATGCGTTGCCAGACGCGGTCCTGGATGGTGAGGGTGGTGGGCTCAGGCGGATCTTCCGGGCGCGGGTACACCTTGATCGCGATGCCGCCGTCGCTGAACTCGGACCGGCCAGGCGTGCCGTCTGGCGTGCCGTTGCCACGCAGCAGGGCCGGGTCGCCGGTGGCCGTGCGGGCCAGGCCGGCGTAGCTGGCATCGTTGCCATCGACCACCCCATTGCCATCGGTGTCATACACCGGACGGCTGAACTGGCCGCCGTACCAGACGGGCAGCAGGAAGTCGTAGGCCCGCCCGCGGCTCGCTTCGCAGCCTACGGCGCCCACGGCGGGGGTCAGCGTGCTGAAGTAGACAAAGTCGTCAAACAGCTTGGGCGCGAAGGTCACACGCGGGCGGTCTGCGGGCGCGCCCTCGCCCGCCGGTATGTCGAGGTCGACATACCAACCGCGCTGTGATCCGCTGACGGTGTTGCTACTGAGAGCCAGAAAGCGGGTGTCCTGGGTGCGCGAGATGGTCTGGCTGGCAAGGTCCATACGACGAACCACTGCGGTGCCTGCGGGCGCCGGGCTGGGAGCCGCTGAATCGGTGATGCCATACATGGTCTGAACCTGGGTGGTCTGCCGGTCGCGCTCTTCCAGCAGCTTGCCGGTGCCGAACAGCACGATCAGCTCATCGCGCCGGCGCCACACTGTCGGAGCGGCGGTGATGGGCTGAGCGTTGCCTGCCGCATCGACCGCCTCAAACAGCGGTTGACCGCCATGGCCCACCACCACGTTGCCGCCGTCGACGTCGAAGCGCCAGAGCCGGCCCTGCAAATCCCCACCAAACACCGCCAGCACGTTCTTCTGCGCATTGCGTACCAGCGTCACGCCAGACAGTCCATTTGCGCCGGCTGCGCCGACCGGTATACGCTGCACAGCGCCGCTTGCCAAGTCGATCATCAGCAAGTTGGCCTGGCCGTTTGCGCTGGCCGCGCCATTGCCGACGAACACCTTCCATTCCCCATTGGGCAAGCGGCCGACCTCGGCGCGGGACAGGATGTGTCCGACGTGGGGTGCGAGGTCGCTTGGCCATCCAGCTGTCAAATCCCACAGCAGTTCTGGCTCGTCGTCGTTCAGTGGAAGCTTCAACGCAAACAGGCCTTTGCCGCCGGCGCCCAGGCTGCCGAGCAGCACATTGGTCCATTCGCCGCGGATCTGGCTGTCGTGTTCAGACAAGGGCCCATCCACGAAGTAGCGGTGGCCGCTGGCGCCCGTGCCTGTGCCGTAATCCTGCGCCGTCAACAGATGCAGGTTGGGCAGCACGCCTCGCGGGACGAAGGCGAAGCGCTCCGAGCCGTTCGCCAGGTCGAAGCCATGCAGCATGCCGCCGTTGCTGCCGATGAAGGCCAGAGGAAGTGGGCGATTCAGCTTGCGCGAGCGAAAGCCGGCGTAGCCGTTGTCGATGCCCGTGCCGTCGTCGGCGTAGCCCATGTCCACACCGCCTCGTGCGAGCACAGGCGCGCTGTTGATGATGTCCGCCAGCAGGCTGTCGCGGCTCCTGAACCGCCCCTCTTCGCCTCCTTCACGCTGGCGATTGCCGCGAAGGTAGTCGACCAGCTCGAACGAGCCTTGCGTGAGTTCGCTTCGGTTGGTGGCACCCATGGCATCCCATGTGAAGTCAGTCAGACGAGCGGTGTCGGGGTTGTAGATGCGAATCTGGCGCACAGGCGTGCCCTGGTTGAGCCAGCTGCTTGCTCGCCACATCGGCAAGTTGGTCGGAAGCCCGCTTTCGTCCACGGTCCGCCCTTGGGCGTCCAGGCGGAACGCGTAGACCTCACCTGTCCATTCGCCGGTCAGATACTCGGAGACGAGCTTGATGTTGCCGGACTGCAGATTGGGGCCCGCCGTGGCCACGGCGCCTTCCCGCAGGCTTTCGGCGCGGGCTTGGCCCACGGCCTTGCGGACGGCTTCCTGCAGGTCACCCGCCGAGCGCACACTGAAGTAGGCCCCACGGCTGTTGACGGCGGCGTGCCAGAGGTCGTCGATCTTCGCGGCATCGTTCGTGGCAGGGTCGGGCCATTCCAGCCGGCCCGCCTCGATGTCGGCCAGGGCGGTGCGGCGGTCCAGCGTGCCGTCCACCCCCATGCCGACGGTGAACTGGCTGAGATGCTGCCAGGTGGCCGGGTTGCGACGGCTGGCCACGACCTGGTTGGGCGCGCCCGACAGGTCGTTGGCCCAGTACTTGAGCGCGAAGTCGGCCAGTGTGTTGCTGTAGCCTGTGGCTGAGGTGCTCGCTCGGTCGCGGTAGGGGCGCTCCGGCTGGTAGACGGTACCCACGCCAGCTTGGGTGATCGTGCTGCCGTCCAGGTTGCCGACCAATCGCGCCGAACCGATGCTGCCACCGAGCGCACCTTCGTTGATGGGGTCGTCGTTGTAGTAGCCGTCTGTCGTCAGGATGTTGTATGAGCGGCGGCATGCGGCAAGGGTGGTCGCGCTGCTGCCTGGCGCGTCTGCCCAGGGGCTGTCCGAGCCTGCACGCTGGAAATAGCGACCGACTTCGTCCAGTGCCGTGCGCAGCGGTGTGCCTTGATAGCTCGTGAAGCGCGAGCTGGTCTGGATGGCACTCAGGAAGTTTCGCCGGTGCGCTGGCGATAGGTCCCGCACGCCTTGAATGATGGGGTTTCCGCCGTCGTGCCATCGGTTTATCCGGGTGTGATGGAGCGTGGTCCAGCCCAGGCGGACGATGTCGTCCAGGCTGTGGAAGGCTTCGCTCAGCGCACCCTTGGCGACGAGGCTGCGTGTGCGGTAATAGACGAACCAGTTTGCAAAGTTGCGCTGCTCTTCTGCGCGGCTGCAGCGATTGCGGGCTGCCAGCGAGACGCAGTCGGTGCGCCCCGGTCCACGCGGAAAGTCGGCATCGTTGGCGACGTCGTGCAGATGCCAGCTCGTGACCTCATTGGGGTGGCTGTTGGGCTTGAGCGTGTAGTAGATCGCGGGGTGATGCGACCGCGAGTCCAACGTGAATGTGTTGGCCAGGTTGACGAACGGCTCGGTGCTGGTGCGCGTACCGCCTGCGCCACGCGGGATGGGGTTGATGTAGGCGCGTGTGAAAACGCCGTCGTCGTAGCGCTGGCCCGTCGACGTGCCGTCGTGGCGGACCCAGGGGCGGTAGCGTACCTCGGGGTTGTAGTAAATGGTGTTGATGGCGGCCGATCGAAGCTTGATCTGTTCGCGGAGGGGGTCTACACGGGTTTCGGCCTTGAACGCCGGCATCACCCCGCCGAACCGTGTGGCTCCGCGCTCGTAGTCGTCATCGGGATGGGGCACCCACTGCGTCGGCCCCTTGACCGAGAAAGCGACGGTCTCGACCCGACCGTTGAGCGTGAAGGTGAGCTTGGCGCTGTCTTCTGGCATGTGCCTCAAGGACATCGAGCCCGACGTGTCGAGCGTCAGCATGAGATTGGGCTTGGGCAGGGCGCCACTGTCGGCCACCAGCGGGCGCTGAGCCAGCTCTAGCGCCCAGGCCGATGTACTGGTCAGTTGCATGGCCGACAGCGACAGCCAGACGAACACACGGTGGGCTGCGGGTTGCAGAGATGACATGGGACCCTCCTGATGGATGTGGCGCTGGGCGTTCAGCGCTGTATCCGCAGCGTGGACTGAAGCCACACCACCGAGCCGCGGATGGTTTCGCCTGTGTTGTTGGCCTCGTGGTCCGGGCTGAAGCCGCGTGCGGTGACGATGACCACGCTCTGGCCGTTGCCCACGCTGCTGTACTCGGCCATGCACTGAGGCAGCCGCGTGGGCGTGAAGGAAGCCTCAGCGCTGGCCACGTCCTCCCTCGTGAGCGTCACGGGCGCGGATGTGCCCGCCGCGGCATCCCAGTTGTTGCGGTTGTCCCAATGCGCCGGGACCTGATAGGCCTTGATGTCCAGCGGCACCGTCGTCCGCACAATGCCGGCTTCACAGTGACGCAGGGCAATCTGCGCGGCTTCTTGCGCGAGCGCTTCGCTTCGCAGGTTCTGGGTGACCGTGTCGCTGCTGAGCGATTGCCGCATGGTGCCCACGCTGGCCAGGCCGATGACGACCAGCATCACGAGCACGACGATGAGCACCACGCCGCGTGGCGGATGAGACGGAATCGGGCGCATGGCTCAGCCTCCCAGCCGGTTGGGCAGGTGGATCGTGGAGGTATAGGCGCGGTAGAGCCGGCGATCACCCGGTGTGACCGTGTTGGTTGCTGTCGTACTGGTGGCCGCCTGACAGGGGTAGTAGGGGGTTGGCGCGTCGAACACCGGCTCTGCACTGACCATCAGCAGGCACACGCGCACGGCCGTCACCGTGCGCCAGTCGGCCTGGGTGACCGCGCCGATGTTGGCGGCTTCAACGTAGCGGTTGACGATCTGGTCGGGCCGGCCGTTCCCGTTGACGCCGCTCAGGCCGAACCAAATACGCATGTCGGCAACGTTCCCCAGCAACTCGCCAGCGGCGGGCAGGTTGGCGCCAGCAGCAGGCGGCGTCGTTGTGCCGCCGTTACCGGCAATGTGCAGACCGTTGTTGATGACCAGAAAGCGCGCCTGCGCAAGATAGGGTGGGGTCGTGGAAGCATGAAGGACCTGGCCCATCAGGTCGGTGGGCTCCTGTGGCCCGCCGGGCCGACGCCCTGGCAAGGAGTTCGCGAGCGTGGCCTGGTAGACCACGGCCAGCGCATCGGGGCGTTCTGTGCCGTTGGAAGCGGTACAGCTCAGGCCAGAGATATCGCGCGCCAGCGGGTTGGCAAAGCCATGGCTGCAGCCGAAGACGGCTCGACCGGCAAACGCGCGGCTGAGCCCCGTCTCCGTCGCGTTGTCCACGGTGCTGTAGCCCGCCATGGACACGTAGCGTCGCATCACGCTGAAGGCTGCGCTCGCATCTTCGGTCATGCGGCTGAGCGCCACGCTGGTGCGCTGAGCCTGCCGGGCACTGAGGTAATTGGCCAGCACGACGCCCACGACCACCAGCCCGAGGGTGAGGGCCACCATCAACTCCACCAGAGTCAGGCCGCGCGCGTGTCGGCGACTGTAAAGGGTGCAATCGCGTGTCATGACGCGCTTCCTGCGGCGATGGCGATGCTGAAGTACGCGCAGCGTGGGCGTTCCGACGTGGCTTGCACGCCGGGCGCCGAATCCGGGACGAAGGCGGCAGGACACTCACGCGTGTCGTTGCTGGTGTTGCCGACGGCTTCGCCGCTGCCAGCCGGATCGCGCCAAGCGATCCAGACGTCCGCCAGGCCGCTCGCGCTGTCGACCTGGATGTACGCGTCAGCCTGGGGCAGACTCTGATAAAGCAGCCGGCGCCACTCTGAGAGGTCTTGTGCGGCCATGGCGTCGGGCGTGGCGCAGGGCTGTGTGCCGGACGCATGGCAGGGTGTGTACGCTGGCTGTGCCGTCATGGCCTCGTACGGCGTCTGGCGGTTGTACAGGCCCAGCGTGGCTGCGCTCGCGTTGGCGCGCATGCGTTCGCCCAGGTCGGTGGCCAGCAGCGTGGCCTGCGCGCGCAGTTCAGTGGTCTTGTTGAACTTGATCGCGTTGTTCTGCAGCGCCAGAAGCGCCAGCAGACCGAATGACACGATCAGAAAGGACACCAGCAGCTCAATCATGGTGGCGCCCCGGTGATAAACAGGTAGAGACATGAGCGGGCACCTCAGCAGTTGTTCGTGCCGGCCGGCCTGATGGCGACGCGGCCGATCAGGTTCATGCACAGCGTGCGCTGATGAGCGTTGCCGCTGCCTGGCGTCAGCGTGAGGCGACCTTGGCCGCCGTGGACCACGCCTGTGCTCTGGAAGGTGATGAAGCGCTGGTTGCCTGCGTCCAGCAGGCTGGTGACCAGGCTGCCTGCGGCCTCTTGCTCGCGCAACACGGTTTCACCGGTGTCCCGTACGCCGTTGGCGTTGAAGTCTGCAAAGACCAGCCAACCCGATGCGAAGCCACGGTTGCCGGCGCGTGCGGCGCAGGTCGGCCCGTTTGCCCCGGGCGTGCCCACGACGCACAGGCTGACAGCCTGGCCGCGCTTGAGCGCCTCGCTGCGCGCAAAACGCAAGTCGCCAGTGAACCGCTCGATGGCGCTCTGCGTGGCCTGCTGCTCGAGAAAGCGCCCCATTGCCGGTGCGGCCAATGACAACGCGATGGCCAGCACGGCCAGCGTGATCATCAGCTCGACCAGCGTCACTCCCCGCTGTGTCGAAGTCTTTGTTTTCATGCGCGCAGTGTGGTCTGCCTGCGTGTAAGCGGGTGCAACGGCGGAGACGAGCGGCTGTCCTTGGGCGACGAACGGTCATGCGTCCCCGAAAGGGGGGACAATGTCGCCATGCCCATTACCCCTGTCGACGCTGCATTCCTGCAACACGCGCTGGATCTGGCCCAGGCTGCGGTGGGCTTGTCCGAGCCCAACCCGAGGGTGGGCTGCGTGCTCACCGCGGCAGACGGCCGCGTGATCGGTGAGGGCCACACGCAACAGGCCGGCGGTCCGCACGCCGAGGTGATGGCCTTGCGCGACGCTGAGGCCCGGGGCGAATCCACCATCGGGGCCACGGCCCACGTGACGCTGGAGCCCTGTGCCCACCATGGGCGCACGCCGCCGTGCGCCGATGCGCTGGTGCGTGCGGGTGTGGCGCGCGTCACCATTGCCCTGGGCGACCCCAACCCGCTGGTGGGCGGGCAGGGCGTGGCGCGCTTGCGCTCGGCGGGCATCGTGGTGGATGTGCTGGCGCCGGATCATCCTGTGGCCCAGGGCGCGCGCGAACTGAACATCGGTTTCCTGTCGCGCATGGTGCGGCAGCGACCGTGGGTCCGGCTCAAGGTGGCGACCTCGCTGGATGGCCGCACCGCGCTGCACAATGGTCAGAGCCAGTGGATCACCGGCGAGGCGGCGCGAGCCGACGGCCATCGATGGCGGGCGCGGGCGGGCGCGGTGCTGACCGGCGTGGGCACGGTGTTGGCCGACGACCCTCGGTTGGACGTGCGGGCCATCCCGGTCGCGCGCCAGCCGGTGCGGGTGGTGCTGGACAGCCGCTGGCGCACGCCACCTGGTGCCCGTTTGCTTGTGCCGCCCGGCGAGACCTGGCTGTACGGTCTTGCCGATCCTGCGACCGAGGCGGCGCAGGCGTCCCTGGGCGAACGCGCGCAGGCCATCGTCGTGCCGGCTGACACATCGGGCGCCCGCGTGGATCTCACCGCGGTGCTGGCCGATCTGGCCCGGCGCGGTGTCAACGAATTGCATCTGGAAGCCGGCGGCGAACTGAATGCGGCGTTCATCACAGGCGGCTGGGTCGACGAGTACCTGATGTATCTTGCGCCTTGCCTGATCGGTCCCGGACGCGGGCTGGCCGAGCTGCCTGCACTGGCGTCGCTGGACCAGGCCGTGCGGCTGAATCTGCACGAGGCCGTGCAGGTGGGGCCGGACCTTCGCCTGCGGCTGCGGCCGCCAGGGCGAGCTGATTTCTGAGTTTGTACTTTTTGCCTTCTGGAATCCACATGTTCACCGGCATCATTTCTGGCCTGGGCCAGATCACCGAGACGCAAGCCCTGGGCGATCAGCCCACACACGGCCGGCGACTGACCGTCCAGGTCACGCCAGATTACCTGGCCGATGTGGGCCTGGGCGACAGCATCGCCATCAACGGCGCCTGCATGACCGTCACCACGCTGGACAAGGCCGCAGGCCGGTTCACCTTTGACGTCTCGGCCGAAAGCCTGGCGCGCACCGTGGGCCTCGATGGCCTGGGTCGCGTCAACCTCGAGAAAGCGCTGGCTGCACACGAGCGGCTGGGGGGCCACATCGTGACGGGCCACGTCGACGGTGTGGGCGAGGTCAGCGCGTTCGAGCCGGTGGGCGAGTCGTGGCTGCTGCGCGTGCGTGCGCCGCGCGAACTGGCCCGTTTCCTGGCCTACAAGGGCTCGGTCACCATCAATGGCGTGAGCCTGACGGTCAACAACGTGGTGGATGCGCCCGAGGGCCACACCGAGTTCAGCATCAACCTGATCCCGCACACCCTGCAGCACACCACGCTGGGCGACCTGAAGGCCGGTGCGCGCGTGAACCTCGAGATCGACCTGATCGCCCGGTATGTGGAGCGCATGCTGAGCGCGGACGGCCGGCTGGCGGGCTGAGCTTGGTCATCCTGCCCGGCAATCCTGCCGGGTCTCCGGCGCGTGCCCCCGTCGCGGCAGGCAGCGCGCGCCTACAATGGCAGGATGCCGATTTCTCCCATTCCTGAACTGATTGCCGAGCTTGCCGCCGGTCGCATGGTCATCCTCGTGGATGAAGAAGACCGCGAAAACGAAGGCGATCTCGTCCTGGCGGCCGACCACGTCACGCCCGAGGCCATCAACTTCATGGCCAAGTACGGTCGTGGCCTGATCTGCCTCACACTGACCCGCGAGCGCTGCGAGCAGCTCAAGCTGCCGCCCATGGTCGTGCGCAACGGCACCAAGCACGGCACGGCGTTCACGGTGTCCATCGAGGCCACCGAAGGCGTGACCACCGGCATTTCCGCCGCCGACCGGGCGCGCACCGTGCAGGCCGCCGTGGCACGTCATGCCAAACCGACCGATCTGGTTCAGCCTGGCCACATCTTCCCGCTGCAGGCGCAAGACGGCGGCGTGCTCATGCGCGCTGGCCACACCGAAGCCGGGTGCGACCTGTCGGCCATGGCCGGTCTGACGCCCGCGTCGGTGATTTGCGAGATCATGAACGACGATGGCACCATGGCCCGCCTGCCGGATCTCGAGGTGTTCGCGCGTGAACACGGTCTGAAGATCGGCACCATTGCCGACCTGATTCAGTACCGCAGCCGCAACGAGTCGCTCATCGAGCGGCAGGGCCGCCGCCCCATGGTCACGCCCGAGGGCGAGTTCGACGCCACCGTGTTCAAGGACCGCACCGGCGCGCTGCACCTGGCCCTGAGCCTGGGCCAGTGGGGCCGCGACGACGAGGTGCTGGTGCGGGTGCACGAGCCGTTTTCGGTGCTCGACTGGCTGGACGCCGGCACGCGCAGCCACTCCTGGCCGCTGCCCAAGGCGCTGGCTTCGGTGCGCGAGGCGGGCCGGGGTGTGATCGTGCTGCTCAACGTGGGCGACGATGCCGAGCGCCTGCTCGACCGCCTGCTGCCCGCCGGCCCCACGGCCGCGCCCAAGGCGCCGGCCGACCTGCGCACCTACGGCGTGGGCGCTCAAATCCTGCGCTCGCTGGGTGTGCAGCGCATGCGCCTGATGGGCAATCAGCAACGCCTGCCGTCCATGGTAGGGTTCGGGCTGGAAGTCACCGGTTTCCTGACGGCCGACGGGCAGACACTCGCCCCGACGCCCTGAGCACCGCGATTTGCATTTTTTGCTCTTTCTCTTCAATCCTTCGCTCTTTCGGAATCATTTCACATGCAAGGCGCTGACAAAGGACAAGCGGGTCGCCTCGACGGCAAGGACCTGCACATCGGCATCGTCCAGGCGCGTTTCAACGACGCCATCACCGGCAAGCTGGCCGAAAACTGCATCGACGAGCTGGTGCAGATGGGCGTGGTGCGCAAGCACATCGAGCACGTCACCGTGCCGGGCGCGCTGGAGGTGCCTGTGGCGCTGCAGGCCATGGCCGACAGCGAGCGCTTCGACGCCCTGATCGCCCTGGGCTGCATCATCCGCGGCGAGACCTATCACTTCGAGCTGGTGGCCAACGAAAGCGGCGCCGGCGTGACCCGCGTGAGCCTAGATCACCATGTGCCGGTGGCCAATGCCATCCTGACGGTCGAGAACGAAGAACAGGCCTGGGCCCGTGTCGACGAAAAGGGGCGCGATGCCGCCCGCGTCGCGGTCGAGATGGCCAATCTGCTGGAAGACCTGCTGTGAGCGAGCCATCCCACCCGACCTCCGGACCGTTGCAAGGCCGTCCTGCCCGCAAGCAGGCGCCTGCCGGCCAGCGTGACCGCGCCAAGTCGGCGCGTCGCCGTGCGCGCGAGTTCGCGCTGCAGGGCCTGTACGAATGGCAGCTCAATCCGCGCGACACGGGGGCAATCGACGCCCACGTGCGCGAGCAGGACGATTTCGCCCGTTGTGACCGGGGCCACTACGATGCGCTGCTGCACGGTTGCATCGACCAGGCCGCCCAGCTCGACGCCGCGCTGACCCGTTTTCTGGATCGGCCCGTCGAAGAGCTCTCGCCGGTGGAGCATGCCGTGCTGTGGATCGGTGCATACGAGCTGAAGCACTGCCTGGATGTACCCTACAAGGTGGCCATCAACGAGGCGGTCGAGTTGGCCAAGGGCTTCGGCGGCACGGACGGCCACAAGTACGTCAATGGCGTGCTGGATCACCTCGCGCCGGAAATGCGGCCGCAGGAAGTGGCCGCCGCACGCTCCGCCCGCCGCTGAACGGGCAGCCACGCCGACCGTGAGCACGACCCCACCACTGCCTCCGACTGCACCGCCTGCCGGTGGGGGGGCGCATGGTGACGAGCTGGATGTGACGCTGGACACCCAGCCCCTGCCGCTGGCCGAACTGCCAGAATCCGGGCCGCGCGCGGCGCCCAAGGATCTGCCCACCATTGGCCAGATCGGTCGCTACGATCTGAAGTACGTGATCGGCGAAGGCGGCCTGGGCACGGTGTATGCGGCCTATGACCCGGTGCTGTCGCGGCTGATCGCGATCAAGACCCTGCATGTCGACCTGCCGCAGGCCGATCTGCCCGCGTTCAATGCGATGTTCCTCAACGAGGCGCGGGCGGTGGCGGGGCTGAGCCACCCGCACATCGTGACGGTGCACGACGCAGGCGTGAGCGAGCACGGCGCCTACATCGCGATGGCGCTGCTCAAGGGCAAGGACCTGCGCCAGTTGCTGGCCATGGGATGGCGCCCCACACCGTCTCAGGCGGCGCTCATCGTCCGACGGCTGGCCGATGCACTGGCCTACGCCCACCACAAGGGCGTGGTCCACCGCGACATCAAGCCGGCCAACGTCTTCATGACGGGCCGTACGCAGCCGTGCATTCTTGATTTCGGTATCGCGCGCATTCGCCAGGCCGAAGGTCTGGGCGCCCGGGACGATCCGGAGAGCCGCCTGCAGGAAGTCGTGGGGGGATCGCCCTATTACATGGCACCAGAGCAGGTGCGGCGTGAGCAAGTCGACGCCCGTGTCGACGTGTATGCGCTGGGCGTGCTGCTGTATGAGCTGCTGGCGGGCAAGCGGGCTTTCTCGGGCGACAGCCTCGAGGCCATTGCCGACGCGGTGCTGCGCAGCGAAGTGCCACCGGTGCACCAGCTCAACGTGGCCGTGCCGCCGTCCTTGTCGGACATCGTGACCCGAGCCATGCACCGCGACCCGGCCCAGCGCATCCGCTCGGCACGGCGGCTGGCGCAGGAGCTGCGCGCCTGGCTGGTCACGCAGGATGACGCCCGACGCGCCGCGACCGCGCCCGCCGAGGTGCCAGCCCGCGAGGCGCGCATGCGGCGCAGCCTGAGCTGGCTGGCCGGTGCGGGCTGGGCCATGGCGCTGGGCGGCGTGCTCTGGGCCTGGCTGGGGCAGCGTCCTGATGTGCCACTGGCCGATGTGGCCAGTCCGGCGGCTGCCGCGTCACCGGCCGGCGCCTTGCCCGCCAGCTTGCCGTCTGCGGCGTCGGCGCCTGCTGCTGCTGTGGTGGCTGGCGCAGCGTCCGAAGAAATCGAGGCGGCGTCTGATGAGGCTCAGGACGCGCCAGCGACCGGCGCGGGCGAGGTGCGCCTGGCCGTCAGCCCCTGGGGTGAAATCTGGGTCAATGGCAGCTTCCGGGGCGTCACCCCGCCGCTGACCCAGCTGAGTCTGCCCGCTGGGCAACATGAGCTGGTCGTCCGCAATGGCGAGTCGCCCGACCACCGTGTCACACTGACCGTGCGCGCGGGCGAGACGCTGCGCGTGCAACACCGTTTCTGATGTCCTGCCCATGAACCTTCGCTTTTTTCGTCCTGTGTTTCGGGTGCTCGCGCTGATGGGCATGAGTCTGGCGCTCGTCGCCTGTGGCAGCCTGCGGCCTCGCCCGGGTGCGTCGGAGCCGCCCAAGCAGCCTGCCCCGGTGGTTTCGGCCGCACCGGCTGCGACGCCGCCCGCTCCGGCCACGCCGCCAGCCCCGCAGGGTGCGCCGGCTGCCCGGCCTGCTGGCGCCGCTGCCGAGACAGCACTGGCCCAGGGACTGAAGGCGTATCAGGATGGCAAATATGCGCTGGCTGAGGCGCAGTTGCGCATCGCCGTGCGCGCCGGCCTGAGCGCGCCCGCCGATCAGGCCAACGCCCACAAGCACCTGGCCTTCATTTACTGCACCAGCGAGCGTCAGGCGCTGTGCGCCGAGTCGTTCCGCTCGGCGCGGCGCGCTGATCCGGCCTTCCGGCTCAGCAAGGCTGAGGCTGGCCACCCCATGTGGGGTCGGACCTACCGCCGCGCGCTGGGCATCAAGTGAGCTGAACCTCGATGCGGCGGTTGGCTTGAGCCAGCCAGCGTCGGCACTCTTCATCGAGCAGGTGCAGCGTGCGGGGGTGCTCCTGCGCCCACCGGCGTGACAGCGACAGCACCACCCGACCGCGCTGGCGCTGCAATGCCGTGGCACGTGCCGGCAAGGCAATGCGCGCGTGGTGCAGGATGATGGCCAGCCGCAGGCACAGCACCTGGCTCATCAGGGCATCGTCGCCCAGGTGTTCCACCAGCTTGGTGAGTTCGCCACGTTGCCCCAGCACCAGCACCGCCAACTGACGCAGTTGCGACTGCGAGAAGCCAGGCGCGTCCACATGGCCGAGCAGGTAGGCGCTGTGGCGATGGTGGTCGTGGTGCGAGACCATCATGCCGATCTCGTGTAGGGCGGCCGCCCAACCCAGCTCGCGGGCATCTTCGCCATCCGGTCGCGCCTGCGGATGGGCCAGGCTGTGCCACAGCAGCAGGGCGCGCTGGCGCACGCGGTCGGCCTGTGCGGCATCCACCCGAAAGCGCGACTGCAGTTCGCGCACCGACAGGTCGCGCGGATCGGGCAGCCGGTGGTTGCGCACGGCGTCCAGGCGCTCTTCGAGGTCGAAGATCACGCCCTGGCGCAATGCGCCCTTGGCCGGGCGCAGCGCCTCGATGCGGAAGTGCTGCAGCAGGGTGTAGAGAATCGACAAGCCGCCACCGAGCACGGCCTTGCGGTCGGGTTTGAGGCCGGGCAGCTGCAGGTCTTCCATGCTGCCGGCTTCGATGCAGCGCTCGATGCACCAGCGCAGCGCTTCGGCCGTGATGGTGCCGTCGGTCACGCCGCTGGCCGCGAGGATTTGCGAGACTGCGCCGACTGTGCCCGACGAGCCCAGCGCTTCCTGCCACAAGGCGCGGTCGAAGGTGCCCAAGGCTTCTTCGAACTCGGCGCCTGCGGCGATTTGGGCCGCGCGAAAGCCGGTGGCGGTGAAGCGCCCGCCAGGGAAATGCTGCAGCGACAGGCTGACCGACCCCACGCCGAAGGATTCGGCCTGATGCGCCTGGCGACCTTGCCCGAGGATCATCTCGGTCGAGCGCCCGCCGATGTCGATCACCAGTCGGGGGAGGTCGCTGGGTTGCAACCGTGAGACGCCCTGGAAGATCAGCCGCGCCTCTTCGCGGCCGGACACCACTTCGATCGGGTGGCCCAGCACGCGGTTGGCGCGCGCGAGGAAGGCATCGCGGTTACGGGCTTCACGCAGGGTTTGCGTGGCCACGGCCCGAACCTGCCACGCGGCAAAGCCTTTGAGCCGTTGCGCGAAGCGCGCCAAGCAGGCCAGACCGCGCTGGGTGGCTTCTTCGGTCAGCAGGCCGTGCACGTCGAGGCCACCACCCAGGCGTACGGTTTCCTTGAGGTAGTCAACCCGCTTGTAGCGCCCGCGGCTCAGTTCGGCAATCTCCAGGCGGAAGCTGTTGGAGCCCATGTCGATGGCCGCCAGCAGGTGTGGGAATCGGCTGCCCGACAGAGCGGCCTGGGTCTTGCTTGGCTTGGGTGTCAGCGGTTTGTCCATGCGCCTATTGTCTCGCTGTTTGTCTTGCGCCCTGCCGTTGACAGCATTGCTAAGATCAACGCATGACCCTTTCCTATATTCTCGCCGCCACCTTTGTCGGCGGCGCGGCCTCGGTGCTGCTCGCGGCGGCACTGACGGCACCGATGCTGGCGGTGCTGGTGCGTCACCTGGTCAGCCTCTCGACCGGGGTCTTGCTGGGAACAGCCTTGCTGCATGTCCTGCCCGAGGCATTCGAGTCCAATGTGTCGCCCCATGCGCTGTTCCTGACCTTGCTGGGCGGCCTGCTGTTCTTCTTTCTGCTGGAAAAGGCCGAGTTGTATCGGCACGGTCACCACCACGAGCATGACGATCACCACCACCATCACGGCTTCGACGCCGAGCAGGCCGGGCGCGGCGGCTGGAGCGTGCTGGTGGGCGACAGCATCCACAACTTCTGTGACGGTGTGCTGATCGCGGCCGCCTTCCTGGTCGACGTGGAAGTGGGTGTGTTCACCGCGGCGGCCATCATCGCCCATGAGATCCCACAAGAGGTCGGCGATTACATCGTGCTCATCAACGCCGGCTTCAGCAAGGCCAAGGCGCTGCTGTTCAACCTGCTGTCCGGCATGGCCGCCGTGGTGGGGGGCGTGCTGGGCTACTTCCTGTTGGGTCCGTGGAACGACCTGCTGCCCTACCTCATGGTGGTTGCAGCCAGCAGCTTTGTCTACGTGGCCGTGGCCGACCTGATCCCCCAGCTGCAGAAACGGTTGAGCATGAAGGACACCTTTGCGCAGGTGGCCTGGCTGGCTGCCGGCCTCGGGGTGATCGCGTTGCTGGTGGGCGGTCATGGGCACGATCACGCCCATGACCACGACCATGCCGAGCCGGCCGCTGCCCACCGCGAGGCGCCCGCCAGTGCCCCTGTGCCGCGTTGACGCAGGTCAGCGCGGTGCCGTGGGCGATGCCCGTCGGAAGCGGGTGGCCGCGACGCCGGCTGCCACGATCAGGACGGTGCCGATGATGCCGGCTGCGTCGATCGGGTCATCAAAGAGCAGGATGCCCAGCACGAAGGCGTGTGCGATGCCCAGGTACTGCAGGCTGGCCATGGCCAGCGGCTCGCCTTCGGCATAAGCCCGGGTCATCAGCAACTGCGCCAGCGTGGCGAACACGCCCAGGCCGATCAGCCACACCCAGCCCCACGTGCTGGGCTGGCTCCAGGCCTTCAGGCCCGAAGCCGTCATGCCGGCGCTGATGAGCAGGCCTGCCACCGTGCCGAACAACGAGAAGTAGAAGACCACGCGGTACTCGGGTTCGCCCAGGCGGCCCAGTTGCATCACCTGCACATAGGCCCAGGCCGCCAGCATGCCCGAGGCCATGCCCATCAAGCCTTCACGCCACTGGTCGGCCTCAAGCGTGGGGCGCAGCACCAGCGCCACCCCCGCGAAGCCCACGGCGATCGCCAGCAGCAGCGGGCCAGGCACAGGGGTGCTGGCCTGACCGCGCCAGCGCAGCCAGGCCGTCTGCAGCACGAAGAACACCGCCATCCAGACCGATGAGGTGTAGTTGAAGGTCACAGCGGTGCCCAACGGCAGCTTGGCGATGGCATAGAACCACAGGCTCAGCGCCACCACGCCCGCGAACCCGCGCCAGAAATGCAGCATCGGCACGGCGCTGCGCAGGGGCAGGCCGCGCCATCCCGCCATGGCGCCGACCACCACCACACCCACCAGCCCGCGAAAGAACACGACCTCGGCGGTCGAGACCTCGCGCGAGGCCAGCTTGACGCACACCCCCATGGCTGCGAACAGCAGCGTGGCCAGCACCATCAGCAGGGCCGGCGAGGTGCGTGCGCGGCCCGTCAATCCTTGAAGGCCATCACGCGGCGGTACCACTCGTGGAAGTGCTGCATGCCGTCTTCCATCGGGCTCTGATAGGGGCCGATTTCGTTGTCACCGCGCAGCATCAGGGCGCGGCGGCCCGCATCCATACGCTCGGCGATCTCGTCGTCCTCGATGCAGGTCTCCATGTAGGCGGCACGCTGGGCTTCGACGAACTCGCGCTCGAAGGCGGCGATCTCTTCGGGGTAGTAGAACTCCACCACGTTGAGCGTCTTCTGCGGCCCTTGCGGGTACATGTTGGACACCACCAGCACGTGCGGGTACCACTCCACCATCATCGTGGGGTAGTAGGTGAGCCACACCGCGCCCTGCGACGGTTTTTCGCCGCCGCGGTAGTTCATCAAGACCTCGCGCCACTTCTTGTAGACGTCGGAGCCCGGCTTGTCGAAGCTCTTGGCCACGCCCACCGTCTGGACGGAGTACTGGTCGGCCATGTCCCAGCGCAGGTCGTCGCAGGTCACGAAGTTGCCCAGACCGGGGTGGAAGGGGCCGACGTGGTAGTCCTCCAGATAGACCTCGATGAAGGTCTTCCAGTTGTAGTGGCACTCGTGCAGCTCGACGTGGTCCAGCACGTAGCCACTGAAGTCGAGGTCGCCGCCCGGCTTGAAGCGCGCATCGATGCCCGCCAGGTCAGCCGCGATGTCGCGTCCGTTGTCTTCGAACAGCAGCCCGTTCCAGTTGCGAACCTTGTAGTTGTTCAGGTTCAGGCAGGGGTCATGGTCGAAGTGCGGCGCGCCGATCAGTTCACCCTGATGGGAGTACGTCCAGCGGTGCAAGGGGCAGACGATGTTGTGCTTGGTGTTGCCGCGGCCCTTGAGCATGATGGCCTGGCGGTGGCGACAGACATTGGAGATCAGCTCGATGCCGTCTTTCGTGCGCACGAGCACACGGCCTTCCTTTTCCTGCGGCAGCGCGTAGTAATCGCCCACCTCGGGCACGCTCAGGGCGTGACCGAGGTAGCGGGGACCGGACTGAAAGATGCGCTCAAGCTCCTCTTTGTAAAGCGACTCGTCGAAGTAGACGGACACGGGCAGCTGCGTACGGCTGCGATGAAGGGCGTTGAGTGCGTTACTCAGGTCGGACATGATCCCCAGGATCTCCAAAAACCAATGTCAACCCCCCTTGCGTGGCGAGCATGGCGCACGCGGCGCGCAAGGGCTGAATTCCCCGAATCCGACGTCTCGCGGAAGCCGGGGGGCGTGGCGCTCCGACAGACACAGCAGGCCTGCCAAAGAGCCCGAAATTGTAGCCGCTCGGGAAACCCCGGGGGGATGCCGCCCCACTGCGCAAGGTCAATGTCGTGGGCGAATCCCCCCGAAGGGCGTCGCGGGTAGAACCGGGGCGCGGGGGCGGGGTGCGTGCCTCGAAATAGAATACGCGTTTGCCCTTTTCCCCCTCCCTCCTCCTCCCCCGGCAGCACCGCATGGCCCGTTCAGCCAAACCCGACACCAACACGCCGGCTTTGCCCGCGACCTACGAAGAGGCCCTGGCCGAGCTGGAGCAGCTCGTCGGTCGCATGGAGTCGGGTGCGTTGCCGCTGGACCAGCTGTCGACCAGCTATGCGCGGGGCGCCCAGTTGCTGCAGTTCTGCCGCACCCGGCTGGAAGCGGTGGAGCAGCAGGTCAAACTGCTGGAAGACGGGCAGCTCAAGCGCTGGGACGAGGCATGAACACCGACGCCTTCCTGGCCTGGACGACTCGCACGCTGGCTGAGGTCGAAACCGCGCTTGATGCTTGGGTGCCCGCTGCGGCGCCTGCCGGCCTGGGCGACGCCATGCGCTATGGTGTGCTCGATGGTGGTAAACGCTTGCGCGCCCTGCTGGTACAGGCCGCGGCGGAGGCTGTGGGCGCCCGCGCGACGCCGGCGGGCCGCGAGGCGGCGTTGCGCGCGGCGTGTGCAGTGGAGTTGATCCATGCTTATTCGCTGGTGCATGACGACATGCCGTGCATGGACAACGATGTGTTGCGCCGGGGCAAGCCGACGGTACACGTGGCTTTCGGGGAGGCCCAGGCGATGCTGGCGGGCGACGCCATGCAGGCTCTGGCCTTCGAGGTGCTGACGCCCGATGAGGGTGAGGGCGCTGGTGTGTCGCCCGTGTTGCAGGCACGTCTGGTGCGCCTGCTGGCGCGCGCCTCCGGGCAAGCCGGCATGGCCGGTGGGCAGGCCATCGACCTGGCCAGCGTGGGCCAGGCGCTCAACGAAGCCACCCTGCGCGACATGCACCAGCGCAAGACGGGCGCCTTGCTGCGCGCCAGCGTTCAGATGGGCGCGGCCTGCGGCGGCGGTGCGCCCGAGGGCGCGATCTGGCAGGCACTGACAGCCTACGGTCACGCCATGGGCCTGGCCTTTCAGATTGTCGATGACGTGCTGGACGAAACGCAGGCATCAGACAAGCTTGGCAAGACGGCAGGCAAGGATGCCGATGCCAACAAGCCGACCTATGTCGCCCTGCTGGGACTGGACGGTGCCCGTCGCGAGGCGGCTCGCCTGCTGGGCGAAGCCCTGGCTGCGCTGGACCGTAGCGGCTTGCCGCCCACGGCCACCACCTGGTTGCGCGCCCTGGCCGAGCGCATCGTGCACCGCGACCACTGATGCCCCATGACCATACACCCAAGGATGTACCGATGAGCCACCCGCTGCTGTCCAGGATCGACAAGCCGGCCGACCTCCGGCACCTGTCCCGGTCCGAGCTCAAGCAACTCGCCGTCGAGTTGCGTGACTACCTGCTGCACAGCGTGTCGCGCACCGGCGGGCACCTGTCGTCCAACCTTGGCACGGTGGAGCTGACGATTGCGCTGCACCACGTGTTCAACACCCCGGAAGACCGCCTGGTGTGGGACGTGGGCCACCAGACCTACCCGCACAAGATCCTGACCGGGCGGCGTGATCGCATGGCGACGCTGCGCCAGTTCGGCGGCATGAGCGGTTTTCCCCGCCGCGATGAAAGCGAATACGACACCTTTGGGACGGCCCATTCGTCGACCTCGATCTCGGCCGCGCTGGGCATGGCGCTGGGCGCGCAGCTACGCGGCGAATCGCGCAAGGCGGTGGCCATCATCGGCGATGGTGCGATGACCGCTGGCATGGCATTCGAGGCGCTCAACAACGCGGGTGTGCCCCATGCGGGCAAGATGCCCGACCTGCTGGTGGTGCTCAACGACAACGACATGTCGATCTCGCCGCCTGTCGGCGCGCTCAACCGTTATCTGGCCCGCCTGATGTCGGGGCGCTTCTACATGAGCGCGCGCGAGAGCGCCAAGCAGGTCTTGCGCAACGCACCGCCGCTGTTTGAGCTGGCCAAGCGACTGGAAGAGCATGCCAAGGGCATGGTCGTGCCCGGCACCATCTTCGAGGAGTTCGGCTTCAACTATGTAGGCCCCATCGATGGCCACGACCTCGATAGCCTGATCCCCACACTCGAGAACCTCAAGCAGGCCAGCGGGCCGCAGTTCCTGCACGTGGTGACCAAGAAGGGCTACGGCTACAAGCTGGCCGAGGCCGACCCCATCGCCTACCACGGGCCGGGCAAGTTCGACCCGGCCGTGGGCCTGCAGAAGCCCGCGCCGACCGACACCCCGCCCAAGCCCACGTTCACGCAGGTGTTCGGGCGCTGGCTGTGCGACATGGCGGCAGCCGACCCGCGTCTGGTGGGCATCACGCCGGCCATGCGCGAGGGCTCGGGCATGGTGGAGTTTCACCAGAAGTTTCCTGGGCGTTACTTCGATGTGGGCATCGCCGAGCAGCACGCCGTGACCTTTGCGGCGGGCCTCGCGTGTGAAGGGCTCAAGCCGGTCGTGGCGATCTACTCGACCTTTCTGCAGCGGGCGTATGACCAGCTGATCCACGACGTGGCCATCCAGAACCTGCCGGTGGTGTTCGCGCTCGACCGTGCGGGCATCGTGGGCGCGGATGGCGCCACGCACATGGGCGCATTTGACATTGCCTTTGTGCGCTGCATCCCGAACGTGAGCATGCTGACGCCGGCCGACGAGGCCGAGACGCGCCAGGCGCTCAGCGCCGCCTACGCCCAGAGCCACCCGGTGGCCGTGCGCTACCCGCGCGGCACGGGCGCCGGCGTCGCGGTGCCTGCCGATCTGCAGCCCATGCCCTGGGGCAAGGGCGAGATCCGCCGCCAGGGCAGCGAGGCACGCGCCGCCGGTCAGCGTGTGGCCATCCTGGCTTTTGGCACGCTGTTGTATCCGGCCCTGCAGGCCGCCGAGGGGCTGGACGCCACCGTGGCCAACATGCGTTTCGTCAAGCCGCTGGATGTGGATCTGGTCAAGCAGCTGGCCGCGTCGCACGACCTGCTGGTGACGGTGGAAGAGGGGTGCACCCAGGGTGGCGCGGGCGCGGCCGTGGCCGAGGCGCTGGCCGTGGCCGGGCTGAGCATCCCGACGCTGATGCTGGGCTTGCCGGACCAGTTCATCGAACATGGCGACCCTGCCAAGCTGCTGGGCCTGTGTGGGCTGGACGCGGCCGGCATCGAGCAGGCCATCCGTCACCGGCTGGCGGCGACCGCCTGAGGCCGATGACGCAAGGCCGGGCACGCGATGCCCGCGCCGCGTCTCCCATTCTTCTTACACAGACGACAGCGAAAGCGGCGACGGCAACGTGGCGTGCCGTCTGATCAGACTGCGGCGGGCTGGGCCTCGGCCGGCTGGGAACTGCAAGCGCCACCGCAACCGCTGATGGCCTCTTGGGGCAGCGCCTCGGGCTGGGCCACGGCGCGTGTGAGCGGGTCGTAGCCGACGCTCTTGAGGTGCAATGCCAGCCCGGCATCCATGTTCTGGGCGTGATGCGGGAACCACAATGTCAGCTCATGGGCCATCTGCCGAATGGGCTGCAGCTGCCCTTGCTGGCCCGATGCCAGCCCTTCTCGCAAGACCTTCAACACCACGGCGTGCTGCGTCATGTGGCAGCTGCCGGGTGCAAAGCCTGTGTCCAGCATCCAGCGGTCTTCCTGGTCGAAGTGCGCCTGAGTGTGGTCGATCAAGGCCTGCCAGCGGTCGACCAGGTCGGCGTCCTCCGCTTGCTGCACGGCGGCCAGCAGGTCGACAAACTCGACGTGGGTCTGGTCCATGACGGGCATGGACAGGCTGAGGGCGTCAGACCACACCAGGCCGGGAGGCACCGGGGCGGTGTGTACAGAGGAGGCAACTTCAGGCATGGACGCAGCGTAGCCGGGACACCTCTGAAGCACCTTGCGTTGCCTCAAGGTCTGGTGTCTGACGGCCGGCGTGGAGGTGTCGCACGATGCGCCTTGTTCAGTCGCAAGCGTAGGTAATCCCCGATGCTGGGCCGGGCTCAAGGGCCTAGATTCGGCGCGATTCGTGTCTTGCATCACCAAGGAGGTGCCCCGTGCGTCAACTCTCCGCTTTGAAGCGCCGTGTCCTGGTCATCGCCACGCTCCTGTGGGCGGTTGGCGGCGGGGGCGCTGTGCAAGCCGCGGGCGTGCCCACCGGCACCGAAGCCCGGACACGCCACCCCATCGTGCTGGTACACGGACTGATGGGATGGGACAACATCCTCGGCCTGGACTACTGGTACAACATTCCGGCTGCCTTGCGCCGCTCGGGGGCCACTGTGCTGGTGGCCAAGGTGTCCGCAGTGAACGACAACAACGCCCGTGGCGAGCAACTGCTCAAGCAACTGCGCGAGTGGCAGGCGGCCCATGGTTACACCAAGTTCAACCTGGTGGGACACAGCCAGGGCGGCCCCACCGCCCGTTATGCCGCCGGTGTGGCGCCAGCGCTGGTGGCCAGCGTGACCTTGGTGCAGTCGCCCAATGTGATTGACGCCACCGAGCCAGACTCCATCCTGTCCTTGCTGTCGTCCCGGCCTGGTCTGTTTGCCACCCTGGGAAAGGTCATCGACTGGCTTTCCGGCAACGGGTCACTGCCCCAGGATCCCGCGGCACTGCAGGCCTGGGCCACTGACACGGCGTCTTTCAATGCACAGTGGCCGGCTGGAATGCCGACCACCCCGTGCGGACAGGGGGCCGAGCTGGCCTCCAATGGGGTGCGCTACTACTCAGTGGCTGGTAACGTGGCCAAGACGAACGCCTGGGACCCGTCTGACCTGATCTTCAAGGAGGGGGCCGCGCCCAGTGATGGCCTGGTGCCGGTGTGCGCCGCGCGCTGGGGCCGCGTGCTGCGCGACGACTATCCCTGGAACCACTTTGATGGCGTCAATCAGTTCTTCGGGCTGATCGGCAAGGGCGCACCTGACCCGGTGGCGTTCTACGTGCAGCAGGCCAACCGGCTCAAGAGCCTGGGCCTCTGAGCCTCGTCCCGATCAGGGTTGGGTCTTGCCGTCGCCCAGGCGCTGGCGGTGCCGCGCCACTTGCGCTCGCACCTGTTCGGGCGCGGTGCCGCCCAGGATGTTGCGGGCGTTGAGCGAGCCACGCAGGCTCAGCACCTCGTACACATCCTGTTCGATGGCCGGGTTGTAGGCCTTGAGCTTGTCCAGCGGCAGCTCTGACAGGTCCACGCCAGCGGCGATCGCGTCCTTCACGGCGTGGGCCACCACTTCGTGGGCATCACGGAAGGGCAGACCCTTCTTGACCAGGTAGTCGGCCAGGTCGGTGGCGGTGGCGTAGCCTTTCTTGGCGGCGCGCTCCATGGCTTCGGGCTTGACGGTGATGCCGGCGGCCATCTCGGCGAAGATGCGCAGCGTGTCCTTCAAGGTGTCGACCGTGTCGAACAGCGGCTCCTTGTCTTCCTGGTTGTCCTTGTTGTAGGCCAGGGGTTGGCCCTTCATCAGGGTGATCAGGCCCATCAGGTGGCCGACCACGCGACCCGTCTTGCCGCGCGCCAGTTCGGGCACATCGGGGTTCTTCTTCTGCGGCATGATGGACGAGCCCGTGCAGAAGCGGTCAGCCAGGTCGATGAAGCCGAAGCTCTGGCTCATCCACAGGATCAGTTCTTCACTCAGGCGCGAGATGTGCACCATCAAGAGCGAGGCGGCGGCGGTGAATTCGATGGCGAAGTCGCGGTCCGAGACCCCGTCCAGGCTGTTCTGGCACACCGCCTCGAAGCCCAGTGTGCGGGCGACGCGTTCGCGGTCGAGCGGGTAGCTGGTGCCGGCCAGTGCGGCCGAGCCCAGCGGCAGGCGATTCACGCGGCGGCGCAGGTCGGTCATGCGTTCGGCGTCGCGGGCGAACATCTCCACATAGGCCAGCAGGTGATGGCCGAAGGCCACCGGCTGGGCCACCTGCAGGTGGGTGAAGCCAGGCAGGATCACGTCGGCGTTCTGCTCGGCCACATCCACGAGGGCCTTTTGCAGCTCCGTCAGCAGCACACCGATCTCATCGATCTCGCCGCGTAGCCACAGGCGCACGTCGGTGGCGACCTGGTCGTTGCGCGAGCGGCCGGTGTGCAGACGCTTGCCGGCATCGCCCACGAGCTGGGTCAGGCGGGCCTCGATGTTCAGGTGCACGTCTTCCAGGTCGAGCTTCCACTCGAAGGCGCCCGATTCGATCTCTTGCGTGATCTGGGCCATGCCTTTCTGGATGGCGGCCAGATCGTCTGCGCTGATGAGGCCCTGGGCGCACAGCATGTCGGCGTGGGCCAGCGAGCCCTGGATGTCGGCCCGCCATAGGCGCTTGTCGAAGAAGACGCTGGCGGTGTAGCGCTTGACCAGCTCGCTCATGGGCTCGGAAAACAGGGCCGACCAGGCCTGGGACTTCTTGTCGAGTTGGTTGTTGCTCATGGGGCGATCCGGTGGCGCGTGCTTCACGCAGAATGTGCAAACCATGCATTCTAAAGAGCCTGCCCGTTCCGATGTGCCGTCCGGCAGCGATGCGTCGCTGTGGGGGGCGTCCACGCAGTTCGGTTCAATCCCCTTGGCGAGTGGGGGTGCGCGGCCTGCATTGCCCTCGGCGTTCGATGTCTGCCACGTCGGGGTGGTGCTGCGGGTGGTGCTGGGCGTGCAGGGGGTCACGGGTCTGGGCAGCCTGTTTGTCGCAAGCGGCCCCGCCGATGCCCTGGCCCGCTGGGCCCAGGCGTCTCTGGTGTCCCTGCCCGCGAGCCTGTTGTGGCTGCTGTTGGCCTGTGCGCTGCGTCCGTGGGTGGATCGGCAGTCGCCGTGGGTGCAGTGGGGGGCGGCCGTGTTGCTGGGTGCGATGTGTGGCGGGCTGGGGCAGTGGCAGGCCAACTGGCTGTTCATGGCCGTCGAGGGGGGCGGTCTGACTGCGACATGGGCGGCGTGGACCCTGGTGGGCCCCGCGACGGCCGGCGGCACGCTGGGGGCCGTGGGCCTGTACTGGTTGCGGCAGCGGGCCCGCAGTGAGCTGCCAGCCCATGTGTCGGCGCGCCTGGACGAACTGCAGGCCCGCATCCGGCCACACTTTCTGTTCAACACCCTCAATACCGCCATCGCCCTCGTGCAGGTCGACCCGCAGCGCGCCGAGCGCGTGCTGGAGGACCTGGCCGAGCTGTTTCGTCAGGCGCTGTTGTCGCCTGCCGCGCGCACCACGTTGGGTGAGGAGGTGGACCTGGCGCGTCGCTATCTGGACATCGAGCAGCTTCGCTTTGGCGAGCGCCTCACCGTGCGCTGGGAGATCGATGCGGACGTGCAGGACGCGCAGGTACCGGCCCTGCTGCTGCAGCCCTTGGTCGAGAACGCCGTGCGACACGGTGTCGAACCTGATCCAAAGGGCGGCTGGATCGTGGTGCGGGCCCGGCGGGATGGCGGCAAGGTGGAAGTTGACATTCGCAACTCGGTGGCGGACGTCAGCCAATCTGGCGCACGACCAGGTCACGGCATGGCCTTGCGCAACGTCCGCCAGCGTCTGGTGTTGATGCACGATGTCGAGGCCGTGTTCCAGGCGGGACTGCAGCGCCACGCACATGGTCCGCAGCCGCCGGTGTTCATCGTCAATCTGTCTTTCCCGTATCAGCCCATGAACCGGGCTGCAGGAGCGTGAGCATGGAGCCCTTGCGTGTGGCCCTGGTCGACGACGAGCCGCTGGCGCGCATGCGCCTGAAGGCCTTACTCAATGGCATGACTCTGCCCAACCGTGTGGTGGGTGAGTATGGCGAGCCGGTCACGGCGCTCATGGCGCTCAAGGAGCGCGATCTGGGCGTAGACGCTGCCGACGTCTTGCTGCTGGACATCCAGATGCCAGGGCTGGACGGGATGGTGCTGGCGGCTCGGCTGCGAGACATGGTGCGCCCGCCGGCGGTGGTGTTCGTCACGGCCCATCCCGAGCACGCGCTCAGGGCGTTCGAACTGGCCGCGGTGGACTACCTGACCAAGCCGGTGCGCGTCGAGCGTCTGGAAGCGGCCCTGGGCAAGGCGCGCGATTGGTGTGCGGCGCGAGGCATGCGCGCCGCCGGGCGAGGAGAGGCCGCAGCGGACGGCGAGGTCTTTGTTGTGCGAACCCGCGACCGGCTCGAGCGGATTCCGCTGTCCGACATCCTCTATTTCAAGGCCGAGCAGAAGGTGGTGAGCCTGCGCACCCCCGATCGCAGCCTGACGCTGGATGAGTCGCTGACCGAGCTGGAGCAGCGGGTGGGCGAACGGTTTGTGCGGGTTCACCGCAATGCCTTGGTCGCGCGCCAGGCCATGCGCGCGCTGGAGCGCCGGCCGGACGAGGAGGATGGCGGCGAGGGCTGGGCCGTGCTGGTGGCACCGACCCAGGAGTGGCTGCAGGTCTCGCGTCGGCAGGTCGGGGCCGTGCGCGAGGCCATGGCCGTCACGGCGGCGTGAGCCGCGGTGTCAGAAGCCCAGGCTGGCCAGCAGGTCGTCGACCTCGCTCTGGTTGGCGACCACGTCGGTGCGGCCATCGTGGCTCACCACCGGGCCTTCCAGCGTCGGGTTCTCGGGGTCGAAGGTCGGATGGGCGGTCAGGGCTGCCTCCACCTTGTGGGCCTGCTCAGGCGGCGCGGCCTGAACCAACAGCTTCAGCAACTGGGTTTCGAGATCATTGGCCAGGGTCACCACCTTGGCCACCACTTGGCCGGTGAGGTCGTGGAAGTCCTGGGCCATCATGATGTCGGTCAGGTGCCCGTCCACGCGGTGCGTGGTGGCTTCGACATCCTGCACAAAGTTGTAGACCGCACCGCTGGCCACGGCCTTGACCGGGTCGGCGGTGATCAGCTCGGCCAGCTTGCGGGTTTCGGCAGCGATGTGTTCCTGCTCTGCCTTGGCGGTGTCCACCAGATTGAGCACCTTCTCGGCGGCGTCAGCTGTCTTGGTGGCGATGTAGTTCAGTCTGCTGCGCGCGTCCGGCAGGTCATCGACTGTGTGCTTCAGGCCGGGCAGCACGCCCAGCATGTTCAGGGTGTCATGCAACTGCCGGGTGAGCACGCCCAGCTGCTGGAAGATTTCCGGCGAGGCCGCCGGCATGCTCATGTTGTCTGGCAGGTCGACTGTCATGGTGGTCCCTGTTTGATGGTGTGTTCATGCCGCGGCAGTGATCTTCTGCATGATCTTCTGCACCTTCTCTTCCAAGGTGGCCTTGGTGAAGGGCTTGACGATGTAGCCAGCCGCGCCCGATTGGGCCGCCAGCACGATGTCTTCCTTGCGCGCTTCTGCCGTGACCATGAGCACGGGCAGATGCTTGAGGGCGTCGTCAGCCTTGATGGCCTTGAGCAGCTCGAAGCCATTCATGTTGGGCATGTTGATGTCGCTGACCACGAAGTCGAACTTGCCGTTCTTCAGCATGTTCAGCGCCACCGCCCCGTCTTCGGCCTCTTCGGCATTGTTGTAGCCGATCTCCTTCAGCAGGCCCCGGACGATCCGGCGCATGGTGGAAAAGTCGTCCACGATGAGAAATTTCATGTCAACGGGGTTGCTCATGACGCGTCCTTCTGTCAATGGTGGCACTGCGCGTGCCAGGCTCCTGTTGGTCCGTTATCGACCAAGCTCGGCGGGTCTTAAGGGCGCCTGCGGTGTGGCCTGGGGTGAGGCTGTCGGGGCCTCATCGGCCTCGTCGTCGCTCACGCCGGCTTCCGCCTTGGCGGTGTCATAAAAGCGGTCTTCTGCGTCGCGGTTCATCACGATGATGCTGATGCGCCGGTTCAGCGGGCTCATGGGATCTTGCCAGTCGAACGGCATGGAGGCGGCCAGGCCCTGAACCCGCAGCACGCGCTCGCCGGGCAAGCCGCCAGCAATCAGTTCCCGGCGCGAGGCATTGGCGCGGTCGGCCGAGAGCTCCCAGTTGCTGTAGCCGGCCTCGCCGCCAACGAAAGGGCGGGCGTCGGTATGGCCTTCGATGGTCAGCCGGTTGGGAACCTCTCGCAGCACGCTGCCGATCGCTCGAAGGATGTCGCGCACGTACAGGTTGACCACGTCCGAGCCACTGTCGAACATGGGCCGGCTCTGGTCGTCGACGATCTGGATGCGCAGGCCTTCTGCGGTCAGGTCCAGGCGGATCTGAGACTGGAACTTGGCCAGGCGGTCGTCGTTGGCGATCACCTCCTGCACCTTCTGCATCAACACGCGCAGGCGCTCGGCCTCGGCGCGCAGCTGTTCGGCTCGGATGGCCTTCTTGCGCAGCTTCTCTTCGGCGGTCTCGGATCGTCCCTTCTTGGCTTGGCCGACGGACTCCGTCAGGCTGGTGCCGCCCCCTTTGATGATGGAGGTGGCATCGCCCGAACCCGATCCGCCCATGAGCGCCACCTTCAGCGGGCTGTTGAAGTAGTCCTCGATGCCTTTCTTGTCGCCTTCGGTGGTCGAGCCCAGCAGCCACATCAGCAGGAAGAAGGCCATCATGGCCGTCACGAAGTCGGCATAGGCGATCTTCCACGCACCACCGTGAGCGGCATGGCCGCCCTTCTTGATGCGCTTGATGATGATCGGCTGGACCTTCTTGGAGTCGCCTGCCATGGTGGTTCCTGGTTCGCCTGCCTGCTTACTTCTTCTTCACGTGGGCTTCAAGCTCGGCAAACGTCGGGCGCTCGGTCGAGTACAGCACCTTGCGGCCGAACTCGATGGCCACCTGCGGCGCGTAGCCCTGCATGCTGGCCAGCAGCACGGTCTTGACGGCCTGGAACTCCTTGGTGCCTTCGTCGAGCTTTTGCTCCATCAGGCCGGCCAGCGGCTCCACTGCGCCGTAGGCCAGCAGAATGCCCAGAAAGGTGCCCACCAGGGCCGAGGCGATCATGCCGCCCAGCACGGCAGGGGGCTGGCCCACCGAGCCCATGGTGTTGACCACCCCCAGCACGGCGGCCACGATGCCGAACGCGGGCAGCGCGCCGGCCAGACGGGCCACGGCCGCGCAGGGCGCATGGCCTTCGTGGTGGTGGGTGTCGATCTCGTTGTCCATCAGCGTCTCGATCTCGTGGGCGTTGAGGTTGCCCGAGACCATCATCCGCAGGTAGTCCGTGATGAACTCGACCACATGGTGGTCGTGGCCGACATTGGGATACTTCTGAAACAAGGCCGAGTTGTGCGGATCTTCGACGTCCTTTTCAATGGACATCAGCCCTTCCTTGCGCACCTTTTGAAGGATCTCGTAGAGCATGGCCATCAGTTCCATGTAACGATCCTTGGTGTACTTCGAGCCCTTGAAGCAGCCACCCAGTGCGGCCCCCGTGGCTTTGAGCACCTTGGGCTGGTTGGTCACCACGAAGGCGCCCAGTGCACCACCCAGAATGGCCATCAGCTCGGTCGGCAGCGCAGCGATGATCACCTGCATGTTGCCGCCGTGAATGATGTAGGCGCCGAAGATGCAGCCGAAGCAAACGACGTAGCCAATGATGGGGAACATGGTGTTTCAGAAGGACGAGCCAAGCTTGTTCGCATCTTCGACCAGCACCGCTGGATCGATGCTGTGAACAACGCCACGCTTGCCTGCTTATTTCGCGCCGCTTTCCGCCTGGTGCAAAACGCTGCCCCAGAAAAAAGCGGACCCGGGCAGGGTCCGCCTGAGAAAGCACACACGTGCTAGGAGGAGACAAGCATGAACGCGTCTTTCGATGCGTTCACCTGTTTCTTCGGCGCGGCAGCGGCCAACTTAAACAGGTGAGGCAGAAAGTGCGCGCGCAGCCGTGAACCTGTCACGGCAGAAGCATCAATGCAGCTGCAGGGCGCCGGCGGCCTTGCCCTTGCCGGCGCGGGCGGGTGGGTTGCACAGGCCGCAGGTGAAGTGGCGGGCGATCTCGTGCGGGTGGGTCACGAAGTGGCCGCCGCACTTGTTGCACTTGGTCATGGTCAGCATGC
>NZ_JAAAPN010000006.1 GCF_009909205.1 Aquabacterium fontiphilum
TCTGCCGGCGTGACGACCAGAATGGGGTCGCTGCCGTCGGCCGTGGCCTGCAGCGCCGCCAGCGTCACGGCCGGCGCGGTGTTGCGGCCGGCGGGCTCCAGCAGCAGCGACGAAGGCTCGCCCTTCAACTCGCGCAGCTGGTCGAGCACCAGAAAGCGGTGCTCTTCGTTGCCGACGATGCAGGGCTTGCTCACCGCGATGTCGTCTGCCGCCAGCGCCTGCAGGCGCAGGTGGGCTTGCTGGAACAGGCTCTGGTTGCCCTCCAGCACCAGAAACTGCTTGGGATACAGTGCGCGGGACAGCGGCCACAGGCGGGTCCCTGAACCGCCGGCCATGATCACGGGAAGAATGCTGATTTCGGACATCGATACTGCGAAACTGCAAACCCGACCGGGCTACGCCTCTTGTGCCGGGTGGTTGGTGAAACTCAAGCGCGCGCGTCGCCCCACCTCAGCGAGGTGGATTCGTCACCCTGGTATGTGGTCTTGCCATTGCGGTCAACCACATACTGCGGCGACGCCACCACTTCCATGAAGGTGGTGCCTTCGCTCACGCGGGTGTAATCAAACAGCACGCTGCGCACGACCTTGCTGCCCTTGCGCAGGCAGCTGCCATGGCCGATCCAGGCGGGGCCTTCGATCTTCACGCCCGCCTCGACGCAGCTGCCAGAGCCGATGTAGACGGGGCCGGTGATGTCGACTGAATCCCAGTCGACCCGGGTGCCCAGGCCCACCCATACGCCCGGTCGAACCTCTTTGCCGGGCATGTCCATTTGGGCGACTTCACCGCGCAGCACGCGCTGGCACACAGCCCAGTAATCGGCCACGCGGCCGATGTCGATCCAGTTGAAATGACGGCTCTGGGCATAGAACGGCAGGCCTTGCTGCACCAGCATGGGAAACAGCTGGCTGCCGATATCGAACTCTTGGCCCGGCGGCACCATTTCGAGCACAGCCGGCTCGAAGATGTAGATGCCCGTGCTGGCGAGCTGGCTCTTGGCTTCTTCAGGCGAGGGCTTCTCCTGGAAGGAGGTCACCTTGCCATCGTTGCCAGCCACGACAATGCCGTAGTTCTTGACCTGATCCAGCGGCACCTCCAGCGTCACGACACTGGCCATGGCCTGCTTCTTCTTGTGTTCGAAGAGGGCGGCGTTCAGGTCCAGATCGATGATGGCGTCGCCACACAGCACGATGGTGGTGTCATCAAAGAAGCCGCTGAAGTCTTGAATGCGCCGCATGCCGCCGGCCGAGCCCATGGGCTTGGGCACGATTTCGCCGTGTTCGCGCACGCCTTCGTACGAGTAGCCAATCTGGACGCCCCAGCGGTGACCATCACCAAAGTAGTTCTCGATCTTCCAGTGGTTGAAGGCGACGTTGACCATGATCTCTTTGACGCCGTAGCGCGCCAGATGCTCGATGATGTACTCCATCACCGGCTTGCCCAGGATGGGCACCATGGGCTTGGGGGTCTGCTTGGTCAACGGGCGGACGCGGGTCCCCTGCCCCGCCGCCAGAATCATTGCTTTTGCCATTTGGTTTCTTGTGTACTGCAGCCTGACGCGCATCATCATGCATCAACAGCGCGTCCGTGTGGAACGAATCTAGCTAGCTTCCCCCAATCAGGGGACGCTCGGTTACCTGACGTCTTGCTGTCACCTTGGAGGGACCGCAAGCACGCATAATCGAATAGCTCTCGGTTTAGCGGTTTGCAATTTCAATCATGATCCTCATTACAGGTGGCGCCGGTTTCATCGGCGGAAATTTTGTCCATCATTGGTTCGAGCGTCAGCAGAAATCGGGCCTGCCCCCTGAACAGGTGGTAGTGTTCGACAAGCTGACCTACGCGGGCAATCCGCAGACCATCTCTGAACACCTGCAATCAGGGCGCGCCACACTGGTGCACGCCGACATCGCGGACCGCGAGGCCGTGCGCGCCGCCCTGGCCCGGTACAAGCCCCGCGCCATCCTGCACTTCGCAGCAGAAAGCCATGTGGATCGCTCCATCCACGGGCCCGGCGAGTTCATTCACACCAACATGGTCGGCACCTTCAGCCTGCTGGAAGAAGCCCGCGCCTACTGGGGGGCCATGAACGAGGCAGACAAGGCTGCCTTTCGCTTCCTGCACGTGAGCACCGATGAGGTGTATGGCTCGCTCGAAGCCGACGACGCCGCCTTCAGCGAGACCACGCCTTACGCGCCCAACAGCCCGTATTCGGCCAGCAAGGCGGGCAGCGACCACTTGGTGCGGGCCTATCACCACACGTATGGCTTACCGACGCTCACCACGAATTGCAGCAACAACTACGGGCCCTATCACTTCCCTGAGAAGCTGATCCCGCTGATGATCCTCAACGCACTGGAGGGCAAGCCCCTGCCGGTGTATGGGGACGGGCTCAACATCCGCGACTGGCTGTATGTGCGCGATCACTGCGAGGCGATCTGCCAGGTGCTGGAGAAAGGCCGCACGGGCGAAACCTACAACGTGGGCGGCATCAACGAAATCAAGAACATCGATGTGGTGACCACCATCTGCCGCAAGCTCGACGAGCTGCGCCCCAAGGCGGATGGCAGCAAATATGAGGCCCAGATCACCTACGTCGCCGACCGGCCCGGCCACGACCGTCGTTATGCGATCGACCCGCGCAAGATCCAGCGTGAGATTGGCTGGAGCCCGGCCGAGACGTTTGAGTCGGGCATCAACAAGACGATTCAATGGTTTCTGGACAACACCGAATGGGTGAACGCGGTGCGCTCGGGCGCCTACCGTGAGTGGCTGGACCGCAACTACGCGGGGCGCGCATGAAGATCCTGCTGTTGGGCAAGGGCGGCCAGGTGGGATGGGAGCTGCAGCGCGCGCTGGCGCCGCTGGGCGAGTTGGTGGCGCATGACCTGGACACGGCCGATTTCACGCAGCCCGAGGAGGTGGCCGCGTTGGTGAGGCAGGTGCAGCCCGATGTGATCGTGAACGCCGCGGCGCACACGGCCGTGGACAGAGCCGAAAGCGAACCCGAGCTGGCGCAGCTGATCAACGCCGACACGCCCGGCCGCGTGGCGCGCGAGGCTGCGGCGCTGGGTGCCTTGATGGTGCACTACAGCACCGACTACGTGTTTGCAGGCTCGGGCACGCACGCCCGCGCAGAAGACGAGCCCACGGCGCCCATGAGCGTGTATGGCCGCACCAAGCTGGCGGGCGAGCAGGCCATCGTGGCCAGTGGCTGCCGCCACCTGATCTTTCGCACGAGCTGGGTCTATGCCGCACGCGGGGGCAACTTCGCCAAGACCATGCTGAAGCTGGCGGCCGAGCGCGATGCGCTGCGGGTGATCAACGACCAGGTGGGCGCACCCACAGGGGCCGATCTGCTGGCCGACGTGACGGCGCATGCTATCCGCGCGGTGCAGGGCGTGGGGGGCATGGTGCGGGCACAGCGCCGCGACGAGCTTCTGGGCCTGTATCACTTGGTGGCTGCAGGCGAGACCAACTGGCACGCCTACGCCACGCATGTGATCGAGTGGGCCCGCGCGCAGGGGCTGCCGATCAAGGTGGCACGTGAGGCGATTGCGGCCGTGCCGACCACTGAATACCCGACGCCCGCCGCGCGGCCGCTGAACTCGCGGCTGGACACGCGCAAGCTGCAGCAGGCCTTTGGCCTGACGCTGCCGCACTGGCAGGCCGGCGTGGACCGCATGCTGACCGAGATTTCAGGGAGATAGAAACATGACCACCCCACTTCAACGCAAGGGCATCATCCTGGCCGGGGGCTCAGGCACCCGCCTGCACCCCGCCACCCTGGCCATCAGCAAGCAGCTGCTGCCGGTGTATGACAAGCCCATGGTGTATTACCCGCTGAGCACGCTGATGCTGGCAGGCATACGCGACATCCTGATCATCAGCACGCCGCAAGACACGCCGCGCTTTGAGGCGCTGTTGGGCGACGGCAGCCGCTGGGGGCTGAACCTGCAGTATTGCGTGCAGCCCAGCCCGGATGGCCTGGCGCAGGCCTTCATCCTGGGGCGCGAGTTCATTGGCGACCACCCCAGCGCACTGGTTTTGGGCGACAACATCTTCTACGGCCACGACTTCGCGCAGCTGCTCAAGCGTGCGGCGAGCCAGCCCACAGGCGCCAGCGTGTTCGCTTATCACGTGCACGACCCCGAGCGTTATGGCGTGGTCGAGTTCGACGCGAAGCAGCGCGCGCTGAGCATTGAAGAAAAGCCCAAAGTGCCCAAGAGCAACTATGCCGTGACGGGCCTGTATTTTTACGACAACCAGGTGTGCGACATCGCGGCCAGCATCAAGCCCAGCCCGCGCGGCGAGCTGGAGATCACCGATGTGAACGCGACCTACCTGAAGCTGCAGCAGCTGAGCGTGGAGATCATGGGCCGCGGCTACGCCTGGCTGGACACCGGCACGCACGACAGCCTGATGGAGGCCGGCCAGTTCATCGCCACGCTGGAAAAGCGCCAGGGCCTGAAGGTGGCCTGCCCGGAAGAGATCGCCTACCGCGCGGGTTGGATCGGGGCGGAACAGGTTCAGCGCCTGGCCGAGCCCATGCTGAAAAACGGCTATGGGCAATACCTGATGAAGGTGCTCAACGAGAAAGTGTATTGAGGCGCCGCCATGAAGTTGATTCAAACCGCCCTGCCCGATGTGGTGATCATTGAGCCCCAGGTGTTTGGCGACGAACGCGGCTGGTTCATGGAGAGCTTCAACCAGCAGCGCTTCGAGGCCCGGCTGAGCGAGCTGGGCCTGCCGCTGCCCCGGCCCTTCGTACAAGACAACCATTCATGCAGCCAGGCCGGCGTGTTGCGCGGGCTGCATTACCAGCGCGCCCCCCATGCGCAGGGCAAGCTAGTGCGCGTGGTCAAGGGCCGCGCGTTTGACGTGGCCGTGGACATTCGCCCCGGCTCGCCCACCTTTGGACAATGGGCCGGCGTGGAGCTGACGGCCGCCAACCACCGCCAACTGTGGGTGCCCGAAGGGTTTGCCCACGGCTTTGTGGCGCTGGAAGACGACACGCACTTTCTCTACAAGACGACCGACTACTACGCCAAGGACTGCGAAGCCAGCATCGCCTGGAACGACCCGGCCATCGGCATTGATTGGCCGCTGGCCGGGCTGACGGTGAAGCTGGCGCCCAAGGACGAGCAGGCGCCGGTGTTGGCTCAGGCGGTGTTGTAAGGCTCAGGCGCGCCGGCGCCGAGCCGCCACCGAGCCCAGGACGCCTAGCCCGGTCAGCGCCTGAACGTAGCTCGTTGCTTCAGGAATGGGAGTGACGTTGGCATCGACCGTGACCACCCTGGCGTCAAGCGTCAAAAAGCCTCGGACCGCCGCCCCGGTATGGTTATGGAGCGACTCGGAGAACTGCCCACTGACAGAAACGGTGGGTGATTCCCCCGGCAGGTTGAACGCAACGGCCTCTTTGTTCAGAAAGAATTGGTCGCTGCCTGGGAACGGCCCAGCACCAGGAAAGAAAATCGTCCCCCTCAGAGAGAACATCGCAGCCGCTTCGTCATACAGGAAGCCCACTGGCGCTACCTCAACATTGGCCATCAGGCTGTAGCTCGCTTCGACGATCATGGTCGTGTTGGCGCTCAACGTGAAGGCGCCGCCCCAGTCCGGGCGCATGCTGGCTTCGGCATACGCTGCATCATGGATGCTGGACTGAATGCTGACTGTCGAGAAAGCCGAGAGCTGGACGGAATCCGCCGTGACCGCTGCCGACGAGTTGGCACGGCTGACGGTGGCGTCGGCCGCATTGGGCGCAAGAAAAATGCCTTGAAAAGTGCCGCGGTCGAGCGCGTCATCCGACTCGGATCCGTCATCATGAAAGTACCGCGCCACGGTGTAGACATAGGTGCCGTGACCTCTGCCGGACGAATCAATGAACGTGAGGGAAGGCGAAATGCCATCGGTCAGGTCCGTATCGACAAGCGTGATGCTGAAACCAGTGATGGTCAGGTTGGCCGTTGAGGCCGCGTGAGCGGCTCCGGACGAGGCCAGGATGGCCAGGCTCGCCGCGATGGCGAGTGCAGAAAGACGTTGCATCATGAGATCACCCCGAGGTTGAGTTAGGTTGACTGCGCCGGGAAACCTAACTCAATGGGGGTGAACTGACAAGCGATGAGTGGGCGTGCCTGACGCCGATCAGCCTCTGAAGCGCCGAGCCACCGCCAAGCCGCCAAGGCCCGCCAACATCAACGCCCACGTGGATGGCTCGGGGATGGGCGCTGCCGATGACACGTAGGCGAACGATTCAAGGCTCATGCTCAGATAGCCAGTCAGAGCCGACGCGGTGTTGTTTGCCAGCGCGACAGAAAAGCTCCCGGCAAAGGCATCGACGGGGATGGCCCAGGGATGGTTTGACGCGGACGCAGACGCAGACGCTCCACCCTCGAACGATTGCATGTCGTCCGGATGCTCAAGCCACCCCGAGTAGTCAAAGTTAGCCAAAGCCAAGTCTGGCGAGCGGCCCTGCTCGCCAAAGTTCATGACTGACGCCCGCAGCTGGTATGTGCCTTCAAAGGTCACAAGCGTGTTGGGCCCGAGCTCAAACGAGTTGGACAACACGAGAGGTAAAACCCACGCGCGGGCCGAAGCGGAATCGAACGGGTCGGCGGGGTTGGCGTCATGGATCACTGTGACGCTGGCCCGCATGGTCGAATCGGTGGCGCTGGCGTTTGCAGCGAGGGATCCCAGTGCAGCGTTGGCGTCACCAGGTGACAAGAACCCGTTCCCCCAAAACTGGCGAGCCTGGCGGTCCTCCAGAACGCCTGAGTCGCTGTACAAGACCGTTTCGGTGCTGAAACGCGTGGCTGGCGCGCGCCCGAATAGTCCGATGAAGCGGATGGAAGGCGCAATGCCATCCAGCGGATCCAGATCAGTCAGCTGGATGCTGAACGACTCGAGCGTTGCGGTTGCGGCGGCCGTGGCCGCGAATCCATGAACCGGCACCAGCAGTGCGAGGACTGACGCAAGACTAAAAATGGTGCGACGAACTTTCATGTGTGTCTCCCCTGATGCTTGGCCCGCTTCGAGGCGGGCCGGTTTGTTGTTGCCAGCGGCTGAGCCGCTGACAGCCTGATTAGACCTTGCGGCGGCGGGCAACGGCCAGACCAACCACACTCAAGCCAGCCAAGGCGAGGGCGTAGGTTTCAGCCTCGGGCACCGGGGTGACGCTGTC
This sequence comes from Aquabacterium fontiphilum, assembly GCF_009909205.1. Lineage (GTDB taxonomy): Bacteria > Pseudomonadota > Gammaproteobacteria > Burkholderiales > Burkholderiaceae_C > Aquabacterium > Aquabacterium fontiphilum. The sequence continues at coordinate 7,181 of NZ_JAAAPN010000006.1, forward strand.
GTGGACGGCGACGCCGGCATACAGGTAAAGCCGGCCGGTCATGCTTTCGCTGGATCCGTTGAAGAGTGAGCCAAAGACCTGGCCGCTCGCTGCGTCAGTGCGCTCGTATCCAGGAATGTTGAAAGCAACGGCCGTTTCGCTTGCGTTGAACCACTGGTTGTTCACGCCGTCAGACATGTAAGCCTGCACGAAGACCGAGGCCGATGCAGAGTCGAAAGCGAAGCTGTACTCGTCGACGTAATCGTCGCCGACAGATGCGTAGAGGCTATAGCTTGCGCTCACCAGCATGATGGTGTTGGCGCTGAGCACGAACTGCATGTCGCCCCAGTGCGGGCCGAACGCGGCATTGGCTTGCGAATAGTCGTATGTGCCTGTGCCAACGGCTTGGGCGTAGGCCAGGAGCGCAATCGAGTCGTTGCCCACTTGAGCGGACGCATTGGCCTGGCCGACCGCCACGCTCGCAGAGAAGGGAGACAGCAAGGCCCCCGACGCGCCGTCCGCCCATTGGGAATCGGATTCGATGTTCCAGCCGGAGATGGTGGAAGCGTTGGCGTTGACGTAGCTGCCCAACCCCATGTTGTACGGGTCGGTGAAGCTGATTGACGGGGCAATGCCGTCAAAGGGATTGGTGTCGATCAGCGTGATGGTGAAACTGGAAACGGAGGCACTTGCGACGGCTGCCGCATTGGCGGCGCCGGCACAGGCCAGGGATGCAGCGAGGGCTGCGCATGCGAATCGGATCTTCATGGGCTCACCTGAATGTAAAAGTTAATGGACGCAAGGCTTGGTAACGCGCAACAGAGTGTATTCATCCGGCCCTGGACCCACCATGCGGTTAACGACAGGCATCCCCCCCAGGACGCGGGGGAAAACAAGCCAGGGCAGCGATAATCCCGCCCATGCCCCCTTCCCACCTGGGCCCCAACCCGCCTCCTGTCGCGCCCGTGTGGCGCCGCGCCCTGCTCTACGCCCTGCTCGGGGGCTTTTTGCTGTGGTGCGTGCTGGCGTTTCAGCGTGATCTGGCCAAGATCAGCCTGGCGCCCTTCAAAGAGGGCTGGTGGGCGATTGCGGCGGCCGGCGGGCTGTCGCTGCTGAACTACGCGCTGCGCGTGGTGCGCTGGCGCTGGTATCTGCAGCGGGCGGGCCACCACCTGCCGTGGCGCTTCACGGCGTTGAGCTTCATGTCGGGCTTTGCCTTCACCTTGTCGCCAGGCAAGGTGGGCGAGATGGTGCGGGCGCGGTATTACGCGCCCAAAGGGGTGCCGTTGTCGGTCACCACCGGGGCGTTTTTCGTCGAGCGGCTGCTGGATCTGTTGGTGATGGTGATCCTGGCGGCGGTGGCGTTTGCCGAGTTGCAGGCCTACAGCCACTTCCTGTGGGTGGCCATCGGGCTGCTGGTGGCGATGTTGCTGGGCGTAGCCCTGGTGCCATGGCAGGCCTGGGCCGAGCGGCTGAAGGCCAGCCGGCCGCGGGGGTGGCGCGCGGCAGCGCTGACCGTGGTGGACATGTTTGCGCAGTCGCGGCTGTTTTTGTCGCCCGGGCTGCTGTTGTCGGGCCTGGCGGTGGGGCTGATAGCCTGGGGCGGCGAGGCGTGGGGCCTGCATCTGGTGGCCGAGGTGGTCGCGCCCGGGCAATTGACGCTGGCAGGTGCCACAGGTATCTATGCCATCGCCATCATCGTGGGAGCGCTGTCCTTCCTGCCAGGCGGGCTGGGCAGCACCGAGGCAGTGATGACGGCGCTGCTGTACGCCCATGGCATCCCGATGCCGCAGGCGATCCTGTTGACGCTGATCTGCCGACTGTTGACGCTGTGGCTGGCCGTGTTGATCGGCTGGCTGTGTGTCTGGGCGCTGCGACGCCCGCATTGAGTGATGTGCTGAATGTCGATATCGAATCGTCCGCTTGCCGTTGATCTGGACGGCTCTCTGATCCACAGCGACCTGCTGCTGGAGAGCTTTTTGCTGCTGATCAAGCGCAACCCGTTGTACCTGCTGATGGTGCCTTTCTGGCTGCTGCAGGGCAAAGCAGCGCTCAAGCGCGCGATTGCCAGCCGCGTGGCCCTGAACGCCGCGGCGCTGCCCTACAACCAGCCGTTCGTGGCCTGGCTGCGCACCCAGCGCGAGCAGGGGCGCGCGCTGTGGCTGTGTACCGCTTCGGATGCGGCGCTGGCGCAGGGCGTGGCCAATCATCTGGAGCTGTTCGATGGTGTGCTGGCGAGCGACGGTCAGCACAATCTGAGCGGGCGCAACAAGGCGGCCGAGCTGGTGGCGCGCTTTGGCGAGAAGGGCTTTGACTACTGCGGCAACGCCCCGGTCGACCTGGCCGTGTGGCAACGCGCCGGCGCGGCGGTGGTGGTGAATGGCAACGAGGCGCTCGTGCGCCAGGCCGGCAAGGTGGCGCAGGTGGTCGCGCGATTTGATGCGCCCCGCAGGGGGCTACGCGTGTGGCTGAAGGCGCTGCGCGTGCACCAGTGGGCCAAGAACGCGTTGATCTTCGTGCCCATGCTGGCCGCGCATCAGCTGGACGGCGGCACGCTGGGTCAGGCCTTGCTCGCTTTTGTGGCCTTCAGCCTGTGCGCATCGTCGGTCTACCTGCTCAACGACATGCTCGACCTGGAGGCCGATCGGCAACACCACAGCAAGTGCAACCGCCCGTTTGCCGCAGGCAAGCTGAGCCTGCTGGCCGGCATTCTGCTGGCGCCGGTGTTGCTGGCTGTGGCGCTGGGGCTGGCATGGCTGCTGCCCGTTCGCTTCATCGGCGTGCTGGTGGTGTACTACGTGGCCACGCTGGCGTATTCGTTCGCGCTCAAGCGCGTGGTGATGGTCGACGTGCTGGCGCTGGCGGGGCTGTACACCATCCGCATCGTGGCGGGCTCGGCCGCAACCGGCATCGAACTGTCGTTCTGGTTGCTGATCTTCGCCATCTTCATCTTCCTGAGCCTGGCCATCGTCAAGCGCTATGCCGAGTTGTACGCCATGCGCGAGCAAGGCAAGCTCTCGGCCAAAGGGCGCGGCTACGAGGTGGAAGACATGAGCCTGTTGCAGAGCCTGGGCGCGGCGTCAGGCTACCTGAGCGTGCTGGTGCTGGGGCTCTACATCAACTCACCCGACAAGTCGATGCTGTACACCCATTCAAAGCTGATCTGGCTGCTGGTGCCCATCATGCTGTATTGGGTGAGCCGGGTTTGGATGCTGACCCACCGCGGCCAGATGCACGACGATCCGCTGGTCTATGCCCTGAAAGACCCGGCCAGCCTGGTGACGGGCGCGGCAGCGGCGGCGGTGTTGGTGCTGGCGGCCTGATCGACCATGACAACCGCATCGGACGCGCCCGCCACCCCTGCCAGCGTCGCCCCGACGCATGAGGCGATGTCGTGGGGCCGCGTGGCGCGCGTGGCGCATGTGGCGCTGAGCGCGCACCAGCGCGATGCCGCCCTGCCCTTGCCGCCCGATGCGGGCATGTCGATGCTGCCTTTTGGCAATGGGCGCAGCTATGGTGACAGCAACCTGAACCCGGGTGGCGCGCTGGTGTTGACCCACGGGCTGGACCGCTTCATGGCCTTTGACCGCACAACGGGCGTGTTGCGTTGTGAGGCGGGCGTCTTGCTGTCGACCATTCTGAAACTGGTGGTGCCGCAGGGCTGGTTTCTGCCGGTGACGCCGGGCACGCAGTACGTGACCGTGGGCGGCGCCATCGCCAACGACGTGCATGGCAAGAACCACCATGTGGCGGGCAGCTTCGGCAACCATGTGCGCTGCTTCGAGTTGCTGCGATCCGATGGCAGCCGCCGGGTATGCAGCCCCCCCGCGCACGCTGACTGGTTTGGCGCCACCGTTGGCGGGCTGGGCCTGACGGGGCTGATCACCTGGGCCGAGTTGCAGCTGCGCCCGATCGCCAACGCCTGGATGGCGACCGAGACGGTGCGCTTTCATGGGCTGGATGATTTTTTTGCGCTGAGCGCCGAATCAGAGCGCGAGCATGAGTACACGGTGGCGTGGATCGACTGCGCATCGGGCGGGGCCAAGCTGGGGCGCGGCCTGTTCAGCCGCGCCAACCATGCGCCCGCGGTGCTCGACGACGAGGCGCTGGCCCGCCTGCCGGCCGGGGCCGCAGGCGCGACGCGCCGCATGCCGCTGACGCCGCCGGTGTCGATGGTGAACAGTTGGTCGCTCAAGGCCTTCAACACGCTCTACTTTCATCGCCAGCGCGGCGAGCGCGTGCACGCGCTGCAGCATTACCGGCCCTTCTTCTACCCGCTGGACGCCATCCGCGAGTGGAACCGCATGTACGGGCCCAAGGGCTTTTATCAGTACCAGTGTGTCGTGCCGCCGGGCGACGCGCCTGCCGTGACGCGCGCGCTACTGCAGGCGATTGCACGCAGCGGCATGGGCAGTTTTCTGGCGGTGCTCAAGCAGTTTGGCGCGGTGGCCTCGCCGGGCTGGCTGTCATTCCCGATGCCGGGCACGACGCTGGCACTGGACTTCCCGAACCAGGGCGAGCCGCTGATGCGGCTGTTTACCGAGCTGGACGCCATCGTGCGCGAAGCCGGCGGCAGGCTGTATCCAGCCAAGGACGGGCGGCTACCGGCGGCGATGTTCCAGACCGGCCATCCAGACTGGGAACGCTTTCTTCCTTACCTTGACCCGCGCTTCAGCTCCGGGCTGTGGCGGCGTGTCGCCCAACCTGTCAGACCATGAAGCACATCCTCATCATTGGCGCCACCTCGGCGATTGCCGAAGCCTGCGCGCGCATCTGGGCCCAGCAGGGCCACAAACTGTTTCTGGCGGCCCGCAACGAGACCCAGTTGCAGGCGATTTCAGCGGACTTGCGCACGCGCGGCGCGACCCACGTCGATCACCAGGCCTTTGACGCACTGGCGCTGGACCAGCATGCCGCACTGCTGGCGGCTGCGCGGGCGGCTCTGGGCGGGCTGGACACCATCTTGATTGCGCACGGCACGCTGTCGGACCAGGCCCGGGCACAAGAAGACGTGGATTACGCGCTGCGCGAAATCGCCACCAACGGCACCTCGGTGGTGTCGTTGATGACGCTGGCGGCTCAGCATCTGGAGGCGCAGGGCCATGGCTGCCTGGGCGTGATCTCGTCGGTGGCGGGCGACCGTGGGCGACAGAGCAACTATGTGTACGGCAGCGCCAAGGCGCTGGTGTCGGCGTTTGCATCCGGATTGCGTCAGCGCCTCAGCAAGCGCGGGGTGGCGGTGGTCACCATCAAGCCGGGCTTTGTGGACACCCCCATGACGGCCGCGATCAAGAAGGGGGCGTTGTGGGCCAAGCCCGATCAGGTGGCGCGCGACATCACGCGGGCGATGGAAGGCGCCGGCGGCGATCTTTATACCCCACGCTTCTGGTGGCTGATCATGTTCATCATCCGGCAGGTGCCGGATGCCATCTTCCGGCGGCTGAGTCTTTGACCGCACGCAAGTTCCCCCGCCATGGCGCTACCCCCTCACGCGAGGGATAGGGGCCAACCCTGGGTTTGACTACATTAGTGACGTTTCGTCACGTTTCCTAGGGAGAGACATATGAAGAGCATCGTCAAGTCCGCCATCGCCGCAGCGGCATTCGCAGCCGCTTCGGTCGCATCCGCATCGTCGGTCACCTTTAATTTCGCCGACCAGATCTTCATCGGCTATCCGGCCACCTACACCGAATCGGCTGGCGGCCTGTCCGTCACCGTGACCGGCTTCAGCGCCAACGGCACGCCGGCCGCGCTGGACGTGGACTGGCTGCTGGGCCTGGGCGTGGTCGAGTACAAGAGCAAGTGGGTGCCCTTCTTCGGCACCATCACCTACCCCGAAGCCGACAAGCGCGTGGAAGGCGGTGAGTACCTGGTCTTCAAGTTCAGCGAAGCCGTAACGCTGAACAACTTCAAGCTGCTGGACCTGCCCTTCAGCACCAACTCCTTCCTGCTCAACGGCTCGCCGGTGTCGACCCATGGTCTCACCACCCCGATCGGCCTGACCGACACCTTCGTGTTCAAGTCGACCCACGACGCCTTCCGTGTGAAGTCGCTGACAGTGACCCCGGTGCCAGAACCCGAATCCGTGGCCCTGCTGCTGGCTGGCCTGGGCGTGGTAGGCTTTGTGGCTGCTCGCCGCCAACGCAGCCTGTGATTTACGCCACCCGACGCCTGTCGGGAGCGAACGAACAAGCCGAAGCGGGGAACCGCTTCGGCTTTTTGCATTCAGACCCAGCGTGACCAAACGCCTTCTCATCGCCCTGAGCCTGCTGCTGGCTTTGCTGGCCCTGCTCGCCGCCCTGCTGCTCCTGTCTTTGCCTCAGGGGGCGCCGTGGGCGCCACCCGGGCCGGGTCAGCGCCCCACCGACAGCCTGGCCGACGTGAAGAAGCTGACGCAGCGCGAGGTGCTGATGCAGGCGCTTCAAGGGCAGCCGATCTCCCTGAACCTGCCACAAGAAGACCTCAGCGGCGTGGCCCAGGACCTCGCAGGCCGGCTCGCCCAGGCCGGCGCGCGGGTCAGTCTGTCAGACACCCACGCGACGCTGGAAGCCAGCATGCCGATCGCCGGCACGCCGCTGCGTATGCTTCGGCCGTTTGGCAACTGGCTCAACGCACGCGCGGTGTTGCGGGCCCGGCCGGAAGGTGCGCCGGTGCTTGAGTCGGTGGGCGTCGGTCGCCTGAGCGTGCCGCCTGCGCTGGCGCTGTGGATCGCACGCCAGGTGCTGGCGCACTACGATCTGCTCGAACCGGCATCGCTTGGGCTGGCCGCGTTGGATGTGGTGCGCTTTGACGAAGGCCGCCTGCAGGTGGTGTTGAAGTGGGACGACAACCTCCAGGGGCAAACACTCGCGCTGGCGCTGCCGCCGGAAGACTGGCCCCGCCTGGTCGTCTATCACCAGGTGGTGGCCGACACGCTGACCGCCATTCCACCCAGCCACCGCGGCGCAGTGCCCCTGCAGACGCTGATCGCGCCAGTTTTTCGTATGGCGCAACAGCGAACCACTCAATACGGCCTGGCTGCCAGCGAGAGCGTCAACTTGACTGATCTGGCGGCCCGCGAAAACCGCGCCGCGCTGGTTGTATTGGCTGCCGTCGTGAACCGCGTCGTACTGCAAGAATTGCTGCCGCCTGGCTTGAGCGAGGTGAGCACCATGCCTGGGGCAAGTGTTCGGCTGCGCGGTCGCGAGGACTTTGCGCAGCACTACACCGTCTCAGCGCTTACCGCGCTGGCGCTTGGGGGCCGCGTGGCCGACACCATCGGCTTGTACAAAGAGATGCTGGACGCGAACAAGGCCGATGGCGGCAGCGGCTTCAGCTTCAACGACCTGGCCTTCAACCGTGCCGGCATTCGACTCGGCCAGCGCGCGCGCATGGACCCGGTGGCGCTGCAGTTCAGGCTGGGCGGCGAGGTGCCACTGACGCGAGATGACGACTTTGTTCCCAATGTGGACGATCTGCCCGAGTTTCTTGACCGGTCGCAGTTCAATGCACGGTACGGCGGCCTGAAAGACCGTCGGTTCGACGCCGTGATGCAGGATGTGGATAGGCGGGTATCCGGATTGCCAGCGCTCAACTGAACCCCCAGGGGTTTTGGTCTGTGCCGCATCACGCGGCACGGGGCACGCAACCACAAGCAAGCGCAAAGCTTGCGTTCACAAGGAACCCACCATGAAACTGCATCAGTTTGCCGTCGCGGCTGTCGCTGCTGTGTCCGTCCACATGGCGCACGCCGTCCCCCAGAACTCGGCCTATCTCGGCGTGGATCCGTACACGCAGTCGTTCGCCGCAGGCGCCGCCTCCCAACACCCCGGCCTGGAAAGCTCTTTCACGTTCGACGTGACCACCGAGAGCAATCTGTTCGGCACCCTGATCGCCATTCACAACCCCGTGACGATCGACAGCATCACGTTGTCGGGCGGCACCTTCGCGGCCCCGTTGACCATCGGCCTGCCGCTTTCTGACTCGGGTGAGTTCCGCTTCTCGGGCCTGGGCGCGGGCTCTTACACCTTGACGTTTGCCGCCAGCACGCCCTCGCTGACGGCCACCTACGGCGGCGCCCTCAGCGTGACGCCGGTGCCGGAGGCGCAGAGCCTGGCGCTCGCGCTGGCCGGTCTGGGCGTAGTTGGCCTGGTGGCATCGCGCCGCAAGCGCTTGAGCTGAGAACACACAGGGGCGCACGACTGCGTCCCCGTCGTTCACGAACTGGGCGCTTCGGCGCCCAGTTTCGTTTTGAGCCTGCACCCCCCGTGATCAGGGGTAGGTGTGCCCGCGACAGCATGGCAAAGTAACGAAGGTATAGAAATTGTTTTCAGCGTTTACCCAAGGGAGCGATCTATGAAACTTCGTCACATCGTGCTGGCTGCGGCCACTGCCCTGTCGGCCCACGTTGCCCACGCCCTGCCGTCGAACGGCACCTACCTCGGCATTGACCCGTTCACTGAGCCGTTTGCAGGCGGCACGTCGCTGTTCGTGGAAGGCGGCATGACCAGCACCTTCACGTTCGATCTGAGCACGCTGAGCGACCTGTTCGGTAAGCTCAAGCAAATCCAGAACGACGTGACGGTCACGAAGATCTCGCTGTCGGGTGGCTCCCTGGCCATTCCAGCGCTGATCACCCTGCCCGCATCCAACACCGGCACCTTCTCGTTCACCAACCTGAGCGCTGGCCAGTACAGCTTGGCCATTACCGCCACCACCACCAGCGTGGTCGCCATGTACAGCGGCGCCATCTCGGTGACCCCGGTGCCGGAAGCTGAAACTTATGCACTGGCCTTGGCTGGCCTGGGCGTGGTTGGCCTGGTGGCTGCCCGCCGCAAGCGCGTGCACTGATCACGCGTGACCCTTTGGGCGTCCGATGCGGCGCCCGCCAAGAGAGGTGCTTCGGCACCTCTTTTTTTTCCCCGGAATTGATACACATCGTTGCAACTGGATCGCATCCCCACGAGACCTCGGGAGCGCCGTTTGCTCGCGACCCACCGAATACGCCGGCGGGTCGGCGGGGGACGGTACAAGGATGAAAGTTTCAGTAGTGGGCACCGGCTATGTGGGCCTGGTGACGGGGGCCTGTCTGGCCGAGATGGGCAACGATGTGTTGTGCCTGGATGTCGATCCGCGCAAGATCGACACCTTGCAAAGCGGTGGCATCCCCATCCACGAGCCCGGGCTTGATGCCGTCGTCGCCCGCAACGTGAAGGCCGGGCGCCTGCACTTCACCACCGATGTCGAGCGCGCCGTGGCGCACGGCACCATCCAGTTCATCGCGGTGGGCACGCCCCCGGACGAAGATGGCTCGGCGGATTTGCAGTATGTGTTGGCAGCTGCCCGCAACATCGGCCGGTTGATGACCGACTACAAGGTGATCGTCGACAAATCCACCGTGCCGGTGGGCACGGCCGACAAGGTGCGGGCGGCCGTGGCCGATGAGCTGGCCCGGCGCGACTGCGACGCCCGCTTTGCCGTGGTCTCCAACCCCGAGTTCCTCAAAGAGGGCGCGGCGGTGGAAGACTTCATGCGCCCGGACCGCATCGTGGTAGGCGCCGACGACGAGCAGGCCATCTTGTTGATGCGCGCGCTGTATGCGCCCTTTACGCGCAACCACGACCGCATGATCGTGATGGACGTGCGCAGCGCCGAGTTGACCAAGTACGCGGCCAACGCGATGCTGGCCACGCGCATCAGCTTCATGAACGAGCTGGCGCTGCTGGCCGAGAAGCTGGGCGCCGACATCGAGCAGGTGCGCGTGGGCATCGGCTCGGATCCGCGCATCGGCACGCACTTTCTGTATGCGGGCTGTGGCTACGGCGGCAGCTGCTTTCCCAAGGATGTGAAGGCGCTGATCCGCACGGCGCAGGATGTGGATCAGGACATGAAGGTGTTGCAGGCGGTGGAGGCCGCCAACGAGCGCCAGAAGCTGGTGTTGGTCGACAAGGTGGTGAAGCACTTCGGCGACGACCTGGCCGGCAAGCACTTCGCCATGTGGGGCCTGGCGTTCAAGCCCAATACCGACGACATGCGCGAGGCCACGAGCCGTGTGGTGCTGGCCGAGCTGTTCAAGCGGGGCGCCACCGTGACGGCCTATGACCCGGTTGCCATGGAAGAGGCCCAGCGGATCTTCGGCAACGACACCGCGCTGAGCTATGCGGCCCATCCGATGGCGGCGCTGGAAGGCGCTGACGCCTTGCTCATCGTCACCGAGTGGAAGGAGTTCCGCAGCCCGGATTTCGAGGGCATCAAGCGGCGCATGAAAACGCCGCTCATCCTCGACGGGCGCAATCTGTACGAGCCGGCGCTGGTGCGCGGCTTTGACCTGGAGTATGACGCCATTGGCCGCCGCTGAACCGCGTGCACTCCCTTTGATGGCGGTGAGAAAGGCCCTGGCGACTGCCTACGCCGGGCACCTCTTCCGGTACGGGTGCATCCTGATCCTGATCCCGTTCTACGCGCGCGTGCTCGGCCCCGACGAGTACGGCAAGGTGCTGGTGGCCACGGCTTTGGGAAGCCTCGTGTGGATCATCCAGAACTGGGGCTTCTCAGTGCTGGGCGCGCGCACGATCGCCACCTCATCGAACCAGCAGGAGCGACAAGCCGAGATGTCGCGCCAGATGACAGCGCGGCTGTTGATCATGCCGGCGGGGCTGCTGATCGGGCTGGGCGGCACGCTGTTGTCGCCGGTGCTTCGCGAGGCGCCGCTGTATGGACTGCTGGGCACGGCCTGGGGCGTCTTGTCTGGCTTCAATCTGGGTTGGTACTTTCAGGGGCTGCACCAGTTCAAGAACGCGGTCAAGGCCGAGGTGGTCGGGCTGGCGTGCACCTTGGTGCTGGCAATCTCGCTGGTCACGGCGTTTCGACAGGGCATCATGGCGCTGTGGGCGCTGGTCATCGCGACGTCGATCTCGAACATCTATGCTTATCGAATGGCCGCCGCCACGGCGTCGTTTCGCCCCGCCAGCGCCGCCGATGGCGCGCGCCTGCTCCGCGAGAGCGTGCCCTTCTTTCTGAACACGGCGGCAGGCAACATGCTGGCCACGGGTGGGGGCTACATCCTGGGGCTGTATTCAAGCCCCGCGCAGGTGGCGGTCTACGGCATTGCCGAGCGGATCGTGACCACGGTGCTGGGTCTGCTGGGGCCGGCAGGCCAGGTCATGCTGCCGTGGTTGGCCAAGCTGAAGACGCTCCAAGGCACGGAAGACAGTTACCGACGCAGCCAGCGGTTGGCATCGCTGTGGGTGGTATCGGCCGGGCTGGTCACCGGAACGGGCGCGTTCCTGCTGGGCCCTTATGTGCTGCCCCTCGTGTTTGGCACCGAGTACACCGCCTCTGCCGAGATCCTGCGTTTCTTCGCGCCGCTGTTTCTGCTTTATGCCTACAACCACGCGATGATCATCTACAGGCTGCTGCCGGCTCGCCGGGAGCGCCACGTCGGCGCGATCATGATCGTGTGTGCGCTCGTCTGTGTGGCGGCCATGGTGGTGGCCGCGCCGGCTTTCGGTGGCAATGGGGTGGCAGCTGCACGGGTCGCGGCTGAGCTGCTGGCGGCGGTGGCGTTGAGCGCGGCAGTCAGCAAGCTGCGGCGGGAGTCGTGATGCGCCGCCATCTCGCGCTGGTCGACAGCATGCGCTCGGTGGTGGCCTTGCTCATCACGCTGTCTCACGGGATGATCGTGCTGTCGAGCCACGGCTTCTTTCCGATCGTCTCAGAGGGACGAACCGGCGGGGTGGATTTCTTCTTCACGCTCAGCGGCTTTCTGATCTTCTACGTCTATCAAGGTCAGCTCGGTGCAGGCGCGCTCAATGCGCGCAGCTTTCTGAGGAAGCGCTTCATGCGCATCTACCCCCTGGTGTGGTTCTTCACGGCACTGAGCATCCCTGTGTTGCTGGCGTTCCCGGGCATCGGCTCGCCACACGATCGGGAGTTGGGCGTGATCATCAAGTCCTTCTTGCTGATCCCACAGCAGGAGTCGCCCGTGCTGGGCGCGCTGTGGTCGCTGAGCCATGTGGTGCTGTTTTATCTGGTGTTCTCGACCGCCATTGCGCACAAGCGGCTGGGCCTGGTCCTGATGGTCGCGTGGGCGGCGCTGTTGGTGATGGGCATCGTCACCACGCAAACCGTGTGTGCGGGCTTTTGCGACAGCTCGGTGGCACTGGCGTTTCTGATGTCGGCATTCAACCTGGATTTTCTGGTGGGCTGCCTGCTGGCCTGGCTGGTGCGCACGCAGCGCGGCCTGCCGGCGTGGCTGGGCCCGGTGCTGCTCACAGCGGGCGGCGTGGCCTATGTGTTTGGCTGGAGCGCCGGCATGGGGCTGGACCGGCTGGGGGTGTTCGCGACCTATCTGGCCGGCGCCAGCTGCCTGCTTCTGGGCTGCGCCGTGATCGACCTGCATCGCAGTGTGAAGGTGCCTCGGCTCGTGACCGAACTGTCGAACGCGTCTTACGCCATCATCGTGATCAACCTGCCGGTCATCGTGGCCGTGACCAAGCTGGCGGTGTGGCTCTTCCCTGCGCAACGCGAGCACGGCTGGGCGCTTCTCGCGTTGGCGGTGGTTTGTGCCGGTGTGGGCGGCGTGCTGGTGTCGCGCTGGCTCGAACCGCAGTTGCGGCGGCAGACGGAAGCGGCGCTGGACGCAGCGTCGTCGGTGATGGGCCGATGGTGCCATCGGTGGCGCAGCCGGGCAGCCAATGATGTGGGCTGAGATGCGCGCAATGATGACGCCGTGGCTGCTTCTGGCGCTGGCCTGGGGCGGGCAGGCCAGCGCGGAGGTGCAGCCCAGGTGCGAGACGCGGGTGGCACCGGAGGTGCGGGTGCTCGTCGTGGGCAACAGCTACTCCACGGACCATCGGCTGTCGTCGCGCTTGCAACACGTGTTGAACGCCAGCGGCTGTTTCGGCAGCAGCGTGGTGGTGGCCGTGACCCGACATGGCGCGCGCTTGCGCGAGCTGGACCTGGCGCGACTGCCCGCGCTGGAACCGTGGGACCACGTTTTTCTGCAGGACCACAGCAGGGCCTACATGGAGGGCGCCACACGAGCAGCGCTCGCGGTGGCGCGCATTCAGGCTGCGCTGCGTCGCGAGACCCGCGTGCGGGTCAATCTGGTCGAGACCTGGGCAGATGCCGCGGCCTCGCCAGCGGTACGCAGCCGAATCGTGACACACCACATCGAAACGGCAGAGCGCGCGGGCGTGCCGCTGGTGCGGGTGGGTCAGGCGTTCGAGGCGATGGCGCAAGCGCATGACAGCGCGGCAGAAGATGGCGTGCGTTGGTTTGCATCAGACGGCCGACATGCCAGCGTTGCGGGGGCTTCTCTGTATGCCTGCGTGCTCGCACGCGAGGTGATGGGCGCCGCGCCGCCGACGCTGGACCTGGCGCAGTGCGTCAACTGGTTGATGGCGGATTTTTCTGCATCGGCCCACACGAGCCGGTAAGGCGATGGACACCATGTCACCCCACCCTGCGGAGCACCCTCGTTCACGGGGGGAAGGCGCGAAATCTGCTCAGGCGAGCCGCATGACAAAGGCATTGACTTCTGCGGCCACGGGGGGTGGCCGTTTTCATGAACTCGACGCGCTGCGTGGCGTGGCGGCGTTGGCGGTGGTGTTTTCTCATTGCATCGTCATCATCCTGCAGGATGCGACCCTGGCCGAAGGCCTGCTGAAAGACGCCTTGCGCACGGTGAAGTACTCGCCGCTTGGATGGGCCGTTGCGGGCTTGCCCGCGGTGCTGTTGTTCTTCACGCTCTCCGGCTTTGTCCTCGCGCGGATGCTGGAGGGCGCGCGCATCGCTTATCCGGGTTATGCGGTGAAACGGATCGCACGGATCTGGCTGCCCTACCTGGTGTCCGTGCTGCTGGCCATGCTGCTGATCAGCACGCTAGGTTGGCCGGAGGGCGCCCATATGGGCCCCTGGCTGCTCGGGGTGACGGGCCAGCCCGTGACGACGCAGGATGCCGTGTTGCATGCGCTGCTGATCGTGCCATTCGAGGCGCACTACAACTTCGTGACGTGGACGCTTGTGCACGAGATGCGCATCTCGCTGGCGTTCCCGCTGATCCTCTGGAGCCTCAACGCGTGGTCGCCGCGCCGCGCCCTGGTTTTCTATGGTGCGCTGAGCGTGGTGGCTGTCGGCGTGGCGTATGTGGCGCGGTACATGGGCCAGCCCATGGTGGCTCAGCTGGTGATCAGTCTCCACTACACGCTGTTCTTCGTGCTGGGTGCGCTGCTGTATCGCCATCTGGATCAGGTACGCCGATGGTATGCATATCTGAGCCCGCGGCAGCGGTTCGCCGGACTGGCAGCTGCAGCTTTGCTCTATACCTATCCGGAACACGTTCGGGCGCTGGGTGGCGTGATGGCGGGCTTTCCGATGCTGTTGACACACTGGGTCATGGCACCAGGCATCGTCCTGTTGCTGATATGGGCCTTGTGCGCGAAGCCGCTGCAGCGCGTTCTGCAGTGGCCTGCCCTGCAGTGGCTCGGCCAGGTCTCCTACAGCCTTTATCTGTTTCACGGCGTGATACTTGTGTTCAGCTGTCACCTGATCCCCCAGTTGGGATCGCCAGCTGCCATGGCGTTGGGGCTGCTCGTGTCCCTGGTCTTCGCAGGGCTCGCCTACCGATGGGTGGAGCGCCCCGCACAGGAGTGGGGCCGCCGGGTAGCAGGAAGGACCGACGCGAGATGGATGCCTACGTGATCATTGCGACCAAGGGTCGCCCTAAGGACGTGTACGAGTTGATCGGATGGCTTCAAGGTCAGACCGCGCCTGCCCGACACGTGGTGGTGGTCGGGGCGAGCTCATCTGACGTGGAGGGGCTGTCGGACCACCCCCACGCCTCGTCAGGACGGCTGAGCGTGATGCTGGCCGACCGCGCGGGGTTGACCATCCAGCGCAACCGTGGCCTCGAGTTCCTGAAAGCGCAGGGCTGGCTGGACGAGGGCCCATGCATGGTCACCTTCTTCGATGACGACTTCCGTCCCGCGCTGACCTGGCTGGGCGAGGCCATGCGCTTCTTTCAGTCTCACCCCGACGTGGTCGGCCTGACGGGCCGGGTGCTGGCAGACGGCGCTCAGGGCGAGCCACTCACATCGGCTGATGCCATGGACTACCTTGCCGGACGCCGTGAGGCCGAACGGCACTGGGCCAGCGGCCCGGCGGTACGCAGCCTGCACAGCTTGTACGGCTGCAACATGGCGTTCCGGGATGTGGTGGTTCGCCGCTTTCGCTTCGATGAATCGCTGCCGTTTTACGGCTGGCAGGAAGACCAGGACTACACAGGTCAGGCGGCACGCCTGGGCCGGACGGTATACATGCCCCACTGCGAGGGGGTGCATCTGGGCACGCGGTCCGGGCGGGTGTCTGGGTTACGGTTTGGCTACTCGCAGATCGCCAACCCGCTCTATCTGATGCGCAAGGGCACGATGCCCGCAGGCAAGGCCTGGCGGTTCATGTCGCGCCAGTTCGCCGCCAATGCAGTCCGCGCACTGCGCACCCACGCCGAGGTGGATTACCGAGGGCGTTTCAGGGGCAACGTGCAAGCACTGGCCGACGTGCTGACAGGCCGCTGCGAACCGGGGCGGGTGATCGAACTGCGCTGATCGTGGCAGATGTCACGCTGTCTGTCGCGCGTAAAACCCCGCCAATCCGTGAGCGGGCGTAGCAGATATATCTCGATGTAACTGGACCATATACACGTTACCCCTTGCCGGGTTGACGTGGCGCAGGGTGCAAGACCTGCGGCGCTGGGAAGCGTGACAATTTTCCGCCCAATTGTTCCGGTGTGTGACGAGGGATTTCAGGGCGCTCCGCGGCGTAGTTACAAAACGCCCGCCTTTTGAATGGCGCAATCTCTATCATCGCGCCATCTCAATTGGCCGAGTTTATTTTCCATGTCGTCCGTGACCGCGTTCAGAAGGCTGACCACAGTCAGTGCAGTTTGTTTATTGGCAATGACCCTGACTGCATGTGGCGGTGGCGGTGGCAGCGACGGCGCAAGCGCTTCGCAAGCAAGCGTGTCGGGCGAAACGGAGGCGCAAGCCTTGGATGCGGCACAGAGCCTCACCGCTCGGGCCACTGAAACCGATTCCTATCTCAGAGCAGTTAATCTGGAAACCCAGAATAACGCCAATATTGGCACCCTGATCGATGGTTTCGATGCAAGTGGTAATAACCAGGGGCCAGTTCCGGGATGGTATTACGAACGTGGCCAGGAGTTTCCCGGATCCAATGGCAGCCTGAATCTCGTGAGCGGCGCAGCAGGCAGCGTGGCGGCGGCCAATTTGAATGTGGATCTGAACTGCGGCAGCCACGCGATCGAGTTGACGCAGACGCGCGCCTGCGGCCGATACGTGGCCATGACGCGTCGCCTGCCCGCGCTTGTTCCCGTGGCGAACGCCGAAACCGCCGTGATGCAGTTGCGGGTACGCGCCTCTCACCCGCTGCTGGCGGGCACGCTCCGCGTGGTCGATGCCAGCGGCCAGACGCTGCAGTTCCGGATCCCCACCCATACGCCCGAATCGAGCACAGGTGGCGATTGGGCGACGGTGGCCGTGCCGCTGACGCGCCCGGTCAGCCACTGGGGCGGCGCCAACGACGGTCGCCTGCGTGACGGCATCACGATGATCTCGATTCTGGCCAGCGCGCCGTCGCTGACCGCGCCTCCGGGCACTTTTGCGGTGGACGACATCCGCCTGCTGGACTCGGGAACGGTTGGTTACGGCGTGAACCGGCAGGCACCGGTGCTGTCCACTGGCGCGCTGCCCAGCCTGGCGCGCCGCGCCACCGTGTCCTCGCGGTTCAACCACATGTCGGACGCGGCGCTCAAGCAGGCGGCGGAGGCCGGCTTCACCAACGTGCGCCTGGACATCTTTTGGCAGCTGGTGGAGTCACGTGGCCGTTTCGACTTCGCCCACTTCGATGCGATCCTGAATCGCATGGCCAAGTACGGCTTGTCGGCGCATTTCATCCTGGCCTACGGTCATCCCGAGTACGGCACAGGCGCGCCGACCACGGACCGGGCTCGCGCCGGGTTCCTCGAGTACGCGCGTCGCGTGGCGGCTTTCTCCAAAGGGCGCAACGTCAGCGCGCTGGAGGTGTGGAACGAGCCGGACAACAGCAACTTCTGGGCTGGTGGCGACCCGGTGGCCTATGGCTCACTGCTGGGCGCGACGCGCCAGGCCATCGCCGAAGTCGACCCGAATAGACGCGTTGTGAACGGCGGACCTTCATGGGTGAACCTGTCCTACATCCTGCGCCTGGCCCAGACCGGCCAGCTTGCGAAGGTGCATGGTTTCGCCATCCATCCGTACCGCACAGCCGCGCCGGAAACGTTCGCGGGCGATACGCTTGCAATGAAGGCGGTGTTGGGTTCACAGGGCCTGAATCTGCCGATCTGGTCGACGGAATGGGGTCTGTCTTCTGCCGGTCGTTTCGACACAGCACTGTTTGGCAACGGCCACGATGCGCGGGCGCGGGATCGCCAGGCTGTCTTGGTGCTGCGCAACTACCTTGCCCAGATCGCGCAGAACCTGCCCATGGTGACGCTCTACGAACTGGCTGACTCGGGCTCGGATCCCAACCACCCTGAGCACAACTATGGTCTGCTCGGAGCCGGGATGGTGCCCAAGCCCGCCTACACCGCGATCAAGACCTTCAATGACCTGGCCGCCTCGCGGCGCTACCGGGGACTGGTGGCCGACGTGCCAGCCAACGTGCACGCCATGCGCTGGGATAGCACGACCGACTCGGTCTACACCGTGTGGGTGAGCTCCGTGCGAACGACGCTGAACCTGCATGTGCCCGAGGGCGCGACGGTGCGAAGCTGGAAGGGCGCCTCCCTCGCGACCACCGCCGCCACCAATGGCAGCCGCACCTTGCGTCTGGGCGAAGCGGACGGGCCGGTCTTCGTGGTGGTGCCCAACACCGTCACTCAGTAAGCGAGCATGCGGGGCGCAAAAGGCGCCCCGCGGGCGGAGCGGCTGAGGGCCAAGGGAGCTGCCGCCACGGCAGCGAACATGTAGAACAGCAGGCCAAGGTCGTAGACACCGGCCGACACCGCCGCGCCCACAAGCGTGGCAAACACGCCGCGCCGACCGGCCTGGGCAATGATGGCCTCTTCCTGCTGCACGCTCTGGGGCCAACGGCCCCACAACACCGGGATCAGGAACAGCGTGAGGAACAGGGCACCCATCCACCCGAGGTTGGACAGCACCACCAGGACGAAGCTGGAAGCCCGCACGCTGCCCAGCCCGGCACCGATCCCCATGGTGTCGACGAACGTCTGGAGGGCCTGGGCGTTGTAGCCCATGCGCACCTGCCCGGATGACGAGTCCAGTTTGCTGCCCACCACGATGTTGAAGTACTCCGACACCGATGACCAGGCGCCCGGTACGAACAACACAACGGCCAGCCCGAGGATGCCCGACCCCAGGGCCATCCAGACGTACAGGCGGTACGGGCCGAGTTGACCGAGGTGGAGAAAACGCCAGGCTGACACGGCGAGCGCCACGATCAGGCAGATGGCAAAGCCCACGTAAGCCGTCCCCGCCGTGGAGATCATCAGAAAGCCCAGGTTGGCGATTGACAGCGCCCTCGCCCAGTTCTTGTGGATCCCGTACATCCAGAGGGTGTGGGTAAAGGCAAGGAGAGCCAGGGTGTACATCGCGAACACCGACGTTTCAGGAAACGTGCCCGCGATGCGTTTGAGGCCAGCGACTTCACCGCCCAGCATCGCGTAGTTGGCATTCTTCAGATACGACAGCAGCGGGAACATGCCGAGGTGGTGTTCCGCCAGGTCCAGCGACGCGGCGATCACGTTCAGCCCGGCCACCCACAGCACTGCCCGCGCGAAGCGCTGCATCCCGCCTTCGCGGCGCACCGTCACAAGCATCACCACGAAGGTCACGAGCCCGAGGCAAGCGTACATGGCCTGAGTGAGGTTCATGGACACCGGTCTGAGAGGGCGCAGGGCGTTAGCCGAGTCGGTCAGTCGGTCGAAGGAGTAGACCAGGAACTGCCCTTCAAACAGCCGGGGCAAGGCCAGCGCGGCGATGACGCCCCAGACTGTCAGCACCAGCAGCCAGAAGCCCGGCGTGAGAAACGACATGGGACTGAAGAATCCGCCCAGCGCCTCGCGGCGGGCGACATGCCAGGCCAGGAAGACCAGTGCCAGCACGGCCGGTGTGATCGTCGCGGCACCCAACCCCAGCACATACGCGGCCGCGGTGCCACCAAACAAGGTGGCGATGACCGCCAGGTACACGACGCCACGGGCGCCAACCAGGGCACCGATCAACAGGATGAGGATGCCGTACAGGGTAGGAATCATCTGGCTTTACTGCACGATGTGATCGGACCACCGGATGGGCGCGGTGCCGTCGAGTTCAAGGTAGACCGGAGCCGCCCCGATCGGGTAGGTGATGCCATCCGCTCCGCGGCGCGGCACGACAGGCTCGCCCCAGGTGTCGACAGCCCGCACCACCGACCAGGTTTTGGGCTGTATGAGCGCGCGGTCGCGGTTGTCTGCGCTCCAGACTGCAATCTTGCTGCCCGACCCGTTCTTGAAAAGAAAGGCCTGGACGCCCTCAGTGCGGCGAGACGGGCTCGTCAGCCGGGCTGACAACGCGTGGTCGCCAAGTTCGCGGGCAAGCGTGCGGTAGGCGGAGTACGCGGGACGGCGTACGCCCTTGCGACCCAGCAAGCCGTATGGCCCATCGACGCTGTCTTGGAGGCTGAACCACAGCAGTGCCTCGATACCAGCGGCTTCAGCCGTGATGAACGCGCGGGGAAGCAGGGCTGCCTGTCGGGTTTCATCGAGCGGACCGTCAGGAGTGGGAGAACCGATTCGCCACCCCCACTCCGTGACCCACAACTGCGGAACGTGCCCAAGCTTGCTTCGGCCATGGGCGCGCAGGCGTTGTGCGGCCGACGCAAACGAACGATCGGCATCGACGATCTGAAAGGGCTGCGCCCATTCGGAGCGGGGATGCACGGAGGTGCGCTCGGGCCCGGGTGCGTCGTGGTGCGTGTAGGGATGCAGGCCAAAACCGTCGAGCTCGGGCGGCAGACCAGCCTCGAGGAAACGGTAGTGATTGACCCACACGTCTTCGCATGTGATGACCCGTGTGCGGGCATCGACCTTCTTCACAGCCTTCACGGCCTGTCGGACCATGTCGACGTAGTGCGCCACCCAGGGCGACGGCGGCTTTCCGTTCCAATGACCGCCCACCATCTTGCGGAGCGTGAAGTTGTGGGGCTCGTTCCAGACCTCGATCACGTGACGGACGCCCGAGGCCTTCAGCAGGCGCGCAATGTGGCCCGCATAACGGCCGAAGGCTTCCGGATCGACAGGCGCCAACGGGTGCCTGGCCGTCGCGGGGTAGGCCTCGTGGTTGGCATAGGCGAGGTAGAACACCACCCCGATGTCGTGGCTGCGGTAGTAATCGAGTCGCCGCTGAAACGCCGCGGGAAAAGCTTGATGACCGCCAGCCTTGGGCTCCATGACAGCCCACCGCACCGTATCGCGGACCCAGCTCACGCCCAGGTCCTCGAGCGCCGCCATGTCCTTGATGGGCTGGCCTTGCGCGAATTTGACGCCCAAGCCAAAACCAGCGCGCATGGGCCGCCCAGAAAAAATGTCCTCGGCATGGCTTAAAGGCGTGACGAAGCCCATCGCGCCCGCAGCGCTCAAGATCGTCAGATGCCGCCGCGAGACGTTCATGCCGTCACGTGGTCGTTGAGGAGGACACCACTGAAAACCGAGGTGGATCGCTTGAGCGTGCTCACCAGCGTGCGAAGGCTTCTGACGTGGGTGACGTTCTTGCGCGCCACGGCCAGCGCCGCACCCGCCTTCTCGGCAATCACACGGGCGTCGGCGCCGTGCGATACGGCGGGCGTATCCAGCACGACGTAGTCAAAACGCGCCAGCACACCTTGAATGAGGTCATCGAACGCCTGCCCCTGGATCAGCTCCAGCGGATTCGGGGGGACCACACCCACCGGCAAAAGATACAGGTTCGGGAGAGACTCGATGGGGCGTATCACATTGGCCTCACCTCGTCCCGACAGCACGGAGCTCAAGCCACGCTCACTTTCCTGGACACCGAAGACGCCATGCTGGCGGGGGGTGCGCATGTCTGCATCGACCAGCAATGTGCGCCCGGCCAGCTGGCTGAACGCCACCGCCAGGTTGGCCGCAAAGAAGGTCTTGCCATCGCCGCTGTCCGGGCTGCACACGGCCAGCGCAAGCTTGCGCGGGCCTTGAGGTCGGAACACGCACGACAGCAACTGGGTGCGCACGTCGCGGAAGAACTCTGCGGTCTTGTCGAACGGGTCAGTGGCCACGACGAGTTCGGAGGACACGCTCTCAGGCTCGGTACGCTGATATGGATACTTGAACTGATGGGACAGGGCCCACAGCACGTCCTCGCGTCTGGCGAGCCCCAAAGCCACCGCGGCTTCGCCGAACTTGAGGTGATGCTCCTGCTGGTAGCGCACGATGCGCTCGATCTGCGACGAGTCGAGCTGGTTGATGTCGGCAATGATGTCGCCTATGGGCCGAGCGGTCTGTTCAATCGGGCTATTCATGTCGGTTCCTCCCTGGATCACTGTCCGACCAGCGGCAGCCTGAGCGACGCGCGTGAAGGCAGGTGTGGCGTGAAGCGAATGGGCAGGCGGCCGGTACGGGGCTTGGCTTCTGGCATGTGTCCGATCAGATCGGCTTCCACCAGCTCACCGAGGTCTTCGTCGACACGGATGCGGCGGTTGCGCAGCTCCGTCCAGATGGCCGCACCGATGCCGGCAAACACTCCGATGAAAATGGCTTGCAGGACGAGAAGCAGTGTGCGCGGCGACGAGGGCCCCGCAGGGGGGGTCGCCACTCTCAGCACAGCCACGTTGGTCTGGTCGGTTTCGCTTTCGAGCCGTGTCTGGTGGCTACGCAACTGAATGGCCTCGACGGCGCGCTGCGCGCTCGCGACGTCGTTGGCCATCACGGTGGCCTCGTCTCGAATGGCCTTCAGGCGCAGCACCTTCTGGCGTTGCGCCTCCAGCGCACTGCGCGTCTGCGCCTCGCGCTGCTGCGCGATCTCCAGCGCGACACCCGCCGTTCGCCCAACATTGGCCGACTCCGACAGGATTTTGCGCCTGGTCTCATCGATCCCGGCTCGCATCTGCGTGATCTGTGGGTGGTTGTCGCCCAGGCGGTCTGCCGCCTCCTGCAGCCTGGCCTCCTGACGCGCCAGCTCGCCGCGCAGCGACATGATGACGCTGTTGTTCATGGAGTCAGGGCTGTCGATGCCAGCGCGAGCACGGCGGCTGCGCGCGTCGGCGGTCTGCGCCTGCAGCGCCACTAGTTGCGCGGACAATTCAGCCAGCCGAGCCGTTTCCACGTCCAGCCGCTCGTCGGTGGCAACGATGCCCTTTTCCTGCTGATAGGCCGAGAGCTTGCGTTGCGCAGCCTCAAGCCGTCCCTTGGCCTGCTCGAGCTGTTCGGTGAACATGTGGGTGAACTGCCGGGCAGGCTGAACACGCAGCTCCACAGCCGTGTCGAGGTAGGCGTTGATGAAGCGGTTGGCCAGCGCAGCGGCAAAGTCCGGATCGGCCGCGGTGTAGTTGACTTCAATCACGCTGGAGCCCTTGGCGGGGATCACTTCGAGTCCCTCAAGAATCAGCTGCGCAACCCAGGTATCGAACGAACCTTGCCCTCCGGCAGCCTGCCAACGGGCACGCAGATCGGGGTTCTCGGTCAGCTTGAGCGAGCGCACGACCATGAGCGCCACCCGTTCGCTGCGAATCACGTCCATCTGGGTGAGCAGATAGAGCGCGCTGACAGGAGCCATCGTGCCGTTGATGGGATCAGGCGAACGCATGTCCACCATGACCGCTCCCGTGGCGGTGTACTTCTTGGGCAGCAGCTGGCTGGCCGCGAAGGCCAGCAGCAACATGGTCGTCAGCACGGCAACGGGAATGAGCCATCGCGCGCGCAGGATGGCCATGAACTGGGAAAAACTCATGATCACTACCTTCCACAGTGGGGGTTCAGGTCGACGTCAGACGTTGGCTGCCGCGGCTGCCGGGGTCACACACGTAGCGCGCAGCCGTGGTGGCCGGGCCCCGCGGGGCAAGCAGCACGAAGAACGCCCAGAGCGTCAGCCCCAGGCGCTTGGATACGCTCACCGAGCGGCGCAGCCACAGGGCCTTGAGCAGTTGGGGCAGGCGCCGGGCGGCGCGCTGCGTCCCCTCCCACCGCGATGGGGCGGTGAGAGCGGCCGTGGCAAAAGCAGACTTCTCGATCGAGAAATCCAGCAGTACCGATGGGGCCATGATGTGTCCTCCCGTTCTTTCTGATATCCATTGACGAAAACGTTGCAACCGGGCCTGAAGGCGCTGGTCCTGCGCCAGGCCACTTCCGACATTGCCGAATGACAACCCGGTGGTCTGTTTGAGCGAGCGGTGCACGCGGTACAAGCCCAGTACCTGCTCGCAAGCCGCTACCGAGCCAAACAGCGTGCTGCCGTAGATGCAGAAGAAGTCGGCGCCATGCCGGTCTTGAGCATCGGTGGGCAGCGGAAAGATGCGCGTGAGCACGCTGCGTCGGTAGGCGTTGCCCGACGCAGGCGCAGACGGATGAGCCGAGCCATGGCGGAGAAAGTCGCGCGCCACGTCACCCGAGGCAAGGTCCTGAGGAATGACCGAGTCCAGCAGCTTGCCGTTTGGGTCCATCAGCGCAAGGCGGTAATGGACCTTGACAACGCCCTCCTCAAAGGCTTGCGCCACCGCGCCCAGCGCCTCGGGCAGCAAGGCGTCATCCGCATCCAGAAACAGCACCACGTCGCCCGAGCATCGGGGCAGACCGGCGTTGTAGGCCGCGACTTGTCCACCGTTGTCCTGCTGGATCAACTCCACCCCGTGAGCGGCATAGCGCTGGATCACGCTGACCGAGTCGTCGGTCGAGCCATCGTCGACCACGATGAGTTCATGGGCCTGGTAGCGCTGCGAGAGCACAGACTCGATGGCCTGCGCGATGTAATGCGCATAGTTGTAGTTGCACACGACCACCGAGATGCGCGGCCCATGCAGTGCAGGAAGCGGATGAGCGCTGTGATGGGTCATGTGGCACAGACCTCCAGAGGACTGGCCGCTCGCGCAAGCATGGCCAGGTTGAGACGGGCGCCTTCTTCCCATGAGTAGCGCTGGATGCGCTGGCGGGCCGCCACCTTGAGCTGCGCGGCGAGATCGGGCTCCCGGAAGAAGCGCGTGATGGCCAGCGCGAGCTGTTCTGGCCGCTGCGGCTCGAAGTAAAGCGCGGCCTCGCCGCAGACCTCACGGACGGCCGGTGCGGTGGACGCGATGACCGGACATCCGCATGACATGGCCTCCAGCGGCGGGATGCCAAAGCCTTCATACAGCGAGGGGAAGACGAAGCAGGCGGCATGCTGGTACAGCGCCTTGAGCTCGGCGTCGCTGACATAGCCCACGCGGATCGTTCGATCCGCTGCGCTCGCCTCACCCTGGCGAAACACGCCGGCGTGGGTGGCCCCCGCGATCACGCAGGGTGGCGCATCGTCACCCAGCAGCGCCAGCGCCCGCAAAAGCACAGAGAAGTTCTTGCTGGGATTGGCGCTGCTGACGGCCAGCAGGAACGGCGTGTCGCGCAGGTTGTGCTGATCAAGGATGCGGGTGTCGGCTTCGATGGCCTGCATGTGCTGCCAGCCTTCGGTGGTCTGGTGCAGTCGGCTGTCGGGCGCCCCAAAGCAGTCGATGGCTTCCTGGCGACTGAAGGCCGACACCACGGCCGTGGCCGGCGAGCGGCGCACATGCCAACGCACCATCCATGTGTACCACAGCCGGAATCGGGCGGTGTAAGCCTGCGGCACGCGCACGACCGCCGCGTCGTGCACGGTGGTGATCTGGTGACGATGGAGCAGCGGGCCGGTGAACCCGAACGTGAACAGGAGGCCATCGCGGGCATGCCAGGCCAGTTCGGTCTGCTCCCACAGATGGCCGGCAAGACGCCCCACCTCACGATAGCCGATGTGCTGGAGCGCCGGCCGTTGTGCACCGGCGGGCGCCAGGATGGTCAACTCGGACAGGCCGGACGCGTCGGCGCGTGCGGCCAACAGGCGATCCATCGCCATGAGCGTCTCGCGCGCATAGCGTTGCACCCCTGTGACGCCCTGCGTCAGAAAGCGACCGTTGATGTAGATGGGCTGGCAAACCTGTTTCAACTGGACCCCTGCTCAAACAACTCAGGAATTGGCGGCCCACTCGTGGAGCTGCAGCACCTTGCCCTGCGCACGGGGCTCGGTAGCGGCTCGCACGATGTCGGTCATGGATCGCCGGAAAGCCGACGCGCTGAAGCGCTGCGCGTGCTCGCGGCATCGGCGCGGCGGGATGGTGTGGGCAACGGCCTCGAAGGCCTGAACGGCCTGCGCGATGGCCTCCGGCGTTTGCTCGTCGAAGAAGACCCCGGTGGGGGCGTCATCGATGCCCATGCCGCGCACGGTCTCGAGCGAGCCGCCGCGACCATATGCGATCACCGGTGTGCCGCAGGCCTGGGCTTCAACGGGCGTGATGCCGAAGTCTTCTTCCGCCGCGAAGATGAAGGCCTTGGCGTGCTGCAGGTGCGCGCGCAGCACATCGAATGGCTGGTGCCCCAGCACGACCACATTCGGCCCCGCGGCAGCCATGACCTTGTCCATGTCCGGGCCCGTGCCAATGACGTACAGCTGCTTGTCGGGCATCAGCCGGAAGGCCTCGACAATGGTCGGGATCATCTTGTAGGGCACCATGCGCGATGCGGTGACATAGAAGTCTTCCTTCTGCTCGCACAGCGCGAAGCCCTCGGTGTCCACCGGGGGGTAGACCACGGTGGCGTCATGTCGGTAGACCTTCTGGATGCGGCGCGCGATGAACTGCGAGTTGGCCAGCATCACGTCGACACCGTTGACGGTGCGCAAGTCCCACATGCGCATGTAATGCAGCAGCGCGCGGGCGATGAACGACTTCATGCCGCCAGTCATGCCGGATTCGCGCAGGTACTGGTGCTGCAGATCCCATGCGTAGCGCATGGGCGAGTGCACATAGCTGATGTGCGTCTGGGAAGGCGAGGTGATCACACCCTTGGCAACCGCATGGCTGGACGAGATGATGACGTCGTAGCTGGACAGGTCGAACTGCTCGATGGCCAGAGGCATCAACGGCAGGTATTGCCGGTACTTGCGTCGCGCCATGGGCAGCTTCTGGATGAAGCTGGTGTGCGGTGTGCGGCCTTTGAGGAAGCCGCGATCGCCCTCTTCCAGAAAATCGACCAGGGCGAACAGATCGGCATCGGGCCAGAGATCGAGGAGATGCTCAAGCACCTTCTCGGCACCTGCATACACCACGAGCCAGTCATGGATGATGGCAACCTTGCGCTTGCGCGGTGTAGCGACCATGGTGGGCGGCATCAGGGGTTGAGGTGACATGCGGATTCAGCGGGCCAGCAGCTCGCGCCCCTGGGGGTTGAGGGTGGCCACCAGTTCCTTCAGGAACGCTTCCTGAACGGCGTAGTGGCGGGAGGGGTCGTCCGACATGGGCACGCGCTGGGAGACACGCACGAGGATCCCGTCCGTCATGCGGCCTTTGAGGCCTTCACGCATGATGTTCCAGCGGGTCTGCCAGGCGCTGGCGCTGTAGGAATCTCCAATGCGGATCCAGTAGCTGACCACCTCGTTGAACGACGGCCCCTGGGCAACCATGCGTTTGCCCGTGATGGGGCCATGAGCCGCTTCAGACTGAATGCCGTCGAAGGTGGCGGGACGCAGTGCCTGCACCTTCATGCCCTGCGCCGGGTAGCACAGTTCGGGCCGGTGGATCTTGACCTCCTGGCGCTGGTTCTTGCCGTAAGCCAGCGTCAGCATGACGGCGGCCCCGTCGGGCCGAACGTAGGTGCGCATCAGCACCTCGTCGTAAGGCTGGTCGGTGCTGGTCGTCTCGGTGGCCAGGGCCGTGACATGCTCCATGGCATTGGGTACATAGGTCCAGCTGCCTACCCGGGCTGGCACGACCTGGTCCAGATGCGCATCAGGAAGCTGGGTATTGATCTCGGGCCGAAGCAGCACCCCCCCCGCAAAGCCCAGGCCGATCAGGGCCACGATGAACAGCGTGCGCATGAGGCTCATCGCGCACCTCCCACAGGTTCGGCAGGCTTGTTCTTCATGAACAGGCCCAGCACCGAATCGGTCGCCACGGTGAGCATGGTGGCCACCATGAACAGCAGGATGCCGGCAAAGTCATGTACGAAGCCCTGTCCGGCCTCATCGCCAAAGTAGTAGGTCACCAGCACGAGTGTCACCACCCGGGTGACGTTGGCCACAAACGCAATGGGCACGATGAGCGCGGCCAGCGCGATGTTGCGCATCTGGTTGGTGTGCTTGACGACACTGAGGTAGAACACGCCAATGGCTTCCAGCGCAAACACCGAGTTGATGCCCGCGCACGCGTCGGCCACCAGCAGTTTGTAGGGGCCGATCGTCAACGTGACGCCGCTTCGCCCGACCGGGTAGCCGAAGGCGTATAACAGGTGTTCGGCCACATATGAGACAGCCGCCTTGAGTGGGCCGGTGATGGCGTCCACCACCGAACCTGGCAGCGGCACGACGAACAACAGGAAGAAGATGGCAAACCACATCGTCTTCAACCCGCGCCAGCCCCACAGCAGCAGCACGATGCCGGCCGCCACCGGGATCTGCGAAGCCGCATCCAGGAACAGCACATCCTGAGAACGACCCACGGCGTAGGTGAGCAGCCCCACCAGCAGGACAGCCGTGCCTGCGGCATTGGCCGGCTGCCGTCCAGGCTCTCCTAACAGCGGATAACGCTGCCACGCCAGCCACAAGGCCAGCGCGAGCATGATGGGGCCGTGCCCCTGGCCGACCTGGTTCCACACGAAGCGGTCGAGGGCCGCATAAGTGGGGGCGTACAGCACAATCAAGGCCACGCCGATGAGCGCGGGCATGAGCCAGGGCGCACCGGTGGCGGCAGGCAAGGGAGTCAGTGCGTGTTGTGGGCCGGTCATGGGTTCATCAATCAGAGCGTCGACGCTCGGGAGGGCAAACGGCGTGCCCACGCGGCGGAGACGCCCATTGCGGTTGCCTGCATGAGCACCGCCCACCCTGCCCGGGGCGCAGCCATCGGCACGCCGTGCTGCCCTTGGCGCCGGAATTGCCGAAAAAACTTCCCTCTTCATGTCTTGCCCGACAATTGAGGCATGCGCACTTATCTCGTCACCGGCGCCGCCGGCTTCATCGGCATGCACGTCTCGCTGGCCCTGCTGGCGCGGGGCGACACCGTGGTGGGGCTGGATAACCTCAACGACTACTACGACCCACAGCTCAAGCGCGACCGGCTGGCTGCCATTGCGGCCACGCAGGGAGCGAGTCGCTTTCGGTTCGTGCAAGCCGATGTCGCTGACATGGCGGCGCTGGATGCGCTGTTCGCCACGGAATGTTTCGACGGTGTGGTGCACCTGGCCGCACAGGCCGGTGTGCGTTACTCGTTGACACATCCGCATGCCTACGCCCAGTCGAATCTCGTGGGCTTTGTGAACATGCTGGAGGCTTGCCGCCACCAGCGCACGGCGCACCTCGTCTACGCCAGCAGCTCCAGCGTATACGGCGGCAACTCCCGCATGCCGTTTTCAGAGGACCATGCGGTGGACCACCCGGTGAGTCTGTACGCGGCGACCAAGAAGGCCAACGAGCTGATGGCGCACACCTACAGTCACCTCTACGGCCTGCCCACCACCGGGTTGCGCTTCTTCACGGTGTACGGCCCTTGGGGGCGGCCCGACATGGCCCCCATGCTGTTTGCACGCGCCATCCTGGCGGGCGAGCCCATCAAGGTGTTCAACCATGGGCAGATGCAGCGCGATTTCACCTACATCGACGACATCGTGGCGGGCGTGGTGGCCACGCTGGATCGACCGCCCCTGCCAGACGAGACATTTGACCGGCTGGCGCCCCGGTCGTCGACCTCATGGGCGCCTTACCGCGTCTTCAACATCGGCCACAGCGAGCCGGTGCAACTGATGGATTTCATCCGGACGCTCGAATCAGCGCTGGGCGTGCCGGCCAGGCTGGATCTGCAGCCCATGGCGCCAGGCGACGTGCCCGCGACGTATGCGGACGTCCGCGCGCTGCAGCAATGGACAGGCGTGACACCGCATACAGACCTGCGCGCGGGGATTGAGCGCTTTGTCGCGTGGTATCGGACGTACCACGCCTGAGGCCCTTCAGTCCTGCCCGAACAGATCCCGCGTGTAGACCTTGTCAGCCACATCGGCCAGCTCCGGGCCCATGCGGTTGGCCACAATCACGTCGGCACGCGCCTTGAAGGCGTTCAAATCGCGTACGACCTCTGAGTTGTAGAACCGGTCTTCCGTCAGCACCGGTTCGTACAGGATCACCTCGACGCCCTTGGCCTTGATGCGCTTCATGACGCCCTGGATGGAGCTGGCGCGGAAGTTGTCGCTGCCGGCCTTCATGATCAGGCGGTAGACGCCCACCACCTTCGGTCTACGCGCCAGGATGCTGTCGGCCACGAAGTCCTTGCGCGTGGTGTTGGAGGTGACGATGGCACTGATGAGGTTCTGGGGCACCTCGTGGTAGTTGGCCAACAGCTGTTTGGTGTCCTTGGGCAGGCAGTAGCCGCCATAGCCAAAGCTGGGGTTGTTGTAGTGGTTGCCGATGCGCGGATCAAGGCTCACGCCTTCGATGATCTGGCGCGTGTCCATGCCGTGGGTCTGGGCGTAGGTATCGAGCTCGTTGAAGTAGGCCACCCGCATGGCGAGGTAGGTGTTCGCAAACAGTTTGATGGCCTCGGCTTCGTCGGCCCCAGTGAGCAACACAGGCACATCGGGCTTGAGTGCGGCCTGTTTCAGCAGGGCGGCGAAGCGCTCGGCCCGCGCAGATTGCTCGCCCACCACGATGCGACTGGGGTGCAGGTTGTCGTGCAGCGCACGGCCTTCGCGCAGGAACTCGGGCGAGAAGATGAGGTTCTGGGTGCCCAGGCGCTGCCGGGCATCCTTGACAAAGCCCACCGGAATGGTGGACTTGATCACCATGACGGCATCGGGCGCGTGCTGCATGGTGAGCTGGATGACGGCTTCGACGCTGCGGGTGTTGAAGCGGTTGGTGTCGACGTCGTAGTCGGTCGGGGTGGCGATGATGACGAACTCGGCGCCCTGAACGGCCTGGGCGCCGTCGGTGGTGGCCACCAGGTTCAGCGCTTGCGTACGGAGCGCCTCGGTGATGTCGGGGTCTTCAATGGGCGAGATCTTGCTGTTCACCTGCTCCACCCGCTCGGGCATCAGGTCAACGGCGACCACCCGATGGTGTCGCGCGAGCAGCACGGCCATGGACATGCCCACGTAGCCGAGGCCGAAGACGGCAATGTGGGTGGCGGGTCGTTCGTTACCAGTCATACTGATTCGCATCTCGAGGTTCAACCATTCTGGTCGAGAGCATAGCCGGCCTGAAGGCCGCGCTCGATGGCGCCGACGCCACGGTCGAGTCGGCCTCAGGCAGGCAGGCTGATCACGAAGCGGCTGCCGCCACCATCGCGGGCCGCGCAGAGGGCCCGGCCGCCATGGCGTTCGGCAATCTGACGCACCAGGCTCAGCCCCAGACCCACGCCACCGGCATGCTCGGCATGACCGGGCATGCGATAGAAGGGCTCGAAGATGCGCTCACGCTGGTCATGTGGCACGCCTGGGCCCCGGTCGTTGACCGCGATCTCGATGAAGCGCCCGGTATGACGCAGCTCGAGGAGCACATCCGGCCCGCCGTAGCGACGGGCGTTTTCGAGCAGGTTGCGCACGGCTCGGCGCAACAAGCGCTCATCGCCTTCGCAGGCCTGCAAGGCAGGATGGGGCTGGATGTCAACCTCGGCTCCGACGCGCAAGGCTTCTTCGGTGACCAGCCCCATGAGGTCCACCGGCGCCCGCTGCAGGTTGGCGCGCGCATCAAGCCGGCTGGCCAGCAGCACTTCCTCGACCAAGGTATCGAGTTCCCGGATGTCCTGGTTCACCTCGGCCTTCATCTGGGCCAACCGATCAGGGGGCAACTCGTCCATCAACGACACAGCCATCTTCAGCCGTGCCAGGGGAGAACGCAGCTCGTGGCTGGCATTGGCCAGCAGGCTGCGGTTGGCCGTGACCAGATCCTGCACGCGCTGGGCCGCTTCGTTGAAGCTGTTGGCCAGCGCGGCCACCTCGTCTTTGCCCTCGACCGCCACACGGTGTGCCAGCTGGCCGGAGCCAAAGACCTCCACACCACGGCGCAGAGCCTTGAGCCGCCGGGTCAATCGGTTCACGACGGGCCAGGCGCCCACGGCCACGGCCACAAACAGCACGAACAGCGACAAAAGAAAGGCCGGCAGCCCCTGCGCCAGCCAGGGCGGGATCATCCAGGCCAGAGGACCCAGCCAGGGCTCAGGCCGCGGCGCCGCGGGCGGCGCATGCATCAGGTCGGGGGGGACGGGCGGTCCCATGACCGGCGTGCCAGGGGGTCGGGGGCGAGGGCTCCAGGGGCGCACGATCCACAGGGTGCGACCGTCCGACAGCCGCACCGTCTGCATGCGCTGCTGCAACTCGGGGCGGCGCTGCAGCCGGTCAATCAGGGCTGGTGAGGTGGCGATGCGCTGGCCGAGCGGGTCATCCAGCGCCATGGGCAGGCGCAGTCGCTCCGCCCAGTCCAGCAACACCACAGCCTGCAGCTCGACAGGCGCCGAGGCCGGAGGCAGGCTGTTCTCGATGAGCTCGGCCATGGCGGCCGCGCGCTCGTTCCACACGGCCTGCGACTGCGCCTGGGTGCGCTCGTGCTCGATGTTGTGCTGGGCCAGCCAGCCTGAGACGAGCGCAAACACCAGCAGCACCGCCACCACGGTGAGGTAGATGCGCAGCGCAAGCGTTTTCATGCTGCGTCGGCGTCGGTGTCCTGCTTCTTGGCGAACACGTAACCCACTCCGCGCACGGTCAGGATGCGGCGAGGCTCTTTGGGATCGTCTTCAATGGCGGCACGGATGCGCGAGATGTGCACGTCGATCGATCGATCGAAGGCCTCCAGCGGATGGCCCTTGAGCGCGTCCATGATCTGGTCGCGCGACAACACCCGGCCCGGATGGCGCGCGAGCACGGTCAGCAGATCAAACTGGTAGGACGTCAGGTCGCAGGCCTTGCCATCGAGCCGAACCTGCCGCAAGCCGGAATCGATCTCGAGCCGGCCAAAGCGCCACACGTCAGCGTCGACGGCCTGGCTGCCCGTGCGACGCAGCAGCGCCCGGATGCGGGCCAGCAGCTCGCGCGGCTCGAAGGGTTTGGGCAGATAGTCGTCTGCGCCGATCTCCAGGCCCACGATGCGGTCGGTCGGCTCGCCGCGCGCGCTCAGCATCAGCAACGGCATGCTGCGGTTGCGCGGCGAGGCGCGCAACTCGCGACACAGATCCAGGCCATCGCCATCGGGCAGCATGAGGTCGAGCACCAGCACATCAAACGTCTGACGCGCCAGCATCTCGCGGCCGGTGCGCAGGTTAGGTGCACTGGAGACCTGATACCCATGTGCCTTCAGGTAATCGCCCACCATGGCGCTGAGGCGCACGTCGTCGTCGATCAGCAGGATGTGCTCGGTCATGTCTGCCATTGTCGCGCGCTCCGAGGGCGATCAGCGCGGGCCGCCGGGGTGACGGGGCATCTTGTTGTGCCGCTCCCGCAGTTGCTGGGCCATTTGGGCGCGCTGCTCAGGCGTGAGGATGCGGCCCACCTCCAGCATCATCGCCATGTTGGCGGCGCTCATCTGCTGGTGATGGGCGTTCATGCGCATGCGCAGGCGGTCAGCGGCCTTCTCGTCCAACGTGGGCTGCGCCCAGAGGTTCAGCGCCTCCTGGTGGAGTGCGCGGCCCTGCTCGTGCAGGCCGCGGTGCTGGCTGCGATGGCGCTCCATGACGGTACGGATCGCGCTGCGCTGCTCGGGCGTGGCCTGGACTTTGTCGAGCATGCGCTCGACGTACTGGCCAGGCATGCCCATCATGCCGCCATGGCCCTTGCCACCCTGGCCGTCCTTGGCCATGCCGTGGTGGCGCATCTGGCCGGTCTGCTCGCGCGGCGGGCGTTGCTCGCCTTGCGCGACCGGGGCAGCGACCGGCGGCGCCACGTTGGCGGCGGGCGCAGCCTGACCGGCGTGTCCACCGTGGTCGGCGGCCCAGGCCTGGGTCGTGACGAGCAACATGGCGGCGACCGTGGCCGACATGGCGCCTGCCACCCAGCGCACGCGGGTGCGGTGTGCGTCGGCCAGAGACAAGGTACGGGGGCGAATCAAGCGAGACATGCGCGGCTCCTGTTTCTTGGGTCTGCAGAGGCAGCCCTTCTGACTTCATGGTGCGCGGGCGGGGTAAAGCGGGCGTGGCTTGGGGGTAAAGATCTGTGAACAAAATACTTCCCCACGGCGATCGGCTTGCTGATATAGTGGGTGGCGCTGCCGCAAATTGCTTACCTGAGCGGCACCACCGTCTCGCCTGTTGCCGCTCTCGCGGCCTGACTCCAGGTCAGACAGGGCCCATGTTGGCCCCCACGTCTACCGGCAAGCCCCATCTGGCCCCTTCAACCGCCTCATCCCGGGCCAGCGCGTTTCCCCATCTTCCGCAGTAGTCCGGCTGCATGGGGGCTGCCTTTTTGCTCTGAACTCTGCGCCGCCGCGCTGCGGTTGGTGCCCCATCTCATCCGTGATTCCTGTTTCCTCCGTCTCCGAGACGCTTGCCGTAGGCAAGTTTCTGCTCTCATCCCTGATCAAGTGCGACAGCAACGGTCGCTACGCCGCTTCGGTATCGGTCCGCAGCGGACGCGGATCAGCCTCTCACGACCGCATCTACCGCTTCACGCCCTCGTTTGCCACGCGCGAAGCGGCCAGTCGCTACGCGCTGGCAGAAGGCCAGCGTCTCCTGTTTCATCCCCATACGCACAAGGAGCCTGCCTGATGGCCAAGGAAGACCTCATTGAAATGCGCGGGCAGGTCGACGAAGTCCTGCCCGACTCACGCTACCGCGTGACCCTGGAAAACGGTCATACCCTGACCGCCTACTCGGGCGGCAAGATGCGCAAGCACCACATCCGCATCCTCGCGGGCGACAAGGTGTCGCTCGAGATGTCCCCCTACGACCTGTCCAAGGGCCGGATCACCTTCCGGCACCTGGAACCTCGGACCGGCGGCGGCCCGGCCCCCATGCGCCGCAAGCGCTGAACCGCCTACACCCACCTCTCTTTGAATCTCTCGAAAGATCTGCATCATGGAAAACAAGCTCTACATCGGCAACCTCGCCTACTCCGTTCGTGACCAAGACCTGGCCGAACACCTCGCGCCTTTCGGCAACGTCGTGTCCGCCAAGGTCATGATGGACCGCGACACCGATCGCTCCAAGGGCTTCGGCTTCGTCGAAATGTCGTCGGCCAGCGAAGCGCAAGCCGCCATCAGCGGCCTGCATGGCCGCACCATCGACGGTCGCGCCCTGGTCGTGAACGTGGCACGCCCCCGTGAAGACCGCCCCCGTGGCGGCTTCGGTGGCGGCAATGGCGGCGGCTACGGTGGCGGCGGCTCGCGCGGCGGCTACGGCGGTGGCCGCGGCGGTTACTGATCGCCCTTGAAGCAGGCGCTCGGCGCCTTGCTTCCCGCACATCAAAGCCTCGGGCACAAGCCCGGGGCTTTTTTCATGGTGCATCGGCTTTGCGCTTCGCGAGATGGGCTATGGCCGTCATTGACAGAACCATTCACCTGCAAACCGGTGGCGCAGTAAATTGATTGCGTTGTCGCGGACAAGCAAGGAGAAATCAATGACGAACGAAGCCAAGTGCCCTTTTGCAGGCCAGCACCTCAGCCACACCGTGGCCAACGCGCCCCGCAACGGTGATTGGTGGCCCAATCAGCTCAATCTGAAGATCCTGCATCAGCGCTCACCCAAGTCGAACCCGATGGGCGCGGATTTCAACTACGCCGAAGCGTTCAAGCAGCTCGACCTGGATGCCGTGGTCAGAGACCTGCGCGCGTTGATGACCGACTCGCAGGACTGGTGGCCCGCCGACTGGGGCCACTACGGCCCGTTGTTCATCCGCATGGCCTGGCACAGCGCCGGCACCTACCGCATCCATGATGGCCGCGGCGGCGCAGGCACCGGAGCCCAGCGCTTTGCACCGCTCAACAGCTGGCCCGACAACGGCAACCTCGACAAAGCGCGCCGCCTGTTGTGGCCGATCAAGCAGAAGTACGGCAAGCACCTGTCGTGGGCCGACTTGATGATCCTGGCTGGCAACGTGGCGCTCGAATCCATGGGTTTCAAGACCTTCGGCTTTGCCGGCGGCCGCGAAGACATCTGGGAGCCGGAAGAAGACATCTACTGGGGCCCTGAAACCGAATGGCTGGCCACCAGCGACAAGCCCAACAGCCGCTACTCGGGCGAGCGCCATCTGGCCAACCCGCTGGCCGCCGTCCAGATGGGCCTGATTTACGTGAACCCGGAAGGGCCCGACGGCAACCCCGACCCCGTCGCCTCCGGCCGCGATGTGCGCGAGACGTTTGCCCGCATGGCCATGGACGACGAAGAAACCGTGGCTCTGGTGGCTGGCGGCCACACCTTCGGCAAGGCCCATGGCGCAGGCGACGCCAAGCTGGTGGGCCCTGAACCCGAGGCCGCGCCGCTGGAGGCGATGGGATTTGGCTGGATCAACCGGTTCGGCTCGGGCAAGGGCGTGCACACCACCACAAGCGGCATCGAAGGCGCATGGAAGCCGAACCCCACGACATGGGACAACGGCTACTTCGACATGCTGTTCGGCTACGAGTGGGAGCTGACCAAGAGCCCGGCCGGCGCCCACCAATGGGTGGCCAAGAACGTCAAGCCAGAGCACATGATTCCCGATGCGCACGACCCGTCGAAGAAGCACCCGCCGATGATGACCACGGCGGACCTGTCGCTGCGCTTCGACCCTGCCTACGAGAAGATCTCGCGCCGCTTCCATCAGGATCCGCAGGCGTTTGCCGATGCCTTCGCGCGTGCCTGGTTCAAACTGACGCACCGCGACATGGGGCCGCGTTCGCGCTACCTGGGTAAGCTCGTGCCGCAAGAAACACTGATCTGGCAAGACCCGGTGCCTGCAGTGGACCATCCGCTGGTCGATGACGCGGACGTGGCATCGCTCAAGGCCAAGGTGCTGGCCTCGGGCCTGAGCACGGCCGAGCTGGTAAGCACCGCCTGGGCCTCGGCCTCGACCTTCCGCGGCAGCGACAAGCGGGGTGGCGCCAATGGCGCGCGCATCCGGCTGGCCCCGCAGAAGGACTGGGAAGTGAACCAGCCCGCCCAACTGGCCAAGGTGCTGGGCGTGCTGGAAGGCATCCAGAGGGACTTCAATGCCGCGCAAACGGGCGGCAAAAAGGTGTCGCTGGCCGACCTGATCGTGCTGGCCGGCAGCGCCGCAGTCGAAGCAGCAGCCAAGCAGGCCGGGTTCGATGTGCGTGTGCCCTTCACCCCCGGGCGCACTGACGCATCCCAAGAGCAGACCGATGTCGAGTCGTTTGCCGTGCTGGAGCCGCCGGCCGATGGCTTCCGCAACTACGCCCGCAAGGGCCATCCGGTGATGCCGGAAGAGATGCTGCTCGACAAGGCCCACCTGCTGAACCTGGGGGCGCCCGAGATGACGGCGCTGATCGGCGGCATGCGCGTGCTGGGCGCCAACTTTGGCGGCACGGCCCACGGCGTGTTCACCCAGCGCCCCGGTGTGCTGAGCAACGATTTCTTCGTGAATCTGCTTGACATGCGCACCAAGTGGCAGCCCTCAGCCGCGCACGAAGGCATCTACGAAGGGACCGACCGCCAGACGGGTGCGCCCAAGTGGACGGCCACCCGCGTGGACCTGGTCTTCGGCTCGAACTCGCAACTGCGCGCGTTGGCCGAGGTCTACGCCTGCGAAGACGGCAAGGCAGCCTTTGTGAAGGACTTCGTGGCGGCCTGGGCCAAGGTGATGAACCTGGATCGTTTCGATCTGGCGTGACGCCCGCCAGGGCGCGACGCCTGCAAGCCCCGGGTCCATCGCCCGGGGCTTTTTTTCATGGCTTCAGCAGTACGCGTGGGCCCGCACGCCGTTTGCCACAGACGGGGGGAGTCAGGACAACGAGGCAAGACATGCGAACGTTTCAATGCGAGCGATGCGGCCAGACCGTTTTCTTTGAGAACACGCGCTGCGAGGCGTGTGGCGCACACCTGGGCTTCGACCCCATCGGCTTGACGATGCGCGCCTACGAGGTGGACGACGCCGGTGCATGGACGCACCTCGGATCACCAGCAGAAAAGTGGCGCCCGTGTCACAACTACATCACGCACCAGGCCTGCAACTGGATGGTGGCCGAGACAGACGAAGAACCCATGTGCGTGTCGTGCCGCCACACGGACGTGATTCCCGATCTGACCCGGCTCGACAGCCTGATGCTGTGGGCGCGCATGGAGGCGGCCAAGCGCCGGCTGTTCTACACGCTGCTGGCCTTGAAGCTACCCATCCCTTCGCGCGCGGAGGCGCCCGAGAACGGCCTGGTGTTTCACTTCAAAGAGCAACTCAGCCCGGAAGAACCGGTGATGACCGGGCATGCCTCCGGCCTGATCACCGTGAACCTGGCCGAGGCGGACGATGTGATCCGTGAGGCGACGCGGCGCGACATGGGCGAGCCCTACCGCACACTGCTCGGCCACTTCCGACACGAAATCGGGCACTTCTACTGGGACCAACTGGTGGCCGGCACGGCTTGGGAAGCGCGCGTGACCGCCGCCTTCGGCGACGCCCAGCAGGACTACGCCGAGGCGCTCAAGCGCCATTACGAGCAAGGCCCGCCGGCAGACTGGGCGGCACGCTTCATCAGCAGCTACGCTGCGTCTCATCCCTGGGAAGACTGGGCGGAAACATGGGCGCACTACCTGCACATCTCGGACGCGCTGGACACCGCCGCGCACTGGCACGTCGGCTTTCTGGCGCCGAAGGGGGAGCACAGCC
This sequence comes from Aquabacterium fontiphilum, assembly GCF_009909205.1. Taxonomy (GTDB): domain Bacteria; phylum Pseudomonadota; class Gammaproteobacteria; order Burkholderiales; family Burkholderiaceae_C; genus Aquabacterium; species Aquabacterium fontiphilum. The sequence continues at coordinate 45,204 of NZ_JAAAPN010000006.1, forward strand.
CCGCCCCAGAGGTGCTGCCCGGTCAGGAGCCGACCCACTCTTTTCGCCGGCGTCTGGCAGTGGAATGGCTGCCGCTGGCCCGGTTTCTCAACAGCATGGGACGCAGTCTGGGTCAGGGGGATCTGTATCCTTTCACCATGCCCGACCCGGTGCTCGACAAACTGTGCCTGGTGCACGAAATCGTGACGCAGCGCGCATCAGACGATGCACCGCCCGCCGCCTGAACCCACCACACGAACGCCATGGATCTCAAACCTGCCGTACTGACCACCTTGCTGCCTGCTCTGCTGATGGCCCACCCCGCAACAGCGGCCGCCGACACCATCGGCGAGGTCGACACGGCTTTCAAGCTGCTGGGGCCGGATCACAAGATCGTGGTGGAGGCTTACGACGACCCGAAGGTGGCAGGCGTGACCTGCTATGTGTCACGCGCCCGCACAGGCGGCATCAAGGGCGCGCTTGGGGTGGCGGAGGACCGGGCTGAAGCCGCCATCTCGTGCCGCGCAGTCGGCCCCGTGGCCATCAAGCAAGCGCTACCCCGGCAGGAAGAAGTCTTCAGCGAGCGCATGTCGTTGTTGTTCAAGAAACTACGCATCGTCCGCATGGTGGACCCCACACGCAACACGCTGGTCTACCTGACCTATTCCGAGCGGGTGATCGAGGGCTCGCCGCAGAACAGCGTGTCGGTGGTGCCGGTGGAACGTGGCCGCCCGATTCCGGTGAAGTGAGGCCGCCGGCGCCAACATGAAAAAAGCCCCGAGCGAACACTCGGGGCTTTTGATGTGGCGGAGAGGGAGGGATTCGAACCCTCGGTACGGGGATACCGTACGCCTGATTTCGAGTCAGGTACATTCGACCACTCTGCCACCTCTCCTGAAACGGGGCGCCGGGGTCAAATCGGCGTAGCCCAAGACTATAGCAGAGATTTCAGGGCGTCAGCACCTCGGCGCCGCCGAGGTAGGGGCGCAGCGCGGCCGGAATGCGGATGCTGCCGTCGGCCTGCTGGTGGTTCTCGAGCACCGCCACCAGGGCGCGGCCCACGGCCAGGCCCGAACCATTGAGCGTGTGCACCAGTTCGTTCTTGCCCTGGGCGTTCTTGAACCGCGCCTGCATGCGGCGGGCCTGGAAGGCCTCGCAGTTGGAGCAGGAGCTGATCTCGCGGTAGGTGTTCTGCGCAGGCAGCCACACCTCCAGATCGTAGGTTTTGGCAGCGCCAAAGCCCATGTCGCCGGTGCACAAGGCCATCACGCGGTAAGGCAGTTCCAGCTTTTGCAGGATGGCTTCGGCGTGGCCCACCATGGCTTCGAGCGCGGCGTTGCTTTGCTCGGGCGTGGTGATCTGCACCATCTCGACCTTGTCAAACTGGTGCTGGCGGATCATGCCGCGCGTGTCGCGCCCGGCACTGCCCGCTTCCGAGCGGAAGCACGGGGTGTGGCCGGTGAGTTTGATGGGCAGCTGCTCCAGCGGCACGATGGTGTCGGCCACGGTGTTGGTGAGCGTGACCTCGCTGGTGGGGATGAGGTACCACTTGCCCTCGGCCGCCTCGGCATCGCCCGAGGTGACATGGAAGAGGTCTTGCTCGAACTTGGGCAGCTGGCCCGTGCCCTGAAGCGCGGGGGCCTTGACCAGGTAAGGCGTGTAGCACTCGGTGTAGCCGTGCTCTTGGGTTTGCACATCGAGCATGAAGGCGGCCAGGGCGCGGTGCAGGCGGGCGATGGGGCCCTTCATGAAGTTGAAGCGCGAGCCCGAGAGCTTGGCGCCGGTGTCGAAATCCAGGCCCAGCTTTTCGCCCAGGTCCACGTGGTCTTTCACCGCGAAGGCGTAGGTGCCAGGCGTGCCCCAGCGGCGCACCTCGACGTTGCCGGTTTCGTCGTGGCCCACGGGCACGTCGTCTTGCGGCAGGTTGGGCACCGACAGCAGCATGGCCTGCATCTCGGTCTGGATGATCTCGAGCCGGTCGGCGCTGGCCTTGAGCTCGTCGCCAATGCCACCCACCTGGGCCATCACGGCCTCGACCTGGGCGGCTGTGTCTTCACCCTTGGCGGCCTGGCCCTTGAGCATGCCGATCTGCTTGGACAGGCTGTTGCGCTGCGATTGCAGCTCTTCGGTACGGGTCTGGATGGTCTTGCGCTCGGCTTCCAGCTCGCGGAAGCGGGCCTCATCCAGGAAGGGCTGGGGGTTCTTGCGCTTGGCCAACTTGGCAAGCACGCCGTCCAGGTCTTTGCGCAGCAGGGCGATGTCGAGCATGGTGGTGTTTTTTTCTGGTTTGTGTTCAGGCGGGGCGCTGGTTGGGCAGCGGGCGATCCAGGCCCGTGCCGCCCAGGCCCTTGGGCAACGGGAAGCGCACGTGTTCTTCGACGCCCTGCATGCGGCGCACCGACACGGCGCCCATGTCTTTCAGGCGGGTGATGACGCGCTGCACGAGCACATCAGGCGCAGACGCACCGGCCGTGAGGCCGACGCGTGGCCGGCCGTCGAACCAGGCTTCCTGCAGGTCTTCGGGGCAATCGATCATGTAGGCCGGCGTACCGAGGCGCTCGGCCAGTTCGCGCAGGCGGTTGCTGTTGGAACTGGTGGGGCTGCCGACCACGATGACGACGTCGACCTGCGGCGCCATGATCTTGACGGCGTCCTGCCGGTTCTGTGTGGCATAGCAGATGTCTTGCTGCTTGGGCTCGCGGATCTGCGGGAAGCGGGCCTTGATGGCCGCAAGGATGCCCGCGGCATCGTCCACCGACAACGTGGTCTGCGTGACCACGGCCAGCTTCTCCGGGTTGCGCACCTGCACGCGGGCCACATCGGCCTCGTCTTCGACCAGGTAGATGCCTTCGGTGACCTGGCCCATCGTGCCTTCGACCTCGGGGTGGCCCTTGTGGCCGATCATCAGGAATTCGTAGCCCTCGCGGTGCAGCTTGGCCACTTCCACGTGCACCTTGGTGACCAGCGGGCAGGTAGCATCGAACACGCTGAAGCCGCGGGCATCGGCCTCGCGGCGCACCTCCTGGCTGACACCATGGGCGCTGAAGATCAGGGTGGCGCCCGCCGGCACCTCGGCCAGGTCTTCGATGAAGATGGCGCCCTTGGCCTTGAGGTCGTTGACCACATAGGTGTTGTGCACGATCTCATGGCGCACGTAGATCGGCGCGCCGAACTGCGCCAGCGCGCGCTCGACGATCTCGATGGCGCGATCAACCCCGGCGCAAAAGCCGCGGGGCTCGGCCAGCAGGACGTCTTCAACCTGGCTCATGCGCGCGCCCTTCACAGCACACCGATCAGCTGCACTTCAAAGGTGACAGGCTGACCCGCAAGCGGGTGGTTGAAATCAAACAGCGCCCACTCACCGGCCGGGTCCATCTCGCGCACCACGCCGGCGAACGAGCCCTGGCCATCGGGCGTGGGGAACTGCACCACATCGCCCACGCTCCAGGTTTCGTCCGGATCGCCCAGCTCCCGTAGCAGCTTCAGCGCCACGCGCTGCAGCATCTCGGGGTTGCGCGGCCCGAAGGCCTCACCGGCTTCGAGTTGCAGCGTCGTGCGGGTGCCTTCGGCCAGGCCGATCAGACGGGCCTCGATGGCGGGCGACAACTCGCCCGAGCCCAACGACAGCGTGGCGGGCTTGTCGTTGAAGGTGTTGATCACATCGCCGCCATCCGGGCCGGCCAGACGGTAGTGCAGCGTGAGGAAGGAGCCGGGGGCGACTGTGGGGACGGCGGTGGTCATGGTGGGTGGCACACCCTTCGTGAGGATGGGCGGCAGAAATGGGCGAAGCCACAATTTTAGGTTTAGGAAACACCCGGGGACACCACACGATGAAAGACCTGCCCGCCGACATGCGCCCGCGGGAGAAACTGCTGGCCATGGGGCCCGCTGCCCTCACCGACGCAGAGCTGCTCGCGCTGCTGCTGCGCACCGGGCTCAAGGGGCTGGGCGTGTTGCAGATGGCCGACCTGCTCTTGCGCGAGCTGGGCGGGTTTCACGGGTTGTTGCACGCTGCACCCGAGCGACTCCAGCGCATACGGGGACTGGGGCCGGCCAAACGGGCCGAACTGGTGGCCGTGATGGAGATGGCCCGCCGCGGATTGCAAGGCGGGCTGAGCGCCCAGCCGGTGTTCAGCTCGCCCCAGCTGGTGAAGGACTACCTCTGCCTGAGGCTGGGCAACCTGCCGCATGAGGTGTTTGCCGTGTTGTTTCTGGATGCCCAACACCGGCAGATCGCCTGCGAGGAGCTGTTTCGGGGCACGCTGACGCAAACCAGTGTCTACCCGCGCGAGGTGGTCAAGCGCGCGCTCGAACTCAATGCGGGCAGCGTGATCCTGGCGCACAACCACCCTTCCGGCGTGCTGGAGCCGTCGCGGGCCGACGAGCTGCTGACCCAGACACTCAAGAGCAGCCTGAACCTGGTGGATGTCAAGGTGCTGGACCATGTCGTCGTCGGGCGCACGGGCGCCATCTCGTTTGCCGAGCGCGGCTTGATGTAGCACCAAGTTGGGTTAGGCTTCGGCCCGTGAGCCGAGACGCCAAACCGCCCGCCAACGTCAGCCTGCGCGATTTCGCCGACCTCAAGCGCGCCTTGAAAGAGGCCGCCAAGGAGGCCGCTGCGCGCCTGGAGCAGGAGCGCGCTGAGCGCGCGCGTCGCCACGCGCGTGAAGCCGAAGGCGCGCTGTTCCGCCAGGCCGTTGGCCCGGTGCACCCCTTGCCGGACGATGGTCGCCATACGGTCGATGCGCCCAAGGCGCCGCCCGTCCCTGCCCGGCGCCAGGCGGACGAGCAGGCAGTGTTGCGCGAATCGCTGTCAGACGAGTTCGACGTGGAAAGCCTGCTGGAAACCGATGAATCGCTGTCATGGCGACGGCCGGAGCTGGGCATCGACGTTGTGCGCAAGCTGCGACGCGGGGTGTGGGCGCTGCAGGGTGAACTCGATTTGCATGGGCTGCGCACCGACGAGGCGCGAGAGCAAATGGCGCAGTTCCTGCGCGAGGCCCAGACCCGCGGCTGGCGCTGCGTGCGTGTGGTGCACGGCAAAGGCCTGGGCTCGCCCGGCCGCCAGCCGGTGCTCAAGGACAAGGTGCGACGCTGGCTGGTGCAAAGTGAGCGCGTACTCGCGTTCGTGCAGGCTCGCGCCGACGAAGGGGGCGCAGGGGCGCTGGTGGTGCTGCTCAAACCGGGCAAGAGCGGACGAACCACCTCTGTTTGAGGGCTGGTCAAAGAGGCTCGGCGCGCCTAACATGTGACGAGTTGTTAGAAACGTCCGGGAATATTTCACCATGCGCTTCACCCATTTGCTCCGTCACGCATTCGGCGCCGCTGCGCTGGCCTTTGTGTCCGTGGCCCACTCGGCTACGCCCGGTGTGGTGCAGGGCCCGATGGGCTGGTATGAAGACATCCGTTTCTACACCCCTGCAACCGCTGACGTACCGGTGCGAGAGGGCACGCCCATCACGGTGTACGACCTCTTCCCGGCGATGACCTTCCAGACGTCCACGCAGGGCAAGCTGACTGTGGATTCCTGGGATTTCGCAGCGGATTGGAGCGCAGAGATCGTTCAGACCCTGTCTCCCGCCTACCGCGGGCTTGGTGCCGGGGCCAATGGCATGGTGGACAGCCACGAAACCCTGCATCTGCAGTTCAACAGCGCCACCACGCCGCGCCGCGTGGACCTGGTCGGCCTGGAGCTGTTCTTCACGTCGTCGCTGACGTCCGTCGACCTGCTCTTCGGCGAACTGCCGACGACCCTGTCCATCCACAACGCCACGGTCACGACCGTGGATGGCATCACGCGGGCACAGTGGTGGTTCAGCCAGCCGTACTCGTCGACGACAGGCGAGTTCACCTTGTCCAACAGTCAGGGCGCCTACTACCTCGGCGGCGTGCAGGTCGCGGCCGTGCCCGAGCCGGAAAGCATCGCCTTGCTGCTGGCCGGCGTGGCCGTGGTGGGTGCGACCACACTGCGTCGGCGCAGCAGCGCCTGAACACGCAGGTGCGCAGGGCTCAGACGCCCTTGTTGCGCATCCAGTCGGCCGTCTGAAAGAAGGCCTGAGCCAGACGCACGCGCAACGGCTCGGGGACCTCGCATTCGCCCATGGCCTGCGTCATGCAGGCCACCCACTCGTCGCGCTCCCGGATGCCGATGGCAAAGGGCAGGTGACGCGCGCGCAGGCGAGGATGGCCAAACCGCGAGATGTAGTGATCGGGACCGCCCAGCCAACCGCACAGAAACCAGAACAGCTTGTCTCGGGCATCGTCTAGGCTCGGACCGTGCGCCGCGCGCAGGGCGGTGTAGGCCGGCTCCAGGTCCATCAGGTCGTAGAAACGGTCGACGAGGGCCCGCACAGCCGGCTCGCCCCCAAGCAGCGCAAAGGCGGTGTCAGAGGACGCGTCGGCCGCATCCTCAGCATGTTCAGCTTCGCTCATGTGCTCAGTTTGACACAGGCGAGCGGGCCAGCAACCGCGTGGCCACCTGGACGACACCCTGCGCGGCGGGACTGCCCGGATGCAGTTCGAGCAGCAACTGACGCTTCTGTACCGCTTCGCGGACGCTGACATCCTGCGGAATGTCGCCCAGGTAGGCAAGCTTGGGCGCCGCGCCGGTCGGGCCTTGCACGAACCGCTCGACCACCTGCTGAAGCTGGTTGCAGATGCCGCGTCCGTCTCCGGCTCGGCCCACCTGGTTGACCACCAGGTTGAGCTGCTCACGGCCCTGCTGCGCAGCGAGCACCTTGATGGTGGCATAGGCGTCGGTCATGGAGGTGGGCTCAGGCGTGGCCACCACGACCACTTCATGGGCCATGGACACGGCATAGAGCACGACATCCGAGATGCCGGCACCGGTGTCGATGATGACCACGTCAAAACGGGGCTTGACGCTCTCGAAGATGCCGTGCAGTTGCTCGCGTACCTCGGGTGTCAACCGGGAGTACTCGACCAAGCCGGAGCCGGCGAGCAGCACCGAGAAGCCGCCGGGCGCAGGCAGGATGGCTTCCTCCAGCTCGGCCTTGCCGGTGAACACGTCGTGGAGCGTGATCTTGGGATACAGGTTGAGCACCACGTCGAGGTTGGCCAGACCCAGGTCGGCATCCAGCACCAGCACCTTGAGGCCCTGGCGGCTGAGCGCCGCGGCCAGATTGGCACTGAAGAAGGTCTTGCCCACGCCGCCCTTGCCGCTGGTGACGGCCACCGTGCGGGCAATGCGGGTTGTCGGGACGGGAGGGGATTCGGTTGCGGGCATGGAGACCATCATGGGGTGGTTTTCGGCGCGTCACCCGCATGACCTGAGGCCGCGGACGCATCGACGGGCGTGAAATTGCCAAACAACAGGCCTTTTTCCTCCGCGCTGACAACAGTCAGCGGCGGCATGTCGAGGCAGGTGCGGTTGCGCCCCTCGGCCTTGGCGCGATAGAGCTGCTGATCGGCCCGCTCCGACCACAGTGTGGCCAGCGAGCGGACCCACTGAGGCGCGAACGCCCCACCGATGCTGACGGTGACATGCAGTTGCTGCCCGCCCACGATGGCCACCGGCCGGTGCGCCACCTTCAGCCGGATGCGCTCGGCCACCGTCTGCCCGAACGCGGGTGGGCAGTTGGGCAGGATGATGGCGAACTCTTCGCCGCCCACGCGCGCGACCAGGTCCATGGGGCGAACGCAATCCTGCAGGCAACGCGCCACGGTCTGGATCACGATGTCGCCGGCCGCATGCCCGTGGGTGTCGTTGACTTTCTTGAAGTGATCAATGTCGGCCAGCAACAGCAGTGCAGGCTCGCCCACACGGGCCACGCGGTCAATCTCTCGGGCGATGGCGGCTTCGAACTGGCGGCGGTTGGCCAGCCCGGTCAGCGCGTCGCGACTGGAGAGGTCGCACAGCCCGTCGATCACGGCCTGCAGCCAGGGCACCGACTGGTCTGCGACGTCTGCGGGCGGCTGCCAGCCGGCCTGACTGAGGAGTGCCAGGGCCTGCTCCAAGCGCAAGCCGTCGGGCACGACGTCCTGGCGGGCAAGCGAGACCGGGTCAAGGTCGATCGAGGCGATGGCAGGCTCCTGCATACAACACGCGGAGATTCAAGTCTAGCAGCGGCGCGTCGGGTAAGCGGACAGGAATACGGGGATTTGCCCCGCCATATCGTCCCCAATCGGCCCGGGCGGCCGGGCATGCTCAAGTCTCCCGGACGGCCGTCCGATAAACCTGACAGGGGCATCTGCCCACGCCGTTCACTGCGCCCGCCGGCATCCTTGTCCATGAGCATCGCCACGCCCGACTCCACGCTGCCGATCGACCGCGAGTTCGACTTCCAGCCCAAGGACTTTGCCCGCGTCCGCGCGTTGATCTACGCGCGGGCCGGCATCAGCCTGCACGAAGGCAAACAGGCCATGGTCTACAGCCGCCTGTCGCGCCGTCTGCGCGAAACAGGCCATCCGAGTTTCGAGGCTTACCTGCAATGGCTGGAAAGCCACAGCGGCCCGCAGGGGGAGCGCGAATGGCAGGAGTTCGTGAACTGCCTCACGACCAATCTGACCTCGTTCTTCCGCGAAGAGCACCACTTTCATGAGTTGGCCAACTGGCTCAAGGCCCGCGGCAGTCAGCCCACGCGCATCTGGTGTTGCGCTTCGTCCACCGGCGAAGAGCCCTACTCGCTGGCCATGACCGTGGCTGAGAACCTCGGCCTGCACGCCCCGGTGAAGATTCTTGCCAGCGACATCGACACAAACGTGCTGGCTGCGGCCTCGCGGGGGGTGTACCCCGCTGACGCCCGAGGGCTGTCGCCCCAGCGGCTGCGCAACTACTTTCTGAAGGGCAAGGGCGCCAACGCCGGCAGCATCCGGGTCAAGCCGGAACTGGCGCGGTTTGTCGAGTTCCGCCCGTTCAACCTGATGCAACCGAGCTGGCAGCTGGGCGAGGCATTCGACATTGTGTTCTGCCGCAACGTGATGATCTATTTCGATGGCCCGACGCAACGCAAGGTGCTCGAGCGCATCCACGCCGTGATGAAACCCAAGGGCCTGTTGTTCGTGGGCCATTCCGAGAACTTCACCGACTCACGCGACCTGTTTGTCCTGCGGGGCAAGACGGTGTATGACCGTGTCTGACGCCGATTGACCCCAAGAGGATCCGAGATGATGAGCACTCCCCCACTGGGCTCCGCCCGCGCCGGCACGGCCCCGCCGGCATCGGCTCTGGCCGGCAACAAGACCGATCGGCTGGCCCGGCTGAAGGCGCGCCTGGCCAAACCCGGTGAAGCGTCGTTCTTCTTCTACGACGCCCACTTTCGCGCCGAAGCCGTCAAGGTGCTGCCTGGTGAGTACTTCGTGTTCAACGAAGACGTGCTGATCATGACCACGCTGGGCTCGTGCATCGCGGTGTGCCTGTGGGATCGGCAGGCCAAAGTGGGCGGCATGAACCACTTCATGCTGCCCGACAGCGGGGGTGGCGCAGGCGATTCGGGCCGCTATGGCTCATATGCGATGGAACTGCTGATCAACGAGATGCTGAAGATGGGTGCCTCGCGCATGACGCTGGAAGCCAAGGTGTTCGGCGGCGGCGCCGTGATCAGCGGCATGAACAGCATCAACGTGGGTGAGCGCAACACCGACTTCGTGATGGAGTACCTGAAGACCGAACGCATCCCCGTGGTGTCGAAGGACGTGCTGGACGTGTATCCACGCAAGGTGTGCTTCCTGCCACACAGCGGCAAGGCCATGGTCAAGCGCCTCGCCCCGACCAATCCCGAGGCCATCGTTCAGCAGGAACGCATGGCTGCCCAGAAAGTGGTCCCCGCCAGCACCGGCGGCGGCACCGTCGATCTGTTCTGACAAGGCGGAGACACAAGATGCCCAAGATTCGTGTGGTCGTGGTGGACGACTCTGCCCTGGTGCGCAGCATGCTGACCGAGATCATCAACCGGCAGCCCGACATGGAATGCATCGGCGCGGCCAGCGACCCGTATGTGGCGCGCGAGATGATCCGCAACCTGAACCCCGACGTGATCACGCTGGATGTGGAGATGCCCCGCATGGACGGCATCGACTTTCTGTCCAAGCTGATGCGCCTGCGGCCGATGCCGGTCGTCATGGTGTCCACGTTGACCGAACGCGGCGCCGAAGTGACCCTGCGCGCGCTGGAGCTGGGCGCCATCGACTTCGTGGCCAAGCCCAAGATCGGTGTGGCCGACGGGCTCAAGCAACTGGCAGCCGAGATCACGGACAAGGTACGCATCGCTTCGAAGGCACGCATCAACCGCGCGCCCTCGCCCGCTCCCGCGGTCGCGCGACCTGGCTCTTCCTCTGCCGCCACGGGCCCCGCGTCCGCTCCCGTGGCGGCACCCGCACCAGCCGCCCTGGGCCGCCTGTCCACCGAGAAGATCATCTTCATCGGGGCCTCGACCGGCGGCACCGAAGCCACCAAGGAGGTGCTGGTGACGCTGCCGGCCGATGCGCCAGCCGTCGTGATCACGCAGCACATGCCACCGGGCTTCACGCGCAGCTATGCCGCCCGCCTGGACAGCCTGTGCCGCATCCGCGTCAAGGAAGCCACCGACGGCGAACGCATCCTGCCCGGCCACGCCTACATCGCACCGGGCGGCCTGCACCTGAGCGTGGAGCGCTCGGGCGCCAACTACATCGCACGCGTACAGGACGGCGAGCCGGTGAACCGGCACAAGCCCAGTGTGGAGGTGCTGTTCAAATCGGCCGCCAGGATCGTGGGCCGCAACGCCATCGGCATCATGCTCACGGGCATGGGGGCGGACGGCGCCAAGGCCATGCGAGAAATGAAGGATGCAGGGGCCTACTGCGTGGCGCAGGATGAGGCCAGTTGTGTCGTGTTCGGCATGCCGCGCGAGGCGATCGCGGCGGGCGCCGTGGACGAGATCCTGCCGCTCAAGCAGATCGCACCCCACCTGATGGACCACCTGCGCAGCACGGTGGGTCAGGCGCTCAGCCGCGTCTGAGGCTTGTGAGGGTTCATCAAGGTCGCCCGACAAACAGCATCAGCGTGGCGCCCCGCACCGGGCTGTAGCCAACAGCCCCATACACGGGGCCGATCGCGGTGTCGGCACCCAGATACAGGCTGCCGCCCCAGCGCAGGCGGCCCTTGCCGACATCTTCGAATCGGTCCCACGCATTGCCGGCCTCCAGACTGCTGCCGAAGTACGTTCCGCGCGTGAGGCTCATGTCGGTCAGGCGGATGCGGTAGCCCAGGCGCACCACGCCGACCTGCGGCCCGCTGATCTGGAAGGGGGCGTAGCCCGAGAGCTGCTGAAAACCGCCCAAGCCGAATCGGGGGACCTCTGGTTGCGCACCGTCACTGAGCGCCAGCCGGCCATGCAGCGACCAGGTGTGCAGGCCCCAGGTGTGAACGGCCTGCGCCTGCAACTGCAGTGCGCGCGTGTCACCACTGTCGATGTCCGAGCCACCACGGCGGGCCAGTTCGCCCTGGAACCATTGCCCCTCGATGCGCCAGCCGGACAGCGGAAAGAAGGCGTGATCAAGCTGATCGAACACGGCCCTGAGGCGCCAGCCCTGTTCGCGCCACCGCTGGACGTCCAGGCCCTCGCCACCGCGGCTGCGCACAAAGGCATCGGACACCAGCTCCGGGTCGTCCCGGTGCCATTGGCGTACCCACCCCAGGCGCCACTCGCCCAACTCGCGCCAGTTCAGTCCGCCATCCAATGCGATCTCGCTGCCCTGACGCCGCACCTGAGCGGCCCGGGCGCCGTCGGGATCATCGTGGAAGTCGAGGGTCCGCCGCTGGGTGGCTGCCGATGCCGACAAGAAGGCGCTCAGGCCGTCAGGTAGCTGGATCACCAGCGGCCGCCACCACTCCGTGCTCAGGGCCGGCGCCGTGCCCAGACGCGCGAAGTTGCGCCACTCACTCCCATTGGCGTCGGCCCAGTGACGGGTGTGTACCAGCTTGAGGTTGAAGCTGCTGCGGCCACGGTTGTCGGCGCTGAAGTCCATGCCCAACTGCAGATAGTCGGGACCCCAGGGCTTGTCCTGCAGGTCGAACACCAGCCCCTGTCCGCCGTCGGGCGCCGGCACCAGCCGGTAGTCTGTGCGCAGGTAGTCACCTGTGGCGGCCAGGGTGACGAGGTCCTTCTCGGCGCGGGTCACGTCAAACAACTGGCCCGGCTGCGTGCGCAGAATGTCAGGCCGCGCCCCGGGATGGGTCAGCTTCGAGCCTTCAAAGCGCACGAACTGCAACGGCCCGGGGGTGGGCAGGCGCAGCATCCGTTGCGACCGCCAGCGGGCGTACTCGGCCTCGGAGACCTTGAGGTCCTGCATGCGCAACACCATCGCCTCGGCCTGGGTTTCACCCAGCGTGACGAACTCGACCGCACGGGTGAAGTCGGCAGCCGTGAGCCCATCGAGCTGCGGGGAGATCAGCACATCGCCCGGGGTGAGCGTGGCCAGGCTGCGCTGCACGTTCTGCTCGGTCAGGATGTTGATCATCTGGGCCGTCACGCCTGTGAACGTCGACAGGGTGTCGCGCGGCGCCAGCGGCGTGCCCACATTGACGACGATCAGGCGCTGGGCGCCCATGCCGCGGGCCACATCGACTGGCGTGTTGTTGACCAGACCGCCATCACCAAGGATCCGGCCCTTCACCTCGACCGGCGCGAAGATTCCGGGCACGGACATGGAGCTGCGCAAGGCGATGGCCAGGTCGCCCTGCTCCATCACCAGAGCCTGGCCGGTTTCCATGTCGGTGGCCACCGCCCTGAACGGGATGGGCAGCTTGTCGAAATGATCGGCGTGGCTGGCTGGCAGCGTGAGCCGCCGCAGATGGGATTCCAGCACCCGGCTTGACAGCGAGCCCAGCGGCGCCAGCAGCCCATCGCGCCCGACGCCCACCTCGATCAGGGGCGAAACCTCGAAATCCTGCTCCTTGCGCCGCTGCGACAGGTCTGGCCGGTCCACGCGGCTGGCGAAGACATTGCCCCAATCGAGACGGCGCACCTCTGCCTCGATCTGGGTGGCCGTCAGCCCGCTGGCATACAGGCCGCCCACGATGGCTCCCATGGAGGTGCCGGCAATCACGTCGACCGGAATGCGTTCGCGCTCCAGTACCTTGAGCACGCCGACATGGGCGAGCCCCCGGGCGCCGCCGCCGGACAGGACCAGACCCACCCTTGGGCGATCCGGCAGCGCGTCGCCCTGCGGCCCAGACAAAGGTGGCGCCGCATGGGCAGCGCCCGACAGGGCGCACGCCACCCAGACGCCGACCGCCACCTTGTGGCATGCGGCACGCAGAAGCGGGAGAACGGCAGAACGCAGCATGGCGGCCATTGTGCCGCGTCAAGGCCCCAGGGCGTCAAAGGCCCGCAGCGCGCGCGCTGTTGATCTGGGTCATGGCGGCGCAGGCCGAACAAGGGTCAGATAGAGGTACCCGAAGGGGGTATCTGACCGGAGACCAACATGCAAGCCTGGATTGACTTCTTCACCACCGACTACGGCCTCATGAGCTTGGCCGTGATTGCCTTCATGTTTGTGATGCTGGGCTACATCGGCTGGTTTGTGAACAAGCACGTCAAGGCCGACACGGAGGCGCATGACCGCCTCGTGAAAGAAGGCCGCGCCACCTGACAGCGGGTTCAGGCGTTGCCGTGGCGCTGCAGGAAATCGCGGTAAGCCAGGGCAATGCCCTCATCCAGATCGACGCGGGGGCGCCAGCCCAGCGCCGTCAGCTGTGAGACGTCCATCAGCTTGCGCGGCGTGCCGTCGGGCTTGCTGGTGTCGAAAGTGAGTCGACCCTCGAAGCCCACCACGCGGACGACCCGTTCGGCCAGTTCGCGGATCGACACATCGGTGCCGCAGCCCACGTTGATCAGCGGGCCGTCGTAGCCGCGCTCCATCAGGAACACACAGGCATCGGCCAGGTCGTCTGCGTAGAGGAACTCGCGCAGGGGCGTGCCCGTGCCCCACACCACCAGTTCGGCGTCTCCACGCTGCTTGGCTTCGTGCGCCTTGCGGATCAGTGCCGGCAGCACGTGGCTGTTGTTGAGGTCGTAGTTGTCGTTCGGACCGTACAGATTGGTGGGCATCGCGCTGGTGTACTGCCGCCCGTACTGCTGGTTGTAGGCCTCGGCCAGCTTGATGCCGGCGATCTTGGCGATCGCATACGGCTCATTGGTGGGCTCCAGCGGGCCGGTCAGCAGGTATTCCTCTTTCAACGGCTGGGGGGCCAACTTGGGATAGATGCAGCTGGAGCCCAGGAACATCAGCCGCTGCACGTCAGCCAGATGGGCGCCGTGGATCAGGTTGGCTTCGATGACCAGGTTCTGGTAGAGAAAGTCGGCGCGGTAGGTGTTGTTGGCATGGATGCCGCCCACCTTGGCCGCCGCGATGAACAAGTAGTCGGGCCTCTCGGCCCGCAGAAAGTCATGCACCGCCTGCTGGTTGAGCAGATCCAGCTCTTGCCGGCTGCGGGTGATCACGTTGGTGTAGCCCGCCGATTGCAGGCGGCGCACGATGGCGCTGCCCACCATGCCGCGGTGGCCGGCCACAAAAATCCTGGCGGTGTTTTGCATGAAAGTGAGGCTCCTGAAGCGCCTCAGTATAGACAGGGCGCTCGCGACCTGCGCACGCATGTCGCGCCATGCCCCCGATCAGGCAAAAGGCCAGCGCGTGTGACGGCGCTGGCCTTGTCCTAGTCAATGCGACAGCAGTCGCTGATGCGGATCAGGGTTTGTAGGTGAGCGGCGCCAGCGAGTTGCCCGGAGCGATGCTGCTGCAGTTCTGCGGCGCTGCCTTGCCAGCAAAGCGGTCGTCCATCCAGGCGGTCGCCCACGGCAGCCAGTTGGCCATGGTCACGAAGTGGCTCGTTCCCCACTCCTTGTGCTCCACCGGCACGCCCTTCTGGCAGAACTGACGCGCCAGCGCGCGAACATCGCCCGCCAGCATCACGCCATCACCCGCCCCCCAGGTCGGCGAAGGCTTGGTGCCTTCCCAGATGCCGCCGGTGCCTTGACCAATCTGCAGCGGGATGTCAGGCGTGCCGCCAGTGCCCATGATGACCTTGTTCACGGCCATGACGTACGGCTCGATCTTGGTGCGATCCTGGTACTCGGGCTTGACGAGGTCCTTCCAGGTGACGTTGCGGTACTGGCCCAGCACGTAGGCAATCGAGGCCTTCTGCATCTTGTTGTAGACCTCGACGCCACGCGCGGTCAGGTAAGGATGCAGGTCGATCTCATAGGCGCGCGCCACGCCGATGACGGCCATGGGCATCACACCGCCCCAGATGGGGGTGCCTTCGACATAGGTCAGGTTGTGCTCGGGGCTCACCAGCACACCGCCATAAGCCGCACCGATCAGGTTGGGCTTGAGGTCGGGCGCGTAGGTCGGCGCCAGCTCGGCAGCCCAACCGGTGGCGATGGCGCCGCCAGAGTAGCCCATCATCGCCACCTTGGCATCGCGGGCCAGGTTGAGTTGCGGCGCATTGAGGGCCGCGCGAATCGAATCCAAGGTGTTGTAACCGTACTCAGGGCCGGCGGCGAAATTGGCTTTCTGCCCCTGGGTGTCAGAAATGACGACGGTGTAGCCGTTCTTCACATACTTGCCAAAGAGCACGGTTTCGACGGCGGGCAGCAGGTCAGGCAGGCGCTTGCCGCCAGCGTAGGCGCGCGAAGGACCGTCTTCCGGGTTCAGCGAGTCATAGAACGATTGGTAAGACACCACCTTGTTCTTGTTCGCACAGCTGGCCTTGCTGCAGTCTGGCGTGAAGATGGTGGTGACGTTGGCCGCGGGTCGCAGCAGGGCGTCGGTCGACCGGTAGACCAGTTGCGTGGCCTGGAGGGTCGTCTTGATGCCAGCGATGTACACCGAGATCGTGCGGCTCTTGAGCACGGTGCCCGGAGCGAAGTCGGCCAACGGGGTGCTGCCGGTGTACTGGAAGAACGGATCCGGGGTGGTGGTGGCGCTGGCCACGTTTGGCAGCATGAGCGCGGCGACGGCGAGCTGAGCAGCGGTCAGCGCAAGCGGGCGGGTGTTCAAGCGAAATCGCATCAGGGTCTCCTGGAGTCACGGGTATGCGTTAAATCCGCACCAGTTTCCGCACCCCATCACCGGCGAGACTGTCGCCTGATGGTCATTCGTTGGCCACAAGCCTCGCATCTCAGGGTTAGACCGGGGCTGGCGGGCCTGCTCAGCACCCAGACAAACCCGGTTTGATCAGCAAATCATCCCTGAGCGATGGGCCCGGATCAGGCGCGCAACAAGGCGGCTCCTTTGATCTGGGCATACACCGACTGCCCCACCTGCAGGTCAAGCGCCTGCGCCGAGCGGGCCGTGACGCGCGCCAGCACCGCCTGCCTCGGCGCCAGCGCCAGACGCAGCATCACGCTGCCCGCGCCGTCGTCTCGCGCGGCTTCGACCACGGCAGGCACGATATTGAGAATGCTGCTGTCGACGGCGCGACTGAGGGCCACGCTGACATCCCGCGCCAGCACCCGCAGACGCACGGTCTGCCCGACCTCGGCCGGCACCCGGCGTACCCAGAGACCGGGCGCCTCCCTCGATGCACCGTCGCCTCCAGGCGCCCAGGTCAGCAGGCTCAGCCCATGCACCTCGTCATGGCCGCGCACCTGCAACGACAACACAGCTGCCGCGTCGTCCAGCGCCGCCAGCGGTGTATCCGCACGCGACATCAGCGCCAGCGCCGGGCCGGCCGCCTGGACGCGGCCCTGCGCCATCAGCACGAGGTGATCCGCCAGACGGGCTGCCTCATCCAGCGCATGGGTGACATAGACGATGGGCCGCCCACCCCGAGCCAGGGCCTCCAGATAGGGCAGCACTTCGGCCTTGCGTGCGGCGTCGAGCGCCGACAGAGGTTCATCCATCAACAGCACGGCCGGGCTTGTCAGCAAAGCCCGCGCGATGGCCACCCGCTGCCGCTCGCCCCCCGACAGCCCTTGCGGGCGCCGCTTCAGCAGATGGCCAATGCCCAGCAGAGACACGGCTTCGTCCAGCGTGGTGTGACGCTGGG
Source organism: Aquabacterium fontiphilum (assembly GCF_009909205.1). Lineage (GTDB taxonomy): Bacteria > Pseudomonadota > Gammaproteobacteria > Burkholderiales > Burkholderiaceae_C > Aquabacterium > Aquabacterium fontiphilum. Next base: position 62,176 of record NZ_JAAAPN010000006.1, read on the forward strand.
CAGGCGGCACGCGGCGGTGACCATACAACAGGTTGGCGCGCACATCGAGGTGCGCAAACAGGCTGGCCTCCTGAAAAACCATGCCCAGCGGACGTTCGTGTACAGGCAGCCACCGGCCTTGGGCGTCGTCTTGCCACACCTGGCGGCCAACACGGACGCGGCCGCGCGCGCGCGTGAGCCCGGCCAGCGCACGCAGCAAGGTGGTCTTGCCACAGCCCGAGGGCCCGAGCAACACGCTGACACCCTGGGCCGGCAGTTGCAGGTCCACCGACAGCGCAAACCCCGGCAGGGTCAACTGCAACTGCGCTGCAATGCCGACCGGCTCGTGGGGCGCGCTCACGTGGGCACCCCCTGTGCGCCCTGCCCCCCCGCCCGGCGTGCGTTCAGCAGGTACAGCGCCAGCATGACCAAAAAGCCAAATAGCACCATGCCCCCGGCCAGCCAGTGGGCGTTGGCCCACTCCTGCGCCTCGACGTGACCATACAGGGCCACTGACAGCACGCGCGTGGCGCCGGGAATGTTGCCACCGATCATCAGCACCACGCCGAACTCGCCTACGGTGTGCGCAAAACCGAGCACGGCCGCAGTCAGGAAGCCCGGGCGGGCCTGCGGCAAGGCCACCGTGACGAACCGATCCCAGGGGGATGCGCGCAGGGTGGCCGCAACTTCGAGCGGCCGGGGGCCAATGGCCTCAAAAGCCTGCTGCAGTGGCTGCACCACGAATGGCAACGAGTGCAGCGTACACGCCACCACCAGGCCAGGAAAGGTGAAGGGCAAGAGCGCCATCCCCAGCGATTGCATGGCCTGCCCGATCGGGCCTTGCGGGCCCAGCAGCACCAGCAGGTAAAAACCGATGACCGTGGGCGGCAGCACCAGGGGCAAGGCCACCACCGCCGCCACGGGGCCTTTCAAGGCCGAACGCGTGCGGGCCAGCCACCACGCAATGGGCGTGCCGATCAGCAGCAGCAACACGGTGGTGGTTGCCGCCAGTCGGGCGGTCAGCCACAGGGCCTGCCAGTCTTCAGGGTTCAGCGGCAAGGCCATACCCCCAGGTCTGGATGATGTGGCGGGCTGGCGCCGATCGCAGGAAGCGCATCAGGGCTTCCGCCGCCTCCTGCCCCTGCCCCCGCCTGAGCAGCGCGGCGTCTTGGCGGATCGGGCTGTACAGGCGCTCGGGCACCACCCAATGCGAGCCGCGCGCTTGCTGGCCCGGCACGGTCACCTGCGACCACGCCACCAGGCCCAGCTCAGCATTGCCGGTGGAGACAAACTGGAAAGCCTGGGCGATGTTCTCGCCCTGCACGAAGCGCGGCCTCAGGTGTTCCAGCAGGCCCAGAGCCTGCAGCGTCTCGATGGCGGCCGTCCCATAGGGCGCCAGCTTCGGATTGGCCAGCGCCAGCCGCTGGAAGCGGCCTTCGCGCAGCACCCGCCCGTCCGCATCGATCAAGCCCGGCTGCGCGCTCCACAGCACGAGCTTGCCCAGCGAGTAAGTGAATGGGCTGCCTGGCACGGCCAGCCCCTCGGCCACCAGCTTCCTCGGCGTCTCGTCATCGGCCGACAGCAACACCTCGAATGGTGCGCCATTGCGAATCTGGAGGTAGAGCTTGCCGGTGGAAGCCGTCGAGACCCGCACCGTGTGCCCGGTCTGCGCGGCAAAGGCCTGCGCGATCTGCTGAAACGGGGCGGCGAAGTTGGCCGCCACCGCCACCTGCACCGTCGCCGCCATCGGTTGACCCCAGGCCAACGAGAGGATCAGCGCCACGCCGATCAAGCCGCATCGTGTCATGCAAGGACTATATCGTGAGGGGCGCAAGAAAAAAGGGCCGCATCGCTGCGGCCCTTTTGCTCGAACGCAAGGACGTTCAGGCAGGCATCACATGCCCATGCCGCCCATGCCGCCCATGCCACCCATGTCGGGCATGCCACCGGCAGGCGCGTCGTCCTTCGGTGCGTCGGAGACGGTGCACTCGGTGGTCAGCATCAGCGAAGCCACGGAAGCAGCGTTCTGCAGCGCGGTGCGGGTCACCTTGGTCGGATCCAGGATGCCCATTTCGATCATGTCACCGTAGGTGTCGTTGGCAGCGTTGAAGCCGTAGTTGCCCTTGCCTTCCAGCACCTTGTTGATCACGACCGAAGGCTCGCCACCGGCGTTGCCCACGATTTCGCGCAGGGGGGCTTCGATGGCCTTCAGCACCAGTTGCACACCAGCTTGCTGGTCGGCGTTGTCGCCCTTGATCTCGCCAGCGTTCTGCTTGGCGCGCAGCAGGGCCACGCCACCGCCAGGCACCACGCCTTCTTCCACTGCAGCGCGGGTGGCGTGCAGGGCGTCTTCCACGCGGGCCTTCTTTTCCTTCATCTCGACTTCGGTGGCAGCACCGACCTTGATGACGGCCACACCGCCGGCCAGCTTGGCCACGCGCTCTTGCATCTTTTCACGATCGTAGTCGCTGGTGGCTTCTTCGATCTGGATGCGGATTTGCTTGACGCGGGCTTCGATGTCGGCAGCGGCACCAGCACCGTCGATGATGGTGGTGTTTTCCTTGCCCACTTCCACGCGCTTGGCTTGGCCCAGGTCGGCCAGGGTCACCTTCTCGAGCGACAGGCCCACTTCTTCAGCGATGACCTTGCCGCCGGTCAGGATGGCGATGTCTTCCAGCATGGCCTTGCGGCGGTCGCCGAAGCCAGGGGCCTTGACGGCCACGACCTTCAGGATGCCACGGATGGTGTTGACCACCAGGGTGGCCAGGGCTTCGCCTTCGACTTCTTCAGCAATGATCAGCAGCGGGCGGCCCGACTTGGCCACTTGCTCCAGCGTGGGCAGCAGGTCGCGGATGTTGCTGATTTTCTTGTCGTACAGCAGGACAAACGGGTTGTCCAGCAGTGCGGCTTGCTTCTCAGGGTTGTTGATGAAGTAGGGCGACAGGTAGCCGCGGTCGAACTGCATGCCCTCGACGACTTCGAGCTCGTTGTTCAGCGACTTGCCGTCTTCAACGGTGATGACGCCTTCCTTGCCAACCTTGTCCATGGCTTCGGCGATGATGCCGCCGACGTCCGCGTCGCTGTTGGCCGAGATGGTGCCAACCTGGGCGATTTCCTTGGAGGTCGTGGTGGGCTTGCTGATCTTCTTCAGTTCAGCGATCAAAGCGGCGACAGCCTTGTCGATGCCGCGCTTCAGATCCATGGGGTTCATGCCGGCTGCCACGTACTTCATGCCTTCACGCACGATGGCCTGGGCCAGCACGGTGGCCGTGGTGGTGCCGTCACCGGCGTTGTCCGAGGTCTTGGAAGCGACTTCCTTGACCATCTGGGCGCCCATGTTCTGGAGCTTGTCCTTCAGTTCGATTTCCTTGGCCACGGACACACCGTCCTTGGTCACGGTGGGGCCGCCGAACGAGCGCTCGAGCACCACGTTGCGGCCCTTGGGGCCCAGGGTCACCTTGACGGCGTTGGCCAGGATGTTCACGCCTTCAACCATGCGCGCACGGGCTTCGCCGCCGAACACGACGTCTTTTGCTGCCATGTCAATTCTCCGAAATCAATGAATGGGGGGTGTCAGGTAAGCAGGATCAGCGTGCGCGGATCACTTCTGGACAACGGCGAAGAGGTCTTCTTCGCGCATCACCAGCAGCTCTTCGCCATCGACCTTGACGGTCTGGCCCGAGTACTTGCCGAACAACACGCGGTCACCTACCTGAACGTTCAGGGCCACGAAGTCGCCTTTGTCGTTGCGCTTGCCAGGACCGACGGCCAGCACTTCGCCTTGGTCAGGCTTCTCGGTGGCGGCATCGGGCAGGACGATGCCCGAAGCGGTCTTGGTTTCTTGTTCCAGGCGCTTGACGATCACGCGATCGTGCAGGGGACGCAGTTTCATGACTTCTCCTGTCTCTTGAGACATCGGGTTGGTGAACGAACGACGCGAGCCTGGCTCGCGTCCGAAAGCTGCCGACCATGTCTGCCACGATGCAAAAAACAACCGTTAGCACTCATGGTCGGCGAGTGCTAACAGATTATAGGGACGAGGAAACAAGTTTCAAGGCCCCGGCCGCGTTTTCACGACGCGCCTCACATTGGGCAGTTTGCGCAAGGCCCGGGCGCTCTGGCGCGCCGACTGCGTTGCCTCTTGTGCCAGCCAGGCGTCGGCCGCCGTGGTGGCGGGGTCCGAAGCGTCCAGTGCAGCCGGATCCAGCAGGGCCCGTGCCACGGCCACGTCGTTGTGTCGGCCCAATGCGTCTTGGGCAGCGTGCACCGCGCGCAGGTACGTGGCCATGCGCTTGCCGCCGAACATCGGCTGAACCAGCTCCATCAGATAGCGTAGGCGCTTGAGCCGCTTGCGCACCCGATGCTGCCGCTCGACCGGCAGCTTCTGGAACCGGCGCGCATTCCGGCTCACCTCGGCATGCAATTTCTTGATGCGGCGCTTGATCAACCGCCGGGGCCTTGCTTGGCCGGCGGCAAGCGCTTCAACCGGCGCCACGCTGTAGAGCATCAGCTCGGTCAAGGCGCGCTGAAGCCTGGGCTCGGCCGCCACCGTCGCACTGTCCGGCGCCGCGTCACCACTTCGCCACCGAACTGGCCCGATGCCGGCCCGGTTCAGCGTGGGTTCGAGTTGGGCGATCACCGTCTGGCGGTCCCTCACCGCCCCCAGCGCGCGGAACGCCGCTGCCAGCGCCGGCTCATGGCGCCCCAGATCGCTACCCGCCTCAAGACGGCTCAACTCCCTCAGCGCCGTCCGCAGGCGGCGCAGCGCCACGCGCATCTGGTGGATGTGCTCGGGCTCCAGGCTGCCCTGGGCGACAGCGCTGGCATTGGGGAGCACGTGTGCCAGGCAGTCGCGCAGCACGGCTTTCAGCAAGGCAGGGCCGCCCAAGCCCGGCGTGACGGTGGACGCCCGAGCGACAACCGGATTGCCGTACTTCCGCTTCATCTCACATCCCTTCTCCTGGGGCAGACCCCAAACCGACGCGGCCATGACGCCGCCCATGTCGCGGACGATGCCTCCGTGTCGCTGACGTTTACGTCATGGAAATCTCACATAGGTCATACTGCTACCGTCGTTCACCGATGCTGCCCAGGAGACACCGCCCATGAGCCAATACAAGAGCCAGGCACCGCACGCCATCGTGCCCCGCGAAAAACTGGATTTTTCGCTCGACGAAAACACCCCACGCTGGTGGTATGGCGGCGATGCCTTCAAGACCCGTTTGTTCGATGGCATGCAGGCCGCCTTTCCTGATGGCGAGCGCTATTTCATCACCAGTGTGCGCGCCTTTCGGCATCTGATCACCGACCGCAAGCTCGGCGAGGACGTCAAGAACTTCATCCGCCAGGAAGGCCAGCACGGCATTGCCCACACCCATTACAACGACCTGCTGCGCAAGCAGGGGCTGGATGTGGACCACATCATCACCGAGGCCAAGGCGCTGTTCGACAACTACACGCGCAAGTACTCGGCCAAGTACAACCTGGCGCTCACTGCGGCCTTTGAGCACTTCACCGCGATGATGGCGCAGATGCTGTTCGAGTCGAAGGACGTGATGGCCCCAGCGGATGCCAATGTGCGCGCCATGTGGGCTTGGCATGCCATCGAGGAGATGGAGCACAAGGCCGTGGCCTACGACGTGATGATGGACGTGGCCAAGGTGGGCTACGTGATGCGCTGCGCGGCCATGACGCATGCGCTGTACAAGGTCGTGGTCGACAGCATGCGCCTGACCAACCTGCTGCTCAAGGGCGACAAGTTCTCGTTCGGCAAGCGGATGTGGATGTGCGTCAAGGGCGCGTGGTGGCTGTATGGGCCAGGTGGTCTGTTTGCGCGCAACACGTTGAAGCTGCTGGACTACTACCGGCCGGGCTTCCACCCCTGGCAACACCAGGTCATCCACAGCTACCCGGTGTGGATCAAGACTTTCGAGTCGACGGGCGACCCCATGCAGGCGGGCGACGCATTGTTCCAAGCCGCACGCTGACGCACCCCTGAGCAGTTCGTCACGCGCCAACCCCTGACGCAACAAGGCCGGGGCGGCCCTGACTTGCGCCCGTGCGATCCGCCCACGATGATGGGCGGGAAAAGGGTGCTGCGTCATGGCCGTCTCGGTCTTCGATTTGTTCAAGGTGGGCATCGGCCCGTCCAGTTCCCACACCGTGGGCCCGATGCGGGCTGCGCGTCTGTTCGCCCTGAAGCTGCGCGACACTGGCATCCTTGATCAGGTCGCGCGGCTTCGCTGCACCCTATACGGTTCCCTGGGCGCCACCGGCCGAGGCCACGGCAGCGACAAGGCCGTGTTGCTGGGCTGGATGGGGCATGAACCCGACACCGTGCCGGTGGACGAGATCGAAACGTGGATCACGGCCGTGCGCGACACGGGGCGGTTGACGCTGCTGGGCCAGCACGCGGTGCCTTTTGAGAAGGGCGAGACATTGCGCTTTCTGGGCCGCGAGCGCCTGCCCTTTCACCCCAATGGCCTGCGCTGCGAGGCCTGGGATGCCGATGGTGCCTTGCTGGCCGAAGGCACCTACTACTCGGTGGGCGGCGGCTTCGTGCTCAGCCAGGCGGCGGCCGACGACGCCGGGCGTCAGGCCACGATCGCGCCAGACCCATCCGTGTTGCCCTTGCCCTTCCACAGCGGGGCCGAACTGCTGGCACAGACGCGCGCGCATGGCATCGGCATTGCTGAGGTCATGCGGCGCAATGAGCAGCATTGGCGCAGCGATGAGGCGACACACGCCGGCCTGCTGCACATCTGGCAGGTGATGCAGGACTGCGTGGCGCGCGGCTGCGCGCAAGAAGGCACCTTGCCTGGCGGCTTTCGCGTGGCCCGACGCGCACCCGGGCTCTATCGCAAGCTGCAAGCCGACAGCGCACCGGCCGACCCGTTGCACGTGATGGACTGGGTCAATCTGTTTGCGTTGGCCGTCAATGAAGAGAACGCCGCTGGCGGCCGCGTGGTCACGGCCCCCACCAATGGCGCGGCCGGCATCATTCCCGCCGTGCTGCACTACTACCGCCGCTTCGTGCCCTCGGCCACGGACGACGGCGTCGTCGACTTTCTGCTCACCGCCGGCGCCATCGGTCTGCTCTACAAAGAGAACGCCTCGATCTCGGGGGCCGAGGTGGGCTGTCAGGGCGAGGTGGGCGTGGCCTGCTCGATGGCGGCAGCCGGGCTGTGCGCCGTGCTGGGCGGCACCCCGGCCCAGATCGAGAACGCCGCCGAGATCGGCATGGAACACCACCTGGGCCTGACCTGCGACCCGGTGGGCGGGCTGGTGCAGATCCCCTGCATCGAGCGCAATGCGGTGGCGGCGGTCAAGGCCATCAACGCGGCCCGCCTGGCGCTGCATGGCAATGGCGAGCACCGTGTCAGCCTGGACAAGGTCATCCAGACCATGCGCGAGACCGGCGCCGACATGAAAGACAAATACAAGGAAACCGCTCGGGGTGGACTGGCGGTAAATATCATTGCGTGCTGACCCGGGGCGTTGCTAGCATCCGCCCACATTCATTCAATCGGGAGCATGCACATGCACAAGATCGCCCTTTATTCCTCCCTCGCGCTGAGCCTCGGCGCGCTGTCTCCCGCCTTTGCGGCCACCCCTGTGGCGTCCGGCTCGGCCACCCTCGTGTTGGGCGGTGACGCGCTGGATGCCGTGTCGATCGGCATGCTGACGGGCGTGGCCAGAGGCAGCGAGCTGCGTGCGACGTACGACGCAGATGGCGGCTTCTATTCCGCCATCGACTGGACCATCCCGGCCAGCACAGCCGCATGGGTGGCCACAGCGGGCGCCCCCGCGTTGCAGCAGGTGTCCTTCACCGGCGATCTGGCCGTCACGGCCCCCTTCCTGCGGGGCGTCTCGACCGGCGGCTCCGTCACCATCAGCGACCTGGCTGTCGATTTCGACCTGCGGCGCGTCAGTGCCATGGTGTCGGGCGACAACGATCTGACGACGGGTCGGGTCGACCTGTTCACCTGGTTCGAGCCCGAAACCCGATCGGTGACGGTCACGCCCTACAACCGCTTCCTGTGCTGCGAGGGCACACCGCCCAATGCCGAACGCGCCAGCTTCAGCTACCTGATCTCCGACCTGCGGTTGACGCTCGATGGCCAGGACGCCCTGGCGCAAGGGCTGGGTCTGACGGCCGAAGGTCGCGGCTTCCTACAGATCGTGCGTGAGCCGTTCGGCTCACTCGCCGTCAACGTCACGCTGGAAGGCGACCTCGGCCAGTTCACCACCCCCGTGCCTGAGCCCTCGACCTGGGCGCTGATGGGCGTGGGCCTGCTGGCGATGGCTGGCGTGGCGCGTCGCCGCAAGACGGCCTGAAGCGGCCACCGAACGAGCGTTCTCATCGTCGCACGATCGCCCAGATCGTGCGCATGATGAGCCCGATGTCCTTGCCCAGGGACGCCTCGTCCACATACTGCGCCGCCAGGCGCAGCTTGTGGGGCAGCACCTCGTCGATGTAGGCCCGCTCGGGGTCGGCCGCGCGGGCCAGCACGGCGGCTTCGTCGCGGTAGGTGATCGAGGCCAGGTCCGTGATCCCCGGGCGCACCGACAACACCTTGTCGCGCAAGTCCGCCGGGTAGGCGGCCACATAGCGCGGCACCTCGGGGCGTGGGCCCACCAGGCTCATCACGCCGCGCCACACATCGATCAGCTGCGGCAGCTCGTCGAGCTTGCTTGCCCGCAAGAAGGCACCCACGCGCGTGATGCGCGCATCCGCACCCACGGTGATCTGCAGGCCCGTACCGCTCGGGTCATGACGCATGGTGCGGAACTTGTGGATGCGAAACAACCGCCCGTGGCGCCCCACCCGCTCCTGACGAAAAAAAACCGGCCCGGGTGAATCGAGCTTGATGGCCAGGGCAATCAGCAGCAGCACCGGCGAGAGCACTGCCAGCCCCAGGCTGGCCATGACCCAGTCGAACGCGCGCTTGCTCACCAGAAGGCCCGGCTCAGCGCCCGAAGGCTGCATGCACGGCGGCCACCACGCGGTCGACATCGGCCTCGCCCATGCGGGTATACAGCGGCAGGCTGACCATGCGCTCGTACGCGTGCTGGCTGTGCGGGAACTGCTCGGGCTTCAGCGCGTAATGGTCGCGCCAGTAGGGATGCAGGTGCAGGGGGATGTAGTGCACGCTCACGCCGATGCCCGCCTGGAACAGGTGTTCGATCAGCTGGTCGCGCGTGATGGCCGCATCGTCGGTCAGGCGGATCACATACAGGTGCCAGGCATGCAGGTCGCCGGCGTGCACCGGCCGCGGCGGCAGGATCAAGGGCAGGTCGGCCAGGGCCGCGTCATACCGCTGCGCCAGGCGCTCGCGCTGCTGCTGGAAGCCATCGATGCGCTGCAACTGGTGCAGGCCGAGCGCCGCCGCAATGTCGGTCAGGTTGTACTTGAAGCCCGGCGCCACAATCTCGTAGTACCAGCTCGGCACCTTGGCCGTGAAGCGGTCGAAGGCATCGCGGTTGATGCCGTGCAGGCGCATGACCTTGGCCCGCGCGGCCAGCTCGGCGTTGCGCGTGACCAGCATGCCGCCTTCGCCCGTGGTCATGGTCTTGTTGGCGTAGAAGCTGAAGACGATGGCGTCGCTGTCGTGCAGGCCGATCAACTTGCCGCGCCAGGTGGTGGGCAGCGCGTGCGCCGCGTCTTCAACCACCTTGACGCCATGCCGGTGCGCGATGGCCTGCACCGCATCCATGTCGACCGCCAGCCCGGCATAGTGCACGGGCATGATGGCCTTGGTCCTGGGCGTGATGGCCGCTTCGAGCTGCGCCAGATCGATGTTGAGCGTGGCCGGGTCGATGTCGACCAGCTTGACGTCGGCGCCCAGGTAGCGCACCACCTCGGCCGTGGCCGTGAACGTGTGGGTGGTGGTGATGACCTCGTCGCCGGGGCCGATGCCCAGCGCCTCGAGCGCCAGGTGCAGGCCTGCGGTGGCCGAGTTGACGGCGATGCAATGCAGGCCACCCGCATCGGCTTGCCCCTGGCTCAGGTAGGCCGAGAAGGCCTCTTCGAACTTGCGTGCCTTGGGGCCGGTTGTGACCCAGCCGGATCGCAGCGTGTCGACGACTTCAGCGATCTCTTCCTCGCCGATCTCCGGCAAGGCAAAGGGCAGAAAGGGTTGTGCGGGTTCGGAGCGCATGGCGTCAATCGAGCAGATAAATACGAAAAAGGCCTTCGCGGTCAGCGGGTCAGGCGCCCGAAAGCCGGATCGGGCGGCCGGCGGCGCAGCACATCCCACCAACCGCGCAGCGAGCCCAGACCATAGCCGAAGTGGTAGGCGCCGATCACATCGGGCAGGTGCCACAGCAGGTCGCGCCCGCGCTGGCGTGCAATCGTCACGCTGACTGCACAGACGGCGGCGCCATAGACGGTGACCAGTGCCAGCAGTGCGACCGCGCCCCCGTAAGCTGCCCACAGCGCCAGCCCATAGCCCGCCTCGCCGCGGCCCGGCGACCAGTGGCCGGTGGTTGTGCCCCACAGCAAGGCCGCCACGGCCGTCAGCAACACGGCCAGGCAGACACCCAAGGCCCCGACAAACGCCCCCGGGATGAGATGGCGCAAGGCCGCCGGCTGACCATGCTTGCGCATCACGAAAGGCTTCCAGTAGCCATATTGCCGATACTGGCGGAACACATCGCCGATGCTGGCGCGCGGAAAGTAGGTCGAGCGGATGCGCGCCGATTGCCAGATGCGGCCACCGCCCTGATGGATGCGCAGGTTGTGCTCGTCGTCCTGATTGCGCACCAGTTGCTCATCGAAGCCACCGAAGCGCGCAAACGTCTCGCGAGGCCAGGCGCCGAGGTAGACCGTGTCCACCGGCCCCTCGTAGGCCAGGTCGCGGGAGCGCGCCCCGCCGGCCACCCACCGCGACTGGAACGCCGCCGCCACGGCGCGTTGCACCACCGCACCACGCCCCTCCTGACCGCCCGCGTGCCATGGCCCACCGACGTTGTCCGCACCCGTCCGCTGCCAGGCAGCCAGGCATTCGGCCACATAGTCGGGTGCATACACCGTGTGCACGTCCATGCGCACGATGAACTCACCGCGCGCCTCGGCGATGCAGCGGTTGAGCCCGGTGGACACGATGCGGCCCGGGTTGTCGATCATCCGGAAGCGCGGATCCTGCTCGCACCAGGCCGACAGACGCTCGCGCGTGCCGTCGTCACTGAGGCCATCGGCCACCAGCACCTCCAGCGACCAACCTTCAGGCAACTGCTGCAGCGCGGCGCTCTGACAGAAAGGCACGATGTGCTCGCGCTCGTTGCGACACGGCACGATGACCGTGACAAGCGATGTGGCGGTCATGGGCTCAGCGCTCGACAGGACGGCGGCGCGCCACACGCGGCACCGTGGGGTGCAGCAGCCTGTCATACAGCCGCCACATGGTGTCCATCTGCCCTTTGCGAGACGCGTCACGCTCGATGCGTGCGCGATTGGCCTCGCCCATGAGCCTGGCCTGATCGGGTTGATCATGGGCCGCGACCAGCGCCTGCGTGATGGCCTCGGCATCGCGCGGCGGCACCAGCCAGCCGCCTGCGCCTGGCGCAATCCATTGCCGGTTGGCTGGCAGGTCGCTGGCGATGATGGGCAGGCCGCAGGCCATGGACTCGAGCACCGACACCGAGGTGGCATCGCTCGTGGGCACCGACACCGACACACGGCTGCGCTGGATGGCGCGCACCATCTCGGCATCGCCCACGCGTCCCACGAAGCGCACCTGCTGCAGCAGGCGCAGGTCCTGCACACGCTGTTCGAGCTGCGCACGCTGTGGGCCGCCACCCAGCAGCAGCAGGCGCGCATGCGCGTGCGGGCGCAGGCTGATGAAACGCGCAAACGCCTCGATCAGCACATCGATGTTGTAGTTGGGCTCCCAACTGCGCAGGCTGACAACATCAAAGTCTTCGCCAGGCTCGCCCGGGACGAATACGTCGGTGTCAGCACCCCAGAGCACCTGGTGACACGGCGCCTGCGGATGGTAGCGGGCGATCTCGTCGAGCATGTCCATCGAGTCGGCCGTGATGAGATCGGCATGGTGCAACGACCAGGCCACCACCGCGCGCATGAAGCGGCTCTCGCGCGGTGTGACCAGGATGTCGCTGCCCCAGGCCGTGAGCACCTTGGGGCACGGCAGCCCGCACATCGTGGCCCACAGCCCATACGAGGTGACATAGTGACCGTGGACCAGCGTGGGGCGGAAACGCGCCGCCAGTTCGCGCGCGCGACGCCGCACCTCGGGCAGCGCCAGAAACCAACTGGCCTTGTCGGCGCCTGGGCGGATGGCCAGCACCTCCTCGGCGCCTGGCACCTCACCCGGTTGGCGGGTGATGACCGCGCAGCGGGCGCCGCGCTCGGCCATGGCTGCCACCCAGCGGCGTGTGTGCACACTGGCCGCATCGGCGAAGAACAGGATGCGCGGCGGTTGGCTCATCGGGCTGCCTCGCTGGGGGGGCGGGAAGCGGCGGCCAACGCACGGTTCAGGTTGCCGTGCCCCGCCCACTCGGCATACAGCCGTTGCAACTCGGGGCGCTGGGCGAGAACCGGGCCGTCCACCTCACGGGTGTCGCCCAGCACCTCGGCAGGGCGACCGGGCGCCTGCGGCCCCACGATGGCGAAATCAGGCACCTCGCCACGCACAAAGCTGTAGGCCTGCACGACCACCCCCCGGCCCAGGCGCGCGCCCGGCGCGATCACGCTGTGCGGCCCGATGAAGCTGTAGGCCCCGATGTGTGTGGCGCGGCGCACATAGCCCGCCGGCTGAGGGTCGCGCACGTACTGGCGGCCCATCACCCGCACAGCCCCGTGGCTGGAATGGCTGAGCACGCACACATGGCTGGTGATCTGCACACCTTCTTCCACCACCAGGCCATTGGAGCCATCGAGCCGACTGAAGTGGCCCACGAACACGTGATCGCCGAGCACCAGCCCCGCGCCGCCTTCCAGACAGGTATGGGAGCTGACACGGGTGTGCGGGCACCAACTGCCATCGGCGTTGCGCCAGCCATAGAGCATGCGCGGCCCCGTCCAGATGGACAAGACGCGGGCGGCGGGGCGGATCAGAAAACGGCGCAGAAGGCTCATGGGCGGCAGCGATGAAGCCGACATTGTCAGGGCAAGCAGGGCGGGTTGCGTACTGCGGGCGAGCCCTCCCCCCCAAAATCGGGTTGCAAATGGCTCAGCCGGCGCGCCACAGCGCACGCCAGGGCAACCCGGCGTGCTTGAGGAACAGCCCGCAGGCCACGACGATGGCCAGCGTGTAGCCCGCCGTGCTGGCCGCGGCGGCGCCCACCGCCCCGCCTGCCGGGATCATGAGCAGCCCGCCGGCCACGCTGATGGCCAATGACAAACCCGCCACTGCGGCCGACAGATGAGGCCGGCCCAGGTGGTTGGTGTAATAGGCCGAGAAGGCTGAGGCCGCTGCATAGGCTGCCACCCCCGGCAGCAACACCAGCAGTGGCGCGACCGATGCCGCATAGGCCTCTCCCAGCGCCCAGGGCACGCCCCAGTGCGCCAGCGCGCCCAGCACGGGCGCCGCAGCCAGTGTGGCCAACACATTGAAGCGCACGGCCCGCAAGGTCATCTCGGCGGCCTGTTGGCTGTCCGGGTGGCCAATGCGGGCATAGGACGACATGGTCACCGCCGACGACACCAGCCACAGCAACTCGGCCACCGTCACGGCCACCGAGTAGGTGCCCACGCGTTCCAGTCCGTGGAAACGCTCGACCAGAAAAAGCGACGCCCGGTAGTTGAGCAGGCTCACCACATTGGTCGCGCCGATGGTGAGCACGAAGCGCCAGTCGTTGTACCACCTGGGCCGCTCATCCTCGAAGCGCTGCAAGCGGGTGTCCTGCAGACCAGTGGCCACGGCATCGTCACGCTGGCTGGCGTGGCGCAAGGCCCAGAAGGCCGTCAGCACAGCCACCAGCGATTTGCCGCTCACCCAGGCGATCAGCACCAGCAGGATGGTGGGCGCGCTGCGCTGAGTGCCCTCCACCAGCCACATGGCGCCGCCCAGCCCGGCCAGCACCAAGGCCGGCGCCCCGACCTGCGCGATGTTGATGGGCAGCATGCGCCCCTGCCCCAACCACAGGCCCGTGGCGGTCGGCACCAGCAACAGGAAGGGCGTGGCCAACGCCAGCAGCCACAACAGGCTGTAAGGCGTCACATCGGCCACCCATGACCAGGCCAGCAGGCCCAGCGAGGCCAGCAGGCCCAGCCCAACCGCCGCGCGCAGCACACCCAGCAACATGGGTCGCGCGCGGGCCAATGGCGCATCGGCCTGGCGTGACATTTGCCGCGCCAGCCACAGCCCCAGACCGGAAAACAGCGTCAGCAGCGCCGATTCAACCGCCATGAACAGCGCAAACGCGCCCTGCACCCGGGGCCCCTGGCGGGCCACGACCACGGTGATGGCCAGGCCGAGCCCGACGATCAGGAGCTTGGCGAGCAGGTTGCCGACGGCGGACCGCGGCACGGACAAGGAAGCGGGCATGTCCACCATTGTCGCCCACGGTTTCATACAATCGAGGGTTTGGCCGACCCGAAACCTGTTGCCTTGTCATGACATCTTCACACACCCCTGCGACGCACGACGCCACCCAAGACCCGGTGGTGGACACCAACAAACTGGTGGCTGAGCGCCGCGAGAAACTGGCCGCCATCCGGGCCCAGGGTGTGGCTTTCCCGAACGACTTCAAACCGGCCGACCGCGCGCACAACCTGCACGCCGCGCACGACGGCACCGAGCCCGAGGCGCTCGAAGCCCAGGGCGTCAAGGTCAGCGTGGGCGGCCGTCTGATGCTCAAGCGTGTGATGGGCAAGGCCTGTTTCGGCACCCTGCAAGATGCCACGGGCCGCATCCAGGTCTACGTCACGCTGGACAACGTCGGCGCCGACACCCTGCAGGCCTTCAAGCACTGGGACCTGGGCGACATCCTGGGCGCAGAAGGCACGCTGTTCAAGACCAAGACGGGCGAGCTGTCGATCAAGTGCACCCACATCCGCCTGCTGACCAAGGCCCTGCGTCCGCTGCCCGACAAGTTTCACGGCATGACGGACCAGGAGCAGAAGTACCGCCAGCGCTATGTCGACCTGATCGTCGATGAGCACTCGCGTTCGCGCTTCATCGCCCGCAGCAAGGCGATTGCCTCCATCCGCGCTTTCATGGTCGACAACGGCTTCCTCGAAGTCGAGACGCCCATGATGCACCCCATCCCCGGCGGCGCCAACGCCAAGCCCTTCATCACGCATCACAACGCGTTGGATCAGGAGATGTTCCTGCGCATCGCGCCTGAGCTTTACCTGAAGCGCCTGGTGGTTGGTGGCTTCGAGCGCGTGTTCGAGATCAACCGCAACTTCCGCAATGAAGGCGTGTCTGTCCGACACAACCCCGAGTTCACGATGATGGAGTTCTACGCAGCGTGGTGGAACCACCGCGACCTGATGGACTTCACCGAATCCATCCTGCGCCACGCGGCCATTGCCGCAGTGGGCACCGCCAGGCTCACCTACGGCGGCAAGGAAGTCGACCTCGAGTCGCCCTTCCAGCGCCTGACTGTGCGCGAATCGCTGATCCAGGTGGCCGGCCTGACACCCGAAGAGGCCGATGACGCGGCCTTGCTGCACGACAAGCTCAAGCACCTGGGCGAAGAGCCGCCCGCACGCTGGAGCCTGGCCGAGTTGCAGTTCGCCATGTTCGAAGCCGCCGTGGAAGAAAAGCTCTGGCAGCCCACCTTCATCATCGACTACCCGGTCGAGGTGTCGCCGCTGGCCCGCGCATCCGACAGCAACCCCAGCATCACAGAACGCTTCGAGCTGTTTATCACCGGCCGCGAATACGGCAACGGCTTCAGCGAGCTGAACGACCCCGAAGAACAGGCCGCGCGCTTCCAGGCCCAGGCCGACGCGAAGGATGCCGGCGACGAAGAAGCGATGTACTTCGATGCTGACTACATCCGCGCGCTGGAGTACGGCCTGCCCCCCACGGGCGGCTGCGGCATCGGCATCGACCGCCTGATGATGCTGCTGACCGATGCGCCCAACATCCGCGACGTGATCCTGTTCCCGGCATTGCGCCGCGAGGCCTGATCCGGGGCCAGCCCGCATCGTCGCCCGAACGCCCCCGCCCCAGGGGGTGTTCCCCACTCAGGGGGAGACGGCTGAAAAGACTTGCGCCGCACAATCGCGCCCGTCCCAACTCCGTAATGGCCGCGGCGCACGCGGCCAGGATCACACGCCCCGCGCGGCGCATCAGCCAGCCCGGAACTGCACGCGGCGGTTGCGCGCGCTGTACGGATCCTGCTTGTCGATCAACGCACGGGGGCCACGGCCCTCCACCACAAACTGGCGCGACGCCAAACGATGCTGCTGCACAAAGTAATCACGCACCGCCCGCGCACGCCGCACCGACAAGTCGTCGTTGTAGCTCAGGCGTCCTTTGGCGTCGGTGTGGCCCTCGACCACCACGCGCACGGTGCCTTCCGTGAGGCGGATGCCTTCGGCCACGGCGTCCAGTTGCTTGCGCGACTGCGGCGTGAGTTCTGCCGAGTCGAATGCGAAGGTGACAGGCACCGACAAGGCGGTCGCGTCTCGCACTTGCGCCACAGACTTGACCTCCAGGGCGGCAAACGGCGAGCCGAGCCCGCCCGAGCGGCCCAGGCCGCGATGCTTCAGGTTCTCCGCGGCACTGCGCGACAGGATCTCAGCCACGTCGGCCGGTGACGGAGCCTCGCCCTCGCGGTATTCCATGACGGCCTGCTGGGCCTGCGTGGACAGCATCACCCCCGCCAGCGACAGGGCCATGAGCGAGCGGGCGAGCAACATGCGCACGTTCTGCATGCGAACAATCCTCATTGAGTTAAGTCGACGTGGGCCGCGCAGCGCGCCGCTTGCGCGCACTGGCGGCAGCCTGCCGCGCACGATGCCACGGACAACGGCCGACCGCCTCCCCCCTGAAGAGGGATGCCGCTCCGGTCGGGGCGATCAAGCACTGGGCTCAGCGGCCCGGATCCAACGGTACAGCGTGCGCTCACTGATGCCCAGCGCAGCCGCCAGCTCGGCGCGACGGCCGGGGTGGCGCAAGGCCTGTTGAACCGCCTCCTCGCGCAAGCGAGCCCGCAAGGGCGCGGGGCTGCCGATGGCAGCGGATGCCGCTGCGCCTTCGTCGTTGTCCATGTCGAGCGCGCGCTGCACTGCGGCGGTGTCGACCACGGTGCCATCCGTCAGCAGCACGGCACGTTCCAGGACGTTGCGCAGGCCCCGCACATTGCCTGGCACGGCCTGGCGGCGCAGCAGTTGCAGCGCACCACGCGACAGGCTCAGGCGGCGATCGGGCGCCAGACGCTGCAGCAGCGCCTCGGCCAACAACGGCACGTCTTCAGCGCGTTCGCGCAGCGAGGGCAGACGGATGGGAAACGTGTTGAGGCGATGAAACAGATCCTCTCGGAAGCGCCCCTCAGCCACCATGCCACGCAAATGGCGGTGGGTCGCCGCCACCACCCGCACATCGGTATGGCGCAACTCGGTGCTGCCCACGCGCCGATAGGTGCCGCTTTCCAGCAGGCGCAGCAGCTTGACCTGCATGCTCAGCGGGATGTCGCCCACCTCGTCCAGGAAGAGGGTGCCGCCGTCGGCCGCTTCGACCAGCCCCTGCTTGGCGTTGGTCGCGCCAGTGAAGGCGCCGCGCTCGTGGCCGAAGACCTCGCTTTCGAACAGTGTTTCGGTCAGGCTGGCGCAGTCGACCACCACCAGAGGGCGAGCCTTGCGCGGGCTGGCCTCGTGCAGCGCGCGCGCCACCAGTTCCTTGCCAGTGCCGGATTCGCCCAGCAGCAAGACGCTCGCAGATGAGCCGGCCACGCGCTGCACCTGCTCGATCAAACGTCGGAACGCGGGGGAGCGCCCGACGAGACCTTGCTCGCTCGGACGGCCGCGAGCCAGGTGAACTTCCTCCATCTTCTCGACGAAGTAGCGCGCCGCGCCGGGACCGGCGCCACGCAACGGCATCAGCTCGATGTTCACATAGGCTTCGCCGCGCGGGGTGTGATGCAGATGCAGCACGCGCTCTTGTTTGCCGGTCTGGCGCGCCATGGCCATGGGGCAACTCTCGCCGGCCTGGTCGCACGGCACGCTGAATCGGTGAGACACCTCATAACAGGTCCGGCCCGTCACGGACGCTTGCGGGCTGAACGCCGCCAGGTAGGCGGCATTGGCCGCCACGATGCGGTAAGACCGGTCGAAGACGATGTGCGGCACGTCTAGCCCATCCAAGTAGGCCACCAGCTCGGTCAAGGTCGGATCCATGGCTCCATTGTCATCCTGCCGCCCGGGTCGGGCAAGACAAGTCTGCCATTTTGGCAGCCAAACTGACATCAGTAGCGACGCCTTCCGAACGGGAAGCTGCTGCAAGCCCTTGATCCGTCACAACTTTTCCGCCATACCCCGGGTGGTACGGAACGTGTAAGGACATCAGCACGGTTGGCGCAGGTTTGTTTGCGCGGGCGGACAAGGAGCACACATGGTTTCGGAACAACTCGTCGATCTGTCGCGGCTGCAGTTTGCCGCTACGGCGATGTACCACTTTCTGTTCGTGCCACTGACCATCGGCATGGTCTGGCTGCTGGTCATCATGGAGAGCGTCTACGTGATGACGGGCAACATCATCTGGAAGGACATGACGCGCTTCTGGGGCAAGCTGTTCGGCATCAATTTCGCCCTGGGCGTGACCACAGGCATCACCATGGAGTTCCAGTTCGGCACGAACTGGGCCTACTACTCGCACTATGTGGGTGACGTCTTCGGCGCCCCGCTGGCCATTGAGGGCCTGATGGCCTTCTTCCTGGAATCGACCTTCATCGGTCTGTTCTTCTTTGGCTGGGACCGGCTCAGCAAGACCCAGCACTTGATGGTGACCGTGCTGATGGCGCTGGGCACCAACCTGTCGGCGCTGTGGATTCTGGTGGCCAACGGCTGGATGCAGAACCCCGTGGGCGCCGAATTCAGCTACCAGACCATGCGCATGGAGATGGTCGACTTCTGGGCTGTGATCTTCAACCCCGATGCCCAGGCCAAGTTCGTGCACACGGTCTCGGCAGGGTATGTGACGGGCGCGATGTTCGTGTTGTCGATCTCGGCGTGGTACCTGCTCAAGGGGCGTGATGTCGAGTTCGCCAAGCGCAGCTTCCGCGTAGCCTCGGCCTTCGGCCTGGCCTCGGTGCTGAGCGTGATCGTGCTGGGCGACGAGTCGGGCTACACCGTGGGCGAAGCCCAGCAAACCAAGATGGCCGCGCTGGAAGCCATGTGGGAGACCGAGCCCGCCCCCGCCGGCCTCAAGCTGGTCGCAGGCATCAACGAGGCCGAGCAGAGAAACGACTGGGAGATCGAGATCCCCTACGTCATGGGCCTGATCGGTACGCGCTCGCTGGACAAACAGATCCCTGGCATCCACGAAATCAAAGCGCGCAACCGCGAGCGCATCGTGCGCGGCATCGTGGCGGTCAACGCGCTGGAGACGCTGCGCAAGACGCCCGATGACACCGTGGCCCAGCAGGTGTTCGAGCAACACAAGGCCGACCTGGGTTTCGGGCTGCTGCTGCGCCAGTACACCACCGACGTGAACAAGGCCACACCCGAGATGATCCAGAAGGCAGTGGACAGCACCATCCCGGCGGTGGCGCCCATGTTCTGGTCTTTCCGGGCGATGGTCGGCTTGGGTTTTTTGATGCTGGCGCTGTTCGCGCTGAGCTTCTGGGCCACGCTCAAGGGGGCCTGCATGCAGCAGCGCTGGCTGCTGAAGTGGGCGCTGTGGATGCTGCCCGCACCCTGGATCGCCTGTGAGCTGGGCTGGTTCGTGGCCGAGTACGGCCGCCAGCCCTGGACCATCTACGGCGTGCTGCCCACGCACATGAGCGTGTCTCACCTGACGGTGGAAAGCATCTACGGTTCGCTGGCTGGTTTCATCGGCTTCTACACCGTGCTCTTGGTGGTCGAGATGTTCCTGATGGTGAAGTTCGCCCGCATGGGCCCGGGCAGTCTGGGCACGGGCCGCTACATGAACGAGCCGACGCACGCCGAACACGCACCGGCCCTGGCCCACTGAGCCCGCCGCACCGATCAAGGAGAAACACATGCTGGACTACCCAACCCTCAAGCTGATCTGGTGGCTGCTCGTGGGCGTGCTGCTGGTGGGCTTTGCCATCATGGACGGCCACGACATGGGCGTGGGCTCGCTGCTGCCCTTCGTGGGCCGCAACGACACCGAACGCCGCGTGGTCATCAACACCGCGGGCCCGCACTGGGATGGCAACCAGGTCTGGTTCATCACCGGGGGCGGGGCCATCTTCGCCGCCTGGCCATTGGTCTACGCCACGGCCTTCAGCGGCTTTTACTGGGCCATGCTGGCCGTGCTGTGGGCGCTGTTCTTCCGGCCCGTGGGCTTTGATTACCGCAGCAAGATCCAACACCCCACCTGGCGCAGCACCTGGGACTGGGGCCTGTTCGTTGGCGGGGCCGTGCCGCCCATCATCTTCGGGGTGGCCTTTGGCAACCTGCTGCAGGGTGTGCCCTTCTCGTTCAACGGGTACCTGATGCCCACCTACACGGGCAGCTTCTGGGCCCTGCTCAACCCCTTCGCTTTGCTGGCCGGCGTGGTCAGCAGCGCCATGATCACGCTGCAAGGCGCCACCTACCTGGCCCACCGCACCGAAGGCATCATCCAGACGCGCACCGTCAAGGCCGGCATCGGCGCGGCCCTGGTGATGGTGATCGGCTTCATCGCCGCAGGCGTGTGGCTGCAGGGCATCGAGGGCTACCGCATCGCCTCGGTGGTGCTGCCCGATGCCTTGCCCGACCCGCTGGCCAAGACCGTGGTGCGCGAGCCCGGCGCCTGGATGGCCAACTACGCCGCCATGCCCGCGCTGTGGCTCCTGCCTGCGCTCGGCGTGGCCGGCGCCTTGCTGGCCGCCGTGCTGCTGCGGGCCCGCGCCACGCTGAGCGCCTTCGTGGCTTCGTCGCTGGCGGTGGTGGGCGTGATCGGCACGGCCGGCGTCAGCATGTTCCCCTTCGTCATGCCGTCGAGCACGCACCTGGCGTCGAGCCTGACGGTGTGGGACAGCGTCTCCAGCCACCTGACCTTGTCGATCATGTTCTGGGCCACGCTGATCTTCATGCCCCTCATCGTGACCTACACAGGCTGGGCCTACCGCGTCATGCGCGGCAAGGTCACCGAGGCCTACATCCGCGAGAACGACCACGCGGCGTACTAAACCCTCCACGACACCCACCGACCTCAAGGAACAACATCATGTGGTACTTCGCCTGGATCCTCGGCGTCGGCTTCGCCGTCCTGCTGGCCATCCTCAACGCCATGTGGGGCGAGCACGAGACCCACCGCCAGCGCGCCCGCAACGGAGAGGACACCGCACCATGAACCCGACCTACGCATTCGCCATCGACCTGCCGCAACCCCTGCCCGCAGCCATCGACACCCTGCGCGCGGCCTTGATGGCCGAGCACATGGGCATCGTCAGCGAAGTGGATGTGCAAGCCACGCTGAAAGCCAAGATGGGCCTGGACACCCACCCGCAGAAGCTGCTGGGCATCTGCAGCCCCAAGATCGCGCACGCGCTGATGAGCGCCGAGCCTGACATCGTGGCCCTGTTGCCTTGTGGCGGCGGCGCTGCCGAGGTGACGCCCGGCCACACCCGCATCGTGCTGCAGGATCCACGCGTGATCGCAAGCCTGTCGATTCACCCCGAAGTGAAGGCGGCCTGCGAGCTGGCTCACGCCACGCTGAACCGGGTGGTGGCGCGCCTGCGACAAATCGCGTCGGCAGACGCACCAGTCTGAATCCAGCCCATGAACCGCCTGCTGAGCACGCTGCAGAAACAGCTGGTCTGGAGCATTCCGGGTGCCATGGTGCTCGGGCTGGCCGTCGGGAAGCTGAGCGATGCCAGCATGCTGCGCTGGGCCATCCTGCCGCTGACCTTTCTGATGGTCTATCCCATGATGGTCACGATGAACCTGCGGGCGCTGGCCGCACCGGGCGGTGCACGGCTGCAAGGCGTGGCCCTGGTCATCAACTTCATGGTGATGCCGGCCGTGGGCTGGGCGGCCGGGGCGCTGTTCTTCGCGAACGACCCTGCAGCGCGCCTGGCGCTGCTGCTGACCGCCCTGCTGCCGACGTCGGGCATGACGATCTCGTGGACGGGCTTTGCAAAAGGCAACGTCCCCGCCGCGGTGAAGATGACCGTGATCGGACTTGTGGCCGGCTCGCTTCTGGCGCCGCTCTATCTGAAGGCGCTGCTGGGCGCGGTGGTGGCCATTCCGGTAACGCAGGTGGCCATGCAGATCGCGCTCGTCGTTTTCCTGCCCATGGCGCTGGGGCACCTGACGCAGCTGCTGCTGATCGCTCGCCATGGCCACGCACGGTTCAACAGCCACCACAAGCTGCTGTTCCCGCCATGGTCCACCCTCGGGGTGTTGGGCATTGTGTGCGTGTCGATGGCGCTCAAGGCCGACGACATCCTGCGGCAACCGGCTGCGCTGGCCCATCTGCTTCTGCCCCTCGCGCTGATCTACGCCATGAACTTCGGTCTCGCCACTCTGGTGGGTCGCGCGCTGTTTGTTCGCGGCGACGCCGTTGCGCTGGTCTACGGCACCGTGATGCGCAACCTCTCCATCGCGCTGGCCATTGCCTTGGGCGTATTTGGAGCACAAGGCGCCGACGCGGCCGTGCTGATCGCGCTGGCCTACATCGTCCAGGTTCAGTCGGCGGCATGGTACGTGCGCTTGACCGATCGGCTGTTTGGCCCTGCCTGACGCCTTCCTGCTCATCCCCTGTTCATTCAACCCAAAGGAGCCTTGCATGAAAACCACCCTGACCGCTTTGGCGCTGAGCGCCCTGACCTTCTCGGCTGCCCAGGCCGGTGAGCTGTTCGTCAACATCCAGTCCTCAGGCACCATGGCCCAGGGCGCTGGCCTGGTGCTGGCGAGCCAGGCGCTGGAGCAAAAGGCCCAGGTGCGGGTGCTGCTGTGCGACGCCGCTGCCGACATCGCCGTGCGCAACGCCACCATGCCCACCCTCCAACCCCGCAACGTGACGCCGCAGCAGATGCTGATGGGGCTGATCCAGGCTGGCGCGAAGGTTGAGGTCTGCGCGCTGTACCTGCCCAACGCGGGCAAGCAGGCCAGCGACCTTGTCCCCGGCGTGACGCCCGCCAAACCGGCCGAGGTGGCCGCCCATGTGCTCAAGCCCGGTGTTCAGATCCTGTCGTTCTGAGCCCTGACGCCCGATACCATGCCGGCATGTCTTCCTCTCGCCAGGCCGACCCCCATCTTGCCGCGCTGAAGCGCCTCATCCAGGCGCATGGGCGCCAACCCAAGTGGGCCGCCGTGGCCGTGCTGGCGGGCGTGCTGCAGACCGCTTGCACCATTGGACTGGCCGCCTTGCTGGCCTCGGTGGTGCATGGCGTGGCCATCGACCGCAGCCCCTGGTCATCGCTCACCGGGCTATGGTGGTGGATGCTGCCCTGCATCGCCGGGCGCGCGCTGGGGGGCTTCGTCCGTGAAGAGGCCGGGGCACGCATGTCGCTGGCCGTGCGCGTCGCGCTGCGCACCGCCCTGATCGACCGACTGCATGCGCTGGGCCCGGCATGGGCGACCCGGCAACAGGGCGGCGCGCTGGTGGCCACCTTGCTTGAACAGGTCGAGGCGGTGGACGGCTACATCGCCCGCTATCGGCCGCAGCAGTGGCTGGCGGGTATCGCGCCGCTGATGATCGCCGCTGCGGTGTTGCCGGTGAGTTGGGGCGCGGCCGCCATCCTCTTGCTGACGGCCCCGCTGGTCCCCTTATTCATGGTGCTGGTGGGCTGGGGCGCACGCCAGCGCCAGACCGAACAGATGCAGATGCTCCAGCGCATGAGTGGCCATTTCCTGGAGTTGGTTCGCGGCCTGCCCACACTGCAGTTGCTCAACGCCCATCACCGCATGGGCAGGCAGGTGGCGGCGGTGGCCGACGCGTTTCGGGTGCGCACGATGCGCGTGCTGCGTCTGGCCTTTCTGTCGGCCGCGGTGCTGGAGTTCTTTGCCTCGGTGGCCATTGCGCTGTCAGCCGTGTACTTTGGCATGAACCTGCTCGGCCACCTGGATTTCGGCTTGTACGGCCAGCCCCCCACGCTGCAGGTCGCGCTGTTCGTGCTCCTGCTGGCGCCCGAGTTCTACCTGCCCTTACGGGAGCTCGGCGCCCACTACCACGCGCGCGCCGAGGCCCTGGCGGCAGCCGGCTCGCTGACCGACATCCTCGATGCGCCCTCACCTCAGCCGGCCGGAGGTCATGCGCAGCTTCCCCCTGGCGCCCCCGGCCTGACACTGGACTGCGTGGATTTCGCTCACCGGTCCGGCGAGCCGGTCCTGCAGGGCTGCAGCCTGCTTGTGGCCCCTGGCGAGGTGATCGCCATCCAGGGGCCCAGCGGTGGCGGCAAGACCACCCTGTTGCGCCTGTTGCTGGGGCAGATCGCTGCGCAGGCCGGCGAGATTCGCGTCGGCGGGCTGCCACTGCCTTCGCTGGACCTGGCTGCCTGGCGCGAGCGCGTGGGCTGGATGAACCAGCATCCCCGGCTGCTGTCCGACACGCTGGCTGCCAATCTGCGCGTGGCCTGTCCCGAGGCCGATGAAGCCGCCATGCGCGAGGCCCTGATCTGGGCCGGTCTGGGCCCCTGGCTGGCAGCCTTGCACGAAGGGTTGCAAACCCGCCTGGGCGAGGGTGGCCGAGGCCTGTCGGGCGGGCAGCTGCGCCGGCTGGCGCTGGCCCGGGTGGCCCTGCGCCCGGGGGATGTGTTGCTGCTGGATGAGCCCACGGCCAGTCTGGATGCCGACACCGAGGCCGCGCTGGTGTCTCGGCTGGCCACCCTCTGCCAGGGCCGCACGGTCGTGCTGCTGACCCATCGGCACGCCCCCCTGGCGCTGGCGCACCGGGTCTTGCAGCTACGAGAAGGTCGCCTGCACGCAGCGCCCGCGTCGGAGCCGGAGGCAAAGGCATGACCTATCCCCGTTCTGTCGAGCCACTGAGCTGGCGCAGGGGCTGGCGCACCCTGAGCCCGTTCGCGCAACGCTTGTCGGGTGCGGGCCCCTGGCTGCTGGGAGGGCTGGCACTGAGCGTGCTGGCCTTGGCGGGAGGATTGGGACTGCTGGGCCTGTCGGGCGCCTTCCTGACCGGTGCGGCCATTGCTGGGCTCAGCGCCAGCACGGCGGCCACCTTCAACTTTCTCTTGCCCGGCGCTGGCGTGCGGTTCTTCGCTGTGCTGCGCACCACGACGCGCTGGGGCGAACGCGTGCTGAGCCACGAGGGCACCTTCCGGCTGCTCGCCGGCTTGCGTTTGTGGTTGTATCGTCATCTGGCGGCACTGGCACCCCGTCAGCTGATGCGCTACCACGGTGCCGAGCTGCTCAACCGCCTGGTTCGCGACATCGACGCGCTCGACAATCTCCACCCCCGCGTGTTGATGCCACTGGCCGCCGCCGGCGTGATGCTGGCCGGCGTCACAGGTCTGTTCGCGTGGCGGGCGCCCACGCTCGCCTGGGCCCCTTTGCTCCTGTGGGCTCTGGCCTGGATCGGGCTGCCGCTGATCGGCTGGCAGATTGGTCAGGCGCTGTTGCCGCGGTGGACGCAGTTGCGGGCCGAACTGCGTACCCGGCTGCTCGATACCTGCGAGGGGCTGGAGGCCCTGTCCCTGCACCGCCAGGCCTGGGCAAGCCAGCGACAGCACACGCTGCACACACAGACCCAATGGCTGAATGCGCACCTGCAGGCCCAACGCCGCAGCGCCACCCTGCGGGCCATGGTGATGCTGGCCGTGGGCCTGCTGGCGTGGGGCGTGCTTGGCGCCTTGGGTGCCGCGCCCGAAAGCACACGCTTGTCGGGGCCGTGGATCGCCGCACTCGTGCTCATCGTCATGGGCTGCATCGAAGCGCTGCAGCCGCTGGCTGGCGCTTGTGTGGATCTGCCTGGCACGGCGCACGCCGCCCAACGCCTGCAGGCCATCGCCGATGAGCCCGCCCTCACGGCATTCCCGGCGCATGGCCCCCAGCCAGCCGATGCCGGCATCGTCCTGCAAGGTGTGTGTTTCGCCTGGGATGCCCACACCCCGGTGTTTCGCCACCTCGACCTGGCCATCGCTGACGGCGAACACGTTCTGCTGACCGGCGAAAGCGGATGCGGCAAGAGCACGCTGCTGCAGTTGCTCACCCGGCAGGAAGCGGCCACGGCCGGCGAGGTGCGCATCGGCGGCGTGCCGGTGCAGGCGCTGGATGAGGCCACACTGCGCCGGTACGTCGCCTGCGCCTCGCAGTTCACATGGGCTCAAACAGCCACGCTGGCGGACAACCTTCGCCTGGCGCGACCCGACGCCACAGAAGCAGAGATGCTGGCCATGCTGGATCTGGTCGGCTTGAGCCCGCTGTCTGCCGGATGGCGCGAAGGCCTGAATACGTGGATCGACGAGGGCGGCGCCAACCTCTCAGGTGGCCAGCGCCGCCGGCTCGGCGTGGCCCGCACCCTCCTGCGAGACGCCCCCATCACCTTGCTGGACGAACCCAGCGAGGGGCTGGACCTGGCAGCAGAAGCCGAGCTGGTCGACCGCGTGACTCAGCACCTGCGTGGGCGTACGCTGATCTGGGTCAGCCACCGCCCGGTCGCACCCGAGGCATTCGGGCGTGTGCTGCAGCTTCAGCACGCGCCAGATCACTGAGGCACCAAGCCCATGGGCCAGGGCGCATGGTCGCCTTGCTGGCGCACGATGTCCTGCAAGGCGCTTTGCAACAGCTCCTCCACGACCGGGTGGTAGAACGGGAGAGACAAGAGCGACATGGCCGTCTCGCCACGCTGCACGGCCCAGGCCAGCAAGTGGGCCACATGCTCACCGCGCGCGCCGACCATGGCGGCGCCCCGCAGGCGACCGCTTGCCCGATCGGCGTACACCCGCAACACGCCCCCCTCGCCGCCGAGGATTCGCGAGCGGCCATTGCCCTCGCCGCGAGCGGTACCCACCAGGATGTCGTCGATCGGCAGGCGGTCAAACCGCTCGCCCACGCTGACCACATCCGGGTCGGTGAATGCGATGCCCAGGCTGACCTTGCGCGCAAACGCGGTGGCCTGATCGCGGGCGGCATTGAATCCAGCGATGCTGCCTTCGTCGACAGCCTCGTGCATCAGCGGCCGATCGGCGTTGACGTCGCCAGCCAAGTAGATGGGCAGATCGCCCACTTGCATGGTGGAAGGGTTGAACAGCGGGACGTCACGCGCGTCCAGCGGCACACCGACCTCTGCCAGACCCAGACCCTCCACATTCGGCCGCCGGCCCAGCGCGGCCAGCACCAGATCCACCTCGGCCTGGTGATCGCCCGATCGCATCAAGACGCCGCGGGATGTGGGTGTCAGCGCGCTGGCCCGACCCAGCCACAACGTCATCTCGCGTGAGAACAGCGCCTGCGCCTGCTCGGCCACCACCGGATCGGCGATGCCGGCCACCACAGGCGCCATGTCGGCGCCGATCACGTCCACCCCCAGCCGAGCCAGCGCCAGGCCCATCTCCAGCCCGATGGCCCCCAGACCCAGCACCCCCACGCGTTGGGGCAGGTCGGGCAACTCGAAGAAGCCGTCCGTGGTTACCACACGGTCGCCCAGTTCATGGAGCCAGGCCGGCACCACCGGCCGTGATCCGGTGGCGATCACCACAGCACGGGCGTGCACCGCCACCATGCCATCCGGCGTGTCGACAGCCAGCACCGTCGGCGCGGTGAACCGCGCCCGGCCCATCAGCAGCCGCTCGCCAGCGCCCTGGCGCGCCTTGCCAGCCGCGCTGCCCGCGAACTGATCGCGCCAGTGGCGCACGTGAGCCCAGGCCTGCGCCCGATCGATCTGCAGGCCCTCGCTGCCCGTGACGCCGATGTCGCCCCAGTGCAGCCGGGTGGCCCACTCCGCCCCGGCATGCAGTGCCACCTTGGAAGGCATGCAGCCCACCCGCGCGCAGGTGGTACCCAACGGACCGGGATCGATCAGCAGGAAATCACGCCCGGCGCGTTTGACCTCGCGCATCGCATACAGCCCCGCCGTCCCGGCACCCAGGATGGCCACATCAGTGTGTCGTGTCGTCATGCTTGGGCTCCTTTCCGTACGTTGTTCCCCGCACCCGGGTATCCCCTCAATATACCCCATGGGGTACAAGATACAATCGACACAGGTTTTCACAAGAAGCCCCGTGCCTGGTCGCATTGCACCATCATGCCCGTCGATCTGCTGTCTTCATCACTCTACGCCGTCGGCGCCCTGGGCGCGTTGTACTGGGGCGTTCCCCGGCTTGCCCATGCTGCGCTGCTCAAAGGGTTGCGGCCTGAGCGCCTGCCCCACCTCAGCACGCCTGAGGACCATGGCGTGGGGGCTGAGCAAGTGCAATCCTTGCGCATCCCCACGGCCAACCACCGACACCTCCATGCCTTGCTCGCGCGGCCCTCGGGGACGACCCAAGGCCCCTGGCCGCTTGTCGTGGGCATGCACGGCTGGGGCGCCAACGCCGCAACGCTGTTGCCGTTGGTTGCACCACTCAACGAAGCGGGCATTGCCGTGCTGTTGGTCGATGCGCGCTGCCACGGTCTGAGCGACGAAGATCAGTTCACCTCGCTGCCGCGCTTTGCTGAAGACATCGACGCCGCTCTGCAGTGGGCGCAACACCAGCCCGACCTTGATGCGCAACGTGTGGCGCTGACAGGCCATTCCGTCGGTGCAGGCGCAGCGCTCCTGGTGGCCGCACGCCGACGCGATATCCGTGCGGTGCTCAGCCTCAGCGCGTTCGCCCATCCGGCTGAGGTCATGCGGCGCTGGCTGCGGGCACACCACATTCCGCAACGCGTGATCGGCGGCTGGGTGTTGTCGCATGTCCAGCGTGTGATCGGGGTCCGATTCGACGACATTGCGCCGCTGACCAGCGCCGCGCGACTACGTTGTCCTGTGTTGTTCGTGCACGGTCAGGACGATCTCACCGTGCCGCCGCAAGACGCCGTTCGATTGCATGCGGTCACTGTTCACGCTGCCGCGCAGCTCCTGCTCATTCCGGGTGGCCATGACCTCAACCAGGGTCTGGACGCCCGGCACGCCCCCGTCATCCAGGGGTTTCTTCAACGGGCTTTCTCGGGGGCGATCCCCCCAACCCACCCGGCTAGCCAAATCGCAGGAGACGACGATGTCCACAAGACACCCCTCGCAGCCCCTTTCGCCACAGCGTGACACTGACGCGCCCGATACCGACCGGCGGCGGTGGATGCAGGCGCTCGGCCTGGCCCCGGCGGCACTGGCAGTCGCCAGCCACACCCGCCCGGCCCACGCCGCTGCACGCCTGAAGACGCAAGCCCGGATCGTCATCCTCGGCAGCGGCCTGGGCGGCATTGCCGTGGCCAATCGGCTCACCCGCCTGCTGGATGGCGCGCAGATCACCATCGTTGACCGCAAGGAAGAACACCACTACCAGCCCGGCTACACACTGGTGGCCTCGGGCATCTGGCCCAAGGCCAAGGTCATCGAGCGCAACGAGGCCTTTCTGCCCGCTGGCGTGCAGTGGGTCAAAGACATGGCAGCAGCGGTTGACCCCGATGCGCGTACCGTGCGCACCGCTGGGGGCCTGACCTTGCCCTACGACTTCCTCGTGGTGGCCACTGGCACGCACCAGGACTGGTCTCTGATTGAGGGCATGGATGTCACGCGCATCGGCCAGAACGGCCTCGGCAGCGTCTACCCCAGTGCAGATGCGGCAGCCGCCACCTGGCAGGCCATGCAGACCTTTGCGCGCCAAGGCGGCGAGGCGCTGATGACCCTGTCGACCACGCCACTGAAATGCGCGGGCGCCCCGCTGAAGATGACCTTCATGCTGCGTGACCGTCTGAGGCAGGCCGGCACACTTGACCAGTCGCGGATCAGCTTCATGTGCGGCCCCAAGGTCATCTTCGGCGTGCCCAAGGTGGCCGAGGCGGTGCTCGCGCGCTGGCAGGAGATGGCCATCGGCGTGACCTACGAGCACGTGCTCACCGCGGTCGACATCGATGCCCGCCGGGCCACCTTCCAGACACCCGATGGCCAGGCGGTGCAGCGCAGCTACGACTTTCTGCACGCAGTTCCACCCATGCGGGCGCCCGACGTCATCAAGACCAGCGCCCTGGCGTGGCAGGATGGGCCCATGGCCAAGGGCGGCTGGCTCGAAGTCGACAAAGAGACCCTGCAACACCGCCGCTATCCCAACGTGTTTGGCGTGGGCGACATCAACGGCACGCCCCGCGGCAAGACCGCCGCGACGATCAAGAAGGCCGCACCCATCGTGGTCGACAACCTGGTCGCGGCCATCGCGGGGCAGCCACCGCAGGCGCGCTTCGACGGCTACACCTCGTGTCCGCTGATCACACGCGAGGGCTCGGCCTGGCTGGTCGAGTTCGACTACGAAGGGCGGCTGACGCCCACCCTCCCAGTGGTCGACCCGCTGCAGGACAGCTTCCTCGCCTGGATGATGAAGGTGCGCCTGCTCAAGCCCGCCTACATCGGTGTCCTCAAGGGCAACGTCTAAGCCCCCTCAAGGAGCGCAACATGTACGAAATCTGGTTGATGCTGGTCATCGTGTGGGAACTGATGCTGTCGTCCGGGACGTGGCTGTGGGCCGCGGCGGGTGTGTGGCTGGCGCTGATGGCCGTCGGCATCGTCCGCCATGGCGTCTCGTGGCAACGGGGCGCCGTCAAAGCCGCGGGCCTGGGGGTGTTGACCACGGTCGTGGCCTTCTTCGTGCTGCCCGGCATGGTGGCCTCGTCGATGGGCGAGCTTCGCTACTGGGTCGACTGGCTCGCGCTGGCCGGAATGGCCATCGGCATCGGCGCGGCGGTGGCCGTGTTCACCTGGCCGGTATGGACCACCCTGAGCCGACGCCCCGCACGCACCGGCTGATTCCGCTAGCATCCGGAGACGCCCCACAGCTTTCGGATGCTCCCATGGCCCATGCCTCTCACGCCGCCGCACCCGCAGACACCCCCGTGACCACACGCCATGGCGTGTGCAATCTGTGCGAGGCCATCTGCGGCCTGACGTTCCAGGTGCAGGGCAACCGCATTGTGTCGGTCAAGGGCAACGAGGCCGATCCACTGTCACGCGGCCACATCTGCCCCAAGGCCGTGGCTTTGAAGGATCTGCACGAAGACCCCGACCGGCTTCGCCAGCCCATCCGCCGCGTCACCGTCGATGGCGAGACCCGCTGGGAGCCCATCAGCTGGGATCAGGCTTTTGACTTGGTCGTCGACGGGCTGGCCCGCGTGCGCGAGGCGTATGGCAGCAGCGCGGTGGGCGTCTACCAGGGCAACCCCAATGTGCACAACTGGGGCAACATCACCCACGGCCACCTGTTCCTCAGCCAGCTCAAGACGCGGGCGCGCTTTTCGGCCACCTCGGCCGACCAGTTGCCCCACCACGTCGTGGCCCATGCGCTGTATGGCCACCAGTTGGCCATCCCCATTCCGGACATCGATCACACCCGGTTCATGCTGATTCTAGGCGGCAACCCGCTGGCCTCCAACGGCAGTCTGATGACCGTGCCCGATGTGCGCGCCCGGTTCAAGGCGCTGAAGGCACGCGGCGGCAAGCTGGTCGTGGTTGACCCACGCCGCACCGAGACCGCCGCCATCGCAGACGAACACCTGTTCATCGACCCCGGCACCGACGCGGCCTGGCTGCTCGCGCTCATCCACACCCTGTTCGACGAAGGCCTGGCCAAGCCTGGCGCGCTGCAGTCCATCCTGGACCAGATCGACGCCGTGCGCGCTGCGGTCGAGCCTTTCAGCCCCGAGGCCATGGCCGCCCACACCGGCATCGATTCGGCCGCCACGCGACGCCTGGCACGCGAGCTCGCCCATGCCGATGGCGGCGTGGTCTATGGTCGCATGGGGGTGTCGACCCAGCCCCATGGCGTGGTGTGCCAGTGGGCCATCCAGGTGCTCAACCTGCTGACGGGCAATGTGGACCGCATCGGCGGGGCCATGCTCACCCAGCCGGCACTGAACCTCATCGATCTCAAACTGATGGGCCCGGGTCACCTCGGGGCCTGGCGCAGCCGCGTGCGCGGCGCGCCCGAGTTCAGTGGCGAGTTGCCCGTGTCGGTCATGGCCGAAGAAATGCTCACACCCGGCAAGGGCCAGATCCGCGCGCTGGTCACGGCTGCCGGCAACCCGGTGCTGTCGACTCCCAACGGGCGGCAACTCGACCAGGCGCTGGCGGGGCTGGACTTCATGGTCTCGATCGATTTCTACCTCAATGAGACCACACGCCACGCCGACGTGATCCTGCCGCCGACCTGCTTTGTCGAGCACGACCATTACGACCTGGTCTTTCTGCACCTGGCCGTGCGCAATGTGAGCCGCTACAGCCCGGCCATCGTCGAGCGCGGGCCCGACACCCGCCACGACTGGGAGATCTATGCCGAGCTGGCGCGTCGCTACGCCCAACGCACCTGGGCGCTGGAGCGCGGCCGCATGCGCGAGCGCCTGCAGGGCATGCTGGTGCGCGGCATCGTGGGCCGCCTGGCGCCGCACCGGCTGCTTGCGCTGGGGCTCAAGCGCAGCGGCAGCGGCCTGACCTTCGAGCGCCTGAAGGCCCACCCCGAGGGCATCGACCTGGGGCCGCTGCAGCCCTCGCTGATCAACCGCCTGCAGCGCCGCAAACGCCGCATCGCGCTGCTGCCCGACCTGATCCGGCTGGAGCTGCCCTTTCTGGCGCAGGCGTTCCCATCCCACGCGGCGGGCACGGCTGCATCCGCCACCCAGACCGAGCGCCCGGCCCTCAAGCTCATCGGCCGGCGCGACGTGCGCACCAACAACTCGTGGATGCACAACAGCGAGCGCCTGGTGTCTGGCAAGCCTCGCTGCACGCTGTGGATGCACCCGGACGACGCCAGCCGCCGTGGCCTGACCGATGGGCAGACCGTGGCCGTCTCGTCGCGCGTGGGCCAGATTGCCGTGCCGCTGCATGTGACGGCTGACATCCGCCCCGGCGTGGTCAGCCTGCCGCACGGCTGGGGACACGACCGGCCTGGCATCGCCCTGCAGGTGGCCCAGGCCCACGCCGGCGCCAGCATCAACGACCTGACGGATGACAGACTGACCGAACGCATCAGCGCCAACGCGGCGTTCAGTGCCGTGCCCGTCGACGTGGTCGCCGTCTGAGCCTATGCCGGCCGAACCGATGGGCCCGGATGGCGCTTGCGCCGCGACGGCTCATTGGCCAACCGGGTGCCATTGCCTGCCCGCGTGCCCCGGCATCCCACCGCAGGCACAATCCACCTCCATGAACGACGCCAGCCTCGAGATTGCCCACGCCGCCGCCCGCATGGTGGTGGAAGAGGGCCTGGAGTACGGACCGGCCAAGCGCCGCGCGGCCAAGCAGCTGGGCATGACCGGCCGCGCCGAGCTGCCCGACAACGACACGGTTGAGGCCGCCGTGTTCGAGTACCTGTCCGTGTTCTGCGCCGACACCCAGCCGGCCGAGCTGCGCGCGCTGCGCGACACCGCCGCCGTCTGGATGGACCGGCTGGCCGAGTTTCGCCCTCACCTGACGGGCGCCGTCTGGCGCGGCACGGCCACCCGGCTCAACGACATCCACCTTCAGCTGTATTGCGATGACAGCAAGTCGGCCGAGATCATGCTGATCGGCAAAGGCGTGGACTACGACGTCGGCAGCGCGCCCGGCCCGCGCGGCAGCACGGTGGATTGCCTGAGCATGACCATTCCCTGCCCCGGCCTGGGCGAACCCGTCGGGCTGCACCTGACCATCCTGGATGCCGACGACCTCCGCGGCGCGCTCAAACCCGACGCCCGCGGGCGCACCGAGCGCGGCGACCTGGCTGCGCTGCGGCGCTTGATCGCACAACACCCCCCCGCCGGATCGGACCAACTTGGGAGTGCGCAGCCGTGAACGAAGACACGCCGGTGCCGGTACACCGCGGCCGCCGCGTGGCCCTGATGGCCGCAGCGGGCGCTGCTGCAGCGGTCGCCGGCTGGTGGTGGCGCAGCCGCTCGCCCTTGTCGCAGGGCGCGCAGGAGGGTCCCGGCGACCCCCTGCCCGACGGATTCTGGGATCTCGCTTTCGACACACCCGACGGTGCGCCGCTGGACTGGCAGGCGCTGGCAGGCCAACCGTTTGTGCTGAACTTCTGGGCCACATGGTGCCCGCCCTGCGTGCGCGAGATGCCGGAGCTTGACCGCTTTCAGCGTGAACACGCCGCGCAGGGTTGGCAGGTGGTGGGGCTGGCCGTCGATGGCCCGACGCCCGTGCGCGAATTTCTGGCCAAAGTCGGGGTAGGATTCCGGGTCGGGCTGGCCGGCTTCGGTGGGACCGAACTGGCCCGCGAACTGGGCAACACGGCCGGCGGCCTGCCCTTTACCGTGATCGTCGACGCCCAGGGCCGCATCCGCCACCGCAAGATGGGCGAGACCCATTTCGACGAGCTGGCCAAATGGGCGCGCGACGTGGCCGGCGACACGCCTGGTCGCACCTGAAACACGTCAGGCTTTGAATTGCGGCCAAACGGCGTTAAAATTTCCTTACATTCAACTTCGCGGCCCAAATTACGCCATCTGACAACAACGTCGGCGTGATCTGCGCCCGGAATCCATGCAGATCCTCGTCCTTCACGGCCCCAACCTCAACCTGCTCGGCACCCGCGAACCGCAGGTCTATGGCGCCACCACGCTGGATCAGATCAATCAAAGCCTCATGGCCCACGCTGCCGCGCGCGGTGCCACGCTGTCGGCCTTTCAGAGCAACCACGAAGGCGCGCTGATCGACCGCGTGCACGCTGCCCGAGCCGACGGCACAGCCTTCATCGTCATCAACCCCGGGGCCTACACGCACACCAGCGTGGCCCTGCGCGACGCCCTCGCGGGCGTGGCGATTCCTTTCATCGAGGTGCACCTGTCGAACGTGCACCGTCGCGAGCCCTTCCGTCACCACTCCTATTTCTCCGATCTGGCCGAAGGCGTGATCGTGGGGATGGGCGCCAGCGGTTACCGCCTGGCGCTGGAAGCGGCGCTCGAACGCCTGGGGGTCACGCCCCCGAAACCGGCTGGCTGACGCCGGCTTCCACCCGAAGCCCCGACGCCAACCTCCCCACGAGCCCACCGGCTCGGCTGCCTTGCTGGAGACCCAACCATGGACCTGCGCAAACTCAAGACCCTGATCGACCTCGTTTCTGAATCCAACGTCTCTGAACTGGAGATCACCGAGGCCGATGGCAAGGTGCGCATCGTGAAGGCCGGTGCCCAGCCGGTGGTCTACACCCAGGCGCTGCCCGCCGCCGCACCCGTGGCCGCTGCGCCTGCCGCCGCCCCGGCTGCTGCACCCGTGGCCACCGCCCCCGCACCGGTGGAAGCCCCCGTCGAAACCGGCCATGTGGTCAAGTCGCCCATGGTCGGCACCTTCTACCGCGCCTCCAGCCCGGGCGCCAAGGCCTTCGCCGAAGTCGGCGATCAGGTCAAGGCCGGCCAGCCCGTCTGCATCATCGAAGCCATGAAGATCATGAACGAGATCGAAGCAGACATGGACGGCACCATCACCAAGATCCTGGTCGACAACGGCCAGCCTGTTGAGTACGGTCAGCCCCTGTTCATCATCGAATAAGGGGGGCTTCATGTTCAAGAAGATCCTCATCGCCAACCGAGGCGAGATCGCCCTGCGCATCCAGCGCGCCTGCCGCGAGATGGGCATCCAGTCGGTGGTTGTCTACTCCGAGGCCGACCGCGACGCCAAGTACGTCAAGCTCGCCGACGAGGCCGTGTGCATTGGCCCCGCCCCTTCTGCGCAGAGCTACCTGCACATGCCGGCCATCATCTCGGCCGCCGAAGTGACCGACGCCGAAGCCATCCACCCCGGCTACGGCTTCCTGTCCGAGAACGCCGACTTCGCCGAGCGCGTCGAGCAATCGGGCTTCACCTTCATCGGCCCGACGCCGGAGTCCATCCGCATCATGGGCGACAAGGTCGCAGCCAAGCAGGCCATGATCAAGTCGGGCGTGCCCTGCGTCCCCGGCTCCGAAGGCGCCTTGCCCGACGATCCGAAAGAGATCATCCGCACGGCCCGGGCCATCGGCTACCCGGTGATCATCAAGGCCGCAGGCGGCGGCGGTGGCCGCGGCATGCGCGTGGTGCACACCGAAGCGGCGCTGATCCATGCCGTGCAGACCACCAAGGGCGAGGCGCAGGCCGCCTTCGGCAACCCGGCGGTCTACATGGAGAAGTTCCTGGAGCACCCGCGCCACATCGAGATCCAGGTGCTGGCCGACCAGCACAAGAACGCCGTGTGGCTGGGCGAGCGCGACTGCTCGATGCAGCGCCGCCATCAGAAGATCATTGAAGAAGCACCGGCGCCTGGCATCCCCCGCCGGCTGATCGACCGCGTGGGCGACCGCTGCGCGGCCGCCTGCAAGAAGATCGGCTACCGCGGTGCGGGCACCTTCGAGTTCCTGTACGAAAACGGCGAGTTCTACTTCATTGAGATGAACACGCGCGTGCAGGTGGAGCACCCCGTCACCGAGATGACAAGCGGCATCGACATCGTGCAGATGCAGATCCGCGTGGCCGCTGGCGAGAAGCTGCCGTTCACGCAGCGCCAGATCGAGACGCGGGGCCACGCCATCGAGTGCCGCATCAATGCCGAGGATCCGGTCAAGTTCATCCCGTCGCCGGGCCGCATCACCATGTGGCACCCGCCCGGCGGCCCCGGCGTGCGCGTCGACTCGCATGCCTACACGAACTACTTCGTGCCGCCCAACTACGACTCGATGATCGGCAAGATCATCGTGCACGGCGACACGCGGGAGCAGGCCCTGGCTCGCATGCGCACCGCCCTGTCCGAGACGGTCGTCGAAGGCATCCAGACCAACATCCCGCTGCACCGCGAGCTGATGGTCGACGCCAAGTTCGTCGAAGGCGGCACCGACATCCACTACCTCGAAAACTGGATGGCCGCGCGCAAGCGCTGACCAGCCGGAACCGCTGCCATGCCCCTGTTCGAACTGACCCTGCTGGCCCAGGAGGCCGAGGTCGAGCTGCTCAGCGATGCCTTGATGGAAGTCGAGGCGCTGTCGGTTTCGGTGGAAGACGCCGACGCCGACACCGAGCACGAAGAAGCCCTGTGGGGTGAGCCGGGCATGCCCGTGCCTCGTGAGGCCTGGCAGCGCTCCACGATCAAGAGCCTGTTCCCGGACGAGGCCCAGGCCCTGGAGGCCGTCACCCTGATCCTGGCACAGGACTGGGCCCATGACATTCACGTGCAGGGCATCCAGGCTGTGGATGAACAGGACTGGGTGCGGCTGACGCAATCGCAGTTTCAGCCCGTGCCCATCACCGATGCCTTCTGGATCGTGCCGACCTGGCACGAGGTGCCGGCTGGCGCCCGGGTGGCCATGCGGTTGGACCCGGGTCTGGCCTTTGGCACGGGCACGCACCCCACGACGCGCATGTGTCTGAAGTGGCTGGCCCAACACGCCGACGCTTACGCAGGGCAGCCGGTGCTGGACTACGGCTGTGGCTCGGGCATCCTCGCCATCGGCGCGCTGCTGCATGGCGCGGCCTCGGCCGATGCGGTCGACATCGACCCCGCGGCGGTGGACGCCACCTTGGCCAATGCCGACGCCAACGTCGCCCACCTCAAGGATGCGCAGGGCCGGTTGCCATTGCGCGTGGGCCTGCCCGACCTGGTCGGCGAGGCCGAAGGCGCCTACCCAGTGGTGCTGGCCAACATCCTGGCCACGCCGCTGAAGATGCTGGCCCCGCTGCTGGCGGGCCACGTGGCGCCTGGCGGCCATCTGGTGCTGGCCGGCATCCTGGCACGCCAGGAGCAAGAGCTGACGGACGCCTACGCCGAGGCCGGCTTCGAGTTGCGGGTGGCCAACGAAGAAGAGGGCTGGATCCTGATGACCGCCCACAAACAGGTGGCGCGGGCGGGATGAACCCGGCCCCACCGCGGTTCTGCGCTGAAAAAATGGCATAAAGGGCCCTTATGAGCCTGGCCACCCGTTGCACCCACTGCGGCACGATCTTCAAGGTCGTCCAAGACCAATTGAAGGTCTCGGAAGGCTGGGTGCGCTGTGGCCGCTGCAACGAGGTGTTCAACGCGCTGCCCGCCTTGTTCGACCTGGACACGGAGGCGCCCCCTCCGCGGCCCACTCCCCCGCCGGCGCAGAATCCGGTGGCGAGCCAGCCACAGAGCACCCCACACAGTACGCCAAGGACGGCGCCCGCCCCCACTCCGCAGGCCACGCCGCGCCCCGTCTCGCAGACGCCAGCAGCGCCACCGGCGCCCGCGTCCTCGGCAGCGGCAGCGGCACCCGTCAGAACACCGCCACCAGCACGGGCCACCCCGCTGGCCGATCTGCCGTCTGCCCCGCCGCGCCAACCCGTGGTCACGCCCGGGCTCGCACCGCGCCCGGCCCCTCCGGCGCCGCCCGTCACGCCGGCAGCTGCCCCCCTGTCCGCCTTGCCTTCCGCGCCCGTGCCGCCCGTGCCCCCGGAGCCGCCGACACGCCTGACCGTGCGTGGAGTCGACGATTTCGAGCTCGATACGTCGGTGCCCTTGCCCGGGCGTGACACCGAGCCGATGGAGCACGACAGCGGCGGCGGCCCGCTGAGCCTGCCCATGACGAACGAGGCCGATGCGCTGGACTCGCGCTACCTGCTGCCGTCCTCGCGCAGCAAGCGGCCCGCCGTGCGCCGCGTGCGCGGGCCGGAGTTCGCCGATGCGGAATTCCCCAGCGACGCGATGCTTGACGCGGAAGAAGACTGGCTGCTCGAGCCCACGCCCATGCCCAGCACGGCGCCGCCCTCGCTGGCCCGCCTGGGGCAAAGCGGCGCGCCCGCTGCTGGGCATGACACACCGCCACCGGCCCCCTCGTCGTCACAGGCTGTCTCGGCTCCTGCGGCCCCAACCGCTGTGCCGCCGACCTCCGCGGACGCTGCGGCGCCGGCAGGGCTTGCCCTGCCACCGATCGAAGAGGATGGCCCCACCACGCTGCCCTCACGCTTCGCCGACGACGACGCGCCCGCGCCCGCAGCCGATGCGCAGGCCCAGCCCGGCGACGCGCCCGCGCCCACGGAAGCCGAGCTACTGGCCCGCCGCACCAGCGAACGTGCATCCTCGCGCGATCGCAAAGGCCGCCGCTCGGGGCGCGACACGCAACCGCCCACGCCCGAGTTCCTCCGTCAGGCGCGCCGCCAGGCCATGTGGCGCCACCCCGGTACACGCGGGCTGCTCAGCGGGCTCAGCCTCGCCCTGCTGTTGACCCTGGGTGCACAGGTGCTGCACCAGCAACGCGACTGGGTCGCCGCACGCGAGCCAGCCTTGCGCCCCTGGTTGGTCCAGTGGTGTGCCTGGGCGCAGTGTCAGCTGGGCCTGCCGCGCAACCTGGAGGCCTTCCAGGTGGACCACGCCACGCTGGTGCGCGCCGAATCCGAAGGCCCCGACCGCTACCGCCTGAGCCTGGTCGTGCGCAGCAGCACGGCCACCGAGCTGGCCTGGCCAGCCGTCGACCTGGTGCTCAACGACCGCAACGGCCAGGTGCTGGCGCGCCGCACGCTGCCCGTGCGCGCCGCCGACTGGCAAGCCGAGGCGCCCGCTGCCAGCGCTGCCGGCGTGCCTCCGCCGCCCGGCATGCCGGCACGCGCGTCCGGCACGCTCAGCTGGTCGCTCCAGCTGGTCGGGCTGGACCCCGCCGGTTACACGGCCGAACTTTTCTATCCCTGAGACCCTTCATCCATGTCTGTCCTGATCTGCGGCTCGCTGGCCTTTGACACCATCACCACCTTTACGGGCCGCTTTGCCCAGCAGATCCTGCCCGAGCAGGTCCACATCCTGAACGTGTCCTTCCTGGTGCCCTCCATGCGCAAGGAGTTCGGGGGCTGTGCCGGCAACATCGCCTACGCGCTCAAGCAGTTGGGCGGCGAGCCCTTGATCATGGCCACCCTGGGCAAGGACGGTGCGCTCTACCGCAACCACCTCGAGCACCAGGGCATCAGCCTGCGCCACGTGATGACGGTGGAAGACGACTACACCGCCCAGGCCATCATCATCACCGACCAGGACAACAACCAGATCACCGCCTTCCACCCCGGCGCCATGGGCCAGGCCCACCGGCTGAAGATCGAGGCCGACCCGGCGGTGAAGCTCGCCATCGTGGCACCGGACGGCCGCGACGCCATGATCCAGCACGCCGAGCAACTGCAGGCCGCCAAGATCCCGTTCATCTTCGATCCGGGCCAGGGCCTGCCGATGTTCGACGGCGACGACCTCAAGCGCTTCGTGTCGCAGGCCAGCTGGGTGGCCGTCAACGACTACGAGGGCAAGATGCTGGCCGACCGCACTGGCCAGAGCCTGGCCGAGATCTCACAGGCCGCCCACCTTCAAGGCCTGATCGAGACGCTGGGCGCCGACGGCTGCCACGTCTATGTGAAGGGCGAGAAGACCCACGTGCCCGGCGTCAAGGCTGCCGCCGTGGTCGACCCCACCGGCTGTGGCGACGCCTTCCGCGGCGGCCTGCTGTATGGCCTGTCGCAGGGGTGGGACCTGGTGAAATCGGTGGCGCTGGCCAACCAGCTGGGCGCCATCAAGATCGCGGTGGCCGGCCCGCAGAACTACACCCTCGACCGCGCAGCCCTGGGCCTGTGACCCCACCCGCTTTTCGGCGCTGGCTCGCCGCGCTGGCCTGGATCGTCTGGCTGGCTGGCGCGTGCGCCACGCCCTCCGTTCATGCACTGACGCTGGCGACCTGGAACATCGAATGGCTGATGACTCCGGCCACGCGCGGTGAGCTGGGCGCACGCTGCCAGCCCCAGCAGCCCGACAGCGACAGCCGCGCACTCCCGTGCACGCCAGGGCGCAAGCCGCCACCCGTGCGGGACGCCACCGATCTCGCCGTGCTGGCGCGGTATGCCGATCGCCTCGGCGCACGCGGCGTCGACGTCGTGGCCCTGCAGGAGGTGGATGGCGCGGAGGCCGGCCGACAGGTGTTCCGGCAGGGCTGGCGGTTGGACTGCTTCACCCCGCGTCGCCACCCGCAGAACGTGGGCTTTGCCATCCGTGATGGCGTGCCCTACCGCTGCCACCCCGCGCTGACCGAACTCGATGT
Source organism: Aquabacterium fontiphilum (assembly GCF_009909205.1). Taxonomy (GTDB): domain Bacteria; phylum Pseudomonadota; class Gammaproteobacteria; order Burkholderiales; family Burkholderiaceae_C; genus Aquabacterium; species Aquabacterium fontiphilum. The sequence goes on from NZ_JAAAPN010000006.1 coordinate 103,354, forward strand.
GGACGGCAGCAGCCGCGCCGGCGCCGACGTGACGCTCTACCCGGGCACGCCGCAGGCGGTACGCATCCTGGCGGTGCACCTCAAGAGCGGCTGCTTCAACGGCCGACTGGACCGGCGCTTTGCTCCGTGCGAGCGGTTGCGCCAGCAGGTCCCCGTGGTCGAGGCCTGGATCGACGCCCGCGTCCGCGAGCGCGTGGCCTTTGCCGTGATGGGCGATTTCAACCGCCATCTGGATCAGGACGCCCGTTTCGATGCGGGGCCCGATGAAGATGCGCCGCTCAACCTCGTGCAGGCCTGGAGCGACGACCAGCCGCCGGGTGCCGTGCTGCTGCGCGCCACCGAGGCGCAACCCTACCTCGCCTGCCACCGAGACGACACCCACCGCCGCTACATCGACGACATCCTGATCTCGTCGTCTCTGGCGCAACGCCATCCCAGCCGGCTGTTCGCGCGTCAGCCGTATGACGACGCCGACCTCGGTCGACCCCTGTCCGATCACTGCCCGCTGATCTGGACGCTGCGGCCCTGAGCCGCTTGTCGCCAGAAGCCCCCAGGTCGGCCCGCCCCGCATCCAGGCGGGGGGACACGTTTTCCTTGACGCAAACGGAATACGTTTACCGTTACGGTGAACGCTGTCGTACCGATCGAGGAAGTCCGCCATGAACCCCCACCGTCGCCGTTTCATCGGGCAAGCCGTGATGCAGGCCGCCGCCGCCACCGGGCTGAGCGCCTTCACCGCGGGGGCGCGGGCCAATGCGCAGGGTGCGCGCCTGGATGCCCGCGCGGCCACGCCCGCACGCCCGCTGGGCAGCCTGGGCCGGGCGCCTTGCGTGGTGGTGGGCTCGGGCTACGGCGGGGCGGTCGCCGCGCTGCGGCTCGCGCAGGCCGGCATCCCCGTCGTCATGCTGGAGATGGGCCGGCTGTGGACGCAGCCCGCCGACGATGGCCGCATCTTCTGCAAGACGCTGTCGCCCGACGGCCGAGCCATGTGGTTCAAGGACCGCACCGAGGCGCCCCTGCAGAGCTTTCTCGGGCTGGACGTGATCAACCGCAAGATCCCGCGGTATGCGGGCGTGCTCGACCGGATCAACTTCCCGGGCATCAGCGTGTACGCTGGGCGCGGCGTGGGGGGTGGCTCGCTGGTCAACGGCGGCATGGCGGTCACGCCCCGGCGCGATTACCTCGCCCGCATCCTGCCGCAGCTCGACAGCGACGAGATGTACCAGCGCTGGTTCCCACTGGCCAACCGCACGTTGGGCGTGGGCCAGGTGGACCCGGTCTGGTTCGAATCGGCGGCGTCGCAGCGTTATGCACGCGTGGCACGCGACCAGGCGCAGCGGGCAGGCTTTCGCACCACCTTTGTCCCATCGGTCTACGACCTCGACTACCTGGCCCGCGAAGAGCGGCAAGCCGCGCCCCGGTCGGCGCTGGCGCAAGAGGTCATCTACGGCAACGAACACGGCAAGCTCAGCCTGGACCGCACCTACCTGGCCGAGGCCATGGGCACCGGCCGCTTGGCGCTGTACTGCCTGCACGAGGTCACACGCATCCGGCAGCAGGCAGACGGCGACTACCTGCTGGACGTGCGGCAGATCGACGCGCAAGGCACGGTGCTCGGCACATCGCAACTGCGTTGCGGCAGCGTGTTCCTGGGCGCCGGCAGCGTCGGCACCAGCAGCATGCTGGTCAAGGCGCGCGACACGGGCGACCTGCCGCGGCTACCGGCCGCTGTGGGCCAGGGCTGGGGCAACAATGGCAACGTCATGGCCGCCCGCGCCAACCACGTGTGGCACCCGACCGGCACCGTGCAATGCACGATGCCGCTGATGGGCATCGACGACTGGGATCACCCCACCCGGCCGGTGTTCGCCGAGATCACGCCCCTGCCCACGGGCTTCGAGAACTGGGTGAGCATGTACCTGGGCGTGACACGCAACCCCGAGCGGGCGAGCTTCCGCCTCGACACGGTAAGCGGGAAGGTGGTGCTCGACTGGCGGCGAGAGCAGAACGCGACCAGCGTGCAGGCGCTCAAGGGCCTGCTGGACACCATCAACCGACGCGAAGGCACCCTCTACCGCGTGGACCTGTTCGGCGGCGGGCGCAGCTTCGCAGACGACTTCACCTACCACCCGCTGGGCGGCTGCCTGCTGGGCCAGGCCACCGATGACCACGGCCGCGTGACCGGCCATCGCGGGCTGTATGTGACCGACGGGGCCTTGATTCCCGGTAGCGTGGGGGTCAACCCCTTTGTCACGATCACCGCGCTGGCCGAGCGCAACATGGCGCACATCCTGCGCAGTGACGTGATTGCCTGAACGGGCTCGATCGGCTCGCGCCTGAGGACTGGATCAGGCCTTGCCCTGCTTGGCCACGGCCGCAGCTGCGGCTGCAGCGGCTTCGGCATCGCCCAGGTAGTAGTGCTTGATGGGCTTGAGGTCGGCGTCCAGCTCGTACACCAGCGGGATACCGTTGGGGATGTTCACGCCCACGATGTCGTTGTCGCCGATGTTGTCGAGGTACTTGATCAGCGCTCGGATGGAGTTGCCGTGTGCCGCGATCAGGATGCGCTGACCACTCTTGATCGCCGGCGCCAGCACCTCGTTCCAGTAGGGCACCACCCGGGCCACCGTGTCCTTGAGGCACTCGGTCAGCGGGATCTGCTCCGGGTTCAGCTTGGCGTAGCGCACGTCCTGGCGTTGGCCGCGCGGGTCGTTCGCCTCCAGGGCAGGCGGCGGCGTGTCGTAGCTGCGCCGCCAGACCAGAACCTGCTCATCGCCATACTGCTTGGCCATGTCGGCCTTGTTCAGGCCCTGCAGGCCACCGTAGTGGCGCTCGTTGAGGCGCCAGTCCTTAACGACCGGCAGCCAGGTACGGTCCATCTCGTCGAGCGCGTAGTTCAGCGTGTGGATGGCGCGCTTGAGCACCGAGGTGTAGGCCACGTCAAACTCGTAGCCTTCGGCCTTGAGCAGCTTGCCGGCGGCCATGGCCTGCGAGATGCCGGTGGGGGTCAGCTCCACATCGGTCCAGCCGGTGAAGCGGTTTTCCAGGTTCCAGGTGGATTCGCCGTGGCGAATCAGCACGAGCTTGTACATGACGTTCTGTCCCAATGGAGGTGGCGCAAAACCCCGGAGCGGCCCGCCCGGGAAACCCGCAATTCTATAATCCCGCCCTGCCTGCAGGCTGGCCCGGCGCCGCCTGCCCTCTCACGCTTCGAAAGACACGCGCATGACCTCGTCGAGCTTCCTCGCAGACAACTGGTACTGGATCCTGGCAGCCGCCACCTCGGGCGGCCTGCTGTTGCTGCAGCAACTGCGCGACGCCGGCGGCAGCGGCCTGAGCCCGGCCCAGGCCGTGCAGCTGATCAACAAGGAGAAGGCCCAGGTGATCGATGTGTGCGAGCCGGCCGAACACGCCGCCGGCCACATCGCGGGCGCGCGCAACATCCCGCTGGCTTCGCTGGGCGAAGCCAAGGGCCTGCCTGGCAACAAGCAGATTCCCCTGGTTGTGGTGTGCGCCACGGGCCAGCGCTCGGGCCGCGCGGTAGCCCAGTTGCGCAAGATGGGCTATGAGAACGCCCAGGCGCTGCAAGGTGGCCTGAAGGCCTGGCGCGAGGCCAACCTCCCGGTGACTCGCAGCCAGGACAAGGGCTAAAGGCCCAAAGGACAGGCTGCAGGCCACTCACTGCGGCGAGGCAACGCCCCCACAGGCTGGTGGGTCATCCGGCCTGGACGGACAATTCAGACTTGTCCATGTGAACAAGCCGCTGAAGCGGCGCACGCGAGCCCACCATGCCAGCCGTCAAGATGTACACCACCCAGGTCTGCCCCTACTGCCTGCGCGCCAAGGCGCTGCTCAAGCAACGGGGCGTCGAGGCCATCGAAGAGATCCGCATCGATCTGGACCCGGCGCAGCGCGACCACATGATGGCCATCACCGGCCGGCGCACCGTACCGCAGATCTTCATCGGCGAGACCCACGTGGGCGGCTGCGACGACCTGATCGCGCTGGACCAGCGCGGCGAACTGATGCCGATGCTGCAGGCCTGACCAGCACCGCACGGGCTGCGCGCGAAAACGCGCCAGCCCCCCTGCAGAGGTGTCACGCGGGTGGGCCATAATGCCCCCCGACCCGTTTGCGGCTTGGGCCTTGCGCGCCAACCGAAGCGCCAAGGCCACCCATTCAATTCACCAGGACACCTCATGAGCGACCAAGCCAACCAACCCAGCTTTGCCATCCAGCGCATCTACCTCAAAGACCTGTCGCTGGAGCTGCCCAACGCGCCCCAGATCCTGCTGGAGCAAGGCCAGCCCAACGTCGACGTGCAGCTGAACCTGCACGCCGAGCCCGTGGTCGAGAGCGTCTACGAAGTCTCGGTGACCGCCACCGTGACGGCCAAGATCAACGACAAGGTGCTGTTCCTGGTCGAAGCCAAGCAAGCCGGCCTGTTCGAGATCAAGAACGTGCCGCAAGAGCAGATGCAGCCCATCATCGCCATCGCCTGCCCGCAGATCGTCTACCCCTACCTGCGCGCCACCGTGGCCGACGTACTGAACCGCACCGGCTTCCCCGCCGTGCACCTGACGGAAGTGAACTTCCAGGCCATGTACGAAGCCCAGCTGGCCCAGGCTGCCGGCCAGGCCTGATTCCCGGCGCCGCTCCACATGAACCTCACGGTTCTGGGCGCGGGCGCCTGGGGCACCGCGCTGGCCATCAGCGCAGCCCGGCACAACCCGGGTGTGTGCCTGTGGGCACGTGACGCCGAGCAGGTGGCCGCCATGGCGGCCGCGCGCAGCAACACCCGCTACCTGCCCGACGCGGCCTTCCCACCCGATCTGCAGCTCACGTCCGACCTCGGCGCCGCCGTCGCGCACGCGCAGACAGCCGGCGGCCTGATCGTCATCGGCACCCCGATGGCGGCGCTCGACGGCATGCTGCGCAGCCTGCCGGCTGACGTGCCGGTGCTGTGGCTGTGCAAGGGCTTCGAAAAAGGCACGGGCCGGCTTGGCCATGAAGTGGCCCAGGCGATCCGTCCTGAGGGCCGCTACGGCATCCTTTCGGGCCCCAGCTTTGCCGAAGAGGTCGCCCACGCCGCACCCACCGCGCTGGTGGCTGCCGCCAACCACCCGGCCCTGTGCGAACAGGCCGTGGCCGCCTTCCACAGCGACAGCCTGCGCGTCTACACCTCGACCGACCCGATCGGCGTGGAAGTGGGCGGCGCGGTCAAGAACGTGCTGGCCATCGCCACCGGCATCGTCGACGGCATGAACCTTGGGCTCAACGCCCGGGCTGCCCTGGTGACGCGCGGTCTGGCCGAGATGACGCGCCTGGGCGTGGCCCTGGGCGCGCGGGCCGACACCTTCATGGGCCTGTCCGGCTTGGGCGATCTGGTGCTGACTGCCACCGGCAACCTGTCGCGCAACCGCCAGGTCGGCCTGCAGCTGGCCACGGGCAAGCCGCTGGCCCAGATCCTCGCTGACCTGGGCCACGTGGCCGAAGGCGTCTACAGCGCGCCCACGGTATGGCAGCGCGCGCAACAGCTGGGGGTGAGCATGCCCATCACTGAAGCGGTGGTGGGGGTGCTGGAAGGCCGCATCACGCCGGCCAACGCAGTGATGACGCTGATGCGCCGCGAGGCCAAGGCGGAGGGCTGAGGTCTGGCTCAGCTACCGCCCGCGTAGCCGTTCTGGCGCCAGGCCTCGAACACCGTCACGGCCACCGCATTGCTCAGATTGAGGCTGCGCTGCCCCGGCCGCATGGGCAGGCGCACCCGCTGCGCCAGCGGGAAGCGCTCACGCAACTCGGGCGCCAGGCCACGGGTTTCACAGCCGAACACCAGCCAGTCGCCTGGCTGCCAGGCCACCTCGCCGAACGGTCGGCTGCCGTGGGTGGTGAAGGCAAACAGCCGCGCTGGGTCCGGCTGGGCTGCGTCCACAAAGGCCGGCCAGTCGGCATGGCGGCGCACCTCAGCGAACTCGTGATAATCCAGCCCCGCACGCCGCAGCAGCTTGTCGTCCATCGAGAACCCCAAGGGTTCAACCAGGTGCAGCTCGCAGCCGGTGTTGGCCGCCAGGCGGATGACGTTGCCGGTATTGGGCGGGATCTCGGGCTCAACCAGGACGATGCGGAACATGGGGCCGCATTATCCTCCGGCGCTCTGCTTGAAGGCCATCACGGCCTGGTTGCGCAAGGTGCGCAGCAGCGACAGCTCCTGCTCGTCAAGCCGCAGCGAATCGGCGTGCGCCTTGTCGGCATAGATCAGCCCGATGACCATGTCGGGCTGCCCGGCCCGCTTCATGGCCAGCGGCAGCAACAGAAAGGTCGGCGCCTGGACCTGATCCCGAAACCAGTCTGGCAGGCGCGAGACGATGTTGGGCGCGCTGGCATCGGCAATCAGCGTGTCGGCCTGGCGCAGGCAGACGGCGCTGAACAGGTCGGGCTGCTGCCCTGCCGGCGGGTTCGCAAGCGGCACGCGGAAGCAGCCCTTGATCGCCTCGGCGCCCTCACCCAGCCCCACGCGGCCGACCAGCGCCTGCGCGCGTGGATCGCGCAGGCAGAAGATCACGCGACGGCAATCCAGCGCCCGCAGCACGGTCTCGAGCACCATCTGCAGCACGTCGTTGAGCCGGAAGGATTCGACCAGCGTGTTGGCAATGTCCTGGATGCCGCTGGTCAGCACGCTGCTGGCATCGCGCGGCGGCAGTGGGGCCTGCGACAACACACCAGCCTCGGTGTCCAAGCCGAGTTGGTCGGGCTCGACCGTGTCCGCGCCGGCGTTGGGCGCATCCACGTAGAACGCCTCCATCATCCGCTCGACCGGCGCCGCTGCTGGCAGCGCGAGGTTCAATGCGCTGCTGAGCTCGCTGAGCCGCTGGCTGGCGCGGCCCAGGGCGTCGCGCAGCCCGGTGGTCGACACGGCCAGTGCGCGCGCATACGGCCGCGCCAGGTCGTCCAGCACGCGCCCCAGCTCGGGCGGATCGGTCTCCATCAGCCGGTGGGCCGCGTCGTGGCTGAGCGACGCCAGCCAGGCAAAGCGCTCGGGGCGGGCCGCGAGCGAGTACGGCGGGGGTGCGCCTTCGGGCTGGCGCATGCAAGCGCGCAGCCCCTCAGGCAGGCCCCAGAGCGCGGAAACGTGGTCGGCCAGGTCATCGAGCCCGACGCCGAGCACGCCACGCGCCACGCGGCGCAGGGCGTCAGGCGCCGGCATCTCATCGGGCTCGGCGCCACACTGCAGCCGAATCTGCTCGGCATCGTCCGGCAGGTAGTACGACACCAGCAGCCAGCCCAGCTGGCGAAACAGCGTGCCCACGAAAGCTTCTTCGGCCTCGCGCCGGTCGGCGCTGAGCTCGGCCGCGAGCGTGCCGGCCATCACCGTCTGCAGGAACTCGATCTTGAGCTGCCGAGCGTGATCGCGATCGGGCATGTGCTCCAGCAGCATCAGCGACAGCGCAAGGTTGCGCACCCCCGCCACGCCCAGCAGCAGCACCGCGCGCGACACCGTGCTGATCGGGTCGGTACCGGCCCGGCGGTAATGCGCGGTGTTGACGACCTTGAGCAGCTTGTTGGTCAGCGCCACGTCCTGCAGGATCTCGTCACACAGGGCCTGCAGGCTGTCGTGTTCAGACTCGGACAGCGCCTGGATGCGTGACACCGAGGTAGACAGCGCCGGGAAATCGCTCTTGAAGCGCATGCGCCGCAAGAGGTAGTCGAGGGTCAGACGGGCTTCGTCGGTGGGCTGGACGGCTGTCGGCGCGACATCGGTCAAGGCGCGGCTCCCGGGGGGTGCGTGTGTCAGACCTGCATCATGCCCACAAAACCGCGTGGCCCGCAATCAGCAACAGACAGACGAGATTGAGGCAAAAGCCACAGCGCACCATGGTGGCTTGCGGCACCTGGTCGGTGGCGAACACGATGGCGTTGGGCGGCGTGGCCACGGGCAGCATGAAGGCGCACGAGGCTGCCACGGCGATGGCCACAGCCAGCGTGACCGGATCGAGCCCCATGGCCTGCCCCACCGGCAGCAGCAGCGGCAACAGCAAGGCCGCGCTCGCGGTGTTGCTGACCAACTCGGTCAGGAAGACCACAAAGGCCACCACGCCCAGCAGCAGCCAGACCAGGGAAGCCCCTGCCAGCGCGGTCAGCAGGGCATCGGCCAGATAGGCACTGGCGCCCGTGCTGGCCATCAGGCCGCTGAGGGCGAGCCCGCCGCCAAACAGCAGCAGCACGCCCCACTGCGTCTGCTGCTCGACATCACGCCAGCCCACGGTGCCCGAGCCCAGCAACGCCAGGATGGCGGCCAGCGCGACCACGGTGTCCATGTCAGCCTCGACACCGAGCCACGCGGCCAGCGGTGCGCCGCCCACCCAACCGGCTACGGCCAGCACGAAGATGACAACCGTCATGGCACGCGCACGGGTCCATGTCCACGGCGCTGCGCCGTCATCGGTCGCCCGCATGGGCACGCGGCCCGACAGGACGGGCTTCAGCAAGAGCCACAACAGCCCCATGACCACCGGCCACATCACCAGCGCCAGCGGCCCCGCGCGCCACAACCATTCGGCAAACCCGATGCTGGCCTGCGCGGCGGCCAACGCGTTGGGCGGGCTACCGACCAAGGTGGCCACCCCGCCGAGGCTGGCGCTGTAGGCCAGGGCCAGCAACACGAAGGCGCGCTCGGCCGGCCGCGCATCCGGCACACCCGGCTGCGGCTGCAGCAGGCCCAGCGCCAGCGGCAACATCATCACGGCCGTGGCCGTGTTGCTCATCCACATCGACAGCAGCGCCGCCAGCCCGCACAGCATGGCCACAGCGCGCAGCCGGTGCCCGCCGGCCCAGCGCAGCACGGCCGTGGCCATGGCGCGGTCCAGCCCGTGGCGCGACAGGGCCGCGGCCAGCGCAAACCCACCCAGAAACAGAAAGATGATCGGGTGCGCAAAGGCCGCCAGCGCGGCCTTGGGGCTTTGCAGGCCCATCACCACGGCGAGCACGGGCACCAGCAAGGCGGTGGCCGTGACATGCCAGGCCTGCGTCAGCCACAAACAGGCTATGACGAGGAACAGCCACAGGCCCAGGCGCAATTCACCTTCGCCGGGCAGCAGCCAGGCCCCGGCCAGCGCCACGAGTGCGCACACCCCCCACCGCCAAACCAGCTCCATGGCCTTTCTCCGCAATCACGCATGGCGACGACCGCCCTCAGCGGGCCGCGACACCCGTGTGGCGCAGCAGCGCCTTCTCCAGCTCCAGCACCAGCAGCACGAGCAAGCCGACCGCACCGATCCATGGCATCGCCTCCCAAGGCAGCGATGCACTGCTGAAGAGACTGTGCATGAAAGGCGCGTAGCTGAACAGCAACTGCAACACTGCCACCAGGGCCACGGCGGCCAGCACCCGCGGCGTGCCGCGCACACCGTGCAGCGTGAATGACGGCGCTTTCAGATACCGCACGCTGAAAAGGTAGAACACCTCCATGCACACCAGCGTGTTGACCGCCACCGTGCGCGCCACAGCCTCCGACCACCCCTGCTGCAACGCCCAGGTATGCATGCCAAAGATACCCATCAGAAACAGCGTCGAGACGAACAGCACGCGCCACACCACGAAGCCCGACAGCATGGGCTCGTCCACCGGCCGAGGTGGACGTCGCATCACATCCGACTCGGCCGGCTCGAAGGCCAGCACAAGCGCCAGGGCCACCGAGCTCACCATGTTCACCCACAGAATCTGCGCCGGCGCAATCGGCAGGCTCAACCCCAGGAGGATGGCCACCAGCAGCGACAGCGACTCACCGCCATTGATGGGCAGCAGAAACGTCACCGTCTTGCGCAGGTTGTCGTAGACCGTGCGCCCTTCTTCGACCGCATGCGCAATCGAGGCGAAATTGTCGTCAGCCAGCACCACGGCGCCAGCCTGCTTGGCCGCCTCCGTGCCCTTGCGGCCCATGGCCACACCCACATCGGCCTGCTTGAGCGCGGGCGCATCGTTCACGCCATCGCCCGTCATCGCGACGATGTCGCCATTGGCCTGCAGCGCGCGCACCAGACGCAGCTTGTGCTCGGGGCTGGCACGGGCGAACACACGCGTCTCGCGCACCACCTCCCGCAGCGCCGCATCGTCCATGGCCTCGATCTCGGGCCCGGTCAGGGCCCGGAGCTGACCCGCCTCCCCCATGCCCAACTGCTCGGCAATGGCGGTGGCCGTCACCGCATGGTCACCCGTGATCATCGTCACACGGATGCCAGCCTGGCGACAGCGCGCGACCGCCTCGATGGCCTCCTGCCGAGGCGGGTCGATGATGCCCACCAGCCCGAGCAAGGTCAGGCCTTCGGCCACATGCGCATGGTCCAGATCCACCGTGCCCGCGGGCATGCGCTTGCCAGCCAACGCGAGCACGCGTCGCCCGGCGCGGGCCTGCTCTTCGATGGCAGCCAGCCAGTCGGCCATGACCAGCGGTGCCATGCACCCGTCTGGCTGCAACTGCGTGTCGCACATCGCGAGCACACGCTCCGGCGCCCCCTTGAGCCAGACCTGCCCGCCGGCCTCATCCGCATGCAGCGTCGCCATGTAGCGGTACTCTGACTCGAATGGAATGACCTCGAGCCGCGGCCGCTCGATCTGCAGCGCCACCGGGACCACGCCGCCCTTCATGGCCAAGGTCAGCAAGGCGCCCTCGGTCGGGTCACCCGCCAGGTTCCAATTGCCGCCCTCGTCGTGCAGGCTGGCGTCATTGCACAAGGCCGCGGCCTGCAGCAACGCCCAGGCGGCGGGAGCGCAGGCGCGCAAGGTCTCGCCTTCCAGCACCCTGCCATCCAGGCTGATGGCGCCCTCCGGGGCGTAACCCGCCCCCGCCACCGTCAAGGTCTGACCCGCGCAGATCACCTGCTGCACCGTCATCTCGTTGCGAGTGAGCGTGCCGGTCTTGTCCGAACAGATCACCGTGACCGCACCCAGCGTTTCGACCGCCGGCAGCCGCCGGATCACCGCATGGCGCGCCGCCATGCGCTGCACGCCGATGGCCAGCGTGATGGTGAGGATGGCCGGCAGCCCCTCCGGGATGGCCGCTACCGCCAGGCCCACGGCCGCCATGAACACCTCGGCAGCCGGCATCTGGCGCACCAGCGTGGCGTAACCGAACAGCAGCGCAGCCAGGGCCATGATGGCAAAGGTCAAGGTGCGGCCGAAAGCCGCCATCTTGCGCAGCAACGGTGTCGTGCCTTCCTCGACCGTCTCGAGCAGGCGTCCGATGCGGCCCATCTCGGTCTGCGCGCCCGTGGCCACCACCACCGCCCGCGCCTGGCCCTGTGTCACCATGGTGCCCGCATAGCCCATGCAGCGTCGGTCACCCAGCGCTGCACCCTCATCCACCGCCTCGATGGCCTTGTCCACCGGGACGGACTCACCCGTCAGCGCGGCCTCGTCCACCCGCAGGTTGCGCGCCTGCAGCAGCCGCACATCGGCCGGCAGCCTGTCGCCCGAGGCCAGCAACACGATGTCGCCCGGCACCAGATCGGCCGCGTCCACATCGCGCGCATGCCCATCGCGCAGCACCACCGCGTGCGGCGCCAGCAGGTGACGGATTGCGGCCAGCGCCTTCTCGGCCTTGCCCTCCTGGACGAAACCGATGACCGCGTTGAGCACCACGACGGCGGCAATGACCGCTGTGTCCACCCAGTGCCCCATCCAGCCCGTGACGGCTGCTGCCAGCATCAGCACGATGAGCAGCGTGTTGTTGAACTGTCGCAGCAGCCGCATCCAGGCGCTCACCGGCGCGGATTCGGCCAGGCGGTTGGGCCCATGTCGCTGCAACCGGCGATCGGCCTCCGCCTGGCTCAGACCTTCCGGCTGGGCCGACAGAGCAGCGAGCACCGCCTCAGGCGGCTGAGCGTGGGCAGCGACGGACGGCCGAGCCGCCGGCAGAACGGGGGTGGGACGGGTCATGCGGGCGATTACAGCATGGCCCCAAAAGCATCAGAGCTGAGCCAGATCAAGGATGGCGAGCAACGCCATCCTTTGAGGCCCTCAGGGCCGGGCCGTCAGCCGCGCCTTGCGGAACGTGCTCGCGGCATCAGAAGGCAAGCGATAGCGCACGATCATGGAGCCCTTGTCGTTGATGTCCAGCACGGCCAGCAACTGCCAGTTGCCGACCCTGGTCACGCCCTTGGCAGCCAGATGAGCGGCAAGGTCGACCTCAACGCCATTCACCCAGAAGACCGCGCGTCCGCCCGCCTCACCGACCGCCACGCCCGAGGCATTGATGTCATACGCCAGCACCATGCTGCGTTGTGGCGACAGGGCCGTCACCTGTCCCGACGCGCTGACCACGAACGCGCTGTAGCCACCGTTGCGACTGGACACCAGCATGTCACCCCTGTCGTTCATGGCGGTGACCACCGACGCGCCCGCAACCACCGCCGGGTCGGCCACCCAGGTGACCGCGCCTTGCTGCCACCGGGCTGCGCGCCACACAAAATCGGCCGCATTGGTGCCCGGCAAGGGTGGAAACCACAGCGCACCAGCCACGTCGCCCAGGTTGTTGACAGTCTGGGCACGGCCGCCGACAGCCCCGTTGAGCGGCAAGCTCTGGCGCAGCCCGTTGCGCCACACCAGCGGCTGGTCGACCGACACGCCGTCGCCATTGCGGCTGCTGTTGAAGCCAGCCATGTCACCAATGTTGTTGATGTCGGTCACGACGTGGCCCGGCGTGGTTCCCTGAGCGGCATCCAGACGGGTGACGCTCGTGCCCTGGCTGCGTGCGAGCCGGTCGGTGGCCGTGCTGGCGAGCGCCTGCCACCGCCCGTTGTCGCTGACCGCGCGGGTGCTCCACTCGGCAGCAGAGCCAAACAGGCTGGTGGGCGACACCGTGGTCGACGTGCTAGCCGCCCAGTAGGCGCTGCGCGGCACGTAGCCGCCAAACGGGCCCAAACCGCCAATCGAACTCTGAAACACAAAGCGGGAACGGTTGCCCAGCACCCGATCGGCCTCGTCCAGCCTTTCGTCGGCGGCGAAGGTCAGGTGAACACCATCCAGCGTGCTGACGGTGTAGCTCGACTGGGCCATGGTCTGGCTGACACACAGCGCCAGCGCGAGCGCCCAGGCGCATTGTGCGCCCTTGAAACGGATGGTCATGTTGCCCCTGAGGTCGTGATGGATGGTTCACATGCGCAAGCGCCGCGGCTGGGCGCGCACAGAACTCAACTCATTTAACGCCATTCAGCAAAACAGCCTGAGAGGGGAAATCCGGGGACAGGCGGGCGACTGACTTGCACGCGCGGCGCCGGGAAGTGCAGACGCGAGCACACCATCCAGGCGTAAAAAAACCCGAGCACAAAAGGTGTCGGGTGATTCACGTGGCGCGCCCGGCTGGGATCGAACCAGCAACCCCTGCCTTCGGAGGGCAGTACTCTATCCATTGAGCTACGGGCGCAACGGCGTCATTCTAGCAGCGCTGCGCGAGGGTTCCTTCGCCGCGCTGGCACAGCCTATAATCTCCCCTTCGGCATGCTGGTCGAATCCGGCCACGCGCTGACCCACTCAACCTCTACGCGCACGACAAGACCCCATGAGCCAAGCGCCCCAATCCAACGAGTCTGGCCACGAAGGCCCGATCAGCACGCCCCAGCAACTGATTACCGCCGTGGTGCTGGCTTTCCTCGTGCCCGTGGTGATCATCGTGTTGCTGGTCACCTACGTGACCACGGGCAGCAAGCAGGCCGCCGGCAGCGACGCGCTGAGCCCCCAGGCTGTGGCCGAACGCATCATGCCCGTCGGTCAGGTCGACTTGAAGATGGTGTCGGCCAACGCCGGCCCCCGATCGGGTGAAGACGTCTACAAAGCCCAATGCGCCGCTTGCCACAACGCAGGCATGCTGGGCGCGCCCAAGTTCGGTGAAGCCGGTGACTGGACGGCCCGTCTCGGCAAGGGTCTGAACACCCTGGTCGACCACGCCCTGAAGGGCTTCAACGCCATGCCCCCGCAAGGTGGTGGCGACTTCTCCGATCACGAGATCAGCCTGGCCGTGGTGCACCTGGTCAACGCCGGTGGCGGCAAGTTCGACGCGCCCAAGGCCCCGGAAGGTGCTGCTGCGCCTGCCGACGCGGCTTCGGCCCCGTAAGTACCCAAAGGGCCTCCACCCTCGCAAGAAAGCCGGCTCATCGGGCCGGCTTTTTTCATGTCCGCATGGCGCCTTGCGGACTGAGCAGAAAGCCGAATCGCGCGGGCAGGCTGTCGGCCTGGCATTCGTGCACCGGCCACTCGTTGGCATCGACCGCATCGGCTGCCACGGCCATGTCGGGCGAGCGCACGATCCCGAATCCCGCATCGGTATCAAGAAACAGCCGCCCTTGCTCATCCACCCAGGCCGCGCGCACGGCACCGACCGGCTCGCCGATGTGGGTGGCAATGGTGAACCCGGCGCCGTCAGCCGTGCGCTGCACGCCCATGACCCAGGGCGAGGCCTCCAGCTCCACGTACACACGCTGCGGCCCATTCTGGAAAAACCACGCCCCCCGCTCATCGCATTCGTAGTTGCGGCAGATGAAGTCCTTGAGCTTGTCGTGCACCACGCGCTGGCCCTTCGACTGCGGGAAGGGGCCCGCCGCCTGCGTGGGCTCATCACGCAGATACCAGTCGCCGCGCGCGTCGAGCGCCAGCCATCCGTAGCAATGGGGCACGTTGGGCCATTTCTTCAGCGCGGCTTTGACGATGTCGTCCATGCGGGTCTCAAAGATGTTGGTGGAGCCATTGTCCGACGGACTCGGGCAGCGACGCCACATGCCCCGGGAAACGCCCTGCAGGGAACCCGACATGCCCACCTTCATGCGGCTGCCACAGCGTCACCGCCGGCCCGACCTCGCTGCGCGTGGGCAAGCTCCAGGCTGGCACCATCGGGTCGTTGCGGGCGTTGAGCAGCAACACCGGCACCTCCTTGAGACCGCGCAGATGAGGCTTGGCCGAGCAGCGGGCCCAGTAGTCCTCGGTGCTGGCGAAACCATGCACAGGCGCCGTGAAGGCGTTGTCGTAGGTGTAGAAGTCGTGAGAGGCCTGCAGGGCCTGGACGTCGCACAGACCGGGGTGCTGCGCCAGCTTGGCCATGGCCTTGTCCTTGAGCGTGCGCAAGAACATGCGGGTATACAGGCGCCCGGCCAGCCCGCGAGACAGCGCCTTGGCGCTGGCCTCCAGATCCAGCGGCGAGCACACGGCCACGGCCGCACGTACGCGCTGGGCGGCCGATGCACCGGCCTCCTGGGCCCAGCGCATCAGCATGTTGCCCCCCAGCGAGATGCCCACCGCCACGATGGGACCCGGGTGCTCCTGAGCCAGACGCGCCAGGATCCAGTCGATCTCGGCATGGTCGCCCGAGTAATAGGTGCGCGGGGCGAGGTTCAGCTCGCCAGAGCAGCCGCGGAAATGCGGCACGGCGTAATCCCAGCCTTGCGCATGCGCCCACAGCGCGAACGCCCGCGCGTAGTGGCTCTGGGATGAGCCTTCCAGCCCGTGGAACAACACCAACAGGGGACGCCCCTCGCGCGCGCTGGCTGCCGGGAAGCGGTCCACGTCGATGAAGTCCTGATCCGGCGTATGCCAGCGTTCACGCTGGTAGGCCACCGGGTCGTTACGGCGATCCGGATGGACCCTGCTGGCCACTGCGGGCCAAATGGTCTGCACATTGCCTGCGACAAAGCCTTTGCCCGCCAACCACAGCGGGGCGACGTATTGCTGCATGACGACTCCCGAGCGTGAGGACCCGATGCGAACGGCCCGGCCGGGCCGCTCAATGCAACATGGTACGCGGCTCGGTGATATCCGGCAGGTCGTCGGGTAATCCGGGGCTGGCATGGTGGGCCACCATGCGCCAGCCATTGGCGCCACGCACATACACATTGGTGGCCATGACGAAGGCGGTTTCCCAGCCTTTTTCGGTCAGGGCCTGAATCTTCTCGGTCACGTGGTGTACCGCGCAGACTGCCGTTTCGTAGCGGCGTACATGCTCGACCGTGGCGTGCACCGGGCCGTTGGCAAAGATGGCTTCAAAGCCGGCGCGCACGGCCGTGGTGCCCACCATGCGGGGCCCGCCTGGGTGCACACACGCGATCTCGTCGTCATCGGCCCAGATGGTCATCATGCGATCGGCATCGCCTTGTTGCATGGCCTCGTAGAAAGAGGCCTCGGTCTCGTCGGCCGTGGCCATCAGGGCCGATGCAGCCGAACGCGGGGCGCGCGCATCACTCATTTGAACACCACCGTCTTGTGTCCGTTCATCAGCACGCGGTGCTCGGTGTGCCACTTGATGGCGCGCGCCAGCACCACGCACTCGACATCGCGGCCCATGGCCGTGAGGTCCTCCGGGCTGAGCGTGTGGTCCACACGGGCCACATCCTGCTCGATGATGGGGCCCTCATCCAGATCGGCCGTGACGTAATGCGCGGTGGCGCCAATCAGCTTCACGCCGCGGTCATGCGCCTGGTAGTAGGGCTTGGCGCCCTTGAAGCTGGGCAGAAAGCTGTGATGGATGTTGATCGCCCGGCCCTTGAGGAAGCCGCAGAACTCAGCGCTGAGGATCTGCATGTAGCGGGCCAGCACGACCAGGTCGATGCCCTGCTGCTCGACCAGCGCCTCGACCTGCTGCTCCTGCGCGCGCTTGACCTCGGGGGCCGAGCCGGTGGGCAGGGGCAGGTGGTGAAAAGGAATGCCATAGCTGGCGGCCAGTTCGGCGTAGTCGGGGTGGTTGGAGACGATGGCCGGGATGTCGACCGGCAGCCAGCCCGAGCGCCAGCGGAACAACAAGTCATTGAGGCAGTGGCCATGCTTGCTGACCATGATCAGCAGACGGGGCTTGCGCGACAGCGCGTGGATCTGGGCGTCCATCCTGAACTGGGCGCGCACGTGCGAGAACAGGCGGTCGAGCGTACCGGCATCGGCCAGGTGATCGGGCGCCTCGAAGTGCACCCGCATGAAGAACAGGCCCGTGCTGTCTTCGCACTGCAGGTCACCGAACTGTTGCGAGTCGATGATGTTGCAACCGGCTTGGTACAGCAGACCCGACACCGCGTGCACGATGCCCTTGGCATCGGGACATGACAGGGTCAAGACGAATTCATTGGCTTGCTTCATGGTGGGATGATTGTAGGCGGCCAACGGGGTTTGCCCGCACTTCCTACAATGCGCTCACCTCATCGCCCGCAGGATGTCCATGACCGGATCCGACCCGTCAGCTCGCCAGCAGCACCTGGCTGCCCTTCTGTCCCGTGTGGCGCTGGGCGACACCGCCGCATTCGAAGCGCTCTACCGCAGCACGAGCGCGCATCTGCTGGGCCTGATCCTGCGTATACAACCAGACCGGGCGCTGGCCGAGGACGTACTGCAAGAGGTGTACGTCAACATCTGGCGCGCGGCGCAGAGCTTCAACCCGGCGCTGAGCCAGGCCAGCACCTGGCTCAACAGCGTGGCTCGCAACCGCGCCATCGACAGTCTTCGCCGCCGGCAAGCTGACGTGGCAACCGTGAGCCATGTCACGCACGGCGACGACGACGAGGAGACCGACATGCTGAGCGCCATGCCTTCCAACGATCCAGGACCGCTGGATCTGCTCGAGCAGGCCTCCTCTGCGATGGCGCTACAGGGCTGCATGGACAACCTGAGCCGGGATCAACGACAGAGCATTGCGCTGGCCTACTACCAGGGCTTGAGCCACAACGAAGTGGCCGATCAGCTGCGCCAACCACTGGGCACCGTCAAGAGCTGGGTGCGCCGCGGCTTGCAGAGCCTGAAGAACTGCCTGGAGCGGGCCTCGCTGGCCCTGAGCTGACATGGACTACAGCCGCCCTGAACTGGCCGATCGACTGGCCGCGGAGTATGTGCTGGGCACGCTGCGGGGCCCGGCCCGCCGGCGATTCGACACCCTGCTGCCGGCCCACCCCACCCTGCGTGCAGCTGTGCTCGATTGGCAGCGGCGCGTGGATGCGCTGTCGGTGTCGGTGCCCGAGGTGACCCCATCGCCGCAGGTGTGGCCGCGCATCCGCGCGCGGGTCATGGGTGCAACTGTGCAGCCCGTGGTGCGCTGGTGGCAGCGCCTGGTGCTGTGGCAGGCCGCAGCCGGCATGGCCGCCGTCGCCGCCCTCAGCCTGGCCATCGTGCTGCAGATGCCGACGCCGCAGCCGCCACCCATCGTGGTGGTGCTCGCCGCGCAACCGGACGCCGCCCAAGGCGGCATCCAGCCGGTGTCCTTCGTGGCCGGCGTGGCCCCCGACGGGCGCAGCCTGGTGGTCAAGCCGCTCGACGCCCAGCAGGCCCGCTTCGTCAACCGGGCGCTGGAGCTGTGGGCCGTGCCACCGAAGGGCGCGCCCCGCTCGCTGGGCCTGATTGCCGCCGAGGGCAGCACCACCGTCCAGCGTGCGCTGGCGCTGAAGGACACCGCGGCCTTCGCAGTGAGCGTGGAGCCGCCTGGCGGCTCGCCCACAGGCGCACCCACGGGCCCGATCATCTCAGTGGGCGCGCTGCAGCTGTGAGCGGGCGTTGCATCCGGACGTGAGCCGGCTGCGTAAGGGACCTCACGCCCTGTATCTCAGGGCTTGTTGTCCCCACGCTTAGCCAGGAGCTTTCGATGCACTCTCCGTTCCGCCGCGGCCCGCTGGCCGCCTTCGCCCTTTTTGTTCTGGCCGGCTGCGGCACGCTGCAGCAGGCCCCCATGGTGTCGAATGCGACGCTGCCCGAAGCCGTGCGCGTGCCCGATGGCCACCGGCAGACCGCCTACACGGTGGGCAAGGGCGAGATCACCTACGAGTGCCGCGAGAAGAAGGACATGGCAGGCCAGTATGAATGGGCCTTCGTGGCGCCCGTGGCGACGCTGGACACCGTGGACGGCAAGAACGTCGGTCGCTACTACGCCGGCCCCACCTGGGAAGGCAACGACGGCTCGAAGGTGACGGGCAAGCAGGTGGCGGTGTCCCCCGCCGCAGCGGGCAACATCCCGCTGCAACTGGTCAAGGCCAACCCAAGCATGGGCCAGGGCATGTTCGAGGGCGTGAGCTTCATTCAGCGGCTGAACACCCAGGGCGGTGTGGCGCCCGCCCTGCCCTGCGGCATGGCCGAGAAGGGTCAAAAACAACAGGTGCGCTATCAGGCGGACTACGTGATCTACAAGCCGGTGATGTGATGCTGCCGTGAGCCTGCGGGGGGTGCGAGGCATGCAGCAGGAGCATCGTGCTCGGCCCGTCGCTCAACCGCCGCGACACACCAACCGCAAAAAGCAGAAAACCCGGCCAAGCCGGGCTTTCTCACATCAGCGGCACGCCGCCACCGGGCGATCAGTGCCCGTGGACGTGCTCGCCATCCTTGAGGCGATAGACCGTACCGCAATACGGGCAGCGGCCCTCGCCCGTTTCGGCCACGTTGATGAACACGCGGGGGTGATGGCACCACAGCGGCATCTTGGGATTGGGGCAGAAGATCACGCCTTCGCCTTGCAGGTCGGCTGCACCGACTTCAACCAACGACTTGGGCGCCTGTGTGGACGTGCTCATGGCTCAACCTTCCGTGATCAGACCGCCGTCAGCCACTCGGCGTACTTCGGATTGCGGCCATTGACGATGTCGAAGAAGGCCGCCTGGATCTTCTCGGTGATCGGGCCGCGGTAACCACGACCGATCTCGATGCGGTCCAGCTCGCGGATCGGAGTCACTTCCGCAGCGGTGCCCGTGAAGAAGGCCTCGTCGCAGATGTAGATCTCGTCGCGCGTGATGCGCTTTTCCTTGATCTCCAGGCCCAGGTCCTTGGCGATCGCAAAGATCGTGTTGCGCGTGATGCCGTTGAGGGCACCGGCAGACAGGTCGGGCGTGTAGATCACGCCATTCTTGATGATGAACAGGTTCTCGCCTGCACCTTCGGACACGAAACCGGCGCTGTCCAGCAGCATGGCTTCGTCGTAGCCGTCGTCCGTGGCCTCCATGTTGGCCAGGATCGAGTTGGTGTAGTTACTCACCGCCTTGGCCTGCGTCATCGTGATGTTGACGTGGTGGCGGGTGTAGCTGGACGTCTTCACGCGGATGCCGCGCTTGAGGCCCTCTTCACCCAGGTAAGCACCCCAGGTCCAGGCGGCAACCATCATGTGCACCTTGGCGCCCTTGGGGCTCACGCCCAGCTTCTCAGAGCCCAGCCAGATCAGCGGGCGGATGTAGCAGCTCTCGAGGTTGTTGGCCTTGACCGTGTCGATCTGCGCCTGCATGGCCTCTTCGAGCGTGAAGGGCATGGGCATGCGCAGGATCTTGGCGCTGTTGAACAGGCGCTCAGTGTGCTCGCGCAGGCGGAAGATGGCCGGGCCCTTGTCGGTCTTGTACGCGCGTACGCCTTCGAACGCACCACAGCCGTAGTGCAGCGTGTGGGTCAGCACGTGGATCTTGGCGTCACGCCACTCCACAAGCTTGCCGTCCATCCAGATCTTGCCGTCGCGATCGTCCATCGACATGGGAGGAATCCTTTGAGGGGGGTCGAGCCTTTGATTGTAGCGTCTGAGCGGCCGCGCTGGTGGCCGCCACGACCGGTCAGAGCCCCATCAGGGCCGCCGTATGCCGCGCAATCATCCACTCTTCGTTCGTCGGCACCACCCACACCGAGACGGCGCTGTCCGCGGCATGCAGCCGGGTCGCCGCCCCATGGTCGCCGCCTGCCGCGGCGGCATTGGCCGAGGCATCGAGCCGGGCGCCCAGCCAGCCCGCGCCCGCGATCACCCGTTCGCGGATGGCGGCGGCGTTCTCGCCGATGCCCGCGGTGAACACGATGGCGTCCAGCCCGCCGAGGGTGGCGGCCAGCGCGCCCAGCTCCTGGCCGATGCGGTAGACGTACAGCGCCACCGCCTCCTGTGCGGCGGGGTGGTCACTGGCCAGCAGCGCCCGCATGTCGGACGACAGACCCGACACACCGAGCAAGCCCGACTCCTGGTACAGCAGGCGTTCGATCTCGCGCGCGCCCATGCCCTGCTCGTCCATCAGCCACAGCAGCACGCCGGCGTCGATGCTGCCGCAGCGCGTGCCCATGGGCAGCCCGTCCAGCGCGGTGAAGCCCATGGTGGAAGCCACGCTGCGGCCGGCCTGCATGGCACACATGCTGGCGCCATTGCCCAGGTGCAGCACCACGGTGCGGCCCTGCGCAGCCCGCTCGTCCAGCGCCGGCAGACGCGAGGCCACATACTCGTACGACAGGCCATGAAAGCCGTAACGGCGCACCCCGGCATCGTGATAGCGGCGTGGCAACGCGAAGCGCTGGGCCAGCTCGGGCTGCCCGTGGTGAAACGCCGTGTCGAAGCAGCCCACCTGCGGCAGATCGGGCTGCAAGGCCATGAGGGCGCGCACGGGCGCCAGGTTGTGCGGCTGGTGCAGCGGGGCCAGCGGCACGAGGGCGTCCAGTTCGCGCAGCACGGTCTCGTCGAGCCTCACGGGCCGGTGGTGGGCCACCCCACCATGCACGATGCGGTGGCCCACGGCGCCCAGGGTGTGCCCCTGCAGCCACTGCGGCATCAACGCCAGCACGCGGGCCAGCCCGTCAGCGTGCGACATGCGCTGCCCTTCAGGCCAGCTGGACTCGGCCAGCACCCGACCGTCACCCGCCTGCACCTTCAGGCGCGGCGCGCGGCCCAGCTCTTCGAGCTTGCCGTGCACGAGCGGGCGTTCGGCCAGCGAGGCAAACAGCGAGAACTTCAGGCTCGACGAGCCCGCGTTGATGACGGCGATCGCGCGGTCCATGGGCTCACCTCACTGGGGCCGCTGCGCCGCCGCCTGCGCCCGGGCGTGGGCCACCAGCTTGAGCACCGCCGCCGAAGCCAGGCGCATGCGCACCGAGTCGGCCCGGCTGGTCAGCACGATGGGTACCCGGGTGCCGAGCACGATGCCGGCGCTGTCGGCGCCCGCCAGATACTGCAGCTGCTTGGCCACCATGTTGCCCGCCTCCAGGTCGGGCACGACGAGGATGTCGGCCAGCCCTGCCACCTGTGAGCGGATCTTCTTCGTGCGGGCGGCCTCGACGCTGATGGCGTTGTCAAAGGCCAGCGGCCCGTCCACCAGCCCGCCGGTGATCTGTCCCCGGTCAGCCATCTTGCACAGCATGGCCGCATCGATGGTCGCCTGCATCGCCGGATTGACCGTCTCGACCGCCGCGAGGATGGCCACCTTGGGCTCGGCCACACCCAGGATGTGGGCCAGGTCAATGGCGTTCTGCACGATGTCGACCTTGTCGCGGATGGACGGCGCGATGTTCACCGCCGCATCGGTGACCATCAGCATGCGGGGATAGGCCGGCACGTCCATCACGAACACATGGCTGATGCGCCGGCCGGTGCGCAGGCCGTGCGTGGCGTCCACCACGGCGCCCATCAACTCATCGGTGTGCAGGCTGCCCTTCATCAGGGCCTGCACCTCGCCGGCACGGGCCATGGCCACGGCGGCAGACGCCGCCGCGTGACTGTGCTCGGTGTCCACCAGGCGGTAGGGCGACAGGTCCCAGCCGGCTTCGGTGGCCACCGCGCGAATCTTGGCCTGCGGGCCCACGAGCACCGGCTCGATCAGCCCGTGGCGCGCAGCCTCCAGCGCGCCGGCCAGCGCCTCGCGATCGCAGGGGTGCACCACCGCGCAGACCACGGGCGGCTGGCCCTCGCAATGGCGAAAAAGCCGCGCGAACACGTCGTTGCGCCGCAGGATGACGCTGGACGTATCCCGGTGGTCGACCGTCAGATTGGACGCAGGCGCACGCACAGCCACCCGGCCCTTGAGCAAGGTGTCGTGACCGCGCGTGACATCGCAATCGAAGACAAGCCGGTCAGGCGGCTGCTTGTCGACCAGCGTGACTGTGGCCAGCAACTGGTCACCCACGCTGGCCTGGCCGTCATAGACCAGCTCGTGCGACAGGATCACCGTGCCCGGCCCCGGCAGGCGGCGCTTGAGCACACCATGGATCAGCGCCTCGGCGCTCACGCCCTCGCAAGCCGGCGGCACGCCCGGCAGAGCCCCGCGGACATCGTCGCTGCTGGTGAAGGGATTGGCGTCGCCCGACACCAGCGCGAGCAACTCGACCTCATCCCGCGTCACGGTGTGGGCCACGGTCACGGTGTCACCCAGGGCGACCTGGTCGAAGGTGTGGTTGGTGAACGAGGTCATGGGAGAAGGACTGGTCATGCAGAAGGCTCCATGCTGGTGAACGCCGGTGACAAGCATATGGCTTGCCCAGCGCCGTCTGCGGCCGGGACCTGAGCAAACTCAGGTAAAGGACGCCCGAACCCGGGTCGCTTGCATTTTAAGACGACTGGTCATATTATTTACCCATGCCCCGCACCGCCGACAAGACCGACATCCCCCGCCGCCTGACCGAAGCGGGTTACCTGCTGTTCAACCGCGACGGCTACAACGCCACGGGCATCCAGCAGATCACCGATCAGGCCGGCGTGCCCAAGGGCTCGTTCTACAACCACTTCGACAGCAAAGAGGCCTTTGCCGCAGCCATCATCGGCCACTACGCCGAGTGGGTGGGCCAGGCCTGGGACGCGTGCCTGGCCGAAGCGCCAACGGAGCCCGTGGCCGCGCTGCGCCACCTGTTCACCCGCTTTGCCGAGCACCACGCGCGTCAGGGATGCCAGGGATGCCTCGTGGGCAACTTCGCGGCCGAGGTGGCTGAATCCAGTCCACTGTGTCGCGAGGTGCTCCATGGCTGCCTGAGCGACTGGCGCGGCCGCCTGGCCGAGCTGATTGCGCAAGGCCAGGCCAGCGGCGCCCTGCGCACCGATGTGGCGCCCCACGATCTCGCCACCTTCTTCTGGGATGCCTGGGAGGGTGCCCTGCTGCGCATGAAGGTGGAGCAGCGCGTCCAGCCCCTGCACGACACCGTCGCCCTGCTGCTGGACCACCTGCTGCGGCCCGTAGGCCCCGCGATGGTTCACACCTGATCACCCTATCCGAGGGGTGGCGCCCACCCGGCCCCGCCCTGCCCCGCAACCTCGTCTTCTCACCCGAAGCACTTGATGAGCCCTGACCCCATGAGCCACACCGAACGCACCCTGTACTCGCCCTTCCAACTGGGCCCCATCACCCTGGCCAACCGCATGGTGATGGCCCCGCTGACGCGCAACCGCGCCGAGCCCGGCAACGTGCCCGGCCCCATGACCATCGAGTACTACGCCCAACGCGCCAGCGTGGGCCTGATCATCGCCGAGGCCACCCAGGTGTCGGCCCAGGCCCAGGGCTACATCGCCACGCCGGGCCTGCACACGCCCGAGCAGATCGCCGGCTGGAAGAAGGTGACCGACGAGGTGCATGCCCGCGGCGGCAAGATCTTCGTGCAGCTGTGGCACACGGGCCGCATGTCGCACACGGCCTTCCAGCCCGGCGAGAAAGCCCCCGTGGCCCCGTCGGCGGTGCGCGCCAACGCCAAGACCTACATCCCCGGCGCCGGCTATGTGGACACGTCTGAGCCACGCGCGCTGGAACTCAGCGAAATCGCCGGCATCGTCGATGACTTCCGCACCGCGGCTCGCCACGCCATCGAGGCCGGCTTTGACGGTGTCGAGATCCACGGCGCTCACGGCTACCTGATCGACGCTTTCTTGCGCGACGGCTCCAACAAGCGCACCGATGCCTACGGTGGCTCGATCGAGAACCGCGCGCGCTTCCTGGTTGAGGTGATGACCGCCGTGGTGGGCGAGATTGGCGCCGATCGCACCGGCATCCGCCTCTCGCCCGTGTCGCCTGTCAACGACTCCAGCGAATCGCAGCCGCAGCCCCTGTTCGAGCACGTGGTGCGCGAGCTGGAGAAGCTGCACCCGGTCTACATCCACGTGGTGGAGGGCTTCACTGGCGGCCCGCGTGACAACGCCCCCTTCGACTACGCTGCGCTGCGCAAGCTCTACAGCGGCGTCTGGATGGTGAACAACGGCTACGACAAGGCCATGGCCGAAGCCGCGGTGGCCGGTGGCCACGCCGACCTGGTGTCCTTTGGTCGCCTGATGATCACCAACCCCGACCTGCCCCGCCGCTTCAAAGAAAACGCGCCCCTCAACGAGCTGTTCAAGGATGCGCCGCTGTATGGCGGTGTCGGCCCCCACGGCTACATCGATTACCCGGCGCTGCCCGCCTGAGAAGGCGCCGGTACCGGCGCCATCAACCCCACTCAGCTCAGTTCGTCAAACAGACCGAGCTGAGGGCTGGGTGACACCAAGGACGCTTCGGCGTCCTTTTTCATGCGGGTGCGCGACGCGCTCGCGCCACGCGCGCGCGCCGGCCGCGTGGTCGATGGCAGACCACTCTTGCGTGAGCCATGCCGTGCCTGTACGCCGTCGGCCTCCCGCTGCGCCTCGGGCTGACGCCGCACGGCGGCCAATCGGGCCTTGGCCTCGCGCACCGCGCTCACCGGATCCACGATGGGCGGGGGGTAGTGGCTGCCGATCACACAGCCCGCCGCACGCTGCCCGGCCAGTGACAGCCGCCAGGGCTCGGCCAGGTGCTCGGTGGGCACCCCCGCCAACTCAGGCACCCAGCGCCGGATGAACACCCCCTCGGGGTCGTGCTCTTGCGCCTGCTTGGTGGGCGAATACACCCGCATGGTGTTGATGCCCGTGGTGCCCGATTGCATCTGCATCTGGCTCCAGTGGATGCCGGGCTCGAAGTCGATGAACTGGCGCGCCAGGTGCAGCCCAGGCTCGCGCCAGTGCAGCCACAGCGGGTAGGCCGCCACCGACACCAGCATGGCCCGCATGCGAAAGTTCAGCCAGCCCGTGGCATTCAGGCTGCGCATGCAGGCATCCACCATCGGAAAACCCGTCTCCCCCCGGCACCAGGCCTCAAAGCGCGCACGGTCGAAGTCGGGCTCGCGCAGGCCGTCATACGCCCGCGCAAAGTTCCGCCACTCGATCTCGGGCTCGGATTCCAGCTTTTGCATGAAGTGGCAATGCCAGCGCAAGCGCGAGGCAAAGCCTTGCAGGTGGTAGGCCAGATCACGGTCGCCGGGCTCGTCTCGTGCTCGCAAGGCGGCGATGCGCGCCTCGGTGGCCTGGTGCACGCACCGCATCGAGATCGAGCCAAAACTCAGGTGGGCGCTCAAGCGGCTGCACCCGGCCTCGGCGGTCAGGGGGCTGGACAGGTGCTGCCGGTAGCCCCGGCTTCGGTGCAACAAGAAGCTGGCCAGATCGGCCCAGGCGGCGCGCTCGCCTGCGGGCAGCACAGGCACGTTGACGCGAGCCGTGGCCGGATGTCGCGCGGCCCAGCCCGGCACATGGGCAGCGGCCACGGACGCCAGCTCCGGCACACATTCAGGCGCAGCGCTGCCCAGCACGGCCCAGGCCACCCCCATCGGCGGACGCCAGCCATCCGGCATCGGCCACTCGGCGGCCGCCATGCGCGCCTCCCAGCGCGCGGCCCATCCGCTGCGCGCACGCAAGGCGCGGATCGCGCCCGTCTGCGCATGCTCCGTCCACACCACCGCCTGGCGGCGACACCAACGGGCCACCGCGCGGTCACGTTCATAGCTCCAGAACGGGCCGGTCTCTTCATGGCTGAGCAAGTCGGTGAAGGCCCATGCGCGGTGCACGGCCGCCAGCACATCGGTGGCCTCGCCCACACGCACCAGCAAGCGCAGGCCACGCCCGGCCAGGTCGGCCTGCAGTTCGGCCAGACAACGCTGCAGGTGGTGCAGATGACGCAGATCGAACTCGGGGCTTTCCAGCCAGGCCGGCTCCAACACGAACAGCGCCAAAGCCTCATCGGCATGCGCTGCCTGCGCCAGCGGCGCGTGGTCGCGCAGCCGCAGATCGCGTTTGAACCAGACCAGGGCACGTTGCATCATGACGGCATTGTCGGCAGCGCCGCCAGCACGTGGCCCAGCGCACAGACGTGCGGCGGGCATGACGCCTTTTTGTCCCCGTCGACAACCTCCTGGCGTTGCGCCGCTTGACGTCCTAACCCGTTGTGGTTATCTTGCGCACACAATGACAAGGCGCGTTGTCAGAATGCGCCACGAGGAGACACACATGCACCCAAGCCCCGCCGAGGATCGGCGCGACTGGGAGGTGATCGTGGTGGGCGCCGGTTTCGCGGGCATCGCAGCGGGCGTCAAACTGCGCGAAGCCGGCATCCTTGACTTCATCGTCCTGGAGAAGGCCGATGACGTCGGTGGCGTCTGGCGCGACAACACCTACCCGGGTTGCACCTGCGATGTGCCGTCCGCGCTGTACTCGTATTCCTTCGCGCCCAAGCCGGACTGGCAGCGCCTGTTTGCACCACAGGCCGAGATCCGCGCGTACCTGCAGGACATCGCCCGCCGCTTCCATGTGCGGCAACACACCCGCTTCCGGCACGAACTGCTGGCGGCCCGCTGGTCTGACGAAACCGCACGCTGGCAGTTGGAGACCTCACAAGGCGGCTTCACCGCCCGCTTTGTCATCCTGGCTTGCGGGCCCATGCACGAGCCCGTGGTCCCGGCCATTCCAGGACTCGCTGATTTCCCCGGTACGGTGTTCCACTCGTCTCAGTGGCGACACGATCACGACCTGCGCGGCCGCCGGGTGGCCGTGATCGGTACCGGGGCTTCTGCCATCCAGTTCGTGCCAGCCATCCAGCCCACCGTCGGACACCTGACGGTCTTCCAGCGCACGCCGCAATGGATCCTGCCCAAGCTCGACCTCGGCATCCCCCGAGCCGTGCAAGCGCTGTTCGAGCGGGTGCCGCTGATGCAGCGGCTGCTGCGAGACTCGGTCTATGGCACCTTCGAGGCGCTCAACGGCGGCATCCGCCATCCGGCCGTCATGAAGCAGTTGCAACGCCTGGCGCGTCACAACATTCACCGCAGCGTGCGCGATCCAGCCCTGCGCGCAGCACTCACGCCCGACTACATCGCCGGCTGCAAACGCATCCTGCAATCCAACAACTGGTATCCCGCGCTGGTTCAGCCCAACGTCACCCTGGTGCCGCACGGTGTGCAAGCCATCGAAGGCCACCGGGTCGTCGCCCAGGATGGCAGTCAGCACGAGGCAGACACCCTCATCCTGGGCACCGGCTTCGAGATCACGGCGCCGCCCATCGCACAGCGCATCCGGGGGCGCAGCGGCATCCCGGTGGCCCAGCGATGGGCCGGCAGTCCGGA
This sequence comes from Aquabacterium fontiphilum, assembly GCF_009909205.1. Classification (GTDB taxonomy): domain Bacteria; phylum Pseudomonadota; class Gammaproteobacteria; order Burkholderiales; family Burkholderiaceae_C; genus Aquabacterium; species Aquabacterium fontiphilum. The sequence continues at coordinate 131,455 of NZ_JAAAPN010000006.1, forward strand.
AGGCTATCTGGGCACGATGGTCATGGACTGCCCGAACGCCTTTCTCATGTTCGGACCCAACCTGGCCGTCAGCTCATCTGCAGTCATCATCATCGAGGCGCAACTGGCCTATGTGGTGGACGCGCTGAAGCAGGCCAGAGCCCAGCGCGTGCGCAGCATCGACGTCGACCCGCATCGCCACCGCCGCTACAACGCACAACTGCAGGCCGCGCTCCAGCACACCGTCTGGAACACCGGCGGCTGCCAGAGCTATTACCTGGACGCCAACGGACGCAACAGCACTGCCTGGCCATGGACGACCTTCGAGATGCGCCGACGATTGAGCCGCTTTCGCATGAGCGAGTACGTCGTTCAGCACGAACCGACCTGACCGCCCCAGACCCTCTGCCGCGCTGTTGGCGCTTACCCACGCTCACCCGCACTCACCCGCTCCACCCTGTTCTTCCCTCCTCCCAGCGCCCCCCATGAGCCACCACCCTGCGTCCGCCACAACATCGCCGGATCGATCCGCCACCGGCCTCGACCAAGCCTTCACGCTGTCACGCGGCCTCACCATCAAGAACCGCCTGGTCAAATCCGCCCTGCACGAATCCATGGGCGACAAGCAGGGGCGCCCGCGTGAATGCCTGTTGCCGCTCTACCGCGCCTGGGCGGACGGCGGCATCGGCCTGAGCATCACCGGCAACGTCATGGTCGACCAGCGCGCACGCAGCGAGCCCGGCAACGTGGTGGTCGAAGACGAACGCCACCTCGACTTTCTCAAGCGCTGGGCGCAGGCAGGCTCACGCAACGGCACGGCGCTGTGGATGCAGATCAACCACCCCGGCAAGCAGGCCATGGTCGGCCTCAACAAGGAGACCGTCGCGCCCTCGGCCATCCCCTTCAAGGCCGACTTGGCCCCGTTCTTCGCCACCCCGCGCGAGATGACGGAAGCCGAGATCGAAGACGTGATCGCCCGGTTCGGCCGCACTGCGCGCATCGCCCAGGCAGCCGGCTTTGGCGGCGTGCAGATCCACGCGGCCCACGGCTACCTGATCAGCCAGTTCCTGTCGCCACACCACAACCGACGCACCGACGCGTGGGGCGGCAGCGCCGACAAGCGCCGCCGTTTCTTGATGGCCGTCTATCGCAGCATGCGCGAAGCTGTCGGGCCGGCGTTTCCGATCGGCATCAAGCTGAACTCGGCCGACTTCCAGCGGGGCGGCTTCAACGAGGCCGAGTCGATGGATGCCATCCTCGCCGTGGCCGAAGCCGGCATCGACATGGTCGAGATCTCGGGCGGCACCTACGAGGCGCCAGCCATGACCGGCTCGGAGGCCCCCGTCAAGGACAGCACCCGCCAGCGTGAGGCCTATTTCCTCGCCTTCGCCGAGCAGGTGCGTCGCCAGACCACGGTGCCGCTGATGGTCACGGGCGGCTTCCGTACTGTCGCCGGCATGCAGGCCGCCCTCGCCTCAGGCGACCTGGATTTCGTCGGCCTGGGCCGCCTGCTGTGCATCGACCCCGCCGTGCCGGAGCGCCTGCTGGCGGGACTGGACCCTCAGCATGCCGTCTCACCCCGCATCAGCGGCATTGGCTACATCGACCGCTCACGCATGATGGAAGTGATCTGGTACAGCCATCAACTCATGCGCATTGCGCGCACCGGAGAGGCCCGCCCTGACGAGTCCGTGCTCAAGGTGGCCCTGGGATACCTCGTGGGCAATTTCCTCAAGGGCGAGTTCGGCCTGCCCAAGTTCCGCGCCAGTTGAGGACCAGGTGAGCGCGAGGTGAGCGCCGGGTGAGCGCCTGAGGCCTCGCCACCTCGGTCAATCGCAGCGCTCGACCGCCACCGCCGTGGCCTCGCCCCCACCGATGCACAGGCTGGCCACGCCACGGCGCAGGCCGTGGTGGCGCAGCGCGCCCAACAGGGTCACCAGAATGCGGGCGCCTGACGCGCCGATGGGGTGCCCCAGGGCGCAGGCGCCGCCATGCACGTTCACGCGCTCGTGGGGCAACGACAGCGCCTTCATCGCGGCCAGGGCCACCACGGCAAACGCCTCGTTGATCTCCCACAGATCGACATCGGCCGTCGTCCAGCCCACACGGTCCAGCAGGCGCCGCATGGCACCCACGGGCGCCATGGTGAACCAGGCCGGGGCCTGCGCATGCGTGGCATGGCCGTGAATCACGGCCAACGGGGCCAGCCCGCGCACCTCGGCCTGCGAGCGGCGCATGAGCAGCAGCGCCGCAGCCCCGTCCGAGATGGACGAGGCATTGGCCGCGGTGACGGTGCCATCCGGCGCGAAGGCCGGCTTGAGGGTCGGGATGCGCTCAAGCTGGGCCTTCAAGGGCTGCTCGTCGTGCGTGACCTCGATGGGCCCGCCCCGGCCAGCCACGCTCACCGGCGCCACCTCCCAATCAAAACGCCCCTCGCGGATCGCCTGCTGGGCGCGCACGGTAGAGGCCACGGCGTAGTCGTCCTGCTGCGCCCGGCTGAAACCGTGGTGTCGCGCGCACTCTTCGGCAAACGTGCCCATCAGGCGCCCACGCGTCTGCGATCCGTAGGCGTCTTCCAAGCCATCCAGAAACATGTGGTCCAGCATCTGGCCGTGGCCCAGGCGCTGGCCGCTGCGCGCCTTGGGCAGCAGGTAGGGCGCATTGCTCATCGACTCCATGCCGCCAGCCAGGGCCCAGCCCATCGAGCCAGCCAGCAGCTGGTCGTGCGCCAGCATCACCGCCTTCATGCCCGAGCCACACACCTTGCTGACCCCTGTGCACGGCGTCCCCTCAGGCAGGCCTGCTTCCAAGGCCGCCTGGCGCGCAGGCGCCTGACCCAGACCGGCGGGCAGCACACAGCCCATCAGCACCTCGCCCTGCGCGGCCGATGCGTCATCGGGCCGCCAACCCGCACGGCCCAACGCGCCGCGCAAGGCCACGGCGCCCAAGGCTGGCGCGGTCAGCGACGACAGGCTGCCCTGAAAGCCGCCCATCGGCGTGCGCGCCGCCGACACCACCACCACGGGGTCTGTGTTGCGTTCCATGGTGCTCACCGTTGGGTGAAGACGGGCGGACGCTTGTCCAGGAAGGCCTGCATGCCTTCGCGCTGGTCCGCGGTGCCAAACAGCGAGTGGAACAGGTGGCGCTCGTAAGTCACCCCGTCGGACAGGCCCGTCTCGAACGCACGGTTCACCGCCGCCTTGGCCATCATCACGCTGGGGCCGCTCATGGCACAGATCACGATCGCGGCCTCCAGGGCCTCATCCAGCAGCCGATCGGCCGGCACCACGCGCGAGACCAGCCCACTGCGCTCGGCCTCGGCTGCGTCGATCATGCGCCCGGTCAGCACCAGATCCATGGCCTTGGCCTTGCCGATGGCGCGTGGCAGACGTTGCGTGCCGCCCGCACCAGGGATGACCCCCAACTTGATCTCCGGCTGGCCGAAGCGGGCCGTGTCGGCTGCGATGATCATGTCACACATCATTGCCAGCTCACAGCCGCCGCCCAGCGCAAAACCGGCCACCGCCGCGATCACCGGCTTGCGCACGCGGCGGATGGTCTCCCAGTTGTGCGTGACGAAGTCACCTTTGTAGGCATCCACGAAGCTCATCTGCGCCATGGCCGAGATGTCTGCGCCGGCCGCAAACGCCTTGGCGCTGCCTGTGATGACGATGCAGCCGATGTCCTCGTCGGCATCGAATGCCAGCAGCGCCTCGCCCAGCTCGTTCATCAACTGGTCGTTCAGGGCGTTGAGCGCCTTCGGGCGGTTCAGCGTGATCAGGCCGGTGCGGCGGTCCCCCTCGCCACGCACCTCGGTCAGGATGGTCTCGAAAGCCATGGGCTGCTCCTCTACGGTCAATCTGCAAAATCGCCGAGCGCGTCGTCCAGGTCGCCGCCTGTCGCTTCGGCCTCATCGCGACGCGCCCGCGCGTCCATTTCCGGGCGCCAGGCCCGCAGGTCTGCGGCCAGTGTCTCTACCGGTACCGGCGAGGCCAGTAGCCAACTGGGGGGCAACACGGTCGCAGCATAGGTCTCGGCAAACACGCTGCCCGTGGCCTGCTGGTTGAACCAGCCCCGCAACCCGACGCCCGCGATGAACAGCGTCGCGAGGCCCGCAGCCAGAGCAGCGCGGTGGCCTGGCTGCAACACGCACAGATGCGCCCATACCAGCCGGCACAGCACCGCCGCACCCACCCAGTCGGCCATGCGGGAAAGCACTGGCCACCCGAACATGAACGCCAGCGCTGGCAACGCCGCCACCACCGCACTCCAGACCAGACCATGGATCAACGCCAACCGCAGGTGCGCCGCATACTGCAGGCGTCCCTGGAACAGCTTGCTGCCCAGCGACCACAACAGCGTCCAACCCGCCACGACACCCGCCGTGATGAGCAGGCCAGACAGGTAGTCGCGCGCCGGCGTGCCGGGGTCCTGGTCGCGCCACATGTCCCAGAGCGTCCACAACAAGGTCAGCAGCGCCCAGGGCAACCAGCTGCGCCAGCCGGCCTGCCGCAGCACGGTCGCTTCAGCCACCGCGGCCTGCACCCCATGACGCCCCAATCGCCGCTCCGGTGCCACCGGATCCCCCGGCAAGCGCAACCGCAGACGCGTGTGGCCGAGACGCCAAACTGCGCCGGGCGGCAAGGGGCGCGACTCACCGGCCACGAGCGCCTTGGCCTCGATCAGGGCGCCATTGACCGTCTCGCCCACAGTGAGCACCGGGCCCGCCGCTTCCATGGTCAAGATGGCGTGCTCGGCCGCCGTGTAGGGATCATCCAGCCGAACATCGGCATCGAAAGCGCGACCAATCCGACACGGCCAGCTCTGCACAGGCCAGCTGTCCAACACCTGACCATGGGCATCAAGTTGCTCGATCAGCGCGACGGGGACGCGGTCCATCCAAACCCCTTGATGTACGACTCCGCCAGCTTCAGCGCATTGTCGAAGGCCACGCCCCGTGCGTCGAACCGCCCCAGCACCCCGCCGGTTGGGTCATCCAGCGTGAGCGCCAGCACCGACACGTCGTACAGGCCAGGCAGCTTGCGATAGGCGCTCATGCACACCACGGCGCGCAAGGGCAGCCCACCGCTGCGCACATAGCGCTCACTGCAGCGCGCCGCCGTACGGTGGCGTCCACCCGCGAACGCCTCGTTCGCAAAGCTGGCCGACACCTGCCGCGCATACCGCCACGGACCGAGGCTGCGGCCATCGTAGATCTCATGGCGCGTCGACAGCACGCCCGTCGACAGAAAGCCGCCGACGAACACGCCCTGGTTCATGCTGCATTCAGACCGCTCGAAACGCAGGCCTTTGGTTTCTGCGGGGCTGCTCTGCCCCCAGCAGCGCATGAACACCTCTTGCGGCACCGGCACACGGTAGCGCGGGTGCCCGCTGCTGCGCCAGGGCAAGGACAGAAAACGCTGCGTGAGTCCCGCCTGATAGACCGCCAGCTGTCGCCCGATCTCGGGATACAGCGAGGCCGTCACCGGCCTGGCCTGACGGGCCCGCACGAGCAACGCCTGTGCGCGTTCCGCCGGAACCAGAAAGCTCACCTGCTGTCCATCCAGCCGTGTGGCGACGTTCACCCCGATCACGCGCCCCTGGGCATCCAGCGCCGGCCCACCGCTCATGCCAGGGTTCAGCGAACCACTGAAAAAGATGCTCGGCACGTGGCTGCGCTCCACCATGCCGTTGTAAACGCCCTCGACCACCGCAAAGCCGACATCCAACGGGTGACCCAGCGAGTACAGATGCTCGCCCTGCTCCAACGGCTGCCCACCATCACGGAACGCCAACCCGACCGCGCCACGCCCCTGCGCGCCCTTGCTGGTGGCGCCTCCCGATGCGACGGGCCGCAGCACCGCCAGATCGTTGACCACGTCGACAGCCAGCAAGCGCAACTCGCCGTGACGCCCATCGACGCGGCTGAAGGTCAAGCGGAAACGATCCGGCTCCAGCGCCGCCTGGCTGACCACGTGGAAGTTGGTGACGACGTCGCCTCCGTCGGCAACCACAAAGCCCGAGCCGACCGAGGTCTGGCTGCCTTGCCCGACCAGCAGCGTGCGCACCTGGACGAGATCGGCCCGTACGCGCTCATACAGGCGTTGAGCGGTGGAAGACAGTGGTTGCGCCGGTGGCGCCGACAGCCCGGGATCCTGCAGGACGGGCGGGGGCCGCATGGCAGGTTCACCCGCGCGTGCCGCTTCGGTCTGCGCCTGCACCGTGGCAGCCTGCATCCCAACGAAGACGGTCACAGCCAGCGCCCACCGACGGGCTCGGGTCAGGTAGGAGCGAGGCGCACGCAGGCGGCCGATGAGCAGCATGCCCACATTCTAGGTGCGCGCCGGGATGCGCCGTGAATGGCGCACGATGTGTCTCAATCTGAGCCCAAAACAACAAAGGCCCGCAGCACGTGGCTGAGGGCCTTTGTCACCAATGACTTGGTTGCGGGGGCTGGATTTGAACCAACGACCTTTGGGTTATGAGCCCAACGAGCTACCAGACTGCTCCACCCCGCGGCAGAGAAAGAGATTATGGCACGTTTTGATTTATCGTGTCTACACCGTTGCGAAAAAATCTTTTGGTGTCCATCAACAACAAAGCCCGCGGCTCGCGCACGCGGGCTTGTGCAGCATGGGCCAGGCCCACGCAGCGACGTGCTTACTCGGCAGCGGCTTCGGCAGCAGCTTCTTCGGTGCGCTCGACCAGCTCCATGTAGGCCATGGGGGCGTTGTCGCCCACGCGGAAGCCCATCTTCAGGATGCGGGTGTAGCCGCCCGGACGCTGCGCGAAGCGCGGGCCCAGCACGGTGAACAGCTTGGTCACGTTGTCGCGGTTGCGCAGACGGGCAAACGCCAGACGGCGGTTGGCCACGCTGTCTTCCTTGGCCAGCGTGATCAGCGGCTCAACGACGCGACGCAGTTCCTTGGCCTTCGGCACGGTGGTCTTGATGGCCTCATGTTCCAACAGCGAGTTGGCCATGTTGCGCAGCATCGCCAGGCGGTGCGAAGTCGTGCGGTTCAGTTTACGGAGTCCGTGTCCGTGACGCATGGTGCTTTCCTTTCCATTTTAAAAACCGGCGGCCGTTTCAAGGTACCGCCGGGTGCACCGGACGCCCTCTGGGGCGTCCACCTTCAAAAAACTTCAGCGCTTGTCCAGGCCTTGGGGCGGCCAGGCTTCCAGACGGGAGCCCAGGGCCAGACCACGCGAGGCCAGCACTTCCTTGATCTCGTTGAGCGACTTGCGACCCAGGTTCGGGGTCTTGAGCAGTTCGGTCTCGGTACGCTGGATGAGGTCGCCGATGTAGTAGATGTTCTCGGCCTTGAGGCAGTTGGCCGAACGCACGGTGAGCTCGAGCTCGTCGACCGGGCGCAGCAGGATCGGGTCGAAGACCGGACCCGGTGCGGCGTAGTCGCCCGTGCCGCCACCCAGCGCGTCGGCAGGGCCTTCCAGCTGCGCGAACACAGCCAGTTGCTCGACCAGGATCTTCGCGGACATGCGGATCGCGTCCTCCGGCGAGATGGCGCCGTTGGTTTCGATCTCCATGACCAGCTTGTCCAGGTCGGTGCGCTGCTCCACGCGGGCGCTCTCGACGGTGTAGCTCACGCGCTTGACGGGCGAGAACGACGCGTCCAGCACGATACGGCCGATGGACTTGCTGCTCTCTTCGCCATAGCGACGCACGTTACCCGGCACATAACCACGGCCCTTCTCGACCTTGATCTGCATGTCGAGCTTGCCACCTTGCGACAGATGGGCAATGACGTGATCGCGGTTGACGATCTCGACGTCATGCGGCGTCTGGATGTCGGCAGCCGTGACCGGGCCCTCGCCATCCTTGCGCAGCACCAGCGTGACTTCGTCGCGGTTGTGCAGACGGAACACCACGCCCTTGAGGTTCAGCATGATGTGAACCACGTCTTCCTGCACGCCATCGATGGCCGAGTACTCGTGCAGCACGCCGGCGATCGTGACTTCCGTCGGCGCGAAACCCACCATCGACGACAGCAGCACGCGACGCAGCGCGTTGCCCAGCGTGTGACCATAGCCCCGCTCGAACGGCTCGAGCGTGACCTTGGCGCGGTGACCGCCGAGCGGCTCCACTTGGATGGCTTTGGGTTTCAGCAAATTGGTTTGCATGAGGTCTTCCTGTCAATACCCTCGGCTCGTTACACCGATAAGGCTGCTGGACCAACCGGAACCACACTGGCTCCGGCCCTGAAAATCTGAATGCGGAAACGAGCAAGCGCGCACCGGCACCAGGCCAGCACGCGCCATGCGCGAACCGATCAACGCGAATACAGTTCGACGATCAGCGATTCGTTGATGTCGGAGCCGAACTCGTCGCGGTCAGGCGACTTCTTGAACGTGCCTTCCAGCTTGGCACCGTCCACTTGCACCCAGCTCGGCAGACCGATGGACTCGGCCAGCTTGAATGCTTCCTGCACGCGGGCCTGCTTCTTGGCCTTGTCGCGCACCGACACCACGTCACCCGACTTCACCAGGTACGACGGAATGTTCACGACTTCGCCGTTGACGACCACACCCTTGTGGCTCACCAACTGACGGGCTTCAGCGCGCGTCGAGGCAAAACCCATGCGGTACACCACGTTGTCCAGGCGCGATTCCAGCAGCAGCAGCAGGTTCAGGCCGGTGCTGCCCTTGCGGCGCTCGGCTTCAGCGAAGTAGCGGCGGAATTGCTTTTCCAGCACGCCGTACATGCGCTTGACCTTCTGCTTTTCACGCAGTTGCAGGCCGAAGTCAGAGGTGCGCGAGCCGGAGGTGCGACCGTGCTGGCCCGGCTTGGTGTCGAACTTGGCCTTGTCGCTGATGGGGCGACGGGCGCTCTTGAGGAACAGGTCGGTGCCTTCGCGGCGGGCCAGTTTGGCCTTGGGTCCGAGGTAACGTGCCACGTTTCGTGTCCTTGTATGTCTGACGTCAGGGTCGCCTCGATGCGACCAGCCGACGCGAGTCTGCCAATACGGTTCGGCAAACAGTGGGCTTCAACAGATGTCGCCGCACGCGGGCCACAGACCCGCAGTCAGGCGACCACGACAAAACTCGCCATTGTACAGCGAGTTTTCAATCGAAAACCAAAACGGCTTTCGACAAAGCGAACACCCCGCCGACCGAACAGGCCAGCGAGGCGTGAGGCTTGCGATGCCAGCAGGCACCGCGACCGGCATCAGATGCGGCGACGCTTCTGAGGGCGGCAGCCGTTGTGCGGCACGGGGGTCACATCCGAGATCGAGTTGATGCGGATGCCCAGCGAGGCCAGTGCACGAACCGACGACTCGCGGCCAGGACCGGGGCCCTTGATCTCGACGTCGAGGTTCTTGATGCCTTGCTCTTGAGCAGCGCGGCCGGCCACTTCAGCCGCCACCTGGGCTGCGAAGGGAGTCGACTTACGCGAGCCCTTGAAGCCCTGACCACCCGACGAAGCCCACGACAGGGCGTTGCCTTGACGGTCGGTGATGGTGATGATGGTGTTGTTGAACGATGCGTGCACGTGTGCAATGCCGTCCGCAATGTTCTTGCGGACCTTCTTGCTCACACGACGGGCAGCGCTGTTCGAAGGTGATTTAGCCATGGTACTTTCTCTCGAACTCGGTCAAAGAAGCGCGATCACTTCTTGCCAGCGATTGCCTTGCGCGGACCCTTGCGAGTACGGGCGTTGGTGCGGGTGCGCTGACCGCGGCAGGGCAGGCCGCGGCGATGACGGAAGCCGCGGTAGCAGCCCAGGTCCATCAGGCGCTTGATGTTCATCGTGAGCTCGCGGCGCAGGTCACCTTCAATGGTGAGCTTGCCCACTTCTTCACGAAGCTTCTCCAGGTCGCTGTCGGTCAGTTCCTTGATCTTCTTGTTGAAGGGAATGCCTGCAGCCGTGCAGATCTTCTGCGCGGTGGTGCGACCAATGCCATAGATCGACGTCAAGCCAATTTCGGTGTGCTTGTGCGGCGGAATGTTGATGCCAGCAATACGTGCCATAACGGTCCTCTGAACGCGTGTGTCGCCAGGTCAGGCGATCAGCCTTGACGCTGCTTGTGACGCGGGTCGGTGCAGATCACGCGAACCACGCCCTTGCGGCGGATGATTTTGCAATTACGGCACATCTTCTTGACGGATGCCGAGACTTTCATGGTCTTCTCCTGAACCGTTGATCGCTCAACGGAAATTCGCCCACGCTTCCGGGGTCACCAAACAACAGCTCACTTCGCCCGGAACACGATGCGAGCACGAGTCAAATCTTGCTCAGGTCGGGCCTCAGCCCGCCTTGAAATTCGCCTTCTTCAGCAGCGATTCATACTGCTGCGACATCACGTACGACTGCACCTGGGCCCAGAAGTCCATCGTGACGACCACGATGATCAGCAGGGAAGTCCCGCCGAAGTAGAACGGTACGTTGTACTTCAGCACCAGGAACTCAGGCAGCAGACAGACTGCCGTGATGTAGAGCGCACCAACCAGGGTCAGACGAGCGAGGATCTTGTCGATGTAACGCGCCGTCTGGTCTCCCGGACGGATGCCCGGAATGAATGCACCACTCTTCTTCAGGTTGTCCGCCGTCTCTTTGCTGTTGAACACCAGCGCGGTGTAGAAGAAGCAGAAGAAGATGATGGCAACCGCATACAGGATCACATAGATCGGCTGACCCGGCGACAGCACTGCTGCCACATCCTTGAGCCAGCGCATGCTGTCACCCGTCGCAAACCAACCCACCGCCGTCGCCGGCAACAGGATGATCGACGAAGCAAAGATCGGCGGGATCACACCGGCCATGTTGACCTTCAACGGCAGGTGCGACGACTGGCCACCATAGACCTTGTTGCCCACCTGACGCTTGGCGTAATTGACCAGGATCTTGCGTTGGCCCCGCTCGACGAACACCACGAAGTAGGTCACAGCGATCACCAGCGCCACGATGATCAACGCAGCGATGATGCTCATAGAACCCGTGCGGATCAGCTCGAACAAACCACCCAGCGCGCTCGGCAGACCTGCCACGATGCCTGCAAAGATCAGGATCGAGATGCCGTTGCCCAGACCCCGCTCGGTGATCTGCTCACCCAGCCACATCAGGAACATCGTGCCCGCCGTCAGACTGATCACAGCCGTCATGCGGAACCCGAAGCCCGGATCGATCACCAGACCCGGCGTGCCCTCCAGCGCCACGGCAATGCCGAAGGACTGAAACAGCGCCAGACCGAGCGTGGCGTAACGCGTGTACTGCGTGATCTTGCGACGGCCGGCTTCGCCTTCCTTCTTCAGCGCCTCAAGCGTCGGCACCACATAGCCCAGCATCTGCATGATGATGGACGCCGAGATGTACGGCATGATGCCGAGCGCGAAGACGGTGAAGCGCGACAGCGCCCCGCCCGAGAACATGTTGAACAGGTTCAGAATGCCGCCCGACTGGCCTTTGAACAGCTGCTGCAGCTGCGCCGGGTCGATACCGGGCACGGGGATATGCGCCCCGATACGGTAAACGACCAGCGCCAGCAGCAGGAACACCAGCCGGCGTTGCAGATCGCCGAACTTGCCGCTCTTGGCCAGTTGGGTGGGTGAGGTTGCCACGCTTCAGAATCCTGTTCGACAGACGTCCGGAATCACTCGGCCAGGGAACCGCCGGCGGCCTCGATGGCAGCCTTGGCACCCGCCGTTGCACCGATGCCCTTCAGAGACACCTTTGCACTCAGCTCGCCCGACTTGATGACCTTCACGTTCTTGGCGATCTGGGGCACCAGACCAGCCTGCTTCAGCACCAGGATGTCGACCTCAGCCGCGCCCAGCGCCTGCAGCTCACCCAGGGTGATCTCGGCATTGAACTTCAGCAGGTGCGACTTGAAGCCGCGCTTGGGCAGACGGCGCTGCAGCGGCATCTGGCCGCCTTCGAAACCGACCTTGTGGTAGCCGCCAGCGCGGGACTTCTGACCCTTGTGGCCGCGGCCGCAGGTCTTGCCCAGGCCGGAGCCGATGCCACGGCCGACACGGCGCTTGGCATGCTTGGCGCCCTCGGAGGGCTTGATGGTATTGAGTTCCATGGATTTCTCCAGCACGTGGCGCTTTACAGCACCACCACCATGTAGCGAACCTTGTTGATCATGCCGCGCACCGCCGGGGTGTCTTCCAGGACTGCGGTGCTGTTCAGGCGACGCAGACCCAGGCCCTTGACGGTGGCACGGTGATCGGCCTTGGTACCGATCACGCTGCGAACCAGCTTGACCGTGATGGTTTTCTTCTCGCTCATCTCAGCGCTCCGTTCAGTTGAACAGTTGTTCAACGGTCAGACCACGCTTGGCAGCCACTTCGGCAGGCGTCGAAGCCTTCTTCAGGGCGTCCAGGGTGGCGCGAACCATGTTGTAAGGGTTCGACGAGCCCAGGCTCTTGGCCACGACATCGGTGATGCCCATGACTTCGAAGACGGCGCGCATCGGGCCGCCAGCAATGATGCCGGTACCAGCCGGTGCACGAGCGATCAGCACCTTGGCAGCGCCGTGTTCGCCAGTCACGTTGTGGAACACGGAACCTTCCTTGAGCGGCACGCGCAGCATGTTGCGACGGGCTTGGTCCATGGCCTTTTGAACAGCCAGCGGCACTTCACGCGCCTTGCCCTTGCCCATGCCGATGCGGCCATCGCCGTCACCGACCACGGTGAGGGCAGCAAAACCCATGATCCGACCGCCCTTGACCACCTTGGTCACGCGGTTCACCTGGATCATCTTCTCGCGCAGACCGTCGTCACGACCTTCGTCCGCGACCTTCGGTTGAAACTTAGCCATTTGGTATTCCTTCCGGTAGCAGACGGCTTAGAACTGGAGACCCGCTTCGCGAGCGGCATCGGCCAGCGCCTTGATGCGGCCGTGATACTGGTAGCCGGCGCGGTCGAATGCGACCTTCTCGACGCCAGCAGCCTTCGCCTTCTCGGCAATGCGCTTGCCGATCAAGGCTGCAGCTTCGGCGTTGCCACCGTTCTTGACCTGGTCGCGCACTTCCTTCTCTGCGGTCGAAGCCGAGGCGATCACCTTGGTGCCGTCGCCAGAGATGACGTTGGCGTAGATGTGCAGGTTCGAACGGTAGACCGTCAGACGCACGGCGCCTTGCAGGGCGATGCGAGCACGGGTCTGGCGCGCACGACGCAGGCGCTGTTCCTTCTTGCTGGTTGCCATGATGAATCAGCTCCTTACTTCTTCTTGGTCTCTTTGAGGACCACGCGCTCGTCCGCATAGCGGATGCCCTTGCCCTTGTAAGGCTCGGGCGGACGGAACGCACGCACTTCGGCAGCGATCTGACCGACGACCTGGCGGTTCGTGCCCTTGATCAGGATCTCAGTCTGAGACGGCGTCTCGACCTTGATGCCTTCAGGCATGTCCTTCACCACAGGGTGAGAGAAACCAATCTGCAGGTTCAGCTTCTGACCTTGAGCCTGGGCGCGGAAGCCCACGCCGACCAGGGTCAGCTTCTTCTCGAAGCCCTTGCTGACGCCGTTGACGTTGTTGGCCAGCAGCGCGCGGAAGGTGCCCGACATGGCGTCGGCTTCTGCACTCTCGTTGGCCGGAGCAACCTTCAGCACAGCACCATCCTGGGTCACGGACACCAGGGGGTTCAGCGGCAGGTTCAGGGAACCGAGGCCGCCCTTGACGGTCACGGCTTCGGGGGTGATCTTCACGTCCACACCTTGAGGGACGGCGATCGGCATTTTTCCAACGCGGGACATTGCGATTGCTCCTCGATCAGGCGACGTAGCAGAGCACTTCGCCACCGATGCCGGCAGCGCGCGCCTTGCGGTCGGTCATGACACCCTTGGGGGTGGTCACGATGGCCACACCCAGGCCATTCATGACCTGAGGAATGTCGTGACGGCCCTTGTAGATGCGCAGACCGGGACGGGACACACGCTCGATGCGCTCGATGACCGGGCGACCTGCGTAGTACTTCAACGCGATTTCCAGCGTGGGCTTGGCAGCCTCGCCGGTGACGGCGAAACCGTCGATGTAGCCCTCGTCCTTCAGGACCTGGGCAATCGCGACCTTCAGCTTGGACGACGGCAGGGCAACGCTGGTCTTGTTGACCATTTGCGCGTTGCGAATGCGTGTCAGCATGTCGGCGATGGGATCACTCATGCTCATGGGAAAACTCCTGTTCGTGCCCGGCTGGGATTACCAGCTCGCCTTGGTGACACCAGGGATGTCGCCAGCGAAAGCCAATTCACGGATCTTGGTACGGCCCAGGCCAAACTGGCGGAACGTACCGCGGGGACGACCGGTCAGGTTGCAGCGGTTGCGCAGACGGGTCGGGTTGGCGTTACGGGGCAGCTTCTGCAGTTCAAGACGAGCGGCGTAGCGCTCTTCTTCCGACTTGGAGGCGTCGTCGATGATGGCCTTCAGTTCGGCGTACTTCTTGGCGTACTTGGCAACCAGCTTTTCGCGCTTTTCTTCGCGCTGCTTCAGAGAGACTTTTGCCACGATGTACCTCAGTTCTTGAACGGGAACTTGAAAGCCTGCAGCAGGGCCTTGGCTTCTTCGTCGGTCTTGGCCGTCGTCGTGATGCTGATGTTCAGACCACGGATGGCATCGATCTTGTCGTACTCGATTTCCGGGAAGATGATCTGCTCTTTGACGCCGACGTTGTAGTTGCCGCGACCGTCAAACGAACGACCCGAAATACCACGGAAGTCACGCACGCGGGGCAGCGAGATGGTGACGAAGCGGTCCAGGAATTCGTACATCGTCACGCCGCGCAGGGTGACCATGCAGCCGATGGGCACGTTTTCGCGGATTTTGAAACCGGCGATGGCCTTCTTGGACTTGGTGACCACGGGCTTCTGGCCGGCGATCTTGGTCAGGTCGCCCACGGCGTGGTCCATGACCTTCTTGTCCGAGACGGCTTCGGAGACACCCATGTTCAGGGTGATCTTCGTCAGGCGCGGCACTTCCATGATCGACTTGTAGCCGAACTGCTTCATCAGTTCGGGCACGATCTTTTCGCGGTAGATCTGCTGCAGGCGAGCTTGTTGTTGAGCCATGAGAAACCTCGTCAAGCCTTGATTTCTTCGCCGCTGGATTTGTAGACGCGCACTTTCTTGCCGTCTTCCAGGAGCTTGATGCCGACGCGGTCAGCCTTGCCAGAAGCAGGGTTGAAAATCGCCACGTTGGACTGGTGGATCGGCATGGTCTTGTCCACGATGCCGCCGGTGGTGCCCTTCAGGGGGTTGGGGCGCACGTGCTTCTTCACCACGTTCACACCATCGACCAGCACGTGGTCGACATCCACACGGGCAGCCACGGTGCCACGCTTGCCTTTGTCGCGACCGGTCAGAACGATGACCTGGTCGCCTTTGCGAATCTTGTTCATGAGAACGTCCTTTGCCTTACCTGACGGTGCACCGAGGGATCAGAGGACCTCGGGGGCCAGCGACACGATCTTCATGAAGCGCTCGGTACGCAGTTCACGCGTGACCGGGCCGAAGATGCGGGTGCCGATCGGCTCCAGCTTGGTGTTGAGCAGCACAGCGGCGTTGCCGTCGAACTTGATCAACGAGCCGTCCTGGCGACGCACGCCCTTGGCGGTGCGCACGACCACAGCGTTGTAGACCTCGCCCTTCTTGACGCGGCCACGCGGCGCAGCTTCCTTGATGCTGACCTTGATGATGTCGCCGATACCGGCGTAACGACGCTTAGAGCCACCGAGCACCTTGATGCACATGACGCTCTTGGCACCCGTGTTGTCTGCGACGTCCAGTCGCGATTGCATTTGGATCATGGTGTACCCCAACTTGACTATTCGGCTGCACAAACCACTGCGCAACAACGAACCATCAGTCTTGGGCCCGTAGAACGGGCGGATCTGATCAAACAACCGGCTCCGAGATTCCCCACCGCAGCCTCAACTGACTCCCGAAGGGGTCATCCAAGGTGGGCTTTGGGGCCAAAGCCATGCCGCTCAATCAGCGAAGCCTTGCATTATGCACGGCTTTGCGCAAGCCGGTCAAGGCCTGCGCGCAAAAAACATCAGGCAGTGCCGCCTACCGTGAGGCCGTCGATGCGCAGGGTGGGCTGCCCCACCCCCACGGGCACGCTCTGGCCTTCCTTGCCGCAGGTGCCTACCCCGCTGTCGAGCGCCAGATCGTTGCCAATCATGCTGACGCGGGTCATGGCGTCCGGACCGTTGCCAATCAGGGTGGCGCCCTTGACCGGGTACTGGATCTTGCCGTTTTCGACCCAATAGGCCTCGGAGGCGGAGAACACGAACTTGCCAGAGGTGATGTCGACCTGGCCACCCCCGAAGTTGACGGCGTACAGGCCGCGGTCGAGTGAGGCGATGATTTCCTGCGGATCCTTGTCCCCAGCCAGCATGTAAGTGTTGGTCATGCGGGGCATGGGCAGGTGGGCGTAGCTCTCGCGACGGCCGTTGCCCGTGCGGGCCACTTTCATCAGGCGAGCGTTGGTGGCGTCTTGGATGTAACCGCGCAGGATGCCGTCTTCGATGAGCACATTGCGCTGGCTGACATGGCCTTCGTCGTCGATGTTGAGCGAGCCACGGCGGTCGGGCAGCGTGCCGTCGTCCAGCACCGTGACGCCCTTGGCGGCCACGCGCTGACCAATGCGGCCGGCGTAAACGCTGGAGCCCTTGCGGTTGAAGTCGCCCTCCAGCCCGTGGCCGACGGCCTCGTGCAGCAGCACGCCGGGCCAGCCGTTGCCCAGCACCACGGTCATCTCTCCTGCGGGCGCGGGGCGCGACTCGAGGTTGACCAGCGCCGCGTGGACAGCCTGATCGACGTATTGCTGGGCGATGTCAGGCGTGAAGTACGACAGGTCGTGACGGCCGCCACCACCGGAGGAGCCCACCTCGCGGCGACCGTTTTGTTCGGCGATCACGGTCACGGACAGCCGGATCAGGGGGCGAACGTCGGCAGCCAGGGTGCCGTCGGCACGCGCGACGAGGACGACGTCGTACTCGCAGCCCAGGCCGGCCATGACCTGCACAACGCGCGGATCCTTGGCACGGGCGCGGCGCTCGACGTCTTCGAGCAGGGCCACCTTGGCTGCACTGTCCATGGAAGCGATGGGGTCGAAGCCGCCATACAGGCTGCGGCTGGCGGCCACCTCGTGCGCGCCGACCTTGACGCGACGGCTCTGGCCGGCCGCCGCGATGGTGCGCACCGTGCGCGCTGCGTCCAGCAGGGCGGCCTCGGAGATGTCGTCGGAGTAGGCAAACGCCGTCTTCTCGCCGGCGATGGCCCGCACGCCCACGCCCTGGTCAATGCCAAAGCTGCCGGACTTGACGATGCCTTCTTCCAGGCTCCAGCCTTCGCTGCGCGTGTACTGGAAGTACAGGTCCGCGTCGTCGATGCGGTGCTCGGTGATGAGGCGCAGCGCCTTGAGCAGGGTGGACTCGTCCAGACCGAAAGGATCCAGCAGGTACTGGCGGGCGGTCTGGAGACGGGCAAGGGTGGCGTCGACGGCGATCATGCGTAGATTGTAGGCACCGTCGCGCCAATGTGCTCACAACTTGAGCAAGGCCTGCACGCGCAGGTGCTCTTCATCCTTGAAGTGTTGCTCGACGTAGCCGGCCATCTGCTGGCGGCGCTGTACATCGGACAGGCCCGCGCTGGCCTGCAGACGGTCCCACTCCTTGCGGGCAGCCGACAGGCGGCGCTCCCAGTCAGCCCACTCTTCGTCAACCTTGGCCAGGCGCGCGGCGGCTTCGGGGCCGTAGCGGGCCACGCGCTCGGCGTGGACGGCGGCCGGATCCTTGCCGGGCGCCATCTGCGGGACGGGCTCGCCCGGATCGGGCGGCGGGGGCATGCCCGACTGGATCTGCGCGTACATGCGCTCGAAATTGGCTTCTTCGTCGGCGTAGAAGGCCTTCGCCCATTCGTCGCCCAGGACCTGGCGCCGCTGCGCACGCAGATCGGCCAGCACGGGCATCCAGGTGTGCAATTGCTCTTGCTGAAAGGCGGTGCGGGGCTTGTAGCTGCGCACCTGCAGGTAGCGGTCCCAGATGCCCATGACGTCGCCCGCCAGCTTGGCACCCACGTCGCGCTCTGCCTCATCGGCCACCAGCGTGCGGATCGCGCTCATGGGCACCTCACCGATCGCCAGCAGGTAGTACTCAAAACGGCCACGCAGGCCGGCACAAGGTTGGAGCGCCTCGCCACGCACACACCACTCGCCATGGGGTTCGGTGCCGGCAAACGAGCCTTCCTTGAACAGCTTGTGGCGCACCTGCGCGGCCGACATGGGCGCGCCCTGCGCATTGCCGTCTGCAGCGGCCTGCCCGTCCGTGCCAACGCCGGAGCGAATCATGCCCCAGCCGTCGCCCGCCTGGCCAGCGACAGACTCCTGCCCTGCCCGGTCCTGCAACCAAGCCCAACCGGCACCGGCTGTCAGCACCACGCCAACGGCCGCTGCCACCATCCATCCACGCTGCAGCATGGCTTGTCCTTTTCTCTCACAGGTTCGACATCGCGCCCGCTGACCAGGCGGGCGCACCGGGAGGTCAGCCTGCCAGGGACAGGCGACACCCCGGTGACATCATCACAGACCGGCGTTCTTCAGACGCGTGGCGTGCTGGATGTAGAAGGCCACGGGATCCGGTGCATCCTTGCCAATGGTGCCCAGTACGTGGTTGATCTGGTCCAGGTGGTTCCAGGGATAGTCGTCACGGATGACCCGGCCCCAGTGGCTGGAGCAGCGCGACACCAGACCGTCGTTGGGCTCGTCCTTGAAGTAGGTGGCCGTGCCGGCGAGGATGGCATCGGAGATGTCCCAGCCGTTGGTCTTCACGGCGGTGCCCGAGAACGAGTACCAGCGCATGGCGTTGCCACGGATGCTGGCTTGCTCGGGGCCCTGGCCGCAGGGGGTGGTGGGCGCGGCCGTGGGGAACTTGGCATTGAACTCCGCAGAGCCTTCGGTGCTCAGGGCCTTCAGCGCCGTCAGCAGGTCGGTGTCCGAGGTGGTCTTGTTGCCGGTGAGCCATGAGATCAGCTTCAGGCCGAAGGTGGCGGCCTGGTCGAAGCCACCGCCCGGGGTGGTGTTGGCGCCGATCTCGTCAGCGACCTTGCTGCCGAAGTGGGTGCCTGCCATGGTGCTGACGCTGGCAACCATGTGCGGCACGGTGCCGGCAGCGTAACGCACGGTCGGGCCGCCATGGCTGTGACCGAACAGGTTGAACTTGGTGACGCCGTCCGCGGCGGCCCACTGCTTCATTTGCTGGATCAGCTCTTCACCGCGGAACTCGGTGGTCTGCGAAGGGTTCACCGACGCGATGTACACGGTGGCGCCTTGCCTGCGCAGGTTGCCAGGGATGTCGTAGAAGTAATTGACAGCGCCCAGGATGTTGTCAAAGCCGATGAAGCCATGCACCAGCACGATGGGGTGCTTGGTCTTGGCCGGCTTGGTGAACAGGTTGAGCAACTGGGCTTGGGCTGGCACGGCGCAGGCCAGGGTGGCTGCGGCTGCCAGAGCGGAACACAAGGTACGGGTCTTCATGGTCTCTCTCCTCGATCAGTGAAGCGGGGTGTGCGGTGTGCACTGGCTCATTTATATGTGTCGCGTTAAATGCACAACTTAGCGTTCACCCTGATTTCCCGGGTCTGTCCCGCCCTGTGTTCAAGCGTCCCCAAACGGGTTAACCCACCTCTCCGGGCTAGCCCATACCGGCGGCGTGGCCCCAATGAAAAAGCGGTCTGCGCATGACACAGACCGCCTTTCCCGGGTAGGCAGCAGCCCACCCTCAGTGCATCACAGGCCAGCCCACTTCAGGCGGTTGGCATGCTGCACGTAGAACGCAACCGGA
This sequence comes from Aquabacterium fontiphilum, assembly GCF_009909205.1. Lineage (GTDB taxonomy): Bacteria > Pseudomonadota > Gammaproteobacteria > Burkholderiales > Burkholderiaceae_C > Aquabacterium > Aquabacterium fontiphilum. The sequence goes on from NZ_JAAAPN010000006.1 coordinate 151,231, forward strand.
TCCGGCGCATCCTTGCCGATGGCGCCGAGCACCTGGTTGATTTCGTCCAGGTGGTTCCAAGGGTAGTTGTCGCGGATGACCTTGCCCCAGCGGCTGGAACAGCGGCCGACCAGACCGTCGTTGGCCTCATCACCGAAGTAGGTGGCGGTGCCGGCGAGGATGGGATCCGACACGTCCCAGCCATTGGTCTTCACGGCAGTGCCCGAGAACGAGTACCAACGAATGGCATTGCCGCGGATGCTGGCCTGCTCGGGGCCCTGACCACAGGGGGTGGTCGGTGCGGCAGTCGGGAACTTCGCGTTGAAGGCGGCCGAGCCTTCGCTGCTCAGGGCCTTCAGCGCGGTCAGCAGGTCGGTGTCGGAAGTGGTCTTGTTGCCGGTCAGCCAGGAGATCAGCTTCAGGCCCGCCGTGGCGGTCTGGTCAAAGCCGCCGCCGGGGGTGGTGCCCGCCAGCACGACATCAGCGACCTTGCTGCCGAAATGGGTGCCGGCCATGGTGCTGACGCTGGCGACCATCTGCGGGACGGTGCCCGCGGCGTAGCGTACGGTCGGGCCACCGTGGCTGTGTCCGATCAGGTTGAACTTGGTGACGCCGTCGGCGGCGGCCCACTGCTTCATCTGCTGGATCAGCTCTTCGCCACGGAACTCCGTGGTCTGCGACGGGTTCACCGACGCGATGTAGACGGTCGCGCCTTCCTTGCGCAGGTTGCCCGGGATGTCATAGAAGTAATTGACGACGCCGGCGATGTTGTCAAAGCCAATGAAGCCGTGGACCAGCACGATCGGGTGCTTCGTCTTGGCGGGCTTGGTGAACAGGTTGAGCAGCTGCGCCTGGGCGGGGGCCGCGCACACGAGCGCGGCCGTGGCGGCCAAGGCCGAGCACGCCAGGCGTGCGGAACGGAAGGTCATGGGTCTCTCTCCTCAGAACGAAGGCAACATTCATCACGTGAAAATCACGTGATGACGTTATACGTACTTCGTTAATGCGATGAGCCCGTGTCAACCCTGGTTTTGGCGGACACTCGCCCCGCCTGCCAGCCACCTGTCGTCAAAGGGCGCGCCGCGTCGCGCGGGCGTCACGCTCCGGCGTCACGTGCCTGTTGCGCCAGCTCGTACAGCTGCTTGCGGGGCAGGCCGGTGAGATCGGCCATCAAACCCGCCGCCTGCTTGACGGGCAGGTGCGCAGCCAGCGCCTGCAGCACAGCCGCCTGGGCGGGGCTCAGCGTCGGTGCGTCAACCACGGCGGGCGCAAGGCGCGCGTGCGCCACGATCACGTACTCGCCCCGCTCGCGATGCGGGTCGGCCTGCAGCCATGCCGGCCAGTCCGCCGCCGTGAGCGTGACCACTTCCTCGAACTGTTTGGTGAGTTCGCGCGCCAGCGTCACCCGGCTGTCGGGCGCACGCCGGGCCCAGGCCTGCGCGAGTGCAGCGATGCGGTGCGGCGCCTCGAACAGCACGATGCTGTCGCCGCCGCGCGCCCCCGCCCCGACGGCGATGTCGAGCGCCGCATCACGGGCGCCCCCCTTGGCGGGCAGGAAACCGAGGAACCGGAAGCCCTGCGCCGTAACGTCGCCCGCCGCCGACAAGGCCGTGGTCACACTGGAGGGCCCGGGCAACGGTACGACGCGATACCCAGATTCGCGCACAGTCGCGACCAAGCGTGCGCCGGGATCGGACACCGCCGGGGTGCCCGCATCGCTGACATAGGCCACCCGGTGACCATCGGCGAGCGCCGCCACCACGCCAGCGGCAGCTTCGGCTTCGTTGTGCTCATGCAAGGCCATCAGGCGCTTGTCGAGCCCCAGCAGGCGCAGCAAGCCGCCGGTGACGCGGGTGTCCTCGCACGCCACCACGTCGGCCAGCGCCAGCACCTGCACGGCACGCAGGCTGACATCGGCCAGGTTGCCGATGGGCGTGGGCACGAGGTAAAGCGCACCTTTGGGATACTGTTGACCCCCGGCCACCTGTTGGGCCGCCTGGAGCAGCATCTTGGCATCAAAGGTCACGACGACATCCCTGGGAGAAAGAGGTGAGTCGCGGGCGCTGGCGTACCTGCAGTCCCGCGGCTGGACATTGCTGGCCCGCAATTATCGGGTGGCCCGCGGCCCGTCCAGACGCGGCGCAGAAATCGATCTCATCATGCAGGAACCCGACGGCACCGTGGTGTTCGTCGAGGTGCGGCAGCGGCATGGCCGCGCGCACGGGGGTGCCGCGGCATCGGTTTCGTACAGCAAGCAGCGCGCTTGCATCCTGGGCGCGCAGCATTACCTGCAGCGCTGGCCCACGGCGTGGCCGCCCTGTCGCTTCGATGTCGTGGCCATCGACGGCGACCACTTGCAGTGGATTCCGGCCGCCTTCGACGCCTCGGCGGCGGGCTGACTTATCATGCCGCCCATGTCGGAATCCCCGTTTCAACAGGCCTTCGTGCAGCAGCCCATGCTGGAAGCGGCGGACTGGCTGTATCAGTCCTCCGAGCGGCTGGCGCTGCAACTGAACTACGCGGCGCAGGCCATCATCCACTCCGTGACGGCCGGCGGCCGGGTGCTGTGCGCAGGCGAGGCCGAAGCGCAATGGCTGGCCAGCCAGGCGGCCCAGGGCCTGATGCGCGGTGTAGGCCGTGAACGCCCACCGCTGGCCGCCATGCACCTGCAGGCGCCGGCCCACCCGGATGCCCCCTCCCTGGATCAGCAAGTCCGGGCCTGGGGCCACCCGGGTGACATCTGGCTGGCGTTCTCATTGGAGCGCGACGAAGCCGACCTGCGCGCCGCCACCGCGTCGGCCAGGGAACTCGACATGACGCTGGTGGTCTTCACCGGAGAGTCGGCTCAGACGCTAGGCCCCCTGCTGCGCGACACCGACGTGTGGGTGCCACTGCCCTGCGCACACGCAGGCACCCTGTTTGCCGTGGCATGGCTGGCCCTCGATGGCCTGTGCCATGCCGTGGACACCTGTTTATTAGGAGATGCTGCCGGATGACCCGTTTGACGCCCCCTTGCCCCACCCGCCGCACGCTGACCGCCGGCATCACGCCACGCCTGGCCACCCGAGTGGCCATGGGCCTGACGGCCGCGACGCTGGCCGTCGCCAGCCTGACGGCCTGCGCACCGCTGGTGCTGGGCACCGCCGTGGGCGGCGCAATGATGGCCACCGACCGTCGGACGTCGGGCGCGCTGGTCGAGGACAAGGCCATCCAGCTCAAGGCCAGCAACCGCATCCGTGAAGTGCTCAGCGACCGCGGCCGCGTGAGCGTCAACGCCTACAACCGCCGCGTGCTGATCACCGGAGAGGTGCCCACCGAAGCCGATCGGGCCGCCGTGGCTTCGGCCGTGGCGGCCGTGGAAAACGTCAACGGCGTGGTCAACGAACTGGTGGTCGGGCCGGCGGCCACGCTCTCCACCCGCTCGTCGGACGCCGTGCTGGCGACCAAGGTGCGCGCCACCCTGGTCGATGCGCGTGACCTGATGTCCAACGCTTTCGATGTGGTGGTGGCCCGTGGCGAGGTCTACCTGATGGGCATCGTGACCGAACGCGAGGCACGCAGCGCCTCTGAACTGGTGTCGACCATCTCGGGCGTGCGCCGCGTGGTCAAGGTGTTCGAGTACATCAGCGAGGACGAATTGGCCGGACGTCTGCCACGCCCGGCGCCGGGCAGCTCGCTGCCGGCGCCTTCGGGTTCATCGGCGCCCTGACGGAAGGCCCGGACGGGCTCAGCGCAGACGCTTGATCAGGCTGGAGGTGTCCAGCCGGCCCGCCCCCTGGGCCTGCAGATCGCCATAAAACTGGTCGACCAGGGCCGTGACCGGCAGGCGCGCTCCCTGGCGGCGTGCTTCATCGAGCACCAGCCCGAGGTCCTTGCGCATCCAGTCGACGGCAAAGCCGAAATCGAACCGGTCCTCGAGCATCGTGGGACCGCGGTTGAGCATCTGCCAGCTGCTGGCCGCGCCCTGGCCGATGACGTGCAACACGGCCGCCATGTCCAGGCCGGCTCGTTCGCCAAAGGCCAAGCCCTCGGCCAGGCCTTGCAGCAAGCCGGCCACGCAAATCTGATTGACCATCTTGGCCAGTTGGCCCGCGCCCGCGCCGCCCAGCAGTGTGACGGCACGCGCGTACGCGCCCACGATGGGCTCGATTCGCGCAAAGGCATCGGCCTGACCGCCGCACATCACCGTCAGTGTGCCCTGCTCGGCGCCGACATTGCCGCCTGAGACGGGCGCATCGACCCAATGCACGCCACGCTCGTCGCACGCTGCATGCATTTGCCGCGCCAGGTTGGCCGACGTGGTGGTGTGGTCAACCACGATGGCGCCGGGCGCCAGGGTCGCCAGCGCGCCATCGGCCGGGCCACCCGGCAGCCCCTCACCGAGCAGCACCTGCCGAACGTCGTCGTCACGGCCCACACACAGCAGCACGATCTGCGCGCCACAGGCGGCATCCGCCGGGCTCAGCGCCACCCGCCCGCCATGCGCCTGATGCCAGGCCTCAGCCTTGGCCGCCGTGCGGTTGAACACGGCCATGGTGTGGCCGGCTCGCGCGAGATGGGCAGCCATCGCCGCCCCCATCGTGCCCAGACCGATGAAGGCCAGAGGCTGCGGCGCGACCGCCGCGTAGGGCTTGTCGGCAATCCGCATCGCGCTCACATCACCTTGAGATGCTCGGTGCCTTCGGACAGGTCACGGTTGCGCGCGCGCTCGCTTTGCAGCTTGATCTGCAAACGCAGGTCATTGACGGAGTCGGCGTTGCGCAGTGCGTCTTCGTAGGTCACGTCGTTGCCCTCGTACAAGTCGAACAGCGCCTGGTCGAAGGTCTGCATGCCCAACTCGCGGGACTTCTTCATGATCTCCTTGATCTCGCCGACCTGCCCCTGGAAGATCATGTCCGAGATCAGGGGCGAGTTCAGCATGATCTCGACAGCAGCCACCCGACCCTTGCCCTCCTGGCGAGGCAACAGGCGCTGCGACACCATGGACTTGAGGTTGAGCGACAGGTCCATCAGCAGCTGGGTACGGCGCTCTTCGGGGAAGAAGTTGATGATGCGGTCCAGCGCCTGGTTGGCGCTGTTGGCGTGCAAGGTGGCCATGCACAGGTGGCCGGTCTCGGCAAACTGCACGGCGTGCTCCATGGTCTCGCGGTCACGGATCTCACCCATCAGAATGACGTCGGGCGCCTGACGCAGCGTGTTCTTGAGCGCCATCTCCCACCCGTCGGTGTCGATGCCGATCTCGCGCTGGGTGACGATGCTGTTCTTGTGAGGGTGCACGAACTCGACCGGGTCTTCCAGCGTGATGATGTGGCCGTAGGAGTTCTCGTTGCGGTAGTCGACCATGGCCGCCAGCGTGGTCGACTTGCCCGAGCCGGTGGCACCGACCATGATGACCAGTCCGCGCTTGGTCATGGCGACTTCCTTCAGGATCTGCGGCAAACCCAGACCGTCAATGGTGGGCAGTTGTTGCGGGATCACCCGAAGCACCAGCCCGACGTGGCCCTGCTGGATGAACGCATTGACCCGGAAACGGCCAATCCCGGACGGGCTGATGGCAAAGTTGCACTCCTTGGTGCGCTCAAATTCAGCGGCCTGCTTGTCGTTCATGATGACGCGGGCCAGCGCCATCGTGTGCTGCGAGCTCAGGGGCTGGGGCGAGACCTTGGTGACCTTGCCGTCAACCTTGATGGCCGGTGGAAAGTCGGCCGTGAGGAACAGGTCGGAGCCGCCGCGCGCCACCATCAGGCGCAGGAGGTCGTTGATGAACTTGGATGCCTGATCGCGTTCCATGGTGGTGATGCCCTGAAGTCAGAAAACGACGCCCGCTGCGTCAGCCCGGGAAGTTCTCGGGGATCTTGGCGCGCGAGCGGGCCTCGGACGCCGAAATGATGTTGCGGCGGACGAGATCGGCCAGGTTCTGGTCGAGCGTCTGCATGCCCACGCTGTTGCCGGTCTGGATGGACGAATACATCTGCGCCACCTTGTTCTCACGGATCAGGTTGCGGATGGCGGGGGTGCCGATCATGATTTCGTGGGCAGCCACCCGGCCGTTGCCGTCCTTGGTCTTGCACAGCGTCTGAGAAATGACGGCCTGCAGCGACTCGGACAGCATGGCGCGCACCATGTCCTTCTCGGCCGCGGGGAAGACGTCGACGATCCGGTCGATGGTCTTAGCCGCGCTGGAGGTGTGCAGGGTGCCGAAGACGAGGTGACCAGTTTCCGCCGCCGTCAGCGCCAGGCGGATGGTTTCCAGATCGCGCATTTCGCCCACGAGGATAGCGTCCGGGTCTTCACGCAGCGCCGAGCGCAGCGCGTTGGAGAAGCTCAGCGTGTGCGGGCCAACCTCGCGTTGGTTGATCAGACACTTCTTGGATTCGTGCACGAACTCGATCGGGTCTTCGACGGTCAGGATGTGGCCGTACTCGTGTTCATTGAGGTGGTTGACCATGGCCGCCAGCGTGGTCGACTTGCCCGAGCCGGTGGGGCCGGTGACCAGCACCAGACCGCGGGGCTTGAGCGCCAGCTCCTGGAACACCTTGGGCGCGTTGAGCTGCTCCAGCGTGAGGATCTTCGATGGAATGGTGCGGAACACCGCGCCGGAGCCCCGGCTCTGGTTGAAGGCGTTGACCCGAAAGCGCGCCAGCCCCTGGATCTCGAACGAGAAGTCGCACTCGAGCGTCTCTTCGTAGTGCTTGCGCTGCGAGTCGTTCATGATGTCGTACACCATGTCGTGGACCTGCTTGTGGTCCAGCGGGTCGACGTTGATGCGCCGCACGTCGCCATGCACCCGGATCATCGGGGGCAGGCCCGCGGACAGATGGAGGTCGGATGCCTTGTTCTTGACCGCGAAGGCCAGCAGCTGGGTGATATCCATGGATGATGTGAGGGTGTACGACAGAGCGACCCCATTATGGCGACGATCCCTGACCGCCTACAACGAGTGAGAGACAGGATAAGCCAGGCTTGTTCACGATTTGGGCGACCAGACGACAGCGTGACGCTGCTGGCGGTGAGCAAGACGTTTCCAGGCGTAACCGTGCGCGAAGCTTTTGCCGCCGGCCAACGCCGGTTCGGCGAGAACTACGTGCAGGAGGGCGTGACCAAGATCGCCGAACTGGCCGACCTGCGGGCCGAGATCGAATGGCACATGATCGGCCCGGTGCAGAGCAACAAGACCCGGGTGGTCGCCGAACACTTCGACTGGGTGCACACGGTTGACCGGTTGAAGGTGGCCGAGCGGCTCAGCGCCCAGCGCCCTGCCGACTTGCGGCCGCTGCAGGTGTGCGTGCAGGTCAACACCAGCGGCGAGGCCAGCAAGAGTGGCGTGGCGCCAGCCGAGGCCCTGGCACTGGCCCGGACGGTGGCGGCACTGCCTCGACTGCAGTTGCGCGGCGTCATGGCCCTACCCGCGCCCAGCGTCGATCCAGCCGTGCAACGGGCGGAACTGGCTGCTGTGCGGGCCGTCTATGACGACCTGCGGGCCGCAGGCTTGCCGCTGGACACACTGTCCATGGGCATGAGCCAGGATCTGGAAACCGCCATCGAACTGGGGTCTACCCTGGTCAGGGTGGGTACGGCCCTATTTGGACAGCGCTGAGGAGGCACTACCATCTCGGTCGAAAGAGACACGGTATGGAAGTCACCCGAGCGCCCCACTATCTGCTGGTCGATGACCACAGCCTGATCCGGGAAGGCATGATGCAGGCCATCCGCAGCCTGGATCCGCATGCCCGTTTTTCGCAGGCCAACAGCCTGCAGTCGGCGCTTGCGCTGCTGGAGGCGCCTTCGGACGAACCCATCGACGTGGTGCTGCTCGACCTGGGTCTGCCCGACAGCCGGGGCATCGCCACGTTGCAGGCCGTCCGCCAGGCTGCGCCCATGCAGCGCATCGGCATCATCACCGGTCACAGCGACGTACAGATCGCGCTGGAGTGCATCCACCACGGCGCGTCGTGTTTCATTCCCAAACTCGCCGAGATCGATGGGTTCATGAACGCGCTGAAGGCGCTGGTCGAAGGCCGGCTGCACTTCCCTTCCGAACTGCTGTCCACCAGCGAGGTCAACTGGCCGACGCCCGAAGAAGAATCCCAGCCACGGGTCATCCGCCTGACGCCGCGTCAGAAAGACGTACTGCAGTGGATCCTCAAGGGCTGCACCAACCAGGCCATTGCCTCGGCCCTGGGCATCAGCGCCGAGACGGTCAAGCTGCATGTGAGCGCCATCTTCCGCGCCTACGGCGTGCACAGTCGCACGCAGCTGGTGCTGCTGTGCTCGCACAGCCCCGGCGTGCTGGCCCGCACCGAGGGCGACGGCAGCAGCCAGCCCATGCCCCTCGATGGCCCGGATGACCCGCTGAGAGAAAGCGTGGCGTGAGCCTGCTGCGCCGGTCGCTTCGCGGGATGTCCCCGCTTGAAGCCCGGATCGACCTCCAGATGCTGCAAGACAGCTGGCGCACCTCGCCCAGCTCGCTGGTCGGCCAGGCGGTGGCGCTTGTGGCCCTGTTGTGGATCGTGCGCAGCTGGCCGCTGGCGACCTGGACGTGGCTGCTGCCCGGTCTGGGCCTGATGCTGCTCTGGACGGGCGTGGCGCTCGCCTCCAGGCACTTCCGCCGCTTCGGCATCGCCCGCTCGGGCTATGGCCGCTGGCGCATGGGGCTGTTGGGCTGGCATGCGCTGCAAAGCCTGCTGTGGGGCATGCTGGCCGTGGGGCTGCTGGGCGTGGCTGGCCTGGAGTGGCGCCTGACCCTGGTGGCCGGCGTGATCGTCTACGGCTACACGTTGATGCTGGTGACCGTGCACGATTGGGGCGCGGCCTTCACCGGCAGCGCCCCCCTGATGGTGCTGACCACCGCCAAGCTGCTGGCCATGCGCAGCTCCAGCGCGACCTACCTCGCGCTCGTGCTCGTGGTCTCACTGGTGACCTGTCTGGCCGTGTCGCTCGGCATCAGTCGCCGGCTGCGCGAAGGCATGCTGCTGCGCCACGAGAACGCCGATCTGGTGCTGCAGTTGCGCGATGAGATCAACAAGGTCACCCAGGCCAAGGCGCGCGCTGAACAGGCCGACCAGCAAAAGAGCGAGTTTTTCGCCTCGGCCAGCCATGATCTGCGCCAGCCACTGCATGTGCTGGCCTTGCTGACCAACGCGCTGCGCGGCTGGGTGGAGCCCGAGCACGGGCGCCCACTGCTGGACAAGATGCAGACGGCGCTGGCCTCGATCAGTGGCATGTTCGAGCGCATGTTCGACCTGGCGCGTCTGGATGCACAGCGCATCGATTACCAGACCGAGGCACGGCCGCTTGCGGAGCTGTGGCACAAGCTCGACCCCGAGTTCTCGGTGCTGTGTCAGCACAAGGGCCTGACCTGGCAACTCGAACCAACAAGTGAGTGGGTACTCACAGACCCGCACGTGCTGGAGCGCATCTTGCGCAACCTGTTGAACAACGCGGTGCGCTACACCACGGAGGGCACCGTCCGGCTGCGCGCTCGGGCCCGCGGGCCCTGGGTGATCTGCCAAGTGTGGGACACCGGCATTGGCATCGACCGCCAGCACCGCCACCGCATCTTCGAGGATTACTTCCAGGCCAGCAACGCGGGACGCCTGAGCAGCGAGGGCCTGGGCCTGGGGTTGGCCGTGGGCGGCGACTGAGCCTGCTGGGCCCCACCCCCGTGCGCGTGCTGTCGCGCAAGGGGCGCGGCTCGGTGTTCTCGGTGCGGCTGCCAAGGCTGGTACCGGTGGCCCCGGAGGCCACCCGTGCGCTGGCCGAAGTCGAGGCCGGCCACACATCCGCATCCGCATCCGCGCCGTCACGCACCCCGACACCGCCCCCGCGATCCGGCCCCGGCGTCGTCGTGCTGATCGACGACGATCCTGCCGTACGCGAAGGCACGGCGCTGGTGCTGGCGCAGGCTGGCTGGCTGACTGCCGCAGCAGGCACCCCGGACGGGGCTGTCGAAGCCGTCGCCAGCCTGCAAGCTCGTGGCGAGATGCCAGAAGGCGACATGCCGGTTGCGCTGATCAGCGACCACCGACTGGGCTTGCCGATCGACGGGCTGGACGTGCTGCGCAGCCTGCGCTACGAGTTTGGCGACGACTTGCCTGCCTTTCTGATCACCGGCGACACGTCCGTCGCGCTGGCCGAGCGCGCGCGCACCGCCCGTGTGACCGTGCTGCCCAAACCCGTTCAGGTGACGCAACTGACCGAGGCACTGGCCCACATCAGGCATGATGACGGGCATGAGCAACGCGACTTCTCTCCCGACCTCTCACCCCAGCGCACCGGCCATTGAGATGGCCTTCATCGGTGGCGGCAACATGGCCACCGCCATCATCGGCGGCCTGCTGCGCCAGGGCCGCGCGGCCGCCAGCATCCTGGTGGTCGACCCCTCGCCTGAACAGCGTGCCCGCCTGGCGGCCGACCTGGGCGTGGTGTGCGCCGACGCGCCGGACGCCCGCCTCGGCCAGGCCCGCACGGTGGTGTGGGCCGTCAAGCCGCAACAGTTCAAGGCCGCCGCGCAGGCCTGCGCCACGCTCACCGGCCAGGCGCTGCACTACAGCGTGATGGCCGGGCTGCGCACCGACGACATGGCACGCCTGCTGGGCAGCGCGCGCATCGTTCGTGCCATGCCCAACACCCCGGCCCTTGTGGGCCAAGGGATGACCGGCCTGTATGCCCGGCCGGAGGTCGGCGACGCCGAGCGCGCCAACATCGAGGCCATGGTGCAGCCCACGGGCCAGGCCATGTGGGTGGCCCAAGAGGCCGACCTCGACGCCGTGACGGCCGTGTCCGGATCGGGCCCGGCTTATGTGTTTTTCTTCATCGAAGCCATGATGCAGGCCGCGCAGGACATGGGGCTGAGCGCCGAGCAGGGCCGCCAGCTGGCACTGGCCACCTTTGCTGGCGCCACGGCGCTGGCGGCGCAGTCCGCCGAACCCCCTGCCGTGCTGCGTGAGCGCGTCACCTCGAAGGGCGGCACCACCTACGCCGCCATCAGCCACCTGCAGCAGGCCAATGTGCAGGCCAGTTTTGTGGCCGCCATGCGCGCGGCCCAGCGGCGCGCCGCCGAACTGGGCGACGAGTTCGGCCGCTGAGCGACGGCCCCTCGGGGCTCGACTCGGCGTAACGCCGCTCAGTTGAGCCAGGCGGGTAAGGTGGCTTCGGCCGCCACGCCCAGCCACACCGTCATGCCCAGCCAGTGGTTGAGCCGGAAGGCCTGAAAGCAGGCCTCGCGCGCGCGGCCACGGATCAACCAGCCGTGGTACAGCGCCTGTGCGCCTGCGGCGGCGAGCCCCAGGGCGTACCAGCCGCCATTCAGCCCCATCTGAATGCCGGCAATCGCCCAGCAGCCGATGCACAGCGCATAAAAGGCCATGACACCGGCGACATCGAAGCGGCCCAGCGTGATCGCCGACGTGCGGATGCCAATCTTGAGGTCGTCGTTGCGGTCGACCATCGCGTACTCGGTGTCGTAGGCCAGCACCCAGGCCAGGTTACCCAGCAGCAACCAGCCCACCACGGCCGGCACCTCGCCTTGCACTGCCGTGAACGCCATTGGGATGCCGAAGCTGAACGCCACGCCCAGCACCGCCTGCGGCATTGCGAAGAAGCGCTTGGTGAAGGGGTAGAAAACCGTCACGGCCAACGCGCCGAATGACCACAGAATGGTGGGTACATTGGTGGTGAGCACCAGCGCAAAGGCCACGAGCGACAGCGCCGCGCCCACGGCCAGCGCCTCTTTCACCGACAACCGACCGCTGGTGATGGGCCGCTGCGCGGTGCGGGCCACATGGCGGTCGACATCGCGGTCGGCGACATCGTTGACCGCGCAACCGGCGCTGCGCATCAGGATGGTGCCCGCGGTGAACACGCCCAGCAGGTGCCAGCCCGGGAAGCCCCCCGCCGCCAGCCACAGCGCCATCCACGTGGGCCACAACAGCAGCAGCCAGCCCTGCGGCCGATCCCAGCGGATCAGATCCAGGTACAGGGCCAGACGGTGCGACAAGCTCAGGGACACGGCAGGGGAAGCAGGCATGACGGGCTGGCATTATCGCGTCACACTTGACGCGTAAGCTTGTCGGTTTCCATCGTTGCCATCCTCACCTGCACGCCACCATGACGACCCTGCTGATGTACGAACGCGTTGTGCCCGTCAACCGCGATGCCCACCGCACCTGGCGCATCCGACCGGGCGCCCACAAGCTGGCCTTTGCCCGCGCCACCAATTCCGTGCTGCTGGCCGGCACCGAGTTGCCGCTGGCCGCGCTCGACTACCCGTGCGTGTTCGTGCAGGCCGACGAAGGCATCACGATGGTGGCTGTGATCGGCCTGCGCGACCACGAGAACCTGATGCTGGACGAGGCAGGCAACTGGGCGGCACACAGTTACGTGCCGGCCTTCGTGCGGCGCTACCCCTTCGTGCTGGCCACCGAAGCGGGGCAAGACGCGATGACCGTCTGCCTGGATGAGGCCTTTGAAGGCTTCAACTCCGAGGAGGGCGAAGCGCTGTTCACCGCCGAGGGCGAGGAGACGCCCTACCTGGCTCAGCTCAAACAGTTCCTGCTGGCCTACCACCAGGACATGACGGCCACGGCGCGCTTCGCCACCCGCCTCAACGAGCTGGGCCTGCTGGTGGATCGCAGCATCGACGCCGACCTGGCCGGCAACAAGCTCACGCTCAATGGCTTCAAGGTGGTCGACGAGGCACGTCTGCGCGCGCTGTCGCCCGAAGTGGTCCACGAACTGTTCAGCTCAGGCGCACTGGGCTGGATCCATGCCCACCTGCTGTCGCTGAACAACGTGACCCGGCTGGGGGCACGGCTGGCGCAGCGGCTGCAGGCCGACGCACCGCCGGCCACAGGCCCGGTGCACTGAGCCCATCAGGGCGCCGATGTGGCTGCAGCGGCCTGCGCCCCGGTTTGCGCCTCGGTGGCCCAGCCACCGCCCAGCGCCTTGTAGACGGCGATGTGGGCCTGCTGGCGGGCCAGTTGGGCGCCGATCAGTGCCTGCTGTGCAGCAAACAGCGCGCGCTGTGCATCAAGCAGGTCCAGCTGGCTGGCCACGCCCGTTTCATAGCGCAACGTGGACAAACGCAAGCGCGCGGCCTCGGCTTCGGCCTGCGCGCGTTGGGCGGCAGCCTGCTCGGCATAGCTCTGACGCGCCACCAGCGCATCGGCCGCCTCGCGGAAAGCGCCCTGGATGGCCTGGTCGTACTGCGCCACGGCAATGTCGCGCTGCACCTCGGCCACGGCCACATTGGCACGCGCCCGGCCCGCATCGAAGATGGGCAGGCTGATCGAGGGGGCAAAGCTCCATGCGCTGCGGCCGTCGTCAAACAGGCCCGACAGCGAATCGCTGACCACGCCGGCGCTGGCCGTCAGCGCGATGCGCGGAAAGCGGGCCGCGCGGGCCGCTCCGATGTTGGCATTGGCCGCCAGCAGGGCCTGCTCGGCCTGGGCGATGTCGGGACGCTGCAGCAACACCTCGGACGACATGCCCACCGGCAGCTCGGCCAGATCGGGCCACAGCGCGGCGCTCACCCACTGCTGGGACTGCGCCTGGGCCTGCGCCAGATCGCCAAGCTGGCCGGCTGCAGGCAGCGGAGGCAGCGTGACCGCGGGCGGCAGCGCCGATTCCGGCACGGCGGTGCCCACGAGCACTTGCAGCGCGTTCAGATCCTGCTGCCACTGGCGCTGCGCCTGCGCGCGCGCCACACGTGCCGCCTCGACCAGCGACTGCGCCGAGCGCAGCTCCAGCTCGTTGAGCACGCCGTTGTCAAACTTGAGCTGCTGCAGGCGAAGCGAGGCCTGACGGGTCTCCAGCGTCTGCTCGGCCAGGGCGAGCTGCCAGCGGTCAGCCCACAAGGTGTAGTAGGTGCTCGCCACGGCCGACACCAGGCTGTTGTGCACAGCGCGGCGATTGGCCTCAGAGCCCAGCACCTGTGCGGCGGCGGCCTCGGTCAGCGCGCGCACGCGCCCGAACAGATCGAGCTCGAAGGCCGAGACGGTGATGCCGCCATTGACCACGGTGCTGATGTCATAAGGCGGCTGCGCGCTCGGCTGGCGCGTGCCGCTGATGACGGCGTTCAGCGTGGGCAGGCGCTCGGCCCGCTGGATCTGATAAGCCGCCTGCAGGCGGTCGATGTTGAGCGCGGCCACCCGCAGGTCGCGGTTGTGCGCCAGCGACAGGCGGATCAGCTGCTGCAAGCGCGGATCGGGGAAATAGCGCGTCCAGGGCACATCGGCTACCGACATGGCCGCAGCTGCTGCGCCCGCCGTGCCATCTTGTGCCACCACCGGGGTCGCGCTGGGCAGGCGGTCAGGCACGGCCATGGCGGGCCGCTGGTAGTCGGGTGTCACCGCGCAGCCGGCCAAGGCCGCGGCTGCCAGCACAGCCATCAGCGCGCCAGGGGCACGACGGGCCTCACGCTTGGGATGATTCATGAGCAGGCTCCTGGGTACGGGGCTGGGGGCGGCCAGGGAAGACACGCCGCACCACCACGAAAAAGACGGGAACGAGAAAGACCGCCAGCAAGGTGGCCGAGATCATGCCACCCATCACGCCGGTGCCGATGGCACGCTGGCTGGCAGAGCCCGCGCCCGAGGCAATCACCAGCGGCAGCACGCCCAGGATGAAGGCCATCGACGTCATGATGATGGGCCTGAAGCGCAGTCGACAGGCCGTGATCGTGGCCTCCATCAGGCTCATGCCCTTGTCCTGCAGTTCGCGCGCGAACTCGATGATCAGAATCGCGTTCTTGGCCGACAGGCCGATGATGGTGATCAGACCCACCTTGAAGAACACGTCGTTGGGCAAGCCCCGCAGATTGGCGCCCAGCACCGCGCCCAGCACGCCCAGCGGCACCACGAGCAGCACCGCAAACGGAATGGACCAGCTCTCGTACAGCGCCGCCAGACACAGGAACACCGCCAGCAGCGAGAAGGCCAGCAGGAATGCCGCCTGGTCGCCCGAGAGGCGCTCTTCGCGTGACAGCCCTGTCCATTCCACGCCGATGCCGGCCGGCAATTGGGCCGCCAGTGCTTCCATCTCGGCCATGGCCTGGCCGGTGCTGTAGCCCGCCGCCGCATCGCCCGAGATGCGCATGGTGGGATAACCGTTGTAGCGCACCGCCTGCATCTGGCCCGTCACCCAGCGCGTCGTGGCAAATGCCGACAGGGGTACCGGCTGACCCGCACTGTTGGGCGCCGTCATGCGCAGCACCTGTTCGGGCTGCATGCGGTCTTTGGCATCAGCCTGCACCACCACACGCTGCATGCGACCCTCGTTGGGGAAGTCGTTCACATAGGTCGAGCCCAGGCCGGACGACAGCGTCGCATTGATGGCATCAATGCCCACGCCCAGTGCCTGCGCGCGGTCGCGGTCAATGTCGATCTGCAACTGCGGGGCGTCTTCCAGACCGTCGGGCCGCAGGCCGGTCACCACCTTGCTCTGGCCAGCCATGCCCAACAACTGGTTGCGCGCGGCCAGCAGCGCCTCGTGCCCCAGTCCACCCCGATCCTGCAGACGCAGCGAGAAGCCGGTGGCGTTGCCCAGTTCGCGGATGGCCGGCGGGGCCAGCGGAAAGATGAAGGCGTCGCGAATGCCCATCAGCGCCCCAAACGCACGGCCCGCCAGGGCCTGGGCCGACTGCCCCTCGCCGGTGCGCTCGGACCAGTCCTTCAGCGTGACGAAGGCCAGCGCAGCGTTCTGCCCCGTGCCAGAGAAACTGAAGCCCACCACACCAACCATCGACTCGACCTCGGGTTGCTTGAGGAAGAAGCCTTCGACCTGCTTGATCACCTCTTCCGTGCGGTTGGAGGTGGCGCCCGGCGGCAGCTGGATATTGACAATCAGGTTGCCCTGGTCTTCATTGGGCAGGAAGGACGTCGGCATGCGCATCGCCATCCAGCCCATGGCCGCCACGATGGCCAGATAGACCAGCATCATGCGGCCGCTGCGCTGCAGCAGACGGGTCGTCCAGCGCGTGTAGCCTTCCGTCGTGCGATTGAAGCGGCGGTTGAACCAGCCGAAGAAGCCCTTGCGCTCATGGTGGTTCGGGTCGGCCGGTTTGAGGAAGGTGGCACACAGCGCGGGCGTGAGCGACAACGCCAGCAGCGCCGAAAACGCCATGGAGGTGGCCAGCGACAGGCTGAACTGCCGGTAGATGTTGCCCACCGAGCCGGCGAAAAAGGCCATGGGGATGAACACCGACACCAGCACCACGGTGATGCCAATGATGGCCCCGCTGATCTGGCCCATGGCCTTGCGCGTGGCCTGCAGCGGCGGCAAGCCTTCTTCGACCATGATGCGCTCGACGTTCTCGACCACCACGATGGCGTCGTCCACCAGGATGCCGATGGCCAGTACCAGACCGAACATGGTCAGCACGTTGATCGAGAAACCCGCCACCAGCATCACCCCAAAGGTACCCAGCAACGCCACAGGCACCACCAGCGTCGGGATCAGCGTGTAGCGGATGTTCTGCAGGAACAGGTACATCACGAGGAACACCAGCAGCACCGCCTCGAACAGCGTCTGCACCACCTGGCCGATGGACAGCTTGACGAAGCCGGAGGTGTCGTACGGCACGTTGTAGTCCATGCCCTCCGGGAAGAAGCGCTTGAGCGCGTCCATGCGGTCGCGCACGGCCTGGGCCGACTCCAGCGCATTGCCCGTGGGCGACAGCTGCAAGCCCATGCCCACGGCCGGCACGCCGTTGAGCCGCGCGTAGGTGCCGTAGGTCTGGGCGCCCAGCTCGATCCGGGCCACATCCTTGAGGCGCACGGTGGCGCCGTTGCGCTGCGCGCGCAGCACGACGTCGCCAAAGGCCTCGACCGATTCGAGCTGGCCCTTGACCACCACGGTGGCCGACATGGTCTGCTCGGACATGTTGGGCCGCTCGCCAATGCCACCGGCCGACACCAGCGCGTTCTGGGCGCGGATGGCGGCATTGACATCCGCAAAGCTCAGGCCAAAGGACTGCAGCTTGGCCGGATCCACCCAGATGCGCATGGCGCGCTCGGAGCCGAAGAGCTGCACCTGGCCCACGCCCGGCACGCGCTGCAGCTCCGGCACGATGTTGCGCGCGGCATAGTCGCCCAGCGCCACCGGGTCGTACGCCGGGTTGCTGGACGACAGCATCACGAACATCAGAAAGTTGCTGCGTGATTTGTCCACGCGCACGCCCTGCTGTGTCACCGCCGAGGGCAGGCGCGGCGTGGCGCGCGACAGGCGATTCTGGATGTCGACCTGGGCCAACTCCACATCGGTGCCGGTTTCAAACGTGACCGTGATCTGGGCCTGACCGTTGGCCTGGCTGACCGACTCCATGTAGGCCAGACCGGGCGAGCCGTTGAGCTCTTGCTCGATCACGCTGACCACCGTCTCGTCCAGCACGCGGGCCGACGCACCGGGGTAGGTCGCGGTGATCACGATGGCCGGAGGCGCCACCGTGGGGTATTGCGACACGGGCAGCTGGGTGATGGCCACCCCGCCAAACACCATGATGAACAACGCGATCACCCACGCGAAGACGGGGCGGTTGATGAAGAACTGGGCCATGGCCTGCCCCTTAACCTTGCGCGGCAGACGCAGCGGAGGCAGCCGGGGCCGCGGGCGCGGAGGCGGCTGGCGGCGTCCACGGCACCGGCTTGGCCTTCATGCCGGGCGCCATCAGCTTCTGGAACCCATCGACCATGACCTGTTCGCCAGCCTTCAGGCCGTCAAGCACCACCCAATCGGTGCCCTGTGACTGGCCCAGCTTGACCGGCCGCACGCTGACCGAGCCGTCGGCCGCCACCACGCGCACCGTGTCACCCGAGCCCTGCCGGCTGACCGCCTGTTGCGGGATCAGGAAACCGCCTTCGGCCCGACCCTGCTCGATCTGCACACGCACATACAGGCCCGGCAGCAGGGCGCCCTGCGGGTTGGGCACTTCGGCGCGCAGGCTGACCTGGCCGGAAGCCGGATCGACGGTCAGGTCCGTGAACAACAGGCGGGCGGGCTGGGAATACAGCGAGCCGTCTTCCAGCCGGATGCGCACCTGGGCGCCCGAGGCACCGGCCGACTTGATCTGGCCAGCCGCCATCGCGCGCTTGAGCGCCATGACTTCGGAGGCCGACTGCGTGATGTTGACGTAAAGGGTATCGGTCTGCTGGATCACGGCCAGCTGCGTCGCTTCGCCCTGACCCACCAGCGCGCCCTCGGTGACCAGCGCCCGGCCGATGCGACCGCTGATCGGCGCACGCACGGCTGCGTGGTCAAGCTGAATGCGCGCCTGGCGTACGGCCGCCTTGGCCGCAGCCACCTCGGCCTGCGCCTGACGCTGCGCCACCTGCGCGTTGAGGAATTCTTGCGGGCTGATGGCCTTCGCTTCTTTCAGCGGCTCGTAGCGGGCCAGCAGTGCCGCGGCCTGGGCCTGCTGTGCCTCGGCACGCGCCTGACTGGCCAGCGCGCTGTCCAGGGCGGCCTGGTAGGTCGCCGGATCGATCGTGAACAGCGACTGGCCCGCCTTGACCAGCCCCCCTTCGGTGAACAGCCGCTGCTGCACCACGCCCGCCACCCGCGCCCGCACCTCGGCCGTGCGGATGGGCTCCAGACGGCCGGGCAGGTCGACCAGCAGCGGCACGCTCTGCGCCTGCACGGTGACCACGCCCACCGGCACCGCCGGCGGGCCACCCGCGCCTTGTTGCGCGGCAGGCTTGTCCGAGCCGCTGCAGCCGGTCAGCAAAGCCGCCGCCAGCGCGCACAGCGCCAACACGCCGATGGCGTCACCCGTCCATCCCCACGACCAGCGGCGCGATGCGGGCTGGCGGGCTGGCTCTGCCGCGGCATGGTCAGGAGCAGCCTCGAAGACATCAAGGGACGGGCGCAGGTTGGGCATGGCGGTATTCCGACTTATTCTGATTTCGGTAGAATATACATACACGCTTGTATGTATCTTGTGACCTCGGCAGCAATCCCGACTGAAAAGCAAGGACAATCCCGTCATGCGCCGCACCAAAGAAGCCGCCCTGCACACCCGCGAAGCCCTGCTCGACGCGGCCGAGGCCCTGTTCGCCGAACAGGGGGTGTCGCGCACGACCCTGCAGCAGATCGCCGAGCGCGCTGGCCTGACCCGCGGCGCGGTTTACTGGCATTTCGAGGACAAGGCCGCGCTGTTCAACGCGATGATGTCGCGCACCACACTGCCGATGGAAGAAGCGCTGCAGGGAATGGGCGAGGCGCCCGAGCCGCCGCTGGATGTGCTGCGCCGCCTTGCCGAAGACGCCTTGCGGCGCATCGCACACGACCCGCGCACACGACGCGTGTTCGAGATCGCCACCCACAAGGTCGAGTATGTGGATGAGTTGGCCGCCGTGCGCGATCGGCACCTGCAAGTCCAGACGGGCTGCCAGGCGCACATCCTGGACTGCTTCCGCCGGGCGCAGGCGCTGGGTCACATTCGCCCCGACGTGGACTGCGCGGTGGCAGCACTGGCCCACCACGCCCAGATCGACGGCCTGATCCAGATGTGGATGCTCCACCCCGCGCGCTTTGATCTCGTGGACATGGGGCTGCGCAGCCTGGATCTGTTTGTCGACGGCCTGCGCATGCGCTGATCAGGCCCGGGCGACCAAGCCGTCGGAGCTTTCGTCCAGCCCTGCATCTTCCTGCAGGTGGCGGTCGTCCGCCCACGACAACATGGTGAACCCCTGCGGCGTGAACAGCAGGCGGTTGATGGTCGCGTTGGTCACGGCCCAACTGCGCGGCACCGACAAGCCCACACCGTTGGCGGCACGATAAAAGCAATCGAGCACGCCACCGTGGGCCACCAGCGCGATGGTCTGACCGGCATGGGCAGCCGCCAGGCGGGTGGCGGCATCCAGGCAGCGCGCGTAGAAGGCCTGCAACGTCTCGCCACCGGGCGGGCCGAACTCGGGGTCACGCGCGCGCCAGCGGCGCGCACCCTCTGGCCAACGCGCGGCGATCTCATCGTGCGTCAGCCCCTCCATCTCGCCGAAGTGGCGCTCGCGCAATGCCAGATCGGGCGTCACCCGCACACCATTGGCCGCGCCGATGGCCAGCGCCGTGTCGTGAGCACGCTGCAGGTCGCTGCTGTAGACGGCGGCCAGGGGCTCGTCGGCGAGGGCCGCCCCGAGTCTTGCCGCCTGCCATCGGCCCTTGTCGTTCAGCGGGATGTCGATGTGGCCCTGGATGCGGGATTCGCGATTCCAGGCCGTCTCGCCATGGCGGATGACCAACACGCGGGTGATGTCTTGCTGCATGACGGGATCATGCATCAGCCATGCTGCACTGCACAACCCCGATTCAGACGCCCCAGACGATGGGCCGGTTTTCAGCCATGGCGCGCTCGATCATCCGGATCAGGGGCCAGGCCCGCTGCCGCAAGGTGACCGGCTCGTCGGCGAAGGCCGTTTCGCGTGCCACGGGCTCGTCATCTTCCTCGCCCGCGAGCTTGTCCACCGGCAGGGCCCGCGGCTCGGCCGGCTCATTGCCCGTCTCGGCGTCGTGACTGGCGGCCTGCAACGTCGCCAGCGCGGCGGCCATGTCTTTCGGCTCAAGAATGCCAGGCTCGGACGCCGTCTTGCCGATCATGCCAAGCAAGGCCTCGGCTGAGGCGTTGAGCATGACCAGATCCGCGGCCGCTTGCGATTTGAAGGTAACAGGCATGCGACCAGTTTAGCGCGCAGGGCCGTCGCCCGCCGGTGCAAGCCCCTCACGGGCTCAGGCGTTCCTGCTCCAGCCAGCGCGCGGCCTCCAGGCGATCGACCCAGCGCTCGGCCACGTTGTCGAGTGTCACGCGCCCGATGCCGGCAAAGGGCTCCAGGCGGGCCAGGGTTTCCTTGGGACGGTCGCTGCGGTACAGCTCGATGGCATCCCGCCCCACCTGATAGAGCTGCTGGTTGCGCTTCTCAAGCACGGCCTGGGCCTGGGTGCTGCGCTCCAGCCGCGCGCGCACGGCGGCCAGCGTGCGCTGCTGCTCGGCCAGCTCGGCGGCCTGGGCAGCCTGCTTGTCCTGGGCGGCGGCCAGTTCGTCCTTCACGCGCTGCAGTTCGGCTTCCAGTTCACTCACGCGGGCCTGGGCCGCGCGAGCCTGGGCCTGCGCGCCCGCCACGCGGCTGGCTTGCGCCCGCGAGCTCGCCTCAGCAGCCTGCTTGTCGCTCATCAGCTTCGCCTTCTCGGCATCCAGTGCGGCCTTGTCCTGCTGCAGGGTGGCAGCTTCCTGCTGCGCAGCGCGCAAGGCTTGCTGCGTTCGGCGCAGGGCCTCTCGTTCGCGGCTGCCCTTGTCCTGCGCCTGGGCGGGCTGCATCAGCGCCCCTGTCAGCAGCACACTGGTCAGCAGGCCGGTGAGCAGGGCACCCAGGGCGGCAGTCAGACGGGTATCACGCATGGCGGGCCTCCTCAGAAGCGGGCGTTGAGTTCAAGCTGAATCACATCGATGCGCTGGCGGGCGCTGCTGAGGGTGGGCACCTGCTGGCCGTCGATCGTTTCGGTGCGGCCGTCTGTCAGGTTGCGGGTACTGGTCACGCGCAGGCCGACCGATGTGCGCGGGCCGATGAAGTAACTGCCGCCCAGGGTCCAACCGGTGTAGTTGGTTCCGCCCAGATGCCAGGTGGTGTCGGTGAAGGCATCCACCCAGGCGTCGCGTTCGAAATGGCGCCAGCCCAGATAGGCCGACCAGTCGCCACGCAACTCCTGCTTGGGCGAGCCGATCTGCAGGCGGGCCTGCCAGGCAGTGGTTTTCTTCGCCAGGTCGATGTCGGCGCCCGGTTGCGCACGGCGACGGATGTCGGCCAAGTCAAAGCCGGTGTTCTCGATCACGTCCACGCTGCCGCGCACGTTGAGCCCTTCCCAGCCCTGGTAGGTGTAAGCCAGGCTGAGCGTGAGCGGACGGAACCTGCTGGCCAGGCCCCACACGGGCGCGACGGCCGTACCACCCACTGCCTGCGTGCGGCTCTGATTGATGCGCACGAGGGTGTTGCCTCGCTGGCGCACAGCACGCTTGTACTCGCTGCCCAGGTAGCTCGAATCTGCCGAAGCAAAGGAGCCGACATCGTTGGGGTAGCGTGCGTCGAAGCGACCCTCGATGTGACGGAAGTCGTAGTAGCCCAGCCCGATGTCGAACTGCGCGTTCTCAGCCGGCTTGAACTGGGCCCCCACCTGCGCGCCATACAGCCAGCTGTCAGAGGTGTCGCTCGCAAACTCGATCAATGGGAAGGCGCCTGCCGTCACGAACACCTTGTTGGCGTCGTTGAAGGCATGGCTGGCCTTGACTGCCGCACCGTCGAAGTTGATGTCGTCCGGCCAGATCAGGTCGCCGCCAAAATAGGGGCTGGCAAAGCGCCCGGCCATGGCGGTGATGTCGGGTGTGTAGGCCTGCCACTGGATCCAGGCGCGGTCCAGCTGCACGCTGTACTTGCTGAAGTTGCCGTTGCTGCCGCCCAGGGTCTGCGAGGTGGACACGGCCTGGGCGTTGCCCGTGCTCAGGCGCACACCGGCCTTGAAGCCATAGGCCAGGTCGCTTGTCAGCCCGAAGCGGGCCCGCAGCGTCATGCGGTTGCGGCGGTCTTGCGTGTTGGTGAGGTCAGGCGACCAGGCCAACGGACCTTCGAAGGCCGGGTCGTTCTGATACGCAAAGCCGAAATCCTCAGCAGCCGACACGTTGCGCTTGTCCCAGTCCTCCGACTGATACCGCACCCGCACATCGCCTTCCAGCGTGATGCGGTTGAGCCAGGAGGGCAAGGCGCCGGGCTGGCCCCAGCGCTCGGTTCGGGCCTGGGCGAGCACCTCCTGCTTGATCTCGTCACGCATCTGCTGGCGCACCGTCTCGGGCACATAGGGCACCCGGATCACGCCGGGCCGGCGTTCGCTCCCCGCTTCGGCCGGCGTGGGGGGCATGGGGGCCGCAGCCGCCTGTGCGGATTGGCGCAACAGCTGATCGGCCTTCTCCTGCGACAAGAGGCCGCCATCGACCAGTGCCTTGATCAGGTTGAGCGTGGTGGCGCGCAGGCGCTCCAGCTCGGCGCGCTCGTCAGCGTGGGCCTGCAGCGGCACGAAGGCGCAGCACAGGGCGGCTGCGGCCGCCGCGGTGGCCGTGGCAGGGCGAAGGCGGAACATCAGTCGGGACAACGTGGGACGCATGGTGGTCTTCATTTCAAAAGTTCAAACGGCCTGTGCGGGCATAAGCGGGCGTGTGCGGGCCTGCGCAGCGCATCAGCCACTGATCGGATCGACCGACAGACGCAGTTCCATGGGCTGGGGCAGGCCGGCCGGCGGCACCAGGCGAAAGCCTTTGCTGGCATCGGCCATGGCGCTGCGCACGCGGTCTTCGGCCGCACGGTCGTTGAGGCCCAGCACCTCGAAGCGTTCAATGCGGCCCTGCGGCCCCACCCACACCTGCAGTCGGGCGCCCAGACGCACGATGTCCTTGGGCAGCGCCCGATCAAGCTCCGACTTGAGCAACTGCTGCGCGCTGCGGGCATAGAAGGTGTATTTGGCTCGGTCAGAGGCGCTGGGCGCGCCGCCGGCACCGCTGCCCACCGGGCCACCCTGATACTCGCTGGTGATGGTGCCTGAGCGGAAGGCGCTGGGCCCATCGCCCGCGGGGCCATCCATCTTCAGGGCCTCGGCCTGCTGCGGCGGGGGCGTGTCGACCTGCTTGGGCTGCTCGGTCTGCACCACCTGCTTGGGCTCTTCCTTGGGAGGCTCGGGCTTATCTTCCTTCGGCGGCGGCGGTGGCGGCGGCGGGGTGTCGGGCAGCACGGCAATCTTCACCGTCTGGCGACCGACTGGCTTGCTGCCGCCCTTGCCCATCAGCGCGTGGATGCCCCAGCCCATCAGGGCCATCAGCAACAGGCCCACCAGCCACGGCAGTGCACGTTGCCAGACAGGCGCACTTTGAGAGCGGTGTGCAGGTGCAGCCATGCTCATGTCCCGATGCGCGAGGTCACGAGGCCCATGGGCACCTCGATCTTGTTGCACAGGTCGATCACCTCGACCACCCTGGCGTACTGCGTGCGCGCGTCGCCCTTGATGGCCACGCTCATCTTGGGATCGGCGGCCTTGGCCTGCAGCAGCTGCGCCTCCAGTTGCGCCAGCGTGACGCTGACGCCGTTGGCCATCAACGTGCCGTCGGGCAGTACCTGCACGATGCGCAGGTCATGCTGCTCGGTGCTGGGCTTGTTGCTGGGCTTGGGCAGGTTGATGGACAGGCCCTGCACCGAGGCCGTCGTCATCAGAATGAACACCACGAGCAGCACATAGGCCAGATCCAGCATCGGCGTGACGTTGATGCTGTCATAGGGCTTGGTTTCGTTTTGAACCTGCATGGGGCCGTCTCACTGCATGCGTTTGGTGGCCAGGCCGATCTCGGTGATGTCGAGCCGCTTGGCGATTTCGAGCACGGCCATCACCTTCTCGTACTGGGCAGCGGCATCGGCCTTGAGCACCACCGGCAGGTTGGGGTTGGCTGCCTTGTACTGGGCCAGGCTGGTCTGCAGCTCGTCCAGGCTCACCGGATAGGCGTCCAGATAGACCTGCCCCTCTGCCGTGATGGTGATGCCGCGCGTCTGCGGCTTGGCCAGATTGCCCGCCGCCTGGGTCAGCGGGGGCGAGACCTTGACGCCCTGCACTGAGGCCGTCGTCATGATGATGAAGACCACCAGCAGCACATAAGCCAGATCGAGCATGGGCGTGACGTTGATGTCGTCATACGCCTGCAGATCGCCCTTGAGGTCTCCGGCCATATCTTGCTCCGTTGCCTTGCTACGTTGCGCCTGCGCCAGATCAGCGTGCGCCGTGGGTCTCGGCCACGCGCGTCACGAACTCGTCGACAAAGATGGCCATGTCGGACGAGATGTTCTTGATGCGCGCAGCCAGGTAGTTGTAGCCAAACAGCGCCGGGATCGCGACCGCCAGGCCGGCCACGGTGGCCAGCAGCGCCGCGGCAATGCCCGGGGCAATCGCATTGACGTTCACATCCCCCGCGGCCGCAATGGCTGCAAAGGTGATCATCACGCCCACGACCGTGCCCAGCAGACCCAGGAAAGGGCCGCCCGAGATGGCAATGGTCAACAACACGATCTTGCTGTTGAGCGTGTGGCTTTCGCGGATCAGGTCGGCATCGACCGCGGCCTTGACGGCATCGATCGACGCTCCCGACAGCGGCGCAGCACCGGGCTGGCCGACATCGCGCTTTTGCAGCTCGCGCAGGCCGGCGGCATACAGGCGGGCCAGCGGTGCGTGCGGTACATCGCCGGCCTGCACCGTCATCACGTCGCGAGCGCTACGGAAGGCTTCGAGGAAGCGGGAGTTGTCCTTGTCTGCACGGACAACCAGCATCGTCTTGTCGTACATGACCCACGCGGCGATCACGAACATCACGGCCAGGATCACGATGACCACCCAGGCGTCGACCGTCAGGTTGTCAATCAGGATCTGGAAATGACCCGGCTCTTCGCTGGACGCGGCGGCCGATTCTTCCGTCTGCGTCACGGCCATGACCAGCTTGGCATCGGCGCTCTGCGCAGCATGCATCAGCCGCACATGCTCAGCGCTGCGCACGGTGGACGCCAGCTCAAGCTGGTCCAGCAAGCCGCTGTAGCTGCTGCCCAGCACAACCTCAGCCGCAAACGGCTGGCCGGCGTCGGCCACATCGGCCTCGGCCGCCTTGGCACCGTTGACGTACAGCGTGGCCTTGCCACTGCCCAGCGTGAGCGCCACATGGGCCCAGGCGGACGCGGGCAGCTCGCCCCCGGCCACCGTCGTGTCACCCAGTCGCGCCACGATCTGCGCGCCCTGCAACGCCAGCTCAAGCGGGCCGTGGCGCAAGACTGTGCCGGCCGTCGCTGGCTTGATCCACATCGCCACGCTATAAGGCCCGGTTGAAGGGGCCACAGGCTGGTCGCCCATGTCCAAAGCGACAGGCTGTTGACCATCCAGTCGCAGCGCGGCGCCGATCATGCCGTTGGCTTCACGATTCACAGCGACGGCCGATCTGCGCTGCCCCGTCACATCGGCCGTCGGGCCATTGTTCTCGGCGAACATGAATGCCGCCGTTGTCTGGTCATCGAACAACGCGGGCGAGCTCACCTCCGCGGCAGCCTGCTCATTGCCAGCATAGACATACACCTGGTTCTGATCACTGGCCGGCATGACGGAGGGCAGCTGAACCCAGATCACAGCCAGTTCATTGGCGCCATCAAAGCGCTCGACCCAGAACTTCAGTGGTGTCTTGTCGTCGGCAGCGACCACGCGCAGGTCGCTGCCATCGGGCTTGGCACCCAGGAAATCAAAGTTGCCCGAATGCAGTCGAACCGGCACCACCACCCCGCTGAGGGCCTGCGTGGTCTGGACACCTTGTTGCGTGGTGTTGAGCGTGACTTGCGTGCGTTGTTGCCAGTCGCTGTTCCACCAGGCGCTGGCCAGACCCGGCCAGGCCACGCAAGCCGCAAAGAGGGCGAGCACATGTTTGCGCATCATTGACTACTTTCCATCGATCGGTTCATCGGCCCGTCACGGTGGCCCCGCCTGCCCGGATCACGACCGGACGCGGCATCTTGGGCAACGCCCGTGACAGGATCACGACAGCCCTTCAGGGCTGACGCTTTTTCTTCTCTTCTTCGTCTTCTTCGTCACCGCCGAAGCCCAGGAAATCCAGCAGCAGGCGGCGGCGCGGTGTCGCGGCCGATTTGCTGTTTTCATCGGCCTGGGCCGGACCGGCCGCGGTGGCAGATTGACCCAGATCGCCCACGCCCGTGGCCGCGTTGCCGACCACCGGCGGCGGCGCCACGTTGCCACCCGGTATCTGGATGTCGTTGCCGCCCACGATCACCGGCGCGTCCAGCGTCAGGCTGCCCGAGGTTTTGATCCCAGCCTCACCCGCGTTGATCTCGCCGCGGGGCGCGAACAGGTAGAGGCGGCTGTCGGCGTCCAGCGTGGCAATGCCCGAGCCCGAGAACGAGCCCGTGGTGTCGACCTGCAGCTGGCCGTCGACGATGCGGAACACCGGCGCGGGCGCACCGATCACCGTCTTGGAACCCTTGCCTGCATCGATGTTGCCGTTGCTGGCCCACAGCAGCATGTCGCCCGACTTCACCACGAACACCCGCGACTGGTTGACCTCGATGCTGTCGCGCACCACGCCGGCAATGCTGCCGCCCGACGTGGTCACGATGCCGAGGCCCGCTGCCACAGTCGAATCGACCGTGCCGGTCAGGCGACCCACGTTCATGCCGCCATGCGGCGTCATCACCGTGATGTCGCTGTTCTGCTGCGTCTTGATGCTGCTGGAGCCCATGCGCAGGCTGCTGTTGGGCTTGCTGCCGGGGAAGACCGTGGCCAGCGCGCTCATGCCCCGCTGATAGGCATCCAGCTTGGCCTCGCCCGGCGGCTGCTTGGCAGCCGCCGAACCGGAGGCAATCAATTCGCGCTTGAGCACGGTGTTGGCAAACAGCAGACGATGCTCGGCGCCCAGCTCGGCAAAGCGCTGCAGGGCGGCGTCGGCCGTGAGGCCCTGTTCGCCCGTGCGCCGCGCGACATAGCTGATCAATGCCTGCACTTGTGCGCCATCGCGCTGTGCGGCCATCGCAAGGGCCGTGCTGCGTTGCACGTCGGCTGCCACGGCCTGCTGCCAGGCCGGCGCGAGGATGTGCCCGATCAGCGCGCCTTGCTCGCGCGCCGGCAGCTTGTCGAGCAAGGCCGTCGCCGCCGCCTGGTCCAGGGCTGGCTTGGCCTCACGCCCCTGCATGAAGCTCAGGACGGCCTGCTCGTAGGCGCCATCGCCCACCAAGGCACGGGCGCGCGCCAACTGCTGAGCGAAAGGCGCGCTGGCGTAAGCCTGTGCCTCGTCCGAGCCCAGCGTGGGCACCGCCTCACCCGCCTGCGCGGCGCGAAGCTGCGCATACAGGTCGGCCGCCCAATCGGCCACACCGGCACCGCCCAGCAGATGGAAGTAGCGCGCCTCGGCTTGGCCGTAATCGGCTGCTCCCGGCCTGACACCCGCCAGCACCGTCAGGCTCGCGCTGCCTTCGGGCAAGGCACCGTTCTCGCGGTTGCCACTGGTCTCCAGACCGCCGGCCAGCGCGTTGTTCACGTCACGCCCTGCCACCACGAGCACATCGCCCGGGCCGCGCACCACGGCCCGGCCTGCAGCCGAGACCATGTTGACGTCGCGGCCGGCCTGAATCAGCGTGAGCTCGTTGGCGCCCTGGTGCTGTGCCACGAAGCCCGGCAGGTTGACATCGCGCCCGGCGATGATGCGTGCCGCATCGCCCAATTCGGCACGCAGGCTCACGTCGCCTTGCTCGGCCACCAGCCGGATCGGCTCGCGCCGGCCCTTTTCTGTGCTGCCGGGCTGCACCATGTTGCCATTGGCGTCCGCAGAGTCCAGGCGTCCGACGACCGCATCGTTGCTGCCCATCCAGACCACGCCATTGCCGTAGAGCGACTCGGGTGCCACGTTGACCGACCGCACCGTCAGGTCCTGCGCGGCGAGCACGCTGAGTCGTGCCCCGTTGTCCTGGGGCATCTGATTCAGGCGCGCGGCCAGGATGCTGCCCGTGGGCGCTGCCAGCAGGCTGTCAGAGGGCAGCAGGCCAACCGTGGCACGGGTCGACGCCACATCTGGCGGCAGCACGTCGTGGAGCAGCAGGTCGCCCGATACCGCCACCAGCGACAGGCTGGCATCACGGCCCAGGCCGGTGATGCCGAACGAGCGGTTGCTGTCGTTGGTGCCATCGCCGCGCTCATGCAGACCCGCTTCGGTGATCAGGTCGACCAACGCGTCCTGAGCGGCGCGCATCGTCACCTGGGTGTTCTCATACAGCAGCGAGGCACCACCGCGTTCTGCGGTGCCATCGATGTTGAGGCCCGCCGTGATGCGCGCTGTCTGGCCACCCACCTTGGTCATCAGGCCGGCGATGTTGCCGTCGGCCTGAACCTGAACGCTGCCGCCCCCGTAGCGGCGCACCACGCCGGCGGCGTCCTTGTAGCCACTGGTGGCCGTCACGAAGCCCATGTTGTGCACATCGGCGCCGGCCTGGGCCCGGATGTCGCCGCCCCCAAACGTGGCCACGCCCATGTTGAACAGGTCATAGCGACTCCACCACGACTGGCTCTTGCTGCTGCTCACATCGGATTTGTGGAAGGTCCAGTCGCTGACAAAGCTGGGCGTCGTGATGACCTCGGTCCGCACGCTGCCGCCCGCCTGGATGGCAATGCTGCCGCCGTCGCGCATGAAAGGCGTCTGCCGGGTGGCGTTGATGCCCGCCCCGCGGGTGATGAGGTCGCGATGCAGCGCCGCGCTGGTCGGGTTGCCTTGGCCGAAACCCAGCGCACCGGGCGCTTCCAGCTCGTTGGCAAGTCGCCCTGTGGTGTAGACCGTGGCCTGGTCGTTTTCCAGCACCACATCACCAGCTGCCGCCACGCGGATGTCCCCGGTGGTGCTGCGCACAAACACCTTGGCCGCACCGCCCACATCGCCGATGCGCACGCTGCCGTCGCGGTCCGCGCGGGTGCGCATCACATCGGCGCTGTCCAGATCGGCCCCCGCGACCAGGTTGATGCTGGCGCCGGCGCCGATCGGCAGATCAGCCGGGGCCACGCGCAAGGCATTGTTGATCGTGGTGTTGGCTGCCGTGCTGGTCTGGGCCGTGCCCGGCAGCGGGCCGTTGATGAAACCGCCGCTCAGGCTTGCCTGGATGCCCAGGTGGCCTGCGGTGCGCACGGTGAGGTCAAACGGCGTGTCGGTGCTGGCCTGCACAACGAACTGGCTGCCGCTGGACTGGCGCACCAGCTGCGTCAGGTTCCACGCCGTGCTCAGGGTCAGGTCTTCGGCGGACTGCAGCACCTGAGCCGACTGGATGGCCCGGGTCGCACCTGCGGCGCGCCCGTTGAGCACCTGGTTCAGCGTGTCTTGCGTGGCGGCAGCGCGCTGGAAGGCCTCGCTGCGCGCCTTGACGGCGTTGAGCTGCGCCTGCCCCAGATCGGACACCTCATTGCGCTCCTCGCCTTGCACCGTCACCCTTGCCAGGCCAGTGAGCTCGGCTGCCACGGCGGCCACTTTCACATTGCCCGCGCCGGTGGCCGCGTCGGCATCGGCCGGATCGCGCAGGCCCGCGCGCAGTGTCAGGCTGCCCCCTTGACCGCCTGTGCCGCCGCTCGCCTTGACCGTGCCGCCTGCCTGCAGGCGCACCACGCCGTCACGGCTGGCCAGGCGGATGTCGCCGCCCGTCTGGCCTGCGCCTGTGGCCGACGCGTCGATCAGGGCGCCCGTCGGCGCCGTGTCCGTCGCGCCCTGCCCCAACACCAGATCGCCGGCCGCGCTGACCTGCACGCGCCCGCCTCGGGCGCCCGACGCATCCAGCTGGCCATGGATCACCACCTGGCCCCCGGCCTCGGCATCTGCCGGGCGGTCGGCCACCAGCGTGATCTCTTGTGCCCGCAGCGTCTTGCCTTCCGACAGCGTCAGCCCTTGGCCATCGCGTTGGTGCACCGTCCACTGCTGGGTGGCGTTGTGGCGCACCGGCCCGCCCGCCCCCTCAGCCGCGCGCTGTGCTGCGCCAGCAAGGCGGTCCACGAGCGCGTCCAGACCCGAGCCGCTGTGGGCATCGACCGTGAGCGTGCCACCGCGTTGCCCGGCATCAGACAGCAAGCGGATATCGCCCTCCACCGTCACCTGTCCTTGTTGCGCAATCAGGCGCACCTCGCCCGCATCGGCGCCCGCCACACCGGCGGCGGCCGAGGCGCTGAGCACCGCGCCCTGCGCCAGATGAACACTGCCCGCATCGGCCTTGGCCTGGATCAGGCCGGCAGCGATCGGCACCTTCACGCCATCGACCGTCCAGACGTGGCCATCGGCGCGTGTGGCCGACCCAGCGGCCAGCACCACATCGCCCGTGGTCGCCTGCAGCGTGACGCTGCCCGCACGGGCGTCGATGACGCCGCCCTGTTCGACCGACGCCCCGCGCAAGCCGATCCGGGCCCCCAGGCCCGGGGTGGCGGCGTTGATGCCGGTGGCCTGTGTGGAGGTCGGCGTGGACGCCTGCACCGATGGCGCCGGCACGCCAGCGACCCTCACGCGGCCCGAACCCGCGTCGAGCTGTCCCACGGCCGCAGCGGCGGCCGTGATGGAGCGCGCCGACACCGTCAGGTCACCGTCGGCCGTCAGACCGGAAGTGAGCGCGCGGTGCTGCGTGCGCACCGTGAAGTTAATGCCGTCTTCGGTGCGCGCATCGGCATAGCCGTCGCTGCGCGCCTGCGTGACCAAGGCGGTCTCAGCGACACGGCGGCTGGCGAACACCACGCTGCCGGCGGCGTCCAGCTCGGTCTGGCCTGCCCCGTTGAGCGCGGTCACACCATCGCGGAACCAGATGTGCCCGTCCTGCCCCGCTTCGCCGGTGGCGCGCAGCGTGAGCGCGGCCGTACCACCGGCCACGGTGCCGGTCACGCCGGTCGTGTTGCTCAGGCCAACGGAGCCGGCCGTGATCACGTTGCGCCCACCTGCGGCTTGGCGCAGTTCGGGCGTGTCCAGCGTCAGCGCCTGACGCACCGACAGGTCGGCCCCGTCCGCCAGCGTGATGCCGCCAAAGGCGCGCACCGTCAACCGGTCAGCCTGGGCCAGCTGGTCCAGCAGCTGACCGCTCAGCACCAGGGCGCGCTCGGCCTCTCCATCCGCCGCGCCTGGCCCCAACTGCCCGACATGCACCTGGTCGGCCGCGATCACCACGGCCTTGGCCTGCAAGGCGGCACTGCCCGCCACCTGCGTGCTGCGCGTGCCCTCCACCACGAGGCTGCCGCCGGCCAGCGTGCTGCCTGCGCCCACGCTGACTTCGCCGCGCTCACGCGACAAAGACTGCGCTTCGGTTGCGGTGCGGCGGCTGGCCACCTTGCTGTCGGTGCTCACGCGCACCAGGGCGCCATCGCCCTGCACCGTGATGTCCTCTGCGGAGCCCGACGTGGCCGCTGCGCGGATCACCGCGCCATCCTTCACCGCGACACGCTCGGTGCCCGCCAGAATGACATCGCCCAGCGTGAGCGCGCTCGCTGCGTCGTTGGCCAGCGTCACCTCGGTGGCGCGCACATCGATCAGGCGGCTGCCATCGGCCGCCTGCGTGCTGCGCAAGCCGCCGACCAGCAGCGAGTCGACCCCCGTACGATTGAGTTGCCCGACATCGAGCAGCAGCGTGTCACCCGCCTGCGCGGTCGTCAGCGTGCCCCCGACCTGAATCTTGCCGGATGCCACGTTGAGCTCGCCCCCGCGCCCGTCCTTGGCGCGCTTGAACGCCAGATCGCCCGCCAGGCTCACCTTCTGCGCGGCGATGTTCAGCGTGCCGGCATCCATGGCGCGCCGGGGCGCCGCCACGCCGTTGCGATCGGCTTGCGCGTTCAACAGGTTGTCGAACGTGGTGGTCGTGATCTCACTGAAGCGCAAGGCCTGATCCCGCGTCAGCACCTCGAAGCTTGCCGCAGGCGCGGCGGGCAAAGCGCCACCCACCGTGCCCACGCTGGCACCCACCCGCACGGCACCGTTGGCCTGCGTGATGGCTTGGCCCATGGCCAGCGGTGTGTTGTCAGCCGTGCGGCGGATCAGGTAGCCGCCTGCCAGCAAGGCATAGCGTGCCGGCAGGACGGTGTAGGTGCCGGCCGGCACCGGGCCGCCCTCGCCAAAGGTGATCTGGCGCGAGGCGCGCGTGTCGAGCACGCTGTCAGTCAGCCCCGACTGGGCCAGCAGGTCCGGGTCGATGCCGCCCAGGCCCTTGACGCTCGGGACGATGGCAAAAGTGCCCGTCTCGAACGTGCCCTGGAAGATGTCTCGGCTGCCACCTGGGCCCGGCACGAACTCCCACCCCACGAGTTGGCCACCGGCCGACAGGTCAAGCTGGGCGCCGGCGGCGACCGTGACCGCGCCGCCCGTGGCGTCCAGCGTGATCGTCTTGGCCGGTGGCGCGCTGATCTCGCTGCCATTGAGCGACCATCGGGTGCCGCCTTCGGTGGTCGTGCCATAGGGCACGATCAGGCCATCACCCGAGACCGACACCCGTGCGCGCTCGGTCAGCGTGATGCTGGGCGCCTGGAGCTCGATCTGACCAAAGGGCGCCCGCAGCACGCCGTCGACGGTGATGGCGTCGGCCTTCAGCGTCAGGCTGCCACCAGCAGACAAAGGCGCTGGCGCCTGAGGATGGCCGCCCTGCACCGTGATGGCCTGCGCCCCCGCAGGCCCGCCCGCGGCGACCAGTGCATACCGCGTGGCCGTGGCCACGTTCACCTGCGGCGCGTCCAGCGTGACCTGCCTCG
Organism: Aquabacterium fontiphilum; assembly: GCF_009909205.1. Lineage (GTDB taxonomy): Bacteria > Pseudomonadota > Gammaproteobacteria > Burkholderiales > Burkholderiaceae_C > Aquabacterium > Aquabacterium fontiphilum. The sequence continues at coordinate 184,498 of NZ_JAAAPN010000006.1, forward strand.
CCGCCGTCGTCAGGCTGCCATCGCGGCGCGATGCCGACAGCGCATGGAAGCGGATCTCGTGCTGCGCCTTCAGCGTGAGCGCATCGACGCCCTGCGTCGTGTGGATGCCAGACACGTCGACCACGCCGCCTTCGAGCGTAAGCTGGCCGCCTCCACCCGTGGCCGCCGCGGGTGCCTGGGTCTGCGTGTGGGTGCGGGCCAGACGGCCTGCTGCGGCAAAGCGGGCCGAGCCGCCGTCGCGAACAGCCAGCGTGGGCGCGTCCAGCGTCATGTCGCCGGCCACCCCGAGGTTCACCGTGCCCACCGAGGCAATCTCGTCGCTTGACGACAATCGCAAGTGCGCGAAGCCGCCCGCCTGGATGGCGTCGGCCGACACGCGCAAACTGCCGGGCTGGGTGGCCGAGGCCACCGCCTGCTGCTGCACGACGAGGCTGGCCACCGGGCGCAGGCTGCTGCCACCATCGGTGATGGTCAGACCCAGGCTACCGCCTTGCGCCCCAGCGCCACCGGCGCGCGCTTGCAGATCGGCCGACAACGCTGCGCCGCCCGCGCCCACGGCCACGCTGATGTGCCCCCCGTCCGACGCCACATCGGCGCGGCGCGTGCGCACCGCCCCGCTCGCGGCCTGGGTGCGCACGTCGATGCGCGCCTGGGTGCCATTGGCCGTCAGTTGCGCCTGCTGGACGCCCCCCGTGCCGTCCACCGTCTGCTGGAACACCACCGGTGTGGTGGCAGCCAGGTTCTCGGCCGCGCGCACCTCGATGCGCCCGCCGGCCAGCACCTCGCCGAACCGCTGATCACCCACATTGGTGGCCGACAGCAGCGTGGTGCCGGAGACATCGAGATGGGCGCGGCTGCCGAATCGGTAGATGCCTGTGGCACGCGCATCGACCTCGGTCGTGCTGTCCGTGCCCACCAGTGCGGTGGTGATGGTGCCGCCCGCCGCGCGCACCGTGCCATCGACCACCAAGGCCTTGCCACCACTCAGGGTGACGCTGCCGCGCGGCCCGGCATCCACCACACTGCCTTCTGACACGGTCAGCGCGCCATTGAGGGCCGCGGCGCCGCCCGCGTTGTCGCGGTACCCAGACGAGCGCAGGGCCAGCGTGCGCGTGGGCGCCAGGTTGTCAGCCTGCACGATCATGTCGACGCGATCGGCCAACCGGCTGCCGGTGGCGGCGCTGAGCAGACTGGTCCGGGCCTGCCATTGGCCCACCTGAGGCCGAATGCGGGCATCGGCGGCCACCGTCGTGCGCCGTACGCCATCGAGATCGAACTGCGTGAAGCCGCCCTGATGGAAGAAGGCGCTGCCGAGCACGAGGCCATCGACTACATCGCCCTGGCGCAGGGCGGGGCCGCTGCCCACGATGTCCAACTCACCCACTTTGAGCGTCAGCTTGCCGCTACGGGCATCGCCCACATCGTTGAACGCCTTGACCAGCGTGCCGGCCAGCGCGTGGCCGCGGAGCGTGGCGTCGAGGTGGACGGCATCGAAACGGCCATCGCGCGCGGCCGCCTCGGCGTTGGCTGACAAGGTGATGTCACCCGCCCGCGTGCCACGCACCGTGGCATTGGGCGCCACCGTGGCACCCCCGGACACATCGATGGCCGAACCCGACTGCAGGTCCAGGCCCGCGGCAGAGCGCAGGCTGACACTGCCGCCCGCCACCGCGCCGCCGGCTTGCACACCATCACGCCGCTGGTTGACCACATCCCCCGCCACATCGATGCGGCGGCCCGCGGCCAGCGTGATGCCCCCCGCCTCAGGAACAGTCGGCAGCACCGAGGCGGTTTGAACCGACACCGCTGCCCCGGCGCCGGTGATGTCCCCGCCGAGGTAGACGCCCTCGTCACCCGCTGCGTGAACCGTCAGGCGACCGGCCCGCTGCAGGCGCAGGTGCGCGCCATCATCGATGCGTACACTGCCCGCAGAGGCGACGCTGATTTCGCCCGCACCGCTGAGGTTGAACCAGTCTGCCGAAATGCTGGTGCGGCCAGGCAACGGTGCAGCCAGCGGATCGGCCCACAGATCGGACGGCGGCTGTGCCGCGCCTGGCGCACGCACGGTCAGCCCGTTGAGCAGGTTGCCCTGCATGCTCAGGCCCAGGCGCACAGCGGCCTGCGCAGCACGTGCATCGAGGCCAGCCCGTTGGCGAGCGCCTTGTTGCACCTCGGCACGCACGCTGCCGTCGAGCACGGCCGAGGGGGCATGGATGGTGAGACGGCCGCCATCACCGCCCTGAACATAGCCCGCCTCGACGCGGCTGCTGGCTGCAACCGGCTGAACCTTGTTGCCGAAACGCGTGGCGTCGGCAGGCTGGTAGCCCGACACGGCCACCACCTGCACATCGGTACGGGCGTTGTTGACGGTGTAGGCCTTGCCATCTGCGCCCAGCAGGCGCGTGGGGCTGACGACAGCCTCGGTGAACGTCACCTTGCCGCCGGACACATCGATCTGGCTGCCCTGCTGCAGCAGCACGCCGCCCGTGGCCACCAGGCTGACCTGCCCGCCCTTGGCCATGCGCTCACCCGCTGTGGTCTGGATGCCGTCCTTGTAGCCCTGGTGCGTGGCTGCCTCCAATACCGCGGGCGCGCTGCGCGTGTCGTAGGTGACCTTGGTGTCCTTGAGCGCGCCGTCCTTGAGGAAAGGGTTGCTCGCCAGGTCGCCATTGCGGATGAGCTCGGTGGTCACGAAGTGACGCGCCACCGAGGCGGTGGTGTCCACCGTACCCGACACATCGATGACCGCGCCCTTGCCCATCACGAAGCGGCCCTCTCCGGCTGCAGCGCCCAGGTAGGCCGTGTTCACCGCACCAAGATCGTTGACCAAGGGGTCGTAGTTGGGCACCAGCTCGGCCCGCACATTCACATTCGCTGCGGGCGCCGTGATGCGCGCGCCGTCCAGTCCGTCTCGTCCGCCTTCCATCACGATGTGCTGGCCACCCAGCTCAATGCGTGACATCGTCATCTGCACCGAACCGCTGGACGCCTGGCTGTTGTCGGCGGCCACTTCGATGCGGCTGCCGGCCGTGAGCGTGAGCGTGCCCGCCGATTCGGCACGCACGTCGTCGCCTGCGCCCACGCCCGAACGGGCGAGCAGGAAGACCGAGCCGTTCTCTTGCACACTCGTCGTGGCCCGGATGCGGCCGGCCTGGCGCACGGTGTGGGCCATCAGCGTCGCGTTGCCGCGCTCGGTCAGGATCTGCCCCAGGTTGTGCACTTCACCGTCTTGGTTGTCCACCTCGAACAGAAAGCCGCGCAGAACCGACAGGTTGGGGTTGACCTCAGAGGCGAACAGCTTCTCTCGGTCCGGTGTCTTGATGTAGACCGCTTCGCCACCCAACAAGGCAGTCTGCCCGCCCGGCGTGGTGATCTCGCCAGCGTTCTCGACCTTGCGGGCCATCAGCCAGACGCGGCCGCCCGAGGGAGTCGTGATCTTGGCGCCCTGCTCCACCAGGACATAGTTGTCAGGGTGATCGAAAGTGACCAGGTCGTCGTCGGACAGGTTGCGCCAGCGGAAGGTGGCGGTGTTGGTGTTGATCGTGCTCAGGCCGTTGAGAAAGACATCGTCATCGACGTCCAGCGTCGAGGCGACCAAGCCCTGCACATTGACCTGCGCGCCCTTGCCAAAGAGGATGCCATTGGGGTTGATCAGAAAGACGTTGCCATTGGACTGAATGCGCCCATGGATCTCGCTCATCTTGGTGCTGCCGACCACACGGTTGAGCGCAGACGAGCCCGCACCGGCCGTCATGTCGATCTCGAAGGTGGCCTTGCCGCCCAGATCGAACGACGACCAGTTGTAGATGCCTGCCCGCCTTGTCTGCACCAGCTTCATCGACACGCTTTGCAGATTGCCCTGGGCGTCGCGCACCTCGACCCGGGGGCCCAGCACGCTGTTCTGCCCGACAGGTTGAAAGGAGAAGGTCTTGCCTCGGATGGTGCGCGTGCCCTGCAAGGGCTCGGGCAGCGTGAACTGACCGGGCGCGGCCAGGGCCGCCTGGCCCATGCACGCACCGACCACCGCCGCAGCCAACGGCCGCATGGCCCAACGCCGCCCCGTGCGCCGGCTTGCCCAGGCTTGAAGGCGACGCGCGAAGCTGTCACGGCGCGACCGCGCCGCGGCGGGTCGATGGCAAACAAGGGAACGCAGAATGGCAACCATGGCTCACCTCAGTAATCAGAAGGCGTACACGAGACGGGCGTGCACGCGTGAATCGCCCTTGCGCGTCGCGGTGGTGGCCTTCAGCGGCCAGGCGACGTCCACGGTCGCCGAGAACGACTGGCGCACGCGCAGCGTCAGCCCCAGGCCCGCACCGGCCAGCGACAGCGGGCCGTCATCTGCCGTAGGGAACTTGATGCGCACGCGGCCGGCCTCGACAAAGCCATACACACGCAACTCCGAGAAGGCCGCCAGCCAGGAGCCCTCGGGGCCGCCCGCCCAGTTGGGGCTGCTCAACTCCAGCCCGGCGTGGACGCCGGCATCGCCCAGCAGCTCGGCCTCGTAATAGCCCCGCACACTGTCGGCCCCGCCGATCGAAAACTGCTCGGCCCCCACCAGGGGCTGGTTGGCGAGCTGCATGCCCACGCGCCAGCGTGCGGTCATGCCTGCCGCCACGGGGTGGCTGTGGCTGGCGTCCAGGCGCAGAGCGGCAAAGCTGCCATCACCCTCTTCGCGCTTGCAGGCGAACTGGTCCTCCGGTCCGAAGCACTCAACCTCGCGGCGCAGCACGCCACGCAGCGCAAAGGTGCCACCCACCTGCAGCGTGGTGGTGCGTTCGCCGTGCTGCATCACGGCGGTGTAGTCCAGCACGAAGGGCATGTAGCGCAAGGGACTGGACAGGCTGCTGTTGTCAGCGCCAGCGTTGATGCGCTCGCGTGTGTTCTTGTACTCCACGCCGGCCGACAAGGTGTGATACAGCCCCTGCGTCGCGGGCAGCGCCCAGCTGCGCTTGAGCGAGACGTTGAAGCCCTTGCCGACCACGTTGGTGCTGCCCAGCGGCTGCACGAAGCTGTCAGAGGCCAGCAGCGACGCTTGCCAGCTGTCCCCACCTGGCAGGGGGATCTGGTAATTCAGGCCCAGGGCCTTGCTTTGTGAGGTGTCTTGCGGCGTGACGATGCCGATGAACGCCAGCGTGTGATCGGCCTGGAACAGGTTGCCGTAGCTGCCCGTCACCTGCAGGCGCAGCGGATCGGTGAACTGCACCTGGCGGTTGTTCAACTCGACCGTGAAGGCCACCGGCAGGCTGTCACTGACCTTGAGCTCGGCCTCGACCGTGCCCGGCAGCGGCCCGGGCCGCAGAATGGGCTGCACGCGGCGCTCTTCCGTCCGGTTGACCTCGGCCAGCTGCGCCTGCACCACGTTGAAATTGGGCACCTTGCCAGCCGCCAGCTCGCTGACCACAGCGCGGATGCGGCCCTGCTCGTAGTAACGTGATTCGGTCACCTTGAGCCGGCTGACCTGGCCTTCGAGCACACGCAGGCGTACCACACCATCACGCACCTCCTGCTCGGGCAGATCGACGAACACGGTGACGTAACCCGCGTCCTGATAGGCCTTCTCGAGCGCGGCCCGCGCCGCCTCCACATCGCCCAGCGAACGCTCGGGGCCCAGATGGGCCGTCACCGCACGCTCGACTGCCGCCACGGGCAACACGGTGTTGCCTTCGATCTCGTACTCGTACACGTCGAACCGCGGCGCAGCCTGGGCCATGGCCAGGCCGGTCAGGGCCGACAGACAGAGTGCGGCAATGCGCGACACGCGCGTGGGCTGCGCAGGACGCGCCGGGGGGACTGCAGGAGAGGTACTCATGGTGGCCGCGAGTGTGGGCGGCGACAGTGAAACCACGATGGCCCACGATGATCCGAACAGACCATGGGCACTCAAGTGGGTGGTCACCCTCATGAGCGGAACGCACCAAGGGTGAGGCCCAAGAAAAAACCCGGCAGGCGCGGGGCACTGCCGGGCTGGGGTGCGGGGCGCAGCGGCCCCGCTGTCGCTTGAAGCGATTACTTGATGATGGTCAGCACGTTCGACACGTTCGGGCGGGTCACGCGGCCGCAGAACTTGTTCTGGGCGGTTTCGCCAGCGGTGCCAGCCGCCACGAAGGTGAAGGTGGCCGGGCAGTCAGCCGCATCAGGCAGCGTCAGCACGCCAGCCTGGTTGGCCGCCGACAGGCTGTTCAGGTTGGTGGACTTCTGAGCGGCATTGGTGAAGTTCACCATGAAGGCGCGGCCAGCAGCCGAGTTGCCCACCTTGGCCACCTGGATGGTGGACTCGAACAGGTACTCGTAGATGCCGCGCTTCATGTTGTCGCGGCTGGGCTCGACGCCGTCGATGCGGACGAACTTCCAGGCGGCGGTTTCGGGGTTCTCCAGCGAGATGTGGCCGATGGCGAAGGCGCCCTTGGTGTTGGCCTCGGTCAGGCAGGTGCGCACGTTGCCGGTGGACGAGCCTTCGTACACCATGATCAGGCCGTCGTTCTTGGCCACGTTGGCGATGGCGTTGGGGAACTCGGAGTTGTCGGCATTGGTGGCTGGCGTGAATGCGGCCACTTCGTTCGCACCGTACTCCAGCCAGAAGCGGTTGGCCGAGGTCTGGGTGCCCGAGCCGTTCACGCGGCGGCAGATGTTGATCTGCGTGCGGTCGCCAATGCGGGCGTCAGACAGCAGGGGCGTCCAACCCAGTTCCGGGTTGTAGGCGTTGGACAGCATGTTGCTGATCACGGTCTTGGGGACCGAGGGACGGCCCGACGTGCCTTGCTCAGCCTGCAGGGCGGCGTACAGCGGCTGCGAAACGGCCAGACCGAACCCGATCTGCAGCACGCCACGCACCTGCTGGAAGTCGCTGTTAGAGACATCCGCGTTGGCTGAGAAATCAATGGGGCTCAGCGGGCGGTTAGCCGACGGGTTGAAGCCGACAGGCGACACGTCCGACACGCCACCATCCGGGCGGCGTTGAGCCAGGGTGTTGCACACCTTGGTCGTCTGGTTACAGTTGGCGGCGCTGACGTTCAGGAAGGGCATCAGGCTGTTGGTGGCCACGGGAAACACGCCGTTGCCCGAACCGCCTTCGTCCGACTTCTGGAACAGCACCTTGCGGTTGTTGTAGGCGGCGCCAAAGTCGTTGTTGGAGCCCACCAGTTCGCAGGCATAGGCCTTGACCATGTTGCCGTCGACCGACTCGCCGGCAAACAGGTTCTTGTTGTTCAGGTAGATGTTCAGGGTGCCGGGCTTGCAGTTCTGGGTGAACAGACCGCCAATCGTGCCCGACAGGGCGGTGGCGCCCGACATGGTCACTTCCAGCAGGGTGCCAGCCGAGCGGGCGGCGTCGATTTCAGCCAAGGTCAGAGCGTGGGCCTGACCGGCCAGGGCGGCCACGGCGGCCAGGGAAACGATGCGGAGCTTCATGGGATACCTCAGGGGGTGGCAGACGGGAAAAGGCAAGGCTGTTTCCGCAGCCCAGCCAACGGGACTGGGCTGCGAGAACATCAAGGGATCACTTGGCGGCGCGACGGCGGGCAGCGATGCCAGCCACAGCCAGACCCGCGACCATCAGCGCATAGGTGCTGGGCTCAGGCACGGCAGGGATCGAAGACGTCACGGAGAAGGTGTACGAGCCACCTTGCTGCTGGAACGTGGCATAACCGATCAGCGTGTAATTGGGCATGCCCAAGGCAGATGTGCTGCTGCGAACGAGGTCGAACAGCTCGGTGGTGCCGCCCAGCACATTGCTGGTGTCCTGGAAATTCCCGGCGAAATCAGCACCCAGAAGATCCGGGAAGTAAGCCCTGCCATTCACACCTTCCAGGAACACGCCAGAAGCGTTGGCGCCGCCGCCAAGCGTGACGTTCAGTTGGGGGTTCAGGTTGGCAGCATCCAGGTAGATGTTCTTGATGGCGTTCATCGAGTTAACCATGTCGCCGTTCTTGAGGGCTGTAACGTCGCCGTTCACGGTCGTGATCATGGTGCGCGATGCTGCAGGCACGCCAGAGTTATCGCCGCCAAAGAAAGTCCAACGCATATCGCTGGCGCCCTTGGCGTTGTAGATGTTGAGGAACGTGTCAAAGGCGCTGTTGCCGGCCATGCTCCACGAGCGGTAAGGATCAGCGCGGAAGTCACCCAGCATGACGCCGGTGTCGAACAGGAAGGACACGCCCGCTTGCTTGCTGTACACGGTCAGGGACATCTCACCACCGACACCGCCGGCAGCCAGGGGGTCCAGCACGTTAGCGGAAGCCGTACCAGCAGCGGCCAAGGCCACAGCGGCTGCGATCAGTTTGAAGTTCATGGTTTCTCTCCGGAAGGAATGTTGAGGAATCGGACCGGTCGCAGTGTGGTGATGTGCCGTGACAGGCGTTTGGTGCGTCGGGCTGTCGGCATTGGTCCGAACGGCTCAACCCACCTTTGCTTCCGATCCGCCGGAGACTTTGCGCAAGCCATGTGACGCGCCACCGCGTGCATGCGGGGCTTCCCCATGGTCTGTCCGGATCACGCATGCGCCGAACGGCGCATGTCACGCCATGGCGCATGGCAGGCCGGCACGAACCGGCGCCCCTTCAATTGAGGGGGTGGCAGCCTGTTGCGGTCAATCGAGGCTGCGAGGTGCTTCGGGCGCATGGGCCGCGGGCAACATGGCCGGGCCCAGCACATCCAGCGTCATGGCCTTGGCCACGGCCTGGGCGCGATTGGCCGCACCCAGCTTGCGCAGGATCTTCTGCACGTGGTTCTTCACGGTCAGCGCGCTGATGCCCAGCCGCTCACCAATCTCATGGTTGCTCATGCCGTCACGCACGTAGACGAGGATCTCGCGCTCGCGCTCGGTGATCAGCAGCGGGCGTGCGCCAGCCGGTGCATGCGCGGCAGGAACGCGGGGTGCGAGCAGTTGCCGCTCGGTCACACACACGCGCTGGTAAGCGGCGTGCACACAAGGCAACAGCATGCCCATGGCCGCGACCTGATCAAAGCGGCTGCGCTCGCCGGTGCGCGCGAGGATGAACAGGCTTTCAAGCTCGTCGGGCCGGCCGGGGCGGCAATGCCCGTGCAACAGCACTTCGCTGTAGCCCGCGTTCAGCAGCGCGCCCAAGGTGTTGTCCTGCGCGGCATACATGCCGAGGTTGACGGCCACGGGCTCCTGACGCGCAGCCTGCCACACCTGGATCAGCCGCATGGCCCAGCCCGCAGGTGGCTCGCGCAACTGCGTCACCACCTCATCTGGCAATGGCTTGCTGTTGAACACGTCAAAAACAAGCGCTCGGGCGTCACGATCGTAGAAGCCGCACACCATCAGGTCGTGGGGCAGCCAGCGCTGCAAGTCGCCTTGCGTCCAGACAAAAAACTGATGTCGCCGACAGATCTGCGGCGCGGCCTCCATGAGGCGCATCAGGCACTCGGGTTGCGCCGCTTCAAAGTGGGATGACATGGCGTATGGGCTGATTGGACGGTGCGAGTCTAGGGAGCAGGCGTGACGGTTTGTTGACTTGGTAACGAAGCGGCCGTATCGGGCGGCGTGATGGGCGGCGTGGTGGGCGATGCGGCGGGGGTGCCCAATGTGGCCTCGAAGCGCCAGGCGTCGAAGCGCTCGACGCCTTTGGGCGCACGCAGGGGCGTGAGCCGGGCGGTGCTGTAGACGCCGCGGATGCCCGTCCCCTCGCGAACCAGGCCCCACGGCTGGCCCGTCATCGGGTCCAGCCAGGGCTGGCGCAAGTGGCGCACCAACACCCCGCTGCGCTCATCGGCCAGCAGTGCCTCCAGCGTCGGCGGCCAAGGGCTTTCGCCCGCGCGCACCGGCACCCGCGCATACGACTCGATGGCATGCTGGATCTGTTCGGCGCGAAACACCATCTCAACCTCGCGCTCGCGCTGGGCATGGTTGCGCCAGTGCGTGCCCAGCGCCATCAGCATCACACCGCTCAGGGCGACCCAGCCCAGCAGCATCAGGTAGCTGAAGCCCCGCTCACCAGGACGCATACGGCAACCCGCTGGGCCCGCGCCCGCGTGCGCCGCTGCGCACGTCGGCCATGCTGCCCGTCAAGGCGCTGTCGGCCGGCGGCGGCACCATCTGCCAGCTGTCGCGCGAGCCCGTCACAGGGTCTTCGGGTACATGGCGCAGGTAACCGCGGCTGACCAGTTCCTGCAGCGAATCCGGATATTGCCCGCGGTCGGCCGTGTACTTGTCAATGGCGTCGCGCATCACGTTCAGCGAGGTGCGCAGCGTGGCCTCGCGCGCGTTGTCGACCGAGCGCACATAGCGCGGCGCGACCAGGCTGGCCAGCAGGCCCACGATGGCCAGCACCACAATGAGTTCAATCAGCGTGAAGCCGCGATGGGCGGGGGCCATGGTTCACCAGCTCCGATAGGGTGTGCCGTCCAACCCGGTGCCAGACGCGCGCGAGTACACATCGAACACGTCTGCGCCGGCAGCGGGCGAATCGGGCGGGCTGGCGTAGGCACGCAAGCCCCAGGTCTGCTCGGGTGGCAACTGCCGGTCTGCCAATGGATCGCGCGGCAGCCGCCGCAGGAAGTAGATGCGTGGCTTGGCCGCCTGGCTGACATCTGGCACGCCCTGCACCAACACCAGCAGATTGGGCGGGTAGCCTGTTTCGTCGGCGCGCTTCTCGATGCGGCCGGCATCCCACGCGGCCTTGTAGTCGTCGATGGCCGTGCGCAGCGTGCGCAGCGCCTGGCGCAGCTCGGCTTCCTGTGCGCGACGCTGTTGCAGCGTGGCCAGCGGCATGGCGGCGCTGGCCAGGATGGCCACCAGCATCACCACCACGACCATTTCGATCAAGGTGAAGCCGCTGAAACCGCTGTAACCGCGTGAACGCGCGTGGGCGCGCGGTGTCAGGATGGGCTCACTGTGATGCGCCATCGTTGTCTGCCGGATCGGCTTCGTCTGACGGCGCTGCACTGGCCCCTGAGCCTTGAATGCGCAGACGCCATAGCGCCGTGCCACTTTCCAGGGCGAGCGCCGTCTCGCCGCTGCCCGCCTCGGCGCGCACGCGCACCATCACCGACTGGGCGCCCTGGGGCGGCACGCTGAGCGCCACACGACCAGGCGACCCAGCTTGGCCATCAGCCAGCAGCAAGGCCGAATCGATCATCAACGCAGATTCCAGCGGCTCGCTGCTGTCGTTGTGGACCGTCACCTGAAAGCTGCTGCCGGCCATGACCTCTTCGGGCGCAGACAGGCGGTGAGGCGCAGCCGCGGCGGCGCTGCCGCGCGACGATCGGCCCGACGCGTCACCCACCGCATCGCCCGCCGCGTTGGCAGACGGCGCGCCGCCACGGCTTGCACCACCGATGCCTCCCGCACCCGTGCCATCGCGCAAGCTCAACGGGCGCGCGCCAGGCTGGGCCTCGGTGCCCGAGGGCAACATGCCGGCGCTGACCGGTGGTTGCACCAGGTTGCGCACGATGCGCGGCGTGACCAGCAGCACGATCTCGGTCTTCTCGCGGTTGTCCGTGCGGTTGCCGAACAGGCGGCCAGCCAGCGGCAGTTGGTGCAGGCCGGGCACGCCCACCGAGTTGCGGCTTTCGTTGTCGTTGATCAGGCCAGCGAGGATCTGTGTCTCGCCATCGCGCAGGCGCAGGGTCGTGCTGGCCTGCCGCGTGCCGACCTGGTAGGCAATCGAGCCCTGCGGTCCCGACACTTTGTCGGTGATGCTGCTGACCTCCAGCATGACCTTGATCGTGACGTCGTTGTCGAGCTGCACCTGGGGCTCGATCTCGAGCTTGAGGCCCACATCCAGATAGCTGACCGAGGCCGACACGCCAACGTTGGCTGTCGATGTGGTGGTGAACACCGGCAGCTTTTCGCCCAGCAGCACCTTGGCCTTCTCGCGGTTGCGCGCGCGGATACGGGGGTTTGCCAGTAGGTTGGTGGCGCCGCGTGTGGACTTGAGGTTCACGATACCCAGGGGGTTGGGCGCGTACCAGCGCAGGTTGCTGTCGGACGTCAGCGGCGCCGTGCTGCCGGGCACACCGTAGTTGAACAGCTGCGGCCAGCTCAGCCCGATCTCGTCGAGCTTGCGCGACGAAACCTCCAGCACCTCCATCTCAAGCACCACCTCGGGGTCGGGCAGGTCCATGCCCTGCACGAGCTGCTCGACCAGGCGGATGACCTCAGGCGTGTCGCGCACCACCAGCATGTTCAGACGCTCGTCGATGAACACATCGCGGCTCTTGGCCACCGTGCGCACCAGCTGCTGCACTTGCTTGGGGTCGGCGTTGACAAGATAGAAGGTGCGGGTGACGGTGTCCAGCAACTCGCGGGCCTTCTGAGCCGTGGCGGGGTACACCAGCACCGTGTTGTCGTTGAGCAGCTTGTGGCCCAGTTGCTGCGTGCTGGTCAACAGGCGCAAGGCCTCGTCCACCGTGGTCTGGCGCAGAAAGAGCGTGACCTTGCTGTCGGCCCGCACGTCCTTGTCAAACACGAAGTTGACATCGGCCGCCCGCGCCAGTGTCTCGAACACGGTGCGCAAGGGCGCCTCGCGGAACTCCAGCGTGATCGCCCGATGGGCCGAGCGCAGCACCGCACCCGCCCGTGCACGCGTCTGCGCCTCGCGCAGCGATTCGACACGGGCCAGCAGGGCGCGCGCGGCCTCGTGTCGTGGCGCTTCGCCCAGCACGGTGCGCAGGGCCAGCTCGGCTTGCTCCCACTGCTGGCGCTGCACGGCCTGCTCGGCCTCTGTCACCAAGGCCTGCAGCCGCTGGTCGCGCGCAGCCTCGGCCTGCAGGGCTGCGGTGCGGGGGTGTTGGGGCGCCACGGCGACCAGGCGATCCAGCCAGGCCCGGGCTTCGTCGCGCTGGCCAGCCTGCCGTGCCGCGTCGACGCGCATCGCCAGCTCGGCCACCGTGCGCTCGCGCTGCTGCAACCAGGCCAGCCGGGTTTCGCGGTGATCGGGCTGCGCGCGCACCGCATCGTTCAGCCGCGCCAGCGCGGCCTCGTGCTGCCCGGCCTGGGCCAGCTCCTGCGCTTCGCGCACCAGCGGCGAGGCGCAGCCCGCCACCGCGGCCACCATGGCCAGCATGAGGGCCGCGTTTGCAGCCAGACGCCGCAAACGGCCGTGGCGCCAGGGGGCACGAAGGCGGGGCAAGAGATCAGGGTACATCGTCATCTCATGGTCACCGACTGGCTTTGCGCCAGCGGCAGGTAAGTCAGCTGCAGGGCGCGCTCCTGGATGCGGTCGACCCGCCAGACGCCCTCGATCACATCGCCTTCACGCGCCACCCAGACGCCCTGGCTGCCTTGCAGCACGGCGCGGCGCGTGGGCGCCACGGCCTCGGACGGCGCCTCGTCATTGAAGCGACCCACCCACTGATGCGGAAAGCGTGGGGCCTGCGGCGGCCCCTCGGATGGCGCCACGCGACGGGCAGGCGCGGGTGGCGGTGGCGGTGGCTCAGCCGGCCCCCAGGCCAGCGACATGCGGCCGGCAGACGGAGGCGGCGAGGCCAGGCGTGCCTGCCAGGCCGCCAAGGCGGCATGCATCGCCGGGCCAAGGTCGGCAGGTGCGTCAACGGCCGTACCGCGGCCGGGTCCTTCGCTGCGCGTGACAGGCGCGGAGGCCCCATCGGGTGCGGTCGCCCCCCGCGCGCGTCCTGCGGCCGGCTCGGCCAGCAGCGCATCGCCGTCGTCGGCCGGCTCGCCCATCAGCGCCACCCCCACGGTGGCCAGCAGGGCCGCCCCCAGCAGCCACAACAAGCGGCGGTTCATCGCGCACCTCCAGGGGTGCGCCACCACAGCGAGACCTTGACCTGTGCCTTGAGCACGGGCTGGCTGGCGTCGGTGCGCTGCAACTCGATGGCGTCAATGCCCAGGCCGGGCACCGTCTGCAGCCGCGCCAGCCAGTCGCGCAACGCGGGATACTCAGCCTCGGCCGGGATGCTCACGCGCTGGCGCCACAGGCCACCAGCGGGCGAGGCCGGCACCCAGCTTTCCTGCTCGCCCTGCATCTGCAGGCCGGGTGTGCGCACGCCGGCCTGCTCGGCCGCCTGCCACAGCGCCCGCTGCAGCGCCATGCGCTCGCTGGCGTGCGGCAAAGCGTGCCACAAGGCCTGCCACGCTGCCTCGGCCGTGCGCGGCGCGGCCGTATCCGGCGATGACAGCGCGCTGGCTCGCGCGCGCAAGGTCACACGCAACGTGTCGGCCTCGGCCACCGCTGCCTCCGCCATGGCCTGCTGCTGTGGCACCCAGCCATGCTGCAGCCACAGCGCGGCCGCCAGCAAGGCCAGCCCCACCGCACCGGGCATGCCCAGTTGCTGCAACAGGCGCTTAACGCTGGCGCTCACAGCGGGCCTCCTGGCGCCGTCAACTGCACCCGCCAGATGTACTCGCCCCACCGGCCGGTCACCGGCTGCGGCAAGCGCTCGCGGCTGCGCAACTGCGCGCCTTCGCCCAGCGTGGCCGCCCACACCAGCGGCGAGGCATCGTCGTGCGCCAGCGCCTGCAAACGGAGCTCGGCCGACCCACCCGAGGCCGTGCCCATGGCCGTACCCAGATCGAGCGCCAGCGCGGTCAACAGCAGCTTTTGATCGGCCGCGGCGTGGTCGACCCGGTCCAGCGTGGTGAGCCAGTCATGCCCCAGCCACGACGCCAGTTGGCCAGCGCGACGCCAGCCCGCCGCATCCAGCGGGGGCGACACGGTCTTGGCCGACGATGCAGACGATGCGGCGGCAGCATCGGATCCGAGCGCCACGACCGGAGGCTGCCGCAAGGCCCGCTCCAAGCGAGTCACCTCGGCCTCGGCCTCGATGCGGGCCTGCTCGGCCTGGCGCGCCACGTCCGCCGCATGCACGCACACCGCCAGACCGACCACCGCCAGAGCCCACCCCCATACAGAGGCGCGTCGGCGTGGGCCCACCACGTCAAGTTCGTCCACCCAGGCGCTCATGCCGCCTCCCCAGGTTCAGACCAGACGTCGGCGAGCTGCCAGCGTCCGTCATGCCGCAACCAGTTCAGGTGAACCGACCAGCCCGGCTCGTTCAGCGTTTGTGTGAGCAGGGCGGCCTCGCCTGCATCCTGCGTTGCCGTGCCTTCAAGCCAGGCGGCCGCCTCGGGCGCCCACCAAGGGCCCATGCGATCGAGCCGCACGTGGTGGCGGCGCGCCAACGCCGTCACCCCCTCAACCAGCGCCTTGGGCATCGCCGTGCACACCTGGACGGCAGGCGCCCGCGCCTGGCGCACCACCCAGGCGGCCAGCAAGGCCTGTTCGTCGAGCTCATGCGCGGCCTGCCAGCGCTGCAAGGCCGCCTGCCAGCCCTCGGCTGCGGGCAAAGCCGGATCCACCGCCACCGCGTGCACCCAGCGGGCCGCCACCACCATCTCGCAGGCTGCACCGGCGTGGGCCGCCAGAAACGCGTCGGCATCGGCGAGCGCATCATCCAAAGTGGCGTGGCCCCAACCCAGGCGATACGCCAACGGCCGCCAATGGGTGGTCGCGCGACGGCGCAGCATGGTGGCGGTCATCAAGGGCATGGCTTACTCCACCAGCGTGACGCGGTTGAGCTCGTCGACCGAGGTCTCGCCCCGCAGCACGCACGCCAGCGCGGCATCGCGCAGCGCGCGGGTGCCATTGGCACGGGCATGCGCTTTGATCTGCGTGAGCGGCGCCCGGGCCACGATGAGGTCGCGCAGCGTGTCGTCCATCAGCAGGATCTCGGTGACGGCCTTGCGCCCGCGGTAGCCGGTACCACGGCAGCTGGGGCAGCCCACCGCCCGCATGTAGCGCCCCTTGGCGTCCAGCGGCAACTGGGCCTGTCGCAAGGCCGCCGGCGTCGGTTCCCACGGCGCAGCGCAGTGGCTGCACAGCCGGCGGATGAGGCGCTGCGCCACCACCCCGTTGATGGCCGACACCATGTTGTACAGGTCGACCCCCATGTGCATGAACCGACCCACCACATCGAACACGTTGTTGGCGTGGATCGTGGACAGCACCAGGTGGCCGGTCAGCGCGGCCTGTGAGGCGATCTGGGCGGTCTCCGCATCGCGGATCTCGCCGACCATCACCCGATCGGGGTCGTGACGCAGGATGCTGCGCAGGCCGCGCGCAAACGTCAGCCCCTTGCGGTCGTTGACCGGGATCTGAACCACGCCGGGCAGCTGGTACTCGACCGGGTCTTCGATGGTGATGATCTTGTCGGCGCCGTCGTTGATCTCCTGCACCACGGCATACAAGGTCGTCGTCTTGCCGCTGCCCGTGGGCCCCGTCACCAGCAGCATGCCGTAAGGCTTGCGCGCCAGGCGCCGCACGGTGTCGGCATCGTCCGCGTCCAGCCCCAGGCCTTCCAGGCTCAAGGCCTGCGCATCGGCGGCCAGGCGGCTGCGATCCAGGATGCGCAGCACCGCATCTTCACCAAAGCTGCTGGGCATGATGGAGACACGGAAGTCCACATCGCGTACCGGTGCGTCGGCTGCGGGCTGCACGCGCAGCTTGAAGCGCCCGTCCTGCGGCAGGCGCCGCTCGCCGATGTCAAGCTCGGCCATGACTTTCAGGCGCGACACCAGCTGCTCGGCCGCCTCGCGCGAACCGACCTCGCCCACCGCCTGCATCACCCCGTCCAGCCGGTGGCGGATGACCATGCCGCTGGCGGTGCTCTCCAGGTGTAGGTCGCTGGCCTGCGCCTTCAGCGCATCGAACAAGGTGGCATCCAGCAGCTTGACCACAGGGCTGCTGCTGCGGTTGAGCGTGTCGACCGACAGTGCCTGCAACTCACTCGCACCGCCCGCGGCCGCGTCTGTCTCGCCCCACTGCGTGGCCAGCGTGTCGCGCGCCGCAAACGCCTGCTCGCCTTGAGCCAGCAGCGCCGTCAGCGCCTCGGCCGTCACCCGCACCCACTGCACCGGCTGCCCCACGGCGCGCCCCACAGCCTCTCGCACCACGCCATCGACCGCGCCATGTTCCTGCCCGTCATACCAGGCCTGCCACCGGCCATCGGCCTCGCGTCCCACCACCACACGCAGCCGCAGCGCGCGGGCCAGCGGCCACACCGTCCAGTCGGGTTGCAAGCTCGCGGGCAAGACCTCGGCCTGCACAGGGGTCAGGCACCGTGCCACGTCGTTGAGCATCGCACTCATTGAATCTGCTCCGCCACCTGAAAGATGGGCAAATACATCAACACCACGATGCCGCCGATCACCACGCCCATCACCAGCATCAGCACGGGGTTGACCACCTTGCCGACCCACTCGGTGAAGCGCGCCAGTTCGTCGTCATAGAACTGCGCGGCGCGCTCCAGCATGGGCCCCAACTCGCCCGTCTGCTCGCCCACACGCACCATGCGCACCGATACCGGCGTACTCAGCCCTTCGAGTTGCAGCGCATCCGACAGGCGCTGCCCCTCGCCCACACGGGCGGTGGCGCGGCTGAGCGCCGGGCGCAGCAGGGCCCCCATCAGCTCGGCGGCCGAGTGCAAGGCCGGCACCACCGGCACACCGGCCTGCAGCAACAGGCCCAGCGTGCGGTACAGCGAGGCCAGCTCCAGCAGCCGCAGGCGCTCGCCCACCACGGGCATGCGCCACAGCTGCGCGGCCAGCGCCGCACGCACCGCTGGCGCCCGCGCCACCGCCACGGCCACCGCGATCAGGGCCACGACACCCACCAGCGCCATCAGCGGATGCTCGCCCAGCGTGCGCCCCACCTTCAGCAACACCGCCGACATCCAAGGCAGCTCGCTGCCCATGTCTTCGTAGATCTGCGCAAACCGGGGCACGACAAACACCGTCAGGAACAGCACCACCAGGCTGCTGGCACCAATCAGGATCACCGGATAAATGGCCGCCCCCACCAGCTTGCTGCGCAGGCCCTCCAGCCAATGCAGATAAGCGGCGTGCTGACGCAGCGCCTGCGCCAGATGGCCGGTGCGCTGCGCCGCCTCGATCGAAGCCACCAGCAAGCTGGTGAAGGCCTGGGGCTGTGCCCGCATGGCCTGGGCCAGCGTCTGCCCTTCCGACAAGGCCAGGTTCAGCGCCGCCAGCACACGCACCGTCGCCTCAGACGACTCCTTTTCGCGCAGCGTCTGCAAGGCCTCGTACAGCGGGATGCCCGCATCCAGCAACACAGCCAGCTCCTGGCAGAACAGGCGCCGCGGAAAGGCGCCGCCGCCCTGCCGTGCGCGCGCCGGCGCCAGGCCGGGCCAGCCTGATGTGGCGGTCTGGGCCGCCGCCAAGCGGCGCGAAGAAGCCAAGGGGTCCATGACGCGCGCGCTCACCAGTTCGTGACGTCAGCGTTCTCGCCTTCGCCACCTTCGCGCCCATCCTTGCCCAGCGAGAACAGGTCGTACTCGCCATGCTGCCCTGGCATGCGGTAGACGTAGTCGCGGCCCCAGGGATCTTTGGGCGGCGCCTTGCGCAAGTACGGGCCCCACCAGCGGGTCTCATCGGCCGGCTTGTTCCACAGGGCGTCCAGGCCTTGCTCGGCACTGGGGTAGCGGCCCGTGTCCAGGCGGTACTGATCGAGCGCCTTGCCCAGCGCATCGAGCTGGGCCGCCGCGGTCTTGGCTTCGGACTTGCCGATCTGCTTGAAGAACTGCGGGCCCACATAGCCCGCCAGCAGACCGATGATCACCAACACCACCAGCAGCTCCAGCAGGGTGAAACCCTGCGCCTTGGCTCGGGGCGTTTGACTCACGAACATCACAGATCCTTCCGGCATCGCCAACGGCCTGGCGACATGACGGGCGTGATCCTATTGGCGCATCGCTGACAGCTTTGTGACAAGCTCGGTCACCCGCGCGATCACGTCTGGGCCGATCGATTCAGCGAACGCGCCATCGTCCCGTCATGCGAGAAGGCCACGATCCAGGGCATCATCACCCACACATGGAGCCCGACATGCACGCCCTACGATCCATCGCCGTTGCCGCCACCCTGATGGCCGCTGCACTGAGCTGCCTCACCAGCCCTGCGCTGGCTGGCGACAAGCCCACGGCCAGCGCCGCGCAGCGCGCGCCCATCGTGATCGCCCACCGCGGCGCCAGCGGTTACGTGCCGGAGCACACGCTGGCCGCTTACTGGCTGGCCATCGAGCAAGGCGCCGACTACGTCGAGCCCGATCTGGTAATGACCAAGGACGGCATCCTGGTGGCGCGCCACGAGAATGCGATTGCCATCCTGAACGCCGACGGCTCGGTGCGCGAAGCCACGACCGATGTGGCCGAGCGGCCCGAGTTTGCCGACCGCAAGACCACCAAGCTGATCGACGGAACCCCCATCACGGGCTGGTTCACCGAAGACTTCACGCTCGCCGAGCTCAAGACCCTGCGCGCACGCGAGCGCATCCCGCAGCTGCGCAGCGCCAACACCCGCTTCGACAACATGTTCGAGGTGCCCACCATGGAAGAGGTGCTGCAACTCGTGGAGCAGGCCAACCTGCGCCGCCGGCAGGCCGCCTTCGCCGATGGTGGTCTCAAGGCGCTCAAGCGCGTCAAGCCCATTGGCGTGTATCCCGAAACCAAGCACCCGAGCTACTTCGACGGCATCAACCTGTCGATGGAAGAACCGCTGGTGCGCCTGCTGCACCGCTACGGTTACCGCGGTCGCGATGCAGCCGTCTACATCCAGTCGTTCGAGGTGGCCAACCTCAAGGACCTGTCGCGCATGACACGTCTGCCGCTGGTGCAGCTCATCAGCGCCTCGGGCAAGCCGTATGACTTCGTGGTCAGCGGCGACCCCCGCACCTATGCCGACCTCGCCACCGCCGCGGGCCTGAAAGACATTGCCCGCTATGCGCAGGGCGTGGGCGCCAACACCAGCGTGATGATCCCGCTGTCAGGCGGCCGCCTGGGCACGCCGACCCGCTTCGTGGCCGATGCCCATGCCGCCGGCCTGATCGTCCACGGCTGGACGTTCCGCGCCGAGAACGCCTTCTTGCCCAACGAGTTCGACAGCAGCGCGAACCCGGCCGATCTGGGCGACATGGCGGGCCAGATCAAGGCCTTCCTGGACCTGGGCATGGACGGCTTCTTCACCGACCACCCGCACCTGGGTCGCCTGGCACGTGATGCATTCGTGACCGCACCGCGCTGACCGTGTCGCGGCCAGAGCAGGTTACGCTTGTGGGATGTCTGCCATCACCCACCTGCTCTACCTGCACGGCTTTCGCTCGTCGCCCCGTTCGTTCAAGGCGCAGATGATCGCGCAGCAGGTCGAACGCTGGCGCAGCCAGGGGCACACGCTTACCTGGCTGTGCCCGCAGCTGCCCCCCTCACCGACCGAGGCCGTCCAGCAGGTGCTGGCGGCCACGGCCGACTGGCCGCGCGACCAGATGGCCATCATGGGTTCGTCACTGGGCGGGTTCTACGCCACCGTGCTGGGCGAGCGCCTGGGCTGCCGGGTGGCAGTGATCAACCCGGCGGTTGCGCCCGCGCGTGACCTCGCCCGTTACATCGGCGAGCAGACCAGCTTTCACAACCCGGAAGACCGCTTTTTCTTCCGGCCCGAGTTCGTGCCGGCCTTCGCCGCGCTCTCGCCTTACCCGATCACGCAGCCCGACCGCTACTGGGCGCTGGTGGCCAAGGGCGACGAGGTGCTGGACTGGCAGGAGATGGTGGCCCATTACCCGGGCAGCGCGCTGACCGTGCTACCCGGAAGCGACCATGCGGTGAGCGACTTCGCCGCGCACCTACCTGCCTTGACGAACTGGCTGGGCCTGCCGCCCACTGACCCTGTCACGGGCGCCAGCCAGCCATGAAAAAAGGCCCCGAGGGGCCTGAACGCGCAGCAGACGCTGCGCCGGATCCGGACGCACCCGTCGGGTGCCCCATGATCACTTCTTGTTGCGGCGACGCAGGGCTACGGCACCCACGACCGCCACACCGGCCACCAGCATGGCGATGGTGTCGGCCTCGGGCACGGCGGTCACGCTCTTGAATGCGGCGTTGGGGTTGGCGTTGAGCAGCGCGTTGTCGTTGGCGTGGATGGACGACATCAGGCTACCTTGAGCAGGACCCTTGCCCTGGCCATTGTTGGCAAGAACGGCGCTGGACGACACGGCAAGCACGATGGCAGCGATAGCAAACTTCATGGCAGAACTTCCTCAGAGCGGTGATTGAAGGCCCCACCGGTGCCGTGCACTTGCGCGGTCGGCTGGCTGTGATGGGTTGGATTGTTGCCCAGACACGCGGCCCCACGCTCCCCCTGCCTGAAGGGGTGGCGGACTCAAAACCGCGACAAGTTCACGGTTTTAGCGGCCCCTATCACATCGCGAAAGCACCGATGGCGCGTGGGACGGTCGAACGCACGACCGGGCGCCCTGCGGCGGGTCGAGCCAAAGTGGGACAATCGCGGCCTGACGACCCGAGAGACCCCTTGTTCATGTACGCCCTATTCGACGATGCCGGCAAATTTCAGGCTGGCCGCGTGATGTCCGAAGCCGACAGCTCCATGCAGGTCGAGCTCGACAGCGGCAAGCGCGTGAAGGTGAAAGCCGCCAACGTGCTGATCCGCTTTGCCAAGCCGGCCCCGGCCGACTTGCTGGCCCAGGGCGCGGCCCAGGCCACCGGCATCGATGTGGACCTGGTCTGGGAGGTCGCCCCCGAAGACGAGTTCGGCTTTGATGATCTGGCGCGCGAGTATTTCAGCGACTCGGCCGATGCCGTGCAACAGGCCGCGATGTTGATGTGCCTGTTCGAGCACCCGCAATACTTCCATCGTCGCGGCAAGGGCCGCTTCCGCAAGGCGCCGGAAGACATCCTCAAACAGGCGTTGGCCGCCATCGAGCGCAAGAAACAGCAGGCGCTGCAGATCGCAGAATGGGCTCAGGCCCTGGCCGAGGGGGCCTGCCCGGCACCGATCAAGGAACAGCTCTACAAGATCCTGTTCAAACCCGACAAGAACGGCCCCGAGTACAAGGCCGTGGTGGAGGCCGCCAAGCTGGCCCAGCGCGCCCCGCTGGACCTGCTCAAAGCCGCGGGCGCCATCGACAGCCCCTATCAGTTCCACTTCAAGCGCTTCCTGTTCGAGCACTTCCCCAAGGGCAGTGGCTTCCCGGCCCTCGACGCGCCGCCCGTCAAGGACGAACTCCCGCTGGCCGCCGTGCAGGCCTTCTCGATCGACGACTCGATGACCACCGAGATCGACGACGCGCTGTCGATCCAGGGGCTGGGCACTGGCACGGTCACCTTCGGCATCCACATCGCGGCGCCCGGCCTGGCCATTACCCCTGCCACCCCGCTGGATGCGCTGGCGCGCGGCCGCATGTCGACCGTCTACATGCCGGGCCACAAGATCACGATGCTGCCCGACGAGGTGGTGCAGGCCTACACGCTGATCGAGGGCCGCGACTGCCCGGCCGTGTCGTTGTATGTGACGCTGGACGAGGCGACGCTGGCCGTGACCGGCAGCGAGACCCGGCTGGAGCGCGTGCCCATCGTGGCCAACCTGCGCCACGACAAGCTCGACACCGTCATCACCGATGCCACGCTCAGCGGTGAGGCGCCGGCCGACTACCCCTTTGCCAGCGAGCTGGCCTTCTGCTTCCGCCTGGCGCGCCACCTCAAGGCGCAGCGCGAGGTGGTGCGCGGCAAACCCGAGAACTTCAACCGGCCGGATTACAGCTTCAAGCTCATCGGCGCCAATGGCGAAAACACGATGAGCGATGGCGTCGAGCCCGATGGCACCGAACAGGTGGTGATCGGCACGCGTCAGCGCGGCTCGGCGCTCGACCTCATCGTGGCCGAAGCCATGATTCTGGCCAACAGCACCTGGGGCGGCTGGCTGGCCGAGCTGGGCGTGCCCGGCATTTACCGCAGCCAGGCCAGCCTGGCGCCCGGCATCAAGGTGCGCATGGGCACCAAGCCGCTGCCGCATGCGGGCATGGGCGTGGCGCAGTACACCTGGGCCACCTCGCCACTGCGCCGTTATGTCGACCTGGTGAACCAGTGGCAGATCATCGCCTGCGCCCGTCATGGCCGCACCGCCGCGCTGGCCGCACCCTTCAAGCCCAAGGACGCTGAGCTGTTTGCCGTCATCTCGAACTTCGACGCGGCCTACAGCGCCTACAACGGCTTCCAGTCCAGCATGGAGCGTTACTGGACGCTGAAGTACCTGGGCCAGCAGGGCCTGAGCGAACTCGACTGCGCCGTGATGGTCAATGGCTTGGTGCGCGCCGAGACGCTGCCCCTGGTCTTCAAGGCCATCGGGGCTGACGGCCTGCCGCGCCACACCCGCGTGCGCGTGCGCATCACCGGGGTCGACGAGCTGACGCTGGACGTGCATGCCAGCGTCGTCGCCCGTCTCGACGACGCCACGGCCGAGGGTGAGACCGAAGGCGACGAAGACGACGCCGTGCTGGACAATGCAGGGCCCTTGACCCTGGCCATCGACGTCAACGACGCCGATGCGCCTGCCGAGGGCAACCAGGCCGCTGCGGCCTGATCCTCACTGCCTCGCCAACCAGGATGCTGCAACGCCTTCGTTCGATCTGGAACCAGCTCAGCCTGCTGCAGGTCTGTCTGACCGTGTCGGCTGCGCTCCACATTGCGCTGTTCAGCTTCCGATTTGTCGACCCCGAGGGCTTCAACCGCACCTTCAAGGACACGCCGCTGGAGGTGATCCTGGTGAACGCCGGCAGCGAGACGCCCCCCGAGAAAGCCCAGGCCCTGGCCCAGCTGAATCTGGCGGGCGGCGGCGATGCCACCGACCAGCGGCGCGCCACCACGCCGCTGCCGCCCAGCGCCGAAGTGGAGCTGGGCGACGCGCTGGCCGACACGGCGCGCGCCATCGAGCGCATGCAGCGCGAGCAACAGGCCTTGCTGGCGCAATTGCGTCAGGAGCTGGCGGCCCTGCCCGCGCCCGAACCCACGCCCCGCAGCGACTCCCCCGTGGCCCAGGCCGAGGAAGAGCGTCGCAAGCAACTCTCGAAGATGCTGGCCGAGATCGAACGCCGCATTCAGGAAGAGAACTCGCGCCCCAAAAAGCGCTACCTGAGCCCGGCCACGCTGCGCTCGGCCGACGCGCTGTATTACAGCCATTTCCGCAACTTGGTCGAACGGGCGGGCACCGACAACTTCCCGAGCGCCAATGGGCAGAAGCTGTATGGTGAACTGATCATGGAAGTCTGGCTGGATCGCCAGGGCCGCGTGGTCGAGGCCGTGGTCCTGCAGAGCTCGGGCAACCCGCTGCTGGACAAGCGCGCGCAGGCCATCGCCAGGAAGGCCGGGCCGTTCGGTGTCGTGCCCACCGAGGTGCTGGCCGGCCGCGACCTGTTGCTGATTTCTTCGCGCTTCCGTTTCACCCGCGAAGCCGGCATGCAGGCGCAGACCATGGCCTCGCCCACCCAGCCGGCTGCGCCATCCCAAGCCCCATGACTGCTGCCATGACCGCTGACATGACAGACCGTTACGCCGTGGCCGGCAACCCCGTGGCCCACAGCCGCTCGCCAGCCATCCACGCGATGTTTGCACAACAGACCCACCAGGCGGTGGACTACGGCCGGCTGCTCTGCCCGCTCGACAGCTTCACAGCCACCCTGCGCGCCTTTGCCGACGGCGGTGCCAAGGGCGCCAATGTGACGGTGCCGTTCAAGTTCGAGGCGTTTGCACTGGCCGCACGGCGCACCCCGCGCGCCGAACTGGCCCAGGCCGCCAACACGCTGCGCTTTGACGCCGAGGCCGACGGCGGCTGGCTGGCCGACAACACCGATGGCGTCGGCCTGGTGCGCGACATCACCGTCAACGCCGGCGTGCCGCTGGCAGGCCAGCGCGTGCTGCTGTTGGGCGCAGGTGGCGCCAGCGCGGGCGTACTCGGCCCGCTGATCGAGGCCCGCCCTTCGGAGGTCGTGCTGGCCAACCGCACGGTCGACAAGGCCGAAGCCATCGTGGCCCGTCACCGCCAGTGGGCGGCCGACCATGGTGTGGTGCTGCGCGCCGCTGGGCTCGATGCGCCCGGCGAAGCATTCGACGTGCTCATCAACGGCACGGCCGCCAGCCTGGCAGGTGGCGGCGTGCCCGTGGGTCCGCAAACCCTGCGCACCGGCGGTCTGGCGCTGGACATGATGTATGGCCCGGCCGCTCGGCCCTTCCTGGACTGGGCCCGCGCCCACGGGGCCCAGGCGCGTGATGGCCTGGGCATGCTGGTCGAACAGGCCGCCGAGAGCTTCGCGCTGTGGCGCGGCGTGCGCCCCGACACGGCTCCGGTGCTGGCCGCGCTGCGCGCCGAGGTCGACGCCGCGCAGGCGCATTGACGATGCTGCTCACAATCTGGCGGATCACCGTGCTGCTGCTGCTCAGTGGTCTGAGCCTGCAGTTGTTCTTTGCCGCGCGCATCGCGCTGATGAACGTGCTCGACCCAAGCTCTACCAGCTTTCAGCGCAGCGAATTCGTGCGCATCCTGGTGGCCAATGGACGGGTGCCCTGGAGCCAGCAATGGGTTCCAGGTAGCGAGATCAACAACAGCCTGCGCCGTGCCGTGATCGCCTCGGAAGACGCCAACTTTGTCGATCACAACGGCGTGGAGTGGGATGCGCTGGAGAATGCCTGGCGCAAGAACATGGCCGCCAAAGCCCGGGCAGAGAAACGACAAGCTGAAGCGCTGGCACGCCACCAGCGTGCCGTGGAACGGGCCCGCAAGCGCGGCCGCCCGGAGCCGCCACCGCCGGATCTCGCGCAAGCCAACGCCAAGGTGATCGGCGGCTCGACCATCACGCAGCAACTGGCCAAGAACCTGTTCCTCAGCAGCGAGCGCAACTTCCTGCGCAAGGGCCAGGAGTTCGCCATCACCTTCATGCTCGAAGGCCTGTTGACCAAGGACCGCATCCTCGACATCTACCTCAACAACGTCGAGTGGGGCGAAGGCGTATTCGGGGCGCAGGCGGCGGCGCGCCACTACTTCCGCGTCGATGCGGCCCGGTTGAACAACATGCAGGCGGCCCGGCTGGCGGTGATGCTACCCGCGCCCAAGCGCTTCGAGCAGTCGCCACGGTCACCTTACCTCAACGGGCGCGCGGCCACGATTGCGGCGCGGATGGGCGCGGTCGAGCTGCCGTGACTTGCTCCGCCTGACGCAGCCCGTGATCTGGGCTCAAACTGCTCAGGCTGCTTCAGCGACGGGCTCGAAGTCGACCTTGTCGCGCACCGCGCACCCGGGGCAGGCCCAGTCATCTGGGATCTGCTGCCACAGGGTGCCGGCAGGAAAGCCTTCGTGAGGCTCGCCCACCGCTTCGTCGTACACGTGATCGCAGTTGGGACAGCGGTATTTCATGATACGTCTCCTCGGTACCGTCTCATCAGGTGATCACGGCGCGGGCCGACTCAGGCCCGGCCCTCGCGCACATCCGCGGCAAAGGCGGCGTACTTCTGCATCAGCGCCTCACGCTTGCCCGGGGCGTACTGGATGCGGGTCATGTCGCCCTTGTAGTGGCGGATCACACGCTTGTTCATCATCGCAAACCACAGCGGCGACAGATAGGCGACGGTGATCATGCCGGCGTAGCCAGAGGGCAGTTGCGGGCTGTCTTCGAAGTGGCGCAGGGCCTGGTACTTGCGGGTGGGGTTGGCGTGGTGGTCGCTGTGGCGCTGCAGGTGGTACAGGAACAGATTGGTCACAATGTGGTTGCTGTTCCACGAGTGCTCGGGCATGCAACGCTCATAGCGGCCGTCGGCGTTCTTGCGGCGCAGCAGGCCATAGTGCTCCAGGTAGTTCACCACTTCGAGCAGCGAGAAGCCATAGATGGCCTGGATGACCAGGAAGGGCAGCGCAGCCCAGCCAAAGGCAGCCAGCAGCACGGCGAACAACACGACCGACATCGCCCACGACTGAAGGTTTTCGTTCTCCCAGCTCCAGGCCGATTTGCCCAGGCGCTTGAGGCGCTCGGCTTCCAGGTGCCACGCCGAGCGGACACTGCCGATCACCGTGCGGGGCAGGAAAGCCCAGAACGACTCGCCAAAGCGAGAGGTGGCGGGATCCTCCGGCGTGGCCACGTTCTTGTGGTGGCCGCGGTTGTGCTCGACATAGAAGTGGCCGTAGAAGGTGGGTGCCAGCGAGATGCGGGCCAGCCAGCGCTCAAGCTTGGGCTTCTTGTGACCCAGTTCGTGTGCCGTATTGATGGCCACCCCGTTGACCATGCCCACGCTGAGCGCCAGGCCGATCAGGTGGTACCAGGGCAGGTCGGCCGTCACGGCCAGATAGGCCCCCAGCGCCGTCACAGCGATCTGCAGCGGCACGAAGGCATACAGCACCCAGCTGTAGTAGCGATCGTCTTCGAGCGCCTGAAGCGCACCTTCGGGCGGATTGGCCGTGTCTTCACCGAAGACCCAGTCCAGCGTCGGCAGGATCACGTGTACGAGGGCCACGACAAACCACAGCGTCCAGACGGCCTGGGTCTGCCAGAAGCCCACCAGCATGCCGATGCCGATGAGCGGCACCGCGGGGCCAAAGAGCCACAGATAACGTTTGGGATCGGTCCACCGCTGGGCGGACGCGGAGGTGAGGCTGGCGTTTGACATGTTGGTCTTGCTCCTGATCAATGGCGCCAGTGTGCGGACGCACCGCCCGCGCCGGAAGCCGCGCGCAACCGACTGACTATCGCGATCCGCCGGGCCGCGATCCGGGCTAACCCGAGGTCCGTCAAACCTGTCACGGATCCGGCGTTTCGCACCAGCTCTCCGGCTTTCTGCCGGGTGCACAAGGCTGGCCTTGCGTGGCATGCTGCGGCAACATGGACACCCTCAGCCTGATCTTGGACGACATGCACTTCGACGGCGTGGTCTTCGCCTCGACATGCAACACGGCCCCATGGGCCTGGTCACTGGCCACGCCGGGGTTGGCCAGCTTCCACATGATCACCAGCGGTCAGGCCTGGCTGATGCGCGACGATGCCGAGCCAGTGCTGATCCAGACGGGCGACCTGGTGGTGCTGCCGGCCGGCACGCCCCACCGCATTCAGGACAAGCCTCAGTCGCTGGCCACAGCGGACGACCTGCTGCCAATGATGACGCAGTTCGAACTGGCGCCCAGCGCCCGGGGCGGCGGTGGCCAGGCCTGTCACCTGATCAGCGGCCATGCCCGTTTCGACAAGGTCATGGCAGCCCCGCTGGTGGCCGCCCTGCCCCCCTTGATGCACGTGCGCGGCCTGGGCGAAGCGCCCCCGCTGTGGCTGGCCATCGGGCTGCAGTTTCTGGCGCAAGAGGTGGCCGCACCGCGGCCGGCCCAGCAGGCCATCATCAACCGGCTCGGCGACATCCTGTTCATGGAGTGCATCCGCGACCATGTGGAATCACTGCCGGCAGGCTCGGGCAACTGGTTGGCTGCGCTCAAGGACCGGGCCCTGTCATCCGCGCTGGCGCAGATGCACCGCGACCCGCGACGGGCCTGGACGGTGCCCGAACTGGCCCAGCACGCATGCCTGTCACGCTCGGCGTTTGCCGATCGCTTCACGCAGGCCTTGGGCGAACCGCCGCTGACCTACCTGACACGCCACCGCATGCGCCTGGCTGCGCGGCATCTGATGAGTTCCGGCCTGCCTGTGGCGCGAATTGCCGATCAGGTGGGTTATGCGTCGGAGGCGGCCTTCAGTCAGGCGTTCAAACGAGCCTACGGTGTCTCGCCTTCGAGCTGGCGTCATCAACAGACCCAATCAGCCCAAGTGGCCAGCAATGGCCCGTTGGCGGGCGACGCCTCGCCCGATGAGGTCAGGACGCCGGTCAGCGGTCTGGTGCGCGCGATGGCGTGACGCCGCGCGCGCTGAGGCGGATCACCGCCGGGCCGTGCCCGTGCCGCCCAACAGGGCCGCAACCTTGCGCTTGGGCTTGATGAAGCGCGACAGCCCGCCGCCGGCGCCTGCTGCGGCCGTGGTGGCAGCTGAGGCTTCCTTTTGCTCCCAGGCCGGATCGGCCGACAGGTCGGGCTCGTAAGGCTGGTCGAACAAGGGATCGGCCGGCACCGAGCGGCGAACAGGCGGGCGCGTAGCCTCGCGCGCGGGGCGCGCATCGTCGCTGTGACGCTCGCGGCGGTAGCTTTCGCGACCACCACCGGCTTCGCTGCGGCCACCGCGCGACTCGCCACGGCCGAAGCGGCCCTCCAGCGCGAAGGTCTCGACGTCGGGGGTCTTCTTGATGAGCTTTTCGATGTCGGCCATCAGCCTCGCATCGGCGCCCGTGACGAGCGAAACCGCCAGACCCGACGCGCCGGCCCGGCCCGTGCGGCCGATGCGGTGCACATAGTCTTCAGCGTTGAACGGGATGTCATAGTTGAACACCGCCGGCAGCGCCGCGATGTCGATGCCGCGCGCGGCCACGTCGGTGGCCACCAGCAGGTCCATCTCGCCAGCCTTGAAAGCGGCCAGGGCCTTGAGGCGCTCGTCTTGGGATTTGTCGCCGTGCAGGGCGGCCGTTCTCAGGCCGTCCCGCTCAAAGGCACGGGCCAGGCGGCTGGCACCCAGCTTGGAATTCACGAACACGATGCACTGACGGATCTCGCGGTCGCGGATGATCTGACGGATCACCGCACGCTTGTCGTCTTCGTCGACCTTGTAGAAGCGCTGCTCGACGTTGGTGGCGGTCTGGTTCGGGCGGGCCACCTCGACCAGCACCGGGTCTTGCAGGTAGCTTTGCGCCAGCTTCTTGATCTCGGGCGAGAACGTGGCCGAGAACAGCAGGGTCTGACGGGTCTTGGGCAGATAGCTGAGGATGCGCTGCAGATCCGGCAGGAAGCCGATGTCAAGCATGCGATCGGCCTCGTCGAGCACCACGTACTCGACCTGCGACAGGTTGCAGTTCTTGGCCTCAATGTGGTCGATCAGGCGGCCCGGGGTGGCAATCAGCACCTCGACGCCGGCTTTGAGCTCGACCGTCTGCTCTTTCATGTTCATGCCGCCAAACACCACGGCCGAACGCAGGTTGGACTTGCTGGCGTAGGTCTTGACGTTGTCGGCCACCTGGATGGCCAGTTCGCGCGTGGGGGCCAGCACGATGGCACGCACCGGGTGGCGCGCCGGCGACATGCTGGCGTTCTCGTGCTTCATCATCTTCTGAAGCAGCGGGATGGAAAAGGCGGCCGTCTTGCCCGTGCCCGTTTGCGCGGCGCCCATGACGTCGCGCCCGGCCAGAACCAGGGGAATCGCCTTGGCCTGGATGGGCGTCATCGTCGGGTAGGCGATGGCCGCGAGGATCTTGGGATCCAGCGGCAAGGTGTCGAAACGCGCGGGGGCTTCGGGCGCCGGGGCCACATCGGCGCCGGCTGCGGCATCAGCCGCCAGAGAGATCGGATCGTTCATTAGAGCCGCATTATCCTCCGGTTGCTGCTTTTTTGCGCAAAATCCGTCGCCGCCCCTCGTTGATGCGGGCTCAGAACGTGTATCCGACCTGGGTCTGCACCCCGCCGTGGGCCGCCTCGGCCGCCTCCAGCAGGCGCGCAAGCGGGCCCAGCCCCTGGTAGCGGCTGGCCACGCGATGGGCGTAGGTCCACACGCGGGGGATGTCGTCCAGGTACTGCCGCTTGCCGTCGCGCAGCGCCAGGCGGGCAAAAATGCCCAGCACCTTCAGGTGGCGCTGCAGACCCATCCACTCGAAGTCGCGCCAGAAATCCCCGAAATCGTCGGCCACGGGCAGGCCAGCCTTGCGCGCCTTCTCCCAAAACCGCACGGCGTAGTCGATCTGCACGTCTTCGTCCCACATCACGTAGGCGTCGCGCAGCAGCGAGACCAGGTCATAGGTGACCGGTCCGTACACCGCGTCCTGGAAGTCGATCACGCCCGGGCGGGCCGCCGGGTCGGCCGGGTCGGCCATCAGGTTGCGTGAGTGGTAGTCACGGTGCACCAGCACGCGCGGCTGCGCCAGCACCTGCGCCTTGATCAGCCCGAAGGTCTGCACCAGCATCTTCTGGGCAGGCTCATCCAGCGTGAGGCCGCGCAACTGGGTCAGGTACCACTGGGGCAGCAGGTCCAATTCGCGCTGCAGCAACGCGTCGTCGTACGGCGGCAGCCCCGCGCCGTCCACCTGCTGGATGCGCACCAGTTCATCCAGCGCCGCCAGGTAACGCGCCCGATTGCCGGCGTCGTGCGGCTGATCGGGCAGCAAGGTGGACAGCAGCGTGCGCGTGCCCAGATCGGACAGCAGCATGAAGCCCTGGGCCTCGTCCCATTCCAGGATCTCGGGGACGGCGACGCCACCTTGCGCCAGCAGCTGGCCAACGGCCACGAAGGGCCGGCAATCCTCTTTGTCGGGCGGGGCGTCCATGATGATGAGCGAGCCGGTGACGGACTGCACCCGAAAGTAGCGGCGGAAGCTGGCGTCGGCGCTGGCTGACGTAACGGTGTCGGGCTGCAGGCCATGGCGGGCGCTCAGGCCGGCCAACCAGGCAGCAAAGGCCTCGCGTCGAGCCGGATCGGCCCAGGTGATGGCGGCGCCGGCCGCGGCAGCAGCAGGGGCGGAAGCAGAAGGAGCGAAATCGGCCACGTTGTGCGGGAGGGACATGGAATAATGCGCCGATTTTAGGCACGGTCGGCTGGCGCAGGCCGGCCCTGGGACGCCCGTCCGTGCAGCGGGCCCCTGAATTTGTGATTGCGCCGCTTGCTGGCCCGCCACACCTTGACTGCCCCCCGCACCCGACCCGACACAGCCGCACCACCCGGCCGCTGGACCCCGATCGCTCAGGCCGTCGCCCTCGCCGCCCTGGTCTGGCCCATGGTGGAGGGAGTTCACGCCCAGACCGCCGCGCCCCCCCCCGCACCTGGCACAGCGGCGGCGGCACAGGTCCTGAGCTTCCCGCCCACGCTGCCGGGGGTGCGGGATCCCAAGGCTCCCTTGCTGTTCGAGGCCGACGAACTCGGCGGTGAGGCCGGCATCCGAACCACAGCCAAGGGCCGCGTGCGCCTGCGCCAAAGCGATCTCACCGTCCGCGCCGATGAGCTGGAACACACCCAGGCTGACAACACGGCTCGAGCGCGCGGCAATGTGCGCATCATCCGCCAGGGCAGCATCTTCACCGGCCCGTCGATGAGTCTCAAGCTCGACACGCTGGAAGGCAGCTTCGAGGCGCCCCGCTACTGGCTGTCTCGGACCCAGGCAGGCGGATCGGCCGAGCGCATCACCTTCCAGGGCGAGGACCGGCTGAGTGCGACCAACACGAGCTACACCAGTTGCACACCGGAGAACACCGCCAGTGGCGACATGGGCACGCCAGCGTGGGCGCTGCGCACCGATCGGATTGATCTGGACTTCGCCGCCAATGAGGGGCGTGCAGAGGGCGCCGTGATCGAGTTTCAAGGCATACCGATCCTTGCGGCGCCCTCACTGACCTTTCCCCTCAATGATCAGCGGAAGTCGGGCTGGCTGCCACCCAGTTTCACGTTCGACAGCAAGAGCGGCCTGGAGCTGTCGGCGCCTTACTACTGGAACATCGCTCCCGAGCGCGACGCCACCCTCGCGCCCACGCTGGCCACCCGGCGTGGCCTGGGGCTGGATGCCGAGTACCGCTATCTGGCACCGCAGGACAAGGGCGAGGTGCGTGTGTTCGGCCTGCCCGACGACCGCGTCGCAGGGCGCAACCGCGGTCAGGTGGATCTGCGGCACGAAGGCCAGGCCGGCTCTGCCAGCTCGCTGTCGCCCACCCGTTACACGATCCAATGGCTGCGGGTGTCGGATGACGACTATTGGAAGGACTTCGGCCAGACCATCTCGTCGAAGACGCCGCGGCTGCTGGACAGCCACGTGCGCGTGAACCGCACGCTCAACGAGCGCAACTGGGGCCTGGGCAACAGCCAGACCGAGCTGTACGCCCAGCTGCAGACTTGGCAGACGCTGCGCGACCTGGACACCAGTGCCCCCCCTGAGAGCCGCGTGGGCGAGCCCTACCGCCGCGAGCCCCAACTGGGTGTGCGCAGCCGTGGCACATCCGACAACGGCCTGGTCTGGTCGCTGCAAGGCGAATTCAACCGCTTCGCCCACCCGGACCGCAGCTGGGTGAGCGGCAACCGCGTGCACGCCATCGGACAGGTCGAACGCCGCTTCGACTTCCACGGCGTGTATGTGCAGCCCAAGCTGATGCTGCAAAGCACGTCGTATGACCTGGACCGTGGTGGCCTGAACACCGGCCCGCGCAGCGCCACCCGCACGCTGCCAACCTTCTCACTCGACAGCGGCTTCACGCTGGATCGGCCGGTTCAGCTGTTCGGACGCGATCTGGTGCAGACGCTGGAGCCGCGCCTGCTGTACGTGCGCACACCCTACAAGGACCAGTCGAACCTGCCGATGTTCGACACGGCGCCGCGCGACTTCAACCAGTACGCGATCTACAGCGAAAACGGCTTCACCGGCGTGGACCGCATCTCGGATGCCAACCAGGTGACGCTGGGCGTGACCTCGCGCCTGCTGGATGACCGCACCGGCGCCGAGGCGTTGCGCGTGGGCATTGTGCAGAAGCTGCTGCTGTCGGATCAGCGCATCAACCCCAACGGCAGTGGCCCCATCACCAGTCGATTCTCCGACCTGATGCTGCTGGGCTCGACCACGGTCATCCCGCACTGGTATCTGGACAGCACGCTGCAGTACAACACCGAAGAGGGCCGCTCTGAGCAGGGCACGCTCGGCGTGCGCTACACGCCGGGTGACTGGCGCACGGTCAGCACCGTCTACCGCTATACACGGGGCGGCAGCTCGCAGGTGGAACTGGGCTGGCAGTGGCCGATCGCCGGCCGCCCCCGCACGGCCACCGCCAGTCAGCTGATCGCTCAGTCCCCGCTGGCTGTCGAGGGCAGCGGCATGCGGGCGCCGGGCAGCTGCGGCGGCGCCTGGTACAGCGTGGGCCGGCTGGCCTACAGCACCCGTGAAAGCCGCTTCATCAACGCGCTGATGGGCCTGGAATACGATGCCGGGTGCTGGATCGGGCGGTTTGTGGCGGAACGCGTGGCCATCGGCCAGAACGAAGCCACCGTGCGGCTGATGTTCCAGCTGGAACTGGTGGGCCTGTCTCGTCTGAGCCTGGGCGCCAACCCGCTGCGCACCTTGAAGGACAATATCCCTGGCTACCGCCTGCTGCGCGAAGAAGGCGAAGTGGTGCCCACCGGCCCCTCGCCCCTGTATGACCCTGATGACTGACCTGCCCAACCGCATGAACGCCTTGCCCACGACACGGCCCCTCCGCCTTCGCCGACTCACCCAGGCGATGTGCCTGGGTCTGGCGCTGGCACAGTGCGCGCCCTTGCTGGCCCAGACTCGTCGCAACGACGCGTTGTCCGTCTCGCCGCGGATTCCGGGTGCACGCAACCTCAGCACCGAACTCAAGA
Organism: Aquabacterium fontiphilum; assembly: GCF_009909205.1. Taxonomy (GTDB): domain Bacteria; phylum Pseudomonadota; class Gammaproteobacteria; order Burkholderiales; family Burkholderiaceae_C; genus Aquabacterium; species Aquabacterium fontiphilum. The sequence goes on from NZ_JAAAPN010000006.1 coordinate 218,712, forward strand.
TCGAGGGCGTGCGCACCACGTCGGACTACATCGTCGCCGTGGTCAATCAGGAGGTGATCACGCACACCGACGTCGACAAACGCGTCGCCCGCATTGAAGAAGCCGCACAGGACCGGAGCCGGCTGCCCGACCCGGCCGAGCTGCGCCGGCAGGTGCTGGAGGCCCTGATCGACGAGAAGGCGCAGATCTCGCACGCCCGCACCATCGGCCTGAGCATCCCCGACAGCGAGGTGGATCTGGCCATTGAGAACATCGCCGCCCAGAACCAGCTGACGCTCACCGACCTGCGCCAGCGCATGCAGGCCGACGGGCTGGACTTTGACCGCTACCGCAGCAGCCTGCGCGAGCAGATTCTGCTGCAGCGCCTGCGGGAGCGCGAGGTCATGCCGCGCATCCAGATCAGCGAAGCCGATGTGGACACCTTCCTTCGCGAGGATCCTGCCGCCCAGGCCGAAAGCAACCTCAACCTGGCCCACATCCTGGTGCGCGTGCCCGACAACAGCAGCGAAGCCCAGGTGCGTCAACTGCAACAGCGCGCAGAACAGATCCGTGACCGTGCGGCCCAGGGGGTCAACTTCACGCAACTCGTGCGCGAGTACTCGGACGACCGCGACACCCATGACAGCGGCGGCGCATTCGGTCTGCGGCCAACCAGCCGCCTGCCCGAACTGTTCGTGTCGGCCGTGCGCGGCCTGCGCGTCGGCGATGTCTCGCAGGTCGTGCGCTCGAACGCTGGCTTTCACGTGATCAAGCTGGTCGAACGCGAGAACGTCGCCCAGGCCAGCTACACCCAGCAGCGTGCCCGCCACATCCTGCTGCGCCCCACGCCGCAGACCAGCAACCGCGTGCTGGTGGCCAAGATGCAGGACATCCGCAAGAAGATCCTGGAAGGCCAGGCCAGCTTCGCGCAGATGGCGCGCCAGCATTCAGAAGACGGCAGCGGCCCGCGCGGCGGTGACCTGGGCTGGGCCTCGCCTGGGCAGTACGTGCCCGAGTTCGAGAAGGCGCTGATCACGCTGCAGCCCGGCGAGATTTCTCAGCCGGTGGTCACCCGCTTTGGCGTGCACCTGATCCAGCTGATCGAGCGCCGCGAGGTGCAGCTCAGTGATGCCCAGCGCCGTGAGGCCGCCCGTGCAGTGCTGCGCGAGCGTGGTTTCGAGGCGGCTTACGAGGAGTGGGCGCGCGAGTTGCGCCAGGCCGCGTGGGTGGAAGTGCGCGATGAGCCGTGACGCGCCAAGGGGCGGCCGGCCACGCGCTGTGGCCGGTGGCGGCGGCCACATCGCCCGCAAGCGCTTCGGGCAGCACTTCCTGAGCGACCCCGGCATCATTGATGCCATCGTGCGAGCCATTGCCCCGCGCCCGGGTGAAGCCCTGGTCGAGATCGGCCCCGGGCTCGGCGCACTTACCAACCCGGTGGTCGCACTCAGCAACCGGCTCACGGTGATCGAGCTCGACCGGGACCTGGCCGCGCGCTTGCGCAAGCGCGCCGAGCTGGACGTGGTCGAATCGGACGTGCTGAAGGTCGACTTTGGCGCGCTGGCGACCCGCCTGGGTCAGCGGCTGCGCGTGATCGGCAACCTGCCCTACAACATCTCCAGCCCCATCCTGTTTCACCTGCTGCCGTGGGCCGACCAGGTGACTGACCAGCACTTCATGCTGCAGAAGGAAGTGGTCGACCGCATGGTCGCCAGTCCGTCGACGGGTGACTACGGTCGCCTCAGCGTGATGCTGCAATGGCGTTACGACATGGAGAATGTGGTCGATGTGCCACCCGAGGCCTTCGATCCGCCGCCGCGCGTGGACTCGGCCGTGGTGCGCATGGTGCCCTGGCGCACGCCCGCTGCGCTCAACCCGGCCGTGCTGGAGGCCCTGGTGGCTTCGGCCTTCTCGCAGCGGCGCAAACTGCTGCGCCACACGCTGGGCGTGTGGTTGAGCCAGCGCGGACTGGAGACCCACTTCGATCTGCAGCGCCGCGCCGAAGAGGTGCCGGTGGACGAATATGTGGCGCTGGCGGCCTTGGCAAGCCAGCAGAGCGCCAGCGGCGGCTGATCAGTCGCCTGTATTCAGCCGCCCGCATCAACCCCGGAGGGTCAGCCGCGGCGGCGACGCACCGCCGCCACGCCGCCCACCAGGGCCAGACCAGCCAGGGCCATGCCCACGGTGGCGGGCTCGGGCACCGGGGTCACGGCAAACGCGCCGGTGTACATGCCACCCTTGATCGACGTGCCCTTGATGTCGATCGTCATGGTGCCGGGCGCCACATCAAAGGTGAATTCGGCAAAGTAGCTGTCGCCAGGAATGAGGTCACTGAGCAGCACACCATTGACGGTGACCGACGAGATCTTGAAGCCTGACAGCGGTGTGGCCGCCGCCGATACCGCCCCAGTGAGGGTGCCGAAGAAGTCGATGTCAAAGCTGATCTTCTGGGCGATCGACGAGGCAAAGCTGCCTGCGACCGGATCGGCGGCATGGGCGACACCGGTGCAACTGAGTGCAATGGCGGTGGCAAGGGCGAGGGCATGGTGGCGCATGAGAGGCTCCTGGAAGTGTGGCACTTGGCACAGATCCATGCATGAGCCATGCCAGTCAAACCCGGCGATGTCTGCCCCGCAGCGGTGCAGGCCGCACCACGCCGGGCCCTGAACGGCGCGCTGGCGCCCACAGCCGGTATCGCGCCGCACCAGCGCAAGGCCTACACTGCGCGGCATGCAAATCTATCTGGTGGGCGGCGCCGTGCGAGACCGGCTGCTTGGATGCCCGATTGGTGACCGCGATTGGGTGGTGGTGGGCGCCACCCCCCAGGACATGGCCGAGCGGGGCTTCCGCCCGGTGGGCAAGGATTTCCCCGTCTTTCTGCACCCCGATACCGGCGAGGAGTACGCGCTGGCGCGCACCGAGCGCAAGCAGGGCCGCGGCTACAAGGGCTTTGTCGTACAGGCCTCGCCCGAGGTGTCGCTCGAAGACGACTTGCTGCGCCGCGACCTGACCATCAATGCCATGGCCGAGACCCCGGACGGCACGGTGATCGACCCGTTCAATGGCCAGGCCGACCTGCGCGCGCGCGTGTTGCGCCATGTCTCGCCCGCCTTTGCGGAAGACCCGGTGCGCATCCTTCGCCTGGCGCGCTTTGCCGCGCGCTTTCCGGATTTCCAGGTGGCCGATGACACGCTGGCGCTGATGCGCGCGATGGTGGACGACGGCGAGGTCGACCACCTGGTGGCCGAGCGCGTGTGGCAGGAGTTGGCGCGCGGGCTGATGGCCGAGCGGCCTTCGCGAATGTTCGAGGTTTTGCGGTCCTGTGGCGCGCTGGCTCGCCTGTTGCCAGAACTGGATGCCCTGTGGGGCGTGCCGCAACGGCCTGAATACCACCCCGAGGTCGACACCGGGGTGCACGTGATGATGGTGATCGACATGAGCGCGCAGCTGGGCGCGGCATTGCCCGTGCGCTATGCCTGTCTGGGCCACGACCTGGGCAAGGGCACCACCCCGGCGGATGTGCTGCCTCGCCACCTGGGTCACGAGGGTCGCAGCGTCAAGCTGCTGCAGCGCATCGGCGAGCGCCTGCGCGTGCCCACCGAGTGCCGCGAGCTGGCCGAGGTGGTGGCGCGCGAACACGGCCATGTGCATGCCAGCGCGGGCCTGTCGGCCGCTGCCACCCTGCGCCTGCTGGAGCGCTGCGACGCCATCCGCAAACCCGCCCGCTTCGAGCAGGTGCTGCAGGCCTGCGAGTGCGACGCCAGAGGTCGGCTCGGGCTGCAGGCGCAGCCCTATCCGCAGGCCGAGCGGCTGCGTCAGGCGCTGGCTGCAGCGCTGGCCGTCGACACCGCCCGCGTCTCGGCCGAGGCACTGGCCCAGGGGCTGCAGGGGCCGCGCATTGGCGAGCGCATCCACCAGGCGCGCGTGGCTGCCTTGACGGTGGCCCTGGCCGCGGCCCAGCCGGCCCTGCGTGAGGACGCATGAGCCAGGCGCCCTTGCCCCCGCCGGTGGTGCTGGTGGTCGACGATCACGCGCTTGTGCGCGAGGGCGTGGTCAGCGTGCTGCGGCGTGCGGCGCCGCATGCAACCGTGCACCAGGCCGGCAGCCTGCAGGAGGCCCGGGCCTGCCTGGACACCGGTCTGATGCCCGCCACCGTGGTGCTCGATCTGTCACTGCCCGACAGCCAGGGCCTGGCCACCCTGCAGACGCTGCGTCAGTGGCTGCCCCAGGCTCACGTGGCCATCGTCTCGGCCCACAATGACCTGGATCTGGCCATGGCCTGCCTGCGCGAGGGCGCGAGCGCTTTCGTGCCCAAACAGGGCAGCCTGGCGGCGTTCGAGCACGCGCTGACCGTGATTGCCGCTGGCGGCCTGTACTTTCCGCGTGAGCTGTTTCTGAGCGCGGGCGTCGCAGCCGGTCCGGCCACGCCGCCCCAAGTGACATTGACCCCACGGCAACAGCAGGTGCTCGGCCACCTGCTGACCGGCGCGACCAACCCCATGATCGCCGAGGCACTGGGCATCAGTGCCGAGACGGTCAAGCTCCACGTCAGTGCCATCCTGCAGGCCCACGGCGCCGCCAACCGCATGCAGCTGGTGCTGATGCACGCCCGCAGCGGCAGCCACTGAGATGCAGCTGCTGCGCCTGTCGCTGTCCGGCCTGCCGCCCGACGACCGCGCCATCTACATCGAGCAGCTGCGCGAGCACTGGCGGCTCGATGTGTGGACGGTGCCCGGCCAGCTGCTGGCGCTGCTGGCCCTGAGCCCCGTCATCCTCGGCAGCGGGCTCAAGTGGTGGGCCTGGCTCGGGCCGGTGGCCTTGCTGCTGGCCTCGTGGGCCTGGGCGGTGCGAGCCCCCGCGCGCCTGCGACGCGTCACGCTCGATGAAGCCAGCTACAGCAGATGGCGGCGGCGCACCCTGTTGCGCGAGCTGGCCCAAAGCCTGGGCTGGGCGCTACTGGCTGCGGCCCTGTGGGGCGCGCTGGATGAGCAGTGGCATCTGCTGATCCTCACCGGCTTGCTGGTGTTCACTTACACGGCCATGTTCTTCAGCACGCACGACACTGGCGTGGCCGCCGTGGCCAGCGTACCCATTCTGCTGACCATGCAGGCGCGCCTGTGGTGGAGTGATGGCGCGGGCCACGGCACGATTGCACTGATCCTGGCCGCCTCGATGCTGACCTGTCTGTTCGTGGGCCGGCTGGTCGAGCAGCGGCTGTTCGAGGGCGAGCGGCTGCGTCGGCGCAACCAGGCCCTGGTGCGTTCGCTGGAGCACGAAATGGCCCAGCTCAGCCAGGCGCGCGACGCAGCCCAGCAAGCCAACCAGCACAAGAGCGCCTTTCTGGCTGCGGCCAGCCATGACCTGCGACAGCCGCTGCACAGCCTGACGCTGCTGTCTGGCGTGATGGCGCGCACGGCCGACGCACCCACCCTGCAGGCCACCGCGCAGCGCATGCAGTCGGCCATCGATGGCCTGCGTTTCGTCTTCGACCAACTGTTCGACATCGCCCGGCTGGACGCCGGCAAGCAGCCACCGCGCCCGCAAGCCCTGTCGGTGGACGCCGTGCTGTCGGCATTGAGTGACGAAATGGCGCCTCTGTGCGAGGCCAAGGGCTTGCGCTGGCAATGCCTGCCCGCCGCCGGCATGGGGTGCATGGCCGACCCGGTCTACCTGCAGCGCAGCCTGCGCAACCTGCTGGACAACGCGCTGCGCTACACCGCCCAGGGCGGCGTCCTGCTGCGCGCCCGGCGCCGTGGGCCGCATGTCGTGCTCCAGGTATGGGACACCGGGCCCGGGATCGCGCGCGACTGGCGGGCCCGCATCTTCGACGACCACGTCCAGGGGCACAACGCGCAGCGGCTGCGCAGCGAAGGGCTGGGCCTGGGCCTGGCAGTGGTGCGCCGTATGGCCGAGGCGGGCGGCTACCGCATCGACGTGCGTTCTCGCCCCGGCCGGGGCAGTTGCTTCGCGCTGTGGCTGCCGGCGTGTCCGCCCCCCAAGCCGGCCCCTGGGCCCGCGTGGGGCTCGCTGACTGACTCAGCGGGCGGGCCGACACCGGATGCACCGCCCATCGTGGTGATTGTCGAAGACGACCCCGACGTTCGCGACGCACTCGCCCGGCTGTTGCCCCTGGCTGGCTGGGCCGTGGCGGCCGGCGCCACGTGCGAAGAGGCGGTCGAGGCCGTGGCCGCGCTGGGTCGCATGCCGCACGTGGCGCTGTGCGACCACCGCCTGGCAGGGCCGGACGATGGGCTGGCGGTCATCGCGCGTTTGCGGCACGAGTTCGGCCGCGCCTTGCCCGCGGGCCTGCTGACCGGCGACCTGGACGCGGGCCTGCCCGCCCGCTGTGCGGCCGAGGAGGTGGTGCTGGCTCGCAAGCCCCTGCGGGACGACGCACTGCTGAGCTTGCTGCGCACGCTCATCACACCGCGCTGACCTCCCCAGGTGTACTAGTGGCGCCTCCCCGGCGGGGGAATGGTCAGTCCCGCGACACGGTGGCACGATGAAAGGCCTCTCTGTGTCCCCGCCCCATGCCCCTGCCCCCGCCTCGCCCCTCCCGCTCTCTGCCTCCGGCTCGTGCATGGCTGGCGTGGGTGACGATGGCATGCGTCGCTGCCGTGCTGCTGGGGCTGGCCAGTTGGCTGGGTGCCGGCCGACCGGACACGTGGTGGCAGCGTGCCGGCCCGGAGGCGGGGCTCGGCCTGCTGGCGATCGGGTTGGTGGCCACCGCACGCTTGCTGCGCATGCAGCGCCGCTCCCGCTGAGCGCCGACCCTGGCAAACTGTCGCGGGCTCGCCCCCTCGTTATCAGTGTTTCCCCGGGGATGGCGCCGCCGATCCTCCTCGCGCAGCATGGGTGTCCCGATCATCGCGGACTGCCGTTCCACCCATGCCGTCGACCCCACCCGTGAACACCACCACCCTCGCTCCCGACCGTGCTGCCACGCCCGCCACCATCGGCCTGGGCCGCTGGCTATCAGCCGCACTGCGCACCGCCCCCGACCTGCCCATCCTGGTGCCAGGCATCCTGAAGCTGGCGCTCACCAGACCTCACCACACAGGCTCGATCGGCCTGACCTTCGAGCGCCGCACCGCCCGTCAGCCTCAAGCAGCCGCCCTGCGCTTCGAAGACCGCAGCTGGACGTACGCCGAACTCAACGCCTGGGCCAACCGGGTCGCTCACCGCCTGAAAGAAGCGGGCGTGAAGCCCGGCGATGCCGTCGGGCTGCTGATGGAGAACCGCGCCGAACTGCTCGCCTACACGCTGGGCATCGTCAAGCTCGGCGCCATCACCACACTGCTCAACCACAACCTGCGGGGCGAGTCACTGGCGCACAGCCTGCGCATCACCGGTCCGCGCATCGTGATCGCTGGTGTGGAATGCGAGGCTGCCGTCCGTTCACTGGACGAGGGCCACTCGCCCGGTTACACGCCGACCTGGTGGTGGGACGGCGATGGCCCGGTGCCGGAGGGCGGACTGGACATGCGGGCCTTGCTGCATGGCGCGCCCGAAGCCAATCTGCCCGAAACCGGCCAGATCCTGCTCAAGCAGCCGTGTTTTCACATCTTCACATCGGGTACGACGGGCATGCCCAAGGCCTCGGTGATGTCCCACTACCGCTGGCACCGCTGCATGTATGGCCTGGGCGTGCTCGGCCTGCGCCTGAGGGCCGACGACGTGCTGTATTGCGCCCTGCCCCTGTACCACAACAACGCGCTGACGGTGTCGTGGGGCGCCGCCGTGGGCTCGGGTGCCTGCCTGGCCCTGGCCCGAAAGTTCAGCGCGTCCGGCTTCTGGACCGACGTCCGACGCCATCGCGCCACGGCTTTCACCTACATCGGCGAGCTGTGCCGTTACCTGCTCAACCAGCCGCCCAAACCCGATGATGCCCAGCATGGCGTGCGCGCCATCATCGGCAACGGCCTGCGACCCGACATCTGGGAGGCGTTCCAGCAGCGCTTCGCCATCCAGCACATTGCCGAGTTCTACGCGGCCAGCGAGTGCAACCTGGCCTTTGTCAATGCGCTGAACATGAGCGGCAGTGCCGGCATGTGCCCGCTGTCGTTCGCCATCGTGGGCTTCGATGTGGGCACCGAGCAGCCCATGCGCGACCCGGGTGACGGCCTGATGCGCAAAGTTGACAAGGGCGGCGTCGGGCTGCTGATCACCGAGATCACCGACCGCGCCCCGCTGGATGGCTACACGGATGCCAAGGCCACGGAAGCCAAGGTCTTCCGCAACGTGTTCAAGGCCGGAGACGCCTGGTTCAACACCGGTGATCTGGTGCGCGACCAGGGCTTTGGCCACATCCAGTTCATCGACCGCGTGGGCGACACCTTCCGCTGGAAGGGCGAGAACGTGGCCACCACCGAGGTCGAGGCTGCGCTGTGCCAGCAGGCGGGCATCCAGGAGGCCGTGGTCTACGGCGTGCAGGTCCCTGGTGCCGACGGCCGCGCGGGCATGGCTGCCATCCAACTCGCCGAAGGGGTGAACACCATCGACGGGCCCGCACTGATGACCGGCTTGCGCGAGGCCCTACCCCGCTACGCCATCCCGCTGTTCCTGCGCCTGCGCGATGCGCACGAGGTCACGGCCACATTCAAGCACCGCAAGGTCGAGCTCAAGCGCGAGGGCTTTGACCCCGCTCAGGTGAGTGAGGCCCTGTGGGTGCTGACGCCTGAAGGCTACACCCCCTTGACGCCCAGCCATCTGCAGGCCATCCGGGCCGGTCAGTTCCGTTTCGAATGAGGCGCGCCGCGCCATACCCCCACACGAGGAGACATCCATGAGCAACATCGTCCGCATGGGCTTGCGCACCCTGCGCAAGGTCGCCGCATCGCCACAGCTGGACAAGGCTGGGCTGCGCAGCCCCACCGAGCGCCTGATCTACGAAGGCACCAAGCTGGGCTTCAAGTCCATCGCCACTGCCAGTCGCGGCTTCAAGCTGGTGCAGAGCATGGGCAGCGCACAGCGTCCGCAGCGCAAGGCCGCCACCGATTTGTTCGACCTGCGCCCCGATGACGAGCAGACCATGATGATGGAGGCCATGCGCGTGTTCGCTGACGAACAGCTGCGCCCGGCCGCGCAACAGGCGGATGCCGACAGCGCGATGCCCGCTGCCCTGGCCCAGGCCTTTGCCGAGCTGGGTGTGGCCTCATTGGCGGTGCCCGATGAGCTGGGCGGCTCGGGCTCGTCGTACGCGGTGATGACGCAGGTGCTGATCGCCGAGCAACTGGCCCATGGCGACCTGGCCATGGCCTGGGCCTGCCTGGCACCAGCGGCCGTGAGCCTGAGCCTGCTGCGCTGGGGCAGCGCCCAGCAGCAGGCCACCTACCTGGGCGCCTTCGCAGGCGAACAGCCTCCACCGGCCGCCCTGGCCATCGTCGAGCCCACACCGCTGTTTGATCCGTTTGCGCTGCGCACCGTGGCCCGTCCCGCGCCGGGTGGTGGCTACGTGCTGCAGGGGGAGAAGAGCCTGGTGCCCGGGGTGGACCGTGCCGAGCTGTTCATCGTGGCTGCCGATCTGGAAGGCCAGGGCCCACGCCTGTTCGTGGTCGAGGCCGGCACCGCCGGCCTGAGCAGCGCGGCCGAGCCGGCCATGGGCCTGCGGGCCGCCGCCACCGGCCGTCTCAAGCTCAATGACGTGGCCGTGCCGGCCCATGCCCTGCTGGGCGCCGACCAGCCGAGCGCTTACCGCGAATGCATCCAGCTCGCTCGCCTGGGCTGGTGCGCGCTGAGCATCGGCTGCGCCCAGGCCGTGCTCGACTACCTCATCCCGTATGTGAACGAACGCGTGGCCTTTGGCGAGCCCATCAGCCACCGTCAGTCGGTGGCGTTCGCGGTGTCCAACGTCGCCATTGAGCTTCAGGGCATGCGCCTGCTGACCTGGCGCGCGGCCGAGCTGGCCGACACCTTGGGCGCCGACGACCCGGCCGTGGCCGAGGCCATCACCCTGGCACGCCGCCAGTGCATCGACAAAGGCATGGCCATTGGCAGCGATGGCGTGCAGCTGCTGGGCGGCCACGGCTTCGTGAAGGAACACCCGGCCGAGCGCTGGTACCGCGACCTGCGTGCCTTGGCCGTGATGGAGGGCGGGATGCTGCTGTGAGCCCCAGCCATACCTCCCCCGCTCATCCACCCATTCAGGACACCCGATCATGATCCACCTCGACACCCCCAAGCGCTTTGCGCCGCTGGTCAACCAGGCCCGTGAAGTGGCCCGCCAGGTGCTGCGCCCCATCTCCCGCCAGTACGACCGCGCCGAACATGAGCGGCCGGTTGAACTCGACATGCTGGCCGCCGCCATCAATGGCATGAACGATGCCATGGGCGAAATGGGCGCCGGCGCCACCGGCGTGCGCCGCACCGCACCGCGCAACCCCGACGAGAACACCAACGGCAGCAACCTGTCGACCTGCCTGAGCATCATGGAGCTGTGCTGGGGCGACGTCGGCCTGCTGCTGGCCATGCCTGGCCAGGGCCTGGGCAACGCAGCGATCGCCTCGGTGGCCAACGAAGAACAGCTGGCGCGCTTCAAGGGCCGCTGGGCGGCCATGGCCATCACCGAGCCGGGCTGCGGTTCCGACTCGGCCGCCATCCGCACCACCGCCCGCCTGGACGGCGACCACTACGTGCTCAATGGCGAGAAGATCTACGTGACCTCGGGCGACCGGGCCGATCTGGTCGTGGTCTGGGCCACGCTGGACAAGAGCCTGGGCCGTGCCGCCATCAAGTCCTTCGTGGTCGAGAAAGGCACGCCCGGCTTCGAGCTGGCCCGTCTGGAGCACAAGCTGGGCATCCGCGCCAGCGACACGGCGGCCTTCATCCTGAAAGACTGCCGCGTGCCCAAGGCCAACCTGCTGGGCGACCCCGAGATCCAGGCCGAAAAGAGCTTTGCCGGGGTCATGCAGACCTTCGACAACACCCGCCCGCTGGTGGCCGCCATGGCCGTGGGGCTGGCCAAAGCCTGCCTGGACGAGATCACGCCGCTGATGGCCGAGGCGGGCCTGACACTGGACGCCGACCGCCCCCTGCACCGCCAGCCCCACGCGGAGGCCGAGCTGGTGCGCCTGCGCGCCGACTACGAGGCCGCACGCCTGCTGACCCTGCAGGCCGCCTGGATGGCCGACAACGGCCGCCCCAATTCGCTGGAGGCCTCGATGGCCAAGGCCAAGGCTGGCCGCACCTGTGTGGACATCGCGCTCAAATGCGTGGAGCTGGCGGGCGCCGTGGGCTACAGCGAGGTGTCGCTGCTGGAGAAATGGGCCCGCGATGCCAAGATCCTCGACATCTTCGAAGGCACGCAGCAGATCCAGTTGCTGATCATCGCGCGGCGGTTGCTGGGCAAGTCGTCGGCAGAACTGAAGTAACGCCGTCAACGCGCGTCGGCTCACCGTCGACGCGCGATCTCCTGCACATCAGCTTGCCAGCGTGACAGCCGGCTGGCCGCGCGTTCACGCTGCGCGGGTGTGGTCTGAGCCTGGAAGCGCGACGCAAACCCGCAGCCGGCCTGCACCCACCGGCTCATCTGCGCCTTGCGCGTGGGCTCCTGCGGGTCGATGCCATCCAGCACCAGCGCCTGCAGGCGATGGCTCACCTCGGCGGTCGTCAGCCCGCGCGCTCGCGTCTCTGACAGCAAGGCGACATACCCCACCTGAAAACGTTCGAACTCGGACAGAACCGTGCGCGCGCTGAACGGCAAGGTCTGCACGTCCTGCGCAAGGCGCTCGCGCTGAGCGGCGGTGAAGTCCCCATAGATCCACGAGCCCCATTTCTCCATGAAGGCCACTGCCAGACGGGCCTGCTCATCGGGCGCCTCGGCCACGTAGCTTTCACGGAACTCGTCGTTGATCTCGGCGAAGAAGACTTGCACCCGCCGCTGCTGAGTTGGCCCGAGGTGCACCATCACGGAAGCGGCCAGCGGCGCGGCCCAGGCCACGCCTTGCCTGGCCAGCACGAGATAGGCGTCGCGGCGCTCGCAGGCCAGTGCAGGGCTGACTTCACCCCGCACATCGACGGCCGCTTGGGCCAGCAGTTCGGCCACTCGGGGCATCTGCTCACGTCGATGCTGGGCAAACCACCGTCCGATGGCCGTCTTGGCCATGTCGTACTGGGAAGCAGTGAAATGGTGGGCCACGTTGGTCCGCCACTGCAGGTAGCGGGGTGCCTGCTCGTAAAGCGTCTGCAACAGACTGCAGGCAGAAAACAGCAGCGCCGTCATGACGATGACGACTCGCTGAAGCAAATGAGTTGACGCGCGCTTGGCGCCGCCCGATGCGCATGGCCGATTCATGGTCGGACCCTAGCGCAGTCCAGCCACCATGTCATCCGGGATGTATCTGTCAACCAGCCGGGAGGTCGGTTCGATAAGGCAAAAGCCCCCCACCCACGCAGGGCGGGGGGATCAAACAGGCAACGAAAAAAGAACGAGGCAGGCGATCAGTCGGCTTGCTTGCGCAGGAAGGCCGGGATCTCGATCTCGTCCATGCCATTGCTGGCCAGGGCGTCGACCTTGGCTGCAGCCTGTGTGCGGCCCGAGCGCCAGACGCTCGGGGTGTTCAGGCCGCTGAAGTCGTTGCCGCCCATGGCGCGACCCATGCCCATCGGGGCAGCATGGCCCACCGGCTCGTTCAGCACGGGGATGTTGTCGGTGCCGGTGCGGGCAAAGACCTGCGGGGCGCTGTGCACCACGGTCATCGGTGCCTGCTGGCGACGGGCACCGCTCAGGCCGGTGGCGATCACCGTCACACGCAGCGCGTCGCCCAGGCTTTCGTCGTAGGCGGTGCCGTAGATCACGTGGGCGTCTTCGGCGGCATAGCGACGGATGGTGTTCATCGCGTTGCGCGATTCACTCAGCTTGAAGTTGGCCTTGCCGGCCGCGATCAGCACCAGCACGCCACGCGCACCCGACAGATCAATGCCCTCCAGCAGCGGACAGGCCACGGCGGCCTCGGCGGCCTTGGTGGCACGGTCCGGGCCGGTGGCGGTGGCCGTGCCCATCATGGCCTTGCCCGGCTCGCTCATCACGGTCTTGACGTCTTCGAAGTCGACGTTCACCAGGCCGGGGATGTGGATGATGTCCGAGATGCCGCCCACGGCGTTCTTCAGCACGTCGTTGGCCTTGGCAAAGGCCTCTTCCTGGGTGATGTCATCGCCCAGCACTTCGAGCAGCTTCTCGTTGAGCACGACGATCAGCGAGTCGACATTGGCCTCCAGCTCGGCCAAGCCCTGATCAGCCTGCTTGAGGCGACGGTTGCCTTCGAACTCGAAGGGCTTGGTCACGACGCCCACTGTCAGGATGCCCATCTCCTTGGCCACGCGCGCGATCACCGGTGCTGCACCCGTGCCGGTGCCGCCACCCATGCCGGCGGTGATGAACACCATGTGCGCGCCATCCAGCGAGTTGCGGATTTCGTCAATGGCCTCTTCGGCTGCCGCACGGCCGGCCTCAGGCTTGGCCCCGGCGCCCAGGCCGGAGTTACCCAGCTGCAGGTGCATTTCGGCGCTCGAGCGGTTCAGCGCCTGCGAGTCGGTGTTCGCGCAGATGAACTGCACGCCCTGCACCCCCTGCTGAATCATGTGCTCGACCGCGTTGCCGCCGCCGCCACCGACGCCGATCACCTTGATCTGCGTGCCCATGTCGAAGTTTTCGATCATCTCGATTGCCATGTCGTGCCTCTCTTTTCTCAAGCAGTTGCCAGTCAAAAACGTGTGTGGTCTCAGAAATTGCCAACGAACCAGTCGCGTACGCGTCCAAACAGGGTCTGCACCGACCCGGCCTGTTGCGCCGCCTTGATCCCGCGCGTGCGCGCGAGTCTTGCCTCTTCGAGCAAGCCCATGACGGTGGCCGAGCGCGGGCTGGCCACCATGTCGTACAGCGGGCCCGAGTACAAGGGCGTCCCCTTGCGCACGGGCTTGAGGAAGATGTCTTCGGCCAGCTCCACCATGCCAGGCATGACGGCCGAACCACCCGTCAGGACGATGCCCGACGACAGCAACTCCTCGTAACCGGACTCGCGGATCACCTGGTGAACCAGCGAGAAGATTTCTTCCACGCGCGGCTCGATCACGCCGGCCAGCGCCTGTCGTGAGAGCATGCGCGGTGCGCGGTCGCCCAGTCCGGGCACCTCGACGTGTTCGTTCGGATCGGCCAGCAGCTGCTTGGCCACGCCGTGGTCGACCTTGATGTCTTCGGCGTCCTTGGTGGGCGTGCGCAGCGCCATCGCAATGTCGCTGGTGATCAGGTCCCCAGCGATCGGGATGACCGCCGTGTGGCGCACCGAGCCGTCGGTGAAGATGGACACGTCGGTCGTGCCGGCGCCAATGTCGACCAGGGCCACGCCGAGCGACTTCTCGTCGTCGGTCAGCACGGCGGCGCTGGAAGCGCTGGGGTTGAGAATGAGCTGCTCGACCTCGAGACCGCAGCGGCGGACGCACTTGACGATGTTCTCGGCGGCGCTTTGCGCACCGGTCACGATGTGGACCTTGACCTCCAGGCGGCCGCCACTCATGCCGATGGGCTCTTTGACTTCATGACCGTCAATGATGAACTCCTGCGGCTCAACCAGCAAGAGGCGTTGGTCATTGGGGATGTTGATGGCCTTGGCGGTTTCCACCACACGCTGCACGTCGATGGGCGAGACCTCCTTGTCTCGCACGATGACCATGCCCGTGCTGTTCTGGCCACGGATGTGGCTGCCGGTGATGCCGGTCCACACGCGGCTGATCTTGCAGTCGGCCATGAGCTCGGCTTCTTTCAGCGCCTGCTGGATGGACTGCACGGTGGCATCGATGTTGACCACCACGCCTCGCTTGAGGCCGTGACTGGGCGCCACGCCGAGACCGGCGAGACGCAGGTCACCACCGGGCAAGACCTCGGCCACGACCGCCATCACTTTGGCGGTGCCGATGTCCAGCCCGACGACCAGATCCTTGTATTCCTTGGCCATGGTGTGTGAGGGTTAACGGGTTGAAGGAGCAGAAGGTTGAACAGAGGGCGCAGGACGCCAGGGCCGGCGGGGCTGTCCAGGCGTGGGCTCAGGCATGGTGTGCAGCCCCTGCAGCTTGATGGCGTAGCCTTCCGGATAGCGCAGATCGGCGTACAGCAGCGGGGCGGCGTACGTCCGCGCCAGCATGGGGTAGCTGCGTACGAAGCGCTCGGTTCGTGCCACGACGTCGTCAGCGGCGCCACGGCCCAGCTCCAGACGAGCCTCGTTGTCCAGCCAGGCCGTCCAGCCGCCGCGGTCATTCAGGCGCAGCGTGCGTACCTCGCCCAGCGGCGCCAACACAGGCACGAGACGGCGCAGCATGTCCAGCATCCAGGCCGCCTGGGCCGATCCTGCCTGGGGGCCACCGGCCTGCGATGGCGCATGCAACGTCGGCAAGCCTTCGTCTTCCACATCGCCCAGGTTGGCTTCGAACACCTCACCAAAGGAGTTCACCAGCTCATCGTCGCGTGCATCGTGGTGCCAATAGGCCACGGGCTTGTGCTCTTCCAGGCGCACACGCAGGGTGTCGGGCCATACCCGCCGGACCACCGCCTTGCGCACCCAGGGCAGCGCCTCGAAGGCCGCGCGCGCATCGGCCAAGTTCACACTGAAGTAGCCGCCCTGCAGCCGCGGCACCGCGTTGGCGCGCACCGTCATCAGGTTGTGGCGCTGAAAATCGCCCTCGATCTCGATGTGACGCAGATCGAAGTAAGGCAGGCGCGCCATCGACACGGCGCCCCAGGTCAGCACCATGGCTGCCGCCACCAGCGCGAGCGCGACCGTGGCCAGGTTCATCCAGCGGATGTCCTGGGGCACGTCGTGCGCGACGGGTGCGTGGAGGGCGGCAGCGGCCAGCATGGCGGGCGTCGTTCCAGTCAGCGTTGCAACGCGTCCAGGCTGGCCGAGGCCAGCAACTGCACGCACAGTTGTTCATAGCTCAAGCCAGCCACCTTGGCTGACATGGGCACCAGGGAGTGACCGGTCATGCCCGGCGAGGTGTTGATCTCAAGCAGGAAGGGTTGGCGGTCGCTCTTGCGGATCATCACGTCGGCCCGGGCCCAGCCGCGGCAGCCCAGCGTGCGGAAGGCCCGCACGACCAGACGCTGGATCTCGGTTTCTTCGTCGGCATTCAGGCCGCTCGGACACAGGTACTGCACGACATCGGTGAAGTACTTGTTCTGGTAGTCGTAGTTGCCACCGGGGGCGACGATGCGGATCACCGGCAAGGCCTGCGCCTCGCCATCGACAATCAGCACCGGGCAGGTGGTTTCCTCGCCTTCGATGAACTGCTCGCACAACACTTCGGGGTCGTGCTGGGCGGCCGCGGCATAGGCTGCTGCACACTGCGCGGCATCGGTCACCTTGGTCAGGCCGATGGACGACCCCTCGCGCGCCGGCTTGACGATCATGGGCGCCCCCAGCGCCACCAGCGCCTGCTCGCACTCTGCCGCGCTGGCGACCAGGCGCCAGTCCGGCGTGGGCAGCCCCTCAAATCGCCAAATGCGCTTGGTCATGACCTTGTCCATCGCAATCGACGAGGCCATGACACCCGAGCCGGTGTAAGGGATCTTCAACAGCTCAAGTGCACCCTGCACGGTGCCATCTTCTCCGCCCCGGCCATGCAGCGCGATGAAGCAGCGATCAACGCCTTCTGTCTGCAGTTCCTGCAACGGACGCTGCGCCGGATCGAAGGCGAAGGCGTCGACGCCCTGGGACTGCAAGGCCTGGAGCACACCGGTGCCTGACATGATGGACACATCGCGCTCGGCCGACGAGCCGCCGAACAGCACGGCGACCTTGCCCAGGGAGGCCGGGTTCACCACGGGGGGGTGCAACTGGATGCGGCTCATGTGCCCGCTCCCTTCAACAAATCGGCGGTCTTGCCCGCCACAGCGCCGATCGAGCCGGCGCCCATGCAGATCACCACATCGCCACCGCGTGCGTTGTCTGCGATGGCTTGCGGCAAATCGTTGACGTCGTCCACAAACACCGGCTCCACCTTGCCCTGTACGCGCAGGGCGCGGGTCAGGGCGCGGCCATCCGCCGCCACGATGGGCGCCTCGCCCGCGGCATACACCTCGGTCAGCAGCACCGCATCGGCCGTGCCCATGACCTTGACAAAATCTTCGAAGCAGTCGCGCGTGCGGGTATAGCGGTGGGGTTGGAAGGCCAGCACGATGCGCTGTCCGGGGAAAGCGCCGCGCGCGGCGCTGATCACGGCCGCCATCTCGACCGGATGATGGCCGTAGTCGTCGATCAGCGTCACGCGGCCACCGTCGGCCGTGGGGTGGTCGCCGTAGCGCTGAAATCGACGCCCCACGCCGGTGAACGCTGCCAGCGCCGCGATGATGGGCTCGTCCGGCAGCTCGATCTCGGTGGCCACCGCGATGGCGGCCAGTGCGTTGAGCACGTTGTGGCGCCCTGGCTGGTTCAGCGTCACCTGCATGTCAGGCATCACGGCGCCATTGCGGCGCTGCACGGTGAAGCGCATCTGCCCGCCCGGCAGCGCCTCGATGTCGACCGCACGCACCTGCGCGTCTTCACCGAAGCCATAAGTGACCACCGGACGCGAGATCAGCGGCACGATGCTGCGCACGCCTGGATCGTCGATGCACAGGATGGCCGCGCCGTAGAACGGCATGCGGTGCAGAAAGTCCACAAAGGCCTGCTTGAGCCGCGCGAAGTCGTGGCCGTAGGTGTCCATGTGGTCGGCGTCGATGTTGGTGACGACAGCCAGAATGGGCAACAGGTTCAGGAAGGAGGCGTCCGATTCATCGGCCTCGACCACGATGTACTCGCCCTTGCCCAGAGCCGAATTGGCCCCGGCGCTGTTGAGCTTGCCACCGATCACGAAGGTCGGGTCGACACCGGCTTCGGCCAGAATGCAGGTCACCAGCGAGGTGGTCGTGGTCTTGCCGTGGGTGCCGGCGATCGCGATGCCGCGGCGCAGGCGCATCAGCTCGGCCAGCATCACGGCGCGGGGCACCACGGGCACGCGACGCGCACGCGCCGCGATGACCTCGGGATTGTCGCCCTTGACTGCGGTGGAGACCACCACGGCTTCGGCGCCCTCAATGTGGGCGGCATCGTGGCCGATGTGCACCGTGATGCCCAGCGAGGCCAGACGCCGCGCCGTGGCGCCGTCGGCCTGGTCGGAGCCCGACACGGTGTAGCCCAGGTTGTGCAGGATCTCGGCGATGCCGCTCATGCCGGCGCCGCCGATGCCTACGAAATGGATGTGTTTGACGGCGTGCTTCATGTGGACGCCTTCTTGAGGTTGCGGTTCACGAGTTGTTCCAGCGCGTCGGCCACGGCTGCGGCAGATTGCGGACGGGCGAGCGCGCGGGCCTTTTGGGCCATGGCGAGCAGTTGCGGGCGGCTCAGGCCCTGCAGCGTAGCGGCCAGACGTTCGGCGCTCAGTTCGCTTTGGGGCAGGTGGAGCGCGGCGCCGTGCTGGGCCATGTACTGCGCGTTGTCGCGCTGGTGCGCGGTGGTCGACACCACCAACGGCACGAGCAGACTGGCCACGCCGGCCGCGCACAGCTCGCTCACGGTGATGGCCCCCGCGCGGCACAGGATCACATCGCAATCGGCCAGTCGCTGGGCCATGTTGTTGATGAAGGGCAGCAGCTCGACGTCGCTGCTGGCGTTCAGACCAGCCTTGGCGTAATCGGCCTTGACCGACTCGAGGTTGGCCATACCGGTCTGGTGGGTGATGCGCGGGCGCTGATCCGTGGGGATGCGCGCCAGCGCCTGAGGAATCAGCTCATTGAGCGCACGGGCACCCAGACTGCCGCCCACCACCATGATGCGCAGCGGGCCTTCGCGGCCGGCAAAACGGGCATCGGGTTGCGCAATGGCCTCGATCTCGGCCCGCACGGGGTTGCCGGTCACGCGGGCGACCTTGTGCTGGGCTGCGGGGCCGTCAAAGCCGCAGGCCAGCACGTCGGTGATGGGCAGCAAGGCGCGGTTGCTGAGCAGCATCGCGGCGTCGGCGTTGACCATGACCAGCGGCAGGCCGCGCGCGGCGCTCATCACGCCGCCCGGGAAGCACACATAGCCGCCCATGCCCAGCACCGCATTGGCCTGGCGACGCTTGAGGATGCCGTAGCAATCGGCAAAGGCCTTGAGCAGGCGCACACCGCCAAAGACGGTGTCCTTGAGGCCCTTGCCCCGCAGACCGTTGAAGGCAATGGTGTCCATGGGGATGCCGGTGGGCGGCACCAGCCGGTTTTCCATGCCCGTGGCCGTGCCCAGCCAGCTGACCGTCCAGCCACGGCGCTTCATCTCATCGGCGACAGCCAGGCCGGGCATGATGTGCCCGCCGGTGCCCGCAGCCATGATCACGAGGTGGCGGCTCATGCGCGCCCTCCGCGCATCAACTGCCTGTTTTCAATGTCCACGCGCAGGCAGATGGCCAGGGCGATGCAGTTGAGCAAGATGCCCGAGCCGCCGAAGCTCATCAGCGGCAGGGTCAGGCCTTTGGTGGGCAACACGCCCAGGTTCACGCCCATGTTGATGAAGGACTGGCCGGCCATCCACACGGCCACGCCCTGGGCCACCAGCCCGGAGAACACGCGGTCGAGCGCGATGGCCTGACGGCCGATGTTGAACAGGCGCACCACCAGCCAGAAGAAGGCGATGACCACGGCGGCCACGCCGATGAAGCCCAGCTCTTCGCCGATCACCGCCAGCAGGAAGTCGGTATGGGCCTCGGGCAGGTAGTGCAGTTTCTCGACGCTGGCGCCCAGGCCTTCGCCAAAGATCTCGCCGCGACCGAAGGCGATGAGGGAGTGCGTCAACTGATAGGCCTTGCCCAGGGCGTTCTCTTCGCTCCACGGGTCGAGGTAGGCAAAGATGCGCTCGCGGCGCCATGGGCTGGCCGTGATCATGGTGACGAAGGCACCCAACAACACCGCGGTGATCAGGAAGAACATGCGCCCGTTCACGCCGCCCAGGAACAAGATGGCCATCGCGATCACCGCGATCACCATGAAAGCCCCCATGTCGGGCTCGGCCAGCAGGAGCACGCCGACCAGGCCCACCGCCACTGCCATCGGCGCCACGGCGCGGAAGAAATGCTCCTTGACGTCCATCTTGCGGACCATGTAGTCGGAGGCATACAGCACGATGCCCAGCTTGGCCAGCTCAGAGGGCTGAAAGTTCATCACGCCCAACGGGATCCAGCGGCGCGCACCGTAGACCTCCTTGCCAATCATGGGAATCAGCACGAGCACCAGCAGCACGATCGAGAAGAGGAAGGTCCAGCCTGCGATGCGCTCCCAGGTGGCCATGGGGACCTGAGTCACCACGGCGGCGGCGGCCAACGCAATCACGATGGCCATGGCATGGCGGACCACGAAGTGCGTCGGCGCGTACTTCGCAAAGCGCGGATTGTCCGGCAGGGCGATGGTGGCGGAATAGACCATGACCAGGCCCATGGCGATCAGGCCCAGCACCACCCAGACGAGGGTCTGGTCGAAGCCCATGATGCGGGTGGGCTGCGACGAGGTCACGTTGACGTAGTCACGCACGGGCAGCGCCGCGGCGGCATCGGGGTCACGCCGCCAGGGCATGCGCACGCTGGCCAGCCAGTGGCGCCAGGCGGGGGTGCGGGCCTGTTCGGCGCTCATGCCACCTCTCCCCGGTCAGCGGCAATGGCCTGCACGGTCTCGACAAAGACCTCGGCGCGATGCGCGTAGTTGCGGAACATGTCGAGGCTGGCGCAAGCCGGGCTTAGCAGCACCGCATCGCCAGCATGGGCCTGCTCGAAGCACCAGCGGGTGGCCTCGGGCAGGGAGCTGAAGCGGGCGTGCAGCAGCGCTTCGCCGTCCGAACGCCGCAGTGGCTGCACCACCGCCTCGATCGCAGGGGCATCCTGCCCGATCAGCGCCACGGCGCGGGCATGGCGGGCCAGCGGCTCGGCCAGCGGCGCGAAGTCCTGGCCTTTGCCATCACCGCCCAGAATGACCACCAGCTTGCCAGGCGACAGATCGGCGCCCAGGCCGGCCAGCGCAGCCACGGTGGCGCCCACGTTCGTGCCCTTGCTGTCGTCGATGGCGTCGACGCCAGCAACCGTGGCCACCAGCTCGACGCGGTGGGGCTCGCCGCGGTACTCACGCAGGCCATGCAGCATGGGCGCCAGCGGACAGCCGATGGCTGTTGCCAGCGCCAGTGCCGCCAGGGCGTTCGACGCATTGTGGCGGCCGCGGATGCGCAGCGCATCCGCCGGCATCAGGCGCTGCAGGATGATCTCTTCTTCCTCGTCCTTGCGGCGCTTGACCGTGGGGTCAGCCTCCAGCGCGCGCACGAGCCAAGCCATGCCCGATTCGGTCACCAGACCGAAATCGCCCGGTGCACGGGGGGCATCCAGCCCGAAGCGCACCACGCGGCGATGCACGGTGCGCGCAGCACGACCGCGCACGCCCGATTTGATCACCTGTGGCGGTGGCACCATGGCCTCGACCAGGGGCTCGTCGCGGTTGATCACCATGATGGTGTCGTGTCGGCCATAGATGCGCGACTTGGCCTCGGCATACGCCGCCATGGTGCCGTGCCAGTCGAGGTGGTCCTGCGAGAGGTTGAGCACCACGGCCGCATCCGGCTCGAAGTTGCTCACACCGTCGAGCTGGAAGCTCGACAACTCCAGCACCCACACCTCGGGCAACACGCTGAAAGTGGGTGCAGCCGGCGGAGGCGGTGTCAACACCACAGGCGGCGCGTCGGCGTCGTCGGTTGTCAGCGGCGCGCTCACCGCCTCGGGCAGCGCCTCGTCGGCATCGGGCTGGTCGTCGCCGTCTCCGGCACGCGCTTCGGCCCAATCCTCCGGCAGGTCTGCTGCTGGCTCGCTCACGGCCGCCGCATCCGGCGCACCGTTGCTCGGGGTCAAGGGGGCATCCTGCGGCGGCTCGGCGTCCAGCGCCGTGGCCAGCGTGTCCAGCAGCGTCGGCCCGATGTTGCCCGCCATGGCCACGCGCAGCCCCGCGCGCTCGACCAGCCGCGCCGTCAGCGAGGTCGTCGTGGTCTTGCCGTTGGTGCCGGTGATGGCCAGCACCTTCGGGGCATAGCCCATGTCCGCTTTCAGATCGGCCAGTGCGGACGCAAACAACGACAGTTCTCCGCGTACAGCGATGCCGCGGGCATCGGCCTCGGCCAGCAGGGCCGCCATGTCCGTGGCGTTCGGCGCCAGGCCCGGGCTCTTGAGCACCAGTTGCACACCGTCAAGCAATGCAGGAGCCAGGCCGTGATGCAGCGTGGCGTGCGGCACCTCGCGGGTCAGCGTGGCCGCCTGGGGCGGCGCGCTACGGGTGTCGGTCACGCGCACGGTCGCGCCACACCGGGCGCACCAGCGCGCCATGGCCAGCCCGGAGTCGCCCAGACCCAGGATCAGCACGGTGAGGTTGCGGAGGTGGTGCATGCCGGCTCGCCGATCAACGCAGTTTGAGGGTAGACAGGCCCAGCAGGCACAGCAGCATGGTGATGATCCAGAAGCGGACCACGACCTGCGTCTCTTTCCAGCCAGACTTTTCGAAGTGGTGGTGCAGCGGCGCCATCAGCAGGATGCGACGGCCTTCGCCGTACTTGCGCTTGGTGTACTTGAAGTAGCTGACCTGCACCATGACCGACAGGGCCTCCAGCACGAAGATGCCGCCCATCACGGCCAGCACGATTTCCTGGCGCACGATGACGGCGATGGTGCCGAGCGCGCCACCCAGCGCCAGCGCTCCGACATCGCCCATGAACACCTGCGCCGGGTAGGCGTTGAACCACAGGAAGGCCAGGCCCGCGCCAGACATGGCCGCGCAGAACACCAGCAACTCGCCTGCGCCCGGAATGTGGGGCAACAACAGGTAGCGTGAGAACACGGCATTGCCGGTGACATAAGCGAAGATGCCCAACGCCGCGCCCACCATCACCACCGGCATGATGGCCAGGCCGTCCAGCCCGTCGGTCAGGTTCACTGCGTTGCTGGAGCCCACGATCACGACATAGGTCAGGAAGATGAAGCCCCACACGCCCAGCGGGTAGCTCACGCTCTTGAAGAAAGGCACGATGAGGTCGGCCGCAGGCGGCAACTCTTTCGTGAAGCCCGACGCCACCCAATCGGTGAACAGCTGCATGACCTGCGCGTTGCTGCTGCCTGAAACGGCAAAGGCCAGGAAGAAGGCTGCGACCAGCCCGATCAGCGACTGCCAGAAGTACTTCTCGCGAGATGGCATGCCCTCGGGGTCCTTGAGCACGACCTTGCGCCAGTCATCGACCCAGCCGATGGCCCCGAAACCCAGCGTGACGATTAGCACGATCCACACGAAGCGGTTCGTCCAGTCGAACCACAGCAGTGTCGACAGGCCGATGGACAGCAGGATCAGCGCGCCCCCCATGGTGGGCGTGCCTTTCTTGGCCAGGTGGGTCTGCATGCCGTACTCACGGATGGGCTGGCCGATCTTGAGTTCGGTCAGCCTGCGGATCACCAGCGGGCCCAGGATCAGACCGATCAGCACGGCCGTCATCGCGGCCATGACGGCACGGAAGGTGAGGTACTGGAACACCCGCAGAAAGCTCAGGTCCGCGCTGAGCCCTTGCAGCCACATGGCCAGACTAAGCAGCATGGACCCCTCCTTGCAAGGCGTGAACAACCTGTTCCATCTTCATGAAGCGAGAACCTTTGACCAGGACGGACGCCACCGACGGCGCCCCGGAGGAAGCAGACAAGGCCGAGACGATCTCGGCCGCGTTGGCAAAGTGGCGCGCGCCGCTGCCAAAAGCCTGGGCGGCGTGGGCGCACAGTTCGCCGGCCGTCCAGACATGCGCGATGCCACGTTCGCGGGCATAGGCGCCCACCTCTGCGTGGAAGGCCGGGCCTTGTGAGCCCACCTCGCCCATGTCACCCAGAACCAGCCAGTGCGGCCCGGGTAAGCCCGCCAGCATGTCGATGGCGGCGCGCACGGAGTCGGGATTGGCGTTGTAGCTGTCGTCCACCAGCGTGAGCGTGCGGCCCTCTTGCCGCACGGCGTGCAGTTGCGAGCGGCCCTTGACCGGCTCGAACGCCGACAGGCCCTGCGCCACGGTGGCCAAGGGCACGCCCGCGCCCAGCGCTGCGGCCGTGGCCGCCAGCGCATTGCGCACGTTGTGGGCACCGGCCATGTTCAGGTTGACCTCGGCTTGCTCGCCACGCGCGCGGATGGCGATCCGCCAGTGCGGCCGCGGCGCGGCGTGCCAGCTGGCTTCGCCCGTGACAGCGGCCTCGCCGTCGGTGGCGAAATCGAGCTTGTCGTAGCCATTGGCCAGCTCGCGCCAGATGGGCGCATGGGCATCGTCTGCGGGGTAAACGGCCACGCCGCGGCGTGTCAGCGCCTGCAGCACGCTGCCGTTCTCGCGCGCCACCGCCTCGACGGTGTGCATGAACTCCTGGTGCTCGCGCTGGGCGTTGTTGACCAGGCCCACGGTGGGCGCGGCAATGGCGGCCAGCTGCGCGATCTCGCCTGGGTGGTTCATGCCCAGTTCGACCACGGCGCAGCGGTGCAGGCCCTCACGCAGGCGCAGCAGCGTGAGCGGCACACCGATGTCGTTGTTGAAATTGCCCGCCGTGGCCAGGGCGGCCTCGGCATCCCCCTGCCCGGCCATCCAGGCGCGCAGGATGGCAGCCACCATCTGCGTGACCGTCGTCTTGCCATTGCTGCCGGTCACCGCGATCAGCGGGATGTCGAAGCGCGCACGCCAGCCTGCCGCCAGCATGGCCAGCGCAGCACGCGTGTCGGGCACGGTCAGGCCAGGCAGGCCACAGGTGTCGACCCCGCGCTGGGCGATCACGGCCACGGCGCCGGCCTGTGCGGCCTGGGGCAGGAAGTCGTGCGCATCGAAGCGCTCGCCACGCAGCGCGACAAACAGGTCACCCGACTGCAGCGTGCGCGTGTCGGTGTGCACGCGCAGGACGGGCGTGGCAGGGTCACCGGTCAGCACCGAGCCGGGCAGCAGGCTGTGCGCCAGCCCGAGCGTCATCATCGGCCGCGATGTCATGCTGCCCCTCCACGCCACTGCGCCAGCGCCGCGCGCGCCTCGTCCACGTCCGAGAACAGCGTGCGCACGCCAGCCACTTCCTGGTAGGTTTCGTGGCCCTTGCCGGCGATCAGTACCACGTCCTGCACTGCGGCGTCGCCCACTGCGCGCGCAATGGCGTCGCGCCTGTCAGGCACCACGGCGGCGCGCGCTGGCTCGCTCAGGCCTGCGCGAATTTGCTGGAGGATGGCAAGCGGGTCTTCGCTGCGCGGGTTGTCGCTGGTCAGCAGCACGCGATCGGCCCGCTGCTCGGCAGCCCGGCCCATCAGTGGACGCTTGACCGGATCGCGGTCACCCCCGCAGCCGAACACGCACACCAGCCGACCTGAGCGGGCCTGCGCCACCGGTTGGAGCGCCTCCAGCGCCTTCTCCAGCGCATCAGGGGTGTGCGCGTAATCGACCACGACCAGCGGGGTCTGACCCGCGGCGTCGGGCGAGTCGACGGTCTGCATGCGGCCGGGCACCGCGTGCAGGCCCGCGCAGGCACGCACCGCCGTGGCCAGATCGTGGCCCAGTGCACGCAGCGCCCCCAACACCGCCAGCAGGTTCGACACGTTGAAGCTGCCGATCACGGGCGCAGCCAGTTCGGCCTGGGCCAGCACCCTCAGGTCAGCATCACGCTCGACCACCGTGAAGGCAATGCCGCGCGAGCGATGGTGCAACTCACAGGCCTGCAGGCGCACATCCGGCCGCAAACCGTACGTCCAGACAGACAACCCTTGCGCAGCCAGCTCGGCGGCCAGCGGCAGGCCCTGTGGATCATCGGCGTTGAGAACCGCCGCCCGCAGGCCCGGCCAATTGAACAGCGCCCGCTTGGCCCGCCAATAGGCGTCCATCGTGCCGTGGTAGTCGAGGTGGTCCTGCGTGAAGTTGGTGAACTGGGCCACGGCGATGCGCGTGGCGTGCAGCCGCAGCTCCTCGATCCCGATGGACGATGCCTCGATGGCTGCTGCACGCAAGCCTTCTCGCACGAAGCGCTGAAAGGTCGCCTGCAGGGTAACCGGGTCTGGCGTGGTGAAGCCAGTGGCCTCGAAGCCGGTATGGCCGGCACGGCCCACACCCAGCGTGCCAACGACCCCGCAGGGCGTGTCGACAGCATCCAGCGCCTGCGCCGTCCACCAGGACGTCGACGTCTTGCCGTTGGTGCCAGTGACAGCCACCACGTCCAGGTGTGCGCTGGGCTCCCCGTAGAAGCCGTGCGCAATCTCGGCACAGCGGCGCTTCAGACCGGGCACGGCCGCCACACGCGGATCATCCGACGCATGGACCTCAGCCCCTTCAGCCTCGACGAGACAGGCCGTCGCGCCCGCGGCCAACGCCGCACCAACAAAGGCGCGGCCATCCTGCGCCGCGCCCGGCCAGGCCACAAAGGCCTGCTGCGCCCCGTCGCGCACGCGACGGCTGTCGACCACCAGGTCGCGCACGCCCCGGCTGGCCAGCCAGCGCAGCACCTCGGCTGTGTCGTGGAGGAGGTGAAGCGCGGCCATCAGAAGCTCTCCACCTCGGCCGGAACCAGCCGCTCAGATGCGACGATGCGCGGCTCGACAGCCTGGTCCGGCAGCACGTTCAAGCGGCTCAGCGTCTGCTGTACCACCTGGCTGAAAACGGGCGCAGCCACCGCGCCGCCGTAGTACTTGCCGTTGCTGGGCTCATCGACCATCACGGCGACGACGATGCGCGGCTGGCTGATGGGCGCAATGCCGACAAACCACGAGCGGTACTTGTTGCTGGCATAGCCGCGCCCTTCCTGCTTGCGCGCCGTGCCCGACTTGCCCCCCACGCTGTAGCCAACTGTCTGGGCCAGCGGCGCGGTGCCGCCGGGGCCAGCAGCCATCTGCAGCATCTGACGCACCGCCCGGGCCGATTCAGGCGAAATGACCCGGGCACTGCGGCTGACATGGCCCGCCCGCTGCACGGGGTCATGGGCCAGCAGGCTCATGGGCACGTACTCGCCATCGGTGGCGAAGATGGTGTACGACTGCGCAATCTGGAACAGGCTGGCCGACAGGCCATAGCCATAGCTCATTGTGGCCTGCTCGATGCGCCGCCAGCTCTTGTATGGACGCAGGCGACCAGTCACCGCACCGGGGAAATCGATCTGCGGCTTCTGGCCCAGCCCCACGGCAGAGAACAGCTCCCACATTTCGCGGGGCTGCATCTGCATGGCCAGCTTGACCGTGCCAACGTTGCTCGACTTCTGGATGACCTCGGCCACCGTCAGGTCCCCATGAGCATGGGCGTCGTTGATGGTCGAGCCATCCAGCGTCATGCGCCCGGGCGCCGTGGAAATGATGGTGTCGGGCCGCACCCGGCCGGTCTCCAGCGCCCACGCCGCAATGATGGGCTTCATGGTCGATCCCGGCTCGAAGGTGTCGGTCAGCGCGCGGTTACGCAGCTGTGCGCCGGTCAGATTGCGCCGGTCATCCGGCCGGTAGGTGGGCACATTGGCCAGCGCAAGGATCTCGCCGGTCTGCACGTCGAGCACCACCACGCTACCGGCCTTGGCCTTGTGCTCGGCCACGGCATCGCGGATGCGCTGATAGGCGTAGAACTGCACCTTGGCGTCGATGGACAAGCGCACGGATTCGCCGTCCACGGCGGGCACCAGATCGCCCACGGCCTCGACCACACGCCCCAGTCGATCCTTGATGACACGGCGTGTGCCATCCCGCCCGGACAGGCGCTCCTGGTAGGCCAGTTCGACGCCTTCCTGGCCCTTGTCCTCGATGTTGGTGAAGCCCACAACGTGCGCGGCGGCCTCGCCTTCGGGATAGTGGCGTTTGGCCTCGCGCAACTGGTGCACGCCCTTGATGCCGAGTGCCACCACGGCTTCGGCCACGTCGTCGTCAACCTTGCGGCGCAACCAGACGAAGTTCGGGCTGCCAGCCAGGCGCTTGTCGAGCTCAGGCACCGTCATGCCCAGCAGTTTGGCCAGCTCACGGCGCTGCTGCGGCGTGGCCTGCAGATCCTTGGGGATAGCCCATAGCGAAGGCGCGGGCACGCTGGAGGCCAGCAGCTCGCCGTTGCGATCCAGGATGCGCCCGCGCGTGGCCTCCAGCGCGATGCGCCGCTCGTAGCGGCTGGCACCCTGCTCGAGGTAGAAATCGTTTTCGATGATCTGGATCCAGGCGGCGCGCCCGATCAGCACAGCAAAGCCCAGCCCGATGGCCCCGATCATGAACTTGACACGCCAGGGCGGCGTGCGCGAGGCCAGCAGCGGGCTGCTCGCGTAACGCACGGACGGCATGGCGCTGGGTTTCTGGCGACGCGGCTGCCCCCGCAGGCGACGCCACAGACCGGACAGGCGGCTCATCGCGCACCTCCCGTGGCAGGCACCGATGCGACCGGGGGCGCAGGCGCGACCCAGGCGCCGGAGGGCGCCACATAGTGCGTGACGGCCGGAGTGGTGGCAACCATCTTCAGCTTGTCGCGCGCCAGCTTTTCGACGCGCAGGGGCGTGGCCTGCACGCGCTTTTCCAGTTGCAGACGCTCGTAGTCGATCTGCAGCTCGCGCGCCGCGCGCTGTGCGCGCTCTAGCTCGACGAAGAGGCGACGCGATTCGTAGCTGGAGCGCACCAGCCAGAAACAACTGGCCAGCAGCACCACCGCCAGCACCAGGTTCACGCGCACGCTCATCGCGCCCCCCTGGTCTTGCGACCCGGCGCCGCCGAAACCGTGGGCTGCCACGGGGTGTCGGTGCGCTCGGCCACACGCAACACGGCAGACCGCGCACGCGGGTTGGCTGCCACCTCGGCCTCCGAGGGCTTGATGCGCGCCACAGCGCGCAGCATCAACGGACGCGGCGCCGCGAACGGCGCGCGGCGATCAACCTCATCGCGGCTGTGCTGCGCAATAAAGGTCTTGACGATGCGGTCTTCCAGCGAATGGAAGCTGATGACCGACAGGCGCCCGCCCGGCGCCAACATCTTCAGGGCCGCGTCCAGCGCAGCCTGGAGCTCGTCGAGTTCACCGTTGACGTGAATCCGAAGAGCCTGAAAGGTGCGGGTTGCGGGATCCTGCCCTGCTTCCCGTGTCTTGACCGCACGAGCCACGAGCGCGGCCAGTTCGCCGGTGGTTCGCACTGGCTGGCCTTCGTCGCGGCGCGTGACAAGCGCCTTTGCAATGGCGCGAGCAAACCGTTCTTCGCCATAGGTCTGGATCACATGGGTGAGTTCGTCCACCGAGGCGCGGGCCAGGTAATCGGCCGCGCTCTCGCCCTGGGTCGTGTCCATGCGCATGTCCAGTGGCGCATCGAAACGGAAGCTGAAACCCCGCTCGGGGTTGTCGATCTGCGGCGACGACACGCCGATGTCCATCAGCAGGCCGTCGACCCGGTCCCAGCCTTTGGACGCTGCCACATCGGCCCAGGACGAGAACGGCGCGTGCGCGATCTCGAAGCGCGGGTCGTCAATGGCCCCATCACCCTGCGTGGCATGCGCAATGGCATCGGGGTCGCGGTCCAGCGACAGCAGGCGCGCCTGTGGACCCAGGCGCGACAGGATGAGGCGGGAGTGGCCGCCGCGCCCGAAGGTGGCATCCACATAGCGCCCCTCAGGGCGCGGACCGACGGCCGCATCCCACAAGGCTTCCACAGCCTCGTGCAGCAGAACAGTCTGGTGCTGCCAAGGGGTCACGGCGGCCTGCATCGCGGTCAGAAGGTGAAATCCTGCAGGGCCTGGGGCATGGGCTCGGCCATCACGGCGGCCTCGTGGGCAGCGTAGCGTTCGGCGTCCCACAGCTCGAAATGGCTGCCCATGCCGAGCAGCATCACGTCCTTCTGAAGGCCGGCCGCCACCCGCAGCTCGGGCGCCACCAGCACGCGCGCGGCGCTGTCGATCTCCACATCCTGGGCGTTACCCAGAAAGATGCGCTTCCAGCCAGCCGCCGACATGGGCAGCGCGGCGATCTTGTCGCGGAAGGCCTCCCACGCAGGGCGCGGGAAGATCATCAGACAGCCGTCAGGGTTCTTGGTGATGGTGAGTTGACCCTCGCACAGGGCCTGCAGCGCGTCGCGATGACGCACAGGGACGGCCAGCCGCCCCTTTGCATCCATCGACAGCGCCGAAGCACCTTGGAAGACCAGACTCACACAAAACCCCACGAATTTGCACTAAATCCCACTTTAACCGAGGTCCGGGGTCGAAACAAGGTCAAACACAAAAAAAATGCAATGAAATCAAAGACTTACAAGCGATTCCGGCGCGTTTTTGCTCAAAAAAAGTCCTTATGAATCAAGGACCTGGAAAGGGGTCTGGAAGTGGAAGATGAGAAACACCCCGCCATCAGGGGTTGCCCGCATGTGCCCCGGGCCGCCCCCCCATGCGGGTGTGGTCCGCCCCCTTGTGCCGGGGATGGCCTGCGTCGGCACCGCTGCCTACACTGACCTCAAAGCGATTCAAATTCAGGTCTTCATCCAGGTTTTGCCATGCGCCCGCTGTTTGCGATCACCCCGCTGCTGGGCCTGCTGCTGTGGTTCGGGGAGCCCGTGACCGACACGGGTGCGAGCCCAGACACGCCCCTTCTCAGCCATCACGCTCCTCTGGCCGCCTCGTCCGTGGCGGAGCACTCGGTCCGCACCGCCCCGGCTGGCGAAGCCGCACGCGGCGCGCTGAGCGCCCACACGCTGCAGACGGTCTGGCGCGCCAACCGCTGACCCGCGCCCTGCGCGCGCGCCGCTGAGGCGCGTCTTGTCCCTGTTTGCGATCCGGCCACGCAGCGCGCTACACTGCGCACTGCTCCGGGGTGTGCCCCGCGTGCCTGGCACGCGACGGCGCTGAGATGGTCTGACCAAACCCGCTGAACTTGATCCGGTTCATACCGGCGGAAGAAGAGCTGTCCTGCCTGAGGCCCGCAAGGGGCCCGTCGCGGGCACACCTTGGAGCACACCTTTTGTGTCGCCCCAAGGAGCCCGCCGATGAACGCCCCCGAACAGATTGTTGCGCTCGACGCGCTGCAAGACCTCACCCGCCTGACCCGCGAACCTCTGCCTGCCTCGCGCAAGGTCTATGTGCCTGGCAGCCATGAGGGCGTGCGCGTGCCCATGCGCGAGGTCAGCCTCACCAACGGCGAGACGGTCACGCTGTACGACTGCTCAGGCCCCTACACCGACCCACAAGCCGAGATCGACGTGACCCGCGGCCTGGCGCCCGTGCGCGAGGCCGCCATCCTGGCCCGCGGCGACACCGAGACCTACGAAGGCCGCACCATCCAGGCGGTGGACGACGGCTTGAAGGCCGGCGAGCGCCACGACGAGCGCATGGCCGCGCTGCGCGAGGCGGCTCAGGGCCTGCAGCGCACGCCCCGCCGGGCGCGCGGCGGCATCGGCGCCGGGGGCAATGTCACGCAAATGCATTACGCCCGCCGCGGCATCATCACGCCCGAGATGGAGTTCATCGCGCTGCGCGAGAACCAACGCCGCACCGAGCTGGCCGATGACTGGCGCAGCAAATACGGCGTGGATGCCGAGCGAGAGAGCCGCCTGCGCGGCAACCCGATGGGCGCCCTGATCCCGCGCGAGATCACGCCCGAGTTCGTGCGCGACGAAGTGGCGCGCGGCCGCGCCGTGATCCCGGCGAACATCAACCACACCGAACTGGAGCCGATGATCATCGGTCGCAACTTCCTGGTGAAGGTCAATGCCAACATCGGCAACTCGGCAGTGACCTCGTCGATCGAGGAAGAAGTCGAGAAACTGGTGTGGTCGATCCGCTGGGGTGCCGACACGGTGATGGACCTGTCCACCGGCAAGCACATCCACACCACACGCGACTGGATCATCCGCAACAGCCCCGTGCCCATCGGCACCGTGCCCATCTACCAGGCGCTCGAAAAGGTCGGCGGCGTGGCCGAAGACCTCACCTGGGCCATCTTCCGCGACACGCTGATCGAGCAGGCCGAGCAAGGGGTGGATTACTTCACCATCCACGCCGGCGTGCGCCTGCCCTTCATTCACCTGACGGCCAACCGGCGCACGGGCATCGTCTCGCGCGGCGGCTCGATCCTGGCGAAGTGGTGCATCGCGCATCACAAAGAGAACTTCCTGTACACGCACTTCGACGAGATCTGCGAAATCATGAAGGCGTACGACGTGACCTTCTCGCTGGGCGACGGCCTGCGACCCGGCTCCCTGTCCGACGCCAACGACGAGGCACAGTTCGCCGAGCTGCGCACGCTGGGCGAGTTGACCCAGATCGCCTGGAAGCACGACGTGCAGACGATGATCGAAGGCCCCGGCCACGTGCCCATGCACCTGATCCAGGCCAACATGGATGAGCAGCTCAAGCACTGCCACGAGGCGCCCTTCTACACCCTGGGCCCGCTGACCATCGACATCGCGCCCGGCTACGACCACATCGCCTCGGCGATCGGTGCGGCCATGATCGGCTGGATGGGCACGGCCATGCTGTGCTACGTGACGCCCAAGGAGCACCTGGGTCTGCCCAACCGCGACGACGTGAAGCAGGGCCTGATCGCCTACAAGATCGCCGCGCACGCAGCCGACATCGCCAAGGGACACCCCGGCGCGCGGGCGCGTGACGACGCGCTTTCGCAAGCGCGCTTCGACTTCCGCTGGCAGGATCAGTTCAACCTCGGCCTCGACCCCGAAACCGCCCGCGACTTCCACGACGAGACGCTGCCCAAGGACGCCGCCAAGGTGGCGCACTTCTGCTCGATGTGCGGGCCGAAGTTCTGCTCGATGAAGATCACGCAGGAGGTGCGTGAGTTTGCTGCGGCGCAAGGTGTGGCCGAAGCCGAAGCCCTGGCGCAAGGCATGGCTGCCAAGTCCGAAGAGTTCAAGCAGGTCGGCGGCGAGCTCTACATCCCCATCCGGCCCGTCACGGCGCAACAGGGCTAAGCCATGTGCACCGCAACCGTGGGAGCCGACCCGCTGACGGCACCCGAGGCACCGCGCCTGCGCATCGGCATCGCGGGGGCGGGCCTGCTGGGCCGGCTGCTGGCGTGGACGCTCAGCCAGGCCGGGCATCAGGTCTCGGTCTTTGACCCGGCGCCCGGCCCGGGGCCGCAGTTCGACGGCCATCAGGCTGCGGGCTTCACGGCCGCGGGCATGCTGAGCCCGCTGGCCGAACTGGAGCACGCCGACCCCGAGGTGGCTCACCTGGGTTGGCGCGCGCTGGGCCGCTGGCGCGACATCGTGGCCGCGCTGGGCCAGGCCGGCCCCCACCAGCCGCACTTCCGCGAGGCCGGCAGCCTGCTGGTGGCCCACGGGCCGGATCTGGGCAGCGCCCGGCGCGTGCTCGACCGGCTGAACCATGCACGGCAGGCCGACTGGGCGGCACCCGAACCCCTCGCCCCCGATGCGCTGGCAGACCTCGAACCGTCTCTGCACAGCGCAGGCGGCCCCTTGCACGCCTGGCTTCTGCCCGGCGAGGGCCAGATCGACACCGTGGCCACCCTGCAGGCCCTGCACGACCGCGCCTTCGCGGCAGAGTGGCACTGGGGACAGACGGTGACCGCCGTGGCGCCCGGCGAGCTCACGCTGGCCGATGGCTCGCTCTGCGCGGTGGACTGGGCCATCGACGTGCGCGGCACAGGCGCGCGGGATGCGCTGCCGGTGCGCGGCGTGCGGGGCGAACTGGTCTGGCTGCATGCGCCCGGGCTGGTGCTGCACCGGCCCATCCGGCTGCTGCACCCGCGCCACCGCGTCTACATCGTTCCCCGCCCGGGTGACCGCGTGCTCGTGGGCGCCAGCGAACTGGAAAGCGAAGACCGGTCACCCATGTCGCTGCGCAGCGCCGTCGAGCTGATGGCGGCAGCCCACAGCATCCTGCCGGATCTGGCCGAGGCCCGCATCCTGCGCATGGACACCAACCTGCGCCCGGCCCTGCCCGATCACCGCCCGCGCACCCACGTCGAACCGGGGCTCTTGCGCATCAACGGCCTGTACCGCCATGGCTGGCTGATGGCGCCCGCGCTGGTCGATGACGCCCTGGTCCAGATGCAGGCTCTGTGCCGCCTGGCCACCTCACCATGAACCCGACCGCTACCACCCTCACCGTCCACACCGATGCCGGCCCACTGGCCTTGCCAGCTGGCGCCACCCTGGCCGATGCCGTCCACGCCTTGTGGCCCGCGCCGGACGCCGACACGCGCAGCGTAGCCACCGCCGTCAACGGCTGCTTCGTGCCGCGCGAGGCCCGCGCCACCCATCTGCTGCACGAGGGCGACCACGTGCTGTGCTTTTCACCGATCACCGGAGGCTGACACCATGGCCCCTACCTTCGCTACCGATGACCGCTGGCGCATCGGCGACACCGTGTTGCGCAGTCGCTTTCTGCTTGGCACGGCCGGCTACCCTTCGCCCGAGGTGCTGCGCGAAGCCATTCTTTCGTCGGGCACTGAGGTGCTGACGCTGGGTCTCAAACGCACCCTGGGCACCACCGGCCAGGACAACGGCCACGTGCAGATGATCCGCGACACCGCGCACCAGCAAGGCGCACACCTGTTGCCCAACACCGCGGGCTGCCGCAGCGCACGCGAGGCCATCACCCTGGCCCACATGGCGCGCGAGCTGTTGGGCACGCACTGGATCAAGCTGGAGGTGGTCGGCGACGAGCAGACCCTGCAGCCTGACCCGGTCGAGCTGGTCGCGGCCGCACGCCAGCTCGTGGCCGATGGCTTCGAGGTGCTGCCCTACTGCACGGACGACCTGGTCAGCGCTCATCGCCTGGTCGATGCGGGCTGCCGCATCCTGATGCCCTGGGCTGCGCCCATCGGCTCCGGACTGGGCCTGCTCAACCCCTGGGCGCTGCGCACGCTGCGCGCGCGGCTGCCGCAGGTCACGCTCATCGTCGACGCAGGCCTTGGCGCGCCCTCGCATGCGGCCACAGCGATGGAGCTGGGCATGGATGCCGTGTTGCTGAACTCGGCCGTGTCTCAGGCGCGCGAGCCCGTGCGCATGGCGGCGGCCTTCCGCGATGCCGTTCAGGGGGGCCGAGCCGGCTACCTTGCCGGCCTGATGTCGACCAGCGATGTGGCCGTGGCCACCACGCCGGTCAGTGGCCAACCCTTTGTCTTGCTGTGATGCACGCCAATCCCATCCAACCCCCCGTGGTCTGGCACATCGCCGGCCTGGACACCGCTGGCGGCGCTGGCCTGAGCGCTGACCAGCGCGCCAGTGACGCCATGGGCGTGCATGGCTGCCCGGTGGCGGCAGCCCTCACGGCCCAGAACTCCCACACCGTCACCCATGTGGCGCCCGTGGATGCGGCGACGCTGAACGCCCAGCTTGCGGCGCTGGCCGACGACCTGCCGCCCGCGGCCATCAAGACGGGCTTGCTGGGCAGCGTGGCCACCATCGAGCTGGTAGCCCGGTGGGTGGACCAGTTGCGGCGAGACGCCCAGCCGGTGGCCCTGGTCGTGGATCCGGTGCTCAAGGCCTCCGCTGGCGGGGTGCCCTTTGCCGATGCCGCCGTGCGCCAGGCCCTGCGCGCCGAATTGCTGCCGCGTGCCACGGTCATCACGCCCAACCGCGCCGAGGCCTACGCGCTGGTACATGGCGAGCCGCCCTCTTCATCGATTCCCCGTGAGCACGTGCCTGCTCTGGCACGGGCCCTCCAAGCGATGGGGGCGCAAGCCGTGGTGGTCACCGGCGGCGACAGCGCCGATGGCATGCACTGCCTGGACTGGCTGCAGACGCCCCACGCCAGTGGCTGGCTGGCTGCGCCGCGCGTGCCCACGCTGCACCACCACGGCACCGGTTGCACCTTTGCCTCGGCCGTGGCAGCCGGGCTGGCGCTGGGCCATGTGGCTGCCGACGCCGTGGTGCTGGCCCGCATGCTCACCCACCATGCGCTGATGCACGCCCACGCTGCCGGGGCCGGTCCCGGCCCGGTGATGGCCCGGCCCGGCTTCGCGCATGGGCCACAGGCCGGCGGGGCACCGCTACCTTGGCTCGGCCTGGGCGAGGCACTGCCCTGGCAACTCACCGTTCCCAACGACGCCGCCAGGCCCCATCTGTTCCGACCCTACACGCCGCCCAGCGACCGGCTGTACGGGATCGTCGCCGACGGACCGCAGTTGCGCGCCGTGTTGCATGCGGGGCTGCGCTGCGTCCAACTGCGTCACAAAGCCGTCGAGGGCCTGGGAGGCCATCTGCGCCTGGCGATCGAGGCCGCTGCCGACACAGGCGCGCAGCTGTTCATCAACGACCACTGGCGCGCGGCACTCGATGCCGAGCCGCCCACACAGACCGCCGATGGCTATCGCCTGGGCCTGCATCTCGGCCAGGAAGATCTGTTGGCGCTGGACGAAGCCGCGGTCGCCACGTTGCTGGCGCGGCGAGACGAGGTGATGCTGGGCTTGAGCTCGCACAGCGTGTGGGAACTGGCGCGCGCCGCCGGCTGTGGCGCCAGCTACATTGCCTGCGGCCCGCTGCTGCCAACCACGACCAAAGACATGCCCTGGCGCCCGCAGGGCGTTGGCAACCTGCGCTGGTGGGTGGCGCACAGCCCCGTGCCGGTGGTAGGCATCGGTGGCCTGCTGACGCCCGACGACCTGCGGGCCCATGCCACAGGCGGCGCGGCGGCGCTGTGCGTGGTGCGGGCACTGCACGGCGCAGGCGCGGCGCTGCAAGCCCGCGTTCAGGACCTGCAGCACGCCGTGGCAGACGGCGCCCATGCATTGACAGGATGTCCGCCACTGCCCCATCCGGTGCGCTGAAACCGGCAAGCGACGCGTGCCCGGGAAGTGATCCCCCCTTGTTTCAGGGGCCTGGCGACGTGAGATTCGCACGCGCCGGGCGGGGCGCCACGGGATAACCCGTTTCGCCCATTTAATGCCCCGCATTCATACTGGACGCAGGCCTGAAGCCGCCCACTCTGTCCCATGAATGCCCCGCCCGCCGCCAACCAGAACTGGACGCGCCATGTCCACGCTGCGCGGACGCGCATGCTGTTCTCGCATCTGCCTTTTGCCGCGCCCATGGGCGCTGGATTGGCAGTTCTGCTGCTGGTCTATGTTCACGCGCTCTATCCCTCGGTGCTGACGCCGTGGTCCATCGCATGGGGCGCCACGACCTTCCTCATCGAATGCGGTGCGGGCCTGCATGCCGTGATGTACCTCCGCTCCCGCAAGCGCCATGCGCGTGCGTGGCGCGAGCGGCTCATCCTGATCACGGGGCTCACCGGCGTGATCTGGGCGCTGGCGGTCTGGGCCCTGCCCCTGCACCAACACCTCGAACTGCGCGCCACGCTGGTGGGCGCCACGCTGGGCGTGGCCGCTTGCGGCGCGTTCATGTTCACCGCTGACCGTCTGCTCGCCCGGCTGTTCTTCGTGCCCATCGGGCTGTCGCTGGCCATGTTCTGCATCTCGCTGGGTGATGTGCGCGGGCTGTTCGGGCTGGTCATCGTGACGGGCTTCATGGGCGTGTTCTGGGTGGCCGCCAACCGCTCGCACCGCCGCATCGGCGAGCTGCTGCGGCTGCGTTATGAAAGCGAGCACCTCGCCACGCTGCGCGCCGCGGCGCTCGACGAGGCGGGGCAGCTGGCCAAGGCCAAGGACATGTTCCTGGCCACCATGAGCCACGAGATGCGCACCCCCCTGCACGGCATCCTCGGCCTGTCGCGCATGCTGCACCAGCAGGCCAACGACGCCACCACCCGGGAGCAGCTGGGCCTGATCCAGTCGGCCGGCACGCATCTGCTCGGCGTGATCAATGACGTGCTGGACCTGTCTCGTCTTCAGGCGCGCCGCCTGGCGCTTCAGACTGGGCCCGTGGACCTGCCTGCACTCGCGCACGAGGTCACCGCCCTTGCTGGTGCGCAGGCCGCCTCGCGCAGCAGCGCCCTGGATATCCGGTGCGAGATCGGGCCCGAGGTGCCGCAGTGGGTCACGGCCGATGC
Source organism: Aquabacterium fontiphilum (assembly GCF_009909205.1). Lineage (GTDB taxonomy): Bacteria > Pseudomonadota > Gammaproteobacteria > Burkholderiales > Burkholderiaceae_C > Aquabacterium > Aquabacterium fontiphilum. The sequence continues at coordinate 256,591 of NZ_JAAAPN010000006.1, forward strand.
ACACCGCCTGCGTCAGGTGCTGATCAACCTGATGGGCAACGCGGTCAAGTTCACCCCGCGCGGCAGCATCTGCCTGCGCATCACAGCCGACACCCCACCACCCCGCCAGGGCCAGGTCGCGCTGCACTTTCAGGTCATCGACACCGGCATCGGCATCCCGGCCAGCGAGCAGGCCCGGATCTTCGAGCCCTTCCACCAACTCAACGCCGAAGGCCAGCCCCACGCGGGAACAGGCCTGGGCCTGAGCATCTCATCGCAGATCGCCCAGGCCATGGGCGGCACGCTGACCTGCCAGAGCGAGCCCGGACAGGGCAGCACCTTCAGCCTGTGGGTGGCGCTGCCTCAGGCCCATGCGCCGGCCGACGTCACGCCGACTTCCACCCCGCCGACGCGGGTCACGGCTGCTGCCGCGCATGTGCTGCTGGTGGAAGACAACCCGATCAACACCATCGTGGCCAAAGCGGCACTGGAGCAGCTGGGCCTGGGCGTGACCGCACTGGAAAACGGTCGCCAGGCCGTCGAGTGGCTGGCCATGCACCAGGCCGACCTCGTGCTCATGGACTGCTTCATGCCCGAGATGAACGGCCTGGAGGCCACCCGGCGCATCCGCGAGCGAGAGCAGCGGTTGCAGGTGTCCCAGCCGGTGCCCATCATCGCGCTGACGGCCAGCACCGAACCGGCCGACCGCACGGCCTGCGCGCAGGCCGGCATGAACGGGTTCCTGGCCAAGCCCTTTACCAGCGAAGAGTTGACGCAGGTGCTCTCGCACCACCTGGGGCAGGCGCTGCCCTGCGAGCCCAGCCTGAGTTGAGTCAGTTGAGGCTGGCGCCGCCCAGCCCGCCCTCGTCCAGCCACTGGCGCAGCGTGCGCACCATGTCGCGGTCGTTGTGCAGCCAGGCGTTGTGCCGGTAGTCGTTGTAGTAGGCCTCTTCGGCGGTCTGCTCAGCCAGGGCCTCGTAGACAAAGCGCAGCACCATCTGGCCCGGCTGCGGCTCCTCGATGTTCAGCGTCAGCCGGATCGGCGCCGTGTCGCCATGCGCCTGCGGCGTGAACACCAGCCGCTGCTCAAACTGGGCATGCACCTCGTCTTGCAACACATGCGGCCCGAAGTAAAGGGTACGACGGTAAACACCAGGCGCCGCCTCGAACCAGTCACAGCGCTCCGGCCCCATCGGGAAACGCTGCGGGTTGTGCACCCGCTGCATCAGCCCGGCCCACAGTTGCGCGCGGCTGAAAGCCGGTGCCATCAGGTCGATGGCGGTTTGCGGAGCGTTGATTTCGATGACGTGTTCGAAGCGCATGGGTGCAAGCTTAACGTGACGCAATGCGCCGCGCACGTCAACCTGATTCGCATAAGGTCAGCACGGTCACGCGCGTGGCGCACTAAACTCACGCCATCGCGCTCACAAGGCCCCCAGACATGTCCCAGTGCTCCACACCCGCCCAGACCGCCGCCCCCGCTGCCCAGCCCATCCAGCTGGTGAAGAAGCCGGTGCTCAACAGCCATGGCTGTGGCGGCGACTGCACCGACCCCGATTTCGCCAACGGTCGCTGGCCGCGCGCCAAGGTGCTCGAACTGTTCAATCTGCCGTTCAACGACCTGCTGTGGCAGGCCCAGCAGGTTCACCGCGCGCACTGGGATGCCAATGAGATCGAACACGCCACGCTGTTGTCGGTGAAAACCGGCGGCTGCCCGGAAGACTGCGGCTACTGCCCCCAATCGGCCAGCTACGACACGGGTGTCGAGGCCAGCAAGCTGATGTCGCCCGAGCAGGTGCGCGAGGCCGTGATCGCGGCCCGCGATGCCGGTGCGAGCCGCTTCTGCATGGGGGCGGCCTGGCGCGCACCCAAGGACCGCGACATCGAGAAGGTGGCCGAGTTGATCGGCGTGATCAAGCAGGAGGGCCTGGAGGCCTGCTGCACCCTGGGCATGCTGACCGACACGCAGGCGCAGTCACTCAAGGCCGCCGGCCTGGACTACTACAACCACAACCTCGACACCGCACCCGAGCTGTACGGCGACATCATCACCACGCGCGACCTGCAAGACCGGCTTGACACGCTGGAGCACGTCCGCAAGGCCAACCTGAAGGTGTGCAGCGGCGGCATCGTCGGCATGGGCGAGACACGTGAGGGCCGCGCCGGCTTGATCGCCCAGTTGGCCAACCTGCCCACCTACCCTGAATCCGTGCCCATCAACGACCTGGTGCGCGTGCCCGGCACACCCCTGGCCGACACCCCGCAGCTCGATCCGCTGGAGTTCGTGCGCACCATTGCCGTGGCCCGCATCACCATGCCCAAGGCCCGCGTGCGCCTGTCGGCTGGTCGCCAGCAGATGAGCGAGGCCGTGCAGGCGATGTGCTTCCTGGCAGGTGCCAACTCGATCTTCTACGGCGACAAGCTGCTGACCACCGGCAACCCCGAGTTCGATGCCGATCAGGCGCTGATGGCCAAGCTCGGCCTGCGCAGCGGCAAGGCCGTCACCGCCCGGGCCGACGCGGCCTGATCAGGCGCGCTTCTTTGGCACCCAGGCCCAGATCATCTCGGCCTGGATGGGCTGCTCGCCCGAGTCGTCGGTGATGGTCACCGGCACGGTCACCTCGCCCTTGTCCTGCGTGAGCAGGGCCTCGATCTGCTGCGGGCGCAGCTCGGCCACGGCGCGCATGTCGCCCACCGAGCGGCGCACGTAGTCGATCTTCATCGTCTTGATCAGCGGCAACTTGTCATCGGGCAGGTTCATGCCCACGCAAAAGCCCGTGGCGGTTTCCGCCAGCAGGGCCATGGCCGCAGCGTGCACACCTTTGATGTGGTTCTGCACCTTGCGCCGGTTGCGGATGGAGACCACCACGCGCTCGGTCGAGATCGACTCGTAGCGCAACCCTGCGGTGCCCACAAAGGGCACGACCCGTCCCAGCGCAAAGCTCGTGGCCCACTGGCCGATCAGCGGCAGGCCCTGCAATTTGGCGACGGTGCGGGCGAGTTGGTTGGGACGACGCGACATGGGAACTCCGGTGTGTGACGTTGGGGGCGCATGTTAGCGGGCGAACGCGCCACAAAAGCCGATCAGTTTGCGCATTCATTGAATTGTCACGCAAGGTGCTCAGGCGTAGGCTGGAGGGCTTGTGTTCAACCGAGGGATGTCTTTCATGGCCCAGACCGCCACCCGACGCGCCGCCATCCAGCGTGCGTCCAAGCCCACGTCCAAAGCCACCGCCAACGCCGCCGCCAACGCCGCCGCCAAACGCACCACCACGACGACACCGCGTCGCACCGCGGCAGGCGATGTCGCGCCCAGCCGCCAGCCCGGACGCATCGAGCGCCACGCGGTCGACCAGGTGACGCAGGCGCGGCAGTACGCGCAGGTGGCCGCGCTGGAAGACATCGTCACGCGCACGGCGCCGGACGAGCTGGCCCGCGTGCTGGGCACCGTGCTCAAGGGCGCCTCGCCCGACGATGCGGCCGTGCTGCGCGCCGCCCTGCGTGGCTCGCTGGACACCGGCGACACGGCCATGCCGCTCGACCCGGATGAGGTGCTGACCCCGCACTGGCGCGACGCGACCACCTACCCGTATCGCAACTTGATGTCGCGCAAGAGCTACGAGAAGCAGAAGTACCGTCTGCAGGTCGAGCTGCTCAAGCTGCAGGCCTGGGTCAAGGCCACGGGCCAGAAGGTGGTGATCCTGTTCGAAGGCCGCGACGCCGCCGGCAAGGGCGGCACCATCAAACGCTTCATGGAGCACCTCAATCCGCGGGGCGCACGCGTGGTGGCACTCGAAAAGCCCAGCGAGGTCGAACGCGGCCAGTGGTACTTCCAGCGCTATGTGCAGCACCTGCCCACCGCGGGCGAGATCGTCCTGTTCGACCGCAGCTGGTACAACCGCGCCGGCGTCGAGCATGTGATGGGTTTTTGCAGCCCCGAGGAGTACCAGGAGTTCATGCGCCAGGCGCCCGAGTTCGAGCGCAACCTGGTGCGCGCGGGCGTACATGTCATCAAGTTCTGGTTCTCGGTCAGCCAGGCAGAGCAGCGCCGCCGCTTCAAGGAGCGCGAGACCCACCCGCTCAAACAGTGGAAGCTCTCGCCCATCGACATGGCCTCGCTCGACAAGTGGGACGACTACACCCGCGCGAAAGAGGCCATGTTCTTCCACACCGACACGGCCGACGCCCCCTGGACGGTGATCAAGAGCGATTGCAAGAAACGCGCACGGCTCAACGCGATGCGCTATGTCTTGCACAAGCTGCCGTATGCGAGCAAGGACCTGAGCCACGTGCCGCAGCCCGACCCCTTGCTGGTGGGCCGCGCCAACGTGGTGTACGAGCGGGGCGAGCACCCCGTCGCACTTGGCCAGGAGTGAGGTCGCCCTTGCGCCCGTTCAGGCTGCTTGCTGCAGGTTCAGGCGCGCGCGCAAGGTGCGGGCGGCCTCGACCATGTTGGCCAGGGCCGCGCGCGTCTCGGGCCAGCCGCGGGTTTTCAGGCCGCAGTCCGGGTTGACCCAGAGCCGCTGCGCCGGGATCACCTCGCAGGCGCGCTCCAGCAGGCGCACCATGGCGTCGACCGATGGCACCCGCGGCGAGTGGATATCGTACACGCCTGGCCCGATCTCGTTGGGGTAATCGAAGGCGCCGAAGCCATCGAGCAGCTCCATGGCCGAGCGCGAGGTCTCGATGGTGATGACATCGGCGTCCATGGCGGCAATCGCCGGCAGGATGTCGTTGAACTCCGAGTAGCACATGTGGGTGTGGATCTGCGTGGTGTCGGCCACGCCGCAGGCGGCCAGCTTGAACGCCCGCACGGCCCACGCCAGGTACGCATCCCAGTCGCTGCGGCGCAGCGGCAGCCCCTCGCGGAAGGCCGGCTCGTCGATCTGGATGACCTGGATGCCCGCCTTCTCCAGATCCTGCACCTCTTCGCGGATCGCCAGGGCCAGCTGCAGGGCCGTGGTCTCGCGCGGTTGATCGTCGCGCACGAACGACCACTGCAGCATCGTCACCGGCCCGGTCAGCATGCCCTTCATGGGCCGGTCGGTCAGTGACTGCGCGTAGCGCGTGGTCTCGACCGTCATGGGCTCGGGGCGGAACACATCGCCATACAGAATGGGCGGCTTCACGCAGCGCGAGCCATAGCTCTGGACCCAGCCGTGCTCGGTGAAGGCGTAGCCCCACAGTTGCTCGCCGAAGTACTCGACCATGTCGTTGCGCTCGGCCTCGCCATGGACGAGCACGTCGATGTCCAGCGCCTCCTGCTCGCGCACGGCCTGCTCGATCTCGGCGCGCATGCGGGCGAGGTAATCCATCGCGCTCAGTTCGCCGCGCTTGTAGGCAGCACGGGCCTGACGGATCTCGGGCGTCTGGGGGAAGGAGCCGATCGTGGTGGTGGGCAGCAGGGGCAGACCGAGCGCCGCCTGCTGGGCCTGGATGCGCTGCGCAAATGGCGCGCGCCGCTGGGCCATGTCCGTGCTGATGCGTTGCAGGCGCTGCTGCACGGTCGGATGGGTCACGCGGCGCGAGGCGCGGCGCGCGGCCACGGCCGCATCACTGTCGGCCAGCGCGGCGTGCACCGTCACCACACCCTCGTTCAGCGCACGGCCCAGCGTCTGCAGCTCGTCGAGCTTCTCGCTGGCAAAGGCCAGCCAGCTGCGGATCTCGGCATCCAGCCGCTGCTCGCTGGCCAGGCTCACCGGGACATGCAGCAGCGAACAAGACGGCGCCACCCACAGGCGGTCACCCAGCTCGTCGTGCAGCTCCTGCAACAGCGGCAGGGCCTTGCGCAGGTCGGTGCGCCAGATGTTGCGCCCGTCGATCACCCCCACCGACAGCACGGCATCAGGCGGCAGCACCTGGCGCCAGGCGGCCAATTGCTGCGGCGCGCGCACCAGGTCGATGTGAAAGCCATGGACGGGCAGGCGCGCGGCCAGCACCGCATGGCCCGCGGCGGATTCGAAGTAGCTGGCCAGCAGCAGCTTCACCCCGGTGTCGGCCAGCTCGGCATAAGCCGGCTCGAAGGCCGCACGCCAGGCGGCATCCAGCTCGAGCGCCAGCACGGGCTCGTCCACCTGCACCCAGCTCACGCCCAGACGGGCCAGACCCGTCAGCACGCGCCGGTAGCCGGCCACCAACCGAGGCAGCAGGCTCAGGCGGTCAAAGCCCTCGGCCGCGCCATGGGCCTTGGCCAGCCAGAGCCAGCTCACCGGGCCCAGCAACGCCACCTTCACGGGGTGCCCCTGGGCCTGCGCTTCGGCCACCTCGTCAAACAGCCAATCCACGCCGCCGTCAAAGGTCGTGCGCTCGTTCACCTCGGGCACGAGATAGTGGTAGTTGGTGTCGAACCACTTGGTCATCTCCATCGCCGGCTGCGCCGCGTTGCCTCGGGCCAGCGCGAAGTACTGTGCCAGCGTGAGCTGCGCGGGGTCAAAGCCGAAGCGCTCGGGCACGGCACCCAGCGTGGCCGTCAGGCTCAAGGTGGTGTCGTACCAGGCGAAATCGCCCACCGTCACGAAGTCGAGCCCCGCCTCGCGCTGACGCGCCCAGTGGGCGGCGCGCAGTCCTGCGCCGACCTGCCGCAGCTGCGATTCGGCGGTGGCCGCCGCATCGGCGCCAGCGCGCCAGAACGCCTCTTGCGCAAACTTGAGTTCACGGTGTGCGCCGATGCGCGGATAGCCGAGGATGTGGGTGCGTGCCATAGCTTGATTCGGTTGTGCGGTGTCTGCAATGGCCTGCAGTGTGTGAGCCGCACCCACATGAATCAAGCGACATTTTTTCAATCAGACATGAATCAGATTCAACCATGCCCAGCGGGCGAGGGTGGGCCATCCGACTCGATCCGCCCGTCCACCAGCTCGATCACGCGGTCACAGCGTGCGGCCAGGCGTGGGTCATGCGTGACCACCAGAAAGGTGGTGCCCGCATCCTGGTGGATGCGGCGCATCAGCGCGAACACCTCGCTCGATGAGGCCGTGTCGAGGTTGCCAGTCGGCTCATCGGCCAGGACGAGTGCTGGCTCCAGCATCAAGGCCCGCGCAATGGCCACGCGCTGCTGCATGCCGCCTGACAACTGCGCCGGCTTGCGGTCCATCGCGGCGGCCAGCCCCACGGCATCCAGCAGCGCCCGCGCCCGCTCGCGATCGCGCGCGGCCACCCGCCCGTCACGCATCAACACCGGCAGACTCACGTTCTCCAGCGCAGTGAACGCTGGCAGCAGGTGATGAAACTGGAATACAAAGCCCAGCGCGTCGCGCCGCATGCGGGTCAGGCCATCGTCGTCCAGGTCCTGCACGCGCTCGCCCAGCAGCGTGTAGCTGCCGCCGCTGCTGCGCTCGAGCAGGCCCAGCACATTGAGCAGCGTGCTCTTGCCCGAGCCCGAGGGGCCGATCAGCGCGGCAAACTCGCCGCGGTCAATGCGCAGGTCCAGCCCGTGCAGCACCTCGATCTCGTTGGGCTGGCCCACGTTGTAGGCCTTGTGCAGCGTGGACAACAGCACCAGCTCGCTCATGCCGGCCTCACATGCGTATGGCTTGCGCCGGGTCCAGCCGGGCGGCGCGCCGGGCGGGGGCCACCGCCGCCAGAATGCCCGCCACAAAGGCCAGGCCCACGATCTGCAGCGCCATCACCGGCGGCAAGGTGATCGAAAACAGCGGCAGCCCATCGGCCCCGCGCACGAAGGTGGTGAACAGCTTGATCAACCCCATGGCGAGGAACACCCCCACCACCGAGCCCACGGCCCCCACCAGCGCGCCTTGCAAGAGGAACACCCGCAGGATCTGCCCGCGCGTGGCGCCCATGGCGCGCAGGATGCCAATCTCGCGCTGCTTCTGCACCACCGACACCACCAGCACGCTGGCAATGCCCAGGATCACGACCACCATGACGACGGTGCGAATCAGCCGCGTGCTGATGGTCTGCGCGTTGAGCGCCGACACCAGCTGCGCGTTGGTGTCCTGCCAGCTCTCGACCTCGTTGGGCAGCTCGCGGGCGAGTGTGGCGGCCAGGGTGTTGGCAGCCCACACATCGTCGACCCGCAGGTCGATCTGCGTGACGCCTCCGGCCAGGTCCAGCAGGCTTTGCGCGCTGCGCAGCGGCACCAGCACGATGCGCCGGTTCAGGTCCCGCACACCGAGATCTACCAGCGCCGTCAACCGCAAGGTCTCGCTGCGTCCGTCCGTCAACACCGTGATGCGGTCGCCCACGCGCACGCCCAGATCCTGCGCCAGCGTCTGGCCGATGATGGCTTCGCCCGGCCCCAGCTGCATGCGCCCGGCCACCACCTTGTCGCGCAGGTTGACGATGCGGTCATAGCGCTCGATCTCGACACCGCTGAGGGCGACCGCCCGCGTGGCCTCGCCACGGCGCGCCAGGGCGGCACCGGCCGCCATGGGCGACACCGCCGCCACACCCGGGCGCTGCGCCAGCGAAGCGGCCACCGCGGGCCAGTTGGCGATGGTGCGCAGGCGCTGCGACCGGGCCTGCGTGTCCGTCCACCGCAGTTCGCCAGGGCCACTGGCAGGCGGCAAGGCCGGTGTCACGCGCTCGTCCAGCGGCGATACCACCACATGGGCCTGCGCGCCCAGCGTCTTGTTGAGCGTGTTGCGCTGCAGCCCTGTGACCAGTGCCGAGATGTAAGCCACCACGGCCACACCAGCCGCCACCCCCACGATGATCAGCACGCTCTGAAACCGCCCCTCCCGCAGAAAGCGCAGCGCCACCTGCCATTCGAAGCCGATTCCGCGCTTGAGCATCAGGCCGCCCTGCCCATCAGTCCTGACGAGCGCGCACGCGCGTGCCCTCGGCCACGGTGGGGTCGCGCAACACGGTGTCGCCGTCCTCCAGCCCACCAAGCACCTCGATCTGATCGAGCGTGCGCAGGCCGAGCTTCACGTTGCGCAGCCGGGCCCGGCCGTCTTCCACCACCATGACCGTGCCCTGCTCACCCCCGGGCACAGCACGCACATCGCGCACCGCCTCCAGAGGCAGCACCTGCACGCCACGGCGCACACCCGTGACCACCTCGATCGACAGCGTCATGTCCTCGCGCAGAAAAGCCGGCACGGGCGGCACGACGGCCAGCGTCACCTCCACCGCGCCGGATTGCGCGTTCACCGCAGGCGCCAGCCGGTCGACCCGCGCGTCGAAGGGCTGCTGCGGAAACGCATCGGCCACCACCTTGGCCGCCTGCCCCACCTGCAGCTGAGACAAGAACCGTTCATCCACCGAAGCCACCAGCTCGGTCGGCCCGGCCACCGACACCGTCATCAAGGCCTTGCCGGCCTGCACGATCTGGCCCGGCTCCACCGCCCGCAGCAACACCGCCCCATCGGCCGGCGCCCGCACGGTGGTCTGATCCAGGCGCGCCCGCGCAACCTGCACGGCGGCCTCGGCGGCCAGGGCCTGCGCCCGCGCCGCCGCCTGCTCGGCGCCCTGCCCGGCGTTCGCCTTCCACTGCGCACGCGCCGCATCGCGCTGGGCCTGGGCCACCTCCGCCGCGCGCCGGGCCTCATCCAGCCGGGACTGGCTGAAGAAGCCCTGCGCCACCAAGGCCTCGGTGCGCTTGAGTTCGGCCTGCGCCGCCTGCAGCGTGGCCTCGGCCTGGGCCTGCGCCGCCTGCGCCGAAGGCAAGGCCAGCGACTGCTGGCTGCTCAGCCGCGCGCGTGATTGCGCCAGATTGGCCTCGGCCTGCGCCAGGGCGGCGCGCGCCTCGTCCTGCTCCAGCACGATCAGCGACTGCCCCCGCCGCACGGCCTCGCCCTCACGCACCTTCACCTCCAGCACGCGACCCGTCTGGGTCACGCCCAACTCGACCCGGTTGCGCGTTTCAACCCGGGCGGTGAACTGCAGGGTGCGGGTCAGGTCGCTGCGCTGGACCACCACGCCCGGCATGCTGGCTGGCATGGCCCACCACGCCAGCCCCGCGACCAGCAGCACACCGGCCACACCCACAGGCAGCCAGCGTCGCCAGGACGCCGTGCGGGCGCGGGCAGAAATCGGATCGGTCGACATCACACACTTCCGGATGAACAGACGCCCAAGTGTGCCGCATGCCCGGCAGCCGCGTGCACAATGCCGCCCGCTCATGCTCCAACTCGACACGATCATTGTTGGCGCCGGCCTAGCCGGTATCGGCGCCGCCGTCCATCTCATGCGCCAGTTCCCCGGTCAACGCCTGGCCATCCTCGAGGCCCGCGGCACGCTGGGCGGCACCTGGGACCTGTTCCGCTATCCTGGCGTGCGCTCGGATTCAGACATGCACACGCTGGGCTACCGCTTCGCGCCCTGGCCCCATCCCGACACCGTGGCCGAGGGCGAGGCCATCCGGCAGTACATCCACGATGTGGCCCACCAGCATGGCGTCTGGCCCCTGGTGCGCCTGCATCACCGCGTCACAGCCGCAGCCTGGTGCAGCCAGCAGTGCCGCTGGACCTTGTCGGTCGACCGGGGCGAGGCCGGCCCGCCGTTGACCCTGCATTGCCGCTTCCTGCTGCTGTGCACCGGCTACTTCCGCTACGACGCTGGGCACCAACCCGCCCTGCCGGGCGCCGACCAGTTCCAGGGCCGCATCGTTCACCCGCAACACTGGCCACAGGGGCTCCACACCGCAGGCCAGCGCGTGGTCGTCATCGGCTCGGGCGCCACGGCCATCACCCTCGTGCCCGCCCTGGCCGAACAGGTCGGACAGGACGGACACGTCACCCTGTTGCAGCGCTCGCCCAGCTACATCGTGGGCCTGCCCCGACGCGACCGCCCGGCCGCATGGCTGCAGCAGGCTCTGCCCGCACCCGCCGCCGCCCGGCTCACGCGCTGGAAGAACATCCTGCGCAGCCACTGGGGCTACCAGGCTGCGCGGCGCTTCCCCGCGGTCACACGGCGCCGCATGCTGCAGGGCGTACACCGTGCCATGGGCGGCCTTGACGACCAGCAGGCCGGTCATTTCGCGCCCCGCTACGCGCCCTGGGATCAGCGCGTGTGCTTCACGCCGGACGACGCCTTCTTTGCTGCCCTGCGCGGCGGCCGCGCCAGCATCCGCACCGACCAGATCAAGCAGCTGACACCCAACGGCATCGCACTGACATCGGGCGCCCACCTGCGGGCAGACCTCATCGTGACCGCCACCGGCCTGAACCTGCTCGCCCTGGGCGGCATCGCACTCAGCGTGGACGGCGAGGCTGTGGACGTGGGCCGGCGCTTCAGCTACCGTGGGATGATGCTGGCCGGTGTGCCCAACTTGGCTTACACCTTCGGCTACACCCACACCTCCTGGACCTTGAAGGCCGAGCTGACGGCGCAACGCGTGTGCGCCATCCTGCAGCACATGGACCGCACCGGCGCGCGGCAGTGCACGCCCCAGCCACCAGCCGGCTTGCGTCGGGGCCCTTACCGTGGCCTCACCGCGGGCTATGTGTTGCGGGCCGCGCGGCAGTTTCCGCCGGGGGGCGACCAGGGGCCCTGGCGCAGCACCCACAGCTACCTGGCCGACGCGTTCGCATCGCTTGAGCCGGTCGACGACGGCGCCCTGCGTTTCACCCCGGCGCCGCGTTGATCCGGTGCGGGGATCAGCCCAGTTGCGCCTGCCAGAAAGCCGCCATGCGCGACCAGGCCTGCTCCGCGCACGCCGCGTCATACACCTCGGGCCGGCTGTGGTTGAAAAACGCGTGCTGCGCCGGGTAACGGTAGACCTCGACCGGCGTGGCCTTGCCCGCCGTGGCCTGCACCAGTTGATCGACCGTCGCCGGGGTGCACCAGTCATCCTGATCAGCGAAATGGCCCTGGAAGGCAATGGCGATCTGGCGCGGATCCGCGAACTCGGCCGGGGGAATGCCGTAGAAACACACACCGGCCTTCAGCCCCTTGACGTGCACGGCAGCCGCCACGGTCAGCGCGCCGCCCATGCAGAAGCCCATCACGCCCACCGGCGCGCCGCCGGCAGCCAGGTGATTCACAGCGCCTTGCAGATCCTGATGGGTCGCATCCGCAAAATCCAGCCCGGTCATCATGTGGTTGGCCTCGTCCGCCGAGGTCGTTGTGCGGCCGCGGTACAGATCCGGCGCCAGCACGGTGTAGCCCAGGGCGCTCAGCCGGTCGGCCACGCCCTTGATGTGGTCGTTGAGCCCCCACCACTCCTGAATCAGCACGATGCCGGGGCGGCCTGCGGGGCCTTCGGCCAGGTAAGCGGGGGTGGCCTGCCCGTCAGGGCGGGTGAAGGTGATCATCTGTCCCATCGCGGTCTCCTGCTAGATGAATGAAACTATGGAGATGCTTTCTCGCTCGCGTATAAAACGAAACGAAATCATGGCTGGACCTGTGCCGCGAGATACGTGGTGCTGATGATACGTCGGCGGCCGGCGATGTGAGGTAGCACGCTTGCAAAGCATGTGGCCCCAAGCCCTTAAAAGCACAGTCATGCGGCTCTACGCCGGAACAGCTTAGTAGCGGGTGTCTAGGAAATCTCCCCCTGGCATCTCAAATATCGAGATGCCTCCACCCGGGCGCTCGATGTCCCAGCCGAACAGAACACCATCTGGCTTGAGCCGGAACTTCAAGCGCAAGGCGCCACCCCTTGAACGAATTTCCCTCAAAACTTCGTCTGGTATGCGGGATGCAACAGGAATGGTGTAATCGCCCACCACACGACCAGCGTAGGTGTCCAGCCGGGGGTTGTCAGGTCTCCCGACAATCTTGTTGGAGTCATGCCATACCACCCTCACCTGCTCTGGCACCCTTCCACCTGGATAGGCCATGATCTCCCTGTTTCGCTGCACCAGCCGGGACTTCGCATAAAAAGGGCGCGTGTCGTTCTGATCGAAAAACTCCACCCCCAGCATCTCTGCCCCGGGGACAGCATCGGTCACCAGCACCAAACCAACCCCTTTGAATCGATCCGAGCGTGCACCTTGACCTGACCCAGACACCGCCGCACGGCAGCCCCCCAGCCAGACCAACACACCGCCCACGATCCAGCGCCGACTGAACAATCTCTGCATCACTGAACCCTCAAGTTACCCATCGTGTAGCCGTTTCTTCTCAACCAATCGAGATACCCGGCCATGTCCACCGTGCCCACCGAGGCATCTGCGGGCTTGGGGGCGTACTCCACCATGCCCGTATCGATGTTGTACTGGGTCTGCCCGCCAGCATTGAACTCGATGAAGCGCAAGGTGTCTTCGTGCGTCATCACCGTGCCAGTCATCCGCTTCTGCGTCGTGGTCTGGCCGTTCATGTATCGGACTTCGCGGTCTTCGTTCCATCCAGCTGGTCGTTCACCCACATCTCGGGCGTACTGGTTGTCGCTCTTGTCATGGATGATCGGGTTGGCGATGATGTCTTCGCGTGGATCATTCATTTGAAGCCCAGATAATTTGGCTTGCTCAACCATCCATGTCAGCGCCACCCGAGCGAGATCGTTCTTACCCTCTTCAAACCCGCCCCCGATGTCCGCATGAGCCCCCAAAAACCCACGCTCGACGCGCACACCGCCCTCGACAGGCTGCGGCGATCCGATGATGGACTCCAGCGGAAACGCCCCGGTTGATCCGTCGAGTTGCCTGAAGGTTTGGCCTCGGTGCTCATTGAGCGCCACCGCATGAGCAACGTAACTGAACTCCGCAGGAATCGCCAGTTGATAGGTGCCCCATGGCAGATCGGTACTGAGCACGGTGTCCCACAGGCCCATGAAGCGGAAGTTCACTTTCTGGCACTTGGTCTGGGCTTGCCCGTCACTGCCAGTCACGGTGTAGCTGTACCAACCATCGCGTGTGTTTGACACAATGCGATTGGCAAACTCGCGCGCCTGTGCCGCACCACGGCTGAACCCAATGATATCCACATCCATGACTTCATCATCCTGAGCCAACTCCGCCTCGTCATTGAAGTACTGCTCCATGCGCTCAATGCGAGAACGCCCAGTGAAGTTTCCTCCCATGTCCAGGGTAGACGTGTTGCCCCAGGTTAGGTGTATGTCGCCATACTGGCTGTCGAAGTGACGAGTGCCGACACCGGAAATGTATCGAGCGTTGCCACTGTCATAAAGCTGCCGGAAGCGCCACACATTTGACAGTCCATTACCGAGTTCATTCAATGTGTCTTGATGATTGCTGTTCCCCGTCCCATCAAACGCAAACAAGATGAGCCCAGTAGGGTCGGCGTAGGTGATGGGGTTGTGGTTGGCGTAGGCGTAGGGCTGGGTGAGCACTTGCCGTGAGCGCCAGTTGGGCAGGGGGCCCAGCGGGTCGGGCTCGAGGTACTGGGCACGCTGCGGGTCATAGGTGCGCAGCACGTTGTCGTGCCAGCCGGTCTCCGCGTCGAAGTACTGCCCGGGCAGGCGCAGGTTGAGCGTGAAGTCTTTGGGCGTGTGTTGGGTGTGGGCGGCGTGGGCGG
>NZ_JAAAPN010000007.1 GCF_009909205.1 Aquabacterium fontiphilum
GGCCATGCACGTGGACCTCGACCCCCTTGGTCAGCAGCAGGCGCACCGTGGCTTGCACGTCCAGGGCATCCCGCCCCAGCCGGTCCACGGCGTAGACATGCAGGGAGTCCCCCTCCCGGATGTACTCGAGCAGGGCTGCGAACCCCTTGCGGTCCTTCGCGGGGGTCGCTCCGCTGACGCCTTCGTCTGCAAACTCCCTGTCGAACACTCCGCCCATGGCCGTGCGTTGCGATGCGATGGATTGGTCTGTGGTCGATACGCGGAAGTAGGCGATGCGGGACATAGGGGCTCCTTGTGGTTCAAAAGGTATGAGCAAATTATGAGCTAGGCCCATAAGTTGTGTCAAGTATGTTTTAAGCTATGTGGGGGCGGCTTGTGTTGGTTGGCTCACAAGGTACAACTTATGAGTCATCCTGGGCCCTGGCCTTGTGCTGGTTAGACTTTTCCCATGACTCACAAGCGGCACCACTACGTCCCCGTTTTTTTGCTAAGGGGCTGGGCGGGCCCCGATGGCGCGGGCATACGGTTCTGTTGGCGCAACGGGGGGGTGAAAGCTGAGGAGTGCTCCCCTCGCAGCGTTTGCTTTCAGGAGCACCTGTACTCGGTTAGGTCGTCAGCCGGGGAAATGGATGCATCAATCGAACGAGACTTCTGGGGCCCGTCTGTAGATGACCCTGCTGCCCTTGTCCACGCGAAGATGCTGACCGAGGGCGTCTGCCCGCTGACTGCACACGAGAGGGAGGTCTGGTCGCGCTTCTTGGTCGCCCAGCTTCTGCGAGTGCCCCGCGCCGTTAGCTACATCAGGGCGCGTGGTGTGGATATCCTCAAAGGTGTTTCTGCCTCTGACGGGGGGCACAGACCGCTCCCAGACGGTGAGGTTGAGGAGCTTGGGCCGTGGGGGCTGACCTGGGCGGAGATGTTGAACCCGTTGTCCCCTGAGGACCTGGGCGTCCTCACGCTGCCCTCTTTGGTTTACTCCGATGTACTCAACGCCCCGTGTCTGGCTGCACGCTGGGAGGTGCGTGATTTATCCCGCTCCCCCGTTCGCCTTGTGCTTGGGGACGTTCCGCTTTTCTATGCTGGGCGTCTCGACCGCGATTTCCTTCTTGTGCTGCCTTTGGGGCCACACTCGGTTTTCTGTGCCTATAGTTCACCCGCCACACAGGAGCGACTTGCACGGGTCACGGATCACGGCTTAGTCAAGCTCATTAATCGGCAGACCTGTGAGCAGGCGGCGCTTTGGGTGTATGGCGCAGACTCGTCATTAAGGCCCCTGGTCGAGCGAAGGTTACGAAGGCCTACCTAAGGTCAGTCCCGCCAATCAACGACCAGTTCAAGCCGTCCCACGCGAACGGTCAGTGACCCGCCTATGCCGCTGTGGTCGGTCCAGGCACCCCAGAGGGTGGGGGCACCAGCCAGCCAGAAGAGGCCCGCCCCGGTGACCCTTGAGACCTTAGACAGGGCATGCGCACAGGCACTGCTGAGGCCATCAAGGACGGGGACGGTGTGGGTGTGGGTAGTGGCTTGCATGGTGGTATCTCTGGTGTCGCGTCAACGTCGACGCATGCCCATGCTGCCCCGTTAGGAGGGCCCTGACATGGAAAGACCATGGGTCCCGCTCCCGGGAGGGCTCCCCCTCGTTGGACCGTTGGTGCGTTGTGGTGTCCCGTCGCCCTCTCTGGTCCAGGTTGTCACCTGCGGCCCGTCCACCAGCAGGGAAGAAGAACGGATTGCACCTCCGTTGCACCAGCCCCACGACACAGACGCGAGGGGGGGGCACGGGGGGAAGAGCGGCCGGGGCGATATCAGGGAGACCGCTCGGAAATTCCTGGTGATTATTTCGGGCACCCTGGCCTACGTCGTTAAACTTGAGATTCGACGTGTGCCGCTTGGGTGTGACAGTTGGGGAACACGCGCCCCCCCATAAGACGTTGATTTTGCTGGGTCAACGCAGGGTAGGGCGGGAGTTCGAATCTCACCGCACCCGCCAGTCCAAGTTGATCGGCTCTCTTTTAGGCGTGAAATCGTGCCGGTTTCGCCGAGCCGAGCGTGGCGGAGCCGCCCGAATGAGGGGGCTTGGGGCCTTGGTGCCGTCATGAACCCCCTATAGCATTCGGGTCATCCCTAACGCGTTCACGCATTGGACTCAACATGACCCGCTTTGCATTCACGCTTTTCGCCTCTGCCATGTCCCTCGCAGTGCCTGCGGCCATGGCCGAGACGTTGATGTTCACGAACTCCAATCTGGTGAGCCTGCCCAGTACCCAGGTCATCGGCGCCGGTGGTTCGGCTTGCGTGAATCCCTTCGGCAATGTGGCGGGCACCTGTGGCGCAGCGCTGACCTTCGGCACCTCCGCCGGCACGCTGCGCGTGACGGCCGCTGACGGCCCCGACGTCGACACCGCCGCGTTGGTGTTCCAAGGCAACAGCAACGCCGGTCTGGGTGTGGTGGAGGGGTACTACAAGAGCGGTCAGTTCAAGGTGACCGACGGCAACTTCTCGCTGGACACCGACAAGGAGACGCTGACGCTGACCTTCGGCTCGGCAGTCAAGCTGACCCAGGCGTATTTCTTTGCCGACGATCGCACCAACACGCTGCGCGAGCTCGACAGCATCGACGGCTTCACCGTGTCGGTCAATGGCGGCGCCTTCCAGGAGTTCAGCTTTGGCACCAATGGCGGCCTGCCTGTGACGCTGGGTGGTGGTCTGGTCGGCACCAGCTTCACCTTCGGCTATGCCAAGTTCAAGTCGAAGGAAGACTACTATCTCGCCGGCATTGGCTTCACTGCTCTGACGCCGGCGATCCCTGAGCCGTCGACCTACGCGTTGATGGCCCTGGGGCTGGTGGGTGTGGCGGCCGCAGCGCGTCGCGCTCGCCGCGCCTGAAGCGCCTGGCGCGTGACCTGACAAACGCGCCAGATCACACAAACAAAACGACCCATGCTCGTGACGAGTCATGGGTCGTTGTTCGGCCCGCCGCACCGGCGGGCCTGGTCGGGTGGGGTGCCCCCCGAGCCTTGCCATCTTGACAGACGGATCCACCTCACCGGTGGCGGATGCAACAAGCGCACCTTGTGTGACCCGTCGAGCGGGCCGTGCATCCGATTGGGGCCGTGTTCCGGCCTCCGCGTGGTGTGGTGACCACCTCACCCAACCACGATTTCAGTGTGCCACGTGGGCAGCTGTCTGTGTGCGCTTGCGCGTGCAACAGAGGCCGCAAGGCGTGACAGGATGCACGTGATCAGCGTCTGCGTGAGCCAGGCAGGCGAGGCCTGGCATCCGGTGCACACTGTGGTCATGTGCATTGTGTTGGGCGAGGGCAGGGCATGGCAGGCGAGTTGCTGACGGTGGCGCAAATGGGTCAGGCCGATGCCCTGACGATGGCGTCGGGCACCCCAGGTATTGCGCTGATGAGGCGAGCTGGGCAAAGCGTGTGCGACGCGATCCAGGCGCGCTGGTCGCCTCGGCCCACGGTGGTGCTATGCGGACCGGGTAACAACGGCGGCGACGGGTGGGTGGTGGCGAGCCTGCTGCAACAGGCCGGCTGGCCCGTCACGCTGAGCAGTCTGGTGCGGCGCGACCAGCTGCGTGGCGATGCCCGATTGGCGGGCACCGAGTGGACAGGCGCGGTCGAGCCCCTGACCGTGTCTGTGCTCGACGGCGCTGCGCTCGTGGTGGATGCGCTGTTCGGGGCCGGTTTGACCCGCCCGCTGGAAGGCCAGCCTGCTGCGGTGCTCGCCGAGGCGCAACGCCGGGGCCTGCCGGTGGTGGCGGTGGATGTGCCCAGCGGCGTGTGGGGCGATACCGGCGCTGTGACGGGGGCTGTGGCGAGCGCGCTGACGGTCACTTTCTTTCGGGCCAAGCCAGGGCATGCGTTGATGCCCGGGCGCAGCCTGTGCGGCGAACTGGTGGTGGCAGACATCGGCCTTCCGGATGCCGTGTTGACACAGTTGGGCGTTCAGGCCTGGGACAACCAGCCTGCCTTGTGGTGTGCCGCGTGGCCAACGCCCGCGTCAGGCGGGCATAAATACCATCGCGGCCATGCGGTGGTCTGGGGCGGCGCACGCATGACCGGGGCGCCTCGGCTGGCGGCGCGCGCGGCCGCGCGCATCGGTGCCGGGCTGACGACGGTGTGCGTGCCTGAATCCGCCTGGGCGATCTACGCGGCGGCGCTGGACAGCATCATGGTGCATGCGGTGAAGGACGCGCCGGACGTCGGTCTGGCCGCGCTGCTGGCCGACTCGCGCCACCGCGCGGTGCTGGTGGGCCCCGGAGCCTTGGGGGGGCACGACGGCGCAGGGGTGCGGGCGTTGGTACACGCCGCATTGGTCAGTGGTCGCGCCGTGGTGCTGGATGCGGACGCGCTCACGGCGTTCGAGCACGACGCAGACGCGCTGCGCGCCGCCATTGGGGCGCTACCGGAGCGGCCCGTGGTGCTGACGCCGCATGAGGGCGAGTTCGCGCGCCTCATGGGCGACCGGATCAAGCCAGGTCTGGACAAGCTTACCCGCGCGCGTGCCTTGGCGGCCTGGACGGGCGCGACCGTGTTGCTCAAAGGGCCGGACACCGTGGTCGCTTCACCCGACGGGCGGGCGAGCATCAACCGCCACGCGCCCGCCACGCTGGCCACGGCCGGGGCGGGCGATGTGCTGGCTGGGCTGATCCTGGGTTTGCTTGCCCAGGGCATGCCGGCCTGGGAGGCCGCCAGCGCGGCGGTGTGGGTGCATGGGGATGCGGCCCATGCTTTCGGGCCAGGGTTGATTGCCGACGACCTGTCCGAGGCCGTGCCAGGCGTGTTGCGCCGCCTGGCTGATCGGCGCTGAGCGTGTGGCCTGTGTGACCTGAACCCGGCGCTGGGCGGCCGGCTCAGGCCATGCAGGTGCGGTTCTTCCCGGTGCGTTTGGCCTCGTACAGGGCGACATCGGCGCGTTCGAGCGCGGCCTCGATCGGCTCGCCGCTGCGGTACTGCGTGACTCCGGCCGAGAAGGTGATGAACACCTTGCGGTCTTCGTGGGTGAAGAACTCCGCGCTCAGTGTGCGCTGCAGCCGCGTCAGCACCTGCTGGGCTTCATCGGCCGGGGTGTCGGGCAGCATCACGACAAACTCTTCGCCCCCGTAGCGGGCCACCACATCGACCGGCCGCAGGCACTCGCTGACGCGCCGAGCGAGGAACTTCAGTGCCTCATCGCCCGTCTGGTGACCCATCTGGTCGTTGAGCTTCTTGAAGTTGTCGACATCGAGCAGACCGACGGCCAGCAGCGTGCCCTGGCGAGCCACGCGCGCCTGCTCGGTTTCAAAGGCGCGCATCATGCCTCGGCGGTTGGCGATCTGGGTGAGCGGGTCGGTCGAGACCTCGTCCGACAGCTTGCGGATCTCGTCTTCCAGTTCGCGCACGCGCTCGGTGAGCTCGGTGGCGCGTGCATGTTCGGTGTGCAGTCGTTGCTGGGTCTGCGACACAACCGTCTGCACCGCGCGGCTTTCTTCGACCAGCTCGCGCACCACGCCCGTCAGGCTTTCGAGGCTGTCAGCCTGCCCGATGGTGTCGGCGTAGCGCCCGAGGTTGTCCTGAAAGCGGTCGGTCGTGCTGCCCAACTCGGCCAACTCCTGCAGCATGGTATGAATGAGGGCCTTGAGCGCATCCCGGGCGTGGGCGCGCTCGGCCTTGAGCCGCTGCTGGCGCGCGCGCGTGGTCTCCAGCAACTGCTGCACGTGGCGCACGCCGCGATGGTTCAGGCCCTCTTCGATCTGGTGGCGCATGGCCACGCACTGGCCCTGGACCCACGAGTCGTCCTCGGCCAGGTCGGCCAGGCTGTCAGTCAACGCGTGAACGAGTTCGGTCAGCTGGGTGGTCAGGTGATGGCGATGCTCGATGACGCGGCGGGCCTGTTCGCAGGCTTCACTCAGATCCTGTGCCAGCGGGTTGACCGGTTCAGCTTGCGGCAGCGTGGGCTGACTGGCGTGCAGCTGTTTGATGCGGGTGTCCAGCACGCTGGCTGCTTCGACAGCGGGCGCAGCCTCCGTCGGCAGGGCCTGGCCGACGGTGCGATGCAACTGTGCCACCGCGTGGCTGGCCAGTTGCGCCCAGCTTGCCAGCGCGGGATCAGATACCGGCGCCACGGCAGGTTCCACAGAGGACGGCGCCGGGGCCAGCGCGTCCGCTGCGATGGCGCCTGCTGAGCCATCCAGGTCCATCAGTGTGGGGTCGTCGGTGTCGCTGTCCCAACTGGCCACCAGTTGTGACAGTCGTTGGTGCAGGCGTTGGGCAGACTGGCGGCTGCCGCTGAGCACCCGTTGGAGGCTGTCCTTTTTGCGTGCAGCCGTCCACTGGCGCCCGCCTCGCTCTGCGCCCCTGACGATGCGCTCGATCAGCGCAGCCCATTTGGGCCCGGCTTCATCGTCTGGCCAGCCCGGCCGAGTCGGGTCGCTTGCCGATGGGGCCGCGTGGGCGTCGGGCAAAGGCGCGATACCGGCCTCAGCCTCATACGCTGCGCGGTAGTGATCGGGGGTGGGTTCCTTGCGCTCTTCGGCCAGTCGCTTGAGGGCGGCCTTGGCCAGCAATGCGGGCGTCGGAGGCACTTCCGGGCGGGCCGGGCTCACAGGGGCATCCTTGGTGGGAGACGCGCCGGGTGACGAAGGCATGTTGGTTCAGTTGTGCGGCAGGACGCGGGTGGGGCCGCTGCGCTTGCCGATACTGGGCAGCGTCTGGCGCGCCAGGGTCTCGACCACCCATTGCTCCAACTCGCGCGGCGGCATGGGACGAGCGTACAGGAAGCCCTGACAGATGTGACAGCCCAGGTCGTACAGAACCTCCATCTGCGAGACCTTCTCCACGCCCTCGGCGATGACCCGCAGGCCCAGCGCGCGGGCCAGCGCAATGATGGCCGACACGACGGCCGAACTCTGCGGGGTGTCTCCGAGGTCGCGCACGAACGAGCGGTCGATCTTGAGTTCGCTGATGGGCAGGGTGGTGAGGTAGGCCAGAGACGAGTAGCCAGTACCGAAGTCGTCGATCGAGATCTCGGTGCCGAGCTGATTGAGGCGGTGCAGCGAAGGCACGACCCCTTGCAAGTCCTTCATGAGGCCGGTTTCGGTGATTTCGAGTTCGATGGCGCGAGGCGAGACATCGTGCTTGAGCAGGATGGCCTCGATCTTCTCGACGAGCTCGCCCTGTTCGAACAGCCGGCTGGGCAGGTTGACGGCGATGGACGCGTCGAAGCCCAGCCGCAACTCCCACTCCTTGGCCTGGCGCGCGGCCTCCTCGATGGCCCACAGACTCATTTCGTTGATCAGGCCGGTGGCTTCCGCCAGTGGGATGAAATCGCCCGGTGGCACGAGCTGGCCGTCGCGCTGCCAGCGCATCAGCGCCTCGGCGCCGACCCATTTGCCACTCTGCACATCGATCTTGGGCTGGTAGTACAGCACGAGCTCGTTGCGCTCCATGGCCTTGTGCAGTGCGGTATCCAGGTCCAGGCGTACGCGACCCTTGCTGGCCAACTGGGGGTCGTAGCGCATGACGGTGTTGCGCCCCTGGCTCTTGGCAAGGTCCATCGCCACGTCGGCATGGCGCAACAGGTCGGCTACGTTGAGGCCATGTGCCGGGAACAACGCCACGCCCACGCTGGCCGTGATGAAGCATTCCTGGCCCGAGGCCATCATGGGTTCGCGCAGGGCAGCAAGGATGGCATCGGCCGTGGTCATGGCGTCGGCCTCGCAGGCCACTTCGGGCAGCAGCACGACGAACTCGTCCGCGCCGAGGCGGCCTACCGCCTCCAGCGTACGGTGGGTGCGCTGGCCCGGCGTGTCGGCACTGCCTTCGAGCACCTGGTCAGAGTGGCGCACACAGTTGCGCAGCCTTCGGGACACTTCGATCAGCAGCTCGTCGCCCGCGTGGTGTCCCAGGTTTTCGTTGATGACCTTGAAGCGGTCCAGCCCCACCTGCAACAGCGCCACGCTGTGGTTGAGTCGTTTGGCGTATTCGATGGCCCGTTCAGCGCGCCAGAACACCTGTCGGCGGTTGGGCAAGCCGGTGAGGGTGTCGAAGTTCGCCAGATGCTTGATCTTGTCTTCCGCCACGCGGCGGTCGGTCACATCCTGCACGATGCCGGTGTAGCCCGTCAGACTGGCCAGTTCATTGAACTCCGGCTCGGCCTCGAGATGCAGAATGCGTTCGCGACCGTCGTCCAGCGTGACGCGGATGTCGTTGCACAGCACCGTGCCATGGTCGATCACCTGCCGCAGGATACGCAGCGAGCCACGTCGGTCTTCCTTGGGCATCATGCGCACGATGCGGCGCAGGTTGAGTTCTTCGTTCGGTCCCAGACCGAAGACGCGCAAGCCCTCGATCGAGAACACCACGGTGGCACCTCTGCGCCAGTCGAAGCTCCCCATGCGCGCCAGATCCTGTGCGCGGGCCAGTTTGGCCTTGCTGCGCTCGAGTTCGTGGCGCGTGCGCGAGGCGCGCAGCAGATAGCGCAGCCGGCCGGCCAGCAGGCTCCACTGGTTGCTCTTCACAAAGAAATCGGTGGCCCCGACTTCGTAGGCGCGCGTGATGGAGGCATCGTCATCCAGCCCGGTCAGCATCAGCACGGGCACCGATTCGTAGCCCGGCAGGTGGCGCAGCTCCTGGCAGGTGGCAAAGCCATCCAGGCCGGGCATCACGGCGTCGAGCACCACGACATCGGGCAGCCAGTCGGTGATCAGTTGCAGCGCCTGTTCACCCGAATTGGCCTCGGTGATCGCAAACCCGCGCTCGCGCAGCGCGATCGAGGTCAGCAACAGGTTCACCTCGTCATCGTCGACCAGCAGCACGCGGGGCTGCTCCATCAGGTCGTCTCCGGCGAAGGCGGCGTGCTGGTTCATGTCTGGTTCTCCAGCAGCGTGCGCAACCCGAGCAGCACGCGCTCCACTTCACGCGGGAGGTCGTGCAGTCGCGAGCTCAAGTCTTCTCCTGTCTGGCGCCGAATCATGGTCTCGATTTCGGCACACAAATGTGACAACTTGAGTGCGCCGATGCTGGCCGAAGAAGACTTCAGTGTATGCGCCACATGCAGGATTCCGTGCATGTCATCTGCACGAATCGCATCTTCGAGTTGCGGCAGCAGTCGGCCCACCGAGGTTTCAAAGGCTTTGGCCACCCGTTCGAACAAGCGGTTGTCGCCTTTGGGGTCGAGCTCCTTGAGACGACGCAGGGCTTCGGGGTCGAACAGGGCATGCAGATCCATATCGGGATTCTCCTGACCCGCGGGCAGGTTCGCCTGCGGAGCGCTGTGATGTGGACCGGGCGCAACAGCTTGCGGGGCCGGGTGTGATGCCGCTTCGTCTTGGTTGGGCAACCCGGGTGCCTGCGGATGTGTCGCCGAGCCGAGCAAGTGAGGCTCGACGTGGGTGTGCTCCATCAGCACCTTCTGCAACTGGCTCTGGCGGAAAGGCTTGGAGAGGTAGTCGGTGAAGCCGAGATCCAGAAAGCGTTGTTCGTCGCCTTCGAGGGCGTTGGCCGTCACGGCGATGACCGGGGTATCCGACGGGGTGAGGAAGGTGAAACGGGTGCTGGAGCCGCGGCGGAACCAGTTGAGGGCCTCGATGCCGTCCATGCCTGGCATCTGAATGTCCATCAGCACCAGGTCGAAACGGGCTTCGCCAAGACGGCGCAGTCCCTCCAGGGCCGAGCTGGCCACGCGCACGTCGCAGCCCAGGCGCTTGAGCATCTGCGAGCAGACTTCCTGGTTGACCGGATTGTCTTCAATGACCAGCACATGCTTGTGCAGGCGCGGCAGCTCCTGTTGCCCTTCGCCGCCGAGTTCTGCGGAGATGCCAAGAATGGCCTGCCGCAGCTCGGCCTTGCGCAGCGGCTTGGGCACGAAGCGCTGGAAGCCGGCCTCCTGCGCGCGGCGCACGTCGTCCGGCGACGACACCGATGACAGCAGCACCATCTTCAGGTGCGGGTAGCGGCCGCTGCCGCGCACGGCACGGGCCAGTCCGATGCCATCCAGTTCGGGCATGTTCATGTCGACGAGCGCCAGATCAAAGTCCTCGTCGCGACGCGGATTGGCCATCAGCAACTCCAGCGCCTCGCGGCCGTTGCGCGCCTGGACGACGTGCATGCCCCAGGCCGACAGCATGTTCTCGATGACCGTGCGGTTGGTCTCGTTGTCGTCGACCACCAGCACGCTGAACGAGGGCATCTCGGGCTCTTCCAGCATGGCCATGTCGGCATGGCTGTCACCCACGCGCACAGGCACACGGAAGACGAACTCGGATCCCACACCCGGCGCGCTGTGCACGTCGATGCGACCGCCCATCAGTTCGACCAGTTGCTTGGAGATCGCCAGCCCCAGGCCGGTGCCGCCATAACGGCGCGCCATGCCGCCATTGGCCTGCACGAATGCGCTGAACAGGCGAGGCAACGCCTCTGGGGCAATGCCGATGCCGGTGTCACGCACCATGAATTCCAGCTCGATGGCCGGTGTGGCGGCGCCGTCGGAGCTCAGCATGCCATCGCCCAGGCCGCGGCGGATGTCGACCACCACCTCGCCGTGTTCGGTGAACTTGATGGCGTTGGCCACCAGGTTGGTCAGCACCTGGCGCAGGCGCAACGGGTCGCCGTGGATGACGCTGGGCAGACCAGGTTGCTCGCGGAAGCTCAGTTCCAGGCCTTTCTCGTGGGCCCGGGGCGCCATCAGCTCCAGCGTGTCCTCCACGAGTGTGCGCAGCACGAAGTCGCAGGTGGCCAACTCCAGCCGGCCCGCTTCGATCTTGGCGAAATCCAGAATGTCGTTGATGATCTCCAGCAGGCTTTCACCTGATCGGTAGACCGCCTGGGCGAAGCGACGCTGCTTGTCGGTGAGTGGTGTGCCCAGCAGCAGTTCGGTCATGCCGAGGATGCCGTTCATCGGTGTGCGGATCTCATGGCTCATGTTGGCCATGAACTGGCTCTTGGCCTGGCTGGCGCTTTCAGCCGCATCGCGGGCGCGCTGTAACTCGAGCGCCTGGTTGTGCTCGTCAGTGATGTCCGACATCAGGCCGTACACCCGCAACTCGCCGTGGTCCAGCTTTCGGGTGCGCGTGCGGTGGCGCAGCCAGCGCTGCCCCTTGCCCGGCACATCCAGCCGCAACAGTGTGTCGGTCGGCTGCCCCTGGCGCTCCAGGCGCTCCTGCTCGGCCAGCAGCGGCCGGTCTTCCGGCGTGATCAAGGCCCGCACCGCCTGCGGCTCGGTCATCAGGCGATCTGCCGGGGTGCCCAGCAGGGCTTCGACGCGCGGGCTGAGGTACAGGAAGGCCTGTCGGTCGGCGCTGGCCACGTACACGGCATCGTCCATCGACTCCATGAGCTCACGGAACCGGCGTTCGGATTCTTCCAGGTCTGCCTGCGCCTGGCGCGACGCGGTGATGTCGCGCACCAGCGAGATGAGCAGCCGCGGTCGGCCGTTGGCGTGGCGCAGGGCAAAGTGACGGGCATTCACCGAGCGAGGGCCCTTGGGCGTGTCCCAGCTGAGGTCATGCTCCACCGTTTCGCCGGTATCGATGGCCTGCTGCATGCAGGGCTGGGCACGCTCCAGCACCGAGGGGCCGAGCGCCTGTTCGATGGAGCGTCCCACCACACGCTCGCGCTGTACCCCGAACTCGATCTCGGTGTAGCGGTTGATGGCCACGACATTCAGATTGACGGGATCCAGCACGAACAGGCTCACCGGCAGGTTGCCAAGCAGCGCCTCCAGAAACTCGCGCTCCTGCTCGCGCACATGCTCCTGGCTCTTGCGTTTGGTGATGTCGTTGAACAGGCAGACGTACTGGCCACGCCCACCGGTTTCGTCGAGCATCTGGATGGCGTCGATCTCGCCCCAGTAGCGGGTGAGGGTCTGAGGGCCCTTGCGGCTGGCTTCGTAAGAGAGACGGAAAGGCACGCCGCGCTGCAGTTGCTCATGGAGTTCGCGGGCCGCCTTACGGTCGCCTTCTTCGTCAGCCAACAGCTCATGCAGGCGACGACCGATCACGCGGTCTTCGGGCCAGCCGGTCAAGGCTGTGAATGCGGTGTTCACCCATTCCACCACCCCATCGCGGTCGGTGATGGCCACCCCGCTGCTGATGCGCGTGGCCACCAGCGCCAGACGGCCCAGGTGTTCGGCGTTGCTGGCCATGTGCGCCAGATGGGCTTCGCGCTGAGCGACGAAACCCAACTGGGCCGCGGCAATGGCCAACACGGCGGCAAGCTCCTCAGGCGATTGGCGCGGGTCGGCAAACTCCATCACGCCCAGTGGCCAGCGATCCACGGCGATCGGCAGGGCCAGCACACGCTGCGGTCGGGTTTCACGCCACGGCGACGAGCCGGCCGGCGCTCCACCGAGTTCGGCCATGGTGGGCCGCAGCGTGCACAGGGCTTCACCCAGCGGCCGGTCGTCGCGGTGGACTGACGCAATTGCGGTGACGTCGATCAGATCGGTGCCTTCCGCGCCGGTGTCGACCCATGGGCGCACCAGCGCCGACTCGCCGTTCCAGCCTTCCACCCGCAGCCCGATCCACGCGCGGGAACCCAGATGCACATGCAGGGCCTCACCGATGCGGTGCATGGCCTGCGCCAGGCTGCCTGCGCCTTGAGCCAGATCCACGATGCGCTGGGTCAGTGCCATCAGGCGTGCCTGATGCTGTGCAGCGGCGGCCTGCTCGGTGGCTTCCCTCACGGGCGCTGTTGGCGTGATGGTGTCCGGTGGGGTGCTGGTCAGCGGGAGGGAGTCGACCGGCGGCTCCAGGCGGGTGCGTGCCAAGTAGCCAATGGCCACCGCTGTCATCAGCGACAGCGTCAGACCGGCGCCACCCAGGCCCCATTGCCAGCCGGCGCCCACGGTCAGGGCGGCGGCCATCGTCAGGTACAACACGATCCACGGGGTGGGCATTGACGAATTCCTGCGGCACACAGGCCGGGCAGTGCGGCCGAGGGGGCCGCCGTTGAGCCAATTTGTTCACGAACTTTACAAGCTCCACGAAAACGGCAGCCAGCAGAACAAACCCCTTCCACCCGTCCTTACAATGGTTTGGATGCGTCCTGAAGCCGACTCTGCTGTGCCCGCCGCCTCGCCGCCTGACCGCGGTGGCTGGGGCGTGTTCGCCTGGGTGGCTGTGGGATTGGCGGGGCTGTGGCTGGTCGTGCAGGCAGGCGGCAGCTGGGTGATGGCGGCGATGGCGACGTTGATCTGGGGCTGCGCCTTCCGGGTGTGGTGGCGCCGCGACGAGGTGCGCCGGGCTGTTACACATTTGCCTGGGGCGGCGGCGGCCCCCGCAACCGCTGCCGGGACGGTGCCGGCACCGACTGCCGCGTCTGCACCCACATCGGCCAGCGAGCCGTGCTGGGCCCAGTGGGTCACGGGTTGGTACTGGCAAACCGATGAGCAGCACCGGCTGACGGTGTTGCGGCCAGGGCCGGATCTGCCGGACTGGCTCGCGCTGGACTGGCCGTCGCTGGCGGCCGCTTTGGCGCAGCGCCCCGTGTTGACCAGTCTGTGGCAGGACGAGACGGCGCTCGGGCAACTCGCCTATCACCTGGCCCAGCGCCAGGCGTGGGCCGGCGTGCTGAGCCTTCCCTGGCCTGACGCACTGCCTGGCTGGCAGTTGGCGCAGGGACGAACCGGCCCGGGTTGCCGCCTGATGGGGGCAGCGCGCCTGGCGCCAGACGGCGCCTGGATGGGCTTTCACGGGGTCCTGGTGCCACATTGCGACCCGCTGCCCGTGCCTGCCGGCGAGGCCCTGGGCGACAAGGTGATGCAGCAGATTGCCCAGGAAGAGCTGCAGCTACGCCACGCGGAGCAGGAGGTGCTGCGGTATGCGCTGTCGCATGACCTTCGGGCGCCGCTGAGGGTGATCGATGGGTTCACCCGCATCGTCAAGGAAGACTACGCAGGTGTGCTGGACAAGGTGGGGGTAGACCATCTGGACCGTGTGCTGGCTGCTTCAGCGCGCATGAACGGCATGATCGACGCGGTCCTGGCGCAGGCCCAACTGGCTGCGGAGCCCGTTGCGCGCAGCCCGGTCGATCTGAGCGCTCTCGCGCGCGAAGTGGCGACAGATCTGGGCGCGCTACGCGACAACAAGTCCCCACCGGTCGAATGGCGGTTGGCCGAGGGGCTGACCACCGAGGCCGACGCGGGGCTGGTGCGTCGCGTGCTGGAAAACCTGCTGGGCAACGCGCTCAAGTACAGCGCCAAGGTCGATCAACCCTGCATCGAGTTCGGCGCCATGCCCGCGACCAATCCGCCGGTGTACTTCGTGCGCGACAACGGCGCGGGTTTTGACATGCAGCACGCCGACAAGCTGTTCGGGATGTTCCAGCGGCTGCACAGCGCCAAGGAGTTTCCCGGCACAGGTGTGGGACTGGCAGGGGTGCAGGCCATCGTGCGGCGCCATGGCGGCCGCATCTGGGCCGAGGCCAGGCCCGGTCAGGGCGCGTGCTTCTATTTCACCTTGATGGACATCGCACAGGCTCAACGGCGCGGTGCCTGAGTCACCCGCGGGCCGCAGGTCCGGCCGGCCAGGGACTTACAGCGAACCCAGGCCCGAGAGCACTTCCTGGGCGGTCAGGATGCGTTCACTGACCGCGTCGAGGCTGGTGCCGGCCTGATCGGCCTGTTGGCGCAGGCGCGTCAGCGCGTCCTTGCGGCTGAGTGAATGGCGGTGCATCACGATGCCAATGGCGATCGAGACAGTCTGTGACAACGGATCTGCGGTGGCTGCTGCGGCGGGCGCAGGTGCCTGCGCACCGGGCGTCTCCACCACGGCAGGGGCGGGTGTTGGCGTGGCGCCGGCGCTCACCGGCGCAGCGGCGAGGCTGCGGGCGTTGAGACGATTGGCGAATGCCGACTCCACAGCCGGCACGATCTGCTGGATGTCCAGCGGCTTGACCAGGTAGGTGAGGGCTCCGAGCTGCTTGACCTGGTTGACCGTGGCTTCATCCGAAAAGGCCGACAGGAACATGAACGGGATCTGGCAATACTCGCGCAGGTAAGCCGCCACATCGAAGCCGCTCTTGCCTTCCATGCGGATGTCGAGCAGCGCCAGCTCGGGCTTGTGCTGCCGGGCCAGCAGGATGGCGTCGTCGCCATTGTCTGCGTCGATGACTTCGTAGCCGGCTTCCGACAAGCCATGGGTCAAGGTGGCCAGCACCAGCCGGTCATCATCGACCACGAGAATCTTGCCTTTGTGCCCCACGTCGTGTTCCACGTCGCCACCCACGTTTCGTCCCCTGGGCGCAAGACGCGCCCGGCCAGACGTTTAAAACGCCTATTGTGGCCAAAGAGCGATCTGATGACCAGTGGGTTCCCCCGTCGAGGGGGGAGGAGGTGCCAGATGGATGCCCGGCGGCGTCAGTGTGACGCGGGCGCGCACCTGGCCGCCCTCAGGGGTCAGGGTCAGGCGCGCGCTACGCCGTGGCAACAGCGCCCGCACCAGGCCGAGGCCTGAGACGCCCCCTCGGACGCGGTCCAGGCTGAAACCTTCCGGCAGCTGACCCGGGTTGTCGATGTCGATTTCCACGGCTGTCTCCGACGCCCGCAAGGTGCACAGCAGCGGGTCGGCCCCCGGGCCGTGCTTGTGCGCATTCGTCAACAGCTCGTTCAGACTCAAGGCAATGGGAATGGATTCGGCTTCGGGCAGCAGCCAGGATCCCGCTTCGTCACCCAGTACCTGCAACTCGATGGTGCGGCCAAAAGTGCGTTGTACCGAATGCGCGATGGCCTCGACGACGGCGCGCAGCCGCAAGGGCCCGCCGGCACCGACCTGCAACCCGTAGACCTGCGCAATGGCCTGAACCTGCCCCACGACCTCGGCGATGGCGGGCGCGACCTCGGGTTTGCGCGAGGCGATCTGCTGCAGCAGACCTGCCACGCCCTGAAGGTTGTTCTTGATGCGGTGGTGCACTTCGCGCACCAGCATTTCGCGTTGCGCAATGGCGGCTTCCAGGCGCGCTTGCTCGGCAGCGCGTTGCTCTGTGATGTCCGAGGCCACGACCAGGACCTGGTCGGTGCCCTGACCATCTCGCGCAAGCGGCAGGTAGTTGACGTCCCAGATCCGGTTTCCACCCGGCTGCGGCAGGCTGTACTCACGATGCAGCGCCTGGCCGGCATCCAGGCAGGCCAACAGGTCGCCGCGGGTCAGGCGAGCCCGGTCCGGGCTGTACAGCGCATCGGGTGCGAGCTGCAGCGCGTGGGCGGCTTCGCGCCCCATGTAGGCCGACGCGGCCTGGTTGGCCTGGAGCAGCCGGAGGTCGTGGGCGTCGACCAGCTGGATGGCCATCGGCGCCATCTCGATGATGCGCTGCAGCGTGGCCTGCGCCTCGGCCGATTGCGCTTCGGCCTGGCGGCGGCGATCGATGTCCAGCAAAGCGTAGGTGATGTGGCGCTGGTTCGATTCGTCGAGCGTGACGACCGCATTGCCGACCACCCAGAACACCCGGCCGTCCCGACCGACGACCTGACACTCGAAGGTGTGTGATTGCCCGTCTTCCAGCTCATCGAGATAGTCTGTCAGCCGGAAGGGGTGATCCAGGTCGGGCGTAGCGACCGTGCTGAGCGGCTGGCCGAGGAAGTCGGCCAGGTCACCGCCGAACATGCGCCGCGCCGAGCGGTTCATCCAGGCGATGCCGTGCGCGTCGAGCGTGACGATGCCGACGAACACCGAGTCCAGAATGGCGCGGGTGCGGTCGGCCTGCAGCGTGAGGCTGTGCTCGGCCCGGTGACGGGCATCCACATTGACGAACGAGGCGATCAGCCCCTCTTCCGGGCGCCCGGGCTGGACGAGCCGCAGCGCCACTTCGGCCCACATGCCGTGCCCGCTTCTTGCATGGCGCAGCGCGCGCTCGCCCTGCCAGTGGCCCAGACTGCGCAGCACGCTCATCACGTCGGTTTCGAGATTGGGGTCGAGGTCGCTGGCGTACACGCTGACCAGCGGGCGGCCAGCCAGGTCGACCCCATCTTCGCCCAGCAGCTGGGCCAGGGCGGGGTTGGCGCTCTGGATCAGGCCGTCCTTGACGAAGGCAATGCCGACACCCGACAGCGTGAACATCAGGTCGCGGTCACGGCCCAGCGCTTCGAGTTGCGCCTGCTGCGATCGGATGCCGGTGATGTCTGATAGCACCACGATGACTTCCTCCGCCCCGGGCGTGCCGCCGATGCGGCGTACTGACAACGCGTACCAGCGTGTGGGGTGGGAAGGAATGACGATCTCGAGCTCGCTTTCGAACTGGCCCGTGCGCTGAAGCTCGTGAGTGGTTTCGGCGACCACCTGGTCGATGCGCGGATCCGCCGCCAGCAGCGCCTCCAGGCTCTGACCGGCCATCGTGCCGGGGGTCAGGCCGAGCATCCGCTCGAAACGGCGGTTGCAGCGCACCAGCACGTTGCCGCGCAGGTAGGCGATGCCAGCGGGTGTGCTCTCGAGGATGGTGCTGAGTTCGTGCAGCAGTTGTGCCTGATCCGGGACGGGCGCGGCATCGGCGTCGGAGACGATGCCGGCACCTGCGGCGTGCGGCAAAGCCGCGGTGATGTCAGATGCCGTTTCTCGGATGGCACACAGAAAGCGTCGCGGCTGCTGCTGGCTGGCCTGGGCCTGAGCCCAGACCTGGCTGCGCAGCGTGGCGGGCGCCTGTCCGGCGCGGGCCTGGGCCACCTGGGCCTGCAGCGGCGGGTCTTCCGGGCCGAGGGCGAGCAAGGTCAGCGGGGCATCCCAGCCGCACAGGCGTTGCAGCGCCTGCGGGCAGTCGGCCAGGTTGCTGCCAGCGGGGGTGGCGTAACCCAGCAGGGCGCTGAGCGCCGAGTTGCCGCGGAGCACGCGCCCGTGCGCGTTGAACTCCAGCAGTGCGAGGGGCACGACGTCGAACCAGGCGTCGTCCATGTGCATCGACAGCGAGGTGGCCATGCGGGTGCCTGTGCGCTCAGTTGGCGGGCTGCTGTACGGCCACCGCGGGCATCTTCGCCGAGTAGTCCTTCGGCCGCAGCGACAGGCTGGCGGCCAGTTGGCGCGCCATGGCCTTGTACAGGCCAGCGATGCGGCCGTCGGGCTCGGCCACCAGGGTGGGGCGCCCGCTGTCGGCCTGTTCGCGGATGCCCAGCGTCAGCGGCATCGAGCCCAGCAGCGGCACACCGCATTCTTCGGCCATGCGCTTGCCGCCGTCCTGGCCGAAGATGTGCTCTTCATGGCCGCAGTTCGGGCAGCAGAACACCGCCATGTTCTCGACGATGCCCAGAACCGGCACCGACACCTTCTCGAACATCTGCAGGCCCTTGCGCGCATCCAGCAGGGCGATGTCCTGCGGGGTGGTGACGATGACGGCCGCCGTCAGCGGGGCACGCTGGCTGATGCTCAGGTGGATGTCGCCCGTGCCGGGGGGCATGTCGACGATGAGGTAGTCGAGTGGCCGATTAGGCTCGCCCCAGTTGCTCAGGCGCAGCAGCTGGTCGAAGGCCTGGCTGGCCATGGGACCGCGCCAGATGGTGGGGGCCTTGTCCTGCACCAGCAAGCCGATGGACATCATCTGCAGGCCATGATTGACCGGTGGGGTGATGGTCTTGCCGTCCGGGCTGTCGGGCTTGCCCGACAGGCCCAGCATCAGCGGCTGGCTGGGACCGTAGATGTCGGCGTCCAGCATGCCCACGCGGGCGCCCTCGGCGGCCAACGCCAGCGCGAGGTTGACGGCGGTGGTGCTCTTGCCCACACCGCCCTTGCCTGAGCCTACGGCAATGATGTTGCGCACGCCAGGCAGCAAGGCCTGGCCGCGCGAGGCCGCATGGGTCTGCACGGCGGTCGACCAGTTGACCTCCACCTGATCGACGCCCGGCAAGGCGTTCAAGGCCTGGCGGATGGCCTCGGTGTAGGCCGGCCACTGAGAGCGGGCGGGATAGCCCAGGGCGATGTCCAGTGTTACCTTGCTGCCGTCAACCGCGACGCGTTTGAGCTGGCGGCCACTGACCCAGTCCTGCCCGGTCAGCGGGTCGGGGACGGTGCGCAGGGCATCCTGGACGGCGGTTTCGAGCGGGGAAGCGGCGTTCATGCGGGCAGACGGCGAAGGCGACGGGGTCGAACAGCAGGGATCTGGTGGCGGTTGGCGCGAGACCGAACCGGGTCAGACAGTCTAGCCCGGAAGGGCGGCCCTTCGGGATGAATGGGCGATCGGCCAAGCGGCCGGTGCGCGCGGCCTAAAATCCCGCTCTTACTCACCGGTTCGCACCACGTATGCCCCGCCAGCTCTTCGTCACCACCGCGCTGCCTTACGCCAACGGCCATTTCCACATTGGCCACATCATGGAATACATCCAGGCCGACATCTGGGTGCGCTTCCAGCGCATGCAGGGCAACCAGGTGCACTTCGTGGGCGCCGATGACGCGCACGGCGCGCCCATCATGATCGCGGCCCAGAAGGTGGGCAAGACGCCACAGCAATTCGTGGCCGACATCGCGGCGGGCCGCAAGCCGTATCTGGATGGCTTTCACATCAGCTTCGACCACTGGTCGAGCACCGACAGCCCCGAGAACCACGAACTGGCGCAAAGCATCTATGTGGCGCTGAAAGACCAGGGGCTGATCGACGTCCGCCCTGTTCAGCAGTTCTTCGACCCCGAAAAGGGCATGTTCCTGGCCGACCGCTTCATCAAGGGCGAGTGCCCCAAGTGCGCGGCCAAGGACCAGTACGGCGATTCGTGCGAGGTGTGCGGCGCGGTGTACGCGCCCACGGAACTGAAGAACCCGTACTCGGCGCTGTCGGGCGCCACACCGGTGCTCAAGACGTCGGATCACTATTTCTTCAAGCTGTCTGACCCGCGCTGTCTGAGCTTTCTGGAGCAATGGACGCAGGACGGCAAGCTGCAGCCGGCCGTCAGCAAGAAGATCAAGGAGTGGTTCACCAAGGACGAAAACGGCGAGGGCGGCCTGGGCGACTGGGACATCAGCCGCGACGCGCCTTACTTCGGCATCGAAATTCCCGGGGCGCCAGGCAAGTATTTCTACGTCTGGCTGGACGCGCCGATCGGCTACCTGGCCTCGCTCAAGAGCTACTTCGCATCTGGCGGGCCCAAGGCCAAGTACGGCGAGTCTCGCTCATTCGACGAGTTCATGGCCGACCCGGCTGTGGAGCAGGTCCACTTCATCGGCAAGGACATCACCTACTTCCACACCCTGTTCTGGCCCGCGATGCTGCAGTTCAGCGGCCGCAAGCTGCCCAACCAGGTGAATGTGCACGGCTTCATGACCGTCAACAACGGCGAGAAGATGTCCAAGAGCCGTGGCACCGGGCTTGATCCGCTGAAGTACCTGAGCATCGGCATGAACCCCGAATGGCTGCGCTACTACATCGCTGCCAAGCTCAACGCCAACGTCGAAGACATCGACTTCAACAAGGACGACTTCATGGCCCGGGTCAACTCCGACCTGGTGGGCAAGTACATCAACATCGCCAGCCGCGCTGCCGGTTTCCTGCACAAGCGCTTTGGCGGGCGCCTGTGCCAGGTGGGCGGCACGCGCGAGGAGACGCCCGAAACCATCGCTGCGCAAGAGATGCTTCGTGCGCTGCAGGCGCGCCATGACACGGTGGTTGAGTTGTACGAGCAGCGTGAGTTCGGCAAGGCCCTGCGCGAGATCATGCTGCTGGCCGATCGCGTCAACGAGTATGTGGACGCCAACAAGCCCTGGGAGCTGGCCAAACAGGAGGGGCAGGACGCCCGCCTGCACGAGGTCTGTACGGTCTGCATCGAGGCTTTCCGCATCCTGACGATCTACCTCAAGCCCGTGCTGCCCGCGCTGGCCGAGCAGGTCGAAGCCTTCCTGAACGTGCCGCCGATGTTCATGGCCAAGAGCCAGGAGCTGTTGGGCGTGCACACGATTGGCACCTACCAGCACCTGATGCAACGCGTGGACGTGAAGATGCTGGATGCGCTGTTTGAGCCGCCGCCGGCGCCTGTCATTGAACTGCCCAAGCCAGGCGGCGAGGACATTGCCCCCACCATCACCATCGACGATTTCGTCAAGGTGGACCTGCGCATCGCCAAGATCGTCAACGCCGAGCACGTGGAGGGCAGCACCAAGCTGCTGCGCCTGACGCTGGATGTGGGCGAGGGCCGCCACCGCAACGTGTTCAGCGGCATCAAGGAGGCCTACCAGCCCGAGCAGCTCATCGGCAAGCTCACCGTGCTGGTAGCCAACCTGGCGCCGCGCAAGATGAAATTCGGCGTGAGTGAAGGCATGGTGCTGGCCGCGTCGCACGCCGATGAGAAGGCCAACCCCGGCGTGTATGTGCTCGAACCCTTCCCCGGCGCTGAGCCGGGCATGCGCATCCGCTGAGCCGGAGGGATCGGCGCCCGCGCGTGCGCTGGCGCTCAGCCCGGCTGAACCAGCGTGTCGAGCAAGGCCAGCAGCAACAGGGTGTGGGCCTGAGAGCGGGCGAGTGCCCGGAGCTGCCCAGCCGTCAGGCTGGCTGTGCCCTGGAGCGACGCGGTGAGCGTATCCAGCCCCGCGCTGACCTGACCGTGTGCAGCATGGGCGCGCACCGCCGAAGGCGCATGGCGCCACAGCATGCGCGCTCGGCGCAGTCCGCTGACCCAGCTGTGCGCCCAGGGGCTCAGTTCGGCCCCTGCGCTGGTGGTCGATTGCGCCACCTCGCTGGCGTTGTGGCTGATCTGGTCGACGGCTGCCTGCAGCCCGGCCGTCCACGCGGCCTGGCGTGCGCGCGGCCGCGCAGGCGGCATCGGGCTGGGCCGGCCGCTGCTGGCCTCGCGCGCGAGCTGGTCGCCGCGATGGGCCTTGGTCTGCACGTCGAGCCACACACCGTGGCGCACCACCAGATCTCGCGCCACAACCAGCACGGCCCGGGGGGCGCCTTCGATCAGCTCGATTTCCAGCTCTCGCACGGCACGTTGCAGCGTGCCGGCCCGGATCTCGCCCTGGTCCAGCGCCAGTTCGACCGTGCCGAAGGCCGGGGGCTGGCCGGGCACGGTCACCGCCAGCTGCGCGCGCTGGCGTTGCATCGCCGTGCCATACAGGGCGGTCAAGCCCGTGCCCACGCCAGCGGGATCGGTCACAGGATCCCAGCCCAGGTCGCGCACCAGCGCGTCGCGTGCGTGGCCGTGGTGGCGCGACAGGTCGGGCGACGCGGTCTGACCGTCAGCCGGAGCGGGGCAGGGCTGGTTGTCCTCCAGACGCACCATCGGGTTGGCCCCGGCGGCCTTGAGCGTCTGGACCCAGTCATCGTCTTCCCGGCGGATGCGCAGGGCCGCCCGGGCGCGGGCCAGCCGACGGTCCGGGGTGTCGAAGTAGATGGCCTCCAGCGTCTGCAGCGGCCATTGCCCGCCCGGCAGGGCGCTCAACTCGTCCTGCAGCACCATCCACGATGCCTCGGGCACCTGGAACTTCAGTTCGATTTCCTTCATCGTGACATTGTCTCGCGCCGGCTGCTCTCGCGCGAGTGCCCCGCCGCCCGGCTGGCCGATAGAATGAGAGGTTTGGCGCCACACTGTGCGGCGCACGACCTCGACCACTTTGACCGGATCTCCCATGCCGCTTTTCTGGAAGCCCTACAAGTCTGACGTGACCCAGTTCCTCGACAGCCTCAAGCAGCGCGATCCCCAGATGGAAGAGCGCCAGCGCCAGGGGCGCGCTCTGCTGTGGGATCGCCAGCCGCAGGACGCCGAGGCCCAGCGCGCCGTGCGCGAAGGCCGCGTGCCGCAGCAGCCTTACGTCTATCAGACCAAAGCCTGAGGTCAGGCTTGCACCCGGTCAGCGAGGTCGACGACGCAGGTCTGCCCCAGGTGGTGGACCACGTGGCCGTGGCGCGCCTGTACGGCGAGCCGCTGTTCGACCTGCCGTCTGATCTGTACATCCCGCCGGATGCCCTGGAGGTCTTTCTCGAGACTTTTGAGGGCCCGCTGGATCTGCTGCTCTACCTGATCCGCAAGCAGAACTTCAACATTCTGGACATCCCGCTGGCCGATGTCACGCGCCAGTACTTGGCCTATGTCGACCAGATTCGCAAGCGCAATCTGGAACTGGCGTCCGAGTATCTGCTGATGGCGGCCATGCTCATCGAGATCAAGTCGCGGATGCTGTTGCCACCGCGCAAGACCGATGATGGCGAAGAGGCCGAAGACCCACGGGCCGAGCTGGTCCGTCGCCTGATCGAGTACGAGCAGATGAAGCTCGCCGCGGCGCAACTCGACACGCTGCCGCTGATGGGACGCGATTTTCTACGCGTACAGGCCTACAGCGACCCCTCGCTGAACGTCCAGCTGCCCGAGGTCACGCTGGTCGATCTGCGTGAAGCCTGGGCCGGGATACTGCAGCGGGCCCGACTGCATACCCATCACACGATCACCCGCGAAGAGCTGTCGGTGCGTGAGCACATGAGCCTGGTGCTGCGCACGCTGCAGGGCCGGCGCTTTGTCGAGTTCGAGGCCTTGTTCGACGTCACCCGCGGCCCGCAGGTGCTGGTGGTCACGTTTATCGCCATGCTGGAGCTCGCCCGCGAGCGCCTCATCGAGATCACGCAGGCCGAGGCGTTTGCGCCCATCTACGTGCGCCTCGCATATCAACCTGCCTGATCTGCCTGGTCGGCCCGTCTGCATTCAGCGACGCACGCGCAGCAGCTTGCCGTCTTCCTCGTCGGTCAGCAAGTACAGCCAACCGTCGGGCCCCTGGCGCACATCGCGGATGCGGCCCCATTCGCCCTTGAACAGCGTTTCGCGTCCGACCACGCGGCCATCTTCCAGTGTCAGCCGCCACAGTGCCTTGCCAGCCAGCGCGCCCACGAACAGGCTGCCGCGCCATTCGGGAAAACCGTCGCCTGTGTAGAAGGCCATGCCGCTGGGTGCGATCGAGAACGGCTCCCAGTAGGTCAGGGGCTCGCTGAAGTCGGGCGCGTGCGTTCCTGCGCCCAGGCGGCACCCTTCGGTCGGGACCGAGCCATACGGGCAGCCGTAGCTGCGCAGCGGCCAGCCATGGTTGCTGCCCGGGCGCGCGATGTTGACTTCATCACCACCCTGTGGGCCGTGCTCGGCCACCCAGAGCTCGCCCGTGTCGGGGTGCAGGGCGGCGGACTGGATGTTGCGGTGGCCGGTGCTCCAGATCTCGGGCAGCGCGCCCGGCGTGCCCCAGGCGGGGTTGGCCGGCGCTGCCCCGCCTTCGCGGCGAATGCGAACGACCTTGCCCAGATGCGTGGTCTGGTTCTGGGCGAAGTCGGTCGTGGGGGAGCGCGGATTGTCCTTCATGCGGTCGCCCAACGCGATGAACAGCGTGTCGTCGGGCCCCAATGCCAGCCGGGCGCCATAGTGACCATCGCCGTCCAGCTTGGGTTGCTGCCTGAACAGCACCTGCACCTCGTCAAGCTGCGCACCATGGAGTCGCCCGCGCGCGACGGCTGTGCCACTCAGGCTGGCTTGTGCGCCCGTGCCTCGCTCCGCATAACTCCAGTACACCCACGGCGAGCTGCCTGACTCGGCCACGACATCCAGGAGACCGCCCTGGCCCTGGTTGTGAACCGTGGGCACGCCCGACACGGCTTCGCGTTGCTGGCCATTGGCGCTCAGACGCCAGAGGCGGCCGCCTTTCTCGGTCACGAGCATGCTGCCATCGCTCAGGAATGCCAGGCCCCAAGGGTTGCGCAGGCCGGACGCCACCACCTCGACGCGGGCCGCCTCGGCCGGCGGGGTGGATCCCACGGGCGGGGTATCGTTGCCCTGCTTGGCGCCGCCGCAGGCGCCGAGCGTCAGGCTGCCGATCAGCAAAGCGGCGCCAAGCGCTCGCAAGCCCTTGTGCGTGGAATGGCTGTGATGCATCTGGTAACCCCCGTGTGAACATGGCCTTGCCCTAGAATCCCGCCACTTCTTCCATGACGGCTGCACGCTGCAGCACAGTACAGCATGAACCCTGCCCAACAGCCCGGCCGCAAGCCCATGACCCTGCATCGCCTGCGGGAGATGCAGGCCCAGGGCGAGAAGATCACCATGCTCACCGCGTATGACGCGATGTTTGCGCGCCTGGTGGACGAAGCTGGCGTGGACTGCATCCTCGTGGGCGATTCGCTGGGCATGATCGTGCAGGGCCACGCCAGCACGGTGCCGGTGTCCATGGAGGA
The DNA here is from genome assembly GCF_009909205.1 of Aquabacterium fontiphilum. Classification (GTDB taxonomy): domain Bacteria; phylum Pseudomonadota; class Gammaproteobacteria; order Burkholderiales; family Burkholderiaceae_C; genus Aquabacterium; species Aquabacterium fontiphilum. Next base: position 25,091 of record NZ_JAAAPN010000007.1, read on the forward strand.
GATGGCCTATCACACGCGCTGTGTGGCGCGGGGAAACCGGACGGCGTGGGTGATCGGTGATCTGCCTTTCGGCAGCTACCAGGAAAGCCGCGAGCAGGCCCTGCGCAGCAGCGTGGCCCTGATGCAGGCCGGCGCCCACATGGTCAAGCTGGAAGGCGGCGGCTGGACGGCCGAGACGGTGCACTTTCTCACCGAGCGCGGCATCCCGGTGTGTGCCCACCTGGGCCTGACGCCGCAGAGCGTGCATGCGCTGGGCGGCTACCGCATCCAGGGGCGTGACGAGGCCGGTGCGGCCACGCTGCGCCGCCATGCTCGTGAACTGGCCGATGCCGGCGCCGCCATGATGGTGCTGGAGTTGATGCCCTCTGCCGTGGCCCGCGAGGTGCAGGCGGACAACCCGGGCGTGATGACGATCGGCATCGGCGCGGGCGCTGGCACGGCCGGCCAGGTGCTGGTGTTGCACGACATGCTGCATGTCACGCGCGGCAAGCTGCCCCGCTTTGTTCGCAACTTCATGGCTGAAGGTGGCAGCATCGAAGAGGCCGTCCGGCGCTATGTGCATGCGGTCAAGGACGGCAGCTTCCCTGACGAGGCTGTTCACGGCTATTGATCTACCCACCCGATCCACCCAGCGCATCTGCCATGAAAACCATCCACACCGTGGCCGAGCTGCGGGCCACGCTGTCGGCCGCGCCGGCGGCACCTGTCTTCGTGCCCACGATGGGCAACCTGCATGAGGGACATCTGGCCCTGATCCGCCAGGCAGTGGGCCTGGCCGATGCCGCCGCTGCGACCGGGCGCAGCCCGGTGGTGGCCAGCATCTTCGTCAACCGGCTGCAGTTCGGGCCGAACGAGGATTTCGACCGCTATCCGCGCACGCTGGCGCGTGACGCCGAATTGCTCGCCAGCGCGGGCTGCGACATCCTGTTTGCGCCCGATGAGGCCGAGCTGTACCCCGAGCCGCAGGGTTACAAGGTGGTGCCGCCCGCAGAGCTGGCCGACATCCTCGAAGGCGCTTTCCGGCCCGGCTTCTTCACCGGGGTCTGCACCGTGGTCCACAAGCTGTTCAACCTCGTGCAACCGCGTGCCGCGGTGTTCGGCAAGAAGGACTACCAGCAACTCATGGTCATCCGCAACATGGTGCGGCAGATGGGCCTGCCCATCGACATCGTCGGGGGCGACACCATGCGCTCGCCCGAAGGACTGGCCCTGTCGTCTCGCAACGGCTACCTCAGCGATGACGAGCGCGCCGAGGCGCTCACGCTGATCGGCTTGCTGCGCCAGATCCAGTCGCAGGCCCGTGGCGCCACGGCGCTCACGCCCGCCTTGCTGGCCGAATGGGAGCAGGCAGCGATGGCCAGGCTGCGCGAGCGCGGCTGGGCGCCCGACTATGTGATGGTGCGCCGCCAGACGGACCTGCATGCACCCACGGCCGACGAGCTGGCCGCCGGTTTGACCACCACGCCGCTGGTGACGCTGGTGGCGGCCAAGCTGGGCCGCACGCGGTTGATCGACAACCTCGAAATCTGATCAGAGGCTGGCCAGAAAGGCCACGGCTTCGTCCTGCACGCGGCTGCGACGCATGGGGGGCAGGCTTTGCCAGATGCGGCGGCCGTAAGGTTTGTCGATCAGGCGCGTGTCGCAGATCATCAGCACGCCGCGGTCGGTCTCGCTGCGGATCAGGCGGCCGGCGCCCTGCTTGAGCGCGATGATGGCCTGCGGCACCTGGTGGCTCATGAACGGGTTGCCGCCGGCCTGGGCCAGCAGCTCCAGCCGTTTGGCCAGCACCGGGTCGTCGGGTGGGGCAAAGGGCAGCTTGTCGATCACCACGAGCGTGAGCGCATCGCCCTTGACGTCGATGCCCTCCCAGAAGCTGTGGCTGCCGACCAGCACAGCATTGCCCGCCCGGCGGAAGTCGTCGAGCAGGGTGGGGCGGGGCGCGTCGCCCTGGCGCAGCACGGGGAAGGGATCGCCCGCCGCCTCGAACAACTGCTTGAGCCGGGCCGTGGCCGTGTCGACGGCGCGCAGGCTGGTGCACAACACGAACGCACGGCCGCGGTTCGCGCGGATCAGCGGCAGGGCCGCATCGACCACGGCTTCGGTATGGCGCGGATGCGATGGCAGCGGTAGCCCCTGCGGCACATACAGCATGGCCTGCTGGGGGTAGTCATACGGGCTGGACCACGACTGGCATTCGGCGTCTTCCAGGCCCAGCGCGTCGGTGAAATGGCGGAAGTCCTGCTTCACGGCCAGCGTGGCCGAGGTGAAGACCCATGCCTGGCGGGGGCGGTTGGATGGCGGCGCGTCGGCGTCGGGGGCGCCTTCGAACAGGGCTTGCAGATCGCCTTCGTCCTCGTCATCAGTCGGTGCGTGCTCGTTGTGCAGGGCTGACTCGTCGTCGGCCACATCGGCGCCCAGCCGCTGACGGCGGAAGACATCGGCCACCGAGATGGGCGTGCGGTGCAGCTGGACGCCGTGCGTGCCCACATCCACCCAGCACAGCTCGGGCTCGTGCGCCCGCTCGGGAGCGCCCCAGGCGATCAGGCGCTGCAGCAGGTCGTGTGCGCGGCGGTGGAGTTGCTGCAGGTCGGCACTGCGCTCGGCCTGGCTGTCGAGCACCTCGCGCACGTGGGCGAGCGCTTCGCGCAGCGTCGTCAGCGCAGGCAGCAGCGGGTGGTCGGCACCCAGTTGCGCAGATGACAGCCGTTGCGCCTGCATGCCGAAGCACAAACGGAGGTCGCGCGTGGCGCGGTCCATCGGCGCGAGGACATCGTTCCAGTTCGCGCCGTCTCGGGCCTGCGACTGGCCGGTGGCCAGCGTGTCGCGTAGAAAATCGAGCAACTGCGCGGTCGATACCGTTTCGCCGAAGAACAGCGTGGCGGTGTCGGGCAACTGGTGGGCTTCGTCGAAGATCACCGTCTGCGCCTGCGGCAGCAGCTCGGGCACGCCTTCTTCGCGCAGCATCAGGTCGGCAAAGAACAGGTGGTGGTTGACGACGACCACGTCGGCATCCTGGGCCTCGCGCCGGGCCCGCACGACAAAGCAGTCGGCGTAACGGGGGCAGTCGCTGCCCAGGCAGTTCTCGCGGGTGGACGTGACGCGGGCCCAGATGGCCGCGTGCTCGGGGACGGTGGGGCACTCGGCCTTGTCGCCCGTGGCGCTCAGCGGCGCAAAGCGGTTGATCTCGGACAGGTCGCGCACCTCCTGGCGGCTGCCCAGCAGGGTAGCGTCCTGGTTGGTGCGCTCCAGGTGGTGCCAGCACAGGTAATTGCTGCGCCCCTTGAGCAGCGCCACCTTGACCGGCACGGCCAGCGCGTCGCGGATGGCTGGCAGGTCGCGGTGGTAAAGCTGGTCCTGCAGCGCCTTGGTGCCGGTCGACACAATGACCTTGCCGCCTTCGAGCAGGGCAGGCACCAGGTAGGCGGCCGTCTTGCCCACGCCGGTACCCGCTTCGAGCACCACGGTGCGCGCATCACGGATGGCGGCCTGCACCGCCTGGCTCATCTCGATCTGTTCGACGCGCACGCGGTAGCCATCAAAGGCGCGGGCGAGCGGGCCGGTGGCAGAAAACAGGGTGGGCAGATCCATGGCAATGCGTGCGTCGAAGCCAGCATTGTGCGGCCGGATGGGCCGCGCAAGGTGCGGCCCGGCTTCACCCTCATTGGGGGCTCAGCCGGCGGCGCGGATCCAACTGGCTGCCATCGCACGCTGCAAGGTGTCCAGAACGTCCTGGCGATGAACGCGCTCTTGCGGGCCCAGGCCCGTGCCGGGGTGGCGGCGCAGCCAGTCCATCAGCCAGCGCGCTTCCTGCAGGTAGACGGCGCGGGTGTCCGCACGGGCGTGCTGAGTGCGCAGCACCGCTGCTGCCAACAGCCCAGCATGTTCGCGTTGCAGGTTGCGGCGCCACGCGGCCATGTCGGGCCGTGCGTCGGCTTCGGCCCAGATCGTGCGGCTCAGGTGGCGCTGGACGTCCGCGAACCCGGGCGCGGCACCCGGCTGGTCGCGCAGCTTCTCGGCGTTGTCGAGCAGCCTCATGGCCAGGGGCTCGCCCATGAGATGCTGAAGAATCGGGCGCTGCAGCGCGAGTTGCTGGTCAGCCACCGAAAAGTCGGTGATGACGAGGCTGTCCAGCCCATCATCCTGACGGTCGAGGTGGTTGGGACCCATGCGGCGCAGCACATCCGGAGGCAGACGCAGTACATCGGCCTGCAAGATGTGCTGGGCCAACATGCGCAGCGCCGCGTGCTGCACCTCGCCTGTCTGAGGGATCAACGTGTCGCGCGGGCTGTCGGCGCCCAGACGGGGGGTGTGCAGCCCGCCAACCTGACGCAACAGCACGGCACTGGCGCGCTGCAACTCCCTCAGGCCGAGCGCCATCGCGCGTCGCAACGCGCCAGGCTCGTCGCCTGGCTGCACGGGGCGAGCGGCTTGACGCTGGATCAGGTCGTGTACGAGCGCGATGCGCAGTTCGGCAAAGGCCACGGGGTCGTCGCCGAGATCGAAGGTCATCACCTCGGGGTCCATACCCAGCAGGTTGTCCTCGTCGGTACCGTAGCGCAGGGCGCGGCCGCTCACCGGATCGTCAGCCTGGGCCGCCAGGCGCTGTAGGGCGGCGCGCTCGGCCGCCACGTCCGTGCCGTGGTCGCCGTAGCCGTAGGCGATGGCCCAGTGGTCATAGGGGCCCAGTACGGTCTGGAACGGTGCACCGCCAGACTGGCCCGGCCGGGGCAGGTTGATGGGCAGGTAGTCCATCACCGAAGCGGCCAGTCCCTGCTCTCGTGTGAGCACAGGATGCGACATCGCCTGCAGGCTGCGCCAGGTCGAGGCTTTGAAGTTGTGCCTCAGACCCAGCGCGTGCCCGACCTCGTGCATGGTCGTGTCCTTGAGGTAGGCGAGCACGAAGGCTTCGACCTCAGGGTCGTCGGCCGCCAGGGGCCGCTCCGCGGCCAATGCTTCCAGGCCCCATTGCAGCTGCTCGCGGGCATGCAGGCCGTGCAGACAGGCGTCATCGTGCGGGGCCTCATGCGCGTGCCCAAGCGACGGTCTCACACTGTCTTCGATGGCCTCGCCGCCCGACTGCACGACACCATCCGGTGTCCAGAACTGGCTGCGCAGTGTGCGCACCGCACGCGACGACAGGCTTTCCAGCGCGATGTCGGCGTCGAGGATCTCACCGGTGCGCGGGTCCACATGGCTGGGCCCGATGGCGCCAAACACGGGCCGCGCATTGGTCATCCAGCGGATGGAGGCGTGCTCGGTCTGCAGTGTGTCGAATTGTTCGGCATCGGGGGCCTCGCGCACCTGGATCGCGTCCTCGAAGCCGATGGCCTCGAAGGCCGAGTTCCAGGCCAGCACACCCTCGCGAATGGCGCCTCGGTAGGCCACCGGGATGCTCGGGTCTAGCCAGAACACGATCGGCTTCTTCGGACGCGAGCGAGTTGCGGTTGGGTCGGCCTTCTCCAGCCGCCACCGATGGATGTGGCGCAGACGCGGCTGGCGGGTGAACTCCTGGCCAAAGTCCGTCACGGTGGTGGTGAAGTAGCCCACACGCGCGTCGGCTGGGCGCGGGCGCATCGGTTGGGCCGGCAGCGGCGACAACGTGTAGTGCACGTTGATGAACAGGCTGCGGGGATCGGGCAATGTCCTGGGCAGCACGGGTGGGTTGCTGCCGCTGCCGCCCTGTGCCAGCGAGGGGGTCGCGTAGTGCAGACGCGCTTCGAGCACGAGGCTGCCCGCCTGGGGCCTGGCCTGCAGGATCTGGCTGTTACGGGCGTCCAGTGCGTAGCCCTGCCGGAACGCGTGCTGCAAACGCGGGCTCAGACCGATCCAGTCGGTGAACAGCCATTGCGAGGCATCCACCAGCACCGCCCCGGTCTGAGGATGGGGCGCCGACGCCAGTGGAAGGCTGGCCACCAGGCTGGGGGAGTAGGCCTGCTGAACCGCCCGGGCTTGCGGGCTGCCCGATTGCGCCACGTAGGCTGCGTTCATGGCCAACAACTGAACCTGCTGGTGCACGCGGTGGAATGCCACCCATTGCGGCCGCCCCACGCTGGCCGAGCGGCTTTGCATGAGCCCGCCAAAGATGCCGGCTTCGCCGATCCCGCTGGACAGCTTGGGTGAGAGAAAGAGGGGCTGCCCGAAGCGGTCTGGCGCCAGTTCGATCCAGACCTTGTCCTGCTTGCGCCAGATGGGGAGCCAGCCAGCTTCGCGTTGCGCCCCGCGGGTCAGGACATCGAAGGCCGGTGGTGTGCCGGGTGGTGCGGTGCCTGCAGGCGCTACAGGGGCCGCCGGGGCAGCGGGGGCCGCGGGGGAAGTGATCGACGCGGGCGCCGTCTGCGGCCTCGTCTGGGCCGCTACTGCGGCATTGGGCGGGTGGGCGGCGAGGCCTGAGGAAGACGTCTGTGGGGCGCCTGTTGGCAGTTGGCTGCACGCCGACAGCACGAGCAAGACGGCCAGGCCGGCCGTCGGGCGACACGGAAACCGGGAGTTCATGACCATGACCTTACCACCCATGAAAAAACCCGGTGGGCCAGGACGACCACACCGGGTGTGCGTGTGCAGGGGGGCGCGCCTCGATGGCGCGCCGTTGTGCATCAGTGAGGCGCGGCCGGGAACCAGTCCTTCACGAACGACAGTGCTTCGAAGTCCTGCACTGCCAGCGGACCGAAGCCCACGATGGTCAGGCCGCTGGCCATCACGATCAGCGGCAGGATCCAGCGCTCGTAGCGCCGGAAGAAGCCGAGATGCTGGACTTCCTTGTCGGCAATGGCCACTTCTTTGTCGCCCACGACCTGACGCGTCAGCAACTGGTTCAGCGCCACGGGCGGCGACAGGTAACCCAGCTCGAAGGCCACCAGCACCATCATCCAGAAGTGGAGCGGATCGATGTTGTTGGCGTAGGCCACCGGTGCCAGCGTACCCGAGACCAGGATGGCTGCGCCCAGCGGGTCCATGATCATGCCGACGAACACCATGACGACCATCAGGAAGGCCATCGCCGTCCAGCGGCTGTCGAAGACCTGCGGGAACAGCTCCATGACCTCCGAACGCTCGATCACACCGCCCACGGCCAGCGACAGCGTCATCAAGCTCAACAGGGCGCCGATGTGGCCAATGGTTTCGGTGGTGGCGTAGCGCACGGAGCGCTCCACACCCTCCTGGCGGTGGCTGGCGTAGTCTGGCGTGATCTCGGCCTTGCCCTTGTTGAGCACCTTGTCGAAGATCAGGATCAGCAGCAGCATCACAGGGATGATGGTGGGTGCCGTGATCTCGTTGAGCTTGGTGTCCAGACCGTACTCGTACAAGGCGATGATGCCGGCCGTCACGGCAATGTAGGGCACCAGCGGGATGAGTTCGCGCAACATGCCCGGAATGGCCACCATTGGCGACTCGATGGCGGCACGCTGGGTACGCAGCATTTGCGAAACCAGGAAGAACAGCGTCGAGGTCAGCAGGAAGACATAGAAGCCCCAGTGATACAGCCCATTGGTGGTGACCTGCTTGTTCAGCGCGGCAATCATCACCACCAGCAGGCAGGGCCGCAGCACCACGCCCAGCGAGCCGGACATGGCTGTGGCGGCCAGCGCGAACTGGCGGCTGCCGCCGGCTGCGCGCACCTCGTGGTAGATCACGGCGCCAGCGGCGATCACGAAGATGCCGGATGCGCCGGTGTAGGCCGTGCCGATCGACGCGATGATCAGGATGATGTAGGTGAGCAGCTGCGGCGACAGGCTCCACGGCCGGATCACGTTGAGCACCAGATCGATCACGCGGCTCTGCTTGAGCAGCATGCCCGCCCAGATGAACAGGGCCAGGTTCATGAAGATGCTCGGCAGCGCCATCAACTGGTTGATGTAGATCGCCAGACCGGATGGGTGACCAATCAGCAGGAAGTAGATGCCTGCGATGATGGCCATGTTGGCATACAGCGGTACGGCCAGCAGCGCCTTGCCCCAGCTGCCGTCTCCCTCAGAGGCCTTGGGGTGTGGCTTGAACAGGCGGAATGCATTGATGCCCAGCATGGCCGCAAACGTGGCCATCCAGATGAAGTGCAGATGGGCATCCTCCACCGTGCCGCCTTGTCCGAGGATCTGGTAGTAACGCACCGTCGAGAACAACAACAGCGCATTGGCGAACACCTGCGACCACGTCTGCGCTTTGAAGTCACGCGTGAACACGGCGGGACGGATGCCGATGTGGTGGTAGCCCAGCGTGGTCGTCACCGCACCGATGGCCACCATGATCAGCAGGATCAATGGGCGGTTCTCCATGCCCAGCTTGAACAGGCCGAAGAAGCTCGTCTCTAGGGTACGGTAGGCCTTGACCTCGGGCGTGAGGCTGGCAGACACGCGCTCGTACATGCTGTGCTTGGCCTTGCAGATGGCCTGCGCCTGTTCGATGGACTGGCGCAGCACAGCCGGGTCGGCCGGCCCGCTGTCGCCGAACAGGGCGTCGAGGTCGTCGTCGACGCGGGCGCCGCCATTGAGCTGGCGTTGCACCTCGGCATCGATGTCGAGGTTGGCATCGCAGTCAGGCTTGACCGGGTCGGCGCGAAGCATGAAGTACTGAACCTGCTTGGCGGGGTCGCCGAACATCGACTCGCCCAGGCGCAGCAGCTGGCCATGGACCATCTCGCCGGTGCCGATGATCAGCGTCAACAGCAACAGGGCGAAGACCGGCAGGCTGGAGAACCACTCCAGGAAGGTGCGCCCGAGGAGCTTGCGTGAGTTGGGTGCGTGCATGGGATGTGTGGGGTGAGGTGTGGATCAACGGCGACCGTCAACCCAAAAAAAGGCGCACGAAACCGATTCGTGCGCCGGGTTCAGCCGGGCTCATGGACCGGCCGAGCGTCACTTCCAGTCTTCTTCCGACTTGGTCGAGCACTCGGGGTCGGCTGGGTTCACATTGCAGCGCACGCGCTTGATGATGCGAAGACCGCGCTTGTCGTACAGACCTTGCTGAGCGATGTCGATGCGCGACTCACGCAGCATCAGCGTGTACTTGTAGGAGTTCTCGGGCGTCAGGTCCATCCACACATTGGGCGGGATGCTGGCATCGGCCTGCTTGACCAGCTGCAGTGCGCGATCGAACTGTCCAGCCCAATACTGTCGCGACTTCTCGCCGAAGCCCTGCGGGAACTTGCTGTGGTTCAGGATGACCTGATAGGTGAGGATCAGGATGGGGAAGCGGGCCATCGCACCCTTGGTGCCGACGCCCTTGTGCAGCTCCAGCGGGCGGTAGGCCAGCGTCGGCGCAGCAATCATGTCCACCGAGCCGTTGTTGAACTTGGTCGCGAAGTTGGTGATGTCGGCAGACACCGGCTGTGCGCCAATGCGCTGGATCATCACGGCCTGGGCCTTGTCGTAGTCGAACGAGGCGATTCGCTTGCCGGCCAGCGCTTCGACCGTGTTGATGCGGCGGTCATTGACGATGGGGTAGGCTGCGCCCAGCGGGATGATGCCGCCCACCTCGTGCGCGCCTTCCACCATCAGCTTGGCTGCAGCCGGTGCGGCAAAGGTCTGCACCAGCTTGCGTACCACGTCGTAGCTCGCGTTGATGTCGATCTTGCCGTCGCGCACGATGGTCGTGGCACCCAGCGTGTCGATCGAGCCGGCCACGGCATTGAAGGGCCGTGTGCGGAAGGCGGTGGCGATGAAGCCAGCGCATTGCCCGGTGCGGTATTCGTCAGCAGCGACGCGCTCGTCAGTGAAGCCCTTGAGCTCGATGTTGACACCGTGGCGCTGCATGGCCACCTGGTAGTCCTTGGCCATGTTGAACAGGTCGCCTGCAGCACCCAGCAGGTCATAGACGCAGATCCGCTGCGCCGCACCTTGAGCCTGTGCAGACTTCGCTGCACCCATGGCGGCCAGCGCAATGACGCTGATCGCCCCCGTCTTCTTGACCAAGTTCATGTTGTCTCCTCGGAACCAAAAAGCCGAGGGCCCTGACCGCGGGCCCTCGACTGCGTCTCGGTGTTGGGTTAGCACGCTCCGTTCCTGCGACGGCTTGCGCGCCAGCGCCAGCGATGACACTTTGTAACTATATCGGGGACGAAGTTTCTCCAGGCAAACCCCTCCCCACACGCATAGGGGAAGGGAATTCCCTATGGGTCACCTGCATGCACCAGATTGGTCAGTTGAGGAAGCTGTCAGCGTCGATGTCCCCGCCCGCCTTGTCGTCCCAGAACTTGCCCAATCCCATGATGGGCGTGCGGGTGCCGGTGTTCTGGGTCCACATGCGGTCTGACATGTTGGTGATCTGCGAAACCGCGATGGCGTCGAGCAGGCGGTAGTCCGGATTGGCTTTGAAGTTCTGGACCGAGGTGAAGCGCTTGATCACGGCGCGCAGCTTGTCCTTGTTGTCGGCTGACTGTGCAGCGACGGCGGCCATCACGTGCGGCAGGCGCACCCCGTTGCGTTCGCCCAGCTTCATGGCTGCATCGAAGGTGCCGTCTACGTCCTTGCCATCGCTCGCGCCGGGGATGATGCTCCACACCACGGCTTGAGCGGCCTTGGGCACGCCCCACCACTTGGTGTTGTCCAGGCAGTTCATCGCCTTCTCGACCAGGGGGGCCGTATCGGTCGGAACGCCCACCGTCTGCTGGCCTGCAATGTCGTTCTGCATGGCCTGCAGACCTGCGACCGAGCCCAGCAAGTAAACCAGTTCATCGAAGTCGCGCTTGAAGCGGGGGCAGCTGCTGCCGTACTTGATGAAGTACTTCTGCTCCATCTTCGTTCTCATGCGGAAGAAGGCGGTGTACTGCCGCTCTGCGGCGGTGGCCAGAATGCGCTTCTGGGCCACACGGGCGTCGATGGCTTCATCCGAGCGTTTCTCTTTCGAGGCGCGCAAGTAGCGCATCTCTTCGGCCAATGCTGCGTTCTCGGAGCACACGCCAGCCGACGAGAGCAACACGGTTTCCATCAGCGACGGGTCGCCATAGAAGTTGCGCGCGGCTCCGACCAGCGGGGTGTTCACGGCCGAGAAGTTGCAGACCATCTCCACATCGCTCATCTGCAGCGTGGGCGGGGTGAAGCCGTCTTCGAGGATGCTCAGCGTGGTGCCGCTGACGTTCGATTGAATCAAGGCACAGCCACCCAGCGTCAGGGCCGAAGTGGCCGCTGCGATCAAGGTGAGCAGACGGGGCATCCGTGAGGTCATGGAAGAGGTCTCCAGCGAGATTGGCGTAATGGTGCGTCGGGCGGCGGGCCGCGCCGGAAGGGGTCTGTGGCGTGAACTGTTCACAGACAGGTACGCGGGAAATTCTAGCCCTGCACACTGGCGTGACCGAGTGCACACCCACTAGGGATAGCCCCCGATCACCTGCAGTTGCATGGTCGGCCTGGCACAAAAAAGCCCGTCCAGGGACGGGCTTGTACGGGGGCTCGGGGTTTCAGCGGATGGGCTTGAAGCGCACGCGCTTGGGGCGCGCACCTTCTTCGCCGAGACGCTTCTTCTTGTCGGCTTCGTACTCCTGGTAGTTGCCATCGAAGAAGAACCACTGCGAGTCGCCTTCGCACGCGAGGATGTGCGTGCAGATGCGGTCGAGGAACCAGCGGTCGTGGGAGATGATCATGGCGCTGCCGGCGAACTCGAGCAGCGCGTCTTCCAGCGCGCGCAGGGTTTCGACGTCGAGGTCGTTGGAGGGCTCGTCGAGCATCAGCACGTTGCCGCCCTGAGCCAGCGTCTTGGCCAGGTGCAGACGGCCGCGCTCACCGCCCGACAGGTTGCCCACCAGCTTTTGCTGGTCGTTGCCCTTGAAGTTGAAGCGGCCGATGTAGGCGCGCGAGGGCATCACGAACTTGCCGACGACGATGTTGTCGAGGCCGCCCGAGACGTCTTCCCACACGGTCTTGCTGCCGTCCAGGCCTTCGCGGCTCTGGTCGACGAAGGCCAGTTGCGCGGTCTTGCCGATGACGACTTCACCGCTGTCCGGTTTCTCGACACCCTGGATCATGCGGAACAGCGTCGACTTGCCGGCGCCGTTGGGGCCGATGATGCCGACGATGGCGCCCGCGGGCACCTTGAAGCTCAGGTTGTCGATCAGCACGCGGTCACCGAAGGACTTGGTGACGTTCTTGAACTCGATCACTTCGTTGCCCAGGCGCTCGGCCACCGGGATGAAGATCTCGTTGGTCTCGTTGCGCTTCTGGTACTCGACGTCGCTCAGCTCTTCGAAGCGGGCCAGGCGGGCCTTGCTCTTGGCCTGGCGACCCTTGGCGTTCTTGCGCACCCATTCCAGTTCCTGCTTCAAGGCCTTGGCGCGGGCGTCTTCGGTTTTCTGCTCCTGCTCCAAGCGCTTTTCCTTGGCGTCCAGCCAGTCGGAGTAGTTGCCCTTGTACGGGATGCCCATGCCGCGGTCGAGTTCGAGAATCCACTCGGCAGCGTTGTCCAGGAAGTAGCGGTCGTGGGTGATGGCCACCACGGTGCCAGAGAAGCGGCTGAGGAACTGCTCCAGCCAGTCCACCGATTCGGCGTCCAAGTGGTTGGTGGGTTCGTCGAGCAGCAGCATGTCGGGCTTGGACAGCAGCAGGCGGCACAGGGCCACGCGGCGCTTTTCGCCGCCGGACAGCGGGCCAATCTTGGCGTCCCAAGGCGGCAGTCGCAGTGCGTCGGCGGCCAGTTCCAACTGCAGGTCGGTGTTCTCGGAGCCGGCTGCAGCGATGATGGCTTCGAGCTCGCCCTGCTCGGCGGCCAGCGCGTCGAAGTCGGCATCGGGCTCGGCGTAAAGCGCATACACCTCGTCCAAGCGCTTCTTGGCTGCCAGCACGCCGCCAATGCCTTCCTCAACCGCTTCACGCACGGTCTGCTCGGGGTTGAGTTCGGGCTCTTGGGGGAGATAGCCGATCTTGATGCCGGGCATCGGGACGGCTTCGCCCTCGATGTCCTTGTCCACCCCGGCCATGATCTTGAGGAAGGTGGACTTGCCCGAACCGTTGACACCCAGCACGCCGATCTTGGCGCCCGGGAAGAAGCTCAGGGTGATGTCCTTGAGAATCTGTCGCTTCGGGGGAACGATCTTCCCGACGCGGTTCATGGTGAAGACGTACTGTGCCATGGTGACATGGACCTCCGGAAAAAAGAACAACCGGTGCTGGCCTTGCGGCCCACCGGTTGGACATCAGTGTTGGAATGCGCAGCGCAGGCGAGCAACCAGTTCAGGGGCTGCGCGCGCGATCCTGCGCCAAACCCTGTAGCTTAAAGCAAGCTGAGGCCATCAGCCGAGTGAATTCGACTTGGAATGTCTCAGGCGCCGTGTGCGCTCAGCCGCGCAGGCGGGCCAGCAGGTTGTCGGTTTCCAGTTCGGCCTGGCGCTGGATCTGCTCGTCCGTCATGGCGGCCAGATCCAGCAGCGACATCTTCAGGTTCATCAGGCTGTCGCGCAGCGTGAACAGCGCCGACTGCATTTCGGCGATCTGCGAGGGAGTGGGATCGTGCGGCGTGTGGGCAGACATGCTTGGGCTCCTGACCCCGTTCTGGCGCGGTAACGCGCGGCGGCCGTCGGGCGGGGGTGATCGCGCAATCGCGGCCGTCAGAATGACTTTAGCCGCGGGTTGTCACGGGGAACAGCGCCCAAGTGAGGGGAAAGCGTTTCGCCTGGCAATAAAAAAACCCGGCCGGAGCCGGGTTTCAGTGCAGCGTGCGCCGCAGAGCCTCAGGGCTTGTTGCCGGTCGGGAACGGCCAGGCAGCTTGCGGGCTCAGGGTGGTCTTGGCCGCAGGGGCAGGCTTGGAAGGAGCGGGCTTCTTGGCCGCTGCCTTCTTGGCCGGAGCCGCCTTCTTGGGAGCGGCAGCCTTGGGCGTTGCCGCCTTCTTCACCGCAGCCTTCTTGGCGGGTGCGGCCTTCTTCACGGCGGCCTTTTTGGCCGGTGCGGCAGCCTTCTTGGGTGCAACAGCCTTCTTCGCCGGTGCAGCGGCCTTCTTCACCACAGCCTTCTTGGCGGGTGCGGCCTTCTTCACGGCGGCTTTCTTGGCTGGTGCAGCCTTCTTCACGGCGGCTTTCTTGGCCGGTGCAGCCTTCTTGGGTGCTGCAGCCTTCTTGGCCGGAGCGGCCGCCTTCTTCACGGCGGCTTTCTTTGCGGGCGCAGCCTTCTTCACAGCGGCCTTCTTGGCCGGGGCGGCTTTCTTAGCTGCCACTTTCTTCGCAGTTGCCATACGGATCTCCTTGATCAAGTTGCAAAGAGCACTGTGCTGCTGTCTGGCAACACAGGATTCACCACCCGACACCCCCTAGGATCTGAGTGCGGTGCAGTGAATGGGGTAGGCCGGTCAGGCCTGAACGGGTGATCCGGTGCTCTTTGCGGCACGTTGATCAGTCCCAGGACAGGGCCCCGCCCGACTGGTATTCAATGACGCGGGTTTCGAAGAAATTGCGTTCCTTCTTCAGGTCGATCATCTCGCTCATCCACGGGAAGGGGTTCTCTTCGTTGGGGAAGAGCTCCTCCAGTCCGATCTGGACGGCGCGGCGGTTGGCGATGTAACGCAGGTAGCCCTTGAACATCGACGCATTCAGACCGAGCACGCCGCGCGGCATGGTGTCTTCAGCGTAGCGGTACTCGAGTTCGACTGCTTTGATGAACAGCGCCTTGATTTCGGCCTTGAATTCAGGCGTCCACAGGTGCGGGTTCTCCAGCTTGAGTTGGTTGATCAGGTCGATGCCGAAGTTGCAGTGCATCGACTCGTCGCGCAGGATGTACTGGTACTGCTCAGCGGCGCCCGTCATCTTGTTCTGACGGCCCAGGGCCAGGATCTGCGTGAAGCCCACGTAGAAGAACAGGCCTTCCATCAGGCAGGCGAAGACGATCAGCGACTTCAGCAGCGTCTGGTCGTTCTCGGTGGTGCCGGTCTTGAAGTTCGGGTCCATGATCGCGTCGATGAACGGGATCAGGAACTCGTCCTTGTCGCGGATGGACTGGATTTCGTTGTACGCGTTGAAGATCTCGGACTCATCCAGACCCAGGCTCTCAACGATGTACTGATAGGCGTGCGTGTGGATGGCCTCTTCAAAGGCCTGACGCAGCAGGAACTGGCGACATTCGGGCGCCGTGATGTGGCGGTAGGTGCCCAGCGTGATGTTGTTGGCAGCCAGCGAGTCGGCGGTGACGAAGAAGCCGAGGTTGCGCTTGATGATGCGGCGCTCGTCTTCGCTCAGGCCGTTCGGGTCCTTCCACAGCGCGATGTCGCGAGACATGTTGATCTCTTGCGGCATCCAGTGGTTGGCGCAAGTGGCCAGATACTTTTCCCAGGCCCACTTGTACTTGAAGGGCACCAGCTGGTTGACATCGGTCTGACCATTGATGATGCGCTTGTCGGCCACGTTCACGCGACGCGAGGTGCCGCCGGAAGCAGCTGTGGAAGCCGATGCAGCGGGCGATGCGGAGACAGGGGTGCCGCGCACATCGTCGCGCGATGTGGCTGCAAAGCCTTGAGGCTTGGATGAGGATTTGGACGAATCGTCTTCCCAGACCAACATGGTTGACATCCTATGAAGGTGGATTATGGAAGGGTGTTGTGAAAAACACCAAGTACTTCTTGACATTGCGGACCAGTGGTTGTTGCTGGCTTGCATCGGACATCAGGCGATCAGGCCGCGACGCACGTGCTTGCAATGTCTTCATGAAAGGGCCCGCACGCATGCGCATCATGCGGGCTGATCACCCGGAAAGCCCGTGTTCATCGGGGTTTCCGGGCGATGGGGTTTACTGACAGGCTTCGCAGTCGGGGTTGTCGATGGAGCAGAACTTCACGTCGGTGGCCGGTTCGTTCGCGGCGACCTCGGCAACCGGTGCGCTGCTTGCAGCAACGCCCGTGCCGCCGCCAACATGGCTGGACACCGCGTTGAGATTCGAGCGGCTCACTGTCGACTTCTCGGCATGCGTGGCGCCGATGGTGCGCAGGTAGTAGGTGGTCTTCAGGCCACGCACCCATGCCAGCTTGTAGGTTTCATCGAGCTTCTTGCCCGATGCGCCGGCCATGTAGATGTTGAGCGACTGGGCCTGGTCGATCCACTTCTGGCGACGCGCAGCGGCCTCGACCAGCCATTGCGTCTCGACCTCGAAGGCCGTGGCGTACAGCTGCTTGAGGTCTTCGGGCACGCGGTCGATGCGGCGCAGCGAGCCGTCGAAGTGCTTGAGGTCCATGACCATCACGTCGTCCCACAGGCCCAGCTTCTTGAGGTCGCGCACCAGGTACTCGTTGATCACGGTGAACTCGCCCGACAGGTTCGACTTCACCGACAGGTTGCCGAAGCACGGCTCGATCGAGGCGTCCACACCGATGATGTTGGAGATGGTGGCGGTGGGGGCAATGGCCACGCAATTGGAGTTGCGCATGCCATGCTGGGCGATGCGGCCACGCAGCGCGTCCCAGTCCATCGTGGCCGAGGTGTCGACCTCGACATAGCCACCACGCTGTTCGGCCAGCAGCTTGAGCGAGTCCAGCGGCAGGATGCCCCGGTCCCACAGCGAGCCGCGGTAGCTGCTGTAGCGGCCACGCTCTTCGGCCAGCTCGGTCGAGGCCCAGTAGGCGTAGTAGCAGATGGCTTCCATCGAGCGGTCGGCAAACTCGACGGCTTCCTGGCTGGCGTACGGCACGCGCAGCTGGTACAGCGCATCCTGGAAGGCCATCATGCCCAGGCCCACCGGGCGGTGGCGCAGGTTGGAATCGCGGGCCTTCTTGACGGCGTAGTAGTTGATGTCGATGACGTTGTCGAGCATGCGCATGGCAGTGCGCACGGTCTTCTTGAGCTTGTCGTGGTCGATGCCGCCGTCCTTGATGTGCTGCGCCAGGTTGACCGAGCCCAGGTTACACACCGCGATCTCACCGCCGTTGGTGTTGAGCGTGATCTCGGTACACAGGTTGGACGAGTGCACCACACCGACGTGCTGCTGGGGCGAGCGCACATTGCAAGGATCCTTGAAGGTGATCCAGGGGTGGCCGGTCTCGAACAGCATCGTCAGCATCTTGCGCCACAGGTCGGTGGCTTTCATGCGCTTGAAGGGCTTGATCTCGCCGCGGTCGGCCTTGGCCTCATAAGCGGTGTATGCCTCTTCAAAGGCCTTGCCGAACTTGTCGTGCAGGTCAGGGCAGGAGGAGGGCGAGAACAGCGTCCAGTCGCCGCCTTCCATCACGCGCTTCATGAACAGGTCGGGGATCCAGTTGGCCGTGTTCATGTCGTGGGTACGACGGCGGTCGTCACCGGTGTTCTTGCGCAGCTCCAGGAACTCTTCGACGTCCAGGTGCCAAGATTCCAGGTAGGCGCAGACGGCGCCCTTGCGCTTGCCGCCCTGGTTGACGGCCACAGCGGTGTCGTTGACCACCTTCAGGAAGGGGACGACGCCTTGCGACTTGCCGTTGGTGCCCTTGATGTGGGAGCCGAGGGCGCGTACCGGGGTCCAGTCGTTGCCCAGGCCGCCGGCAAACTTCGACAGCAGCGCGTTTTCCTTGATGGCCTCGTAGATGCCGTCGAGGTCATCGGGCACGGTCGTGAGGTAGCACGACGACAGCTGCGAGCGGCGGGTGCCCGAGTTGAACAGCGTCGGAGTGGACGACATGAAGTCGAACGACGACAGCAGTTCGTAGAACTCGATGGCGCGGGCTTCGCGGTCGATCTCGTTGAGCGCCAGGCCCATGGCCACGCGCATGAAGAAGGCCTGCGGCATCTCGATGCGCTTGCCGTCGGTGTGCAGGAAGTAGCGGTCGTACAGGGTCTGCAGGCCGAGGTAGTCGAAGTTCAGGTCGCGCTCGTGTTTGAGCGCCGCGCCCAGGCGGGCCAGGTCGAACTGGGCGAGCTTCTCATCGAGCAGCTCGGCCTCGATGCCCTTCTTGATGAAGCCGGGGAAGTAGTCGGCATAGCGCGTGGCCATCTCGGCGTGCGTGACCTCTTCGCCCAGGATCTCGCGGCGGATGGTGTGCATCAGCAGGCGAGCGGTGGCGCGGGTGTAGGCCGGGTCGTGTTCAATGCGGGTGCGCGCGGCCAGGATGGCGGCCTTGTAGACCTCGTCCATCGGCACGCCGTCGTACAGGTTGCGCTGGGTCTCGGCCAGGATGGGGCCAGGCTGCACATCGGCGCCCAGGCCTTCGCACGAGGCTTCGATCAGCGATTGAAGGCGACCCAGGTCCAGCGGCACGCGCTGGCCATTGTCGACGACGTGCAGCGTGCTGAGCGTGGCAGCCTGCTGGGCCTCACCTTGCTTGGCGCGCTCCTGTGAACGGCGCTCCCGGTACAACACGTAGGCGCGGGCGACTTCGTGGTGGCCGCCGCGCATCAGCGACAACTCGACCTGGTCCTGCACATCTTCGATGTGGAAGGTGCCGCCGCCCGGGCGCGAGCGCAGCAGGCCGCGCACCACGGCTTCGGTCAGGCCATCGACCGTTTCGCGCACCGACGCGGAAGCGGCGCCCTGGGTGCCGTGCACAGCCAGGAAGGCCTTCATCAGGGCCACGGCGATCTTGCTGGGTTCAAACGAGACGACCGCACCGTTGCGTCGGATGATCTGGTAGGCGGCATAGGCCGACTGACGCGGCTGGGCTGCATCGGCAGCAGCGCCGGGAAAGGCCGACGGGTTAGACGACAGGGTGCTGGGCGTGGACGTTTGCATGTGTATCCCTTTGAAGACGTGGGGCCGGCCAGGGTCAGGACGGCCCGACGAAACGGGTCCCTCCACATGGTCGGAGGGGGAACGACGAGGACACTAGATCTGGTGTTCGGGTTGCGTTTTGGCGCTACCCATAGTGTCTGAGCGGCACTATAACGCCTTTTTACGAGACCGGCGAGGCCGCGTTGTGAACTGCGGGAAATCGCGGAGAGGCATCGTCCGGATGGCGCGTTGCGCAGCGTCGACGCAGGCGTTCAGCTCGTCGAAAAATGTCCGGGAAACCGCTGCGCAGGCCACCCTGCCAGGGTCTGCAGAAGTGACCAGTCAAAGCCGGAGCCAGGGTCGGCCTTGCGGCCCGGCGCGATGTGTTCATGCCCAACGACACCGGCCAGCGGCCACTGATCGTGGATGTCGCGCAACAGGGCCGCGAGCGCGGTGTACTGCGACGGCTCGAACTGCCCGCCTTCAAGGCCCTCCAGTTCGATGCCGACGCTGAAATCGTTGCAATTGTCCCGCCCCCGCCAGCACGATCGACCGGCGTGCCAGGCCCGGTCGCTGACCGAGACGAACTGGATCACCTCGCCGTTGCGTCGGATCAGGAAATGGGCCGAGACTTCCAGCCCGCGAATCTGTTCGAAGTAGGGGTGGGCCGACCAGTCGAGCTGGTTGGTGAACAGCTGGATGATCTCCGGCCCGCCAAACACGCCCGGCGGCAGGCTGATCGAGTGCACCACGGCCAGATCGATCGGGCCGCCCTGGGGGCGCGGTCCGAAGTTGGGCGAGGGATGGCGCGTGGCGCGGCGGTGCCAGCCGGCATCCCAGATTGGCTCAGGCGCTGGCATCGCCATCGGCCTCGGGTTCGAAGCGCTCGCCCAGCGTCACGCCCTGATCGGTTACCTGCACACCCAGCCGCGCCATGCGGTAGCGGATTTGCCGCAACGACAAGCCCAGGCTCGCAGCTGCCGCGGTGCGGTTGAGGCGATGCTGTTCGAGGGCACGCACCAGGATGTCCCGCTCGACCTGATCCAGATGGGATACCAGATCGCTGGGCAGGGGGGCGGCGAGGGGCGGGGTGTCTGCGCTCAGGCGTGCGGAGGGAGTAGGGGCCGCTGGGACACCCGTGGCGTCTGCGGTCGGCGTGCCGGATGCGGCTTGGGGCGAGGCCGGTACCGTCAGGCCGAGGTCTGACGCTGAGAGCGTGACGCTGTTGCTCAATGCCACCGCGCGCTGCAGCAGGTTCTCGAGCTCGCGCACATTGCCTGGAAAGCGGTGAGCGGCGAGCGCCTGCTGCGCGTCGGCGCCCAGGCGCGGCGTGTCGCGCAGGTGGTTCTCTTGCGCCAGGCGCGTCAAAATGCGTTCGCACAGCAGCGGCAGGTCTTCCGGGCGTTCTCTCAGTGCCGGCAGGCTGATCTGGATGACGTTGAGCCGGTAGTACAGATCCTGCCGGAAGCGCTGGGCCTGCACCTCATCGGGCAGGTGTTTGTGGGTGGCGCTGATCACGCGCACGTCCACCGGCGTCTCCTGCGTCCAGCCAATGCCGCGCACGGCCCGCTCCTGAATGGCCCGCAGCAGCTTGGACTGCATGGCCAGGGGAAGATCGCCGATCTCGTCCAGGAACAGGGTGCCACCTTCGGCGGCCTGGAAGAAGCCGATGCGGTCTTCCTGCGCGCCGGTGAACGAGCCCCTGCGGTAGCCGAAGAACTCGGCCTCCAGCAGATGCTCGGGGATGGCGCCGCAGTTGACCGCCACGAAGGGGCCGTTGCGCCGGTCGCTATGGTCGTGGATGGCGCGAGCGACCAGCTCCTTGCCGGTGCCGGATTCGCCTGAGATGAAGACGGGCGCCATGCTGCGTGCGACCTTGTCGATCAGCACGCGTACCTGCTGGATGGCCGGGCTGTGGCCCAGCAGCTGGCGGCCCGCGCCACGGGCGGTGTCCGTTGCTGCCGGGGCTGCCGAAACAGCAGGGCAGGCTGATGACGGTGTGACGACTGCTGCCGTTTCGGACGCGCCTGCTTCCGCAGCGCGGGCATCGGTCTGAGCCAGCGAGCCATGGCGGCCCAGCGCCGAGGCGACCACCTGCCGGAACTGCTTGAGGTCGACCGGTTTGGTCAGGTAGTCGTAGGCACCGGCCTTGAGCGCGCTGACCGCATTCTCGGCCGAGCCGTAGGCCGTGATCACGATGACCTTGTCCTGACGCTGGTGGGCGTCGAGCCACTGGATGACCTCCAGCCCCAGCCCATCGGGCAGCCGCATGTCGGAGATCACGCAGCCGTAGGGGCCTTCCTGCAGACACTGCAGCGCCTCACTCACCGAGCCGGCCGTGTCGACATGGTGGCCCTCGCGCAGCAGCGTGAGCTCGTACAGGGTTCGCAGGTCCGGCTCGTCATCAATGACAAGCAGCTTCTGGCCAAGGGCTGGGGTCATGGGTCGGTCGCAGGCGGCGCGGGCTCCACCGGGAGTGTCAGAAAGAACTCATTGCGGTGCCGCACGGAGGGCGGGTGTTGCCGGTAATCGATGCTGGCGCCATGGCGCTCGCACAGTTCGCGGCAAATATACAGGCCCAGGCCCGTACCACGGCTGCTGGTCGAGAAGAAGGGCTCGAAGAGGGCACGCTCATGCTCGGGCGCAATCGCTTCGCCATCGTTGCTGACCGACACCATGAGCAGGTCATGGCCGGCGTGACCGGGCAGCCAGCGCAGGCTGACCAGCAAGGCCCCTGGGTGGCCGCTGTGGTAGCGCAAGGCATTGTCCAACAGGTTGACCAGCACGCGGTGCAGGTGTTCGGGCTCGAAGCGGGCGCGAATGGCGCGTTGCGCCATCACCTGCGGGGTGTTGCCGAGATCGACCTCCAGCAGGCTGTCTTCACCTTGACCAAGGCCGTGCATGCCACGCCATTCGTTGCAGATGGCTACCACCTGCGCCACCGGTTCGATCAGGGGGGCGGGCGGCCGCACGCCCGGCGCCACGGCCAGAATGTCGTTGACGATGTGTTTGAGGCGGGCCACATTGGCGGCAATCATGCCGGTCAGACGGCGCTGCGTCGGGCTCAGCGGGTCTTCTTCCAGCAGTGCGTTGGCTTGTGCGATGGCCGCGAGCGGGTTGCGGATCTCGTGGGCAATGCCGGCCGACATGCGGCCCATGGCCGCCAGCTTGGCCTGACGCTCGCGTGCGCGCACGGTGCGCAGGTCTTCGAGCAGCACGACGCACATGGCTTCTGCGTGCCGCTCGTCATGGCCCCGCGTGAAGCGCAGTCGCACCCGCAGGTTGCGCACGCTCTGGTCATCGAACCGCAGGGCAAGTTCCTGGCCGTCGTCTTCCGTGCGGCGCTCGCTGGCTCCGCGGTCGATGGCCATCGTCAGCGGGGCCCATGCGGGTACGCCCCGCAGACGAAACGGCGCCGGCTCGGTCATGCCCTGGGCGGCCAGCAACCGCCGGGCCGCCGGGTTGGCCGTGCGCACACGGCCTTGCCGGTCGACCACCATCACGCCGTCGCTCATCTCCTCGATCACCAGGCGATTCAGGCGCGCCTGCTGCCGCGCCATCTCGAGGCTGCCCCGCGCGCTGCGTTCTTCTCGCGCCAGCCGCGTCGAGAGCTCGGAGGCCAGCAGCGCGATCACGAACAGGCCAAAGCCGGTGAGTCCGGCCTGGATCAGCATGGCCGCCGGTTGGGCCTGTCCTTGTCCCTGCACCCAGGCGGCGCTCAACAGCGTGATGGCTGCCGTGGCCACCACCCCGAGCGCCATGCCCCGCCTCAGCAGCACCGCCGCCATCAGCACGGGCAGCACCAGCAGTGCCTGCGAGTTCAGGTTGGGGCCGGTCAGGTGGTGCAGCAGCGCGAAGATGCCCAGGTCGACCCCGATGGTGGCCAGCGCCTGCGAGGCGCTGAGCGCAGCATCGTCACCGGGCCGCGGCTGTCGCATGGCGGGCCAGCTCCAGGCCGCCATGGCCATCAGCGCATGCGTGGCGGCCAGCGCCAGCAGCCAGCCGGGCGGTGCGCTGCCCATGAAGCCGCTGATCAGCATCAGCGTGGCCAGCACGATCGAGACCGCCACGCGGGCGGTCAGGAAGGCGCGCAGGATGCGGTGAAACGATGGCCAGCTCGCCGCATTGAGCGCGGTGCCGGGACGGGCCGCAGCGTCGGCGGGCCCGGGTGCGGGTGTCTGGACGCTGTGCGGCCAGATGCCGGTGCTGTCCTCGTCCAGTGAGCCGAACCAGGAGCCCTGATCCGTGCGGGACGAGGGGTCAGCCATGGGGTGCCCGGTCTGACGATGCCGGGCCCGCCTGGCGGTGGGCCTCGCAGCAGTACCGCTGGCCATCTGCACCCATGAGCGCCTCGTTCTGTGGCAGGTGGATGCCGCAGTGCCCGCAGCGCACCATCAGGCCGTGGGCGGGGGCGCCGGTCGGCGTGCCTGGTGCGTTCGGGCCCTTGGCGTCGGAGCTCTGGGCGGACGGGTGCTGAGCGGGTTGCTCGGGTGGGCGCGGGCGCCACAGCCGGCGCACCGCGGGCGAATACCACAGCCACACCAGCAAGAGCACAAGCAGCAGGTATTTCAGCAACTCAGCCTCCAGAGGTGCGGTTGAGCAGCACTTCGACCACGAAGCGCGAGCCCACATAGGCCAGCAGCAGCAGGCCCGAGCCCGCCATCAGCCACCGCGTGGCCTGGCGCCCGCGCCAGCCGAAGCGCAGCCGGCCCAACAGCAGCATGGCAAACACCAGCCAGGACAGGACCGAGAACACGGTCTTGTGGTCCCAGCGCCAGGGCTGCGCGAACACGGCGCCCAGCAGCAGGGTCAAGGTCAGCATCAGGAAGCCGGCGGCCACGAACTTCATCGTGAGCGACTCCAGTTGCAGCAGGGGCATGCCCAGGGCCTCACCGATCGGCGGCGGCATGGCTGCGGCGGCGCCACCCGGTTCGCGGCGCTGACGCAGCTGGCGCTCAGCGTGCCGCAGGAACACGGCGTGCAGCAGGGCGGCGCCAAAGAGCCCGTAGGCCGCCAGCCCCGTCAACCAGTGCAATGGCGCCCAGGTGCTGCCCGCCAGGGGTTGCGCCTTGCCCGGGAACAGCCACGCCAGCCCCACGGTCAGCAGCGCCAGCACGGCCAGCCAGCGGCGCACGGCCGGCCAGCCCAGGCGCCGGCTTTCCAGCGCGTAGACGGCCAGTACCACCCACAGCGTCATGGACAAGGCGGGGGCAAATCCGAACCGGCTGCTGCTGCCGGCCTCGGGTGGAAACACGTCCAGACCGAGGGCCACGCCCTGCGCCAGCCACCCCAGGGCGAGCACGGCCCAGACGCCACGCTCCTCCCGCGGGGCCGTGCGATGCGCGGCCACCGGCCACAGGGCGGCGACCAAATAAGCCAGGACGGCCAGACCCGACGGCCAGGTTGCATGAAGGGCGGGCGATAAAATCATCCGATCAGTTTAAAAGAGCGCACGCGTCGATTTCATGGCATCGAACCTCACAGAACGGCTGAGCCGGCTCGTCAAGACGATGCGGGGCCAGTCCCGTATCACGGAATCCAACGTGCAGGACATGCTGCGAGAGGTGCGCATGGCGCTGCTCGAAGCCGACGTCGCCCTGCCGGTGGTGCGGGATTTCATTGCCCGGGTCAAGGACAAGGCCCTGGGTCAGGAGGTCGTCTCCTCGCTGACACCGGGGCAGGTGCTGGTCAGCATCGTCCAGAAGGAGCTCGCGGCCACGATGGGCGAAGGCGTGGCCGACCTCAATCTGGCCACCCAGCCGCCAGCCGTGATCCTGATGGCGGGCCTGCAGGGCGCGGGCAAGACGACCACCACGGCCAAACTGGCCAAGCACCTGATCGAAAAGCGCAAGAAGAAAGTGCTGACGGTCTCGGCCGACGTCTACCGCCCTGCTGCCATCGAGCAGCTCAAGACCGTGACCGGCCAGGCCGGCGCCGAGTGGTTCCCGTCCGCGCCGGATCAGAAGCCCGCTGACATCGCCGCCGCAGCCATCGACCACGCCCGCCGCCATTACTTCGATGTGCTGCTCGTGGACACGGCTGGTCGCCTGGCCATTGACGAGGCGCTGATGGCCGAGATCAAGGCCTTGCATGCGCAGCTCAACCCGGTCGAGACGCTGTTCGTGGTCGATGCCATGCAAGGCCAGGACGCGGTCAACACCGCCAAGGCCTTCAAGGAAGCCCTGCCGCTGACCGGCGTGGTTCTGACCAAGCTGGACGGCGACTCGCGCGGTGGCGCGGCGCTGTCGGTGCGTCAGGTCACGGGCGTGCCGATCAAGTTTGCCGGTGTGTCCGAGAAGATTGACGGCCTGGAGGTGTTCGATGCCGACCGCCATGCCGGCCGCGTGCTGGGCATGGGCGACATCGTGGCGCTGGTCGAGGAGGTGCAAAAGGGCGTCGACATGGCCGCCGCCCAGAAGCTGGCCGAGAAGGTGAAATCGGGGGCCGATTTCACGTTCGAAGACTTCCTCATGCAGATCAGCCAGATGAAGAAGATGGGCGGGTTGTCGAGCCTGATGGACAAGCTGCCCAGCGAGCTGGCCGCCAAGGCCGGACAGGCCGACATGGATCGGGCCGAGCGCGACATGCGCCGCATGGAAGGCATCATCAATGCCATGACCGCCAAAGAGCGCCGCCAGCCCGCGCTGCTGATGGATGGCAAGAGCAAGGCCAGCCGCAAGCGCCGCATTGCCACGGGTGCCGGCGTGCAGATCCAGGATGTGAACCGCCTGCTCAACCAGTTCGAGCAGATGCAGGGCATGATGAAAAAGATGAAGGGCGGCGGCCTGATGAAGATGATGAAGCGCATGGGTGGCATGAAGGGCCTGCCCGGCATGGGCCGCTGATACGGCTGCTCACAATCCCGCCGGATAACCCGGATGGCGTTTCCGGCGCCGCCTGTTAGCGTATGTCACTCTCGTGACGTGACGCTGCGCGGGCCTTCAGAAGGCTTGCCGCCTGCCGAATACAGGCAGGCCGCGTGTCGGCGCGACACGCTTGATGCAGAGAAGGCCCGAAGATGGACATGATCTCGATGTGGCCCCTTGTGCTGGCCGCCACGCTGGGGTCGGCCGGCCTGGCCGGTGCCTGGTGGTACCAACGAAGCCGCGTGCGCGCGCATGGGGCGGACGCCGGTGCGCGCGTGGGGCGCGTCCGCGGTCGACGCCGGCCGCGCCGCGCGACCACCGCGCACGACGATGCGCTCGACACCCTGGCCGCCTGGGAGCCCGTCGCCACGCGCGTGCTCAAGACGCCCGAGCGCGAGGCTTATCAGGTGCTGCGCCGCGCGCTGCCCGATCACATCATCCTGGCGCAGGTGCCGCTGGCGCGTTTCATCAAGGTGCCGACTCGCAACTCGTATTCCGAGTGGTTGCGCCGGGTGGGCTCGCTGTGCGCGGATCTGGTGGTGTGCGACATGTCGTCGCAGGTCGTGGCCGTGGTCGAAGTGCGCCCGGGCGCTGGTGGCAGCAAGGACAACGCCCTCAAGCGCCAGGCCCGTATGGACAAGGTGCTGCAGGCAGCCCGCATCCCGGTGCATGTCTGGCTGGAAGGCGCGCTGCCCGGTCCCGCCGTGGCGCGCGAGGCGATTCTCGGTGCGGCCATCCAGACCTCTGGCCGAGCTGGGTATGCCGACCTCAGTGTCGCGCGACGCGACGCCCAGGCTGCCGCGGTGGTGGCGGCCATGCAGGCGCCCGAGGCCGCAGCCCTACCGATGGCTTCAGGGGCGGCGGTAGGCGGCGAGGGCATGGACGTGCGCGAATCGCCACTGGATTTCGACATCGATGCGTGGATGCGCAGCGCACAGCCCGACGAGGCGGAGGGTGATGAGACCGCAGCGTCGGGCGAGCCTGCGCACCGCGAGCCGCCGCCTTCGACTTGGTTCGACGACCTGGACACCGATCCCGCCACCGGTCTGGTGCCGGAGACCCCGATGTCCGGTCAGATCATCCGGCCGCCGATGTTCGAAGACAGGCCCCAGGTCCGACCTCAAGCCCAATCTCACGCCAGAAGAGCTTGAGCGAATTCGCGTGCGCTGAAGGTCTGGAGGTCTTCCAGCTTCTCGCCCACGCCGATGAAGTAGACCGGCACGGGCCGTTGCTGCTGGCGCGACCACAAGGCAATGGCTGCCAGCACGCCGCCCTTGGCGGTGCCGTCGAGCTTGGTGACGATGAGGCCGGTCAGCCCCAGCGTCTCGTCAAAGGCCTTGACCTGTGACAGCGCGTTCTGGCCCGTGTTGCCGTCCACCACCAGCAGAATCTCGTGCGGCGCGCCGTCCATGGCCTTGCCGATCACGCGCTTGATCTTGCGCAGCTCGTCCATCAGGTGCAGCTGCGTTGCGAGGCGGCCTGCCGTGTCGGCGATCACCACGTCGCAGCCACGCGCGCGGCCGGCCTGCACGGCGTCGAACGTGACCGCTGCCGGGTCGCCGCCCTCCTGCGAGACGATCTCCACCCGGTTGCGGTCTGCCCAGACGAGAAGCTGCTCGCGTGCCGCCGCGCGGAAGGTGTCAGCTGCGGCCAGCAGCACCTTTTGCTGCGCATCGGCCAGGTGGCGTGTCAGCTTGCCGATGGTCGTGGTCTTGCCTGCGCCATTGACGCCGGCCACCATGATCACCGTTGGCGTGTGGGCGCCGACCTCCAGGCTGCGCTCCAGAGGCGCCAGCAACTCGGTGATGGCGTCGATCAGCAAGCCCTTGACCTGGGATGGGTCGGTGGCTTTGGCTTCTTTCACGCGGCGCTTGAGGTCGGCCAGCAGGTGCTCCGTGGCCGACACGCCGGCATCGGCCATCAGCAGGGCGGCTTCGAGCTCTTCGTACAGCGCATCGTCGATCTGTGTGCCGGTGAACACCTGCGCAATGCTCGAGCCAGTCTTGCGCAGCCCGTTGCGCAGCTTGTCCAGCCACGAGCGGCGCTCGGGAGCGGGTGGGGTAGTTGCCGCCACGGGTGCCGCTACGGGCGCAGGGGCCATGGGCGGCGCGGCGTCCGGGCGGGGCACGACAGGCGAGGGGGACGACGGTGCCGCGGAGGCCGTGGTGGCAGGGCCCTGGGTCGCCTGGGTGGCTTGGCGGGCCGGCTCGGCCACGGGTGGCACAGCGGGGCTGGCCTCCGCAGCAGGGGCGGGTGCGTTGCCGGCCGGGTCGGCTGCATCCTTGTCCTGGCTGCCCCAACCCAGCTTTTTCTTGATGAAACTGAACATGGGCCCGATTGTAGGCGCCTGGGGTTTCTACAATGCGGGCCATACATGTCTACTGCCCGCGATCCACGCCATCCCCGTTCCACGCGACCCGCTGCCGCAACCCGCCACGCGCCGCACGAGGTGCGCATCATCGGGGGGCAGTGGAAGCGTACCCCTCTCCCAGTGGCCGACGCAGCCGGGCTGCGCCCGACACCAAGCCGGGTGCGCGAGACGCTGTTCAACTGGCTGGGGCAGGATCTGAGCGGCTGGCGGGTGCTCGATGCGTTCGCCGGCAGCGGGGCGTTGGGCCTGGAGGCCGCCTCGCGCGGGGCCGGGCCGGTCTGGCTGGTCGAGCGGGATGCGGGGCTGCTGCGCAGCCTGCAGTGGGTGGTGCTCAAACTCAAGGCCGCCGATGTGGTGCAGCTCCGTCAGGGTGACGCACTGGCGTGGATGCGCCAGCCCCAGGCCCAGGGCGCCTACGACCTCGTCTTTCTGGATCCGCCGTTCGAGGCCGATCTGTTCGATTCGGCGCTGACGGCTGCCCAGGGCTGCGTGCCGGAGGGCGGCTGGATTTACCTGGAGGCGCCGCGCCGCGTCGAAGCGGGGCCGGGACTGCAGTTGCGGCGCAGCGGGCAGGCCGGCGCCGTGTACTTTCACCTTTTCCAGCGTGTGGCTGCGGCGGCGGATGCCCCGTCCGCCTGATGGTCGACGCGTAAACTCATGTCCGCGCCACGCGGCGATGGAGTCCTGATTGACTGTTTCTGCCAAGCTCACCGCCGTCTATCCCGGTACCTTCGATCCCATGACGCTGGGTCATGCCGACCTGATGCGGCGCGCCAGCCAGTTGTGGGACAGGCTCATTCTCGCCGTGGCCGCCGGGCACCACAAGAAGACGCTGTTTTCGCTGCAAGAGCGGCTGGACATCGCCACCGAGTTGGCGCGTGACTATCCCAACGTGGAGGTGGTGGCGTTTTCGGGCCTGCTGCGCGATTTCGTGGTCGGCCATGGCGGCAAGGTCGTCGTGCGGGGCCTGCGCGCCGTCAGCGATTTCGAATACGAGTTCCAGATGGCCGGCATGAATCGGCAACTCATGCCGGATGTGGAAACGGTGTTCCTCACCCCGTCCGACCAGTACCAGTTCGTGTCAGGCACCTTTGTGCGCGAGATCGCCATGCTGGGCGGCGACGTCTCGAAGTTCGTGGCTCCCACCGTGCTGGCCCGCCTGAAGGAGCGCGTGGCCCGCCAGGGCACGTGAGCATCCAGTCCATCCACTGAGGCAACCGAGGCCGCCATGGCACTGAAGATCACCTCCGAATGCATCAACTGCGATGTCTGCGAGCCGGAGTGCCCGAACCAGGCCATCTCGATGGGCGATGAGCACTATGTGATCGACCCGGATCGTTGCACCGAGTGCGTGGGCCATTTCGGTGAGCCGCAGTGCGTACAGGTCTGCCCGGTCGAGTGCATTCCGGTCAACCCGGAACGGGTCGAAACCCAGGACCAATTGATGGCCAAGTACCTGCGCCTGCAGGCTGACGCCAAAACCTCGACCTGATTGGGGCCTCAGGGCCGGACAGGGTAGCGCATGTCGCGCTCCTGTTTCGGCACACGCGCCTTGAACACCCGTTGCGAACGCACGACCGTGCCGGCGTGGCGGTCGTCTGTTGCGGTGGTGGTGGCCGTGCGCGCCCCGGCAGTCTTGCCGGTCGGCTGGGCAACCTGCCGCACGGGGCCATCGATGGCGGTAGCGCGCTCGTCACGCCTGGCGGTGGCTTCCTGGCGTATGCGTCGGTCATAGCGGCGTGCCTCGCGTTGCGCCGTGTCATGTCGATCACGCGCGTCGCGCACCTGCGCCGCGGTGCGTGCGTCGTCGGTGCGCACGGCGCGCGCTGCGTGGCCGCAAGGCAGTTGGCTGTAAGTGGGGGCCTCGCCCGGGCCGCCGTCGCAACGGTATGCCGCATGGGTGGGCAGGGTGATGAGCGCGGCAAGCGCAAAGGCCAGTGCGGGCGTGGGCTGTGGCATGGACCAGTGTGGTGAAGGCGTGTGGCCGCGCTCAGGTGGCTGGATCCTGCGGCGTGGCAGGCCCGGCAGGGCGCGGGGGCTTGGGACGTTGCGGTTGGGCGTGCACGCGGGCAATGGCCTGGGCCATGTCGCCTTGCAGGAAGCAGGGGGTGGCGTCCAGCGCTTGCTGGATGCACTTGTCGATGGCCTCACGTTCGGCGGCCGGCGGCTTGCGCAGCACATAGGCGGCAACTTCGGCCTTCACACCAGGGTGGCCGATGCCCAGGCGCAGCCGCCAGTAACCGGGGTCGCCGAGTTGCGCATGGATGTCACGCAGGCCGTTGTGGCCGGCGTGGCCGCCGCCCTGTTTGAGCTTGACCTGGCCCGGCAACAAGTCGAGCTCGTCATGGGCGACCAGCACCTCCGCTGGGTTCACCTTGAAAAATCGTGCCAGCGCCGACACCGACTTGCCCGAGAGGTTCATGAAAGTCTGTGGCTGCAGCAGCCAGACCGGCCCCTGCGGCGTATTGGCCCGTGCGACCAGGCCGTGATACGCCCGATCGGGTTGCAGCGTGACGCCCAGCTGGCGTGCCAGCGCATCCACATACCAGAAGCCGGCATTGTGGCGGGTGTCTTCGTATTGCGGGCCGGGGTTGCCCAGGCCGACGTACAGGCGAATCATGATGGGTGGCGATTATCCGCAGGTGGTTGCGCAAAGCAAAAGCCCCGCCAAAGCGGGGCTTGACACCGCAGCCCGATGGCTCGGGCCGCTGGATCGGGGCGAAGATTACTTCTTCTTCTTGCCCTTGGCCGGCTCGGCGGTGGTGGGGGCGGCCACGATCACTTCCTCGACCGGCTCCACCACGGTGGCGATGGTCGGGTTCTTGCGACCATGGGTCAGCACCTTGATGTGGCTGTCCAGCTTCAGGTCGTTGACGTGGATGGTCTGGCCCTTGACGGCGCCCGACAGGTCGACGGTCAGGAACTCAGGCAGCTGCTGTGCCAGGCATTCGATTTCCAGTTCGGTGACCACGTGGTTGATGATGCACTTGTCCAGCTTGACGGCTTGCGACTCGGCTTCGTTGATGAAGTGCAGCGGAACCTTCTTGCGGATGCGGGTGGTGGCGTCGACGCGCTGGAAGTCCACGTGCAGCACCAGGGGCTTGAACGGGTGCTTCTGGAAGTCGCGCAGCAGAACCTGTTCGACTTGACCGTTGATTTCCATGTCCAGGATGGACGAATGGAAAGCCTCTTTGCGCATGGCGTGGTAGAGGGCGTTGTGGTCCACCTCGATGTTCTGGGGGGCCTTGCCAGCGCCATAGACGATGCCGGGGGTCTTGCCTGCGCCACGCAGGCGGCGGCTCGCTCCGGTCCCCTGCAGATTGCGCTCGAATGCGACGAATTTCATGGATGTGCTCCAGTTGAATGAAGCGCCCGCGACCAGGCGCTGAAACTGACCGGTCGGCAACTTGCGTCGCGCGACCGGTCACGGCTTGCCGGATCAGAAGTTGTTGTTCTGCTCCGAGAAGAGGGATGTGACTGACTCGCCGTCGGTGATGCGGCGGATGGTCTCGGCAAACAGGAAGGCCGTCGTCAGTTGACGGATCTTCGGCGTGCCCTTGGCGGCCTCGTTCAGCGGGATGGTGTTGGTGATGACCACCTCATCCAGATGCGAGGCCTTGATGCGCTCGATGGCCGGGCCGGAGAACACGGCGTGCGTACAGTAAGCGTAGACGCTCTTGGCGCCGCGTTCCTTGAGCACCTCGGCGGCCTTCACCAGCGTGCCGGCGGTGTCGATCATGTCGTCCATGATCACGCAGTTGCGGTTCTCGATTTCGCCGATGACGTGCATCACTTCCGACACGTTGGCCTTGGGACGACGCTTGTCGATGATGGCCAGATCGCAGCCGAGCTGCTTGGCCAGCGCACGGGCACGCACCACGCCGCCCACGTCGGGCGAGACGACGACGAGGTCTTCGTAACGCTTGGCCTGCAGGTCGGACAACAGCACAGGCGATGCGTAGATGTTGTCGACCGGGATGTCGAAGAAGCCCTGGATCTGGTCGGCGTGCAGGTCCATTGTCAGCACGCGGCTGACGCCCACGGTTTCCAGCATGTTGGCCACGACACGCGCCGAGATGGGCACGCGGGTCGAGCGCGGGCGACGATCCTGACGCGCGTAGCCGAAGTAAGGGATGACGGCCGTGATGCGCTGAGCCGACGCACGCTTGAGCGCATCGACCATGATCAGCAGTTCCATCAGGTTGTCGTTGGTCGGGGCGCAGGTCGACTGGATGACGAACACCTCGCGACCGCGCACGTTCTGCTGGATCTCGACCGTGGTCTCGCCGTCCGAGAAACGGCCCACAGCTGCCTTGCCCAGCGAGATGCCGAGGTTGTTGGCGATTTCCTGAGCCAATGCCGGGTTGGCATTGCCGGTGAACAGAACGGTGTCGGAGAGCATGGCGGCGGGCGACGGACGGTGAACAAAAAACGTCTGCCCTTCACCTTGCCCGGGGAGATGCCAGCTGAGCGCTGGTCAGAATCAGCCTTCGAGGAAGGTGTCGGGCAGGTGCGCCGTGGAGGACAAGATCAGATCAGTCAACCCGGCGAAGACCACAGTGTGTAGAGATTTGGCAGGGGAGGAAGGATTCGAACCCTCGAATGTCGGAATCAAAATCCGATGCCTTAACCAACTTGGCGACTCCCCTACACAGGTCACAGCGTTTAGGCGCTGCAACCTTGTAAGCTGCACTCTTGTTCAGAGCCTCACATTATAGCCAGGTTTTTTATGTCATCGCAAGCTGTTGCTCGGATCCATCATCTGCGCAGCCTGTTGTTCAAACGGACAACAGCCGCGCGTGAAGTGGATGTCTAGCCAGTGTGCGACACACTCGACCTTGCCACTGTGCATCAGGCAGTGCCAGCGGCATCGGGCAGGAATCCGGGGTGGCTGCGGTGGCGTCGGGCTGAACCCAGGAAAACACCGCGCTGCCTGAACCGGTCATCCGGCTGTTGCCGTACTGGTTCTGCATGATCGCCAGAGCCTGTGTGATCTGGCCTGCTTGATCCGGGCGATCTGCCGGCGCGTAAGCCTCGGCAGGGCCCTGCAGGTCATTTCGCCCGAAGCCCCGGGGCGCTGCAAGAAAGTCTGCGACTATAGCATGGGGAGTGTCGCGTTTGAGCCCGGGCGCACCAAAAATCGCGGCGGTCGGCACGACGATCGGCGGTTTCGCCACAGCCACCGGCACGCCGAGCACCTCCCTCAGTGCGGGGTGCTCGGGCAGGGGTGTGATCTGCTCGCCCACACCGGTCACCCACGCGGTCTGGCCGTGGATGAAAAAGGGCACATCGGCGCCGAGCTGCAGCGCCAGATCGGCCAGCCGCTGCAGTGGCCATTCCAGGCCCCACAGTTTGTTGAGGACCAGCAACACGGTGGCGGCGTCCGAGCTCCCGCCACCCATGCCGGCGCCGGACGGAAGACGCTTGTCGATGTGGATGTCGCAACCGCCGCGGTGTTGTGCCGCATCGCGCAGCAGTCGGGCCGCCCGCAGGCACAAGTCATCGGCAGGCAAGGGCTCGCCCAGATCATGGCGGGCGATGCGCTCGTCTGCGCGGGTTTCGATGTGGAGCGTGTCGTGCCAGTCGATGAGCGCGAACACCGACTCCAGCAGGTGGTAGCCGTCAGGGCGCCGGCCCACGATGTGCAGAAACAGGTTGAGCTTGGCCGGGGCGGGCAGGTCGTACAGGGCAGGCATGACGGGCGGCTGTGCGTCAACGGGTCAGGCGGGCGCGGATCAGGATGCCGCGCTGCTGCTCGGTGGCTGCGCGGGTTGCCTTCAGGCGTTGCTGGTCGAACTGCGACAGGTCCACTTGCCAGCCAGCCTGCTCGAAGCCTGCGGCCATGGGCGAAGAAGGCAGCGAGGGATCGGGTAGGCCGTCCAGCCAGAACGGCAACGCCCGCAGCGGCAGCACTTCGCCGAGCAGGGCCGCGCTGAGGTGGTCGAGGTCGGGGTAGTCGCGCTGCCCTTGGCCGTCGTGCAACTGGGCGCCATCAGATGTCCAGTTGACCTGCGCGACCTGCGTGCCCATGGGTGTCATCAGCGCGAGGTGGCCGGCGGCGCCGGGCGACACGGTCAGTGCAAAAGTGAAGCTGCTGCCGTCGGCAGGACGGCCCGCGTGCGCGTCGAGGCGCACGCTCATCTGCCCCTCCCAGGTGCGCGCGCTGGCCTCGGGCGCAGGCGGCGGGGGCAGGTGGCTGCAGGCGGCCAGGGCCAGGGACAGGGCGCCGGCCAGCCAGGCGCGGCGCGTTGCGCGCAAACCGGCACGCATCAGAAGCGCACCTTGAAGCGGCGCAGCGTCTCTTGCAGCACATCGTTGTCGCGGTCGCGCTGCCAGGATTCGCGCCAGATGCGCATGGCGTCGTCGCGCCGCTGCAGCGTCCACAACACCTCACCAAGGTGGGCACCGATCTCAGCGTCCTGGCGGGTATCCCACGCTTGTTGCAGTTGTGCGAGCGCTTCGTCGATGCGGCCTTCTCGGAAGGCCAGCCAGCCCAGGCTGTCTGTGATGAACGGATCGCCGGGCTTCAGGGCGATGGCGCGTTCCAGCAGCGCACGGGCTTCAGGCAGCCGCAGGCCGCGCTCCGCGAAGCTGTAGCCCAGCGCGTTGTGTGCGTTGGCGTTGTCGGGCTCGAGTTCGATGAGGCGGCGCAGCACCCGCTCCATCTCGTCGTAATCCTTGATCTTGTCGGCCATCATCGCCTGGTCGTACAGCAACTCCCCCACGTCCGGAAAGCGCTGTGCGCCTTCGCTCAACACGCGATGGGCCTCGCGCCATTGGCGTGCGTCACGCAGCAGCTGGGCTTCGGCCTGGACCTTGGCCAGGCCGTCTCGCGGCTCGGTCTCGGGCAGGCCGCGGATGAGCGCGCGTGCGGCTTGAAGCTGGCCATCTCGCGCCATCAGGCGGGCACGCTGGGCCTGAATGGGCAGCCGTACACGCGCCGGGTCGGCCCGTTCCAGCCATTGCAGGGCCACCCGCGTCTGGCCGCGTTGCTCGACGATCTGTGCCTGGAGCAGGCAGGCCTGCTCCAGATCAGGGGGCAGGGGAGCGGCCGCCGTGTTGGCGCCGGGCGCGGGCAGGCCTGCCAGCACAGGCTTGAGCGTGGCCTCGGCCGCTTCGGGCCGCTTGCGTTCCAGCTGGATGGCCGCCAGCAGCACGCGGGTGCCGTTCGCATCGGGTTGGGCCTCGACCAGTTGCAGCAGTTCACGTTCGGCTTCGTCGAAGCGTTGCGTGGTAGCCAGCTTGCGCGCGTAGGCCAGCCTCACCAGCGGCGGCGCATCTGCCCGCGCCAGCAGCGTGCGCACCAAGGGCTCGGCATCGGGGCTCTGGTCCATCAGTTCGACGGCGTGGAGGCCTGCCAGGGTGTTGGCTGGATCCAGCTCGAAGGCGCGCCGCAGGGCGGGCAGGGCCTTGGCGGGCTGGCGGGCTTGTGACCACGCATCGGCACTGGCTGCCCAGGCCTCGACGCGCTCCAGCGGTGCGCTGCGCCAGGGCTGGGTGGCCTCGTCGACGACTTCGGCGGCGGCTTTGCGGTCGGTGATGCGCTGCAGGCTGCGCGGCAGCGAGGCGAGCACTTGCCCCTGCTGCGCAGCGGGGCTCAGCTGGATCAGGCTGCGCAGTGGCGAGGCCAGCTCGGCGCTGCGCCCCAGCGCCAGCAGGATCTGGGCGGTGTACTCCGAGGCCTCACGCGACTGCGGCAGCGTCTGGCGCCAGGCCTTGGCGGCGGCCAGCGCCTGCTCACCCGCGCGTGCGCTCAGGGCGATGTCGACGGCACGCTGAAACAGCGCGGCGTCCTGATTGCGGCGCGCTGCTTCGAGATAGAGCTGGTAGGCGGCGCCTGGTTGCCCCTGACGCGCCTGTATCTCGGCCACGAGCAACTGGTAGAACAGCGGCGCGTCCATCGTGGAATTGATGACCGGCGCCTTGCTTGTGCCGACGGTGGCTGCAGCGGGCGCTGGCGTCGGTGCAACGGTGTCCGGCGTGGTGGCCTGCACCGCACCGCCCAGGGTCAGCGCCACCGCAAGCGCCAGCCGGGCCACGGCCCGTCCTCCAGGGCGGATGGGCAGGGACAGGCGGGAAGGTGGCATCAGAGGCAAGCAGTGCATGGGGTCTCCAGCGGTATGCAGACATTCTATGGATCCGGCGCCGTGATAATCGGTTCATGCCGGAATTGCCTGAAGTCGAAGTCACACGCCGGGCACTGGCGCCCCGGCTGGAGGGCGCGCTCGTTGAGGGCGCGCGAGTGGGCAAGCCTTTGCGCTGGCCGCTCGGATGCGAGGCGTCGTCGCTGGCCGGTTTGCGCATCGATGCAGTCAGCCGCCGAGGCAAGTACCTGTGGCTGGCGCTGTCGCGCGGCGGCGCGCCGGCAGGTGGGCTGCTGTGGCATCTGGGCATGTCCGGTTCGTTGGCCGTGGCGGTTACGGACAGCCCGCCGGGGCCCCATCACCACTTCGATCTGCTCACCTCTGCTGGCTGCCTGCGCTTGACCGATCCACGCCGCTTCGGTGCGGTGGTCTGGGGCGCTGCGCTGGACGACGGGATGCCCGCTCGCCTGCTGGCGCGCCTCGGACGAGAGCCTTTCGATCCGTCTTTGACAGCGGAGTCGCTGTGGCAGGCTTTTCGCGGGCGACGCGTGGCGATCAAACCGGCGTTGATGGCGGGCGATGTGGTCGTGGGCGCGGGCAACATCTACGCATGCGAGGCCTTGTATCGAGCGGGCATCGATCCGCGCATGCCGGCCGGGCGGCTGAGTCGGCCCCGCAGCGCGCGTCTGCTCGCCGCGCTGCAGGAGGTGCTGGCCCAGGCCATCGACGCCGGCGGCAGCAGCCTAAAAGACTTTCGGGCGGATGGCCACCTCGGCGGCTTTCAGAATCTCACGGCGGTGTATGGCCGCGCCGGGCTGCCTTGCCTGCGCTGCGGACACCCGGTGACGCGGACGGTGCAGGCTCAGCGGGCCACATTCTTCTGTCCAGGTTGTCAGAAAAGGTGACAAACGCGACGAGTTGCTGATTTGCTGCAGAAGAGTGGGCCGCTGGGCACTTCTTCGAGGTATCCCCGCCGCCGCTGATGCGCTAGCATCGTCGTCCATGATGCCCTCCTTCGTCAGTCAACTCGACGCCCTCGGGCAGTGGCGCGCCGAAACCGATGCGCGGCTGGCCTCGCTGGCGCGATTCGCCCGCGAGCACGACCTGTTGGACGATGCCTCGGCCGAGTGGTTCGAAGCCATGCGGCAGCGCCTGGCGGGCGAAAAGCTGATGGTGGCCTTCGTGGCCGAGTTCTCGCGCGGCAAGTCCGAGCTGATCAACGCCATCTTCTTCTCGGACAAGGGTCGCCGCATCATGCCGGCGTCAGCCGGGCGCACGACGATGTGCCCGGTCGAGCTGGGTTACGAGGCAGATGAGCCGGTGGGCCTCAGCCTGCTGCCCATCGAGACCCGACTGGAAGCCTTGTCGCTGAGCGAGTACCGCATGCAGCCGGGCACCTGGCATCGCTTCGAACTCGACCTGAATAACCCCGACCAGATGGCCGAGGTGCTGGGCGAGGTCATGCGCACGCGCTGGGTGGACACCGAGATGGCGGCCCGGCTGGGTTTCTGGGACGCCGAGCACCCGGAAGACAACCCGCCGCAGCGTGACGACGGGCTGGTCGAGGTGCCGGCCTGGCGACACGCCCGCATCAATCTGCCACATCCGCTGCTCAAGCGCGGGCTGGTGGTGCTCGACACACCCGGCTTGAATGCGATTGGCACCGAGCCCGAACTGACACTGGGCCTGTTGCCCCAGGCGCATGCCACGGTGTTCATCCTGGGCGCCGACACGGGCGTGACCAAATCGGACCTGGCCATCTGGCGCGATCACCTCTCCGGTCCGGCCCTGGCCCGCTTCGTGGCCCTCAACAAGATCGATGCCCTGGCCGATCCGCTGAGCAGCCCGGACGAGGTGCAAGCCGTGATCCGACGCCAGTGCGAGAGCGTGGCGCAGACGCTGGAGATCCCCCCTGCGCACGTGTTTCCGATCTCGGCTCGGCAGGCGCTGGCCGCGCGGCTGCAGGGCGACGCCGATGCGCTGAGCGGCAGCCGGCTGGAAGCCTTTGAGCAGGCCTTGTCTGAAGGCCTGTTGCCGCGCCGACGCGACAACCTGGCGCAGTCGGCACGCGAGGGCGCGCAGCGCCTGCAGCACCAGCTTTCGCGCCGCTTCGGCGAGATGCGGCGCCTGTATGCTGACCAGTTGCTGGAGCTGCGCGGCCTCAAAGGCAAGAGCGCAGGCAAGGTGCAGCTGATGCTGCAGCGCGTGCAAGCCGAGGCGGGCGAGTTCGAGCAGTGCACCGCCCGGCTGCAGGCCATGCGCTCGGTGCATGCGCGCATGCTGCGCCATGTGCTGCACGACTTGTCGGCCGACCGGCTGCGCCAGGAGGTCGACCAGCTGCATCAGGTGCTGGGTGGCTCGTGGCTTCCCCTGGGCGCGAAGAAGGCGTTTCTGGAGCTGTGCGAACGGCTGCGCATGCTGATCGAGCAGGCCCAGCAGCGCAACGAAGAGATCCACGCCATGCTGGTCGCTTCGTTTGCCAAGCTCAACGCCGAATTCGGTTTCAGCCTGGTGGCCGATGCGCAGCTCGATGTGCGCAAGTACACCGAAGACCTGGAACTCATCGAGCGCAACTATGTGCAATACCTCGGGCTGAGTCAGGCCTTCCGCCTGGCGCAGCCGGGCTTTCAGGAGCAGTTCCGCCGCATGCTGGTGTCGCGCCTGCGCGTGGTGTTCGAGACAGTGAGCAACGACATCGAGCTGTGGAACAAGACAGCCTCGGCCCAGGTGGACAGTCAGCTGCGCGAGCGGCGCCGCAACTTCAAGCGGCGGTATGAGTCGCTGGACCGCATTCAGTCAGCGTCGACCGAACTGGATAACCGGCTGCAAGAGGTCCAGGCGCTGGACGAGCGCGTGCTGCAGTTGCAGACGCGTCTGGCGCAGCTTGTCGACGAGGTGATGGCCCAGGTGCAGCCCGTGCTGCCGATGGCGGAGGCAGGCGATGAGGCCGGCTTCGAGACTGGTCTTGACGATGGCGGCACCGTGCCCGCCGCGCTGGCCAGCCTGTCTCTCTCGCTCGACGACGACGTTCGCCGCCCATGACCCTGGATCTGGCCCAGGGCCTGGCCGATCGGGCGCAGGCCCTGTCGCCCTTTCTGGCTGACCGGCTCGTGGCCTGGCAGCGCCAGCAGGGGCGGCATCATCTGCCGTGGCAGCAAACGCGTGATCCCTACCGCGTGTGGTTGTCAGAGATCATGCTGCAGCAGACCCAGGTCAGCACGGTGATGGGCTACTACGCGCGCTTTCTGGAACGCTTTCCCGATGTGGCGGCGCTTGCGGCCGCCCCGCAAGACGAGGTCATGGCCTTGTGGGCTGGTCTGGGCTATTACAGCCGCGCACGCAACCTGCACCGCTGCGCCCAGGTTGTGGTCGCCGATCACGGCGGCGAGTTCCCGCGCACGGCGGCTGGGCTGCAGACCTTGCCGGGCATCGGGCCCTCGACGGCTTCGGCCATCGCAGCCTTCTGCTTTGGCGAGCGCATCTCCATCCTCGACGGCAACGTGAAACGCGTGCTCAGCCGTGTGCTGGCCTGGGAGCAGGATCTGGCCGTGAAGGCGCACGAGCGTGCCCTGTGGGAGGCTGCCCAACGCTTGTTGCCAGCCACCAGCCAGGCCATGCCGGCCTACACGCAGGGTCTGATGGACCTGGGCGCCACCGTGTGCACACCCCGACAGCCGATGTGTCTGACCTGTCCCTGGTCAGATGTGTGCGAAGGCCGTCGCACGGGCGACCCGCAGCGCCTGCCCGTCAAGTCTCGCCGCCTGGTGCGGGGGCAGCGCGAGAATGCCTGGGCGTGGCTGGTCTGGTCGCGTGAAGACGGCCCTTGTCTGTGGCTGGAGCAGATGCCGCAGACAGGCCTGTGGGCCGGCCTGTGGACCTTGCCGCTGTTCGACGATGAAGCAGCCTTGCGTGCCTGCCTGCCCGAGCCGTGTCAGGGCCGGGTGGAGGCGCAGCCGCGTTTCAAGCATGTGCTGACCCACCTGGACTGGTGGCTGCAGGCGCATCGCGTCGAGGTGACCGATGCAGAAGCTGACTGCCTCACGGTCATGTTGCGCGCGCGGCCGGGCGCTGGCGGCGCCGGCCAGTGGGTGGCCGAGCGCGATCTGGCGCGCTGGGGCCTGCCTGCAGCGGTGCGCAAGGTGTTGACTGGCGCCTGACAATGCCTGACAGCGCCTGACAGCGCGGGCGTGCCGGTCAGCCCAGCGTGGCGATCACCGGCGCGTGGTCGCTAGGGCGCTCGTTCTTGCGCGGGCCCTTGTCGATCACGCAGGCAGACACCTGTCCGGCCAGCGCCTGACTGACGAGGATGTGGTCGATGCGCAGACCCTGGTTCTTGCGGAAGGCCAGGTTGCGGTAATCCCACCAGCTCCAGCTTTTGACGGGCTGTTCGAACAGGCGGAAGGCGTCACGCAGCCCCAGGTCGATCAGGCGCTGGAAGTGGGCGCGCTCCTCAGGCGTGCAGTGGATCTGGTCTTTCCACGCGACGGGGTCATACACGTCTGCATCGGTGGGCGCGATGTTGTAGTCCCCCATCAACACCAGTTGGGGATGCTGCTGCAACTCGGCCTGGACCCAGTCGTGCAACGCGCTCAGCCAGGCCATCTTGTAGGCGAACTTCTCTGATCCGGGCGCCTGCCCGTTGGGGAAGTAGGCGCCGATCACGCGGATGCTGCCGGCCGTGGGGTGGGGCACGGTGCCCGCGATCACACGGGCCTGCTCGTCGGCAAAGCCCGGGATGTTGCGCACGATGTCGACAGCCGGTGTGCGCGTCAGCAGGGCCACGCCGTTGTAGGTGCGCTGGCCGAACCACTGCGCGTGGTAGCCCGCCTGGGCCAGCTCGGCGTGAGGGAACTTGTCGTCGGTGAGCTTGGTTTCCTGCAGCACCAGCGCGTCGACCGGGTTGTCGGCCAACCAGGCCAGCAGCTGAGGCAGGCGCACCGACAGCGAGTTGACGTTCCAGGTCGCGAGCTTCATGGTGTCGTACGGCGGCGGTAGGTGACGAAGGCGAAGCCGGGCTCGCCGGCTGGGCCGGGGGGGTGGGCCTCGCGGTGGATGGTCGCGAACGCCTCGCGCGGCCAGGCCGGGAAGAAGGTGTCGGCCTCGAATGTGGCGTCGACCTCGGTCAGCTCGAGCTCATCGGCCATGGGCAGCGCCAGCGCGTACAGCTCGCCGCCCCCCATCACAAACACCTTCGGTGCATCGGCGACCAGGGCCAACGCCGCGTCCAGACTGTGGGCCACTTCGGCGCCTTGGGCCTGCCAGCTGGAGTTGCGCGTGACCACGACATTGCGCCGGCCGGGCAGCGGGCGAAAGCGCTCGGGCAGCGAATCCCAGGTGCGA
This sequence comes from Aquabacterium fontiphilum, assembly GCF_009909205.1. Taxonomy (GTDB): domain Bacteria; phylum Pseudomonadota; class Gammaproteobacteria; order Burkholderiales; family Burkholderiaceae_C; genus Aquabacterium; species Aquabacterium fontiphilum. Next base: position 66,325 of record NZ_JAAAPN010000007.1, read on the forward strand.
CGGCCCATGATGACCGGGCAGCCCATGGTGGTGGCGCGGAAGTGCTTCTGGTCGCGGCTGTCGTGCCAGAGCAGGTCGTTGTTGCGGCCGATGGCGCCATTGGCGGCCACGGCGGCAATCAGGCTGAGCGTGTCGGGTTTCTTGGAAGGCATGCGGGCTTGCGGCGATCAGGCGCGCAAGCTTACACGGCTTCGGCTGCCGCCATGCTGGCCGAGACCAGCAACTGCCGGCGCGCGTCGTGCAGCTCGCAGCGCGCGGCGTCGCTGAGCAGCTCGACCGTCTGGCCGGTGAACACCGGGCGGCAGAAGCGTATGGCCAGATGCCGGTTGGCGGGCTGATGGCGCCGCAGGTGGGCGAGCATCAGGTTGGCCGTGTACAGGCCCTGCACAAAGGCCGCCGGGTGGCCGAGCCGCCGTGCCAGCCAGTGCTGGGTGTGCAGTGGGTTGAGGTCGCCCGAGAGCTGGCCGTAGCGCCGGCCCTGATCCTTGGGGATCACGATGGCCTGCCTGGCGCTGGCGTGATCGGGCTGCAGGTGCGGTTGCGCATGCCGCAGGCCGCGCAGCGCCTCGTACCAGGTTGCGTCCGGCCCGTGCTGAACCGGTGCGAGCTGATCCAGCAACGCGGGGGGCAGGCGGTCGACCAGCATGGTGTCGTCCTGACGCATCAGCGATCGGCCTGACAGCGTGGTGATTTCGGTTTCGAAATCGAGTGCCACACGCCGTTCGCCCATGCGCACGCAGGCCTTGAGCCGGGCATGAAAGACGTAGGGCTGGCGTGCCTTGTAGCCGTGGAAGTCGGCCTCCCAACCCAGTCGCACGCCCAGGTGCATCACGTTGGCGAAGTTCAGACCGAGCCGCGCCAGCGTGGTGAACAAGTAGTCGCGGCTGAGATGCACATGGCAGGTCTGAAGCACCCCGCCGTGCCCCGTGGGTGCCTGAAAGGCGTGGCGCCATTGCGCATGCAGGCGCTCGGTCAGTGTGAATGGCTGCGCGTACACATGGCCGTGCGTGGCTGCCTTGAGCCGGTGGGCGCGCAGGATGTTGGGCAGCAGCCTGGCCTGATAGGCCAGCCCGTGCCAGGCGCGCCAGGTGTCCAGTTCGCGCGCAGCGTGTTGCGCGAACAATGGGGGGGACGTGGGCGTCCTTGCGGCGCCGTGTTGCGGTGTCGTCATGGCCTGGCTTCCCTGTTGTGTTGTGTTGCGCCGTGATGGCGGCCGGGCCATCGGGCTGATGGCGCGCACTTTAGGGAGCCTGGGCCGACCCTGACAAGGGTGGGGCGAGTAAAAACTTGCATGATGCGGAACATCGTGCGACCGCCCCGGGGGGCGGCAGACGGGTCAGACCGCGACCGGGGCCTTGATGGCGGGGTGGTGCTGGTAGTCGAGCACTTCGAAGTCTTCGTATTCGTAATCGAAGATCGACGCCGGCTTGCGCTTGATGTTCAGCACGGGGTAGGGATGGGGCTGCCGGCTCAACTGCAACTCGACCTGTTCGGTGTGGTTGCTGTAGATGTGGCAGTCGCCGCCGGTCCAGATGAAGTCGCCTACGTCCATGTCGCACTGCTGGGCGAGCATGTGGGTCAGCAGGGCATAGCTGGCGATGTTGAAGGGCACGCCGAGGAAGATGTCAGCGCTGCGCTGGTAGAGCTGGCAGCTCAGGCGGGGCCGCTCGCCTTCGGCCTGTGGCGGCGCCACATAGAACTGGAAGAACGCGTGGCAGGGAGGCAGGGCCATCTGCTCGATCAGGCCGACGTTCCACGCACTGACGATGATGCGGCGCGAATCGGGGCTCTGCTTGAGCTGCTTGACGACTTCCGAAATCTGGTCGACATGCGTGCCATCGGGCTTGGGCCAGTTGCGCCATTGCACCCCATAGACCGGGCCGAGCGAGCCGTCTTCACGGGCCCATTCGTCCCAGATGGTGACGCCGCGCTCCTGCAGCCACTTGACGTTGTCGTCGCCCCGCAGAAACCACAACAACTCGATGATGATGCTCTTGAGGTGCACCTTCTTCGTGGTGACCAGCGGAAAACCCTCGCGCAGGTCGAAGCGCATCTGGTGGCCGAAGACGCTGCGCGTGCCGGTGCCAGTGCGGTCGGTCTTGAGCACGCCCGTGGTGTGCACGAGGCGCATGAAATCTTCGTACTGGCTGCGCACGGGGCGCGTGGACGGCTGGCTCACGGACGGGCTCGCATCAGGAATGAAAAAGCCCCCCATTGTAGGTCTGGGGGGCTTCGGATCGCTTCAGGCGGATCAGGACGCGCCGGGCTCGCGCAGGAAGATCTCGACGCGGCGGTTCTTCGACTGGCCTTCGGGCGTGGCATTGCTGGCGATGGGCTCGCGTGAGCCACGGCCGGCGGTTTCAATGCGGCTGCCCGGGATGCCACGGTCGGTCAGGTAGTCGCGCACGGTGTCGGCACGGCGCTGCGACAGGGGCTCGTTGATGGCGTCGGTGCCGGTGCTGTCGGTGTGGCCGACGATGCGCACGATCAGGCCGGCACCGTTCTGGCGAAGGTTGCCCGCGAAGGCATCGAGCACGCCACGCAGTTCGGGCTTGAGTGTGGCGCTGTTGCGGTCGAACGAGATGTCGCTGGGGATCTGCAGCTTGAGCTGGTTGTCGGCCGTGCGGGTGACCTCGACCGGGGTGCCCTGGGTGGCCTGCTCCATGGCGCGCTGTTGCTCTTCCATGCGGCGCGACCACACGTTACCGGCCACGGCGCCGGCCACGCCACCGATCACAGCGCCCGTGGCCGCCTTGTTGCCCGTGGCCTTGCCGATGACCGCGCCAGCGACTGCGCCGATGGCGGCGCCCTTGGCCGTGCCTTGCTGCTCGGGTGTCATGTTGGCACAGCCTGACAGCACCAGCACGGCGGCGAGGGTGGCCGCGGTGATACCGCGCGCAGCGTGGGGCATGGAAATGTGGCGGGGTGTTGTTTGCAGCATGCGGTGTCTCCTGTCTTGCAGCGTGCAGCTCACGCACTCATTCAACGCGGCAGCAGGCCACCGCGATGACACAGTATCACGCGTCATGCAGTTGCATGGCAGCCAGCCGCGCGTACAGGCCGCTGCGGGCCATCAACTCCTGATGGGTGCCCATGTCGACGATGGTGCCGCCATCGAGCACGACGATGCGATCGGCATGCACCACCGTGCTGAGCCGGTGGGCGATGACCAGGGTGGTGCGACCCTGCATGGCTTCCTCCAGGGCCGCCTGCACGGCGCGCTCGCTTTCGGTGTCGAGCGCGCTGGTGGCTTCGTCCAGCAGCAACAGGGGGGCATTCTTCAGGATGGCGCGCGCAATGTTGATGCGCTGGCGTTGCCCGCCCGACAGGCGGACGCCACGTTCGCCCAGGTGGGTGGCATAGCCCTCGGGCAACTGGCGGATGAAGCCGTCTGCATGGGCGGCGCGGGCGGCTGCCACGACGTCGTCATCTGTGGCGTCGGGTCGGCCGTAGCGGATGTTGTCCATGGCCGAGGCCGAGAAAATGGTGCTGTCCTGCGGCACGATGGCAATGCGCTCGCGCAGCGCGTGCAGACTCAGCTCGCGCACCGACACGCCGTCGATGCGGATGTCGCCCGATTGCGGATCGTAAAAACGCAGCAGCAACTGGAAGACGGTGGTCTTGCCCGCGCCGCTGGGGCCGACCAGTGCCACGGTTTCACCCGGGGCGACGTCCAGGCTGACATCGTGCAGCGCCGCCTGTTGCGGCCGCGAAGGGTAGTGGAAGACCACGTGGTCGAGGCTGACCCGTGCGCCGCCTTGCACGGCGGGCAGGGCGCGCGGCCGGGCAGGATCGGCAATGGGTGACTTCGCAGCCAGCAGTTCCATCAGCCGCTCGGTGGCGCCGGCTGCACGCAGGATGTCGCTGTAGACCTCGGACAGCGCGGCGACCGAGCCCAACAGCAGGATCACATACAGCACGGTCTGGCCGAGGTGACCGGCACTGATGCGGCCGGCCATCACCGCCTGTGTGCCCTGATACAGCCCCCACAGCATGGCACCGGTGGTGGCCGTGATGATGAAGGCCACGAGGAAGGCGCGGGCCCGGATGCGGCGCTCGGCCGTGCGGAAGGCCTGCTCGGTCGAGGCGCCGAAGCGGGCCGCCTCGCGCGACTCGGCCGCATGGCTCTGCACCACGGGCACGGCATTGAGCACCTCGGCCGCAATCGCGCTGGCGTCGGCGATGCGGTCCTGGCTGGCTCGCGACAGCTTGCGCACGCGCCGTCCATACAGGATGGCCGGCATCAGGATCAACACGAGCGCCCCGAGCACCTGGGCCATGACCACGGGGTTGGTGATGATGAGCATCAGCAGCGCCCCGGCGCCCATGATGCTGTTGCGCAGGCCCAGCGACACGCTGGTGCCCACGACGGTCTGGATCAGCGTGGTGTCGGCCGTGAGGCGCGAGACGACCTCGCCTGTTTGCGTGCGCTCGAAGAACGCTGGACTCTGCCTGAGCACATGACGGTAAACCGCCTCGCGCAGGTCGGCGGTGATGCGCTCGCCCAGCCAGCTCACCATGAAGTAGCGCGCAGCCGAGAACACGCCCAGCGCCGCCCCGACGCCGAACAGCGCGAGAAAGTGCTCCTGCATCAGCGCCACGCGCTCAGCCGGATCGGACGAGATCAGACCCTGGTCGATCAGCGCGCGCAAGGCAATCGGCAGCACCAGGGTGGTGACGGCCGCCAGCACCAGGAAGATGCCGGCCAGCGCGATGCGCCCGCGGTAGGGTCGGATGAAGGGCCCCAGCGCACGCAGCGCGCGGGGCGACGAACGGGTGTCAGCGGGACGTTGGTCGGAACGGTGGGCAGCTTGGCTCATGACAAGGCTGAAAGCAGCCGGCCATTATGGGCTGTGCCGGGAAAACCTGCCGGCCGCAGCCAGGCTCACTGCCTCAGCGCGGCACGGCGTAATGCGCTTCGTCCATCAGGTCGACGCCGCACTGCAGCCCTTCGACCCACTGGATGAACTGCTGCACGGCCGGGCCGGCCAGCGGCGCGCCATGCTGCGGCACGATCATGTCGATGGGCAGCTGCCGCACCATCCGGGCCCACAGCCGCAGGATCTTGCCCGAGACCATGTAACGCCGATGAAAGGCGTCCATGCCAGGCGGCAGCGGGTCCAGGCTGCGGATGGGTTCGCTTGCTGCCGCGCCGCTCACCATGGACACACCGAGGTCACCCGAGAACAGGATGCGGCTGATCGGGTCATAGAACTGGAAGTTGCCCTCGGCATGCATGAAGTGCGCCGGCAGGGCAATGAGTTCGCTGTTGCCAATGGGGATGCGCATGCCGCTGTCCGGGATGCCCACGATGCGGCCCGAGGTTTTGCCGGGCTTGCAGAAGTGGGGCACGAAGCGCTCCCACAGGGTGGACACATACAGCTTGGCCGTGGGTGTGGCTGTCATCCAGCGGTCCAGCGACGCGATGATGTCGGGGTCGGCATGCGATGCGAGGATGGCCGACAGGCGCGAGGGCGGGAAGTGCCGCGTCATGCCCAGATACAGCTCGCTGTAAGCGAGGTTGCCGCCGGGGTCGATGATGGCGCCCGTGTCCTCGTTGACCACCAGGAACTGGTTGGCCTGGACGGCTTCGCCGCCCTCGTTGCACAGGTCGGAGAACATCAGGCACACGTGGCCCGGGCTGCGGAACAGTTCGTACGGCATGGGTGATTTCCAGCAAGGGGGCCAGTATCGGCAGCGGCCCCTCAAGCGGACTTAACCCAGGTCAAGACGTGGCGTGTTCTGGCGCGAGGAAGGCCTCACGCACGCGCTTTTGTGCGTCATCCGCATCACATCGCACGACGACGCGGTGCGGCATGCTGCGCAGCCAGGTGATCTGCCGCTTGGCGAGCTGACGGGTGGCGGCGATGCCCCGTTCGGTCACCCCAGCAAGGTGGCCGGGGTCGTTCAGATCAAGTCCGGCGTCCAGTGCCTCCCAGACCTGGCGGTAGCCCACGCAGCGGATGGACGGCAGGCTGGCATGCAGGTCGGGGCGCGCGCGCAGACGACGCACCTCGTCCACAAAGCCCTGCGCCATCATCTGCTCGAAGCGCAGCGCGATGCGGCGATGCAGCCAGGCCCGATCATCGGGTTCGAGCGACACCAGGCGTGCAGCGACCTTGGGTGGCGCGGCGGTGTCGGATGCCGTGCGGGTGTGGTAACTCGATAGCGGCCGGCCGGTGCTGCGCCACACCTCGAGTGCCCGCTGGATGCGCTGTGTGTCTCCCGGGGCCAGGCGTGCCGCCGTGACCGGATCCACCTGCGCCAGTTCGGCATGCATGGCTGGCGTGCCACGCTCGGCAAAGGCCGCATCGAGTTCGGCGCGGACGGCCGGGTCGGCGGGTGGCAATTCGTCCAGCCCTTCCAGCAGTGCCTTGATGTACAGCATGGTGCCGCCCACCAGCAGCGGCGTGCGGCCACGCGCGCGAATCTCGGCCACCAGGCGGTGGGTGTCGGCCACAAAGCGCGCGGCGCTGTATGACTCGGCTGGGTCCAGGATGTCGATCAGGTGATGCGGCACGCGCGCCATCTCGTCGGGCGTGGGCTTGGCCGTGCCGACGTCCATGCCGCGGTAGATCAGGGCCGAGTCGACGCTGATGACCTCCAGCGGGATCTCGTCGGCCAACGCCAGGGCAGCGGCGGTCTTGCCGCAGGCTGTGGGGCCGGCCAGGATCCACAGGGGCGGGGTGTGCGCTGTCGTCATGGCGTGGCGTGGTGTGGCAGGCCGTCGCGCTGAACGCGGCGCAGGGCGGTCCAGGCGGTGAGCGCCCCTCCGGCGGCCACGCCCAGCGCCATGGGGTGCAGCGTGCCGGCCCAGCCGGGCAGGCCCGACCACCAGGCCATGATGGCGCCCACGCCGAAGGCGATGGCCGACAGCACAAAGCCCGACAGGGCTGACGCCGCGCCGGCCTGGCGGGGGAAGGCGGCCACGACGCCGGTTTGACCGCAGGGCTGGTGGATGCCGTGCGCAAAGGCATAAAGCCACATCCCCGGCAGCAGCGCGTAGGGCGAGACATCGAAGCCGCCCAGCCCGTGCCAGGCCGAGATACCGGCCATGGCCAGCCCGCCAGCCAGCGAACACCAGCCGGCCAGCTTCACGGTGCCGGGCAGGCCGCGCCGGGGCAACACCTTGCGGCACACCACCGTGCCGAGCAGGTAGGACAGCGACAGCGTGGCGGCCGACAGCCCATACCAGTTGCGCGACTGGTGCAACACATCGAGGAACACGAAAGCCGACAGCGCCAGGTAGACGTACAGCCCACCATAGGTGGACGAGGTCAGCAGTGTGTGTGCCCGGAAGGTCGGGTGTTGTGCGACCTGCCACCACTGGCGGATCAGGCCACCCCAGTGCAGCCGGGGCTGGCGCCGGTCGTCAGGCAGGGTCTCGGGCAGCATGCGCCACACAAAGGCCAGCAGCGTGCCACCGGCCAGCACCATCACACCCATGGTCAGGCGCCAGCCGCCCAGGGTGGCCGTCAGCCCGCCGGTGATGGGGCCGACCAGCGCCAGCACACCCAGCACGCTCATGCCACGGGCCATCATGCGTGCACCGTCTTCGGGTGGGTACAGGTCGCGCACCATGGCACGGCCACAGACCACGGCGGCCGACAGGCAGGCGCCCTGCGCGGCCCGGGCCACCAGCATCATCACCGCATCGAGCGCAAGCACGGCGGCCAGGCTCGCCAGCACATAGCCCGCCAGCCCCCAGCGCAGCACCGGCTGGCGGCCGAAGCGGTCGGAGATCGGCCCCCAGATCAACTGGCCCACGCCAAAGGCCAGGATGAGCACCGACAGCGTCCACTGCGCCAGCGAGGGGCTCATGCCCAGGCCGCGCTGCAGATCGGGCAGCGCGGGCAGGTAGAGGTCGGTGCTGATGGGTTGCAGGCCGGTCAGGCAGCCCAGTGCCACCACGACCACCCACACCGGCAGCGGCCCGCGCCGTGAATGCTCAGAAACGCTCATCGGGTCGCAGATAGCGCCACTGACCCATGGGCAGGCGCCCCAGCGGGATGCGCCCCATGCGCACGCGTTTGAGGCCCACCACCTTCAGGCCCACCAGCTCGCACATGCGGCGGATCTGCCGCTTGCGGCCTTCCTTGAGCACGACGCGCAACTGGTGCTCGTTCTGCCATGACACCTTGGCCGGCTTCAGCTGCCGGCCGTCGAGCTCCAGCCCGTGGCGCATCTGCTCGATGACCTCTTCGGGCACGACGGCGGAGACGTTCTCCGCCTCGGGCTCGGCCAGCCACTGCACGCGCACCAGATACTCTTTCTCGATGTCGGAGTCTTCCCCAATCAGCTCGCGTGCCACGCGACCGTCTTGCGTGAACACCAGCAGGCCGGTGGAGTCGATGTCGAGCCGGCCAGCCGGCGCCAGCTTGCGCAAATGGGCGCGGCTGTAGCGGATGGGCGTCTTGTCCTCTTTCCAGCGGTTCTCAGGGGTGAGCAACACGACTGCCGGGTCGTGGCCGTCTTCGGCCTGCCCCGACACGTAGCCAATGGGCTTGTGCAGCAGGATGGTCACGCGCTGCGCCTGCTCCTCACGGGCGGCCCGATCCACGGTGATCTGCTGATGCGGGTAGATCCGCGCGCCCAGTTCGCTGACGACTTCGCCATCGACGCGCACCCAACCTTGCTCGATCCAGGTGTCGGCCTCGCGCCGCGATGCCAGACCGCGCTCGCTCATCAGCTTGGACAGCCGGACGCGGCCGTCGTGGTCAACGGGCTCGCGCGCCTCCACCGGTGCAGGGGCAGGGCGCGGGGCAGGGCGGGGCGCGCGCTGCTCGGCCACGGGCGGGCGTTGGCGCTCCGACGTGCGGCGATCCGGTTCACGGCGTTCGTGGCGTTCGTGGCGCGCCTGACGTTCAGGGCGCTCCGTCCATCGCCCGTCGGGCGCGGCTCGCTCGGCGTGTTGCGCTTGTTCGGCCGCACGCGCCTGGCGGGCCTGACGTGCCTCTTCGGCTTCTGCCGCGGTCATGCGCTTGCGCGGGGCCACGCCGCGCACGGGGGCGTGGCGGCGCGGGGCCTCGCCGGCCTCATCGGGATGGGGGCGGGCGGGCAGGCCGATCTTCTTGCGTTCAGTCATGTTCAGGGTGGCGGCCTCAACGGCCGCGCAGGAAGAGCGCGTCGAGTTCGCGCACGCTCAGTTGGCGCCAGGTCGGGCGGCCATGGTTGCACTGGTCGGCCCGCTCGGTGGCCTCCATGTCGCGCAGCAGGGCGTTCATCTCGGGCAGGGTGAGCCGGCGGTTGGCCCGCACGGCGCCATGGCAGGCCATGGTGGCCAGCAGTTCATGTTGGGCGCGCTGCACCACGTGGCTGGCTTCCACCTGGGCGAGTTCGGCCAGCACCGAGCGCGCCAGCTCGATGCCATCGGCCTGGGCCAGCGCCATGGGCAACGCGCGCACCGCCAGCTTGGAAGGCCCCAGTGCATCCACGTCCAGGCCCAGGGCCATCAGCGTGTCGCGGTGGGCCTCGGCGGTGGCCATCTCCTGTGGCGTAGCGGCAAAGCTCAGCGGGATCAGCAGGGGCTGGCTGTCAAGCTGGGCATGGGCCAATTGGGCCTTGAGCCGTTCGTAGACCACGCGTTCGTGTGCCGCGTGCATGTCGACAATGACCAGCCCTTGGGCGTTTTCAGCCAGGATGTAGATGCCGGCCACCTGGCCGATGGCGCGGCCCAGCGGCCACTGCTCCTGGGCGGCATGGTCGACTGGGGCTGCCTCGGCGCCGGCTGCGGCACTCGCGCCGCCTGCCGACGTCAACAGCGAGCCGGGCGAGCTTGTGGGTGCGGCCACCACCTCGCCGTCACGCGCGACCACGCGCGGCAGTGTCAGATCGCCAAAGGCGTCCACCGGGGCCGCAGAAGCAGCAGGCCAGCCAGCCCAGCGCTGCTGCGGTGCATCGGTGTCTCGACGCCAGGGCAGGGGCGCCTGCTCGGCCGCGATCAGGCCAGGGCTGATGCTTGCGGCGGCCTGGCCGGTCGTGACCGGCGATGTGTTCGTAGTCGGCGATGTAGCGGCTGGGGCCGGGCTGGCGCCATCGCCGGCCGCCCCTGGTCGGGTGTCGGCCAGACAGGCGTCCACCGCGCGCCGCACCGCCTGGTGCACCTCGCGCGAATCCCGAAAGCGCACCTCGATCTTGGTGGGGTGGACGTTGACATCGACCAGCTCGGGCGCAATGTCGATGAACAGCACGTAAGCCGGCTGCCGGTTGCCATGCAGCACATCCTCATAAGCGGCACGCACGCCGTGCGCAATCAGCTTGTCGCGCACATAACGCCCGTTGACGTAGCAGTATTGCGTGTCGGCCCGCGCCCGCGCGGCTTCGGGTAGCCCCGCCCGGCCGTGTACCCTCAGCGGACCAACCTGCAACTGCACCACGCGGCTGTGCCGCACGAAGTCCTCGCCCAGCACGTCGAGCACGCGTTGTTCGGCCGTGCCAGGGCGGTATTGCTCGACCAGCTTGCCTTCATGCCAGATGCTGAAGCCCACATCCGGCCGGGCCAGCGCGTGACGGCGCACCGCCTCCACGCAGTGCGCCAGCTCGGTGGCGTCGGTTTTCAGGAACTTGCGCCGCGCCGGCGTGCTGAAGAACAGCTCGCGCACCTCGACGCTGGTGCCCACCGCGCGGGCCGCGGGGCCGACCTCGCCCGAGCGGGCATCGAGCCGGTGCGCGTGGGCGTCAGAGGCGGTGCGGCTGCTGATTGACGCATCCGACACCGAGGCGATTGCGGCCAGCGCCTCGCCCCGAAAGCCCATGGTCAGCACGTGTTCGAGGTCGTTCAGCGAACGGATCTTGCTGGTGGCGTGGCGCTTGAGCGCCAGGGGCAGTTCAGACAGCGGAATGCCGCAGCCGTCGTCTTCGACCAGGATCTGGCGCACCCCGCCGGCCAGCAGTTTGACGGTGACCTGGGTGGCCCCGGCATCCAGCGCGTTGTCGACCAGTTCGCGTACGACCGAGGCCGGGCGCTCCACGACCTCGCCGGCCGCGATCTGACTGATGAGTTCGTCCGGCAGCTCGCGGATGCTGCGCCGCGGTGCTGTCTGATCCCCAGCCTGCCCCTCAGATGCGGGGGAAAGACCAGTGGCTGGCAGGGGCTCGGCGGCACGCTCGGTTGTCATCGGGCTATTGTAGAAGGTGGTGCTCGTCGGCGTGTGGACGCCGGGCCGCCATAATCCTCGCCCATGGACCTCATCTACTTCCTGATCGATTTCATCCTGCACGTCGACAAGCACCTGACCGAGTTCGTGCAGGCCTACGGCGCGTGGGTGTACGGCCTGCTGTTCCTCATCGTTTTCGTCGAAACCGGTCTGGTGGTGATGCCTTTCCTGCCGGGCGACTCGCTGCTGTTCATGGTCGGCACGCTGTGCGGCGCGGGGGCGATGAGCCTGCCCACGTCGATCGTCGTGCTGCTGGTGGCGGCGATTGTGGGTGATCAGGTCAATTATTCGATCGGGCGCTACTTCGGGCCGAAGGTGTTTCAGTGGGAAGACTCGCGCTGGTTCAACCGCCGGGCGTTTGACGCGGCCAACCGCTTCTACAACACCCATGGCGGCATCACGATCATCATCGCGCGCTTCATGCCCTTCATCCGCACGTTTGCGCCCTTTGTGGCCGGCGTGGCCGAGATGGATCGCGCCAAGTTCACCTTCTACAACGTGCTGGGCGCGGTGATCTGGGTGGTGAGCCTGACGGTGATCGGCTACCTGTTCGGCAACATCCCCATCGTGCAACAGCACCTCAGCAAGATCATCTGGGCAATGATCCTGATCCCGGGCCTGATTGCGCTGTATGGCGGCTGGAAGGCCAGCCGTCAGCCGCGCCAGGCGGCCGGGGCCTGAGCGCGCTCGGCATCACAGCGTCCGTTTGCGCGCCAGCGGCGGGTTTTTGGCGAAGTAGCGGCGGATGCCGGCCATCAGTGCGTCGGCCAACTGGTTCTGATAAGCCTCGTCGCGCAGCTTGGCTTCTTCCTGGGGATTGGTGATGAAGCCGGTCTCCACCAGGATGGACGGGATGTCAGGCGCCTTGAGCACCGCAAAGCCGGCTTGTTCGACGCGCGGTTTGTGCAGACGGCCAACCTTGCCGAGCTGACCCAGCACCGCGCTGCCCAGGCGCATGCTGTCCTGGATCTGGGCGGTGGTAGACATGTCGAGCATGGCGCGCATGACGTGAGCGTCACGCACCTTCACGTTCACCCCCCCGACCAGATCCGACGCATTCTCGCGTTTGGCCAGCCAGCGTGCCGCGGTGCTGGTGGCGCCGTTCTCCGACAGCGCAAACACCGACGCACCACGCGCCTGCGGATTCATGAACGCATCCGCGTGGATGGAGATGAACAGGTCGGCCTGAACACGGCGCGCCTTGTTCACGCGTTCGTGCAGCGGCACGAAGTAGTCCGATTCACGCGTCATGAACGCGCGCATGCCGGGCTCGGCGTTGATGCGGGCGCGCAGCTTCTGCGCCACGGCCAGGACCACGTCTTTTTCGAACAGCCCCGTCGGCCCGATGGCGCCCGGATCTTCGCCGCCATGGCCGGCGTCGAGCGCCACGATGATCATGCGCTCGGGCACGCGCGGCCCGCGGCCCGGTGCATCTCCCTTTCGGGTCTGACCCGTCTCCGCAGGCCTGTCAGCAGGCCGGTCGGCCTGCTGCGCGGTGCGTGTGTCACGACCGGCTGGCGTCTGGCGCAATTGCTCGACGAACTGGTCCAGCGCATCGTTGACGGCCTCGGCCGCGTCGGCCGAAGCCTGGGCCGTGCCACGCGGGCTGTCGCCAGCTGGCGCCTGCATGTAGGCGCCCGGGCTGGCACTGGTCGGCGGTGTGGGGCGCGCTGGCGGGGGCTCTGTCGTCCGGGGCCCGGGCGCGGCAGGGCTGGCGGCTGCGCCGGAGGCTGGCACTTCAGGCGAGGGCAGGGCCGAATTCGCGGGGGCCGTGCGGGCGGGTTGCTGCTGAATCAGGGCCAGCAAGGGATCGGGGGCATGCTTGGGATGAAGGTCGAACACCAGCCGGTGCTGGTAGGCCGCCACCGGCGGCAGCCCGAACACCTGCGGATTGACCAACTGCTTGAGGTCGATCACCAGTCGCACGACCTTGGGTCGGTTCTGACCGACACGCACGCCGCCGATGAACGGGTCATCGGCCTTCACCTTGCTGACCAGTTCGCGCAGCTGCGCGCTCAGCTCCAGCCCGTCGATGTCGATGACCAGCCGGTTGGGGTTGTCGACCTGGAAGAACGTCGCGTTCAGCGGGACATCGGATTCCAGCGTCACGCGCGTGTAGGCCTGCGCCGGCCACACGCGTACGGCCACCAGTTGCGCGCCCCAGGCCAGCTCGTTGGGGCCCAGCACCAGCAAGGCCACGCCCCCCATGCCCTGCGTCAGCAGGCGGCGGCGGCTGCGGTCGGACGGTCTGCGGCTCATGCCGGCTCCCCCAGGGGCTGCGCGGGTTGGGCCATCGCCTCAAGCCAGGGCGCAGCCGCGCGGCTCAAACCATGCAGGCGCACGCGCCGACCCGTGTCGCTGACGGGCTCGATTTCGATCTTCAGGTCGGGCGTGGGCAGCAGCCCGGCAGCTTTGTCTGGCCACTCGGTCAGGCGCAGGCCCGGGCTCGCAAACAGGTCGCGAAAGCCCGCGTCTTCCCACTCCTGAGGATCGTTGAAGCGGTAAAAGTCGAAGTGGTGGACGGCGAAGCCGGGCAGCTCATGGGTCTCGACCACGGCATAACTGGGGCTCTTGATGCGGCCCGCGACGCCCAATGCGCGCAACAGATGGCGGGTGAACGTCGTCTTGCCCGCGCCCAAGGGCCCGTCGAGCGACACATCGACCGAGCCGCCCTGTTCCAGCGTGGGGCGCAAGCAGGCAGCCAGCCTCGTTGCCCACTCGCAACAGGCCGACTCGCTGGCCCATTGGGCCTCGATGACAGGGGCAAAGCCTTCGCTTGCTAGGATCGGTGCATGCATCGTCAATGTTTCACCCCTCATGCCGCGCATGAGTCCGCCACAGCGTCGGGCCCTGGCGCGATGGACGCCGCCGCGTTGATGTCGGCCCTGCGTCGCAAAGGGGAGGAACTCGGATTTTCCTACATTGGCGTAGCCGATGTGGATTTGTCAAGTGCTGAGCCGGGTTTGCTCGCGTGGCTTCACCATGGTTTTCATGGCGAGATGCACTACATGGCCGCACATGGACTCAAGCGCGCGCGGCCAGCCGAGCTGGTGCCTGGCACGGTGCGCGTGATCACCGCGCGCATGGACTACCTGCCCGCAGCCCTCGCGGATGGCTGGCAAGCCGTCGAGTGGGCGCGGCTGGCCCGGCCAGCCGATGCCACCGTGTCGGTCTATGCACGAGGGCGCGATTACCACAAGGTCTTGCGCGCGCGTCTGCAGAAACTGGCCGATGCATTGCAAGGCTGGATCGGGCCATTTGGCCACCGCGTCTTCACCGATTCGGCGCCGGTGATGGAGGTCGAACTGGCCAGCCGCAGTGGCGCAGGGTGGCGCGGTAAACACACGCTGTTGCTGTCCCGTGAAGCTGGCTCCACCTTCTTTCTGGGCGAGATCTATGTCGATGTGCCCCTGCCTGTGACCGAGCCGGTGAGCGCCCATTGCGGGGCGTGCAGGGCGTGCATCGATGTGTGCCCCACCCAGGCCATCGTGGGCGAGCGGGTGGTCGATGCCCGGCGCTGCATCTCCTACCTCACCATCGAGCATCCGGGCGCCATCCCCGAGGCGCTGCGCCCGATGATGGGCAACCGCATCTATGGCTGTGACGATTGCCAGCTGGCCTGTCCCTGGAACAAGTACGCGCGCCGGGCGCAGGTGCCCGACTTCGATGTGCGACCGGCCTTGGCCGCGCCCAGCCTGCTGGCGCTGTGGCAATGGGACGAATCGCAGTTTCTGCGGCTGACCGAAGGCAGCCCGATCCGTCGCATCGGTCTGGCGCGCTGGCAGCGCAACATCGCTGTGGCCATGGGCAACGCGCTGCGACAACCTTCAGGCGACGGGGCAGGGCAGCTGCGTGCCGCTGACCGCGAGGCGCTGATCGCGGCCTTGCATGGCTGGCGCGCGCGCGGGCTGTTCAACGCGCCCGAGCGACAGGACGATCACGCCCTGGTCGCCGAGCACGTGGACTGGGCGCTGGCGCAGGTCAGTCGTTGACCAGCACCACCTTGCCGCGCACCTGACGCGAACCCATCAGCGCGAACGCCTCCTTGAGTTGCGACATGGGCAGCTTGTGCTCGATGACGGGTTTGATCTTGCCTTCCATGTACCAGGCGGCCAGTTGCATCAGGCAGGCCGCGTTGTTTTGCGGTTCGCGCTTGGCGAACTCGCCCCAGAACACGCCCATCACCGAGGCGCCTTTGAGCAGCGGCAGGTTCAGCGGCAGAGCCGGGATGGGGCCGTTGGCAAAGCCGATGATCAGGTGGCGTCCGCGCCAGGCAATCGAGCGGAAGGCCTGCTCGGTCAGGTCGCCTCCAACCGGGTCATAGACCACATCGGGGCCCTTGCCTTCGGTCAGGGTCTTGAGCGCGTCGCGCAGATTCTCGGTGCTGTAGTTGATCGTGGCGTCGGCGCCCAACTCACGGCACAACGCGCATTTCTCGTCTGTCGACGCAGCCGCGATCACCTTCGCGCCAGCCGCCTTGGCGATCTGAATGGCGGCGGTGCCCACGCCGCCCGCGGCGCCCAGGACCAGCACCGTTTCGCCCGCCTTGAGCGCAGCGCGGTCCATCAGCGCGTGGTAGGTGGTGCCGTAGGTGCACAGAAAGGCCGCGGCATCCTCGAACGAAAACACCGGCGGCAGCGGCATCAGCACAAAGGCCGGTGCGATGGCGTGCGTGCCGAAGCCGCCGGTGCCCGCGAAGCCGGCCACATGCGTGCCCACAGCGAGGTGCTTGACCCCTTCGCCCACGGCCTCGACCACGCCAGCGAACTCGGCGCCCGGCACGAAGGGCAGGGGCGGCTTCATCTGGTACTTGCCCTGCACGATCAGCAGGTCAGGAAAATTCAGGCTGGCGGCCTTGATGGCCACACGCACTTCGCCCTTGCCGGGCTCGGCGGTGGCCTGCGTCTGCCACGTCAGGGCATCGGGGCCGGCGAATTCGCTGCAGATCCAGGCTTGCATGGGGTGTCTCCGTTGTGATGATCTGGAACCGGAGCATGTTAGCAGCGCCCCCCTAGAATCGCGGCTCACAGCCCGACTGCCACTGACACGATGCGCCTGCCCCACCCAGCGGCTTCTGCCGCCACCTTGCCGCCCGCCCGCTGGTTGTGGTGGGTCGCCCTGGGCGCACTGGCCACGCGGTGGGCGCTGGCTGCCGCCTTGCCGCTGACGGGTGATGAGGCGCTCTTCTACTGGTGGTCGCGGTTTCTGGACTACGGCTATTACGACCACCCGCCCATGGTGGCCTGGTGGATCGCGGGTGCCAGGGCGCTGCTGGGCGAAGCCACCTGGGCCGTGCGCATGCCGGCGGTGTTGCTGCAACTGGCCGTCGGCGGTCTGATCTGGTGGGCGTGGTCGCCCATGGACAGGGCGCGTGCGGCCTGGGCCGTGCTGCTGTTCTGGCTCACGCCGTTCAACTGGCTGGTCTCGCTCGTGGCCACCGACACGCCGCTGATCTTCTGGGTCGCGGCCTCGGTGGCGGCGCTGGTGCGGGCAGAGCACGGCGCGGCCCAAGGGCGCATGCCCTGGGGCCTGTACGCGCTCAGCGGGGTGTGCATCGGCGCGGCGTTTCTGTCGAAGTACTTTGCCGTGCTGCTGGGCGTGGCCTACCTGGTCTATTTCGCCGGATGGGCGAGGGCCCGCTGGCGCGGGCTGATCGTGCTGGTGGCTTGCGCGTTGCCGGCCGCCGTGGTCAACGTGGTGTGGAACCTCCAGCACTGCTGGACGAACATCATGTTCAACCTGGTCAACCGCACAGAGGGCAGCGAGCTGTCGTGGTCGGGCCTGCTGGCCTTTGTCGGCATGATGGCCTACCTTTCCGGGCCGGTGTGGCTCTGGCTGAGCTGGCGCCATCGTCGGGCATGGGGCAGTGCGCTGCGCGCCCAGCCGTTGGCGGCGTGTGCCGCGCTGGTGCCCTTGCTGTGTTTTGCGCTGGTGGCGCTGCGCAAGGACATCGGGCTGCACTGGGTCATGGCCTTCTATCCCTTCCTGTTCGTGCTGGCTGTGTGGGTGTGGCCTGAAGCCGTGTGGCGCCGGGCAGCGCAGGGCATGGCGGCCTTTCTGGCGCTGCACCTGCTCGTCGTGGCGGTGTTGGCGGCCGTGCCCTTGAGCCACTGGCAGGGTCACAAGCTCTACCCCCGCATCGTCAACGCGGTGGACGCGCGCGCCATCGTGGCCCGTTTCGATGCGCCTGGCGTCGTGATCGCCGCGAGTTCGTACGGTTCCGGCTCCGTGTACGGCTATGCGCTGGGGCGCCATGTGCCGGTGGTGGGGCCCGGCAGCGTCCACGCCCGGCAGGACGACCTCAACGTCGATTACGCCGCGCTGCACGGCCGGACGGTGCGCATCCTCCAGGTGCGCGAGCCGGATCTCGCGCCCTACCGCGCCTATTTCGATTCGGTGCGCCTGCTGACCGTCACCCAGCGTGGCGCCACCTTTTACGCGGTGGAAGGCACGGGCTTCAACTACCCGGCCTACCGGCAGGCGGTGCTGCTGCCTGTCAACGCCCGCTACTACGCCTTTCCCGACTGGTTGCCCGTGTGGGATTGCCCCTTCTGCCAACGCCTTTGCGGCGCCGCGCGCTGTCCGGTGGAGGGCGGCGATAGAATCCCGCCTCACCCCTAGCCTCAAGGTGTGTCGCATTCATGTCTGGTGTAACGGATTCTTCCCTGCCCGTGGTGGTGATTGGTGCCGGTCTGGCCGGGCTCACCGTGGCGCTGCACCTGGCTGACCGCCAGCCCGTGATCGTGCTGGCCAAGCGCCAGCTGGAAGAGGCCGCCACCGCCTGGGCTCAGGGGGGCATCGTGGGTGTGCTGGGCAGCGACGACAGCGTCGAATCCCATGTGCGCGACACCCAAGAGGCCGGCGCCGGCCTGGTCGATGAGCGCACGGCCGAATTCATCGCACGCCACAGCGCCGAGGCCGTGGAGTGGCTGGTGCAGCGCGGCGTGCCGTTTTCTCCGGATCCGGATGGTCCGCTGGGTCTGCATCTGACGCGCGAAGGCGGGCATGCGGTGCGCCGCATTGCGCACGCAGCCGATGCCACCGGCAAGGCCATCCATGACGTGCTGCTTGACGAGGTCAAGCGCCATCCCAACATCACGCTGCGCGAGAAGTGGATGGCGATCGATCTGATCACCAACCGCCACCTCAAGCGCGCGCCGCAAGAAGGGGTGATGCGTCCGCATGAAGCGGGCCGCTGCCATGGCGTCTATGCGCTCGACATCACCGACGGCCGCATCGAGACCCTGGCTGCCTCGGCTGTGGTGCTGGCCTCGGGCGGCGTGGGCAAGGTGTACCGTTACACCAGCAACCCCGATACGTCGACTGGCGATGGCATCGCCATGGCCTGGCGGGCCGGCTGCCGGGTGGCCAACATGGAATTCATCCAGTTCCACCCGACCTGCCTGTATCACCCGCAAGAGCGCAGCTTCCTGATCACCGAGGCGCTGCGCGGGGAGGGCGCCATCCTGCGCCTGCCCGATGGCACTCGCTTCATGCCCGCGCACGACGAGCGCGGTGAGCTGGCGCCGCGTGACATCGTCGCCCGAGCCATCGACTTCGAGATGAAGAAGCACGGCCTGGACCACGTCTGGCTTGATGCCACGCACCTGGGTGAAGCCTTCCTCAAGGAGCACTTCCCCACCATCCATGCCCGCTGCCTGTCGCTGGGCATCGACATCGCGACGCAGCCCATCCCCGTGGTGCCCGCAGCCCACTACACCTGTGGCGGCGTGGTGACCGATCTGCACGGCCGCACGGATCTGCCCGGGCTGTATGCCGTCGGTGAGACCACCTACACCGGCCTGCACGGTGCCAACCGTCTGGCTAGCAACTCGCTGCTCGAATGCGTGGTGCTGGGCCGCACCTGTGCCGAAGACATCCAGGCCAGCTTGCCCGATGCAGCGCCCCGTGTGCGCGACTGGGACGAAAGCCAGGTCACCGACGCCGATGAAGAGGTGGTGATCGCCCACAACTGGGACGAGTTGCGCCTGCTGATGTGGAACTACGTGGGCATCGTGCGCACCACGCGCCGCCTGGAGCGGGCCCTGCATCGCATCAAGCTGCTGCGCCAGGAGATCGACGACTACTACGCCGCCTTCCGCGTGAGCCGCGACCTGCTGGAGTTGCGCAACCTGGTGGATTGCGCCGAGCTCATCGTGCGCTCGGCGCTGTCGCGGCAGGAAAGCCGGGGGCTGCATTTCAGCCGCGACTACCCGCGCACGCTGCCGGTGAGCTTTCCGACCATCTTGTGCAAGAAGCCCAAGAAGCGGGACGCCTGGCTGCCCTGAGCCGCTCAGAGGCGCGGGCCAGGGCGGCTCAGCGCCGCGCGCGCATCGCGTAACGCGCCTGCACGAACTCGAACGCGAAGGCCACCGCCTCGCGCACCAACTGCTCGTTGTCGTTGCGCTCTTTCTCGGTCATGTGAAACGCCAGATCCACCTTGTGGCGGATGTAGCGGGGCGGCAGCCGGTTCAGCGCCACGCAGGCCACGTCCGGGTGCTGTGACTCGGTGAGCACGGGGTAGTGCGGGGCCAAGTCGATCACCATCTGGATGACCTGGTGCTCGTAGAAGTTGTGCAGGGACGTGAAATCGGCGGGCATGGCTCGGCTCAAGCGCCTCAGGGCGCCACACCACAGTGTGACCGAGCGGCAGCCGCCCCTGGCGTGAAAAATGGGGATTTGCGTGCGCGCGGCGTCAGGCGGCCAGCCTTTCCAGCACGCGCAGAGAAAAATCGATGGCGCGCACGTCCTTGGTCAGCTTGCCGATCGAGATGCGGTCCACCCCCGTCTCGGCGATGCCGCGCAGCTGCTCCAGGGTCACGCCGCCTGAGACTTCCAGCAAGGCCTCGCCCTGGGTGAGTTGCTGATTCAGCGCGACGGCCTCGCGCATCATGTCGTGGCTGAAGTTGTCCAGCAGCACGCTGCGGGCGCCCGCTTCGAGCGCCTCACGCAACTCGGCAATGTTTTCCACCTCGACCTGGATGGTGATCTGCTCGCGCAGCGGTGAGGCTTGGGCCGCGACCAGCGCCTGCGCGTTCTTCACGGCGGCCGTGACGCTGCCGGCTGCGGCAATGTGGTTCTCTTTGATGAGGATGCCGTCATACAGGGCCAGGCGCTGGTTGGCGCCGCCGCCCACGCGCACGGCGTACTTCTGCGCCAGGCGCAGGCCCGGCAGCGTCTTGCGCGTGTCGAGCACCACACAGCCGCGCGGGTTGGGCGAGGCGCCTTCGATGGCCTCCATGTGTCGGCGAGTCACCGTGGCCACGGCCGACAGGGTCTGCAGGAAGTTGATACCCGGGCGTTCGGCCGTCAGCAACGCGCGCGCGTCAGCCTCGATCAGGCACACCTCGGTGTCGGCCTGCATCCAGTCGCCTTCCTGGTAAGCCCAACGCACCGTGGCGCTGGCGTCCAGCTGCAACAGGCCGGCCTCAAACCACTCGCGGCCGCACAGCACGGCGGGTTCGCGCACGATCAGGCGCGCCTTGACGCGCTGGCCGGCAGGCACCAGTTGGGCCGTCCAGTCGCACACGCCCACGTCTTCGAACAGGGCGTCGCGCACATTGCGCGCGCGGGCTTCTTCCAGGGTTTCGTTGTGATCGAACATGATGATCCGGGCGGCTCAGGCCGCGCCGATGTTGGGTACGAAGCCTTGAGCAGGCTTGGCAATCGCAGAAGGGTTGCGGGCCACGAAGTTCAGCATGCGGTCGATGCAGCCGTGGGCCTTGGCGCGGATGTCTTCGGGCACGGTGATCTCGCCCGTGCCTTGTTCCAGGCAATCCAGGATGCCTTGCAGCGCGTTCATCGCCATCCAGGGGCAGTGGGCGCAGCTCTTGCAGGTGGCACTGTTGCCCGCCGTGGGCGCCTCGATCAGCACCTTGCTCGGCGCCATCTGGCGCATGCGGTGCAGGATGCCGTTGTCGGTGGCGACGATGAACTCGGGCGCATCCATCTCGACGACGGCCTTGAGCAGTTGGGAGGTCGAGCCCACCACATCGGCCTGGGCCACGACGCTTTCGGGCGACTCCGGGTGCACCAGGATCTTGGCCTTCGGGTGCTCCTTGCGCAGCAGATCCAGTTCGAGTGCTTTGAACTCGTCATGCACGATGCAGGCGCCGTTCCACATCAGCATGTCGGCGCCAGTCTGCTTCTCGATGTAGCGGCCCAGGTGGCGGTCAGGCGCCCACAGGATTTTTTCGCCCTGCGCTTTGAGGTGCTCGACGATGGCCAGCGCACAAGACGAGGTCACCATCCAGTCGGCACGCGCCTTCACGGCCGCGCTGGTGTTGGCATACACCACAACCTTGCGGTCCGGATGGGCATCGCAGAATGCTGTGAAGTCGTCGGCGGGGCAGCCCAGATCGAGCGAGCAGGTCGCGTCGAGATCCGGCATCAGCACGCGCTTTTCGGGGCTGAGAATCTTGGCCGATTCACCCATGAACTTCACGCCCGCCACGATCAGCGTCTGCGCGGGGTGATCACGACCGAAACGGGCCATCTCGAGCGAGTCCGAGACGCAGCCACCCGTTTCCTGGGCCAGATCCTGGATGTCGCCGTCGACGTAGTAATGCGCGACGAGCACGGCGTTGTGCGCCTTGAGCTGCTCCTTGATGCGCGCGCGCACCTGCGCCTTGGTCTCGGCATCCAGCGCGGGCGGCACCTTGGCCCAGGCGTGGGCCGTGCAGGTGGCGCCTTGGGCATCCTGCCGGTCGTAATCGTATGAAACGGTGAGTGGGGTGGCCATGGTGCTCACGGGCGGCGCGGCGTATGCTGTGCTTCAGGCAGCCGACCGCGGGGGGAACCACGAGTCGGCAGCCCACCTGATCGCCAGGCTGGCCAGCCACACCGCATAAAACGAAAAGACAACGTCGCTGAGATAGTGCCCGCCTTGCAGGATGCGGCCGAGCCCCACCACGCTTCCCGTGGCGAGCCCGATCAGCAACCAACGGCGTCGCCACAACGGGCCGCATGCCAGGCCCAGCCCCAAAAGGGCGTAGCCGGCCGCCGCCGTGCTGCTGACGAAGCTGCGGTGCACGGCAGGATTGTCGCCGATCTGGAATGGCCCCTGGAACGGTGCGGCGCCGCCAAAGACGTCGGTCTGCACTGGCCGGGGGCGCCCCACGGTGTGCTTGGTCAGACCCTCACTGAGCAGGCCCGGACCGCACGCTGCCACCAGCAGGGCCAGGATGGCTGTGCGTCGGCCGAAGCCCATCAAGTGATCGCGCCAGCCCGCACGGTGGCGTAGCACCCAGGCCAGCAGCGGGCTCAGTGTGAGAAACAGCAGCAAAAGGGCCACCAGCGTGAGGCCGACCCGGGGTGTCCAGGCGTGAAGGGCCTGCACCCAGGTCGCCTCTCCCAGCACGAAGCCGCGCTCGGGGTGGTGGTAACGCGACGAAACCAACAGGTCGAGCGCGGGGAACTTGGCGAATATCGCCGCAGAAAACAGCAATCCGGCCCAGAGGTAGCGATCCAGCCGTTGGGCTTCTTCCAGGGCCGCGTCCGAGGGCGCGCGGCCGCGGGGGTCAGTCATTCACCGGGGTCTCCATGCTGGGCGCGGCGGTGCCGCTTTGCTGACGGTAAGTGGCGTCATCGTAGCCGAGGAATCCGCGCAGCAGCATCAGCTTGAACTGCCGCTCGGCGCCGTCTTCCGTCCGCACCACCACGTCTTGCAGCGGCCGTACCCAGGCGAAGCGCGCTGCGATGGCGGCTTCCTGGCCAGGATGGGTCAGCAGCAGCACATCGGCGCCCACCCGGTTCGGCAAGCTCTGTTGTGTGGCGTAGTGATGGGTCTGGGCGCCGGTGGGGTTCCAGTACAGATGCTGCAACCGCATGCCACGCAGGTGGTAGATGGACTGGGCCATCAACTCGGGATCATCGGTCAGGAAGGGCAACCCGCGCACGACCGGCTCGTTGACCGCCGGTGTGATCTGATGAAAGACCGCCTCCCAGCCGCGCGTGCGTGCCAGCACGTCGGCCTGGGCCGGCAGGTTGGGGCCCACCAGCTCGCGAACGTACACCGTGCCCACGCTGCCGGCGATGTTGCCCGCCAGCACGATCATCAGCCAGATGTTCGGACGCGGCGCCGCCAGCGGAACCATGGGCTGGCTCAGGCGCGAAGCCACCAGCAGGCTCAGGCCGACCATGGCCGGCGCGGCCCAGTGGATTAGCGAGCCAGCCCGGAAAGCCTGAACCAACGCAATCAGCAGCAAGGGCACGCTGCAAGCCCACAGAAAGCGGTAGCTGCTGACCGCCGCAAGGTAGTAGGCCGAGCCGCGCGCCACAGGCTTGCGCTGGCCGACGCCGCCCGGTTGGGTGAGCAGCGTGGAGGGCGGGGCCGAGGCACCTTCCAGGCGGGACGACAGCTGGGTGCTGTTCGCCCATTGCGAAGCGCTGACAGAAGATGGCCGTGTGGGCCCTGCGGCGCCGGGCGTGATGGCCGGCACGGGGCGCCACCACAGCCACAGACCGGCCAGGATGGTCAGCGGCCCGAGCATCAGGATCTGACCGGCAAGAAAACCAAGGGCGCCCTGTGGGCCGCCGGCTGCGTCCTGCGCCGCCGTGACCTGCGCGGTGTAGTGCAGCGTTGGGAAATGGTGCTGGACGTTCCAGGCCAGGTGAGGCGACACCACGGCCAGCGCAATGGCCACCGTGGCCCAGGGGCCCAGACGCAGGATGCCTTTCTTCGGGCCATGAATGCCCCACAAGGCCCAGATGAAAGTGGGCACGAAGGCCATCATCGTGTACTTGCTCAGCAGGCCTAAGCCCACGGCCACGCCCAGCCATGCCCAGTACTTCAGACGGTCGGTCACCTGGGCGCGCCACAGGGCCCAGCAGGCCAGCGCCCAGCACAGCAGCAGCGGTGCGTCGGTCGTGGCCAGCAGGCCCAGCACGGCCAGGCCGGGCAGGGTCATGTACAGCGCCGCGGCGACGATGCCCGTGCGCACCCCGCTGCTGGTGGGCCACAGCGCGCGGGCGAAGCCCACCAGACACAAGGCCGTGATGGGATACAACAGCATGGCCAGCGCCTTGACGCCCAGTTCGCCCGAGCCGAACAGGGCGGTGCTCAGCCGCACCAGCGCCACAATCAGAGGCGGCTTGTCATGGAAGCCCCAGGCCAGTTCGCGCGACCAGTCCCAATACTGGGCTTCGTCCAAGAACAGCGACATGCTCGAAAAGCTGAACATCCCCATCCGCATGGCCAACAGCGCGGCAAGGAGAGCCAGCAGCATCCACAGGCGCGGCCCGACGATGCTGGGCCAGCGGCCCGCTGTGCGCGTAGAAGAGGAGGACGACCGAGTAGCGGGAGCAGTGGTGGTGGCCATGGGGGTACTGATTGCTGCGGTGCCACGCCGCAGAACGGCAGGGAACGACGACCGGCCATACCGGCACCCGTACTGTGCGGTGCAAGCAGCCTGCAGCGCATTGGCACTTTCGCCTAGAGGGCCCCGGATGAGGGGTACAGGCGACCGATGATAGGGCGGGGGGCGCGCGAGCCGTGGTGCACCGCATCAACTGAGGGGCGCGAGCGCGATAATGATGCAAAAGGCCCACGCCCCGCACGGGGTGCCGTGGCCATGTGTGCGATTCCCCAGTTCCCCTATCCCCGTATCCGCCACCTTCATCAGGAACAGCCATGAGCCTCGACTTTGCGACCTGCGACCTCTGCGATGCCCACAAGAACGACACGGACGGCGATTTCCGTGTGCTGCCCCCGGTGTTCAAGGACTACGGCAAGCGCATCAAGTTTGCCGGCCCGGTCGCGACGGTGAAATGCTTCGAAGACAACACCCTCGTCAAGGCCGCGGTGGACTCGCCCGGCCACGGCCGCGTGCTGGTGGTGGACGGCGGTGCCTCGCTGCGCCGCGCGCTGGTGGGCGGCAACCTGGGCAAGGCCGCGGCCAAGAACGGCTGGGCCGGTGTGGTCGTAGATGGCTGCGTGCGCGATTCGGCCGAGCTGGCCGAATGCGATGTGGGCATCCGGGCGCTGGGTCTGATGCCGCTGCCCACCGAGAAGCGCAATGAGGGCCAGAGCGACGTGGCCGTGCAGGTTCAGGGCGTGTGGGTGCGCCCCGGCGACTGGCTGTATGCCGACGAAGACGGCATCGTGATTGCCTCGAAGGCGCTGATCTGACAGGCCGTCAGGCCGCAGACACCACTTCGAGCAGGCGGTCAAGACCGCCCTGGTTGATCGCCACCATCGCCTGTTCGCGCACCTTCGGCTTGGCGTGATACGCCACGCTCAGGCCCGAGGCGCCCATCATCAGCAGGTCGTTGGCGCCATCGCCGACGGCAATGGCCTGCGACGGCGCGCAGCCCACCCGGGCGCACAGCGCCAACATGTGCTGCTTTTTGGCCTCGCCATCAACGATGTCGCCGAGCACCTGCCCGGTGAGCAGGCCGCCCTCGATCTCGAGGGTGTTGGAATGGGCTTCGTGCATGCCCAGGCGCTCGCGCACGCGGTCGGCGAAGAAGGTGAAGCCGCCCGAGACCAGCAGCGTCTGCAGACCGGCCGCGCGGGCTGCCGCCATCAGCTCATGGGCACCCGGGTTGACCTTCAACCGCTCGTCGTAGACCTGCTGCAAGGCCTCGGCCGGCACGCCACGCAGCAGGGCCACACGCCGACGCAGGCTGTCCTTGAAATCGGTGATCTCGCCGCGCATGGCGGCTTCCGTGATCGCGGCCACTTCGGCCTTCTTGCCCACCGCGTCGGCGATCTCGTCGATGCACTCGATGCTGATCAGGGTCGAGTCCATGTCGAACGCGATGACCTTGAAATCGGTCAGGCGCAGCGGCGGGGTGAAGCGCTGGATGACCAGCCCGGGAGCAAATTCGGTAGACATGACCGAATTATCCCCGCTGTCTGGGGTCATGGCGTCAGGCAAGCGGGGTGGGAACCACCTGAGGGCGCAAGCGCTGGATGGTAGCCGGGTCGCACAGGGCGGTGCCTTGCGCAGCCAGCGCGGCGGCCGAGGCGGCCATGGCCAGCGCAAACGCGTCGCGCAGCGGCTGGCCTTGAGACAAGCCCCAGACCAGGCCGGCCACAAAGCTGTCGCCCGCGCCGATGGTGCTGTGAACAGCCACGGGCAGCGCAGGTGCAGACCAGGCCTCATCGGCACTGACCAGCATGGCGCCGGCCTCGCCCAGCGAGAGCGCAACCGCTTCGGCGCTGCCTTGTGCGATCAGTTGACGGCAGGCCTGCAGCCGCTCAGCCGGTGTGGTCAGCGCCTGCCCGGTCAGTTCCCGCAGCTCACGCAGGCTGGGCTTGAACAGGAAGACGCCAGCATCCAACGCAGCCCGCAAGGCTGGTCCCGAAGAGTCCAGCACCAGACGCGTCCCCTGCGCTCGACAGGGCTCGGCCAGCATGGCGTAGGCCTCATCCGGCATGCCTGGGCACAGGCTGCCCGATGCCACGAGGTAGGCAGGCGCATTGGCCAGGCAGGCGTCCAGGCAGGCCTGCCACTCCTGCGCGCGCAGCGTGGGGCCGGGCAACACGAAGCGGTATTCGTCGCCCGTTTCGGTGGCCATGGCAGAAAAGCTCTCGCGTGTGTCCTGCGAGGTCGGCACCACGTGCATGGGCACGCCCTCTTTCTGCAGCAGCCGCACCAGTGTGGCACCCGTGGGGCCCCCTGAGGGGAACACCGCCCGCACCTCCGCACCCAGCCGCTTGAGCACCCGCGCCACGTTGATGCCGCCGCCACCCGGGTGCATGACCGGCTCGCTGCAGCGCAGCTTGTGGGAGGGCTCGATGCGTGGCACCGTGGTCGAGATGTCGAGTGCCGGATTGAAGGTCAGGGTGAGGATGGCGGTCATGCGGGGCTCTTTCATGACCAGCATGCCACGCCGGGGTGATGTGGTGCAATGCGGGCATGAGCCGATCCCTCGCCCGTGCAGCGTTTGCGCAGCACATCGTCGACCTGATGCGCGCCTTTGCCAGCGTGCAGGCGCGCGCGATGTTCGGCGGCCACGGGCTCTACCGCGATGGGCTGATGTTTGCGCTGCTGCTCGACGAGCGCCTGTACCTCAAGGTGGATGACGACAACCAGGCGCTGTTTGACGCCCAGGGCCTGCCGCCCTTCACCTACGTGACCAAGGATGGCAAGACCGGTAGCCTGCGCTACCACGAGGCGCCGCCGGACGCGTTTGAAGACCCGCAGATCATGGCGCAATGGGCGCGTGTGGGGTTTGAGGCGGCCGTGCGCGCGAACGCGAAAGCGACGTCGAAAAAGGCAGGGCGTCGGCTTGCAGCCAGCGGCAGCAAGGCCCGGGCTACGCGATCAACCACAGCGGGCGCCGCATTGGCCGAGCTTCGCAACCTGGGGCCGGCCAGCGCCGCCATGCTGCTGAACGCGGGCATCCGCACGCCGGCTCAACTGCGCAAACTGGGCGCCGTGCGCGCGTTCGACCAAGTCCGGCAGCGCGAGCCGAAAGCCTCGCTCAACCTGCTTTGGGCCATCGAAGGCGCGCTAAGCGACCGCCCTTGGCAGGAGGTGGCCGAAGCCGACCGGGCCAGTCTGTTGATGGCGCTGGAGGATTTGAAGCTGTTGCGAGGGTGAGGGCGCTCTCTGCGAGGTTGTCCATCAGCTTCAGACAAGGTTCGTGTCCGCGTTGACCTGATAGTCAGGCTTGGGCGTGGAGTGGAAAGTGTTGCGGCACACGAAATGCTGATTTTCTTGTGAGCGTCCTAGTTCGATCGACTTGATTTAGCTAGAGCACGCCTTAGCCAGATGACAGCCAAGCCAATGATGCCCAGGGAGACACAAAGCAGGTGAAGGTGGTCCAGGGAGACGATTCGGTAAAGACCATTGCTGGCACTAAAGGGGCTAAATGGTGCAATGTCGCTGTGCATGATGCTGTCGAGCGCCACGTGGGTGTACGCGCCGAGAAATGCGCCGACCGCCACTTGCTTTACTCCCAGTGAGCGCCATCCAAAGAGATCGGGGAGCCAAAAGCGAGATGCAAACCAGCGAAGTGCAAGGAACATGGTGATCGCACCCAACGCGGCTAAGGTTGCTCCTGCGTATGTGTGCAGGAAGGCGTGAACTGGGTTTCTGTGGTGGACCAAGTTATAGAGCGATTCCAAATCGATAAGCACATTGGTTGCACAAAACGATAGGAAGCTGACAGTTCGAGGCGACGCAGCATGTAGTGCAGCGCCCAGCCCAAAATGGAATGGAGTAATCGGCATACGTTGTTGAGGTCTAACACCGAGTTCACCGGCGCCGGAGCCCGTAATGGCGGAGGGCACAAGAACCGGCCCTGAAAATGTTAAAGGCGTGGCCGGTTTTTGCGTCCGCGTGCAACGCCGAGTTAGGCTGAGGCGCGGAGTGGAAGGTTTGAAAAGTACGCATAGCCCGAATTTTTTGGGTGTTGCACTTCACGTGTCAATCCGCGCTGGGGCGCGAAGGCACGGCGTTTCTGTTTCATAGACGGACTGGGACTAGTTACTATGCAGGAGCCAAACCATTAAGGGAATGAAGCATAAGCATACGAGGCCGTAAGTTAGATAATTTCCTGTGCGGGGATCGAAGTCAGGCCAGATCTTGCGCCATTGCTTACGCATGAGCAATCGACCCATGCCAATGTCGAAGGCAGCCATGAACAGCGCTAAGCCGATGCCTAAGGCCAGATGCGCTAATGGCGTGTGCAGACCGATGCTCGGCACCTGAAACAGGCAAATTCCAAAGGCAAGAACGGTTCCGGTCACTGCACTGAGTTTGATTGCTCTTTCCTTGCCGATGCAAGGCGTAACAAGTGCGGTCCTGGCAATGCCGTGCAAAGTCTCGGCGGAGGCGAGTAGCAAGCAAAGTGAGCCGATACGGACCAGAGTTTCGAGGTTCATCAACGCACAGCAGATGGGGCCTAACGCCCAAGGTAAGCGGCGCCGGAAGGAGCGCAGCGGGTGGAGGGTACCAACAAAGCCCATGAAAATGGCGAAGCCATGGGCTTTGTTGGCGTCCGCTTGACCGCCGAGTTAGGCAACGTTGATGCCAAGCTGCGCCTCCAGTTTACAAATATCATCGTTAATTCGTGCGAATGCTACCGAAGTCGCTTGGCGCCTAGCATCGCTGCCGATTTTCGCTCGCATGGAGTAATTTAGGTAAGACGCGTGAAGAGTCGGTCCATCACGACCCCAGCAACATTTATAGAAATCTGCCAACGCATCGTACTGAGACTGCTCCTCACGTGCGAGGAGAGCTTTAGCGATGGCGCGAACTGCCACATCAAGCGACCAAAGACTCCAAGACGCCTCGTTGGGGGTGGACGAATACTTGCCGAATTGCTGAACTAGGCATATATCCCAGGTGGCGTTCCTTAAACCCCTTCTTAGTTTTTCCGTCGAAGGTGAGTTGATGCCTTTTAGCATTTGACCTTTTGGAGGCTGATGCGATGCGGACGCAATGCAATATAAAGATGCTGCCGCATTATAGAAAGACTCCTCGGCCTGCCAGCGGTGAAACTCAAGGGCGGCATCAAGAGGAGGGAGCCCTCCGCGTCTAAGTGCTGCAATCTTTAGCACGTACAGGTAGTTAGGTCGCCATAACGTCAGTCGCTTCTCAAAGTTCGACTCTATTGATGGCGTGAGTACGGAAGGGTCTGATCGGATATCAGACAAGTGATCCTGCGGGATTTGGTCTGCGCGACCAAGGGCCACATCGATAAAAAATGCTGGGTCTGCGTTGTCGGCTATCCTGAAGTTGGAGTAATCCTCTAGTGCAGCCGAGTTTCCTTGTGTTGACCCATATTCATAAAGCGCCATTGATGGCTCGATAAGAATGTCGGCTAGTATGCAGAATGCTGCGCAAGCGCATGCAATGCGGGTACTTTTGGTTGATTCTATGGAGCCCACGAGGCGCTTCCCCGAGGCCAACTCAGCCAGAGGTGAAAGCAGATTTCTATCAAACAGTGCTTTGAATTCCACACCCCCGATTCTTCCGGCAGAAAGGTACTCCGAGAGATCAAATGAATAACTGTCCTCGTAGTTTCCTGTTACGAGTGGGGATGCTTCATTTAATAAATTCCGAAGTGCCATGTAGTCCTCTGGCGTAATCGGTACCCATACTGCTCCAGTGATGTTTTCATCGCTCATGTAGTTGCCTAACGCCACGTTAACAGACGGCTGCCAGCGAAGCTGGTAGACGTCCTGTTGAACAACATGTTAGGCGTCATAGCTTGGACTTGCCCGTGATGGCATCGATGTAGATGAGGCCCTTCGTTTGGGCTGCTTTGATTTTGCGATCCAGCATCTGTGAAAAAGTCATTAGTCCTTCCAAGACTACGATCAAGTCTGCACCATCTATAAACACAGTCTTTATTGCTTTGCCAGCTACCAGCGATCCAACAACATGCTCGCTATAGCCGTGGATCGAAAAGAAGAGGCCGCGCCCATACATCTTTCCCTCGATCTTGCCTGCGAACTGATAGACCGCCTCGTTCGCCGCACTCTTGTCCTGCCACTTCGCCTCGATGATGTAGTGCTCGCCGTCGTACTTGACCGACCCGTCGATCTGTTCACCGTTCACACGGAACGGTTCCGTGACATCTAGCGAATTGAGTTTGGCTAGCTCTTGAAGAATTTCTTCCAGTGCATAACCACGTTTCGCTCCCGCAGTTTCTCCTTGAAGTAGGGAGATAAAGCGGGCCTTCAGATTAGGGAGAGTGACCGCCGGAGATCTGGCTGCTGCTTCTTTCCGCTCCCGTTCTTTGCGCTGTTCCTGTATTTTGTGATCGCGAATCTCTTGCAGGATCTTTAGCTGAGCAATTGAGCGTTCTGCTTCTGATCTGTCCAACTTCTTTAGTTTGTCGAAGTAGTAGGAATCAAACTGCTTCCAGTTGAGCAGCGATTGAAGCATTGCCCGGAACTGGCCAAGACCTTCATCAGGTTTCGCGGACAAATGATCGAACATGGCATCGACGATTGCGTAGCGATGCATGGTCTTGTAGTCACCAAGCGCTCGAATGTCCGACTTTGTGCAACTGTTGTTCTCGAAGAACGAGACGATGTCGTCCTTTGGCCATAGCACCTTCAGGATGCACTCGCGCATGCACAGCTTGATATCACTAGGGAACGTCATAGAGCATGATTCTGAGGCCTAACGCCCAAGTTAAGCGGCGCCGGAGCCCGATAAGGCGTAGGGTGCCAACACTGGCCATGAAAATGGCGAAGCCATGGCCAGTGTTGGCGTCCGCTTGAACGCCCAGTTAGGCTGGTGATAAATGCAAAAATATTGCATTTGCTTGATTCGTCAACTTAGGCTTTTTTTAGAAATCATGCTTCATGCAGCATACGTTCAAGTGCATGGAGAATCATTCTTGGCACCTCTCGAACAAGCCTGAAGTCTTCCTCATTGTCGACCAGGAATTTTTCTATGTAGGGGTTGTGGGTGCTAACCATAAGGAGTTCTTCAAACTCGCCTATGACACGCTTTTTCGCTGCGGGTGTCTTGGCGGCCTGCAACTTCGCCAGAAGAACATTCCCTTCATCGTAGATCCATGGCGTTATTTCTCGTAGCAAGCTTAGGCCGACACGAATGCCAAGTGATGGACTTTTCGAGCCGAACATTAGTTCCTCCATCATTCCGGGATGAAAGCGACGACGGCGCTTCATGGAGCGGGAGGCTTCGCTGCGCTCAATTCTCGAGGGAAGATCTTGGAACATGATCTTGATTTCTTCGAAAAGCTTCGCAGAAGAGTTTTCGATTTCGTCGATGTTCTGGCGCTTTGATGCGTGAGGCTGCGGCGAGCCAGCAGACAAAGTGCTGAGAATGCCATCAACGGTAGTTTTGAACTTCCCTACTTGGAAGCGAATCGTGTCCCGGTCGGGCTCAGACCCAGGGATTCGATTCACTAGTTGAAACACCAGCTTCGTTAAAGAGTCTTCGTCGTCTCCGCAGTTCTGAAACTGCGCAAATGGCCCTGTGGAAACGTTCTTGAGCTCGATTCCGAGCGCAACTCCCAGGATGGGCGTGTCCAGCTTTCCCTTGGCCATGCCTGCCTCAAAGAGGATCCATGGCCGGTTAACGCTGCGGTCAGTTAACAGGCACACAACATCAGACGCAGACTGAATGTTTTTGATGATCTCTGGATACCACTCAACCCCGTACTCAATCCCCTGATTGCCTCGTCTGTCCGAGGTGCGAAAAGATTTAAGTACACCTGCACTTACGCTCTTGAGTAGATTGCTAAAGGCTTCCGCTAATTCAGCATCCCGAGTGTCGTGGCTAATAAATACCAGCGGGTTGGCGGCTTTGGTAAGGGGGGTGTCAATGACGTCTTTTTCTTCTGCCAAGTTGTTCTCCACAAAAGTTGTGGTTGGGGGTGGCTCTCGAATGGTTCGCCATGAAGCCTAACTACCAAGGTAACCGGCGCCGGAGCCCGCCAGGGCGGAGGGCACAAGCAAGGGTCATGAAAATGCCGAAGGCATGGCCCTTGGTTGCGTCCGCGTTGACCTGACAGTTAGGCTGGGGCGCGAAGTGGAAGGTTTTCATAATGCGTAAGCCTGCACTTTTGAGTGTCGCATTTCGTGTTTGAAAACGCACGCACCACGGATATTAGTTTTAGGTGTTGCTACACATTTTTGAGCCACGCATTACTCTGAAAGACCATCGTAGTTGGATGCAAATGACTCTTGCGCTAATGCATAGCCGAATGCCTTTGAATGTTCAACCGTGTAACCTTGGGTAGGCAATAAGTTCGTGAGGATGTCTTGCTTATACTGAGGCATTCTTGGATCAAAGCAAATAGAATCTATGAAGTCATGAGGGATTTCAGCGAAGATGTAGTCTTCCAGTTCACCAGCCTGAGCCGATTCGAAGAGGTTTTGAAGAGGATTATTTCTTTTGAGCCACACTTCATGAGGGAGATCGTTGCGGACGCCGGCATAAAGCACGCCACGAACTTCGCGTTCGTGGCTGAAGGCGGCGTCTTTTAAGAAAACACCATCACCATTTGCGGCGCTGTTAGCCTGAAATTCAAGATAGTCAGCGCGAAACTTGGTAGGGTCAGAAAGATACGTGGGATCTGCGCTAGCTTTTTCCATTGTTGCATTGTGGGATTTGCTGTAGCGCTCACGGATGACGTCTCTTAGCGTAAAGTAGTTTACATACCTCACCGGTTTTACTTGGTAGTGCCAGGCAATCGGAGCTCTCGTCCCATGCTCGTGGGCATGATTTGTCCAACTCCTCTGGCTCAGGCACTTATTCAGAGCATCGCATAGCTTGCCTGCAGTCGTGCTGACGCGAATGCCGGATTTATCAGAAGAATATAGAGACCACATTGCTATGCTGTCCGGCTCGGTAGTCCAGCATGTGGCATAGTGATTTTCTCTTGTAAGGGCGTGCTCCTTCTCTATTTCTGCTCTATCGATGTACTTTTGTCGAAAAATGGTGTTGTCTTGCATTACTAAGATGCTACCAACGCCCTCGTTTTTATCCTCAAAGGTGGCGAACTTCGATAGACGAATTCTTCTTCGTCCTGCTATTTCGTAAAAATCGAATAAAGACACAAACCGGAATAATCTTGTTTTGGGATCAAGGGGTGAGGCAACAGACATGGTTTAATGGGCCTAACGCCCGCGTTAACAGGCGACTGCCGGCGGAGCCGGTAGACGTCCTGTTGAACAACCGGTTAGGCATCGGCCGGAATGATCGGACGCAATTAAAGCGTAATCAAGTGCCATATTTGATGATTATCTGATTTCTCACGTCGGCTCACTGTGCGTCGGCTGTTAACGCCCGACGGATGCGTTTAGCGAACACTGCGTTATGTACAAAGAAAGTTGCTATGAGAAGGTAGCCAAAAAATGCCGGTAGCACTGCATCTGGACGACTATATTGCAGATCCATGTACAACACACCCGCAAAGAATGTGATCAGCAACAGTATCCATAAATTTAAATCGACGTGCGGTGCGTGTATTTTTCCGGTCTCATGTATTCGTATCCCCAGGACTTTTTGCCAATCGTTTTCTCGATCCAAAACAGCGGTGATTGTTTGGCCGGAAATCAATTCGGGATTTCCCTTCACCGAAATCGAGAAATATTTCTCCCCATCCGATTCAAAACTAAACCAGGTCTCTCGAGTGTTTTCTGAGAAGTTTTTTGGCTGAACATCGAATACGCGGTCCATGCGAATAGTGACGGTTTGCATAGGTCGATTTATTGAGTGGCCTAACTTCTGGTTAACCGGCGCCGGAGCGCGAAGCGCGCAGGGCACCAACAGAGGCCATGAAAATGCCGAAGGCATGGCCTCTGTTGGCGTCCGCGTTCAACCTACAGTTAGACATTTTTCGCCTCAAGCGGCTGTTTTGCAGATATTTTAATGTTAGGCGATACTATTTCGACCAGAACTCGCCGAAATGACATTTTTACTAACCCATGATCTGGATTTAGATATATAACTTGACCCAAATCGAAATCACCTTCATGCGGCAACTCATCTGTAAATGCTGGCGCGTTCAGCATGCCAACATACCTTCCCAGAACCCCAACAAAAACCGCCAATCTGTTCTTGCTTGGAACTAAGCCTACAACTGAATAGGGCGACGCCAGTTCGCATATTTTTCGAAATATTTGAACTTGAGGTTGGTTTTCCGATTGCAGATCGGTGTCAACTAATGTCTCGAAATTTTTTAATGTATCCCTCAATTCTTTGAGAGATCTGTTCATCAGCATTCGCAATTCATCATGCTTTACGTGGTGTTGAAATTTTTCTCCGTAAACAAATTGCCCTGCTGATAGCGCAACTTTTGCACAGAACCTAATACATAAATGGATGTCAACTTCAACTGAGAACGTTATGTTCTCGGGAAGTTGATTATTGAATGCCGTCTTTGATATTGGATCCCAAGCTTTTAGGCCTCCGTGCTGATCCAAACTAATCCGTAACGGGCGATTGCTACTCATTCCCCGAGCATTCTTTGTTACAAAAACTGGTTTTTTGCCGCTATGTCCTTTTGTCGCGTGCTTGTTTCGGCGATTGAGAATGAAAAAGTCATTTGCCATTGCGCCATCTATTTTGCTTCCAACAGCAGAGTTGAAAGCTCTGTCAACTGGGATGACAAAGGCGTTCAGACCTCCCAAAGCCAAAGGAATGATGTGCTCAGGAGAGCACTGATCCTGCCTTAGGAGCGAATTTGTATAGGGGCAGTACGGCATTGACGCTCTTGAAATGTCTAACGCCCAAGTTCAGGGGCGCCCATAAGGCATGGCCGGAGCGATGCGACGTGTGAGCGTCCCCTGCAACGCCCAGTTAGGCCAAGGTGCAAGTAGCAGGGCCTTTGCGCGGCCAGCGAGCCCACACACGAGGCGCCAGCCTGGTGTGTGCGATCAGCTGCAGTGGCAGCTTCCGAGATGAACCGTGCCATCACGCCTCCCTTTGCGTATGGCGTCAGCCACGCGCTGACGAATGCCTCAATCTAACGTACGTTTAACCCGTGCGGCGAGGGCGGCAGGTCACTTTGAGCGACGCACCGCTTGCCAAACTTGAAAGGCGATGATGAGTGGCCCACCGATCACGATGATGGCCCATGTTGGTACATAAAATCCGCGCCTACTTTCGTAGGCCACGCTCGGAGTCGCAAGCGTGTGGACGTCTGGGTTCTTGGGGTCGACGTGTACCGTCACCTTTGCTCCAACGCTAACGTCGGTGCAGTGCTTTGGGGCGTTGGGCTCATTGGTGCCAATGTGTCGCTTGCCGTTGAAGTAGAACTCGTACCAATACTGTCCGTGGTTATTGCAGTTCAACGAGTAGACCGTACCCTCGATAGGAACGCTTCGCTCCGCCAACGCTTGGAACTCCGATGCGTTGTTGTAGCAACCGGCGAGAGCTGTGGCCATGAGAACCATGGCGGTAGTGTGCATACGAATAAGGGCGGGCATGCAATGAGCGGTCTTTGGGCCTAACGCCCAAGGTAAGCGGCGCCGGAAGGAGCGCAGCGAGTGGAGGGTACCATCAAAGCCCATGAAAATGGCGAAGCCATGGGCTTTGTTGGCGTCCGCTTGACCGATCAGTTAGGCGCTGGATTTGGCGGGGCATTCGCAACCAATGCAGTTTCAGCGTTTGCTTCAGTCTGAGTGGCTAATGATTCCAGGTACTTTCGGATGTCTAGTTCACCGTTCCGGGCCGCTTCTCGCCACACGATGTCTGGATCAGCAACCACGCTGCGCCACGGATAGCTCTGATATTTCCACTGAACCTCGGAAAGTTCAGGTGCTTTTGCATTCCACCCTTTTTGAGTAAGGCGTACGGTTGCTGAAAGCACCATTACATCGGTAAGGGAGTGCACGAGCCCAATATATATGTTGAATGCCGGAAGGGAGGGATGCTGGGAAACCAGTGAGAGTTCGGCCACCTCCATGGGCAATGACTCAGTAACTTCAAGTGTGCTGGGTCGATAACGAGTTTCAACAATGTATTCGTCATCATTCTCTTTCGTTACTATCCATTTCCTCCCTAGGCCACCACTTAAGATTGAGCCAATCGGATCTTTGGGGACGCGAACTTTGTATGCTTCTTGGCTGACTTTGGCAAAGTACCTCTTGGGCCAGCCCTGCTCGTCAGCAAAGGTTGCGACGGCTTTTGATTTTGGAATTTGCGCAAGTTTGCCATCTATCTTTGCGGAGAGAGAGTAAAAGCGGCTTACGATTGAGTCAGATATTTTTGCGTTAATGATGCTCGTTTTGGTTGACTCGATTGCTTGCAAAACCTGTTCGTGGGGCACAAACTGGCTATCGCGGTGCCTAACTTCTATCTCTATCTGATTGGCGATGGTGAGTTCTGGCTTTTCAGCAGTCGTCGACTTGGTTCGTGCGTCGTGCAGAGACCTTATATCTTCACCGACATGGCAAAAGACTTCCAATCCGCTGCCTTGGTTGACAAAAAATGGTGTTTGATCGCTGGAGGTTACGAAGGCATCTGCGAGTGCTGCTTGTATGTCCCGATAAAGGATGGCCCCTTCCCTCTTCGATAGTGCCGCCTCTATCCATTTGGATGTAAAGAAACTTTCTGTGGCAGAGGCATAGGAGGATTGATCCTGTCGGCTTGATGCCATACAGATAAATGACTTCAGTTGACTGCGGCCGAGTGCTTTTTCAAATCCCGCGTTTGCATCCTTAATGTAAGGTGAGCCTGATTGGCATGCATCAATAATTTTGACGGCCACATTAGGCTTTACGCTTCGCAAGAGGTCGTCGAGCTCTGCGTTACTTATAGATGTTGTAGCGGGTCGAGCGGAGTCAAAGTCACTGCAGCATAGCAATGCATCATTCTGGAATAGGCCGTGGCCAGAGAAGTAAATGAAGGCCTCTTCGATGTCCTCTCTGTCTTGGTATTTTGCAAAGAAACTTCTCAGCGAGTCTTTGACTTGGCTTGCGGTTGTTTGGTCTGTGATAATTTGAATATCGTCATATTTCCTGGTTGCGGACAGCAGTGTTCGCATGTTCTCTGCATCTAGCTTGCAGGCGGGTAATGGAATTTCTGATAGGTAGTTTGATATTCCAATCAGGATTGCGATATTCAAGTTAATCTCCTGTGTGATGAAGATATTTTGCTGTGCTCAAAACTACTGCCGGTGCCTAACGCCTTAGTTAACTGGCGCCGGATCCCGCAGGGCGGAGGGCACCGTCATGGGCCATGAAAATGCCGAAGGCATGGCCCATGACGGCGTCCACGTTGAACGCCCAGTTAGGCAGGGGGGCAGGGGCACGGCTTTCATAGTGGCTAGCTTGGGTGTTGGGGGTCGCACTTGACGTGTGAAGTCCGCATCACGGTGTGGACCCTCCTCTGCTGCGAGGGGCAAGTCGCCGCCGAAACTTAAGCAGCTCTTGTACGCGAACATCCTTCCACAGCCATACGCCTTCTGACCAAAAAATGGGAAGACTTAGGAGAAAGGCGAAAAGCCGGTTGACACCTGGCTGTGTGCTGAATGGACTAAGTACAAGCAGTACAAGTCCGACAGCGACGAACATGATGAAGACAAAGAAGGCAGCTTGGGCAGAGAGCATCTCCCTCTGAATAAGCAGATCGTCACGCCGAAGTTCGCGGACTCGTCGAAGCGACTTGGCCCGGGAGCCTCGGAACAACCGGCGGACTATAGGCGAGAGGTATCTCCAAACTCGCGGGACGAGCATGATCAATAGCGCTGGAACGAAGGCGGTAAACCACCACGCAGGATCGCGCAGATTGTTAAGAATGCTTTCCATTCTTGTTTGTTGACGAGTTGTAGGAGGGCCTAACGAACTAGGTAACTGGCGCCGGAGGGGCCTAACTACCAAGGTAACCGGCGCCGGAGCCCGCCAGGGCGGAGGGCACAAGCAAGGGCCATGAAAATGCCGCAGGCATGGCCCTTGGTTGCGTCCGCGTTGACCTGACAGTTAGGCTGGGGCGCGGAGTGGAAGGTTTTGATAGTACGACGGCCTGCATTTTTGGTGTTGTACTTTACGTGTCAATCCACGCTGGTGATAGATGCATCACGCATTGGGTGCGTAGTTTCTTGTGTTTCCTGCCTGGGAGGCAATTCATTTACAAACCATTCATAGTACTTGCGCATGACAGGGTAGAAGATTTCTCGAGAGTCAACTCCGTCGATGCGGTAGTAGACCTGCCCCAGCGAATCTGTGCAGGGGCTGTCACATGTCATGCCTCTCGTCACAGATGTGCTGCCACCGCGCTTGACGTTGTGGTGCTTACTTCGATTGCATAAAGACTTAATGGTGCGAAACTCTTCCAATGCACCGATGTCAAAGTAAAGTTGCTCTTGAGGCAAAAGCGCGGCACCAGTAGCTCGCTTTTTCTCCATCGCTTCATGGCTGCTCCCTGCAATCCATTCGCGTAAATGATTCAAGGAAAAGAGCAGAAACAAAAGCACCCGACTGGTTGGTTCATGATCATATTCGACGATGGCCTTCTGAACTTCCTTGAAGAGATCCAGCGGACTTTCAAGCTCAAATAAATCAATAGAGTTGTTCATTTGGTCGGCAAGACAGGGTGAATGGCCTAACTGGATATAGACCGCAAAAGCGACGATTTTTGCCGCCAAAAGTGACGGATAACCTGTGAGGCAGGGGCCGGCGTGACGGCTAACCTGGACAGGCCGTTCCGTCGTAAGTGCTTGACCCGCAAGCAGTAATGGGCATTTGGCTCCATGTCCCTCCCAGGATATGTGGCGTCGTGTTCTGCGTGATGAACAGTCTACACGTGTGACTGTGCTGCACGGGGCGCTTTCCGCGCCTTGCCGCGTGGGCGCGCATGCGCAGGAGCGGCCTGCCCACAGGCCGGTCCCAATGGGCGGGAGATTTCGCGAACCGCCGTCAGTGCGCGAGCGGCTGCCCGAGTTGCCGCATCAGATCGCGCACATACTGCGCGCGGTCCTTCGGGTCTTTCAGCTCTTTTTCGATGCGCAGTTTCTCGTTGCCTGCCAGCTTGATGTGACGGTTCTTTTGCACCAGCTCGATGATGCGCATCGGGTCGACCGGTGGGTTGGGCCGGAAGGTCACGTTGATCACGCCGGGCGCCGCATCGATCTTCACCACGCCATAGGGCTTGCACAACACGCGCAGCTTGTGCGTGTCGAACAGGGTCTGGGCCTGGGCGGGCAGCTTGCCGAAGCGGTCCACAATCTCTTCCAGCATGGTCTCGATCTTGTCCACTGAGTCGGCTGTGGCCAGGCGTTTGTACAGGCTCAGGCGCACATGCACATCACCACAGTAGGCATCGGGCAGCAAGGCGGGGGCGTGCAGGTTGATGTCTGTGTTGCTGCCGAACATGCCTGATGGCGACAACAGATCGGGTTCCTTGCCCGACTTGAGGGCGCGCACCGCCTCGGCCAGCATCTCGTTGTAGAGCTGGAAGCCCACTTCCATCATGTTGCCGCTCTGGTTGTCGCCCAGCACCTCGCCCGCGCCGCGGATTTCCAGGTCGTGCATGGCCAGATAGAAGCCGCTGCCCAGCTCTTCCATGTTCTGGATGGCGTCCAGGCGTTGCGCGGCCTGTTTGGTCAGGCCTTCCACATCGGGCACCAGCAGGTAGGCATAAGCCTGGTGGTGCGAGCGGCCCACGCGGCCACGCAGCTGGTGCAGCTGGGCCAGGCCGAACTTGTCGGCGCGGGTGATGACGATGGTGTTGGCAGAGGGCACGTCGATGCCCGTCTCGATGATGGTCGAGCACAGCAGCACGTTGTGGCGCTGGGCCACGAAGTCGCGCATCACGCGTTCGAGCTCGCGCTCGGGCATCTGGCCGTGGGCAATCGCAATGCGCGCTTCGGGGATGAGCTCGGCAAGCTTGTCGCGCCGGTTCTCGATGGTCTCGACCTCGTTATGCAGGAAGTAGACCTGGCCGCCGCGCTTGAGCTCGCGCAACACGGCCTCGCGGATGACGCTGCTGTTCTCGCTACGCACGAAGGTCTTGATGGCCAGGCGGCGCTGCGGCGCGGTGGCGATCACGCTCAGGTCGCGCAGGCCCTCCATGGCCATGCCCAGCGTGCGGGGGATGGGCGTGGCGGTGAGCGTGAGCACGTCGATGTCGGCGCGCATGGCCTTGATGGCCTCTTTGTGGCGCACGCCGAAACGGTGTTCTTCGTCGATGATGAGCAGGCCCAGGCGCTTGAACTTGACGGAGTCGCTGAGCAGCTTGTGGGTGCCCACGACGATGTCGATGGTGCCGTCTTCCAGCCCCTGCATGGCGCCCTTGATCTCTTTGGCCGAGCGGAAGCGCGACATCTCGGCCACCTTCACCGGCCACTGCGCAAAGCGGTCGGCGATGTTCTGGTAATGCTGCTCGGCCAGCAGCGTGGTGGGCGCCAGCAGGGCCACCTGCTTGCCGCTGGTGACGGCCACGAACATGGCGCGCAGCGCCACTTCTGTCTTGCCAAAGCCCACATCGCCGCAGACCAGGCGGTCCATCGGGCGGGGGCTGATCATGTCCTGGATGACGGCGTGGATGGCGGCGCGCTGGTCGGGGGTTTCTTCAAAGCCAAAGCTGGTGGCAAAGGCCTCATAGTCTTGCGCGCTGAAGCGGAAGGCATGGCCCTCGCGCGCGGCGCGGCGGGCATACAGATTGAGCAACTCTGCGGCGGTATCGCGCACTTGCTCGGCGGCCTTGCGTTTGGCCTTGTCCCATTGTGGCGAGCCCAGCTTGTGCAACGGCGCCTCTTCGGCGCTCACGCCGGTATAGCGGCTGATCAGATGCAACTGCGACACGGGCACGTACAGCACCGCCTTGTCTGCGTACTCCAGGTGCAAGAACTCCGAAGGCCCTTCGCCCAGGTCGAGGTTGATCAGGCCCTGGTAGCGCCCAATACCGTGGTTGCTGTGCACCACCGGATCGCCCACGTTGAGCTCGGACAGGTCCTTGACCAGGGTGTCGATGTCGGTGGCTTGGTCGTGCTTGCGGCGTCGGCGTGTGGCGGGAGCGGCATCGAACAGCTCGGTCTCGGTGACCAGGTGCAGACTGCGCTCGGGTTGGGTCGGGTCGTGCCAGATGAAGCCCGCGGCCAACGGGGCCACGGTGATGGCGTGACGGTGGTCGCTGTCCACAAAGGCCTGCAGCCCGTCCAGGCTGGGCAGGTCGATGCGGTGATCGCGCAGCAGCTCCATCAGGCTTTCGCGGCGGCCCGGGCTCTCCGCCACCACCAGCACGCGCGCCGGCGTCTGGGCGATGTGCTGCTCCAGCTTGCGCAGCGGGTCTTGCCCGCCGCGCTCCACGCTCAGCGCAGGCAGTGGGCGCGCCCAGTCCACCGGCTCGCTGCCGCGCACCACGAGCTGCGCATGGGCGTTGGCCAGAGTAAAGAAGTCTTCAGGCTTCAGGAACAAGGTCTCGGGCGGCAGGATGGGCCGCTCGGGGTCGTGTTGCAGAAAGCGGTGCCGTTCGCGCGTTTCGGTCCAGAAGCGGCGCAGCGCCTCGTCGATGTCGCCATGCAGCACCACGGCTGCCCCGCCTTTGCCCGGGTCGCCCAGGTGCTGGAAGAAGGTGGCCGTTTCGTCGAAGAACAGGGGCAGGTAGTACTCGATGCCGGCTGTTGCCACGCCGCTGCCAATGTCCTTGTAGATGCGCGATTTGGTCGGGTCACCTTCGATGCGCTCGCGCCAGCGGTTGCGAAAGGCACCGCGCGCAGCCTCGTCCATCGGGAACTCGCGACCCGGCAACAGCCGCACTTCGGGCACGGGGTAGAGGCTGCGTTGCGTGTCCGGGTCGAAGGTGCGAATGGAATCGACCTCGTCGCCGAACAGGTCCACCCGGTAGGGCACGGGCGAGCCCATGGGAAACAGGTCGATCAGGCCGCCGCGCACGGCGTACTCGCCAGGCGACACGACCTGGCTGACATGGTTGTAGCCCGCCAGCGTGAGTTGGGCCTTGAGCGCGGCCTCGTCCAACTTCTGCTTTTGCTTGAAATGGAAGGTGTAGGCCGCCAGGAAGGACGGAGGCGCCAGCCGGGTCAGGGCCGTGGTGGCGGGCAGCAGCACCACATCCACACCGGTTTCGCCTTCGCCCTTCACGCCCTGCTGCATGCGCCACAGCGTGGCCAGGCGCTCCGAGATCAGATCCTGGTGCGGCGAGAAGGTGTCATAGGGCAGCGTTTCCCAGTCCGGGAAGATCGCACAGCGCAGGCCCGGCGCAAAAAAGGCGATCTCGTCCATCAACCGCACGGCATCGGCCGGATCGGCCGTCATCAGCGTGGTCAACTGCCCCTGGGCCTTGCGGGCCTGCGCGAACTGCGCCAGCAACAGGGCATCGGCCGAGCCGGTAGGGCGGGGCACGGTGTAGCGTTTGCCTTGGGCGATCGAGGGCAGGGGCAGGGCGGGCAGCATGGCGGTCAGAAAAGACAAAGCGCCCGGGCACAAGGGTGGCCGGGCGAATCAGTTCACTGGCTGCAGATTGTAGGTGGGCGAGAATGACGGGATGTCGTACACCGTCGCGTCACCCTCGTTTCAGCCCCGTTGTTATGCCCTGGTGCCCTGTGCGGGCGTGGGCGAGCGCGCGGGCGTTGGCGGCCCCAAGCAATATCACGCGGTGGCAGGTCAGGCGGTGGTGGCTCACACGCTGGCTGCCTTGCAGGCCGTGCCTCGCCTGACGGCCACGCTGGTGGTCCTGTCGCCCGAAGATGCCGCCTTTGAGCGGCACACACCCCACTTCACGGGCGAGGGCGCCTGGGTGGCGCGTGTGGGCGGCGCCAGTCGGGCCGAGAGCGTGGCCAATGGCTTGCAAGAGCTGCTGGCGCGCGGTGCCCAGCCACATGACTGGGTGCTGGTGCACGACGCGGCCCGTTGCCTGCTGCGCCCGGAATGGGTCGACCGGTTGATCGCGGCCTGCGACGACGACGAGGTGGGCGGGCTGCTGGCGCTGCCGCTGGCAGACACCTTGAAAGCGGCGGCTCCTGGCGCCCACGGCGAGCCCCGCGCACAGCAGACGGTGGACCGCACGGCCAAGTGGGCGGCCCAGACGCCGCAGATGTTCCGCCTCGGCCTGCT
Source organism: Aquabacterium fontiphilum (assembly GCF_009909205.1). Taxonomy (GTDB): domain Bacteria; phylum Pseudomonadota; class Gammaproteobacteria; order Burkholderiales; family Burkholderiaceae_C; genus Aquabacterium; species Aquabacterium fontiphilum. Next base: position 109,936 of record NZ_JAAAPN010000007.1, read on the forward strand.
TCAACCCGCGCTGGTGTCTGCTCTGTCTGATCCTGTCAAGGCGGCCGCTGTGACCGACGAGGCCAGTGCCATCGAGATGCTGGGCCACACGCCCCGGCTGGTCACAGGCGATTTCGAGAACATCAAGCTGACGTGGCCGGGCGATTTCGCTTTGGCCGAGCGCCTGCTGTCGACGCGAGCTTGATCGCCGCCATCGCAATGGGCTTGACCCAATCGGGCGTGGCGGCCAGCGCTGTCGCGTCTGCCGGCAGACGCACCTGCCCCGCTTGCCAGTGCAAGACCAGCCGCGGGCGGGGCGCCTGGCCCTGATGGGGATCGGCCTCGTCGCTGTTGTCGTACACGCGCAGCTCGGTTAGCAGCGGCAACAGGCTGATCAGCTGCAGCCGGCTCTGGTCGAAGCGCCGACGGATGTCGGCCTCGGGAATGTCGTGTCCGCCCTTGCGCACGCGCGCCTTCACCCGCGCCAGGTGGTGCTCCGGGCTGGCCAGCCCCACATACCAGATGCGCAGCTCGAAGCCGGCCTCGGCCGCCTGCTTGAGCAGACGCGCGAAGCTCTGTCCGCCCAGCGTGGTTTCGAAGTTGTAGTCCAGCCGCTGCGCAATGGCGTGCTGCAACAGGCGCTTGCCTTCGTGCCACGCGGCGCTGTTGGCCTGCGTGGCGCTCAGATGCGGCTGTGCCGCGCGAATGCGCGCGGCGGCCTCATCGGGGTTGAAATACTGCGCGCCTCGGGCGCGAATCATCGCGCCGCCAATGCTGCTCTTGCCGGCGCCATTGGTGCCGGCCAGCACGAACAGGCGTGGGGTGTGGTCTGGGGCCACGGTGTGCTCTCTGTGTAAATGATGCGCAGGCAGCCGCGCTGCGTTGGCGCGGTGCCATCAGATGGGGGCGCAAGGTGCCCCCCGGTCAGTCGGGATGTCAGGTCTGCGCGCGAGGTCGGCGCCGCGTCAATGCGAGTGGCCCGACGACGGGCTGGATGCCTGTGCAGCCGCCATGGCTGCCAGCCCCAGTTCTTCGGGCGAGGCGTCGAAGGCATCCATGACCCCTGCACGTGAGGCAGGCGACTGCATCTGCTGCAGCAAGGTATCGAACTCCTGGCTGAGACTGCCCAGGGCCTGGTCGCGGGCGTCGATCAGCGCCTGATACGCGTCGAGCGACAGCACCACGGCGGTGGTGCGGTCGCGCTTGGTGATGGCCACCATCCCCTGGCTGAACGCCGTGTCCAGCACCCGGCCAAAGCTGTTCTTCGCCTCGGTGGCCGAAAACTCGGGCACATCGACGTGGTCGCCCAGGGGGTTGCGCAGGGGCAGGGCAGTCATGATGGTCAGCCTTCTTGGTCAGCTGTGGCGACATTGCCGAGGTCCATTTTAGCCAATTTGGCCATTTTGTCCATCAGCGGGCGATGTCACCACGCGACTTCCTGCTCGGGTGTGGCCTTGATGCGGTGAATCGACAGGTCGGCTCCGTCGAACTCTTCTTCTTGCGACAGGCGCACCCCCATCAGCTTGTTGATCAGGCCGTAGACCAGGCCGCCCGTGAGCAAGGCGAACGCTACCACGCACAGCGTGCCCACCAGCTGCGTCCAGACGCTCACGCCCCCGATGCCGCCCAGTGCCTGCTGGCCGAAGATGCCGGCCGCCACCCCGCCCCAGGCGCCACACAGGCCATGCAGTGGCCACACACCCAGCACGTCGTCGATCTTCCACTTGTTCTGCACCAGCGTGAACAGCCAGACGAACAGGGCCCCGGCGATGCCGCCCACCACCAGTGCGCCGGCGGGGTGCATGATGTCCGATCCGGCGCACACCGCCACGAGGCCGGCCAGCGGCCCGTTGTAGGCGAAGCCCGGGTCATTGCGTCCCATGAGCACGGCCACCAGCGTGCCGCCCACCATGGCCATCAGCGAGTTGACGGCCACCAGACCCGAGATCTTGTCGATCGTCTGTGCGCTCATCACATTGAAGCCGAACCAGCCCACGGCCAGCACCCAGGAGCCCAGCGCCAGAAACGGAATGCTCGAGGGCGGGTGGGCCGACATGGCGCCGTCCTTGCGATAGCGATTGCGCCGCGCCCCCAGGATCAGCACCGCGGGCAGGGCGATCCAGCCACCAAAGGCATGCACCACCACCGAGCCGGCGAAGTCGTGCATGGGCACGCCGTTGAGGCTTTGCAGCCAGTCCGCAAAGCCGAACTTGTTGTTCCAGATGGCGCCTTCGCACAGCGGATAGAACAGGCCCACGATCACCGCCGTGGCCAGCAGTTGAGGGCCGAAGCGCGCCCGTTCGGCAATGCCCCCTGACACGATCGCCGGGATGGCCGCCGCAAACGTGAGCAGGAAGAAGAACTTCACCAGTGCATAGCCATTGGCCTGCGCCAGCGTGCCGGCGTCGGTGAAGAAATCGACACCGTAGGCCACGGTGTAGCCCACGAAGAAGTAGACCAGCGTCGACACGCAGAAATCCACCAGGATCTTGACCAGCGCATTGACCTGGTTCTTGTGGCGCACCGTGCCGAGTTCCAGGAAGGCAAAGCCGGCATGCATCGCCAGTACCATCACCGCGCCCAGAAGGATGAACAGCGCATCTGCGCCCTGTTTGAGTTGTTCCATGCTCACGCTTTCTTCTTAAAGAGCAAGGGGCGCCGCCACCGCGTTGGCGAGCGCACCAGGGAAGGACATGGCGCACCAGGCATGCAAGACATGGGCCTGAGTTTGGGGCGTTTGGCTGCGTCCAGTGGCGTTTCTGGTGCGTCAATGCGCCGCTTTGGTGATCTAATCGGCTCAGATTTGGTGCGCCGCGGTTCGTGTGCGCAAGAATGGTGCGCCTGCCACAGCCGTGCAACTGGACGCGCGGCACGGGCGCTGTCACGCCCACGTCAACTGGGCAGCCGTCGGCGCCATCCGGCCTGACAATGCAGCTTGCACGTCACTCTGCTTCGCAAAGACATGAACCTGCCAGCCATCCGCGTCGGTGAAGGATGGGATACCCACGCCCTCGTTCAGGGCCGCCCTTTGATCCTCGGCGGCATCACCATTCCGCACAGCCACGGCTTGCTCGGCCATTCCGATGCCGATGCCTTGCTGCACGCCATCACCGATGCCTTGCTGGGCGCCGCCGCGCTGGGTGACATTGGCCGCCACTTCCCGGACACCGACCCGGCCTTCAAGGGGGCCGACTCAGTGGTGCTGCTGACCGAAACCGCCCGCCGTGTGCGCGTAGCCGGCTGGCAGATCGGCAATGTGGACAGCACCATCGTGGCCCAGGCGCCCAAAATGGCGCCCCACATCACGGCCATGCGCGAGCGCATCGCCCAGGCACTGGGCCTGGGCGTCGACGCCGTGAACGTGAAGGCCAAGACGGCCGAGAAGATGGGCCCGGTGGGCGAGGGGCGCGCCATCGAGACGCGCGCCGTCTGTCTGCTGTTCAGGCCGCCCGCTTGAGCTTGATGTGGGCCACCAGCCCGCCGCCGGGCGCGTTGGCCAGCTCGAAGGCGCCGCCCATGCGCTGCAGCGCCTTCTCCACAATCGCCAGGCCCAGCCCTGCGCCCGAGGCAGCCGTGCGCGCCGCATCCCCCCGGAAGAAGGGCGTGGTCAGCTGCGCGAGCTTTTCGACCGCCACCCCCGGACCGTGGTCACGTACGCTCAGGATCACCCACGAACCCGAGCGCGTGTAGCTCACGTCCACATTGGTCACACCCGTGTAGGTGTTGCGCCCATAGCGTCGCGCGTTCTCGAACAGGTTGGTCAGCACGCGGCCCAGTTCGGTTTCGTCGGCCAGCACCTTGGTGTCGATGGGCAGCTTGGCCGTGATGCGGATGCGCTTGGTGTCTCGGAACTGGCTGATGGCCTTGTCCACCACCGACGACAGATGCACTGGCACCAGCTCGACCTCGCCCGGCCTGGCGTAGTCCATGAACTTGTCGATGATGGCGTCGAGCTGGTCGATGTCGGCGGCGATGTTGCGCTTGGCCTCTTCGTCCACCACGCTCATCTCGGCCTCCAGCCGCAGTCTGGCCAGCGGGGTGCGCAGGTCATGCGAGATGCCCGCCAGCATCACCGCGCGGTCTTCTTCCACCTTGGCCAGCTCGCGCGCCATGCGGTTGAAGCCCTGGTTCACCTCGCGGATCTCGCGCGTGATCATCGACTCATCCAGCACCGAGTCGTATTCACCCTCGCGGATGCGGCTGGCCGCGAACGACAGCTCCTTGAGCGGCTGGTTGATCAGCCTTGCGATCACGGCCGAGCCCAGCAGCGTCGCGATCATCGCGATGCCCACCCAGACGAACCAGGTGCGCCCGGTCATGGGCTCGATACGGCGGGTGTCGGCCTGCAGCCAGTACTGGTCGCGCTCGATGTGGAAGCCCACCCACAGTCCCGGTATGCCGTTGACGCTGCTGGCCACCACGGTGGAGGGCCCCAAGCGGCTGCGCAGCTCCTCTGCAATGGCCCGCGTGAAGCGGCTGACCTCGAACGGCTCGTAGCGGTCGGTCGGCTCGCGGGGCTTGAGGATGATGGCTTCCTGATCCGACAGGGTCTTGATCAGCGTGACCCGGCTGATGCTGTCTGCATAGCGCAGGCCGGTGCGCGACAGGTTCACCAGGCTGGCGATCTGCTGGGCGGCCTGGACCGACCGCGGCTCGAACTCGAGCGCGCGGAAGGTTTGTACCCACGCCACGATGCCGGCTGTCAGCAGCAGCCCCAGCAGGATGAAGGTTCGCCAGAACAGGCTGAGCGCAAAGCGCTTTCTTGGCATCGATCAAGCCCCGCCATCCGGCACAAACACATAGCCCACACCCCAGACCGTCTGGATGTAGCGGGGCTGTGCCGGATCGGGCTCGATCATCTTGCGCAGGCGCGAGATCTGCACGTCGAGACTGCGGTCGAAGGGTTCGAACTCTCGGCCACGCGCCAATTGCGCCAGCTTGTCGCGCGACAGCGGCTGACGCGGGTGGCGCACCAGCGCCTTGAGCATCGAGAACTCGCCTGTGGTCAGCGCAATGGGCTCGCCGTCCTTGCTCAGGCGGCGCAGGGCCAGGTCGAACTCGAAGGGGCCGAAGGCCACCGTCTGGGCCTCCTTGGCCGGTGCACCGGGGGCTTCCGGCGCCGGACGGCGGCGCAACACTGCATGGATGCGGGCCAGCAACTCGCGCGGGTTGAACGGCTTGGGCAGGTAGTCGTCAGCGCCCACTTCGAGGCCGACGATGCGGTCCACGTCCTCGACCTTGGCCGTCAGCATGATGATGGGCGTCACGTCGTTGGCAGCGCGCAGGCGGCGGCAGATCGACAGGCCGTCCTCGCCGGGCAGCATCAGATCCAGCACGATCAGGTCGACCGTCTCACGGGTCAGCAGGCGGTTCAAGGCCTTGGCGTCTTCGGCCAACAGCACATCGAAGCCCTCCTGACTCAGGTAGCGGCGGAGCAGGTCCCGGATGCGTGCGTCGTCATCGACGACGAGGATGCGGTCCGGGCGCGGGCTCACAGAGACAGCGGTCATGGTTCTTCCTCGGCATTTGTAACAAGCGGGGATTGTGCGCAGGTTGAAGCCCGGTTTCCCGGGGTGCTGACCACCTGTTACAAATATTGCGGCTCTGGTCGCCATCCGTCAAGCGCATGATCTGAGCCGCGTCGTCCACATGGGGATGGCGTGCGTTGTACACATGTGAGCCACTTCAGGAGCCATTACGTGACCCGATTTCCCTCGCGACTGAACCGCCTTCCGCTGCTTGCTGCTTCCGCCATGCTGGCACTCGGCGCGGCCAGCGCCCATGCCGACGCGCCGGGGCCGTTGCGCCACAACGTCGTGAACTTCAGCGCCACTGCGACCGAAGAACTGACACAGGACTGGATGACCGTGACGCTGCACGCCCAGCGCGACGGCACGCACGCCGCCGAGGTGCAGCGCACGCTGCGCGAAACCGTTGACGCCGCGCTCACCGAGGCGCGCAAGCTCGCCCAGGGGCAGGACGGCATGCGCGTGCGCACGGGCAGCTTCAATGTGCATCCGCGCTACAGCAACCAGGGGCGCATTGCCGGCTGGTATGGCAGCGCGCAAGTCGTGCTCGAAGGCACCGACACGGCCCGCATCGCGCAGGCCGTGGGCAAGCTCAACATGCTGCAGGTGGGGCAGGTCAGCTACGGGCTGTCGCGCCAGTTGCGTGAGCAACAAGAGGCCGCACTGACCGCCCAGGCCATTCGCCAGTTCCGTGACCGAGCTGGCCAGCTCGCCCGCGAATTCGGCTTCAAGGGCTACAGCCTTGGAGAAGTGGCCGTGTCATCGACCGATCCTGGCTTCGAGGCCCGTCCGGTCATGATGGCCATGCGCGCCAAGTCGGCGGAGATGGCGGCCGATGCGCCGCTGCCCGTCGAGCCGGGCAAGGGGGTGTTGAGTGTCACGGTCAGTGGCCAGATCGTGCTGACGCCTTGACGCCCTGACCCCTCCTGGCTGAGGGTCGGCGATCGCGGCCCGGGCCCGCCTTACACCGGGGCTGCTGAAAACAAGGGCCCCGGGGCGTCCTGCCACTGACCGCCCACCAGGATCTGGTGGGGGTGGAACTGCGCCTTGTAGGCCATCTTGCGGCTCTGGGCAATCCAGTAGCCCAGGTACAGATGAGGCAGGTTCAGCGAGCGGGCCTGCTCGACCTGCCACAGGATGTTGTAGGTGCCGTAGCTGGCGCCTTCTTCGGGTTCGTAGAAGGTGTAGACGGCCGACAGGCCATCGTTGAGGATGTCCAGGATGGACACCATTTTCAGCGCGCCCTGCGTCTGACCCGGCTCGGGCGGCGCCCGGAACTCCACCAGGCGCGAGTTCACGCGGCTTTGCAGCAGAAACTGCGAGTACTGGTCCACCGAATCCTGGTCCATGCCGCCGCCAGCATGACGGCCGGCCTGGTAGCGCAGGTAGAGCTGGTAATGCTCGGGGGTGAAGCACAGCCGCAGCACACGCGCTTCCAGGTTGCCGTGCTGACGCCAGGCGCGCCGCTGGCTGCGGCTGGGTTTGAACCGCGCCGCCGGGATGCGCAGCGGAACGCACGCGCGGCAGCCGTCGCAATAGGGGCGATAAGTGAACATGCCGCTGCGGCGGAAGCCGTTGGCCACCAGACCCGAGTACACATCGGCATTGATGATGTGGCTGGGCGTGGCCACCTGGGAGCGCGCCGTGTGACCTTCCAGATAGCTGCAAGGGTAGGGCGCCGTCGCATAGAACTGCAGGGACGCCAGCGGAAGCTCTTTGAGGAGGGTCACGCGCTCGACTCAGGTGAGGACCATAGCGACAGATCATAGGTCCAATTCACTGGCTCCGGCAGGTCGACCACCGTCTTGAGGTGGTGTTCAAACCGTTCGCGGCTCCAGGGCTCGGCCCCCAGTGAGGCCAGGTGGCTGGTTTGCTGCTGACAGTCAATGACGGTGATGCCATTGCTGCGACAAAAACCGACCAGCGCGGCCAGGGCAATCTTTGAGGCATCCGTCTGGTGGCTGAACATCGACTCGCCAAAGAACATTCGCCCGATGTTGACGCCGTAGAGGCCGCCCACGAGCCGGCCGTTGATCCAGGTCTCGAACGAGTGCACGCTACCCTCGCGGTGCCAGCGCCGGTAGGCCGCTTGCATCTCGGGCAGGATCCACGTCCCGGATTGGCCTGCGCGCGGCGTGCCCGCACAGCAGGCCAGCACCTGGTCGAAGGCGTGATCAATGCGGATCTCGCAGCCGGGCGTGCGCGCGAAGCGACGCAGCGTCTTGCCCAGCGAGCGCGACACCTTGAACTGGTCGACCGGCAGCACCATGCGAGGCGCGGTGCTCCACCAGAGGATGGGTTGCCCCTCACCAAACCAGGGGAAGATCCCGCGCCGGTAAGCCGCACGCAGGCGTGAGGTGTCCAACCCTCCGCCAGCCGCGAGCAGGCCGGGCGCGTCCGAGCCCTCACCCAGCGCCAGGGCGGTATCGGGGAAAGGGGTGTCGTCCTCTAGCCAGGCAATCATGTGCCGATCATAAAAAAAGCCCGATGGCAGGGCCATCGGGCTGCAAAGGTACCTTAGAAAAGGTTCATCGGGTACCGAGGAGACAACCTTTCCAGGGAGTTGCCACTTGTCCAGGGTGGCATCCCGTGTGATCCGCAGGCTGGGCCGAAGTTCGTGCCCACACCACGCAAAGTTGTGTAAGGCAGCCGACGCTGCGGATCGGATCAGCGGCAATCAGGCAGCCTTGCGGGGCTTGGCAGCAGCAGCCTGGGTGGCCTTCACAGCGGTGCTGGTGATGGCTTGGAAGTTGGCTTCAGCAACGTCAGCAGCTTGCTTGGCAGCCTTTTGCACGGTGTCGAATGCGTTGTTGGCAGCGGCCACAGCCGACTTCACCAGCACCACAGCGTTTTCAGTGCCAGCCGGGGCGTTCTTGACGGCGTTGTCGACGACCGACATGAACTTCTTCTGGGCTTCGGTCACTTGGGCTTCAGCCAGCTTGCCGACTTCGGTGCTGGTGGCCGAGGCGATGTCGTACAGGTGGCGTCCGTAAGCGGCAGCCTTCTCGGCGCTGGGTTGCAGCAGGGCAGCTTGCAGGGCCAGCAGCTCTTGAGGATCCTTGGCGGCCAGCACGGCCTTGGCATGCTCGGCGGCTTCGTCCATCGAGGTCTTGGCCACTTGCATGTTCAGCTCGACCAGCTTTTCCACACCTTCGAAGGCCTTCTGACCCAGATCGAACAGGGTCGCGATGTTGGCTTTCTGGGCGGCCAGCAGTTGTTCAGCGGTCAGCATGAGAGGTTCTCCGTCAAGGTTGGATTGATAGAACTGAGTGTCACGCCTGGGGCTGGTTTGCCTTTGCTGCAGCGCAACATGGTTCTAAGTATACGGACGCTCGGCCGGATTGCAAGTATTTTTTGTGCGGTGCAGCAAAAAAGTGTTGCGGCATGTCAGCCGGGCGTCGCCTACACTTGCGCGTCGACCGAATGTCAGACCGAATGTCCAACTGGTGATCCAACCATCATGAGCCTGCTGAATGTTCCTGCCGGTGCCAAGGCACCCGACGCTTTCAACGTCATCATCGAGATTCCCGCCAACGCCGACCCGATCAAGTACGAGATCGATCACGAGACCGGCGCGGTCTTCGTGGACCGCTTCATGGGCACGGCCATGCACTATCCCTGCAATTACGGGTATGTGCCCCAGACCATCGCTGCAGACGGCGACCCGGTCGACGTGCTGGTGGTGACCCCCTTCCCGCTGCAACCGGGTGTGGTGATCCCGTGTCGCCCGCTGGGCATCCTGAAGATGGAAGACGAGGCCGGCGGTGATTCCAAGCTGGTCGCCGTGCCCACGGAAAAGATCTGCGCGATGTACAAGGGCATCCAGAAGCTGGAAGACCTGCCTGAGCTGCTGATCAACCAGATCAAGCACTTCTTCGAGCACTACAAGGACCTCGAGCCCGGCAAGTGGGTGAAGGTCGTGGGCTGGGAGGGCATCGACGCGGCCAAGGCCGAGGTCGTGACCGGCCTCGAGAACTTCAAGAAACAGCACTGATCGCAGCACTGATCACCTGCGTGGCCGGCCCGTCTGTTGCCGGCGCGCGCTGCAGAAAGCCCCGCCCTGGCGGGGCTTTTTCATGGTTAGCGTGCGTGAATCACGCGACCTGGGCGATGGCCTGGCGCAGCGTGTCGGTGAGCTGGTCGATCTGCGCTTCCGAGATGATCAAGGGTGGCGACAGCGCGATGGTGTCGCCCGTGGCGCGCACCAGTACGCCGGCCTCCCAGCAGGCCAGGAAGACCTCGAAGGCACGTCGGCCTGCGGGCGCATCGGGGCGGGGCGCCAGCTCCACCGCCGCCACCAGGCCCGTGTTGCGGATGTCGATGATGTGCGGCAGGCCGCGCAGGCTGTGGACAGCATCTTCCAGCTTGCTGTGCAGCGCCGCGCCGCGGGTCAACAGGCCTTCTTCTTCATAGGTGTCCAGCGTCGCCAGCGCAGCCGCGCAGGCCAGCGGGTGGCCCGAGTAGGTGTAGCCGTGGGGCAGCTCGATGCCCGGTCCGCCCTGCATGAACGCGTCGTGAATGGCCTGGCGGACAAACACCGCCCCCATGGGCACACACCCATTGGTCAGCCCCTTGGCCGTGGTCATGATGTCGGGTGTCACGCCATAGTGTTGCGCCGCGAATGGGGCGCCCAGGCGCCCGAAGCCGGTGATCACCTCGTCGAAGATCAGCAAGATGCCGTGGCGGTCGCAAAGGCTGCGCAGGCGTTCCAGATAGCCATGGGGCGGCATCAGCGCGCCGGTGGAGCCGGCCATGGGCTCGACAATGACGGCGGCGATGGTCGAGGCATCGTGCAGTGCCACCAGGCGCTCGAGGTCGTCGGCGAGCTCCGCCCCGTGCGCCGGTTGCCCACGCGAAAACGCGTTGCGTGCCGGGTCGTGGGTGTGGCGCAGGTGGTCGACACCAGACAGCGCGCTGCCGAACAGCTTGCGGTTGGGGCCGATCCCGCCCAGCGCCGTGCCGCCCAGGTTCACGCCGTGGTAGCCGCGCTCGCGGCCGATCAGGCGCGTGCGCTGGGGCTCGCCGTGCAGTCGGTGATAGGCCAGTGCGATCTTGAGCGCCGTGTCCACCGATTCGGAGCCGGAGTTGGTGAAGAACACGCGGTTCAGCCCGGCCGGCGCGATGTGGGTCAGGCGCTCGGCCAGTTCGAACGCCAGCGGATGGCTCATCTGAAAGGGCGGGGCGAAATCCATCTCCGCCGCCTGCCTGGCGATGGCCTCGACGATGCGTGGGCGCGCATGGCCGGCGTTCACGCACCACAGCCCCGCCGTCCCATCCAGGATCTGGCGTCCATCGGGCGTCCAGTAATGCATGTCGCGCGCCTTGCTCACCAGCCGGGGCGCTTGCTTGAAGTCGCGGTTGGCCGTGTAGGGCATCCAGAATGCGTCGAGTGGCAGGTCCATGGCGGGCTCCGGCGAGGGTCTTACTGTTCACATCCTTGCACCGCGCCCCGCGGATGGGGGCCCGTGACCCTGCCAGTGTTGCCGTTTTGCGTCACCGTCGCACGGTCTTCCGCTGCGCGTGATGAAAGCCAGGTCTTATATAAGACATAAGTCTTTGCCGCGAGGCTGAGCTGTGACTACAATTGCGGGTTTTCTAGCACCTCCCACCAATCCGGAGATCGTCATGACTCAACTCACCCGTGAACAGCAAATCGCTGCCCTGGAAAAAGACTGGGCCGAAAACCCCCGTTGGAAGCTCGTCAAGCGCGGCTACTCCGCCGCTGACGTGGTTCGCCTGCGTGGCAGCCTGCAGCCCGAGTACACCCTGGCCAAGCGCGGCGCTGAAAAGCTGTGGGAGAAGGTCAACGGCGGTGCCAAGAAGGGCTACGTGAACGCTTTCGGCGCCATCACCGCCGGTCAAGCCATGCAACAGGCCAAGGCTGGCCTGGAAGCCGTGTACCTGTCGGGCTGGCAAGTCGCCGCCGACGGCAACACCTCGGAAACCATGTACCCCGACCAGTCGCTGTACGCGTACGACTCGGTGCCCACCATGGTTCGCCGCATCAACAACACGTTCAAGCGTGCTGACGAAATCCAATGGTCGCGTGGCATCAACCCCGGCGACGAGAACTTCGTTGACTACTTCCTGCCCATCGTGGCGGATGCTGAAGCCGGTTTCGGCGGCGTGCTGAACGCTTTCGAACTGATGAAGAACATGATCGCCGCTGGTGCTGCTGGCGTTCACTTCGAAGACCAGCTGGCCGCTGTGAAGAAGTGCGGTCACATGGGCGGCAAGGTGCTGGTTCCCACGCAAGAAGCCATCGAGAAGCTGATCGCTGCTCGTTTCGCTGCTGACGTGATGGGCGTGCCCACCATCGTTCTGGCCCGTACCGACGCTGAAGCCGCCAACCTGCTGACCAGCGACCACGACGCCAACGACAAGCCCTTCCTGACCGGCGAGCGCACGCAAGAAGGCTTCTACCGCGTCAAGAACGGCCTGGAGCAAGCCATCAGCCGTGGCGTGGCCTACGCGCCCTACGCCGACCTGGTGTGGTGCGAAACCGGCACGCCCGACCTGGGCTTCGCCCGTGAATTCGCCCAAGCCGTGCACGCCAAGTGCCCCGGCAAGCTGCTGTCGTACAACTGCTCGCCTTCCTTCAACTGGAAGAAGAACCTGGACGACAAGACCATCGCTGCGTTCCAGGACGAGCTGTCGGCCCTGGGCTACAAGTACCAGTTCATCACCCTGGCTGGTATCCACATCAACTGGTACAACACGTTCCAGTTTGCCCACGCTTACGCTCGCGGCGAAGGCATGAAGCACTACACCGAAATGGTGCAAGAGCCCGAATTCGCTGCTCGCGACAAGGGCTACACCTTCGTGTCGCACCAGCAAGAAGTGGGCGCTGGCTACTTCGACGACGTGACCACCGTGATCCAAGGTGGCTCGTCTTCCGTGAAGGCCCTGACCGGCTCGACCGAAGAAGAACAGTTCCACTGATCTGCGCGGGCCTTCGGGCCCGTGGCCTGATCGGCTTGAACAGAGACGGCGCCTTCGGGCGCCGTTTTCATTGGCGGCCTTATAATCTTGAATTCGATGAACGCCCGTGCAGGGCTCACTCGTAAGAAACGTAGAAAGGCACGATCGGTTATGACACCGCGAACTTCGACCTCCACTGCAACCTCGACCGAGGTCTAGTCGGCTGGCCGCTGCTTTCGCATTCCTTTCCTGATCGATCCAGAAAGCGCGGCGCCCACCGCGCTTTTTTGTTGCCTTGGCGGCGCATCTGGCCCTTGAGCCGCGCGCCCCAGCCCCTATTGAGGACACCCCATGATTTCGATTCAACTGCCGGACGGCTCCAAACGCGAGTACCCGGGCCCTGTGACCGTCGCCGAAGTGGCCGCCTCCATCGGCACGGGCCTGGCCAAGGCCGCGCTCGCAGGCCGCGTGGGGCAGGGCGAGGCTGCCCGCCTGGTCGACACCTCCTACCGCATCGAGGCGGACACGCCGCTGGCCATCGTCACCGAGAAAGACGCCGATGGCCTGGACATCATTCGCCACTCGACGGCCCACTTGCTGGCCTATGCGGTGAAGGAGCTGTTCCCCGAGGCGCAGGTCACCATCGGCCCGACCATCGAAGACGGCTTCTATTACGACTTTTCGTACAAGCGCCCGTTCACGCCTGAAGACCTTGAAGCCATCGAAAAGAAGATGGGCGAGCTCGCGAAGAAGGACGAGAAGGTCGAGCGCAAGGTGATGCCGCGCGACGAGGCGGTGGCCTACTTCAAGAGCCTGGGCGAGCACTACAAGGCCGAGATCATCGAGAGCATCCCGGCTGATCAGGATGTGTCGCTGTACAGCGAAGGCGCCTTCACCGACCTGTGTCGCGGCCCCCACGTGCCCAGCACCGGCAAGCTCAAGCACTTCAAGCTGATGAAGGTGGCAGGCGCCTATTGGCGCGGCGACCACCGCAACGAGCAGTTGCAGCGCGTCTACGGCACGGCCTGGACGAGCAAGGAAGACCTGCAGCTGTACCTCACCCGCCTGGAAGAGGCCGAAAAGCGCGACCACCGCAAGCTCGGCCGCGAGCTGGATCTGTTCCACATCGACGACCACGCCCCCGGCGTCGTGTTCTGGCACCCCAAGGGCTGGACGGTGTGGCAGGCGGTCGAGCAGTACATGCGCCAGGTCTACCGCGACAACGGCTACCAGGAGGTCAAAGGCCCGCAGATCATCGACAAGACGCTGTGGGAGAAGACCGGCCACTGGGACAAGTACCGCGAGAACATGTTCACCACCGAGTCAGAAAAGCGCGACTACGCGCTCAAGCCGATGAACTGCCCCGGCCACATCCTGATCTACAACCAGGGCATCAAGAGCTACCGCGACCTGCCCATCCGCCTGGGTGAGTTCGGTCAGTGCCACCGCAACGAGCCGACGGGCGGCTTGCACGGCATCATGCGCGTGCGCGGATTCACCCAGGATGATGGCCATATCTTCTGTACCGAAGACCAGATCCTGCAGGAGTGTGTGGACTTCACGGCCCTCCTGCAGAAGGTGTACGCCGACTTCGGCTTCACCGACATCATCTACAAGGTGGCCACGCGGCCGGAAAAGCGCATCGGCTCGGACGAGATCTGGGACAAGGCCGAAAACGCCCTGATGGAATCGCTGCGTGCCACGAACAGCGAGTTCACCATCGCTGCCGGCGACGGCGCCTTCTATGGCCCCAAGATCGAGTACACGCTGAAGGACGCGCTGGGCCGCCACTGGCAATGCGGCACCATCCAGGTCGATTTCTCGATGCCTGAGCGACTGGGCGCCGAGTACGTGACCGAGTCCAGCGACCGCAAGCACCCGGTGATGCTGCACCGCGCCATCCTGGGTTCGCTCGAGCGTTTCATCGGCATCCTGATCGAGCAGCACGCCGGCGCGCTGCCGGTCTGGCTGTCACCCGTGCAGGCCGTGGTGCTCAACATCACCGATGCACAGGCCGATTACGCGGCGGAAGTGGCTAAAACGCTCCAGAAACAAGGACTTAGGGTCCAGTTGGATTTGCGCAACGAAAAGATCACGTATAAAATCCGCGAGCATGCGTTGCAGAAGGTGCCGTACTTCATCGTTGTCGGTGACAAGGAGAAGGTTGATGGCACCGTCGCCGTGCGCGCCCGAGGCAACCAGAACCTCGGTGTGATGTCACTCGATGACTTCTCCCTGAAGATCGCTCAAGACATCGCCAGCAAGGCCTGATGGGCCGCGCTTTTGCCTCGCAGGTTTGGCAAAGGCGCGACCCTGGTGTTGTTCGGGTGCGTGTGAACTTGGTTAACCGGTGCGGGCCCTGGCCCGTGGCCTGAGGAATTCGACATCGCTAACTTTTTTGACCGCCGTACGCGCAATGATGAGCGCAAGCATCGGCTGAACCGCGAGATCACTGCACCCGAAGTCCGTCTGAATGGTCCGGAGAACGAACCACTCGGCATCGTGAGCATTCAGGAAGCCCTGCGCCTGTCTGCCGAATACGATGTGGACCTGGTTGAAATTGCCGCCCAGGCCGACCCCCCGGTCTGCCGCCTGATGGACTACGGCAAGTTCAAGTACCAGGAGCAGAAGAAGGCTCACGACGCCAAGCTCAAGCAGAAGGTCATTGAAGTCAAGGAAGTCAAATTCCGTCCCGCGACGGACGAAGGCGACTACCAGATCAAGCTGCGCAACCTTCGCCGCTTCTTGGAAGACGGCGACAAGGGCAAGGTGACCCTGCGGTTCCGTGGCCGCGAAATCACCCACCAGGAGCTGGGCATGCGGCTGCTGGAGCGCGTACGCGACGACTTGGCCGATTGCTCGGTCGTTGAGAACATGCCCAAGCTGGAAGGGCGCCAGATGATCATGGTGCTCGGCCCGAAGAAGAAGAAGTGAATTCAGTCATGACGCCGGGAAACCGGTGTCATCACCCTGGTGGGGTTTGGTCGCCCCACCGAGGGATCCAAGTGCCTGCAGGCCATCAAGACCCGGAAGTGGTATTCCGGGCGCCTGGTAGGAACAAACCATAAGGAGCATCAACATGCCCAAGATGAAGACCAAGAAGAGCGCTGCCAAGCGTTTTCGCGTGCGTCCGGGTGGTACCGTCAAGCGCGGTCAAGCCTTCAAGCGTCACATCCTGACCAAGAAGACCACGAAGAACAAGCGTCACCTGCGTGGTGCCGTGAACGTGCATGACAGCAACATGGGCCACATGGCTCAGATGCTGCCGTTTGCCGGCCTGTAATCGGCTGCAAACAAGCACGATCGTCGTCTCAGTTCAGATAGTCAACGCCGAAGGAGTCACTCATGCCTCGCGTCAAACGTGGTGTAACAGCCCGCGCCCGTCATAAAAAGGTTCTCGCCCTGGCCAAGGGTTTCCGTGGTCGCCGCAAGAACGTCTACCGCATCGCCAAACAGGCGGTCATGAAGGCAGGTCAGTATGCCTACCGTGACCGCCGCGCCAAGAAGCGCGAGTTCCGCCGTCTGTGGATCGCGCGTATCAACGCCGCCAGCCGCTCGCTGGGTCTGACCTACAGCAAGTTCATGGCTGGCATCAAGAAGGCGTCGATCGAGATCGACCGCAAGGTGCTGGCTGACCTCGCCGTCAACGACCCCGCTGCATTTGCCAGCATCGTTGAAAAGGCCAAGGCTCAACTGGCTGCCTGATCGATCCAGGCAGGCAGCAAGATGCTGCGCCGCATGCGAGGTGGGTTTCGGCCTGCCACCATGCGGTGATCCAAAGGCCAACCCCAGGTTGGCCTTTTTTTTCGACACGAATCCATGAACGACCTCGACCAACTGGTGCAATCGGCCCAGGCGGCTTTCGCCGAAGCCGGCACGCCCGCCGATCTGGAAAACGCCAAGGCCCGCTTCCTGGGCAAGTCGGGCAGCCTGACCGAGCTGCTCAAGGGCATGGGCGCGCTGAGCCCCGAAGAGAAAAAGACCCGGGGCGCGGCCATCAACCAGGCCAAGCAACAGGTCGAGGCCTTGCTCAACGCCCGCCGTCAGGCGCTGGCCGATGCCGAACTGGCGCAACAGCTGCAGGCCGAGCGTCTGGATGTGACGCTGCCGGGCCGCCGCCGTGGCGAGGGTGGGCTGCACCCCGTCTCGCTGAGCATTGAGCGCATCGAAGGCATCTTTGGCTCGATGGGCTTTGCCGTGGCCGACGGTCCGGAGATCGAGGCCGACTGGTTCAATTTCACCGCGCTGAACACGCCGGAAGACCATCCCGCGCGTTCCATGCACGACACCTTCTACGTCGAGGGCGGCCACCTGCTGCGCACGC
This sequence comes from Aquabacterium fontiphilum, assembly GCF_009909205.1. Classification (GTDB taxonomy): domain Bacteria; phylum Pseudomonadota; class Gammaproteobacteria; order Burkholderiales; family Burkholderiaceae_C; genus Aquabacterium; species Aquabacterium fontiphilum. The sequence goes on from NZ_JAAAPN010000007.1 coordinate 126,688, forward strand.
ACACCAGCCCGATGCAGGTGCGCTACGCTGTGCAACACGTCAAGCGGCACGCCGAGGCGCTGGCCCGTGGCGAGCGCATCCCCGAGATCCGCGTGATCGCGCCGGGTCGCACCTACCGCGTCGACAGCGATGCCACCCACTCGCCGATGTTCCACCAGTGCGAAGGCCTGTGGATCGGGGAGAACGTGAGCTTCACCGACCTCAAGGCCGTGCTGGGCGATTTCTTCAGCACATTCTTCGAGACGAACGACCTGGATATCCGCTTCCGGCCGTCGTTCTTCCCCTTCACCGAGCCTTCGGCCGAGGTGGACATCGCCTTTGCCTCCGGCCCGCTGAAGGGTCGCTGGCTGGAGGTGGGTGGCGCCGGCCAGGTTCATCCGAACGTGGTGCGCAACTTCGGTCTCGACCCGGAGCGCTACATCGGCTTCGCGTTCGGCCTGGGGCCGGATCGCCTGACGATGCTGCGCTACGGCGTCAATGACCTGCGCCTGTTCTTCGAAGGCGATCTGCGCTTCCTGCAGCAGTTTCAGTGAGGGCAGGGCTGTCGCCGCAGACCTGCGCGCGACAACTTGCCCAGTCTGTGTGATGCTTGCTTCCCCATGTCGACACAGGCGCCCCGACGCCGCCGCTGAGAAGGAGATCCCATGACCGAGACCACCGCCATCCGTGCCTGGGCTGCCCAGGAGGCCAGCAAGCCGCTGGTGCCGCACAGCTACGATCCGGGCGCACTCGGCGCAGAAGAGGTCGAGATCCGTGTCGACCACTGCGGCGTGTGCCATTCCGATTTGTCCCTGATCGACAACGAGTGGGGGTTTTCGGCCTACCCGATCGTTGGCGGGCACGAGGTGATCGGCACGGTGGTGGCGCTGGGCAGTCAGGCCAAGGGTTTGAAGCTCGGCCAGAAGGTCGGCGTGGGCTGGATGGCCGGCAGCTGCATGACCTGTCGCAGCTGCATCGGGGGCGAGCCCCATCTGTGTCGTGCCGGCGTGCCGACCATCGTCGGCCACAACGGCGGGTTTGCCGAGCGCGTTCGTGCCCACTGGTTGTGGGCGTGTCCCATTCCTGAAGGCCTGAACCCGGCCAAGGCCGGCCCGTTGCTGTGCGGCGGCATCACGGTGTTTTCGCCCTTCCTGAATTTCGACATCAAGCCGGTGCACCGTGTCGGCGTGGTCGGCATTGGTGGCCTGGGCCATCTCGCGGTCAAGTTTGCCCGCGCGTGGGGCTGTGAGGTCACGGCCTTCACGTCGAGCGAATCCAAGCGCGATGAGGCGCTGCAGATGGGCGCCCATCGCGTGGTGTCCAGCGTCGATGCGGGCGCGATGAAGGGCATTGCCGGCCAGCTCGACATGGTGCTGGTGACCGTCAACGTGATGCTGAACTGGAAGGCGCTGATGGGCACGCTGGCGCCCCATGGCCGCCTGCACCTGGTGGGCGTGCTGCCGCAGCCGATGGAGGTCGAGGCCTTCCCGCTGATCGGCGGCCAGCGCAGCGTTTCGGGCTCGCCCACGGGCTCGCGCCAGGATATCGACACCATGCTGGCCTTTGCCGCCCGCCACGGCATCGAGCCGCAGACCGAACACTTTCCCATGAGCCGCATCAACGAGGCCCTGGACCACCTGCGTGCCGGCAAGGCCCGCTACCGCGTGGTGCTGGATGCCGAGCCGGCGGCGCAATGAACTGATTTCCAAGGATTCCTGTCATGCAATTCCCTGAGTCGTGGCTGCGCAGTTTCTGCAACCCTGACCTGAGCACCCAGCAACTGGCCGATCTGTTGACCATGGCCGGCCTGGAGGTTGAAGAGCTGCAGCCGGTGGCGCCACCGTTCACGGGCGTGGTGGTCGCGCAGGTGCTGGAAGTGGCCAAGCACCCCGATGCTGACCGCCTCAACGTCTGCAAGGTGGACGCCGGCACGGGTGAGACGTTGCAGATCGTCTGCGGCGCACCCAATGTGCGCCCGGGCATCAAGGTGCCCTGTGCCACCGTGGGCGCTGAGCTGCCGCCCGGTGCGGATGGCAAGCCCTTCGTCATCAAGAAGGGCAAGCTGCGCGGCGTGGAAAGCCACGGCATGCTGTGCTCGGCCAAGGAGTTGGGCGTGGCCGAAGAATCGAACGGCCTGCACATCCTCGCCGACGACGCGCCCGTGGGCGTCAGCATCCGCGATCACCTCAGGCTCGATGACACGCTGTTCACGCTCAAGCTCACACCCAACCTGGCGCACTGCCTGAGCGTCGCCGGCATTGCACGTGAGGTGTCGGCGCTGACTGGCGCGCCCCTGACGATGCCAGCCATGGCCCCCGTGCAGCCGGGCATCGATGCCACTGTGCCGGTGAGCGTGACCGCGCCGGACCTGTGTGGCCGTTTCGTGGGCCGCGTGATCCAGGGCGTGAACCCGCAGGCCAAGACGCCCGACTGGATGGTCGAGCGCCTGGCCCGCTGCGGCCAGCGTGCGGTGTCGCCGCTGGTCGACATCTCGAACTACGTGATGTTCGAGCTGGGCCAGCCTTCGCATGTGTTTGATCTGGACAAGATCCACGGCGGCCTGACCGTGCGCTGGGCGCAGGCCGGCGAGACGCTCAAGCTGCTCAACGGCAACACGGTGACGCTGGACGAACAGGTCGGCGTGATCGCCGATGCGCAGCAGGTGGAATCGCTGGCCGGTGTGATGGGCGGCGACAGCACGGCCGTGGGCGACGACACGCGCAACGTCTACCTTGAGGCGGCCTTCTGGTGGCCCAAGGCCATTGCCGGCCGGGCGCGCCGCTACAACTTCTCGACCGATGCGTCGCACCGTTTCGAGCGCGGCGTCGATCCGGCGCCCACCGCGCAACACCTCGAGCGCATCACGCAACTGATCCTCGAAATCTGTGGCGGCCAGGCTGGCCCGGTCACGGACCAGCAGGTGCGCATGCCCGAGCGCGCGCCCGTGACACTGCGCCTGTCGCGCGCGCAGCGCGTCATCGGCATGCCGGTGAGCCTGGCGGACTGCGAAGGCGTGATGCAGCGGCTGGGTCTGCGTTTCGAGACCCGTCAGGTCGAGGGCGATGCCCACATTGTCGTGACCCCGCCCAGCTGGCGCTTCGACCTGCAGATCGAGGAAGACCTGATCGAGGAAGTGGTGCGCGTGATCGGTTTCGACAAGCTGCCGCGGCGCGCGCCGCAGGCGCCCATCGTGCCGCATGTGCCCGCAGAAGGTCGTCGCAGCATGTATGCCGTGCGTCGTGCGGTCGCGGCGCGAGGCTACCAGGAGGTGATCTCCTTCAGCTTTGTCGAGGCCCGGTGGGAGACCGATTTCGCGGGCAACGCCGACCCGATCAAGGTGCTCAACCCCATTGCCAGCCAGCTGTCGGTCATGCGCTCGACGCTGATCGGCTCGCTGGTGGAGGTGTTGCGCACCAACCTGTCTCGCAAGGCCGACCGCGTGCGCCTGTTCGAGGTGGGGCGTGTGTTCCGCCGCGATGCCAGCGTGCAGGACGGCGACCAGACCGTCGGCGGCTTCGACCAGCCGGTGAAGGTCGCGGGCCTGGCCTATGGCGCGGCGGATGCGCTGCAGTGGGGCACGGCCGCCCGCCCGGTGGATTTCTTTGATGTGAAGGGCGATGTCGAGGCGCTGCTGGGCGCGCAGCCCGTGCAGTTCGAAGCAGCCGAGCATCCCGCCTTCCACCCGGGCCGCTGCGCCCGCATCGTGCTCAACGGCCAGACCGTGGGCGTGATGGGCGAGCTGCACCCGAAATGGCGTCAGGCTTATGACCTGCCTCAGGCGCCCGTGCTGTTCGAGCTCGACGGGGTGGTGCTGGCGCAGCACCCGGTGCCGCGCTATGCCGGCGTGTCGAAAATGCAGTCGGTGTACCGTGACCTTGCGCTGGTGGTGAACGATCAGACAGCCCACGATGCCCTGATGGCTGCCGTGGCCGATGCGCCGACCGATGGGCTGGTGCGTGGTGCCCGCTTGTTCGACATCTACAAGCCCAAGACCCCGGTGGCCGGCATCGGTGACAATGAGCGCAGCTTGGCCGTGCGCGTGGAACTGCGCGACGACGAGCAGACCTTGACCGATGAGCGCATCGACGCCGCGATGCAGGCCGTGCAGCAGAGCCTGTCCGCGCGTGTGGGTGCGCGAGTGCGCGCGTGAGCCAGGGGAGGGCCCGCCCATGAACGACAAGATCAGTGACCTGACCGTGCTGCTGCCGACCATCGAGACGCCGACGCTCACCAAGGCGGAGCTGTCGGAGATGCTGTTCGAGCGTCTGGGCTTGAACAAGCGCGAGTCAAAGGACATGGTCGAGGCCTTCTTCGAGCTGATCAATGACGCGCTGGTCGAGGGCCATGACGTCAAGCTGTCGGGCTTTGGCAACTTCCAGATCCGCCGCAAGGCCGCCCGCCCGGGGCGCAACCCGCGCACGGGCGAGGCCATCCCCATCGAGGCCCGCAATGTGGTGACCTTTCACGCCAGCGCCAAGCTCAAGAGCATGGTGCAGGGCGAGGTTCCGGGCAGCGAGGACTTGGAGTAAAGTCTGACGTCTTGCCGGCCCGGCCAGGCGGCCGGTACGTCACACAGGACAGGTGCCCGCAATGGGAAATGTGGAACGCTCGGAAACAGGGCGTGTGGAGGGAGGCTTGCCGCCCATCCCCGCCAAGCGCTACTTCACCATCGGTGAGGTGAGCGAACTGTGCCTGGTCAAACCGTATGTGCTGCGCTATTGGGAGCAGGAGTTCGCACAACTGCGCCCCATGAAGCGACGCGGCAACCGCCGCTACTACCAGCACCATGAGGTCTTGCTGATCCGGCGCATCCGCGAGCTGCTGTATGAGCGCGGCTTCACCATCAGTGGGGCGCGCAATGAGCTCGCTGCCCAAGGCGTCGTGGCCGAGCCCGCGCGTGCGGCGTTGGCCCGGGCCATGGGTGTGGATGGCATGGATGGCCACCACATGCTCGACGGCGCGGATGAGTCTGGCCTTCGCGACGGCGCTGCGCTGGCCGACGTGGCCATCGACACGCGCCAGGCGGGCCGTGTGCGGGTACCTGCGCGCGCAGTGGCCTGGGCGCCGGTGGCCGCACAGCCTTTGATGGCCACGCCTGCGGTCGCCTCCGGCAGTTTGCCCACATCGCCCGATCTGGCCGGCCTGTCGTCGGCCTCGCCCGAGTCGGTGGCGGCGCTGCGTGAAACCTTGTTGTCGATCCGCGACTTGCTGGCCTGAATCGGGTCGGAAAGCATGCTATAGTTCAAGTCTTCGTCGGGGTGTAGCGCAGCCTGGTAGCGCACTTGCATGGGGTGCAAGGGGTCGCGAGTTCGAATCCCGCCACCCCGACCAAAGAACGACATGAGCCCAGCAGAGCAATCTGCTGGGCTTTTTGTCTGGTGGGCCCGCGTTATCCTTGCTCTCACCATGTCCGAACGCGCCACACAGCCAGAACGCACCGAGCCCTCGCCGCTGGTATCCCGCCTGCCGGTGGCATTGCCACACGCCTATCGGCTGCTGAACCACGGGCCGACCGTGCTGGTCAGTGCCGCGCACAACGGGCAACGCAATGTGATGGCCGCGGCCTGGTGCATGCCGCTGGACTTTGATCCGCCCAAGCTCGCGGTGGTGATCGACAAGCAGACCTTCACGCGCACGCTGATCGACGCGTCGGGTGAACTGGTGATCCAGGTGCCACCGGCGGCGCTGCGTGACGCCGTCGTTCAGGCTGGGACGCTGACGGGCCATGAGGTCGACAAGTTCGCGGCGTGCGGGCTGGTTGCCGAAGACAGCGGGGTGGGGCAGGCGCCGCTGGTGGCGGGATGCCTTGCCTGGTTGGCTGGCCGCGTGCTGCCGAAGCCGGAACTCGCAGCCGACCATGACCTGTTCCTGGTCGAGGTGGTGGCCGCCTGGGCCGATCCGCGTGTGTTTGCCGAAGGGCGCTGGCGCGAGACGCCGTCGCCCGCGCTGCGCTCCCTGCATCATGTGGCCGGCGGCACGTTCTTCTGCTCGGGCGCCTTGCTCGCGCCCAACGACGATCCGCTCAGCGCGCCTTCTTGAGCTGCTTCTGGATGGCGCGGTCGAATTCCTGCTGCAAGACCACCGGGAAGGCCGCGCTGATCGAGCCGATGGCCAGTGGGCGCAGGCGCTCGAACAGCGCCCGCATGGGCGCGATGACCTGCGGGTCGGGCGGCAGCCCGCGCGCCTGCGCTTCGGCCTGCGCTGCGGCAATGCCCTGAGCCAGGTTCAGAAACAGCTCTTCGACATAGTGTCGCGCCACGGCGCGGCAATGCCGGATCAGCACATCTTGCAGGTCGAGCACGGTGTCCAGCGGCACGTTGAGTTCTGCCAGCTGGATGCCGATGCGCTCCAGCGACGGGCTGAGCATCTCGACTTCATCGGGCCCGATCTGGCGGTACAGCCCGTTCTTGCGCAGGCGCTCCTTCTGCTCGGGCGTGGCTTCCGTGCCCCAGTGGGCCGCCATCTCGGACAAGGCCTTGCGGCGTGGCGTCTCGACCGTGAAGAAGGTGGTCGAAAACAGGTCGCTGATCAACGAATACTCCGACCAGGCGCCATCCGGTGTCTGCGACAGCATGCCCTTGATCGCTTCCAGCCGGAAGCCCTGCGCGCGCAGGTCACGGATCAACTCCAGCTTGCCCTGATGAGCGGGGCCATACAGGCCCAGACGACCGCGCAGCCGCGGCGGGGGCAGCAAGCCCGCCGTCTGATAGGCGCGGATGTTGCGCACGCTCACGCCCGTTCGGGCGGCCAGCTCCTCGACGGTGTATTCCGGTCCGCCCGAAGGGGGGCGGTTGGTGCGGGCGCGCGAGGCGGAGTTGGACGGGGCGGGCATGGCAGAACTCACAAAGGCCTGGGCATGATACCGACCGTTAATTGCAGAGTTCATGTAACATCGTGTGTGTCAAATCAAAATCGGGCGCCTGCAGGGGCGCCCGTGCACTTTCGGAGACACCCATGGACAAGATCTGGCTCGACAGCTACCCCGAGGGCATGCCACACGACGTGGACCTCAGCACCTATCGCTCGCTGGTGCATCTGCTGGATGAGGCCATGCGCGTGTATGCCGACCGCGTGGCGTTCCGTTGCATGGGAGCCTCGCTGACCTATGCCCAGCTGGATACCTTGTCCGAGCGGGTGGCCGGCTGGCTGCAGCTGCAGGGGCTCAAGCCCGGCTCAAGGGTGGCGGTGATGATGCCCAACATCCTGCAGTACCCGGTGGTCGTCGCAGGCATCCTGCGCGCGGGCTGCGTGGTAGTCAATGTCAACCCGATGTACACGCCGCGCGAGCTGGAGCACCAGCTGCACGACAGCGGTGCGGAAGCCATCTTCATTCTGGAGAACTTCGCGTCGACCCTGCAGGCCGTCGGCAGCCGTGGTGCGCTCAAGCACGTGGTGGTGGCGGCCATGGGTGACCTGATGGGCTGGCTCAAGGGCCCGGTGACCAACCTGGTCGTGCGGCGGGTGCGCAAGCTGGTGCCAGCCTGGTCGCTGCCTGGGCATGTGCGCTTTGCTGCCGTGGTGCGGCAGGCGATCCGCGCGCAGCGCGTGGCCGAGCCCGGCTTGAACGATGTGGCCTTTCTGCAGTACACGGGGGGGACGACAGGCGTCTCCAAAGGCGCCACGCTGTTGCACCGCAATCTCGTGGCCAACGTGCTCCAGTGCGAGGCCTGGCTGATGAACGGCCTGGGCAAGCAGGAAGGACAGCTCAATGTGGTGTGCGCGTTGCCGCTGTATCACATCTTCGCGCTGACGGTCTGCGCGCTCATGGGCATTCGCAATGGCGCGTGCATGCTGTTGGTGCCCAACCCTCGCGACATTCCTGGCTTCATCAAGGAGCTGTCAACCTTCCGCTTCCACATGTTCCCGGCGGTCAACACGCTGTACAGCGCCTTGATGAACCACCCGGATTTTGCGCGGCTGGATTTCTCTAGCCTGCGCGTGACGATTGGCGGCGGCATGGCGGTGCAGAAGGCAGTGGCTGACCGCTGGCAGGCCCTCACCGGCGTGCCCATCATCGAGGGATATGGTCTGTCCGAGACCTCGCCCGTGGCCACGTGCAATCCCAATAACCTGACGGGCTACTCCGGCACCATCGGCTTGCCGCTGCCGTCGACCGAGGTGAGCATCCGCGACGATGCTGGCCTGCCCGTGCCGCTGGGTCAGCCTGGCGAGATCTGCATCCGCGGGCCGCAGGTCATGGCCGGCTATTGGAAGCGCCCCGAAGAGACGGCCAAGGTCATGACCGATGACGGCTTCTTCAAGACCGGCGATGTCGGTGTGATGAACGAAGCCGGCGAGGTGCGCATCGTCGACCGCAAGAAGGACATGGTGCTGGTATCGGGCTTCAACGTCTATCCCAATGAGGTGGAAGACGTGGCGGTGCAGCACCCGGGTGTGCTTGAGGCGGCGGTCATCGGTGTGCCCGATGCGCATTCGGGCGAGGCCGTGAAGCTGTTCGTGGTCAAGCGCGATGCCACGCTGACCGAAGATGACGTCGCCGCCTTTTGCCGCGAACGGCTGACGGGCTACAAGCGCCCGAAGTACATCGAGTTCCGCGAGGAACTGCCGAAGTCGAATGTGGGCAAGATCCTGCGGCGCGAACTGCGGGATGCCGACGTGAAGAAGGCGGCCTGACCCATGGCGCGCGCATACGCTGCTGTAGCCGTTCGCGTGGCCCGCATGCAGGCCGTCCGCTGGCTGATGGTGCTGACCCTGGGGGCGTCCGGTGCAGCGGTGGCCTCCGTGCCGCGCACGGTAGAGGGCATCCCGTTCGAGGCCAGCGCCGCCGTGCAAGGCCAGCAACTGGTACTCAATGGCGCCGGGCTGCGCGCCATGATGATCGTCAAGGTGTACGCGATCGCGTTGTATCTGCCCCGTGCCGATACGGCCGCCGCCGCAGTGCTGTCACAAGGTGGCGCCAAGCGCCTGCGCATCGTGCTGTTGCGTCAGGTGTCGGCCGAGCGCCTGGTGGATAACCTGCTGACGGGCATTCGGGACAACACCTCGGCGGCCGAGTTGGCCGGCCTGCAGTCGCGCCTGGCGACGCTGCAGACCGACATGCTCAAGCTCGGCACCGCCCGCAAGGGTGACGCCATCACGCTGGATTTCGTGCCCGGTGCCGGCACCCGCATCAGCGTGAACGGCCAAGCGGTGGGGGCCGATATCCCCGGGGAAGATTTCTACCGGGCGCTGCTGCGCATCTGGCTGGGCGAGCGGCCCACCGACCGGGGCTTGCGTCAGGATCTGCTGGGGCTCAGCACTTGATGCCGAGGTGCAGGGCCACGACGCCGGCGGTCATGTTGTGCACATCGACGTGGCCGAAGCCGGCGTCCTTCATCATGGCCTTGAGCGTGGCCTGATCGGGGTGCATGCGGATGGATTCGGCCAGATAGCGGTAGCTGGCCTCGTCGTTGGCCACCAGCTTGCCCAGCTTGGGCAGGATGTTGAACGAGTACCAGTCGTAGGCCTTCTCCAGCGGCTTGGCCACCTTGGAGAACTCCAGCACCAGCAGTCGGCCACCCGGCTTGAGCACCCTGCACATTTCCTTCAGTGCCCGGTCCTTGTGGGTCATGTTGCGCAAGCCGAAGGCCACCGTGACGATGTCGAAGGTGTTGTTCGGGAAGGGCAGCTTCTCGGCATCGCACAGCGTGGTGGGCAGGGCCAGGCCATGGTTGAGCAGGCGGTCGCGGCCGGTGCTGAGCATGGCCTCGTTGATGTCGGTGTGCACCACCATGCCGGCGGGGCCCACGCGCTTGGCAAAAGCCTGCGACAGGTCGCCGGTACCGCCGGCGATGTCGAGCACCTTGTGGCCCTCGCGCACACCGCTGGCCGCAATGGTGTAGGCCTTCCAGAGGCGATGCATGCCGGCCGACATCAGGTCGTTCATGACGTCGTACTTGTTGGCCACCGAGTCGAACACGCCGCGCACGCGGCTGGCCTTCTCGGACTCGTCAACCTTCTGGAAACCGAAGTGTGTGTCGCTCATGTCGACATCTTACCCGTCAGGTGGCCTGCGGCAGCGGCTGCAAGGCGCGTGCACAGGCCATGGCCGAGGCCCAGGCCCACTGGAAGTTGTAGCCGCCCAGCCAGCCGGTCACGTCGACCACCTCGCCGATGAAGTGCAGCCCCGGCACCAGCTTGCTGCCCAGGGTCTGCGAGCTCAGGTCGCGCGTGTCAACGCCGCCCGCCGTCACCTCGGCCTTGGCATAGCCTTCGGTGCCCGAGGGCACGATGGCCCACGCGTTGGCCGATTGGCCCAGGGCGTCAAGGTCTTTGTCCTTGTGTTCGGCCAGTGGCGCGACGGGGCGCAGGCCGGGCGCGTGTTGTGCCTGCTGCTCCAGCCAGGTCTGGGCAAGGCGCTGCGGCGCGCTCGGGCCGAGGGCGAGCGCCCACTCGCTGGAAAGCTGCTTGCGCGAGCCCGATTTGGCCTGCTTCAACAGGGCCGCCAGTTCGCGCTGCGGCGCCAGATCCAGCACAATGGGCTGGCCCTCGCGCCAGTAGCTGGAGATCTGCAGCACGGCCGGCCCGCTCAGCCCGCGGTGGGTGAACAGCAGGTCTTCCAGGAAGTGCATCGCATAGGGGCGTGGGCGCTTGCCCGCCTCCAGGGCCTCGGTCTGGATGTCCACTTCCAAGGACAGCCCGGCCAGCGCGGCAAAGGGGGCCCAGGTGTCGGCCGAGAAGGTCAGCGGCACCAGTGCAGGCCGAAGCGGCACGATGCGGTGGCCCAGTTGCTGGGCGAGTCGCTGACCGAAATCCGTCGCGCCGATCTTCGGGATGGACAGCCCCCCGGTGGCAATGACCAGCTGATGCGCCCGTACCAGCCCGCGATCCGTGTCGAGCTCGAAACGCTCGCCCTGGTCGCTGGTGATGCAACGTACCGCGTGCACGCCACAGGGTTGCCAGCGCGCCACGCCGCCGGCGTCGCACTCGGCCAGCAACATGCGGATCAGGTCGTCGGCCTTGTGGTCGCAGAACAGCTGGCCCTTGTGCTTCTCGTGCCAGGCGATGCCATGGCGGTTGACCAGTGCGATGAAGTCCTGCGGGGTGTAGCCGGCCAGCGCCGAGCGGCAGAAGTGCGGGTTGTCGGACAGGAACTGCGCCGGCCCGACCTCGCGGTTGGTGAAGTTGCAGCGGCCACCACCCGAGATGCGGATTTTCTCGGCCACCTTGGGTGCGTGGTCGATCAGCAGCACCTTGAGGCCGCGTTGGCCGGCAACCCCGGCGCAGAACAGACCGGCCGCGCCGGCCCCGATGATGGCGACATCCACAATGCATGACATGACGCCATTGTCACCGCTGGGCGACGCACCACGCGGCTGGCTGAACTGCGCCACAATCGCCGCTGCGCCGCCGGAGCCGGCCGTGGTACCCGGGCCGCGCGGCGCTCAACACGCAGTGAGCACTGGAGAAACGCAATCATGGCCATGGATGTGGTGGACTACGAAATCAAGGGCGCAGAGATGCAGTTCGTCGAGGTCGAGCTTGACCCTGGCGAGGCGGCCATCGGCGAAGCCGGCAGCATGATGTTCATGGATGCGGGCATCGAGATGGACACCGTGTTCGGCGACGGCTCGAAGCAGACCAGCGGCATCTTCGGCAAGCTGCTGGGGGCCGGCAAGCGACTGGTCACCGGTGAAAGCCTGTTCACGACCATCTACACCAACCAGGCCCAGGGCAAGAAGCGCGTCGCGTTTGCGGCGCCGTATCCGGGCAAGATCCTGCCCATGGATTTGAGCCAGCTGGGTGGCACGCTGATCTGCCAGAAGGATGCCTTTTTGTGTGCTGCGCGCGGCGTGTCGCTGGGCATCGCGCTGCAGCGCCGCCTCGGCACCGGCTTCTTCGGCGGCGAAGGCTTCATCATGCAGAAGCTTGAGGGCGATGGCCTGGCCTTTGTGCACGCGGGTGGCACCGTGGTGCGCCGCGAGCTCAAGGCGGGCGAGACGCTGCTGATCGACACCGGCTGCATCGTGGCCTACACAGCCGGCGTCGACTTCGACATCCAGTACGTGGGCAAGATCAAGACGGCCCTCTTTGGCGGCGAGGGCCTGTTCCTCGCGCGCATCACCGGCCCCGGTCAGGTGTGGCTGCAGAGTCTGCCATTCTCCCGTCTGGCTTCGCGCATTTTTGCTGCCGCGCCGCAGACTGGCGGCGGTGGGCGTGAGCAGGGCGGGCTGCTGAGCGGTGTGGCCGCGGGCGGCATGCTCGGTGGCCTGTTGGGCGGCGACAGCGAATGAACGATGGCAATCGGCACGCAGGCGTGCCAGCCGGTCTGACGGCAGACGGTGGGTCGACCTGGTGGGCGGTGGCCGACGCGTGGTGGCGGGCGTTGGCCTACAGCCTCTTGCCACGTGTCATCTGGCTGAGCCTGCTGCCGTTGCTGGCCAGCGCTGTCTTGCTGGGCGGCCTGGCTTGGTGGGGCTGGGATGCGGCCAACGTGGCCGTGCGCGGGCTGCTGGACAGCTGGGCATGGAGCCAGTGGCTGACGTCATGGCTGGATCAGGTCGGCCTGACGGCCCTGCGTACGGCCGTGGTGCCCCTGTTGATCGTGGCGATCAGCGTGCCGGTGGTCGTCATCGTCTGTCTGCTGGCGGTGGGGGCCATCACGGCGCCAGCGATGAGCGCGCTGGTGCGTCAGCGGCGCTTTCCGGCGCTGCAGGCCCGCGAGCCGATGCCGTGGTGGCGGGCGCTGCTGGCAGCCCTGGGGCTCACGGCCTGGGCGCTGCTGGCTCTGATCGTCTCGCTGCCGCTGTGGCTGGTGCCACCGCTGGCGCTGGTGCTGCCCCCGCTGATCTGGGGCTGGCTGACCTACCGTGTGATGCTGCTCGATGTGCTGGCCGATTGGGCCACCCATGAAGAGCGGGCCATCCTGCGCGCGCACCACCGTGGGCCGTTGCTGGCCATGGGCGTGGCCTGCGGCTTGTTCGGCGCGGCGCCGGGTGCCTTGTGGGCCATCGGAGGTGTGATGGCGCTCGCCATGGCGCCGCTGCTGCTGCTCGCCTCGGTCTGGATCTACACGCTGGTGTTCGCTCTGGCTGCGCTGTGGTTTGCACATTACCTGCTGGCCGCGCTGGACGCCTTGCGCCGCGCGCCGGTCAACATGGAGCACGAAGCATGATCGGACTGATCATCGTCGGCGACGAGATTCTCAGCGGTCGCCGGCAGGACAAGCACCTGGTCAAGACCATCGAACTGCTGGGCGAGCGCGGAATGGCGCTGTCCTGGGCACGTTATGTGGGCGACGATCCTGCGCGCATCACCGCCGAGCTACGCCAGGCGCGGGCCTGTGGCGACGTGGTGTTCTCCTGCGGCGGCATCGGTGCCACGCCGGACGACCACACCCGCGCCTGCGCCGCGCAGGCCTGGGACACCGAACTGGCCCTTCACCCGCAAGCTCGCGAGCTGATCCTCGCTCGGTGCGAGGAGATGGCCCGGCAGGAGGGGCTGCCCTTCGAGCCTGCATCCGAGGATGTGCAGCGCCGACTCCAGATGGGCTGTTTTCCCCGTGGCGCAGAGATCATTCCCAATCCCTACAACCGCATTCCCGGCTTCAGCCTGGATGGGCGCGTGCACTTCCTGCCCGGTTTTCCCGTCATGGCGTGGCCCATGATGGCCTGGCTGCTCGACACGCGGCACATGGGCCTGCATGGTTCTGCGCGCACGCGGGAGCGGTCGGTGATCGTCTACCGTGCCATCGAATCGCGCCTGACGCCGTTGATGCAGGACATTGAGACCCGCTTTCCCGGTGTCAAGGTGTTCAGTCTCCCCAGCGTGGACCACCCCGAGCATGGGCGCCACATTGATCTGGGGGTAAAGGGCCCGCCCGAGCTGGTCGATCCGGCTTTCACTTACCTGCTGGACGAGTTGAACCATAGTGGTGCATCATTGGGCCCTGAATTGGTGCGAGGCGATTGAATGCACTGTTGTGGTGCAGTTTGGCCGAGTGCGTCGGGTGCGCTTCGGTGCATGCTGAGGGCTGTGTGACAGGACGGGCGCGGCTTCGGTGCAGCGGCCGCTTGCCCGAGGTGCCCGCCTGGTGACGAGGCGGGTGGCGGTGGGGGCCGGTTTGGTGCGCCCCTTCCGGGCCCTTCCGCGTCTGTCCTTCGGCGCGCCGAGCGTCCGGCATGCTTTCTGCTATTACACTCCCGTGCGGTTTCTGAAAGAAACAGCCCAGTTTCACTTGTATTCACTCAAGCCTCTCGCTAGGAGCACCTGATGGCCAATAAGACCGTCGCCGACGTGATGAAGATGGTGAAGGACAACGAGGTCAAGTTCGTTGATTTCCGCTTCACCGATACCCGTGGTAAGGAACAGCACGTGTCCGTGCCGGTTTCCCACTTCGACGAAGACAAGTTCACCTCGGGCCACGCGTTCGACGGTTCCTCCATCGCCGGCTGGAAGGGCATTGAAGCCTCCGACATGCTGCTGATGCCGGATGCCAACACCGCCAACATCGACCCGTTCTTCGAAGAGCCCACGCTCATCCTGACCTGCGACGTCATCGATCCGCACGACGGCAAGCCCTACGAGCGTGACCCCCGCTCGCTGGCCAAGCGCGCTGAAGCCTACCTGAAGGCTTCGGGCCTGGGCGACACCGCCTACTTCGGTCCCGAGCCCGAGTTCTTCGTGTTCGACTCTGTCCGTTGGGGCAACGAGATGTCGGGCAGCTTCTTCAAGATCGAATCCGAAGAAGGCGCCTGGAACACCGGCACCAAGTACGAGCACGGCAACACCGGCTACCGTCCCACCGTCAAGGGCGGCTACTTCCCCGTGCCCCCGGTCGACAGCGGCCAGGACATGCGTTCGGAAATGTGCCTGATCCTGGAAAGCCTGGGCATCCCGGTCGAAGTGCACCACCACGAAGTGGCCAACGCCGGCCAGATGGAAATCGGCACGAAGTTCAGCACGCTGACGCAGCGTGCTGACTGGCTGCAGCTGCAAAAGTACGTGATCCAGAACGTGGCCCATGCCTACGGCAAGACCGCCACCTTCATGCCCAAGCCCATCGTTGGTGACAACGGCTCCGGCATGCACGTTCACCAGTCGATCTGGAAGGACGGCAAGAACCTGTTCGCAGGCGACGGCTACGCCGGCCTGAGCGAGTTCGCCCTGTACTACATCGGCGGCATCATCAAGCACGCCCGTGCCCTGAACGCCATCACCAACCCCGGTACGAACTCGTACAAGCGTCTGGTGCCCGGCTTCGAAGCCCCGGTGAAGCTGGCCTACTCGGCCAAGAACCGCTCGGCCTCGATCCGCATCCCCTACGTGGCCAACCCCAAGGGCCGTCGCATCGAAGCGCGCTTCCCGGATCCCTCCGCCAACCCCTACCTGGCCTTCGCTGCACTGATGATGGCCGGTCTGGACGGCGTGGAAAACAAGATCCATCCGGGCGAGGCTGCCACGAAGGACCTGTACCACCTGCCTCCCGAGGAGGACAAGCTGGTGCCGACCGTCTGCCACAGCCTGGATCAGGCCCTGGAGTACCTGGACAAGGACCGTGCGTTCCTGACCAAGGGTGGCGTGTTCACCGATGCCTACCTGGACGCCTACATCGAACTGAAGATGCAGGAAGTGACCCGCTTCCGCATGGCCACCCACCCGGTCGAGTTCGACATGTACTACGCGCTCTGATCCCGCAGGGGCATCGGAACGAGGGCGGCTTCGGCCGCCCTTTTTGTTTTCACGCAACTTCACACAGCCAGGGGTGAGGCCCACGCCAGGCGTCCGGGCTTGGGGGCATACTCGGGTCTGAGGGTCTCCAACCGGAGCCGCAGTGATGAGACGCACCATGCCGAAGAACGACACACCAGGCCGTATTGCATTTCCGCCGTCCTGGCTCGCCGTGGGACTGGCGGCGGCCCTGACCGTGCCGGCCTTGCAGGCGCAGTCCAATCCCGTCTACCGCTGCCCGGGCAACCTCTACACCGACGCGCTGTCTGCCAAGGAGGCGCAAGCCCGTGGCTGTCGCACGCTGGATGGCGCGCCGATCACGGTGATCCAGTCGTCGGTGCCTCGCAGCAGTGGCACGGCGGCGCCCCGGGCCTCCGGTGGTGCGCCATCGGGCGGCGGAGAACGGGTGTCGTCCGACGAGCAGCGCGCGCGCGATGCAGATGCGCGCCGCATCCTCGAAGCCGAGTTGCGCAAAGAGGAAGAGGCACTCGCCGCGCTCCAGAAAGAGTTCAACAACGGCCAGCCCGAGCGCCGGGGTGACGAGCGCAACTATCAGAAGTACCTCGACCGGGTCGAGGAAATGAAGGCGGCCATCACGCGCAAGGAGGCCGATGTGGCCTCGCTGCGGCGCGAACTCGGCAAACTCGGCGGCGGTGCTTCCGGCAAGGCTGCACAGTGAGTCGCGGTGCCCATATCCCCCCGGTGGCCAGCCGGTCGCCCCGCATGGGCTTGAGGGCGGGCGCCCATCTGTTGCCTGACGACGCCGCCCACTGGGTGGTGCTCGACCATCTGGCGTCGATGGTGGCCATTGTGGAGGCCGATGGGCGCTGCCTGTTTGCCAACACGGCGTTCGAAGAGGTGCTGGGCCTGTCGCGGCGCGCGGTCGTGGGCGAAGCCATCTTTGACTGGTTCACCGATCCGGCGCTGTTGCGCGAGGTGTTCACGGCCGTGGCGCGCAACGAGTATGCGACCAGCCGGCTGCAGGCCGAGCTCAAGCGGCATCCCCACGTGTATGCCGATGGGCTGCACGTTCAGGTCATCGTGACGCGTTACGGTCGCGGCGATCTCGTGCTGGTCGAACTGGTCGAGGTGGAGCAGCAGACCCGGCAGGATCGTGAAGAGCGGGCGCTGGATCAGGTCCAGGCCAACAAGGAGCTGATCCGCAACCTGGCCCACGAGATCAAGAACCCGCTGGGCGGCATCCGCGGGGCCGCGCAACTGCTCGAGATGGAGCTCGACGACAAGTCGATGACCGAGTACACGCAGGTCATCATCCACGAGGCGGATCGCCTTCAGTCGCTGGTCGATCGCCTGCTGGCCCCCCATCGGCGGCCGCATCTGGTGGGCGACGTCAACATCCACGAGGTCTGCGAGCGGGTGCGCTCGCTCATCCTGGCCGAGTTCCCCAAGGGCCTCAAGCTCTGGCGTGACTACGACACGTCCATCCCCGAGTTCCGCGGCGACCGCGAGCAGCTGATCCAGGCTCTGCTCAACATCGCGCACAACGCGGCACAGGCGCTGGCCGAGCGCATCGCCCAGGGCGATGCCGTGATCACCTTCAAGACGCGCGTGGCCCGGCGTGTGACGATCAACCGCCAGTTGCACAGGTTGGCACTCGTCTTGCATATTGAAGACAACGGGCCAGGCATCCCCGAGTCCATTCGAGACCGCATCTTCTACCCGCTGGTATCCGGGCGGGATGGTGGGTCCGGTCTGGGGCTCACACTGGCGCAAACCTTCGTTCAACAGCACCAGGGCACGATCGAATGCGAAAGCGAGCCGGGACGCACGGTCTTCAAGATCACGATCCCCTTGCCGTGAGCACTCGGCTGGTCAGGGTGCGACATCTGTGACTGCCAGCATGAAACCCATCTGGATCGTTGACGACGACCAATCCATCCGCTTCGTTCTGGAGAAGGCGCTGGCCCGCGACGGGCTGCCCGTACGCAGTTTCACGAACCCCCGCGACGTGCTGACCGCGCTGGACGAGGACGAGCCCCAGGTGCTGGTGTCGGACATCCGGATGCCGGGCGGCTCTGGCATTGATCTGCTCAGCAAGGTCAAGGCGCGCCTGCCTGGCCTGCCGGTCATCATCATGACCGCCTACTCTGACCTCGATTCGGCGGTGTCGGCCTTTCAGGGGGGGGCGTTCGAGTACCTGCCCAAGCCCTTCGACCTGACGAAGGCGGTAGAGCTGATTCGGCGCGCGGTCGATGAAAGCCTGCGCGAAGAGGTGGTCGACGAGCGCGTCACCCAGATGCCCGAGATGCTGGGCCAGGCGCCGGCGATGCAGGATGTGTTCCGCGCCATCGGCCGGCTCAGTCAGAGCAACGTCACGGTGCTGATCACCGGCGAGTCGGGCGCGGGCAAGGAGCTGGTCGCGCGTGCGCTGCACAAACACAGCCCCCGCGGCAACGGGCCGTTCGTGGCCATCAACACCGCAGCGATCCCCAAGGATCTGCTGGAGTCCGAGTTGTTCGGCCATGAGCGAGGCGCCTTCACCGGTGCGCAGACCATGCGCCGCGGACGGTTCGAGCAGGCCGATGGGGGAACGCTGTTCCTCGATGAAATCGGCGACATGCCGTTCGACCTGCAGACACGGCTGCTGCGCGTGTTGAGTGATGGCCAGTTCTACCGCGTGGGTGGCCACCACCCGCTCAAGAGCAATGTGCGCGTGATCGCGGCCACCCACCAGAACCTGGAAGACCGCGTGCGCCAGGGCGTGTTCCGTGAGGATTTGTTCCACCGTCTGAACGTCATCCGGCTGCGCCTGCCCGCGCTGCGTGAGCGCCGCGAAGACATCCCGACGCTGGCACGCTTCTTCCTGCAAAAGAGCGCCAAGGATCTGGGCGTGGAGGCCAAGCGCATCTCGGATGCGGCCTTGCAGCGGCTGCAGGCCTTCGATTTCCCGGGCAACGTGCGTCAGCTGGAGAACGTTTGCCACTGGCTGACGGTCATGGCGCCCGCGCAGGTGATCGAAGTCAAGGATCTGCCGCCGGAGTTGTTGGGCCAGGTCGGGGCGCCGTCGGCGCTCATGCCGGCGTCCGGGGCGGCGACCACGTCCCCCGCGTCCTTCGTTCCGGCCGGTTCGTCGCCCTCTGTATCGGCTCCGGGATCGGCCCCGGCATCTGCCGACACGCCTGCAGAGTGGGCCGCCAGCGGCGCCACGGCTTGGAGCGAGCCGGTACGCGATGCCGGGCGTGAATCGCTCAGGGAGTCGTTCAGAGAACCTCCACGGGACGCCGCGTGGGCGGCCTCCGCCACGGGTTTGCCTCCAGGTGCCGCTTCGGGCGAGCCCGTGCCGGGCGCCGGGGCTTCATACACCGGTGTCAATGGCGCGGGAGCAGGCGAGGGGGCGCCCGGTACAACGGCCCCGGCTGCGCGCTGGCTAACCGATCTGGAGCGCGACGCGCGCGCCCGGCTGGAGGCCGGTCAGCACGACGTCTGGGATTGCCTGACCCGCCAGTTCGAAGCCAGCCTGATCCACACGGCGCTGGAGCTGACCCGCGGACGCCGCATCGAGGCCGCGCAGAAGCTCGGCATTGGGCGCAACACCATCACGCGCAAGATTCAGGAATTGGGCATCGACGACTGAGCCAGGCGGGCTGCGCTACCATCCGACATGGTGAGGGCCGGAAATGGCCGGCCCCACTTTTGGAAGAAGGTGTGCCATGTCTGTTTCTGCTGTGAACCGTCGCGCGACAGCCCTGCGGGCTGCTGTGTTGGGTGTCGCTGTTGTGTTGTCGGCCTGTTCGACCACCAGCCCCGATGTGATCAAGCCGGGTGATGCGCAGCGTCTGTCTCAGGTGTCCGATGCCGTGGTGCTGTCGGTACGGCCGGTGGTTGTCGAGGGCAGCCAGAGTGGCCTGGGCGGCACGACCGGCGCGGTGCTGGGTGGCGTGGCCGGTGCCGGTTCGACCGGCAACAGCCGTGGTGCCGTGCTGGCCGGTGTGGCTGGTGCGGTGGTCGGTGGCGTCGTCGGCAACGCGGTCGAGCGTTATGGCACGCGCGAAGACGCGCTCGAAATCCTGCTGCAGATGCCCAATGGCGACCGTCGCGCCATCGTGCAGGCCAAGGGCGAAGAAGCCTTCAAGCCGGGTGACGCAGTGATTCTGGTCACCACAGGGGGCAAGACGCGCGTGATGCACGCGCCCCGCCAGGCGCCGCGCTGACCTGCATGGCGTGCGCGCTCAGCCCTGCATCTGGCTGACGGCGCGGCGGAAGCGGTGCAGTGCGCCGTAGAAGAAGGCCGCACCAATGGCGGCAATCGCCGCGAAGTGCGGCCACACGATGTCCAGCCCGGCGCCCCGGTACAGGATGGCTTGGGCGAAGGCGACGAAGTGGGTGGTGGGCGCAGCCAGCATCACCGTCTGCACCGACTCGGGCATGCTCTCTCGCGGCGTGGTGCCGCCTGAGAGGATGTTCAGCGGCAGCAGCACCAGGATCATGAGCAAGCCCAGTTGCGGCATGGAGCGCGCCACGGTGCCCAGGTAGATGCCCATTGAGGTGGTGGCAAACAGGTGCAGCGCGCAGCCGGCCATGAACAGCGCGGCCGAGCCGGTGATGGGCATGTGCAGCGCCTGGGCCAGCACGAAGTGCAGGGCCGCATATGTGGCCACCAGCACGACCAGCCCCATGGACCACACCTTGGCCAGCATGATCTCGACGGGGCGCAGCGGCAACACGAGCAGGTGTTCGATGGTGCCGTGCTCGCGCTCGCGGATGAGGGCGGCACCGGTGAGGATGATGGACAGCATCGTGACGTTGTTGATCAGCTCCATCACCCCCATGAACCAGCTCTCGTCCAGCGCGGGGTTGAAGCGCATGCGCAGGTCGAGCTCGACGGGACTCAGGGTCTGCTGGCGCACACGCGCCACGTATTCGTTGACCTCGCCCAGTGCGATCTGGTTGATGTAACCCGCCCCGAGGAAGGCCTGGCTCATCTGCGTGGCGTCCACATTGAGCTGGATGGCCGGGCTGCGTCCGGCCAGCACGTCGCGTTCGAACTGGGGTGGGATGTTGAGCGTGAAGGTGTAGCGCCCGGCATCCATGCCTGCGTCCATGCCCTGCAGGCTGATCTGCTCGGGGGGCATGAAGTGGGGCGGATAGAAGGCCCCGGTGATGCGTTGCGACAGGGTGGACTGGTCTTCGTCCACCACCGCCATGGCGGCGCGGTGCAGCCGGTCAGGGGCGCCCTTGGCAGCCGTGTAAAGCGCCCCCGAAAACGCCCAGATCACGAACAGCAGCAACAGGCGGTCGCGCCACAGGCTGCGCAGCTCCTTGACGCCGAGCTCCCAGACGCGGCGCAAGGCGGGCACGATGGACAGGGCTGGGCGGGGGACGTGGCTCATCGGTCCTGCTTCCTCAACAGGGCCACACAGGCCACGGTGAGCACCGGAATCAGCGCAATCAGGGGCAGGTACTGGGGCCAGAGATCGGTCAGCCCGAGGCCTTTCGAGTAGGCGCCCCGGCTGATGATGAGAAACGGCCCCGTGGGGTAGATCTGACCAATGATGGCCCCGGCGCCTTCAAGCGACGAGACAGGGTTGATGATCCCCGAGAACTGGATGGCCGGCAGCATGGTGGCCAGCGCCGTGCCAAAGATGGCTGCGATCTGGCTGCGGGTGAAGGTGGACATCAGCAGGCCCAGGCCGGTCGCGGCCATCGCGTACAGCCAGGCGCCCAGCGTCAGCGCCCAGAGGCTGCCCTTGAGCGGCACGCCGAACAGCCACACCGCCATGATCGTCATCAGTGCGAAGTTCACCATGGCGGTCAGCACATAAGGCAGCTGCTTGCCCAGCAGGAACTCCAGCCGTGTGACCGGGGTGACGTAGAGGTTGACGATGGAGCCGAGTTCCTTCTCGCGCACCACGCCCAGGGCGGTCAGCATGGCCGGGATGAAGATGAGCAGGATGGGGATGACCGCCGGCACCATGGCGTTGAGGCTGCGCACGTCGGGGTTGTAGCGGTAGCGCACCTCGACGGTGGCCGCGGGCACGGGCGCGAGGCCCCGCCGGCTGAGTTCGTCAACCAGGAAGCTGGCATGCAGGCCTTGCACGTAGCCGGCAATGGTTTCGGCGCGCTGGGGCATGGCCCCATCCACCCACACGCCGATGCGCGCGGGCCGGCCGCGCATCAGGTCTTCGGTGAAGCGGGGCGGGATCTCCAGCGCCACGCTGAGTTCGCCTGAGCGCAGGCGGCGGTCCATGTCGGCTTCGCTGGCAATCGCAGGCTGCTCGATGAAGTAGGGGGAACCAGCCAGGTGGTTGACGTAGCTGCGGCTCAGTGTGGTCTGGTCGCGGTCCATCACGGCGAAGCGCAGGTCCTGCACGTCCATGCTGATGCCATAGCCCATGATGAGCATCAGCAAGGCGGTGCCCAGCAGCGCCAGGGTCAGACGGATGGGATCGCGGCGCAACTCCAGCGATTCGCGGTGGGCGTAGCTCAGCAGCCTGCCAAGGCTGAAACGAGGCAGGCGGGTGGCGGTGGCGGGGCGCGCGGGCGGGGCTGGCGTGATGGCGCGGGCGGAGTCGGCGGCTGGGGGCGGGCTGGCAACGTGGGCAGGTCGTTGCGCTGCCTGCAGCAGCGCCACAAACGTGTCTTCCAGGTTGGCGTGGCCGTGGCGCGCCACCAGGGCTGCGGGCGTGCCGCTGTCGAGCACGCGACCGGCATGCATGAGCGAGATGCGGTCACAGCGCTCGGCCTCGTTCATGAAGTGGGTCGAGATGAACAGCGTGACGCCGTCCTCGCGCGACAGCTGGATCATCAACTCCCAGAAGCGGTCGCGCGCCACGGGGTCGACGCCGGAGGTGGGCTCGTCCAGAATGAGCAAGTCGGGGCCATGCACCATGGCGACAGCCAGCGACAGGCGCTGGCGCACGCCCAGCGGCAGGCCTTCGGGCAACTGATCAGCCACCTGTTCGAGCTCGAAGCGCGACAGCATCGCGGCGGTGCGCTGCGCCACCTCGTCGGCGCCCAGCCCGAACAGGCGCGCGTGCAGCACGAGGTTCTGGCGCACGGTCAGCTCGCCATACAGCGAAAAGCCTTGCGACATGTAGCCCACGCGCCGCCGGGTCGACAGATCCTGCGCGTCCACGGCCTGGCCGAACACCGTGGCCGTGCCCTCGGTGGCCGGCAGCAGGCCGGTGAGCATCTTCATCGTGGTCGTCTTGCCGCAGCCGTTGGAGCCAAGGAAGCCGAAGATCTCACCGCGCTGAATGGCCAGATCGACGCGGTCGACCGCAGTGAAGTCACCAAAGCGGCAGGTCAGTCCATGGGCTTCAATGGCCATGCCGTCGTGGTGAGGGGGGCGGGGCGGCACGACCAGCGCGTGGTGACCCGCGCGCCGGGCTTGCGGCAGCAGCGCGATGAAGGCAGCCTCCAGCCGGTCGGTGCCGGTGCGCGCGCGCAGCTCGGTCGGGCTGCCGGTGGCGAGCACCCGGCCGCCGTCCATGGCCACGAGGTAATCGAAGCGGTCGGCCTCTTCCATGTAGGCGGTCGCGACGATGACCGTCATGCCGGGGCGGCGCTGGCGGATGCGGTCGATCAGCTCCCAGAACTGGCGGCGCGACAGCGGGTCGACGCCGGTGGTGGGCTCGTCCAGGATAAGCAGATCGGGGTCGTGGATGAGGGCGCAACACAGGCCCAGCTTCTGCTTCATGCCACCTGAGAGCTTGCCGGCAGGGCGGTCGGCAAATGGGTTCAGGCCGGTGGCTTCCAACAACTCCGCGATGCGGTGGCGGCGCTCGGCAGGGCCGTGGCCAAAGAGTCGACCAAAGAAGTCGACGTTCTCGTGGACCGACAGGGTGGCGTACAGATTCTTGCCCAGCCCTTGCGGCATGTAGGCGATGCGCGGGCAGACGGCGCGCCGGTGGGCGGCTTGCGCCATGTCCCCGCCCAGCACGTTGACGGTGCCTTGCTGGATCGCGCGGGCACCAGCCAGCAGCGACAGCAGGGTGGATTTGCCCACGCCGTCGGGGCCGATGATGCCCACGGTGCCACCGGTGGGCAACGCCAGGTTGATGTCGTCGAGCGCGCGCGTGGCCCCGTGATGGTGGGAGACCTGCGCGAGCCGGATGCCGCCGTCGGTGCTCACGGACGGGGCGCGCTGGTGGCGGAGTCGGGGCGGGCGGCGCCGGGGGGCGGTTCGGCCGGCAGGGCGACGGCCAGCCGCGCGGGCCAGGGCTGGCTGGCGTCAATGCGCACATAGGCCACGCCCGGCAGGCCGGTCTTGACGTGTGCGCGGTGGCGCATCAGCAAGTCCGGCGGCACCTGGGCCCGCACTTTGAAGACGAGCTTCTGGCGCTCGGACGCGGTTTCGACGGTCTTCGGGGTGAACTGCGCGACGCTGGCCACGAACGAGACCTTGGCCGGGATCACGTACTGCGGGGCGGCGTCAAGCACGATGCGGGCTTCGGCACCGATGGCCAGCCGGCCGGCAGCGGCCTCGGGCAGGAAGAAGCTCATGTGGACATCGCTGAGGTCGACGAGCGACAGCACGCGCGCGCCGGCGCCGATCACTTCGCCGGGCTGTGCAGCCCTCACTTGCACGCGCCCGTCTCGTGGGGCCTTGAGCTCGGTGTCGGCCAGATCGGCCTCGACGCGCCGCAGGCTGGCCCGCGCGGCCTCAATGGCGGCCTCGGCCTCGGTGATCTGCGCTTGGGCCGTGCTCAAGCCGGTGCGGGCTTCGGCCACCTGTGATTGCGCCACGGCCAGCCCGGCGCGGGTGCCTTGCAGCTGCGCGCGGGCTTCATCCTGTTTCTGCGGGGGCAGAAAGCCCTGCGCGACCAGTTCCTGCGTGCGGTCCCACTGGCGTGACGCGAGCGCCACGTCGGCCTGGCGCTGTCCCACCACGGCGCTGGCAGTCTGGATGGCCTGCTGGCGTTGGGCCAGCAGGGCCTGTGCGGTGGCGCGGGCCTGCTCGGCCTGACGCACACTGGCCCGAGCCCGGTCGGCCTCGGCCTGCAGTGTGGCGGTGTCCATGCGCACCAGCACCTGACCGGCCCGCACCTCGTCGCCTTCCTGCGCCAGCACCTCGAGGATGCGGCCGCCGCTGCGCGAGGCGATGTCGACCGGCGTGGCCTCCAGCCGGCCGTTGCCGCTGGCAAGGTTGCTGACGCCGTCAGCCGGGGCGCGAAGCTGCCATACCGCGTACGCCGCTGCGGCCACGATGGGGATGGCAAGCCAACGCCACGGCATGCGCTGGAGGAAGGCTGGGAGAAGAGGCATGACAGCAGGGCGAGCGGTGATGGCGGTTTTTTTAACATGGGGCAAGTTTTGCCAACCTGATGTTGCTCAAGTTCCGCTGCGCGCCGCGCGGCGGAACCTTTGCCCCCGGGCCCTACACTCACCCAACTTGATCACTTGCCACCCATCGCATGAAGCCCCTTGCCCGTCTGCGCAGTCTGATCCTCGTGGCCGTCGCGGCCGGCCTGAGCTGGAGCAGCATGGCTGCGCCCGCCGCTTCCGCCAGCTCGACGCGCGGTGCCATCGCGCCGGTCGCCAAGACGTCGACCTTGCGCCCCGTGCAGCAAGTCGAGGGGATCACCGAGTACCGCCTGGCCAATGGCCTGCAGGTGCTGCTGGTGCCAGACGATGCCAAGCCCACCACCACCGTCAACGTCACCTACCGGGTGGGCTCGCTGCATGAGAACTACGGTGAAACCGGCATGGCGCACTTGCTGGAGCACCTGATCTTCAAGGGTTCGCCGCGGCACCCCAACGTCTGGGCTGAGTTCAACCAGCGGGGCTTGCGTGCCAATGGCAGCACCTGGTTTGACCGCACCAACTACTTCGCGAGCTTCGCGGCCAACGAGGACAACCTGCACTGGTACCTGCGCTGGCAGGCCGATGCCATGGTCAACAGCTTCATCGCACGCAAAGACCTCGACAGCGAAATGACCGTGGTGCGCAACGAGATGGAGATGGGCGAGAACAACCCGGGCCGCATCCTGCTCGAAAAGACGCTGGCGGCCATGTACCAGTGGCACAACTACGGCAAGTCCACCATTGGCGCGCGCACCGATGTAGAGGGCGTGGACATCGGGCGCCTGCAGGCCTTCTACCGCCAGTACTACCAGCCCGACAACGCCACGCTGATCGTCTCGGGCCAGTTCGATGAGGCCAAGGTGCTGGCCTGGGTGCAGCGCTACTTCGGCGCCATTCCCAAGCCCAAGCGCGTGCTGCCCAGTCTGTACACGCTGGATCCGGTTCAGGACGGTGAGCGTGAGGTGACGCTGCGACGGGTGGGTGGGGTGCCGCTGCTGTACGCCGGATACCACACCGTACCGGGGGCGCACCCGGATCACGCCGCCGTCGAACTGCTGTCGCTGGTGCTGGCGGACACGCCGTCGGGCCGCCTGCACCAGCGCCTGACCGAACAGCGCCTGGCCGCAGGGGTGTTCGGCTTCACGGAGGGGCTGCGCGATCCGGGGTTCCTGCTGTTGGGCGCGCAATTGACGCCCGAGCAGGATGTGGCGGCTGCGTCGCGCGTGATGATCGAGACCATCGAGTCATTCGGCGCGCAGCCCGTGACGGCCGAGGAGCTCGAGCGCGCACGAGCGAAATGGCTCAAGGACTGGGACCGTGGATTTGCCGATCCGCAGCATGTCGGTGTGGCGCTGTCGGAGGCGGTGGCACAAGGAGACTGGCGGCTGTTCTTCTACACGCGCGACCGGGTGCGCCAGATTGCCCTGGCAGATGTGCAGCGGGTGGCCGATCAGTATCTGCTGCCGGCAAACCGCACTTTGGGGCGTTACCTGCCGACTGCCGAGCCACGCCGCGCGCCCGCGCCGCAACGCGTGGACTTGGCCGAGGTCATGAAGGGCTTCCAGCCAGCGCCCGCGCCCGAGCGCGTGGCAGCATTCGACCCCTCGCCAGCCAACATCGATGCACGCACGCAGCGCCTGCGCCTTCCCTCGGGCATGCAGGTGGCGCTGTTGCCCAAACCCACGCGCAGCCAGGCCATTCAGATCAGCGTGGCGCTGCGCCACGGCACGGCCGACAGCCTCAAAGGCTGGGGCGAGGCGCCCACCGCGCTGGCCGCGATGCTGGACAAGGGCACCCGCCAGCGTAGCCGACAACAGTGGCAGGATCGCCTTGATGCCCTGCGTGCCGATGTGCGATTCGGGATGTCGGCTGGTACCTTGAGCGCCAGCGTCGTCACGCGCCGTGAAGCGGCAGCCGAGGTGCTGGCTCTGGTCCACGAGGCGCTGAGCGAGCCGGCGCTGACCCAGGCCGCTCTGGATGAGGTGCGTGATCAGGCGCTTGCTGCGCTGGCCGAACAACGCAAGGAACCTCAGGCCGTGCTGGCCGAGGCCATCGGCCGCCGAGACAACCCGTATCCCCGTGGTGATGTGCGCCACGCGCGCAGTTTCGATGAGATTGCCGCCGACTGGCAGGCTCTCACGCTGGAGCAGGTCAAAGCCTTCCATGCGCGCTTCATCGCAGGCAGCCATGGGCAGCTCGCGCTGGTGGGCGATGTGGATGTGACCGCGGTCATGCCGGTGCTCAACACCCGGTTTGGGGATTGGCGCGGCAGCGAAGCGCGTGAGCCGATTCCCCAGCCGTTGCAGCCCGTCACGCCCGGCACGATCCGCCTGCATACACCGGACCGTCAGAATGCTGCGCTGCTGGTGCAATTGCCATTGGCCTTGAATGACCGCCACCCAGATTATCCGGCGCTGATGCTGGCCAATCATCTGCTCGGTTCGGGCGGCGATTCGCGCTTGTGGAATCGTCTGCGTGAAACCGATGGCCTTTCTTACAACGTTTACAGCGCCGTGCAGTGGCAGTCGCGCGATCTGCATTCGACTTGGTATGCCGAAGCCATCTTTGCGCCACAGAATCGTGATCGGGTCGAGCGTGGTTTCCGTGAAGAGCTGACGCGCGCGTTGCGCGAGGGTTTCAGCGAACGCGAGTTTCAAGCGGGCCGGCAGGGGCTGCTGAATTTCCGGCGTCTGGCTCGCGCTCAGGACAATCGCCTGGCGGGCGCCTGGGTGGGACTGCTGGATCTGGACAGGACGTTCGATGAAGCCGCGCGGCTGGATGCTGCCTTGTCGGCCTTGACGCTCGAGCAGGTCAACAGCGCGCTGCGACGCTATCTCGACCCAGACAAAATGGTTTGGGGCTGGGCCGGTGATTTTCCGGATGCAGCCGGGCGTTGAGCAGGCCCGCCAATGGCCTTTGACCGATGCGGGCGGCCGGTCTGAACGGCCATGAAAAAACCGGCCCCGCGGGGCCGGTTTCTCTGTATACGCTGTGTCGCGGGCGGCGCGATATCAGATGGCGAAATCTTCGAGTTTCTTGCCAGCTGCGACGGCCGCTTGAATCCACTTGGGCTGCAGGCCCCGGCCCGTCCAGGTTTCGCCGGTTTCCTTGTTGCGATACTTCGGAGCCACTTTGCGGCCCGTGCTGCCAGCGGCGCCGGCGGCCTTGGGGCCTGCACCCGATTTCAGACCCAGATCGGCCACGGTCAGGCCGTGCTCGGACAGCAGCGACTTGATCTGGTTGATCACGGCAGCGCGTTCTGCGCGGCGTGCTTCCTGGAGTTGCTTTTCAAGCTCGGCAGCCTGCTTTTCCAGGGCTGCTTTTTGTGCCAGCAGTTCTTGATAGTTGCTCATGGGTGTCCTTTGGGTTTTGGCCGACCTCGATTCGGGCCGGTAAGGTGCATCACGCAGAGCGCATTTTATACACAGACGAATTGCCCGTGCCAATAGGCTGTCTCGTCCAGGGGTGCAAACCGGTTTTTTGATTCAAGGTTTTGCGCCTGCTCCAGGCAGGGCATTTGCCACGGCGTCGCCCAGCTGAATCACGGCCATTGTGTAATAGCTGGATTGGTTATAGCGTGTGATCGCGAAGAAGTTGGCGGTGCCGGCCACACGCGTGGGTCGCCGACCGCCGTTTTGCAACTCCACCAATGCCAGCTTGCCGGGGTGGGCCAGCGCTGCGGCGGGCAGTTGTGCGCCCAGGGCCTGCATTTCAGTCGGCAGGAAACTCGGAACGATGTCGGGCGCCAGCAGGGTTTCGAGCGATGCGGTTTCCGAAGGCGTGACCACCGAGAAATGGGTGGATTGGCCGCTCTGCCAGCCGTGCTGGGCCAAGTAATTGGCCACGCTGCCGATCACATCGGCCGGGCTGTTCATCAAATCCACGCGGCCATCGCCATCAAAGTCGACACCAAACCGCCGGATCGAACTGGGCATGAATTGCGGCCAGCCGATCGCACCGGCATATGAGCCACGCACGGTCTGGGGATCGCGCTGCTGGTCATGACACCATGCCAGATACTGGCCAAGTTCGCGGCGGAAGAAGGCGCTGCGGTCGCTGCGGCCGCGGGGGAAATCCAGGCTGAGCGTGGTCAGCGCATCGATCACCCTGTACTGGCCCGTCTGACGGCCATAGATGGTCTCGACACCGATGATCCCCACGATGATGCGCGAGGGGACGCCCCATTGCTGCTCTGCACGTGCCAGCGTATCGGCATGCTCTTGCCAGAAGCGCACGCCAGCGCGGGTGCGAATGGGTTCGATGAAACGGGCCCGGTAGGCTTCCCAGTCTTTGGCGGTGTGTCCGCCAGCGGGGGGCATCATCAGCACAGGGATGCGCTCGCGAAAGCGAGCCTGCGCCAGTTGAGACCACACCCAGTCGGGTGGCAACCGGTGGGCGTCGGCGATCTGCAGCGCCAGTTCGCGCGCGTCTGCTCGCAGCCCGTACTGCCCAGGCTCCATTCCGGGCGGTTCAGACAAGGCCGCGAGCCGCTCGGCCATGCTGAGGGCAGGTGGGGCCAGTTCGGCGCTTGGTGTCGTCATGTCCGGTTGCGCATCGACGGGGACGGCGGAAGAGAGCGGCGCATCGGCGGTGCCGCAAGCGGCCAGCAGCAACACGGTCGACGAACAGATCAGCCAGCGCACGGAGCGTGTCGGCAACAGACGGGAAAAGCGGGGCAGACGCATGCGCAGGCGGAATCGGGGCCAAAACAACAGGGTCGCCCAGTGTGCCGCAAGTCAGCGCCCGGTCGGCTGCACGCCATCCGAGGCGCGGGCCCCGGTGCGCGCGCGGTTGGCCTGCTCGCACTGCCGGCACAGGCGCTCGATGGCGGCCACGGCCTGCGTGGCCTGGCGCGCGCTGTGGGTTGCCACGCCATAGCGCAGCGCGTCCAGCGCCTGCAGTTCGGCCAGGATGGCATCGCCGTGTTGGGTCCACCCTGGGCCGCCCGGTGGCGCCTTGCGCAGGTGGGCGTACCAGGTGGCTGCGGGCGCCGGGGCGGGGCAGTTCGCCGGGGCCGGGGCGCCAGTGGCGAGCAGGGCCGCATGCAGACGCGCCAGCGGGCGCTGCCAGACCGAGACGCGCCGCACCCGTGGCCGTGCCCACCACAGCAGGGCGGCCCCGACCAAGGCGGCGGCAGACGCGGCAATCGCCGTCAGGCGGATCAGGTCGCTGGTGTCCGGGCTGGATAGCCCCAGGTCGCGCAGCAGATCCATCTGCCGCTGGCGCGAGTAGGACAGCACCCAGAGGTTCCAGCGGTGGTTGCCAGCATCGAGATAGGCGCGCATCGAGCGCCACAGCGGTGACACATTGCCCACCAGCCCCGCACCGCCGGCATCCGGGAAACGCACGGCTGGCCTTGTGCGTTCGACCCGATCGGGCGCCACCGCAGCCGTGGGGTCCACCCGCACCCAACCCTCGCCCGGTTGCCAGAACTCGGCCCAGGCGTGGGCGTCACTGTTGCGCACCACATGCAGGCCGTCCACGGGGTTGATCTCGGCACCCTGGAAGCCCGTCACCACGCGGGCCGGCACATCCATTGCGCGCAGGATCACGACAAAGGCTGTGGCGAAGTGTTCGCAGAAGCCGGCGCGGGTGTCCAGCCAGAATCGGTCAATTGCGTGCAGCGTGGGCGACTGCGCATCGCCCGGGCTCAGGGTGTAGCGGAAGCCCGCGGTGCGGATGTGGGTCAGCAGGTTGCGCACCGTGGCGCGTGGGTCGGCCTCGCGCAGCGCGGGCAGCTGGCGCTGGCGGGCAGCCCAGTCCAGCGTGCGTGGGTTGTAGCCCGGCGGCAGTTGCAGCCAGTCGCGCAGGCTGATGGCGTTCTCGCCGTCGGGCCCTTGCGAGACGCCAGGGTAGGCGATGGCGTCGATCACCGCGCGCTCCCGGCTGGGCTGGGCCAGATACCAGTCCCGGCCGCGTAACTGGGGGCGGGGCTCAGAGAAGGGCGGCGCGGGCTGGGCCGCCACTGTGCCGTCCAGCAGCGGCAGGCTGGCAACAGTCTGTGGCTCCAGCGTGGCCTGGTAGCGCACGGCCGGCAGGCCAGCGCGGGGCAGCCAGCGTGCGTCTGTGGCTTCCCCCGCACGCTGCCCCGGGCGTTGCGGCAGCCAGGTGCGGCCATTGAACTCGCCGAGCACCGGGCCGCGAAAATACAGGGCCTGAGGTGGAGGGGCGGCGCCCTCGAAGCGCACGCGCATGGCGATGCGGTCGTCGAGGGCCAGCTCGGACACCTGGCCCAGCTCCAGCCGATCTGACAGCCCTGTCCGGGCGCCTTGCAGCGTGGGCACACTCCACAAGGGCCCGATGCGCGGAAACAGCACATACAGCACCAGCATCACGGGCAGCCCCATCAGCATGGTGCGCGCCGTGGCACGCCCCACGGCCCCCAGCCCCGGTCGGCCCAGCGGGCGTTGAGCCAGTACCAGCGACGTCAGCAGCCCCCAGGTCGTCACCAGCATGAGTGCGGCGGTCAAGGGGCTTTGCGAGTAGATGAATTGCGTGAGCGCCATGAAGAAGCCCAGGGCCGTCACCACAAAGGCGTCGCGGCGCGCGCGCAACTCCAACGTCTTGAGGCTGGCCAGCACCGTCACCAGCGTGATCCCGGCTTCACGCCCGAGCACAGTCTGGTGGGTGGACGCGGTCAGGGCCACGCTGGCAATCAACGCCGTGAACAGCAGCCAGCGGCGCGGCAGGGGGCCATCCCGCCAGGCCAGCCACGCGCGCCAGGCCAGCGCCGCCCCGGCCCCCAGGCTGCACCACAGCGGCAAACGGGGCAGGTGAGGGGCCATGCTCAGACCCAGAAACAGCAGCAGCCACAGCGTGTCACGGCCTTCACGGCTGAGCGCGCCCATGCCATGCAGCGCGGCGCGCAGTGATCCCTGGCTTGCGCTCATGCACTCACCTCACTCGGTGCCGGGCGGGCGCCCGGGGCGTCGGGCCACACGGCCAGTGCATCCAGACAGGCCAGCAGGTGGGCCGTGCCGCGGCCGACCGGCACACGGTGGGCCCCCAGCAACAGCCCATAGGCCGGTCCACCATCGCTGGCCTGCGCCTCGGCCTCATGCAACCACGTGGCCAGCCGCGACAGACGCGCTTCCCGCGTCAGGCCCTCCAGCCCGGACGAGCGATCCAGGTCAAGCCACTGGTCCGGCCCACCCTGGGCCACGGGCTCACGCGTGACCAGGCCGCTGCCCGAGGCCAGCGTGTGGGTGGATTTCTTCCAGGCCACCCATTTCAGCGGATCGCCACGGCGGTGATCGCGCAGACCTTCGAGCGGGCCCGTGCGCTGCAGCGCCGCCACGCGGCCCTGCGCCACGTCGCCCAACGCGTCCCGCGGCAAGGGCGGCGCCGCTGCGTCCAGAGCGGGCCAGATCAGCGCGGTGCTCGCGGGCCGCCAGTAAGCCCAGGCCCGAAACAGGCCCAGGGGGTAGCGCGTCTCGATCGTGATGCGCGGCAGGGCCAGCCAGCCACGTGTGTCGGTGGCCAGATCCAGCTGCAGCGTGGTGGTGGCGTGGCCGTCGAGCTCAGCGTCGATGGCCGTGGCGGCCAGACGCAGACGCAAGCCCAGCCTGGACGGGCGCCGGTCGGCGACCTGCAGTTGCACCTGCAGCGGCAACGGCTGGCCCGCATGCACCGGCGTGGGCGCACGCAATTGCAGCGTCAGCCCATGCAGGTTGGCATGGGTCTGGTGCAGCCCGACCAGCGCTGTGCCGGCCAGCAGAAAGGTCAGACCATAGCCCAGGTTGATCTGCTCGTTGATCGAGGCCAGCAGCAGCACCACCACCACGACCGCATACGCCCAGCCCGCCCGCGTGGGCAGGATGTAGAGGTTGCGGTGGGTGAGGGTGAGGGTGTCGCTGCGGGGCAGCCTTGCTTCCCACCAGCGTTGCCACCGTTGCTGTAGCCGCTCGCGCACGCTCATGGCACCGGTGTGGCCTCCAGCAGGGCGCGGCATTGTGCGGCGGCGCTGCGCCCGCTGGCAGGCAGCGGCTGCAGGCGATGGGCCGCGGCTGGTATCCACAGCGCCTGGATGTCTTCTGGCGAGACGTGCGCCCGGCCCTGCAACAACGCCCGCGCCCGCGCCAGACGCAGCAGTGACTGGCCTGCGCGCGGGCTCAGTCCCTGGACGAACCAGCGCCCGTCGCGTGTGGCGGCCAGCAGGCGCAGCAGGTAATCCAGCAAGGCGTCGGCAACATGCACGCTGCCCACGCGCGCCTGCCAGCGCTGCCAGCCCTCGAGCGTTATCACGGGCTGCAGCGCCTGAAGGGCTTCGCGCCGGTCCTGGCCGGCCAGCAAGGCGCGCTCGTCTTCCGGGTCCGGGTAACCCAGCGAGATCCGCATCGCGAAACGGTCCAGTTGCGATTCGGGCAGCGGGTGGGTGCCGAGCTGCTCGGTCGGGTTCTGGGTGGCGATCACAAAAAAGGGCGCGGGCAAGGGGTGGGTCACACCGTCGATGCTGACCTGGCGCTCTTCCATGGCCTCCAACAAGGCGCTCTGTGTGCGGGGCCCGGCACGGTTGACCTCGTCGGCCAGCAGCACCTGGGCGAAGACGGGGCCCGGATGGAAGATGAAGGCGTCTTTCTGGCGCTCGAACACGCTCACGCCGATCAGGTCGGATGGCAGCAGGTCGGCGGTGAACTGCACCCGCGAAAACACCAGCCCCAGACTGCGCGCCAGCGCCTGCGACAGGGTGGTCTTGCCCACACCGGGCACGTCTTCGATCAACAGGTGGCCGCCAGCCAACAGACAGATCACGCTGAGGCTCACCTGCTCGTGCTTGCCGACAATGATCGTGCTAACCTGAGTCACAAGATGTGACAGCGATGGCAACCCGGGCGCGGCGTCCGGCTCGGATGGGCGGGCAAACGTGGCGGGGGGCGGGGCATCGTGACGGAGCATCCCGACAACATAACGCAAACACGCTCAGCGTGCAGACCGAGGCAGACCCATGGCGACCGGCTATTTCTCTCATCCCGACTGCCTTGCGCATGACATGGGGACGGGACACCCGGAGTGCGCCCAGCGCATCCACGCCATCGAAGACCAGTTGCGCGCCCACGGGCTGGACGCGCTGCTGGTGCCGGGC
Source organism: Aquabacterium fontiphilum (assembly GCF_009909205.1). Lineage (GTDB taxonomy): Bacteria > Pseudomonadota > Gammaproteobacteria > Burkholderiales > Burkholderiaceae_C > Aquabacterium > Aquabacterium fontiphilum. The sequence continues at coordinate 160,685 of NZ_JAAAPN010000007.1, forward strand.
GAGGTGCCGCTGGCCAGCAACGACGATCTGGCGCTTGCCCACGAACTGAACTACGTGCTGACGCTGGACGACTTCCTGCAGCACCTTGAGGCCAGTGGTGACACCCGGGCGCTCGACCCGGACACCTGGGCCTGCCCTGGGACCCGCTCGGCGGCCTGGCGGGCCGCCGGGGCCGCCGTGGCGGCCACCGACGCCGTGATCGACCGAAAGCTCGACAACGCCTTTTGTGCCGTGCGGCCGCCCGGCCACCACGCCATGCGCGGCCAGACCATGGGTTTCTGCTTTTTCAACAATGTGGCGGTCGCGGCCCGCCACGCGCTCGACCGCCGGGGATTGCAACGCGTGGCCGTGGTCGATTTCGATGTGCACCATGGCAACGGCACCGAAGACATCCTGGCCGGCGACGACCGGGTGCTCATGGTGGGCCTGTTCCAGCACCCGTTCTATCCCTATTCCGGGGCCGACAGCCGTGCGGGCAACATGGTCAACGTGCCGGTGCCGGCCCGCAGCGACGGTCACCTGGTGCGCGATGTCGTCGAAAGCTACTGGCTGTACCGCCTGGAAGACTTCAAGCCCGAGATGATCTTCATCTCGGCCGGCTTCGACGCCCACCGCGAGGACGAGATGGGCGGTCTCGGGCTGGTCGAGGCCGATTACGTCTGGATCACCCAGAAGATCCTGGATGTGGCCCGTCGCCATGCCCAGGGCAGGGTGGTCTCGTGCCTGGAGGGGGGCTATCACCTCAGTGCGCTAGGCCGCAGCGTGGCGGCCCATGTCAAGGCGCTGATGGAGGCGTGACAGAATTGCGGGGCCATGGCTTCTGCGTTGCCCTCTGTGTTGCCCTCTGTCTTGACTGCGCCCTCGGCGCCTGTGGTTGACCTTCGCCAGTTGCCCGAACTGTGGGCGCTCTTGATGCAGCCCGCCAGCCTGCTGGACCTGGCCGCGCTGCTTGGCAGCCTGCTGCTGGCATGGGTGATCGTGCGCGCATGGCGCGGGCGCGAACCGGGCGACACCGCCTCCATCTGGCTGGGCCACCACGTCGTCGACGGGGGGCTTTTCCCCTTGATGGCGCTGGCCTTTGCCTTCATGGCCAGCCGGCTGCTGGCCGATGCCGAGCCTTCCACCGTCTTCCGTGTGGCCATCCCGATGCTGGTGTCACTGGCCGTCATCCGGCTGACGGTCAAAGTCCTGCGCTTCTTCCTGCCCGATTCGACACATGTGCGTGTCATCGAGCGCACCGTGTCCTGGGTGGCCTGGCTGGCGTCCATCCTGTGGATTCTGGGTCTGCTGCCCATCATCCTGGCCGAAATGGACGCCATCCGCTGGCACATGGGCAGCACCGAGATCACACTGCGCAACTTTCTGGAAGGGGTGGTCAGCGCGGTGCTGGTACTGATCCTGTCCTTGTCGCTGTCGTCGGCCATCGAGGCGCGATTGCTGCGGGGGGCGGGCGACAACCTCTCGCTGCGCAAGATCGCCGCCAATGCCATCCGCGCCATTTTGCTGGGCGTGGGCCTCATGATGGCCATGTCGGCCGCCGGCATCGACCTGACGGCACTGTCTGTGTTGGGTGGGGCCGTGGGCGTCGGCATCGGCTTTGGTCTGCAAAAGCTGGCCGCCAACTACGTCAGCGGCTTCGTCATCCTGGCCGAGCGCAGCCTGCGGATCGGCGACCTGGTGCGCATCGACAACTTCGAAGGCCGCGTGGCCGACATCAAGACCCGCTACACGGTGCTGCGCACGCCCGGCGGGCGCGAAATCATCGTGCCCAATGAGATGCTGATCACGCAACGGGTCGAGAACGCCTCGCTCAGCGACAACAAGCTGATGCTGAACACGACGGTGCAGGTGGCCTACGGTACCAACCTGGATGCGCTGATGCCCGAACTCAAGGCGGCCGTCCAGGCCGTGCCGCGCGTCCTGGACGACCCGGCGCCCAACGTCTTCCTGACCAATTTTGCGGCCGACGGGCTCGAGCTGACTTTCTCCTTCTGGATCGGTGACCCCGAAAACGGCCAGTTGGGCGTGCGCTCGGCCGTGAATCTCGCCATTCTGAGCAAGCTCAACCAGCTGGGTGTCGAGATCCCCTTCCCGCAGCGGGTGGTGCATCAAGCGCGTCCGTCTGGGGTATCCTCCGCGTCAACATGATGACGCCTTCTTTTGTTCTGATCGCCCGGCAGCATCCCGCCTGGGCGGCGGTGGCCATGGGGGCCGCTGCCGTGGGCGTGGCCGTGCTGCCGGTCTGGTTTGCACCGCCTCTGCTACTTGCCATCGGCGTGCTGGCGTGGCGCTGGCGGCAACGCCCGCGCGTGGTTCCAAGCCAGCCCGGCGTGGTTCTGGCGCCCGCCGATGGGCGCATCGTGCGCATTGACCGCGTGCGCGACCCTTACGCCGACCGCGATGCCCTGCGCATTAGCCTCGATTCCGGTTGGGTGGACAGCCCCGTCAGCCGCGCCAGCGTAGACGGCGTCATCCGCTCGGTCCAGTATTTCCCGGGCCCGGCCTTTCATGCCAGTCTGGATCCGGCCTCGCCGATGCATGAACGCAATGCGGTCGTGATCGACAGCGCCGGCCAGACCATCACGCTGGTGCAGGTGGCTGGCTGGTTGGCGCGACGCATCCTGTGTCAGGTGCGGCCTGGCGACACCCTGACCCGAGGGCAGCGCTACGGCGGCGTGCGTTTTGGCGCCCGGCTTGAGGTCTACCTGCCAGCCCATGCCGTGCCGCGTGTCGGCCCGGGCGACCGCGTCTCGGCCACCACGTCCATTCTTGCCAGCCTGAGCCCCGCATGAACCGACAGCCCACGCCCCATGAGGCCGACCTGCCGCACGACGACGTCGATGAGGTCGTTCGCCCGCGCCGTAAGGGCATCTACATCCTGCCCAACCTGTTCACCGTGGCAGCCCTGTTCGGGGGCTTCTACGCCATCGTGATGGCCATGAACGGCCGGTTTGAGCTGGCCGCCATCGGCGTCTTCTGCGCCATGGTTCTCGACAGCCTGGACGGTCGGGTCGCACGCATGACCAACACCCAGAGCGCCTTCGGCGAGCAGATGGACAGCCTGTCCGACATGGTCTCGTTCGGCGCCGCGCCGGCCCTGATCATTTACGAGTGGGCCCTGAAGGACCTGGGCAAGTGGGGCTGGATTGCCGCTTTTGTCTACTGCTCGTGTGCGGCCCTGCGCCTGGCCCGCTTCAACACGAACATCGCGGTGGTCGACAAGCGCTTCTTCCAGGGTCTGCCCAGCCCGGCTGCCGCCGGTGTGGTGATGGGCATGATCTGGGTGGTGACCGACATGGGCGAGACGACCCGCACGCTGCCATGGATGGTCTGGCTGGCCTTTGCGGTCACGCTGTATGCCGGCCTGACCATGGTCACCAACATTCCGTTCTACAGCTTCAAGGACGTGAACTTCCGCCGCACCGTGCCGTTCATCGTGGTGGTGGCCATTGCGCTGGGCCTGGCGGTGATCACCATCCACCCACCCATCGTGCTGTTTGCGATCTTCGTGGTCTATGGTGTCTCGGGCTACGGTGTGTATGTCTGGAAACGAATGAAGGGCAAGCCGGTGTCGGTCATCTCGACCTCGACCGACGAGCCCGATGAAGCCGGCCTACATCGCTGATAGAAAAAACCCAGCCCGCCTTGCCGCGCAGACCGAAAGCTGCGTGCTATATTGATTCCTATGAACACGTTCAACGCATCGCTGCTGCTACTACTGGGAGTGCCCCGGGCGCGTTGATCGCTGACGTCTGTACATCAGTCCATTTGCATCACGGCCCGCCAAGCGCTTCTTGCGGGCCGTTTTGTTTGGTGAAGTGAAGCCAGCCAATTCGGCATCTTCGAAAGAGCCAGGCGGCCACTTTTCCTCACGGAGACCACCATGACCGACAAGCTCATCATTTTCGACACCACCTTGCGCGATGGCGAACAGTCGCCCGGCGCCTCGATGACCCGTGAGGAAAAGCTGCGCATCGCCCGTCAGCTGGAGCGCATGAAGGTCGATGTGATGGAAGCCGGCTTTGCCGCCTCGTCCAACGGTGATTTCGAGGCCATCAAGGCGATCGCCGACGTCATCAAGGATTCCACCGTGTGTTCGCTGGCCCGCGCCAACGACCGCGACATCGCCCGCGCCGCCGAGGCGCTCAAGGGCGCCAATTCGTGGCGCATCCACACCTTCATCGCGACCAGCCCGCTCCACATGGAAAAGAAGCTGCGCATGTCGCCTGAAGAGGTGCTGGAGCAGGCCAAGCGTTCGGTGCGCTTCGCGCGCAACCTCACGAGCGATGTCGAGTTTTCAGCCGAAGATGGTTATCGCTCCGAGATCGACTTCCTGGCGCGCGTCTGCGAGGCCGTGATCGCTGAGGGCGCCACCACCATCAACATCCCCGATACGGTCGGCTACGCCATTCCCGAGTTGTACGGCAACTTCATCAAGACGCTGCGCGAGAAGGTGCCCAATTCCGACAAGGCCATCTGGTCGGTGCATTGCCACAACGACCTCGGCATGGCCGTGGCCAACTCGCTGGCCGGCGTGAAGATCGGCGGCGCGCGCCAGGTCGAGTGCACCATCAACGGCCTGGGTGAGCGGGCCGGCAACTGTGCCATGGAAGAGATCGTGATGGCCGTGAAGACGCGCCGCGATTACTTTGGCCTCGAAGTCGGCATCGACACCCAGCAGATCGTGCCTGCGTCGCGCCTGGTGTCGCAGACCACTGGTTTTGTGGTGCAGCCCAACAAGGCCGTGGTGGGCGCCAATGCGTTTGCCCACGCCTCGGGCATCCACCAGGATGGCGTGCTCAAGGCGCGCGACACCTACGAAATCATGCGGGCCGAAGACGTTGGCTGGGCGGCCAACAAGATCGTGCTGGGCAAGCTCTCGGGCCGCAATGCCTTCAAGCAGCGCCTGGAAGAACTCGGCATCGACCTCGAATCCGAGACCGAGGTGAACGCCGCATTTGCCAAGTTCAAGGAGTTGGCCGACCGCAAGAGCGAGATCTTCGACGAAGACATCATCGCGCTGGTCGGTGACGAGAGCGTGACCAGCGAACAGGAGCACTATCGCCTGCTGTCGCTGTCGCAGCACTCTGAGACCGGCGAGCGGCCCGAAGCCAGCGTCGTGTTCGCCGCAGGCTCGACCGAGCACAAGGCCAGCAGCCAGGGCAACGGTCCGGTCGACGCCAGTGTCAAGGCCATCGAGTCTGTCGTGAAAAGTGGCGCGGAAATCGTCCTGTACTCGGTGAATGCCATCACCTCCGGAAGCACAGAATCTCAAGGCGAGGTGACGGTTCGCTTGCAGCATGGCGGGCGCGTCGTCAATGGGGTCGGTGCCGATCCGGACATCGTTGTGGCGTCTGCCAAGGCCTATCTGTCTGCTTTGAACAAGCTGCACAGCAAAGCCGAGAAGGTCGCTGCTCAGGGTTGACCCTGGTACGGTGGCCGTGTCGACAGGCCACTTGATGAAAGACGCGTAAGTCTTTGATCTTGCGCGTTTTTTATTTACACTAGCGACAACTCGAAGGGGCTGTGCCGTGCCGAACATCAAGCTGATCCTCAAGGGGCTGTTGCCGGCCCTCGTGTGCGCCGTCTCACTGGCCATCGCCGTACCCGGAGGCGCCCAGGCGGCGGGCAACAAGGAATCGGCATCGCGGGAAGCACGCAACAAGCAGCAGGCCAAGCAAGCCAAGTCCAGCAAGACCGCCACCGCGTCCGCCAAGCGTGACCGCGACGAGAAAGCCGCCCGCGCCGGCGCCAAGGCCAAGCAGACCGACAAGGTGGCCAAACGCAAAGATCGCGCCGGCAAGAACGAGCGTGTGGCGCGTACAGGCAAGTCTCACAACGATCGCAACATCCTGGTGGCAGGCAAGAAGCCTGAGCGCGCCGCGCGTAGCAGCCGTGTCGAACGCGCTGCCGTGGCCGCTGCAGTGGCGCCTGCGGCGGTGGCCCCCGCTCGCAGCGCGCTGCCGGCCTTCGCGCCGATGTCGGTGGCTGCCGAGGGGCTGCCCCGGGGGGGCGCCCGGGCCATGCCCATGCCGGCCAACGGTGTGCGCACCTCTTTCGGCACGCTGTACGGCCTGCAGAACACGCCCGATCCGCTTGAACTGCGCTCGAACGTGGCGTTCGTGGTCGATCAGGACACCAACGAGGTGGTGTTCGCCAAGAACTCCGAGGCCGTGTTGCCGATCGCGTCGCTCACCAAGCTGATGACGGCCGTGATCGTCACCGAGGCCCAACTGCCGCTCGATGAGCTCATCACCATCACGATGGACGATGTGGACACCGAGAAGCACAGCAGCTCGCGCCTGGCCGTGGGCAGCACACTGAGCCGCGGCGAGTTGCTGCATCTGGCGTTGATGTCGTCCGAGAATCGCGCAGCGCATGCGCTGGGGCGCACGTATCCCGGCGGACTGCGCTCGTTCGTGAGCGCGATGAACGCCAAGGCCCGTCTGCTGGGCATGAACGACTCGCACTTTGTCGATCCCACCGGCCTGAGCAGCCGCAACCAGGCGTCTGCACGAGATCTGGCCTCGCTGGCGCGCTTTGCCTATCAGAGCCCGCTGATCCGCGATCTGTCGACCTCGCCTGAGCACCTGGTCACGGTGGGCAGCCGCCAACTGCAATACCGCAACACCAATGGCCTCGTGCGCAACCCGGCCTGGGACATCGGCTTGCAGAAGACGGGCTACATCGTTGAAGCCGGTCGCTGCCTGGTGATGCAGGCGCGCCTGGCCGGCCGCAAGTTCATCATGGTGTTCCTCGATTCGAACGGCAAGCAAGCCCGCCTGTCGGACGCCGAGCGCATCCGCCGCTGGATCGAAATGGCTGCAGAAGAGGGCTCGCTGGGCATCTACCTGCCCCGCGCCAAACTCACGTCCTGATCATGCCAAACGCCCAGGCTTACCTGCCTGGGCGCTCGCCAGTGCTCACGCGTTAGAGGCTTCGTAGCCCAGCGTGGCCGATACCCGCCGTCCCGTGTCCTTGAGCAGATCAATCCATTCGGGTGGACACAGCCGGCTGCTCAGGTGCAGGCACAGGCTGCCGCACACACGGCCCTGGTCGTCGAAGACCGGTGCCACCGCATGGTGAGGGTGTCCGTCGTCCGGTTGATCCAGGTCCATCAGCACGCCTTGCTGGCGCAGGGAAGCCAGGTCAGCCTGGATGCCTTCGGGGCGCAGACCCTGGCTCTGAGCCAGGGCGCTCAAGCCCAGCGTGGGTTCGTCCAGCAGCAGCACGCGGCCCACCACGTGGCTGCCCAGGGGCATGCGAACGCCGTTGATGCGGCTGACCCCGACGCCATGTCGCTCGCTGGCCGTGCGCAGGATGCACACGGCGTCGTCATCCTGACGCGCATAGAGAGAGACGACTTGGCCGGTCTGCCGATGCAGGTCCTGCATGGGCTTGGGCGCCAGGTCGCGCAGATGCAGGCGCGCGCGCACCAGGTTGCCCAGTTGCATCAGGCGCAGACCCAGGCGATACGCGCCTGGCCCCGAGCGCTCCACCAGGCCGCCGGCTGCCAGGTCGTTAAGGATGCGGTGGGCGGTGGAGGGGTGGAGTCCGGTTTGCTCGCTGATCAGTTTCAGCGACACCGCGTCCCCTTCGTGCGCCAGCGTATCCAGCAACGAGAACATTCTGCCGAGAACCTGGATCGAAGTGCTGTGCTGCTTGGGCTCGCTCATCGGGTTTTCCTCTGTGGGAAGGGTTTTTGGGAAGTGAGATCCCCGGTCAATCGGCGAAAAAAGCCCAAGCTTGAGCACACTTCCTGATCCACTCCTGGCCCTTTTTGGCATTTCATACGCACATGCGTTTCAACAGCCCCCAGACGATGCGTTTCTTGCGGTTTGCGGCCGCGTGTGTTGTGACCGTGACCAGCCCGCTGGCTTTCGGGTCTTCGCCGCCTCCCGCGGCCGAGCCGGCCTCCACGTCCCCCTCCCCATCGGCCAGCGAGCCTGTGCCAGCCTGGAGCGTCATGCCCCGGCGCCAGTGGGCCAAGGTGCCGCGCGTGTACGGACGCATCACGCCGGGCGAGTTGGGCCTGATCGTCAATGAAGACGACCCGTATTCGGTCCAGGTCGGCTCCCACTACGCCAAGGTGCGCGGCATCCCCGACAGCCGCATCCTGCGCGTGTCGCTACCTGTGCGCGGCACGCTCTCCGCTGCCGAGTTCGCCCGGCTTGAAGAACGCGTCAACCAGTTCTTCGGCGAGCGGGTGCAGGGCCTGGCGCTGGCGTGGAAGCAGCCGTTCGCGGTCGAGTGCAATTCGATCACGGGCGCGCTCACCATGGGTTTCGACGCCAAGCTCTGCAGCAGTACCTGCGCGCCTTCGCGTCCCTCCAGCTACTTCGGCTCGCACTCGACGCGGCCTCTGGCCGACCACGGCATGCGGCTGAGCATGTTGCTGGCAGCGCCCGATGTCGGGCAAGCCAAGGCCCTCATCGACCGGGGCGCCCAATCTGACGGGACACTGGGGCTGCGAGGCGGCCTGCCTGCACGGGTCCACTTTGTGACCACGCCAGACGAGGTACGAAGCCGGCGCCAGGTGCTGTTCCCGCCGGCTGGCCCGGTCCCCCAGTTCGGGTTGGACGTCTCGCTGGACAAGACTGCCGGCGTGCGCGATGTGGATCGGGTGCTGATGTACCTCACCGGCGCCGTGAGCGTGCCGCATCTCGACAAGGTCGGCTTTCTGCCCGGGGCGTTGGCGGATCACCTGACCTCGTTTGGCGGCCTGCTGGACCGGCCGACTGGCCAGATGAACGTGCTGTCCTGGATCGAAGCGGGTGCCACGGCCAGCTATGGCACCACGAGCGAGCCGTGCGCCCACCTGCAGAAGTTTCCCCATCCCCAGGCGCTGTTGCTGTTTTATGTGCAGGGTGCGTCTGCCCTCGAGGCTTACTGGAAAAGCGTGCAATGGCCACAACAGGGGCTGTTCGTCGGTGAACCCCTGGCGGCGCCATTTGCGCGTTAAGTACTTGCTACTTGCGCGTTGAGTACTTGCCCGTTGCGCGTGGGGTCAGCGCCCCGGAGGCGGCAGCCCACCCCAGCCCTTGCTCGTGAGCCAGGTCAGCCACGCCTTGTGCAATGGGGTCAGCATCAGGCGTTCACGTAGCACCCGGTCGCCGGCCTGCCCAATCTGACCGGTCAGCGCGTCGGCGCATCGGGCCATCGCGAGCAACGGTCGCAGGGCGCGACGCTCTGCCGGCGGCAAGGCCATGGCTTGCTGCCAGGCAGCGCGCAGAGCCGTGTGCGTCTGGCTGACCAGTTCTGCCAGCAAGGCGGGCCAGCCCGCAGGCATGGGGTTCTCGGGTCGACTGATCTGGTGGGCCCGCACCTCATGGCGCTGCAACTGGTCGATCGGGACGTGGATCCACCCGGCGCGGGCGTCCTGGCCCAGTCTTGCAAGCAGCTGGGCCCGATGCAGTGCCGTGCCCAAAGCCGCAGCGGCCGCATGCGCAGGCGCGCTGTCTGCACCCAGCAGTCGTGCGGCGGCCATGCCAGCCAGCCCGCCGGCCTGCGCGAGGTGCTGCGCCAGGCTGGCCTCGTCGAGCCAGCGGGTCTGATGGAGCTGCTGGATGGTGGCGTCGATGAGGCCTTGGCGCCACGCTGGCATCGGCCATTCAGCCGAAGGGCATGCGTTTGCAAAATGCCGTGTCAGCGGGTGCTGGGGTTGCCCGTTGGCGGCGCGTTCCCATTCCTGCTGCCACCAGCGCAGTTTCGTTTCTGCTACACCTGGATCCGACACCGTCATCGGGACGCGAACCACGGTCAGCCAGCATTGGGCGGCCCCGGCCAGGGCCGCACGGCGGCGGGCGGGGACAATACGCAGCGCATAGTAGAGGCTGCTGCCATCCCGCGGCGTGGCGGCCGTGTCGGTGACCGGGGCGGCAGGATGGGCGGGGTGAGTCGGGTTTTCGGATGCTGACATGGCGGGGCTCAAGAGCCGCCATTGTCGCAACACCTTGGATTGACAGGGCGTGAAGGGTTTGCCTACATTACTGACCGCCCGGTCAGTTACAAACCTGCGACGTATTTTTTCATGATTGTCAACACCTTCTCCAGGGGCCTGCATTGGGGCGCCCTGTCTCTGGCCGTGCTGATGCTGGCCGCGTGTGGTCAGCGCGCCGAAGTCACTCAGCCTGTGCGCGCGGTGCGCACGCTGGTCGTGGGTGAGGCCGGCGGCTTGAGTGAGCGCCAGTACGCTGCAGAGGTGCGTGCCCGGGTTGAATCGCAACTGGGCTTCCGGGTGCCGGGCAAGGTGGTGCGCCGGCTGGTGAGTGTGGGCGATACCGTGAGCGCCGGCCAGTTGCTGGCCGAACTGGACCCGGCCGACCTTCGCCTGGGTGCCCAGGCGGCCCAGGCCGGGCTGGCCGCCGCGCAGGCTCAGGCCGCCCAGGCCGAGGCCAACCTCATGCGCTTCACCGAGCTGCGGCAACAGGGCTTCATCAGCGCGGCCCAGCTCGACACCTACGACACGGCCGCAAGAGCGGCCCGCGCGCAGCTGGATCAGGCCCGCGCTCAGGCGAGCGTGCAGCTCAACCAGGCTGGTTATGCCGCCCTCGTGGCGTCGTCGGCCGGTGTGGTGACCTCGGTCGCGGTGGAGCCGGGGCAGGTGGTGGCCGCGGGGATGCCGGTGATCACCGTGGCCCACGACGGCCCGCGCGATGTGGTGTTCTCCGTCCCTGAAGACGTGGTGGAGGGCGCACGCGCGCTCAAGGGCAAGACCGGTCCGGTCACCGTGCGCCGCTGGGGCACGTCCGACTGGCTGCCCGTCACGGTGCGCGAGGTGGCGGCTTCGGCCGACCCTCTGGCGCGCACGTTCCAGATCAAGGCCGATGTGGGCACTGCGCCTTTTGCGCTGGGTCAGACTGCCACGGTGCGCATTCAGGTGCCGGCGCGGGCGGTCAACGGCCTGCACGTGCCCATGCATGCGGTGGCAGAGCAGGGCGGTCGGTCAGTGGTCTGGGTACTGGACCCCAAGGCCATGACGGTGCAGCCGGTCCCGGTGGTGCTGGGCGACATCTTGGGCAATGTGGCGCTGGTTGCGCAGGGCCTCAAGCCGGGGCAGGAAGTGGTCACGGCCGGCGTGCATGTGCTGCAGCCCGGTCAGAAGGTGCGTCGCTATCAGGGTGACGTGCCGGCCGCCCAGCGCGCCTCCGCGCCGCGTTCCTGATCCAGCTCGCGCCATACCATGCACACACCCGACAACCACGGGACGCCTGCGGGCGCCCATGCCGAGCCGGTCAGCCGCTTCAACATCTCGCGCTGGGCGCTGGAGCACCCCGCGCTGACGCGCTACTTGATGGTGGTGCTCATGCTGCTGGGGGCGGCCGCCTATTTCCAGCTGGGCCAGGACGAAGATCCACCGTTTGCCTTCCGGATCATGGTGGTCAGCGCCTTTCTGCCGGGGGCCACCGCCGAGGAAATGGCCGAGCAGGTCACCGACAAGATCGAGCGCACGCTACAGCAGGTGCCATATGCGGACAAGATCCAGTCATATGCCAAGCCGGGTGAGTCGTATACGCTGCTGATGGTCAAGGATTCATCTCCGCCCAAGGAGATCCCCAACCTCTGGTATCAGGCCCGCAAGAAGATCAGCGACATGCGCCATACCTTGCCGCAGGGTGTGGTCGGGCCGTTCTTCAACGACGAGTTCGGCGATGTGTACGGCTCGATCTATGCGCTGTCGGCCGACGGGTTCAGCACCGAGGAGCTGCGGCGCTTTGCCGACAGCACGCGTTCGGAGTTGCTGCGTGTACCCGGCGTGGCCAAGGTTGAGATGTTCGGCGTGCAGCCGGAAAAGCTTTACATCGAGCTGCCAGCGCAGAAACTGGCTCAGCTGGGCATCACGGCCAGCAGCATCGTGGCCCAACTTAATGCACAGAACGTCATCGAAGGCGGTGGCGTGCACACGAGCGACAAGCTCAGTGTGCCGGTGCGGGTCGACGGTGCCTTGCAGTCGATCGACGACCTCAAGCGCCTGCCGGTGCGCGCCGTGAACCCGCAGACGGGTGAGGGCCGCACGCTGCGCCTGGGCGACATCGCCGTGGTGCGGCGCGCTTATCAGGATCCGCCAGCGCCCATGGTCCGACACCAGGGCAAGGCCGTGATCGCGCTGGGCGTGTCCATGGCCAAAGGCGGCGACATCATTGCGCTGGGCAAGGCGCTGAAGACGGCCACCGAGCGCATTCGCGGCGAGTTGCCCGTTGGCATCGAGCTGGCGCAGATCCAGAACCAGCCTGAGGCGGTGTCAGCGTCGGTGGGCGAGTTTGTCAAGGTGCTGATCGAGGCAGTGGTGGTCGTGCTGGTGGTCAGCTTCCTCAGCCTGGGCCTGCACACCAAGCCCTTGCGGCTGGATATCTGGCCCGGTCTCGTGGTGGCCATCTCGATCCCGCTGGTGCTGTCCGTGACCTTTCTGGTCATGTACTTCTGGCATGTCGGGTTGCACAAGATCTCGCTGGGCGCGCTCATCATCGCCCTGGGCTTGTTGGTGGACGACGCCATCATCGCCGTGGAGATGATGGTCCACAAGCTGGAAGAGGGCTACGACAAGTTCCGCGCCGCCATCGCCGCCTACGAGATCACCGCCATGCCCATGCTGACAGGCACGCTGATCACGGCCGCCGGCTTCCTGCCCATCGGTATGGCCAATTCGGCCGTGGGCGAATACACCTTCGCAATCTTCGCCGTCACGGCGGCGGCGCTGATCATCTCGTGGATCGTCTCGGTCTACTTTGTGCCGTATCTGGGCAAAGGGCTGCTGAAGACGAAGTCCAAGGTGAGCGTGGAGGGGCAGATCGATCTCTACGACACGCCGTTCTACAACCGCTTTCGCAGTCTCGTGAACTGGTGCGTGGCCCACCGCTGGATCACCATCGGTCTGACGGTGCTGGCGCTGGTGCTGGGCGTGCTGGGCATGGGCAAGGTACAGCAGCAGTTCTTCCCGGATTCGAGCCGGCCTGAGCTCATCGTCGACCTGTGGATGCCCGAAGGCAGCAGCATCCATGCAACCGAGGCCGTCGCGCGTCGGTTCGAGGCCCGCATGCTCAACGAAGAAGGCGTGCGCAGCGTCAGCGCATGGATCGGCTCGGGTCTGCCGCGCTTCTACCTGCCCATGGACCAGATCTTCCCGCAGAGCAACATCGCGCAGGTCGTCATCCTGCCTGACAGCCTGCGCGAGCGTGAAGCCCTGCGCGCGCGCCTGCCCGAGGTGCTGGCCGCCGAGTTTCCCGAGGCGCGCGGCCGCGTGCGTCTGCTGCCCAACGGGCCACCCGTGCCGTATCCGGTGCAGTTCCGCATCGTGGGGCCTGATACGGCTGTGCTGCGCGCCCAGGCTGACAAGGCCAAGGAGATCCTGCGCCAGCATCCTGACCTCTACGGCGTCAACGACAACTGGAACCAGTCCATCAAGGCCGTGCGCCTGGTGGTTGACCAGGACAAGGCGCGCGCACTGGGTGTGAGCACCCAGTCGATCGCACAGTCTAGCCGGGTGCGCAACTCCGGCAATGTGGTGGCCCAGTACCGCGAGGACGACCGTCTGATCGACATCGTGCTGACCTCGCCCTTGTCCGAGCGCGAGACGCTGGAGGACCTGGCCAGCGCCTACGTGCCCACGGCCAGCGGCAAAATGATCCCGGTCAGCCAGGTGGCCCGGCCGCAACTGGTCTGGGAGCCCGGTGTGTTGTGGCGCGAGGGGCGTGAGTTTGCCGTGACGGTGCAGGCCGACGTGCGTGATGGCGTGCAGGGCCCGACGGTGAGCAAGGCGCTGTGGCCGCAGATGCAGGCGCTGCAGGCGCAGATGCCGCAGGGCTACCGGATCCAACTCGGCGGCACTGCAGAGGAAAGCGCCAAGGGCCAGGGCTCCATCTTTGCCAACGTGCCGGTGATGCTGTTCATCATCTTCACGCTGCTGATGCTGCAGCTGCAGAGCTTCTCGCGGGCCCTGCTGGTCTTCCTGACCGGGCCGCTGGGCATCGTCGGGGTCGCGGGCGCCTTGCTGCTGCTGGACCGGCCATTTGGCTTTGTGGCAATGCTGGGCGTGATTGCGCTGACTGGCATGATCATTCGCAACTCCGTCATCCTGATCGACCAGATCGAGAAGGATCGGGCGCGCGGGGTGCCCGACTGGCAGGCCATCGTCGGTGCGGCGGTGCGTCGTTTCCGTCCGATCGTGCTGACCGCGGCCGCGGCCGTGTTGGCCATGATCCCGCTGAGCCGCAGCGTGTTCTGGGGCCCGATGGCCGTGGCCATCATGGGCGGCCTGATCGCAGCCACCGTGCTGACCTTGCTGGCCTTGCCGGCGATGTACGCCGCCTGGTTCCGCGTGCGTCGGCCGGATTGACGAGGGGCGACAGCGCACGGCGGAAGCTGGTGCGCTTGCGCTTACAATCGCCGGTTCCGACCGAATTGCATGTCTGGGCCAGGCCCCGGCATTCCTGGTCAGTGCGCGGGTGGCGAAATTGGTAGACGCACCAGGTTTAGGTCCTGACGCCAGCAATGGTGTGGGGGTTCGAGTCCCCCCCCGCGCACCAGACTGTTTCCGTTCAATCCAATCTGAGAGTTCACATCATGGCGATCAACGTGGAGACCCTCGACAAGCTGGAGCGCCGCATCACGCTGTCGCTGGCCGTCGACGTCCTCAAGAACGAAGTCGACGCCCGGCTCAAGAAGCTGGCCCGCACCACCAAGGCCGACGGCTTCCGCCCCGGCAAGGTGCCGATGAACATCGTGGCTCAGCGCTACGGCATGTCGGTTCAGTACGAAGTGGTCAATGACCAACTGGGCGAGGCTTTTGCCAAGGCGGCTCAGGAAGCCCAGTTGCGCGTGGCCGGTCAGCCCCGCATCGCCGAAAAGGACGGTGGCCCCGTGGACGGCCAGCTCCAGTTCGATGCCACTTTCGAGGTCTATCCCGAAGTCACCATCGGTGACCTGTCGACCATCGAGGTAGAGCGCGTGTCGGCTGATGTCAACGACGCCGCCATCGACCGCACCATCGAGATCCTGCGCAAGCAGCGCCGCACCTTCAATCAACGTGGCGCCGAGGAAGGTGCCCAGGACGGCGACCGCGTCACCATCGACTTCGAAGGCAAGATCGATGGCGTGCCGTTCGAGGGCGGCAAGGCCGAGGGCTTCCAGTTCCTGGTTGGCGAAGGCCAGATGCTCGAGGCGTTCGAGAAGGCCGTGCGCGGCATGAAGACCGGCGAATCCAAGACCTTCCCGCTGAAGTTCCCCGACGACTACCACGGCAAGGACGTGGCCGGCAAGGAAGCTGACTTCCTGGTGACCGTCAAGAAGGTGGAGGCGCAGCAGCTGCCCGAAGTGACCGAAGACTTCATCAAGGGTCTGGGTCTGGCCGACGGTTCGATCGACAGCCTGCGTGCCGACATCAAGAAGAACCTTGAGCGCGAGGTCAAGTTCCGCGTGGCCGCCCGCAACAAGGCCGCCGTGATGGAAGGCCTGCTCAAGGTCGTCGAGTTCGATCTGCCCCAGTCGCTGGTGGCCGCCGAAGCCGACCGCCTGGTCGAGCAGGCCCGTGCCGACCTGAAGGCCCGCGGCATGGCCGACGCCGACAAGGCGCCGATCCCCGCTGACATGTTCAAGCCCCAGGCCGAGCGCCGCGTGCGCCTGGGCCTGACGGTGGCCGAGCTGGTCAAGGCCAACAACCTGGTGGCCAAGCCCGAGCAACTGCAGGCCCACATCCAGGAGCTGGCCCAGAGCTACGAGCAGCCCGCTCAAGTGGTTGCCTGGTACATGAGCGACCGTCAGCGCATGGCCGAGGTCGAAGCCGTCGTGATCGAAGGCAATGTGGCCGAGTTCGTGCTGTCGAAGGCCAAGGTGACCGACAAGTCGCTGAGCTTCGAAGAGCTGATGGGCCAGGCTGGCTGATCATCACCCGCCATCGTCGGGCGCCCGGGGCGCCCAGCGATGCCCTGGGGCACCTGCATTCCCGAGCGGAGGCAGGTGCCTTTTGTTTTGTGACAACGTTTCGGTGCCGCCACGCAACGGTTTGACGACAGCCCGGTTGGGGCGTCTTTTCCCGGCCTCGGGCCGCCCGGCGGGCAGGTCATAATCATTTCACCCGTCTTCCGGCGCCCGCGAGGGCGCCAGCCTCCTGAAGGAACCCCATGAGCGCAATGGACATCCAGAATCTGGGCATGGTGCCCGTCGTCATCGAACAATCGGGCCGAGGCGAGCGTGCCTACGACATCTACAGCCGCCTGCTGCGCGAGCGCGTGATCTTTCTGGTGGGCCCCGTGAACGACCAGACGGCCAACCTGGTGGTCGCGCAGCTGCTCTTCCTCGAAAGCGAGAATCCGGACAAGGACATCTCGCTCTACATCAATTCCCCGGGCGGCAGCGTCAGCGCCGGCATGTCGATCTTCGACACCATGCAGTTCATCAAGCCCGACGTGTCCACGCTGTGCATGGGCATGGCCGCCTCGATGGGCGCCTTCCTGCTGGCGGCCGGTACCAAGGGCAAGCGTTTTGCCCTGCCCAACAGCAAGGTCATGATTCACCAGCCGCTGGGCGGCGCTCAGGGGCAGGCTACCGACATCGAGATCCACGCCCGCGAGATCCTCAAGACCCGCGAGCAGCTCAATCAGATCCTGGCCGACCGCACCGGCCAGCCGCTGGAGAAGATCCAGGCGGACACCGAGCGCGACTACTACATGTCGGCCGCCGAAGCCGTGGGCTACGGTCTGGTCGACAAAGTGCTCGAAAAGCGGCCCTGACGCGCGGCGGCACCCCGGTGGGCACTGTCGTGATGCGGGAAATGCCGCACCAAGGCGGGGCTCTTCGACCGGATGGCCGCCGACGCATTTGACTTATCATCGTTTCCACACGCCGCTTCCTTGACAGGCCGCACCATGCCAGAGAAAAAAGGCTCCTCCAGCGAAAAAATCCTGTACTGCTCCTTCTGCGGGAAGAGCCAGCACGAGGTCAAGAAGCTGATCGCCGGCCCATCCGTGTTCATCTGCGATGAATGCATCGAGCTGTGCAACGACATCATCCGCGACGAGGTGGCCGCAGAGGCAGAGCAGACGCGTCCGCCCAAGAGCGACCTGCCCACGCCATCCGAGATCAAGACCACGCTTGACCAGTACGTGATTGGCCAGGATGGCGCCAAACGCACCCTGTCGGTGGCGGTCTACAACCATTACAAGCGGCTCAAGCACATGGGCTCGGGTGAGGGCAAGAAGCCCGACGTCGAGCTTGCCAAGTCCAACATCCTGTTGATCGGCCCCACCGGTTCCGGCAAGACACTGCTGGCGCAGACGCTGGCGCGTCTGCTCAATGTGCCCTTCGTGATCGCGGACGCGACCACGCTGACCGAAGCCGGTTACGTGGGCGAGGACGTCGAGAACATCATCCAGAAGCTGTTGCAGAACTGCAATTACGAGGTCGAGAAGGCCCAGCGCGGCATCGTCTACATCGACGAGATCGACAAGATCTCGCGCAAGTCCGACAACCCGTCCATCACGCGTGACGTGTCGGGTGAAGGCGTGCAGCAGGCCTTGCTCAAGCTGATCGAAGGCACGATGGCTTCCGTGCCCCCGCAAGGCGGCCGCAAGCACCCGAACCAGGATTTCCTGCAGATCGACACGACCAACATCCTGTTCATCTGCGGCGGCGCCTTCGACGGTCTGGAGAAGATCATCCAGGGCCGGTCGGTCAAATCCGGCATCGGTTTTGGCGCCGAGGTGCAGAGCAAGGAAGACCGCAAGGTCTCCGAGGTGTTCCGCGAGGTCGAGCCCGAAGACCTGATCAAGTTCGGGATCATTCCCGAGTTGATCGGGCGTCTGCCCGTGGTCGCGACGCTGGGCGAGCTGACTGAGGATGCGCTCGTGCGCATCCTGACCGAGCCGAAGAATGCGCTGGTCAAGCAGTACCAGCAACTGCTCAACATGGACGGCGTCGAGCTCGAGATCCGCCCGGCAGCGCTGGCCGCGATCGCACGCAAGGCGCTGGCGCGCAAGACTGGTGCCCGTGGCTTGCGGTCCATTCTTGAGCAGGCCCTGCTGGACACCATGTTCGAATTGCCCGCCAAGGAAGGCGTGCAGAAGGTGGTGGTGGACGAGTCCACCATCGAGGAAAACGCCCAACCCTTGCTGGTGTACCGGGAGCAAGCGAAGGCCAGCGCCTGACGCCAGTCAGTTGCGCTAGGGTGAGTCCGGCGCGCATCGACGCGTCGGATGTGTGGCCACCCTTGTGATTCGTGGACAAGGCCCCAAGTAGGCATCAGAGAAAGCGAGCCCATCATGTCAGGACACCCCATTCTTCCCTCTGATCCCATCACGCTGCCGCTGCTGCCCCTGCGTGACGTCGTGGTCTTCCCCCACATGGTGATCCCGCTGTTTGTGGGACGCCCCAAGTCCATCAAGGCGCTCGAGTCTGCGATGGAAGCCGGCCGGCAGATCATGCTCGTGGCCCAGAAGGCTGCAGGCAAGGACGAGCCCAAGGCGGAAGACATGTTTGATGTCGGCTGCGTGTCCAGCATCCTGCAGATGCTGAAGCTGCCCGATGGCACCGTGAAGGTGCTGGTCGAGGGCGTGCAACGCGCCAACACCCAATCCATTTCCGATGAGGGCGAGTTCTTCACCGCCGTCGTCGTGCCGGTTCAGCCCGAGACCGAAACCTCGCCCGAGGTGGAGGCGCTGCGCCGCGCTGTAACCCAGCAGTTTGACCAGTACGTCAAACTCAACAAGAAGATTCCACCCGAGATCCTCACCTCGATCGCCGCGATCGACGATCCGGGCCGTCTGGCTGACACCATCGCGGCCCATCTGCCGCTCAAGCTTGAGAACAAGCAGTCGGTGCTGGACCTGTTCCCGGTGGCCAAGCGCCTGGAGAAGCTGCTGGAGCAGCTGGAGCATGAGGTCGACATCCTTCAGGTTGAAAAGCGCATCCGTGGCCGCGTCAAGCGCCAGATGGAGAAGTCCCAGCGCGAGTACTACCTGAATGAACAAGTCAAGGCCATCCAGAAGGAGCTGGGCGAAGGCGAAGAGGGTGCCGATCTCGAAGAGCTGGCCAAGAAGGTCGAGGCCGCGCGCATGCCCAAGGAGGCTCGCAAGAAGGCCGAGGCCGAACTCAAGAAGCTGCGCCTGATGTCGCCCATGTCGGCTGAAGCCACCGTGGTGCGCAACTACATCGATACCCTGGTCAACCTGCCTTGGAGCAAGAAGTCCAAGGTCAAGCACGATCTGGCTCACGCGGAAGAGGTGCTCAACGAAGAGCACTACGGCTTGGACAAGGTCAAGGAACGCATCCTCGAATACCTCGCAGTGCAACAGCGCGTCGACAAGGTCAAGGCACCGATCCTGTGCCTGGTCGGCCCGCCTGGTGTGGGCAAGACCTCGCTGGGCCAGTCGATCGCACGTGCCACGGGCCGCAAGTTCGTGCGCATGGCGCTGGGCGGCGTGCGCGACGAGGCCGAGATCCGTGGTCACCGCCGCACCTACATCGGCTCGATGCCTGGCAAGGTGCTGCAGAGCCTGTCGAAGGTGGGCGTGCGCAACCCGCTGTTCCTGCTCGACGAGATCGACAAGCTGGGCATGGACTTCCGCGGCGATCCGTCTTCGGCACTGCTGGAGGTGCTCGATCCCGAGCAGAACCACACCTTTGGTGACCATTACATCGAGGTCGATTTCGACCTGTCGGATGTGATGTTCGTGGCCACGTCGAACTCGCTGAACATCCCGCCGGCGCTGCTGGACCGGATGGAAGTGATCCGCCTGGCCGGCTACACCGAAGATGAGAAGGTCCACATCGTTCAGACCTACCTGCTGCCCAAGCAGATCAAGAACAACGGTGTCAAGGACGGCGAGCTCAAGGTCGAGGAAAGTGCCATCCGCGGCATCATTCGCTACTACACCCGCGAGGCCGGTGTGCGTTCGCTGGAACGCGAGGTCTCCAAGATCTGCCGCAAGGTGGTCAAGGGCATCGCGCTCAAGCAGTTCACGGACACGGTGGTGGTCGACGAAGCCAACCTGCATGAGTTCCTGGGCGTGCGCAAGTACAGCTACGGCGAAGCCACCAAGGAAAACCAGATCGGCCAGGTGGTCGGACTGGCCTGGACAGAGGTGGGCGGCGACCTGCTGACCATCGAGGCTGCGATCATGCCGGGTAAGGGCAACATCATCCGCACCGGCCAGTTGGGCGACGTGATGAAGGAATCGGTCGAGGCCGCTCGCTCGGTGGTGCGCTCACGCGCCCGTCGCCTGGGCATCGCCGATGAGTTGTTCGACAAGCGCGACATCCACATCCACGTGCCCGATGGCGCCACCCCCAAGGATGGCCCGTCGGCTGGTATCGCGATGACCACCGCGTTCGTCTCTGCGCTCACGGGCATCCCGGTGCGGGCCGATGTCGCCATGACGGGCGAGATCACGCTGCGCGGCGAGGTGACGGCCATTGGCGGCTTGAAGGAAAAGCTGCTGGCCGCTCACCGTGGTGGCATCAAGACGGTGCTCATCCCTGAAGAGAACGTCAAAGACCTTCAGGAGATCCCCGAGAACGTCAAGAGCCAGATCGAGATTGTGCCGGTCAAGTGGATTGACAAGGTGCTCGAAGTGGCACTCGAGCGCCAGCCCGAGCCCTTGCCTGATGAAGAGGTGAAGGTTGACGGTAAGGTGGAATCCAAGCCGGAAGCCGCAGGCGCGTCGGCCACGAGCAACGACATGCTGAAGCACTGAGAAACTGGTGTATAGTTCAAGTCTTCGCTGATCACTGACACCAAGCAGTGATCCACGCAGCAAAGCAGGCAGTCATGCCAGAGCATCTGCGGCAGGCGAAGACAATGCGGGAATAGCTCAGTTGGTAGAGCGCAACCTTGCCAAGGTTGAGGTCGCGAGTTCGAGCCTCGTTTCCCGCTCCAGATTTGCTCAAAGCCCCTGCCTGACCGGCCGGGGCTTTGTCGTTTCTGGCCTCAGTCCGACTTTGCGGCCGGGGCCATTTTTTCTCGAAAGCGTACTGTCAGGGGCTTGCCGGCGTCCGTCGGGGTTGCTGTCACGCTGATGTCGACGACCTCGTTTGGCACCACCGTGTACAGACCGAGGTAAGAGACATGGTCGTTTTCACGGTTGGCCTGCATTGCCACTTCCTGAGCTCTGCCTGTGAGCGAGACGACCTGGGCAACGACCTTCGCTTCGACGGTGCGTGTGGTCTCAGCAGAGACTCGGTGCTGCACCACCACGTTGAGCAGTGCCTTGTCAGGCGCGCGTGTGATGCCGGCAGCGCGCGCCTGCGCTTCCGGTATCTGCGTGGACGCCACTGTGGAGACGCGAAGGGTGTAGGCCCCCTGGGTCTCGACATGTGCCTGGGCCTGTGCTTGCGACACATAGGCGCCAAGCGCAATCGCCAACCACAGTGGCCGCTTCAAGCAAGAGAAGGTTTGGTGCATGGCGATCCTCCTGGTTAAGCTCCACAAGGGGCAATCGCCGTGCCGGTCAGGCTTCGCCCATGTCGTCCAGTACCAAGCGTGCCGTGATCTGTGCGAGGTGCGTCAGGGCCTGGGGGAAGTTGCCCAGCATGTGTCCATCGCTGACGGCGTACTCCTCCGAGAAAAGGCCCAGGTCGTTGGCGCAGGCCAGCGCGCGGCGGTAGACCTGCTGCGCCTCCTGCTTGCGCCCTTGCAGCGCCAGGCATTCTGCGAGCCAGAACGTGCAGGGCAGAAAGGCTCCCTCGGGTTCATCGAGCCCGTCGGCGCGGTCGTAGCGCAGCAGCAGTCCTTTGCGTCCGAGGCGCGCATGGATGGCGTCGGTGGTGCGCACCATGCGCGGGTCGCACGCGTCGATGTAGCCGAAATGTGGCAGCAGCAGCAAGGCGGCATCGAGGTGCGGCTCGTCAAAGGCCTGCACGAAGTGGCCTGCCTGCGTGTTATAGCCTCTGCGGTCGATCTCGTCGCGGATGGCCTGGGCCGCCTCGCGCCAGCGTGCCTCAGGAGCTTGCAGGCCATGCCGCGCGGCGAGTTGCAGGCCTCGATCGATGGCCACCCAGCACATGACCTTGGAGTGCACGAAGTGTTGGGGGTTGTCCCGAAACTCCCAGATGCCATGATCCGGCTCCGTCCAACGTTGGCAAGCCAGGTCGACCACACTGACGAGGAAGGACCAGTAAGCTGGGCGGATGGGCTGGGTGGCGCTGTGCCAGACCGCCGCCACTTCCAGCAGACTGCCATAAATGTCGTGCTGGGTCTGGCGGGCTGCCAGGTTGCCCACTCGCACGGGACGGGCGCCGCGGTAGCCGTCCAGCCAGTCCAGGCAGATCTCGCTCAAGCGCCGTTTTCCGTCCAGCCCGTACATGATCTGCAACTGCTCGGCGCTGCCGGCCGCGCTGCGTTCGGTAAAGTCGTTGAAACGACCGGCTTCGTGCTCGAAGCCCAACAGGTGAAGCGCACGCACCGCCAGCGCGGAGTCGCGCACCCAGCTGTAGCGGTAGTCCCAGTTGCGTTCCCCGCCAGGCGTCTCCGGCAGGGAGGTGGTGGCGGCCGCGGCCATGGCGCCCGTGCGGGCGTGAATGAGCCCCTTGATGATCAAGGCCGAGCGGTGGGTTTGTCGGTCCAGCTCGTGGCGGTCCCCGTTGCGGCGCGCCCAGGTGCGCCACCATGCCAAGGTGCGCCGCAGCGCGCGGTCGACGCCGTCTGGCCGATCAGGATGCGCGGGGGCGTGAGGCGCCAACTCTGCCGGATCGACGAAGCGCAAGCTCAGGCGGATCTGCTCGCCCGCCTTCAACGGCACGCGGGCATGCAGCATTTGGCGGTCAGGACACCAGGCGAGCGGAACATCGCAGCAGATCAGCAGTCCCTTGTTGCTGCCGTAGGCCGTATACAGCCCGCCATCGGTCGCGCCACAGTCATCTACCGAGGGCATGATCTCGCCGAAGTCGAACCGGGGGGCCACCTCGATCACGGCGTCGATTTCGCCGACGGTGCAGCGCAACCTGCGGGCCAGGCACCGGGGATGGGGGACGGGGCGGTGCGGCGGCGCTGCGAGGAAGTCCGTCAGTTCAGTGCGGCCTGTGCGGGTGACATGGCGGGTATGCAAGACCAGGGTGTCGTCGGCATAGTCGCGGCGGGTCTGAACCACGGTGTCAGGATGGGGCGCGAGCAGGCAGTGTCCGCCGCGTTGCCAATCCAGCAAGCGGCCAAAGCTGGGGTCGTCCGACATGTGTGGCATGCAGCACCAGTCGATCGATCCGTCACGGCTCACCAGGGCGCATGCCGAGCCGTCGCTGAGGAAGCCATAGGACTCGATGGGCGGGTAGAGCGTCGGTGGAGATGTGCTCATGCGCGGACCCTCTCGGTGTGTGCGTGTGTCAACCAATGGCGCGCGACCCAGGCCGCGGCGGCGATGTAGACGATTCCGCCGGGGGCCCACATGAGGAGTCCAGCCAGTTGCTGGTCGGCCAGCGAGCGGGTTTCAGCGAAGTAAAGCGGACGGGCCGCGAAGACCAGCACCGCTCCGAGAAAGCCGGTGTGCATCAGTGTGAACAGCAGGCCCATCAGTGCAAGGGGGCGCTGTGGGGCGGGCGCGCGCAGCACGGTCCACCAGAAGGCCCAGGCGCTGAGCAGAAAGCAGGCGTGTTCCAGGGCGTGCAGCCCTTCGTGCTGAAGGGCTGCGGTGTACGGGCCTGGCAGATGCCACAGCCACAGGGCGGCGCCATGCAGCAAGGCCCACAGCATCGGCCGTCGCAGGCTGCGCAACATCGGGCGCATGGCGCGGTCCATGGCTGGACGCAGGGGCCCTGCAAGGCCTGCCCGCCACTGGGGAAGTGGCCGCGCGAGCACGAGCAGGGGCGCCACCACCGTGATGAGCAGCATGTGCTGCACCATGTGCATGGCGGTGCTGTCGGCTGCAGCGGCATCAATGGGACCGAAGACGGCCAGGCCAGTCAGCAGCATGCCGCCGTGGAATGCGGCGCGGGCGCGCGGGTCGGGCGCAGTGCGCAACGCGCCGCTCAGATACAGGCCCCATGCCGCCGCATAGAGTGTCCAGCTCAAGGGAACGGCCCAGTCGCCCGACGTCCCGACGGCGGCGGGCGCGTGGGCATGCGCGTGGTTTGGCGCGATGGCGACCGCAGCGAGCAGTGTCCACGCGCGGGCAAGAAGGGCTGCGAACGGCCGGGCGCGGGTCACAGGCATGGAGGCAGGCTCCACAGTGGCACGGCCACGAACAGCACGGAAAACGCCGCGCTGCCGTGCAATACGGCTGCGGCCAGCGCGATGAAACGCTCGGTGGCGGGCAGTCGGGGGACCCGGGTGGCGCGCACGCAGCGCCACATGAGGGCCACCAGGGCGGCGGCCAGCACCAGCCCCGCGATCAGCAGCATGCCGTTGAGGGCGGTGATGCCACTGAGCGCGTGCGCAGTGGGGCGGGTGCAGCTCAGCGCCTGGGCTGCATAGATCAGCACGAACCAGGCACTCCAGATAAGCAGCCCCCAGATCAGTTGAAGCGGGTGTGTGGGCCGCTGCCAGCGCGTCATGGTGTCTCTCACGGGCGCCCCCATAAGACCGGCAGCACGCATGTCAGGGCCACGCTGCACCACAGCGTGGCCACGGTGAAGCGCCACCATTGGAGGTGGACCAACGGTTCGTAGGGCGCATGGGGGCTGACGAAGCGGTGGGCCACACGCCAGCCCAGCAGCACGCTGCCGATGGCCGCGATGATCAGATGCAGCAGCACGAATGCCAGAAACACACACAGCACGGCGTCATGGGCATGCTGACGCGGCGCCAACGGTGTCATCCATGCCCAGCCGATCAGACCGGCGGCCGCCAGGCCGCCCAACGCGCCAGCGGCAAACAGCCGCCGGGCGATGTGCTGTGCCTGTCCCTGGCACAGGCGGGTTGCCGCGGTCGCCATGAGGCGCCACCCGACCGTTGCGGCGACCAGCGCGATGGCGGCGGGCCAGATGGTGGAGGGTATGGCGGCGGGGTCCACTCTGGCCGTCAGCGGCGCTGGCAGGTCCCCCAGTGCAGAGGCCGGCGCGACTGCCCACAGATACAGCCAGCCGAACGCCAGTGAGGCATACAGTGCGCCGTCAGCCAGCAGCGTCATGCCCACCCCCCACAGCCCAGGCCCGTCGCAGGTGCGCGAATGCAACGCGAGGCCTTCGGGCAAGCCGTGTGTTTCGCTGGCCGCGCCGGGGTGGGCGCCGTTCACCCAGGCCCACCGCATGCCGACCGCCAGGGCGGCCAGCGTGGCGACGACAGCACCCAGGTAGGCCTTGAGCAGCAGCGACAGGCAGATGCCCGTGAGGGCCAAGCCCAACAACAACGGCAGGAAGCTGTTGCCTGGCAGGTGGATGACCTCGCGGGTGTCGCCACTGACCGGGTCGCTGCCGAGTGTTTCGCGGCGACCGTGGTCGGCGCGGGGCAGGGCGGCATCGCCGCGTGCGATGGCCGAGGCCAGTCCTGGCTCGTCCCACATCGGGTGTCGGGTGCGCACCTCGGGCAGGCTGGCGAAGTTGTAGGCCGGGGGCGGCAGCGGGCAGGCCCACTCCAGTGTGTCGGCCTGCCAGGGGTTGGCATCGGCCTGGCGGCCATGGCGCAGCGACAGGTAAAGGTGGATGCAGATCATCCCGATGCCGGCCGCCATGACAAAGCCGAACACCGAAGAGATGAGATTGGGGGTGTCCCAGCCAAGCCCACTGGCGTAGGTGTAGACGCGGCGCGGCATGCCAAGCAGGCCCGTCCAGTGCATGATCAGGAAAGTGCCGTTGAAGCCGACGAAGGTGAGCCAGAAGGCCCACTGCCCCAGCCGCGGCAGGGGCATGCGGCCGGTGAACAGGGGGAACCAGTGGTACAGACCCGCTACCAGGGGAAACAGCATGCCGCCGACCAGCACGTAGTGCATGTGGGCGACGACGAAGTGGGTGTCGTGAACCTGCCAGTCGAAGGGCACGAGCGCGAGCATCACGCCCGTCAACCCGCCGGCGACGAAGATCAGCAGGAAGCCCGTGAGCCACAGCATGGGCAGCGTGCGTTGTGGTCGGCCTGACCACAGCGTGGCCAGCCAGATGAAGACCTGGATACCCGTGGGCACGGCCACCAGCATGCTGGCCGCAGAGAAAAAGGCCTGCGCCAGATGCGGCAGGCCAATGGTGAACATGTGGTGCACCCACAGGCCGAAGCTGATGAAGCCGGTGGTGATGACGGCCACCACCGCCCAGAGGTAGCCCACGAGCGGGTGGCGGACGTGAGCGGGCAGCACGGTGGACACGATGCCCGCTGCGGGCAGGAAGATGATGTAGACCTCGGGGTGGCCGAAAAGCCAGAACAGGTGTTGCCACAGCACCGGATCACCGCCGCGGGTCACATCGAAGAACGACCAGCCCGCCGCACGTTCGAGCTCGAGCAGGATGCTGCCCAGGATGAGCGGCGGGAACCCCACGATGATCATGAGCGAGGTGACCAGCATGTACCAGGCGAAGATGGGCATGCGGGGCAGGCTCATGCCCGACGCACGTGTGCGCAGGATGGAGACCACCATCTCGATGGCCGACGCCATCGTGGCCACCTCCACGAAGGTGATGCCCAGCAGCCAGAAATCGGCGTTGGGCCCCGGGCTGTAAGGCTGGCTGCTGAGCGGCACGTACATGAACCAGCCGGTGTCGGGTGCCACCGCCAGCACGAGACTGGACAGCAGGATGAGCCCGCCGAAGAGATAGGCCCAATAACCCAGGGCGCTCAGGCGTGGGAAGACGAGGTCGCGCGCGCCGATCATCTTGGGGATCAGGTAGGCAGCCAACCCCTGCAGCATGGGCACCGCGAACAGGAACATCATCACGCTGCCGTGCATGGTGAACAGCTGGTTGTAGACCTCGGCGTTGAGCACCTGCGCTTCGGGGCGGGCCAGCTGCGCGCGCATCAGCATGGCCATCAGGCCAGCCAGCAGGAAAAACACCGCGCCGGTGAGCATGAACCGGATGCCGATGCTGCTGTGGTTGACGATGGACAGTGCCCGCCAGCCGTGGGGATTGGCCCAAATGCGGTTCATCTCATCGTGCAAGGCGGCGACGTCGCGTGTCATGGGCGTGGGTGGTCCTTGAGCCACTGGTTGAAGTCATCGGGTGTCATCACGATCACGCGCAGCACCATGCGGGCGTGGTCCAATCCGCAAAACTCGGCACACTGCCCGCGCAGTTCGCCGGGTGCATCCGCCTGAAGGCGCAGAACGTTGACGCGGCCGGGGATGGCGTCCACCTTGCCTTGCAGCCGCGGCACCCAGAAGCTGTGGATGACGTCCTCCGAATGCACGCGCACATCGACCGGCACACCGGCCGGCATGCGCAATTCGTCGGTCAAGGTGATGGTGTGGCCTGGGTAGCGCACGGTCCATGACCATTGGCGAGCGTAAACATCCACCGTAAGGTGAGGCGTGCCATCCGGCACGGGCAGGGCCTGAATGCGATGCCCCGCAGGCATGCCGAATGCCAGGAGCACGGCAACGCTCGCTGTGGGCCAGACGACCCCGCCCAGCAGAATCCATCGCGTGGCCCCGGGGGAGCCCAGGCGCGGCGCCGCGTCCCTGCGGCGCAGGCCGCGCCACCACAGCAGGGCAACCACCAGCAGGGACACGGTGGCGTAGATCAGCATGGCCCACCACAGCGTCGCGATCGTGCGGGCTGCGGGACCGGCGGGGTCGACGATGGACTGCGGTCCCGTGCAGGCGCTCAACCACGGCAGCAGCGCTGCCATCCCCATCCACCCCCCTATCCGAGGACACGCCACATGACCGACAGGCCCGCCCCGACCGCCCAGGTGCTCGACCCCATCCACAGTCGTGTGCGCCTGGCCGGCCACCCGCTGCATCCGATGCTGGTGCACTTTCCAGTGGCGATGCTGTTGGCTGTCCTGGGGGCCGACTTGGGTCACTGGCTGACAGGCGACGGGTTTTGGCAGCGTGCGGCGCTGTGGCTGGCTGGCGTGGGGGCCGCTGGTGGTTGGGTGGCCGGCGCCGTCGGCACGGCCGACTGGATGCTGACCCGGCGCATCCGCAATCTGGTGACGGCCGCATGTCATGGCGTGGCGGCTGTGATGATGCTGTCGATCGCGACCTTGAGTTGGTACTGGCGCTGGTTGGCCGGCCCTGCGGAAGAGCCACTGTGGCTGGCCGTCTTGCTCAGCGTGCTGGCGGCCGCGCTCGTCGGGCTGGCCAGCATGCTGGGAGGGCGGCTGGTCTACGAGCAGGCGGTGGGGGTGGTGACGAGCCGATGAGAGCGTGCAGCCGCGATGCGCCATCCTTGGCCCTTCACGCGGGCTTGGCCAACACCAGCCACAGAGTGAGCAGCATGGCAGACAGCGCGAGCCCGGCCAAGGCCGTGATGGCAACCGGCGAGACCGGCTGATCCGCCTCCCGCCTCAGAATGGCCCAGCCAGCCAGCAGGTGGCAGCCCGCCAGCACGGCCACCACCATCAGCTTGGCTGCCAGCCAGCCTTCGGTGACCGGCACCCACGGAAACAGCGCCGTGCCTGCGGCAATGCCCATCAAGGCAGCAGGTGTGGCCATCAGCATGAACATCTGGCGCAGGCCCCCGTGTGGCAGGACGGGCGTGGCGCCTTCGTCATGAAACGGGGTCGATCGGGACGTTTTGGCGGTGTGCGCGGCATCGGGGGCGTGGGAGGACAGGGCCGCCACCACGCCAAGCAGTGCGGCACACCACACCAGCAGGGCGGCAAGATGCAGGGTCTTGATCCAGAGCATGTGACAGATGAGTGGGGCAGCAAGAGGGGAGAGGCAGCGCGACATGCGCTGGACGCCCCGGCTGTGGGCAAACCTTGTTCCCGAGCCGCTGCGGGAACGCGTCTTGCCCGTTTGGGCCAGCACCATCTCCCCGCCTGAGAAACCATGAGCATCGCCACGCCGATCCCCCAGATGGCTTTGGGGCATACCCGCTGGGCCATTCCCGAGGGCTACATCCCCTCGGGTGACGGCCACCAGAGTCGCGCGCTGGAAAGCCACGAGGCTGCCTGCATTCTCAACACCGGCGACCGCGACGCGCATGTCGAGATCACGGTGTACTTCGCCAAGCGCGAACCCGTGGGGCCTTATCGCGTGGTGGTGCCTGCTCGGCGTACCTTGCACCTTCGGTTCAATGACCTCTGGGACCCCGAGCCCATCCCGCGTGACACGGATTACGCGTGTGTGCTGATCGCCAATGTGCCGGTGGTGGTCCAGCACACGCGGCTGGACTCCCGTCAGCCTGCGCTGGCCTTGCTGAGCACGATCGCGTTTCCCGCCTGATCAGGTGAGCAGCCCTGCGCCCACGCCGCCCGCCAATGCGGCGGCTGCGATGGCCAACCATACTGGCCCTCGTCGAACACTCAGCCAGTGTTGCAGACTGCTGTTACGCGCCTCGGCCGAGAAGCGTCCGCGGGCGCCGTGGTCTCCGGCTACCGGGCGCCACAGGTTGTCTTCGCGTTCATCGGGCACGGGCTCGTTCGTCTGCTGGCCGCTGACCGCTGTGCGTGCCAGATAGGTGTCCAGCCAGCCAGGGATCACCCGCTGGCCCAGTGCGGCCTGCAGGGCAGGCCAGCCCACCCACCACTCACGCCGGGGGCGGCGAGCGGCATGGTAGATGGCTCGCGCGGCGAGTTCTGGCTGGAAGACCTTGCCCATCGGGCGGGCCCGTCGGCGCAGATTGGAGCGGCCCCAGTCGAACTGCGGGGTGTTGAAGGCCGACAGGTGCACCATGGTGAGCCTGATCGGGCTGTGATGGTGCTCGAGCTCGCAACGCAACGAATCCGTGAAGCCGCGCACGGCAGACTTGGCGCCGCAGTAGGCCGCCTGCAGCGGGATGGAGCGGTAGGCCAGCGCCGAGCCCACCTGCACGATGCAGCCTCGACCGCGGCGCGACATGCGTCGCAGCGCGGCCAGTGTGCCCCACACCACGCCCAGGTAACTTACCTCGGTGGCGCGCCGGAAATCGGCCGGGTCCACGGTCGCCGCCTCGGCAAACACCGTCGCCATGGCATTGTTGACCCACACATCGATGTGGCCCCAGGCGGCTTCGACGCGCGAGGCGGCAGCTTCAACCTGGTGCTCGTCCGCCACGTCGGCCTGCACAACCAGCGCCTGCCCGCCGAGCGCCAGCACATCCCGGCGTGCGCCCTCCAAGCCGTCGGCGCCGCGCGCCAGAAGGGCGACCCGCCAGCCATGCTTGGCGAACACGCATGCCGTGGCACGGCCGATTCCGCCAGATGCGCCAGTGATGACGACCACAGGAGGGGCGGTCGCGTCGGATGAAGGGTTGCTGCGGGTGGTGGTGGGCTGATTCATGGCCGCCATGCGGCAAGGCACATGCCCATCGCGTGCCGCTCAGCACGCGCGTGCAACTTCGTTCATAATCAGCGCGCTGACGCAGGTCGCGTTGGCACCTGAGGCGCGGTAGCAAAGCGGTTATGCACCGGATTGCAAATCCGTGTAGGTCGGTTCGACTCCGGCCCGCGCCTCCACTCCCTCCGCTCTTTATCTGGCGGACGGGTCTTCTTCAGGGCGTGTCAGCAGATGCGGTAATGACGCTTTTAGCATCTTCTTGAAAGAAGGATGCTCTGTTGAAAACCGATCTGCGCCGCGTAGGAAGCTCTCGATGAGCAGTCCCGACCAAGGACGGGGATAACCAGCTGCAAGCTTCCCGCCGAGGACCATTCCCTGGAAAGGCGGAATGGCGTGTTGAGCCATCAACTCGGCCATCTCGGCATGCGGGTCCACTCCCAGCGCGGCGTACAGACCGCCGCCTCCTACCGGACGGGTGTGTTTGACCGGCGTCTGGTCGATGATGACCTGCCTTCGCCCTGCGTCGGCACAACGCTTCGCCCATAACAAGTCCATCCCCCACGATGATTTGTTGATAGTGAATGTGGGCAGAAACTCGCGTAGCGCCCAAGCGTCCATCATCGGCGTCATCACCTCGACAAAGTTCGTGTATCGATAGCTGAAAGCGTGGTGCTGAACCGTGACGAGGTGAGACACAAACGAGTCTGGCGTCAGAGCCGGCTGTCCCACTGCTGCACCCGAGGCCGTGAAGACCTCGAACAGTTCATTGATGCGTGCGGGCTCGAACAGCAGGTCGTCGTCGGGCATCATCACCGCACGGTAATCCTCGGTTTCAGGACGCTCGGCAAAGAAGCGAGACAAGCCATGGAACTTGGACGGGGAACCAGAGCTGTCGATCAACGCATCGCCAAACGTTCGCTGACCGACGCCTGCGTTCTCCAGGACGCGCGGATCGTATGCGAGCGTGACGAGGTCCCACTTGCGGTCGGCGGGCAGGGACCAGTCGAAATGCAGCGCGTTGCTGCCCGCGCGGATGATCACCAGATAGGGGCGTGCGGGGCGAGGGCGTCCGGCGGTTGCGGTGCTATGCGTTGGGCTCATGGTCTTGTGTGGGCGATGGCAGTCTCGAAGCGTCGAGTCGGCAACCAACCTGGAAGTGGGCTGTACCCGCGCCATGTGGTCATGACCTCTCTATCCCGGTAAGGACGCCCCCCCCAAACGATCGGCACTGTCAAACCAGTGGCAAGCTCAAACGCTTCGACCAGAGATTTCAGTGGTACTGGTTGGCCCGATGACAGGCCGTACCGGGTGTGCGCCTGCGCTTGATTAGGCAGCATGCCGGCCGTATGCACAAATGCATCCACCACGTCTTCGACATGGACCAGGTCGATTTCCTGTTCTCCGGGTGACATGTACAGCGGCTGCTGCGCGAGCGCGGTCTTCCAGAGCAGTGAGATGAGCTTGCCGCGAGGATCGTCTGGTCCGTAGGTGTCAAACAGCTTCAGGGTGCTGACCTTCATCTTGCCGACGCTTGCGTAATAGTCGACGACGGCCTCAAACGCTTGCTTGGTCGCGGCATAGAGGTTCACAGGCTGATTCTCATCGTGGCTCTGATGCTGCCAGGACGTCCCCGTGTTCACGAGGTATCTGACGCCGCAACCGGCCATGGCCTCCAGCAGATGTGTCGGCATCTGGATGTTGCTCTGTACCAGCCTGTCCAGGTCTTCGGCGCGGTGCTGAGCGAGATAGAGCGAGGCCAGGTGGAAGACCACCTCGGGCTTCGCTGAGGAAACGGCGGCCTGCATGCTGCTGATGCTGCCGTCGTAACAATGCACGACTAGGCAGTTCTCGATATCGGCGAATGTGGCGAGCTGCGACGAGGTTCTGACCAAGATGTGGGTTTCGATGCCCTGCTCGACCAGTCGCCGTGTCAACCTTCCGCCAACGTAGCCGGTGGCACCAGTAACGAGAACCCGTCGCGGCGCGTAGGGTGTGTCAGACATGGCGAAACGGCGTGTCGAAACATGCCAGAGTCGGGAACTGCTGATCCCGGGCTGAAACGACGGGGTCGTGCACCGGCCAATCCAGTTCGATCGAAGACCAGAGAATGCCCGCATCATGGGCTGGCGAGTAAGCGCTCGTCACGTTGTAGATCAGAGTGGCCTGCTCACTGAGCACGCAGAAACCGTGCGCCATACCTGGCGCAATATAGACCGCATTGCCCTTGGCTGCACTGAGCGCGAAGGTTGCCACGTGTCCGAAGGTAGGCGAGCCTTGGCGGATATCCACCACCACATCCAACACCTCCCCGGCCACGCAGTACACCAGCTTGGCGTGGTCGTGCGGGGGGGTCTGAAAATGCAGGCCGCGAATCACGCCCCGGTGGGAGTGGGAGTAATACTGCTCGCAGAATGCCGAGGCCAGGCCCAGCCGCGCGAACTCGTCCGCATGGAACGGCTTGACGAAGCGGCCACGCGGGTCCTCAACGACCTTAGGCTGGAGCTCAAGGCAGCCAGCTAGTGCGCTGTGCTGTACGGTGAACATCAGAAGTTCACGCCCAGAAATTCTTCGATCTTCTCGGCAATGAAGTCCAGGTGTTCGTTCGTGAGGCCGGGGTAGGTCCCGAGCCAGAACGTCTGGTTCATGACGATATCCGTGTTGGTGAGGTCGCCGCTGACGCGGAAGTTGCGTCCCACCATGTAGGGTTGCCGTGTCAGATTGCCGGCAAACAAGAGGCGCGTACCGATCTTGTTCTGATCCAGGTGGTTCAGCAGATCGACCCGTTTCACGCCAGCCGTCTCTTTCAGGACGACGGGGAAGCCAAACCATGAGGGATCGGAATGGGGCGTGGCCTCAGGAAGATGGAGGAACGCCTCGCAACTGCGCAACCGATCCTTAAGGTATGCGAAATTGGCACGGCGAATGGCGATGAACTCGTCGAGCCTGTCCATCTGCGCCAGGGCGCAGGCGGCCTGCATGTCTGTGATCTTCAAGTTGTAGCCCAGGTGGCTGTAGGTGTACTTGTGGTCATAACCTTCAGGCAGGTCGCCCAGCTTCCAGCAAAAGCGCTTGTTGCACGTGTTGTCCTTGCCAGGCGGGCAGTAGCAGTCGCGACCCCAGTCGCGGAACGACTCGGCTATCAGCTTGAGTTCGGGGTTGTTGGTGAACACGGCGCCACCTTCACCCATGGTGATGTGATGGGCCGGATAGAAGCTCAGCGTGCCGATGTCACCGAACGTGCCCACCATCTGGCCCCGGTAGGTTGCGCCCAGCGCGTCGCAGCAGTCCTCGATCAGCCACAGGTTGTGCTTCTTGCACAGCGCCGTCACCACGTCCAGATTGAACGGGTTCCCCAGCGAGTGCGCCAGCATGATGGCCTTGGTGCGCGGCGAAATGGCTGCCTCGATCTTGCCAGCGTCAATGTTGTGCGTCGCCAGATCCACGTCCACAAAGACCGGCACAGCGCCGAATTGCAGGATCGGGTTGACAGTCGTTGGAAACCCGGCAGCCACACCGATTACTTCATCGCCTTGTTGAATGGCGCGGTTGCCCAGGCGTGGCGAAGTGAGGGTGGAGAAGGCCACCAAGTTGGCCGACGATCCAGAGTTGACCGTGATGAGGTGTTTGACCCCAAGAAATCGAGCGAGGCGCTCTTCAAACATGGCGTTGAAACGTCCCGTCGTCAACCAGCCGTCGAGACTGGCTTCAACCATGTTCTTGAGTTCTGGTGCGCCAATGACCTTGCCCGATACCGGGACCGGGGTCTGGCCTGGAACAAAAGGCTGCGGCGCGAATGCGAGGTCGGCGTACTGCTGAACCAGCTTGGCGATTTGTTCGCGAATGGCCTGAGCCGCTGGCTGCATGATCGGGGTACTTGTCATGAGAGGTCCTTGATGGGGTGCATGACCGATTGATGTGATGCGATCTGATCCAGGCAGAGACCACGGATGTTCTGGCCGTTGATCCATGCTCGGTGCCACTGAGTCGTCTGTTCCAGCGCCGTGCCCAGCGTCCACCGCGGCTCCCAGTTCAGTCGGGCACCGGCCTTGGAAACATCCAGTTTGAGGTAGTGGGCTTCATGGGGGTGGTCGCCTGCGTCCTGTTGCCATTGCGCATCCGGACCCCACAGTTGGGCGACCCTGTCCACGATCCAGATGACGGGGCGGGCGTCTTGGTCCCTCGGGCCGAAATTCCAGGCTTCCGCATACGCCTGGCCGAACTCGTACAGCCGTTCCGCGAGAACCAGATAGCCCGAAAGTGGCTCAATGACGTGTTGCCAAGGACGGATCGCGCGTGGATGACGGATGCGGACAGGCTCTCGTTGCGAAAACGCACGGAGAATGTCTGGAAGCAGGCGGTCGGCCGCCCAGTCGCCGCCACCGATCACGTTGCCGGCTCGGGCCGTTGCAACGGCGATGCCCTGGCTTGCCAGAAACGATTGCTTGTAGGCACTGGTGACAAGTTCGGCGCAGCCTTTGCTATTGCTGTATGGGTCCCGGCCGCCCATCGGCTCGTCTTCGCGGTAGCCCCACACCCATTCCCGGTTGTCGTAGCATTTGTCCGTGGTCACGTTGACGATGGCCCGAACGCTTTCACAACGGCGGGCCGCGTCCAGGACATGCACGGTGCCCATCACGTTGGTCGCATACGTCTCCACGGGCTCAGCATATGAATGTCTGACAAGCGGCTGGGCAGCCATGTGAATCACGATTTCCGGCAAACAGGCTTTGAACATCCGGTCAACCACCTCCGGGTTCCGAATGTCGCCAATCACACTGTTCATGCCGTCAGAAACGTGCGCCTCGTCGAAGAGCGCAGGCGACGTTGGAGGATTCAATGCCAGGCCATGCAGCTCAGCCCCTAAGGATTGGAGCCAGAGGCTCAGCCAGC
Organism: Aquabacterium fontiphilum; assembly: GCF_009909205.1. GTDB lineage: Bacteria > Pseudomonadota > Gammaproteobacteria > Burkholderiales > Burkholderiaceae_C > Aquabacterium > Aquabacterium fontiphilum. The sequence goes on from NZ_JAAAPN010000007.1 coordinate 195,841, forward strand.
TCCCCTTGAAGCCGGTGTGACCGGTCAGCAGGACCCGCTTGCCTTTCCAGAAGGCCGGATTGACATTGATCATGGCCGTTCAGTCCCAGAGCTTCCAAGGCGCCTTGCCGCTCGCCCACAACTCCTCGAGGTGGTGCTTGTCGCGCAGCGTGTCCATCGGCTGCCAGAAACCGTGGTGCTCGAACGCCATCAGTTCACCTTCGTGCGCCAGGCTCATCAGCGGCTCCTGTTCCCATATGGTGGCATCGCCATCAATGTAATCCAGCACCTTGGGCGAAAGCACGAAGAACCCGCCATTGATCATGGCACCGTCGCCTTTCGGCTTTTCCTTGAAGCTGGCCACCCGCCCACCTTGGATGTCCAGGGCGCCAAATCGGCCCGGCGGAAAAGTGGCTGTGAGCGTCGCGAGTTTGCCGTGAGATCGGTGGAAGTCGAGTGTCCTTCCAATATCGATGTCGCCCACGCCATCCCCATAAGTGAAGCAGAAGGCCTCCTCGTCGCGAATGTGGTCTGCAACCCGCGCAAGGCGTCCTCCCGTCATGGAATCGTCTCCCGTGTCGACCAGTGTGACCTTCCAGGGCTCAGCGCGGCGCTCATGCACATGCATGGTGTTGGCTTGCATGTCGAAGGTCACGTCGGACATGTGCAGAAAATAGTTTGCGAAGTACTCCTTGATCACATAGCCCTTGTAGCCGCAACAGATCACGAACTCGTTGATCCCGTGGTGAGAGTAGAGCTTCATGATGTGCCAGAGGATGGGCTTGCCGCCAATCGGCACCATAGGCTTCGGCCGCGTAGATGTTTCTTCGCTCAGGCGTGTGCCGAGGCCGCCAGCAAGAATGACTGCTTTCATGTTGCTGATCCTGCGTTGGGAGTGGGGGTGGCGGAACAGACGAACGCGTCGGAGTGGAAACGTCCGGGGCTCAGCCCTCTGGCTTGAAATGCTTCGCTCGCACTCTTGATCATGGCTTCCGAGCCGCACGCATACACGACGATGTTGTCCAGCGGGGCTGGCTCTGCAAGGAATGCGTCTTGTACATGACCGCGGGCACCCGTCCAAGAGGCGTCCGATCTGGATAGGACCGGGATGTATCGCACTGTAGGCAGCAGCATCGGTCTCAGGTCCATATACAAGTCCGTCTCGCTACGCCCGCCCCATAGTAGGGTGACCGACCGTGGTCGTTCGGAGGTGTCCAGCCCCGGGAGGGATTCCAGAATGGCCTTGATGGGTGCGATACCTGTCCCCGTTGCCAGCAGCACAATGTCGCGATCCGCCGCCGGTCGGAGGAAAAAGGATCCGAGTGGCCCCTTGAGGCGCAATAGGTCGTTTGGCTGCGCTTGCTCAAACCAGTACTGGCTCATCAGGCCTCCTGGCACCGCCCGAATGTGCAGCTCCAGTGTCTTGTTCTGTACTGAGGCGCTCGCGAGAGAATAGCTCCTGCTGATGCCTGCTGGCCCGGTGATGTCCACGTATTGCCCCGGCAAAAACGTGAAATCGGCGGTAGGAGGTAGTCGCAGACGCACGCGGAGCACATCGCGAGCAACGCGCTCTAGCGTGCTGACGCGGCACGGCAGGTTCCTGACGGCAGGCAGGGTGACACCGGCAAGCGTTTCCGCCTCGAGTGTCATGGCGCTCTCGGCCGTGCGTACGCAACTCAATATCCAGCCAGCCTGTTTTTCGCTTTCGGACAGACCCATCTCAGGCTGCAAGAGCTTGCTCGTGCCCGAGACGACGCGGCACTTGCACGTGCTGCATCGCCCGGTCTTGCAACTGTACGGCAACGTGATCGACGAGGTCGCAGCTGCGTCGAGCAAAGAGGTGCCGGGCGGACAATCAAAGCTTGCACCGGAGGTGAGGGTGATAGAGCTCATGCGAGTCTCTTGGTGGGCGATCCGCCCCGGCAATGTAGGGAATGGGCGCGCGGGCATCACTTCGCCACGCGCCTTGAGCGGAACCGATTTTAGGTGCGGCCTCGTCGAGCGTTACGCTGAAAAGCGCGTCAAGTGCGCCTATATCGCTCGGGGGCGTCTGGGGGTGGCGCCAGCGCAACCATGGCTTACCCGGATGGTGCCCCGAGCCGGGATCGAACCGGCACGCCCCATTTCTGGAAGCGGCGGAGTTTAAGTCCGCTGTGTCTACCGATTTCACCATCGGGGCGACGGTGTTGAGTGTACCGGGCCTGATGATGGCGACGCGCAACATCTTGCGAAGCGGCTCAAAAACGGTGTATAGTTCAGGTCTTCGCTGATTGCGACACCAACGCAGTCAAGCAGCAGAGCAAGGCTCTGAGGCAAGGCGATATGCGGGAATAGCTCAGTTGGTAGAGCGCAACCTTGCCAAGGTTGAGGTCGCGAGTTCGAGCCTCGTTTCCCGCTCCAGTTTGCGTAAAAAGGGAAGCCCAGCGCTTCCCTTTTTCACACGGCGCGGTAGCAAAGCGGTTATGCACCGGATTGCAAATCCGTGTAGGTCGGTTCGACTCCGGCCCGCGCCTCCACCTTCGAACCCCGCTTCGGCTTGCCGGAGCGGGGTTTGTGCTTTTCGGTGGGCGTGAATTGGCGCCGCAAACGCCGTGTTTCTTCCTCATCACCCCGGTGTGCGCAGTGGGAGACTGCTGGCAGCGCTGGCATGGCGATGGAGATCATGACCGCGCGTGCTGGGAGCACACACTTTGGACGCACAGGGCCCCGCCGCCTCTTTGCCTGAACACGCCGCGCCTGCGGCGGACCTGCTGTCGGCTGATCCATTGCTGGCGGCTGTGACATGGCTGTGCCGTCATCACGGCGTGGATCGCTCTCCCATGTCGCTGCTGCATGCGGCGGGGGCGCCGTCGCCCGTGTCGCCTGCGCAGATGGTGGCCATGCTGCATAGCGCGGGTTTCGAGGCCGCCATCGTCGCCCGTGCGCCGAGCCAGGTGCTGTCCGTGCTGCTGCCGGTGGTGCTGTTGATGGCGGATGGGCAGGCTTGCGTGCTGTTGCGGCGCCTGCCTGCCGCGCAAGCTGACACGGGCGCCCTGTACGAGATCCTTGACCCGGCTCATCCTGACCACGTGCGCGTGGTCAGCGAGGCGGATCTGACGGCGCGCTACTCAGGCTACCTGTTGCTGGCCGGATTGCGCACCGCATCGGCCGATGGGCAGGCCGCGCGAGACAGCGGGCTGGGGCATGGCCACTGGTTGTGGGGCACGATTCGTCGCTTCCTGCCGTACTACCGTTCGGCGCTGCTGGCGGCATTCCTGAGCAACGTGCTGATGCTGTTCACCGGCTTGTTTGCGTCGGTGGTATATGACCGCATCATTCCCACCCAGGCGTTGGTCACTCTGTGGGCCATGGCCGTCGGCGCGTTCGTGGCCATCGGTTTTGACCTGGTAGCCCGCCAGATTCGCAGCTACCTGATTGACACCGCAGGCAAGAAGGCCGATCTGGCGCTGGGTAACCTGATCTTTCGCAAGGCGCTGGCCATCCGGCTGGAGCAACGGCCGGACTCGGCCGGGGGCTTCGCGCATCGGCTCGCACAGATCGAGCTGGTGCGGGACTTCTCGACTTCGGCCACGCTGACCCTGGTCAGCGACCTGCCATTCATCGCACTGTTCGTGCTGGCGACATGGCTGGTGGCCGGGCCGCTGGTGGTGGTGCCGCTGGTGGCCATCCCCGTTCTGCTGGGGCTGACGTGGGCCATCCAGAGCGGCCTGCGCAAGCTCATGGCAGCCAACATGGCACAGCATGCCGACCTGCACGGCGTGATGGTCGAGGCGGTCGAGGGCATGGAAGACATCCGCGCCGCAGGCGCGCATGGGCATTTCCTGCGGCGGTATGAAACGGCAAACGCGGCGGCGGCCATGTCATCGTTGCGGGCCCGCATGGCCGCCAGCGGTGTGAACAACGTGACCATGGTGTCGCAGCAGATTGTCACTGTGTCGGTATTGGTGTGGGGCGTGCATCTGGTGGGCGATGGTGCGCTGACCTCGGGCGCCATCGTGGCCGCCATGATGTTCAGCATCCGTGCGGTGGCGCCGCTGAGCAGCGTGGTGAGCCTGGCCACCCGATACCAGGGCGCCCGCGCCGCGCTGCGTTCGCTCAATGAGCTGATGGCCCTGCCGGACGAGCGCGAGCCGGACAAGCGCTATCTGCCCTTGCCCAACCTCAAAGGCGATCTCGCGCTGCGCGACGTCCGTTTCGCATACCCGGGCGCCACACCGCAGGGCGAGCCGCCACCCATGGTGCTCAAGGGCGTGAAGCTCGAAATCCGGGCGGGTGAACGTGTCGCGCTGCTGGGCAAGATCGGCAGCGGCAAATCCACGATCCTGCGGCTCATGGCCGGTCTGTACCAGCCCACCGAGGGGTATGTGGAGGTGGATCGACTGGACCTGCGTCAGATTGATCCCGCGGATTTCCGCGCGCAGGTGGGCTACCTCTCTCAAGAGCCGCGCCTGTTCAACACCAGCCTGCGCGACAACGTGTTGCTGGACCGTCCCAATGCCGATCCCGCCTGCTTCCATGAGGTGGCCATGCTCACAGGGCTGGACAAGATCGCTGCAGCGCACCCGCTCGGGTTCGACCTGCCCGTGGGCGAGATGGGCACGATGTTGTCAGGCGGTCAGCGGCAGCTGGTGGCGCTGGCGCGCTGCCTGGTCACCCGGCCGCGCGTGATGCTGCTGGATGAGCCCACCAGCTCGATGGATGCGCAGGCCGAAGCGGGCTTCATCCGTCATCTGAAGAATGTGGTGAACGACTGCACGTTGGTGGTCGTGACGCACCGGCCTGCGGTGCTGGACGTGGTCGACCGCGTGGTGGTGGTCGATGGCGGCCGCGTCGTGATCGATGGCCCGAAGGACAAGGTGCTGGCCTTGCTGGCGGGGCAGCGCCCTGTGGCCAACCGCGCGGAAGCGGCGGTCAAAGCAGTGGAGTCTGCGCAGGTGCCAGAGGTCGGGCAGGGCGCCGGGGTGCCTGCCCCGGTGGAGGGTTGAGGCATGGGCTGGTTTGGTATCGGCCGAAGTGGGCCCCGGGCGCAACAGGGTGATGCGCGCTTTCTGGCGGGCATCCGGGAGGCCCAACTGGTTGAATCGACACCACGCAGCAACCTGGCGTTGGTGCTCATGCTGGCAGTCGTGGGCGCCGTGATCGTCTGGGCGGCCGTGTCGGAGGTCGACCAGGTCGCCCGAGCGACCGGCAAGGTGGTGGCCGACGGCCGCGACCAGGTCATTGCCAGCCTCGAGGGAGGCATCCTGCACACGTTGAAGGTCAAGGAAGGCATGGTGGTCGAGGCCGGCCAGGAGTTGTTGCTGCTGGACCGCACACGCGTGGAGGCACAGCAGAACGAAGGGCAGGTCAAGCGGGTGGCGTTGCTGGGCACGCAGGCGCGTCTCACGGCCGAAAGCACCGGCCAGGCGCTGCGCTTTCCACCTGAGGTCCAGCGGGTGCGTGATGTGGTGGCCGCCGAGACCGAGGCCTATGCCGCACGACGGCGGGCGCTGGACGAGGCCGTGGTGGTCTATCGACGCAGCCTCGATCTGGTCAACCAGGAGTTGGCCATGGCGCAAACCATGTCGGCCCAGGGCCTGATGTCTGAGGTGGAAGTGATGCGTTTGCGCCGCCAGGCCAATGACCTCAGCCTGCAGATCGCCGAGCGAACCAACCGCTTCCGGCAGGATGCCTCGACCGAGTTGGTGCGCATCCGGGCCGAGCTGGCCCAGGTCGACGAGCAAATGGTGGTCAAGCAGGACGTGCTGACCCGCACGGTGCTGCGATCGCCAGTCAGGGGCGTGGTCAAGAGCATCAAGGTCGGCACACTGGGTGGCGTGGTGACGCCGGGCGCGCCCATCATGGAGATCGTGCCTCTGGGCGATCGCATCCTCATCGAGGCCCGCGTGAAGCCGGCCGACATCGGCTTCGTGCGCACCGGGCTGCCTGCTGAGGTGAAGCTGTCTGCGTATGACTACTACACCTATGGCGGGCTGAAGGGTCAGATCGAATCCATCAGCCCGGATGCGCTGATGGACGAGACCCGGTCCCCGGGCAGCGATGGCAGCTATTACCGCGCGCTGATCCAGGCCGACGCCTCGACGTTGCGCGCGCAGGGCAAGCCCCTGCCGATCCTGCCGGGCATGACGGCGACGGTGGACATCCGGACCGGGGAACGGTCGGTGCTCCAGTTCCTGCTGCGGCCGCTGTTCAAGTCGCGCGAAGCCTTCCGGGAGCGCTGACGTGCCAACCCATCAGTGTGTGAGGCGGGTGGCGACGACCATGGCCATGGCCTTGATCATGGTCTGCGCGAACGCGATGACGACCACGGCCTGGGCCAGCAGTTGCCGCGAAGCGCTGTGGCGAGCGCAGCCTGATGCCGCCACGCCCAGCGAACCGGTGGTGCCCATCGTGGGCGAGCGCGATCTGGCCACCGCGTGGCGACCGCTGGCCGAGCGGGCCGCCGAGCGCAGCAACGAATGGGGGGCGGCGCGGCTGCTCGCTGAGGCGGCACAGCATGATCTGCGTGAAACCGAGGCAGGGCGCTTGCCCCAGGTCGGCCTCACAGGCAATCTGGTGGGCGCCGGTGGGCGTGTGGACGGACAGCGCCGCGACGCGACACACACGGCCTCGCTGGGCGTGAACGTGTCGGGCCGCCTCTATGACTGGGGCCGCCTGGACCAGCTCGCAGCGTGGCGCCGGGCGCAGGCGGATTCCGCCCGCATCGGCAGCGACCTCGCGCGCGAGCAAGTGATGCTGGCCACGGTGGCCGCGGTGGCAGACCTGTCCCGTTACCGCGCCCATGCACAGGTGTATGCGCGGTATGCGCAGTCGCTCGATTGCCTGGTCGCCTCGCTTGAGCAGATTGTGGCGGTGGATCGCGGCCGAGGCAGCGAACTGCTGCAGGCGCGCAAGACCCGCGCCCAGGCGGAGCTGGCCCGCGATGTCGCGCAGGCTCAGGTTCGGCAGATTGGCCTGCGGCTGGAGAAACTGTTGGGCCCCGGATACGAGACGCGCCTGCCACAAGCCGCAGTGACACGCTGGGTGCCTGAGCGCGAGCAGGTGCTGCAGGGGGTGGATGCAGCGCCCGAGCTGCAGCAGTTGCGGGCGCAGGCCGAGGCCGCAGAGCGGTTGGCAGCGTCCATCGAGGCGGGTCGCAAGCCGCAGTTCTTCTGGTCGGTCAACGGCGCAGATGCCCAGCAGGGCGAGACGCGTGTGTCCAACTGGCAGGCCGGCGTGGGCGTCAGCTACGCGCTGTACACCGGTCGGGCGGATGAATCGGCGTTGCTGGCCGCGCTGCGGCGGGCCCAGGCCACGCGCGAGCAACTGGAGGGTGTGCTGGCCACACGGCGAGCCCAGGCCGCCGAGCTGCATGATGCCGCCACCACGGCGTTCGAACGGGCCGATCAATACGCCCTCATCCTGCGCGACAGCGAGCAGGTGCGGCGCGCCACCATCCAGCAGTGGGCGCAGTTGGGGCGCCGTTCGCTGTTTGACGTGATGTCGGCAGAAAGCGAGCATTTCAACCTGCAGGTCGCCCAGGTCAATGCCCTGTACGATGGCTTGCTTTCTACACTGCAGTTGCAGGCGCTCGGCCCCGGGTTGCCGCGCTGGCTGGGCCTTCAGGAACCGTAACGGGTGATCGCCATGCTGAATGTTCATTTGCCGCAACCTCTGTATGGTCAGCACACGCATGAGCGGCTGATCACGGCAGACTGCACCCGTGCGGGCCAGACGGTTCACCTCTATCCTGCGCACTATCCCGATTTCGCGGCGCCAGTCGACGCGGTGACGCTGCGTGTGGGTGGGCAAATCCTCAAGGCCGAGGTGGTGGGTGCGCCCGAGACCCTGGCCTACGCCTACACCTTGCCGCAGTCGGTGGCGCCAGAGACGGCGGTGGAGATCTGGCTACATGACCAGTTTGCGGGGCGCGTCGTGCCGCGCGCGCTGCCCCTGACGCGCAAGGTGACGCTGACGGCCGCAACGCTGTTCAAGAACGACTATACCCAGCTGGAAACCTGGGTGGATTACCATGCGGCGCTGGGGTTTGAACGCTTCGTGCTGTACTTCAACGGCGAGTTGGCGCGCATCCTGCCCGAGGTGGCGGCCTGTGCGGCGCTGCGCGATCGGGATGTGCTGCTGGTACCCTGGCCATTCGCGTACTGGGCCGAAGGCCTGGGGCTGGGTGCAGAGGGTCTGATTGCCGTTCATGGCGCCCAGGCCGATCTGTCTCAGCGCGGGCGCGACTGGCATCACGCGCAGCAACTCATGCTCAACCACGCGCTGGTGGTGCTGCGCGGCACGACGGACTACCTGGGTTTTTTCGATCTGGACGAGTACTTTCGTCCGGCTACCGGGGTGCACTCACTGGCCGACCTGTGCCGCCACCACGGGCAGGACGTCTACATCTTCCAGAGCCGTTGGGCAGAGTTGCCTGGCAGCGAGGTGCCAGCATGGGGCGATGATCGCCATTTCTTCGACCGTCATCCCGTGTTGGCTGCGCCGGAGTGGGTGCCGTTTCCATCACGCACCAAGTACATTGCGCGGCCAGAATGCATTGCGAGCACGGGGGCACACGTGCCCAAGGCCACGATGGCTGGCACGCGCATGGTCAAGGTCGAGCCGGAGGTGGTGGGGCTGTACCACTTTCACTGCTTCAGCGGCAAGGCGCCGCGCCGCAACCTGATCACGCCCGGTGGTGTGTGGGCCGAGGTACCCGATTTTCTGCCTCAGGGCATGGCGGCCGAGGCGGCCACCGCCTGAGGTCAGGCGGCGCTGACCTCGCGCAGCGCCAGACCCGGTGGCATGCAGAAGTCGTGCACGGGCACCCACTCGCCGCCGGGATTCACGAAACCACGCCGGGGCGCCTTGCCGCTGAAGCAGTGGAAGTGATAGAGGCTGGCCAGTTCGGGTTGAACCACGGCCGTCCTGGCCGCGGCGCGGGTCAGCCGTGGATAGTGCACGCGCGTGGAGCAGATGTGATCGAGTCGCGCGATGTACTTCGTGCGATGAGGGAATGGTTCCCACTGGCTCGCCGCCTCGATCGCTTCATGCGCCAGGAAGCGGCCGTCGTCCGCCCAGCCGGGCACGCGGTTGCTGCTCAGCTCCGACCAGCGGCTCTGGAAGATGTAGACGTCCTGACCATGCGCACGGATGAAGTCGCACAGGCGGTCGCCTGACTGGACGGAGAAATACTCGTCCAGATCGAAGAACCCGATGTACTCGGTCGTGCCCCTGAGGAAGATCAACGCGTGGTTGAGCATCAGGTGCTGCGCGTGATGCCAGTTCAGGCGCACAGTGGAGATGTCCGTGCCGTCACCATGCTGGGCCAGCAGGGCCTCGTTGCCCAGCGGCGCACCGTCGACCCAGTAGCTGTAAGGCCATGGGATCAGCAGCAAATCATGTTGCAGCAGGTCGGCGCGTTGACTGAGCCGAGGCAGGATGCCGTCCAGCGTGCCGTTGTAGTACAGCACGAAGCGGTTGACGCCATGGTGGGCGTGAAAGTCGATCCATGAGGCCAACTGCGCGAGGTCATCCTTGAAGAGCGTGGCGGCCGTCAGGTAAACGGGCTCCAGCTCCGGCCGCCGGCTCATGCGGTATACGCCGAGCTCGCGACCGCCGATGGCGATCTCGAGCTGGTCGTGGGGGGCGTTCAGTGTGTATTCGTGAGCAATCGGGTCGCCCGTCCAGATGTCCTGGCCATCCAGCGGCTGGCCATCCTGCTTCAGCGACAGCAGCGGCCGGGGCGCAGCGAAGTCCGGATACACGGCCGGGAAAAGATGGACCCGGTCGTCCAGCCGGCACAGGTCTGGTGTGATGAGTCGCTCGTGCGAGTGGGGGGCATACACGGGCTGGGGAACATGGATGCGCAGCATGGCAGGGATCACCAGGTGTGCAAGGTCTTGTTGCGTTGGCCGAGGAAGTCCTCGCCGATCAGGAAGAAGGTGCCGTCGGGCCACGACTTCAGATGCCGGATGCCCACGGACACGTTCGAGCCGCCATTGCCGAGGAAGAAATCGCATCGAGCGGCCAGCCAGGCGTCGAGGATGACCTGTTCACCGACCTCGACGCCGGAATGGCCTGCGTAGTGCACACCGGTCTGCGAGCTGCTGCGGATCACGTCCAGCGACAGGATGCGGTCGCCATAGCGCTCCTGAAAGCAAGCCAGCATGGGCGCGCTGTCGGTCAGCAGGAAGATGGACAGGGCGGGATTCACGCTGAGGATCTTGTCGATGGCGCCATAGTAAGCCTCGTTGACCTCGTGCAGGTGGCGGATCTCGTGGACCTTGTCGCTGCCCCGTACATGCACGGCCAGCCAATGGCGTCCCTTCAGGCGCTCTGCCCACAGCCCGTCGACCCGCTGCGCCAGATGGGGCTTGAGGCGAAGGTACTTCTGTACGATTGCGCGGTAGATCTGCGAGCGGGTGAGCCCAGCGTAGGGGCTGTCGGCCGGGATCCAGGGCATGAGGTCGTGCACCTTGGTGTGGAAGTCGCTGACAACGACTTCTTCGTCGCGCCCGAGCAGGTGCAGGCCGGTACAGCGCGAGCCGGGGCCCTCCCACTTGCCCACATCCTCGTCCGCCAGCTTGCTCGCCGACCACTTGCCCGGGAAGTAGCGTTGCCCGGGCTGTTGCAGGTCGGTCAGGCAGGCCGGTGAGACCGGTTCGAAGAAGGCGGTGAATGCGTTGTCAGCATCGGGCGCGCGGAAAAGGCTGTTGCGGCCCCAGCGCACGACCGGGATGCGCCCCGTCAGGTCGGCCAGCAGCAGCATGCTGAGCACATGGTCCAGATCTGACCAGAAGCCATAGCCCCAGGCCTTGATCAGCAGGTAGCGGGGCGATGAGCGTGCGCTGCGCGCCGCGTCGCTGCGCTGCTGGGCCACGCGGGCCGCATGCCACGCCGCCAGGACGGCAGGGTCGTGCGGAGCGATCTGCCGCGCCGCCTGCCAGCAATCGGCTGCCACATGGTGCACGCCTGCGCGGGTGGCGATTTCGGCGAGTGTGCGCCAGGTCAGGAGGTCGCCGTCGCCGCGCTCCAGGCGGTCTCGGCACAGAAACTCGGCCAACTGCAGATTGCCCCGCGCGAGCGCGGCCTCTGCGGTGTCCTTGGCTGGGTCGATGGGGGTGGCGTGCGCCATGTCAGTGTGCCTTGTCCGTCCGGGATGATGTCGGACACAGCGCATCATGCTGCCCGCCAAGCTGGCTGGCGCGCCAGAGGCTGGTGTAGATGGCTTCCAGGTTGCGGCAGAACCCACGGGTGTCGAACAGCGGGCTGCCGGCGCGGTTGGCAGCCAGGCGTTGCTTGATCTCGGCCAGGCGGGCGGGGTCGCGTGCCAGCGCCAGCGCCAGCGCTTCGTACGCGGCCAGCGAATCGGTGACCAGCTCGCTCAGGCCCACACTGTGCAGCAGACTGCCCGCCACACGGGCCGGGAAGGCCTGTCCCATGTAGGTCACCACCGGCAGGCCCGCCATCAGCGCGTCGGCAGCGGTGGTGTGGGCGTTGTAGGGGTGTGTGTCGAGGAACAGGTCGGCCTGGCGGTAGCGCGCCAGGTGGTCCTCGACGAGGGGCACGCGCTTGGCGAACACCAGCCGCTGGGCATCGACACCGTGCGCTTCGGCCTGGGCACGCAGGTTACGCTGCGACACCTCGTTGCGCGACATCAGCCACAGCACGCTGCCCGGCACCTGCTTGAGCAGCCGCATCCACACCGCAAACACATGCGGTGAGATCTTGTAGTCGTGGTTGAACGAACAGAACACCACGCCCTCATCCGGAAGGCCGCATTCTGCCCGGGTCGGTGTGCGCTCCGATGGCCGGATGCTGGCGTCGGTGGGCAGGTAGGTGTCGGGCAGGTAGATGACCCGCTCGTCGTAGTAGCGTTGGTGTTCCGGTGGGATCACGTGCGGGTCGGCAATGATGTAGTCCATCATGTCCAGCCCCATGGTGCCGGGGTAGCCCAGGTAGTTGACATGCACCGGCGCCGGACGGTGCAGAAAGATGTCCGAGCGCGAATCCGAGGTGTAGCCGGCCAGGTCGATGGCAATGTCGATCTCCATCTCGCGCATCAGCTGGGCGATCTGGCGCGAGCCCATGCCTCGGGCGTCGATGAAGTGGTCGAAAGCCTGCTTCATCCGCTCGCGCAGGCGGCTGCCGTCGTCGATGCCGATCGAGATGGCCGTGGTTTCGAACCGGTTGCGGTCATGCTGCTCCAGGATACCGGCCATCAGGTGACACACCGGGTGCTCGCGAAGATCGGGTGACACGTAGGCGATGCGGATGCGGTCATGCCGGTAGCGCTCGCCTCGCCACAGTGGCTCGCCCCGGAAGGGGAAGCGGTGCTGCGCAAAGAGCTGTGCACAGCGCTGGTGATCGGCTGCGGAATCAGAAATCGCCATCAGGCCCAGGGATTTGCAGGTGCGTTCGCCGGCGCGCAGGCCCTCGGTGATGCGCTGTGCCGTGATGTCGAAATCGGTCCAGTCGCAGGCGTGCAGCCGCTCATAGCACAGCAGCCCCAGACCGTAGTCGTACTTGGGGTTGAGCGCCAGCAGGCGCTGGAACATCCGGATGGCCTCTTCGCTGCGCTTGAACTCGGTGAGCAGGATGGCGCAGTTGCCGATGGCTGACTCATGGTTCGGGTTGATCGCCAGCACCTGGTTGAATCGCTCGAGCGCCTTGGCGTGCTGGTGCAACTCGCGCAGCAGCGCGCCGCTGTTGATCAGCACTTCGGTGTAATCGGGCTTGAGCGCCAGTGCGCGGTCGTAGCTGGCGAGCGCCTCGGTGCGCAGGCCGAGCGCTTGTTGCACGGAGGCGTGTGCAAACCACAGCGGCGCGAAGTCGGGATTGGCCTGGGTACCGCGTTCGGTCAGCGGCAGCGCCAGTTCGGCCTGCTTGCGCTGCAGCAGGATCACTGTGAGCGAATACAGCGCGATCGGATCGTGTGGCTCGGCACGCAGGTGATTGCGGAAGAGAACTTCGGCTTCGTCCACCCGCCCTTGGCCCTGCAGCTCCACACCCCGGATCAGGGCGGCTCGATCGGCCACCATCGGCTCTGAAGTCGGCTCGGCGGTCGATGCTGGCGGTTCGTTGGCGAGCGCGGTGTGTGACATGTTGCACGGGTGTGAGTCAGTCTGAACGGCCATGTTGCCACCGCTGAAGCGGCAGCGTTTCACGGAAAAGTCCGGGATTCCGGCGGCATCCGACGCCTTAAACGAGAAAAAGCAGGCGAGATGGGGGCGGCGACTCAAGTTCAAACCGGCGTCGTCGATATGCGATCAGCGTCGTCTGGCTGCGCACATCTGTTGGGGGCGGAAACGGGTTCTTATCCCGCGTTCTCTGCAGAGGTGGCACACGTAGCCTCTCCCTGACGTCGTGCGTCCTGCTTGTTCATGTGTTGCAGGGCCGCGGCCAACGGGACAGACCCCCTATGCATCTCGGAAGGTGAAAATAAATGGCCTCCATCATCAACTCGTTGTCGACCACCCAGATCAGCCAGCTCTCGACCACGTCGATTGCCAACCTGAACACGGAAGACTGGGCAGCGTTCTCGACCGACCAGATCATGGCCCTGACCACCACGCAGGTGCGGGCCATCCAGACAGCGGATCTGGCGGTGTTGACCTCGACACAGTTGCAGGCCTTCGAGACCAATGATGTACGCGCCTTCACCTCGGTGCAGCTGCGCTCGCTGAGCACCGACGCAGTGGCCACGCTGACCACCGACCAGGTGCAGGCCTTGTTGACATCGCAAATCGCCGCGCTGAACAGCCAGCAGATTCGGGCGCTGGAAACCGAGGACATCGCTGCACTGACAACAGCGCAGGCGAGGGCGCTTTCCAGTACGCAGGTTGCAGCGCTGACAACCGATCAGCTGGCCGCAATCGAAGCCGACGATTTGAGGGCCCTCAGTACCCTCTCCCTGCGCGCCCTCAGCACCGAGGGCGTTGCCGCTTTGAGCACCGAGCAGTTCAGTCAACTCACGAGTGCTCAGGTGGCCGCGCTGACGACACAGCAGGTCCAGGCGATCGAGACGCAAGACGTCGCCGTGCTGGGCAGCAACGCGTTGCGGGCCATGTCTTCTGTGCAGATCCGCGCGCTGACGACGGATGCGGTGGCCGCACTGACCACCGATCAGGTCACGCATCTGAGCAGCACGCAAGTGGCGGGCTTGAGCACCCAGCAGGTTCGTGCGCTCGAAACAGAGGACGTGGCTGCGCTGGGTAGCAACCAGGTCAGGGCCTTGAGCAGCGCACAGGTTGCTGCGTTGACCACTGATCAGGTCCAAGCGATTGAGACGGGCGACCTGCGGGCACTTTCTTCGCTGGCGTTGCGGGGGCTGAGCACCGATGCGGTGGCCGCGCTCACCACGGATCAGGTCAACGCGCTGACCAGCGCTCAGCTGGCGTCCTTGACAACCCAGCAGATCCAGGCCATCGAAACAGCGGATGTGGCTGCCCTGACCAGCGGCGCGCTGCGCGCCTTGTCCACGGCACAGGTCCGTGCGCTGACCACGGATCAGATCGTGGCCCTGGAAACCGCGCAGATGGGAGCGCTGACGAGTAACCAGGTCGCAGCCTTGTCTACTGATCAAGTGCGGGCCATTGAGACGGCCGATGTGGCCGCCTTGGGCACCGTGCAAGTGCGTGCTTTGAGCAGCGCCCAGGTGGCCGCCTTGACCACGGACCAGGTTCAGGCGATGGAGACAGACGATGTGCGCGCGCTGAACTCGCTGGCCTTGCGTGGCTTGAGCACGGATGCGGTGGCGGCGCTGACGACCGACCAGGTCAACGCGCTGACCAGCAGCCAGGTGGCTGCGCTGACGACGCAACAGATCCGAGCCATCGAAACGGCCGATGTGGCCGCCCTGGGCACAGCCCAGGTTCGCACGCTGGGCAGCGCTCAGCTGGCCGCGCTGACAACCGACCAGGTTCAGGCGATTGAAACCGAGGACCTGCGCGTGCTGAGCTCGCTGGCGCTGCGCGGCCTGAGCACGGATGCGGTGGCGGCGCTGACGACCGACCAGGTCAACGCGCTGACCAGCAGCCAGGTGGCTGCGCTGACGACGCAACAGATCCAGGCCATCGAGACGGCCGACGTGGCCGCGATGAGCAGCAGCGCCCTGCGCTCGCTGACGACGGCCCAGATGCGTGCGCTGAGCACCGACCAGATCGTGGCGCTGGCGACCGACCAGATGGCGGCGCTGAGCAGCACGCAGGTGGCGGCGCTGACGACGCAGCAGATTCAAGCCATCGAGACGGCCGACCTCGCAGCGCTGGGAACCGCTCAGGTGCGCGTGCTGACCAGCGCCCAGGTCGCTGCGCTGACCACGGATCAGGTTCAGGCGATTGAAACCGAAGACCTGCGCGTATTGAGCTCGCTGGCCTTGCGTGGTCTGAGCACGGATGCGGTGGCCGCGCTGACGACCGATCAGGTCAACGCGCTGACCAGCAGCCAGGTGGCTGCGCTGACGACGCAACAGATCCAGGCCATCGAGACGGCCGACGTGGCTGCGATGAGCAGCAGCGCCTTGCGCTCGCTGACCACAGCCCAGATGCGTGCGCTGAGCACTGATCAGATCGTGGCGCTGGCGACCGACCAGATGGCGGCGCTGAGCAGCACGCAGGTGGCCGCACTGAGCACGGCGCAGATTCAGGCCATCGAGACAGCCGACCTCGCAGCGCTGGGCACCGCCCAGGTTGCGGCGCTCAATAGCGCCCAGGTTGCCGCGTTGACCACAGACCAGGTCCAGGCCATCGAAACGCAGGATCTGCGCGTCATGAACTCGCTGGCCTTGCGTGGCTTGAGCACGGATGCGGTGGCGGCGCTGACGACCGACCAGATCAACGCGCTGACCAGCAGCCAGGTGGCTGCGCTGACGACGCAACAGATCCGAGCCATCGAAACGGCCGATGTGGCCGCTCTGGGCACAGCCCAGGTTCGCACGCTGGGCAGCGCTCAGCTGGCCGCGCTGACAACCGACCAGGTTCAGGCGATTGAAACCGAAGACCTGCGCGTGCTGAGCTCGCTGGCGCTGCGCGGCCTGAGCACGGATGCGGTGGCGGCGCTGACGACCGACCAGGTCAACGCGCTGACCAGCAGCCAGGTGGCTGCGCTCACCACGCAACAGATCCAGGCCATCGAGACGGCCGACGTGGCCGCGATGAGCAGCAGCGCACTGCGCTCGCTGACGACGGCCCAGATGCGTGCGCTGAGCACCGACCAGATCGTGGCGCTGGCGACCGACCAGATGGCGGCGCTGAGCAGTACGCAGGTGGCGGCGCTGACGACGCAGCAGATTCAAGCCATCGAGACGGCCGACCTCGCAGCGCTGGGAACCGCTCAGGTGCGCGTGCTGACCAGCGCCCAGGTCGCTGCGCTGACCACGGACCAGGTTCAGGCGATTGAAACCGAAGACCTGCGCGTATTGAGCTCGCTGGCCTTGCGTGGTCTGAGCACGGATGCGGTGGCCGCGCTGACGACCGATCAGGTCAACGCGCTCACCAGCAGCCAGGTGGCTGCGCTGACGACGCAACAGATCCAGGCCATCGAGACAGCCGACGTGGCCGCGATGAGCAGCAGCGCGCTGCGCTCGCTGACCACGGCCCAGATGCGTGCGCTGAGCACCGACCAGATCGTGGCGCTGGCGACCGACCAGATGGCGGCGCTGAGCAGCACGCAGGTGGTGGCGCTGACGACGCAGCAGATTCAGGCCATCGAGACGGCCGATGTGGCCGCCTTGGGCACCGTGCAAGTGCGTGCCTTGAGCAGTGCCCAGGTCGCTGCGCTGACCACGGATCAGGTTCAGGCGATTGAAACCGAAGACCTGCGCGTATTGAGCTCGCTGGCCTTGCGTGGTCTGAGCACGGATGCGGTGGCGGCGCTGACGACCGACCAGGTCAACGCGCTGACCAGCAGCCAGGTGGCTGCGCTGACGACCCAACAGATCCAGGCCATCGAGACGGCCGACGTGGCTGCGATGAGCAGCAGCGCGCTGCGCTCGCTGACCACGGCCCAGATGCGTGCGCTGAGCACCGATCAGATCGCGGCGCTGGAGACGGCCCAGATGTCCGCGCTGAGCAGCACGCAGGTGGCCGCACTGAGCACGGCGCAGATCCAGGCCATCGAGACCGCCGATCTGGCCGCTCTGGGCACCAGCCAGGTCGCCGCGCTGAGCAGCACGCAAGTGGCCGCGCTGACGACCGACCAGGTTCAAGCCATCGAGACGGCCGACCTGCGTGTGCTGACCACCGCCGCACTGCGTGGCCTGAGCACCGATGCCGTCGCTGCGCTGACCACCGAGCAGGTCGGCGCGCTGAGCAGCGCCCAGATCGGCGTGATGAGCACCCAGCAGATCCGTGCGCTTGAAACCGAGGACGTGGCGGCTCTGAACACCACTCAGGCTCGTGCGCTGAGCAGCGCACAGCTGGCCGCGCTGACGACCGATCAGGTTCAGGCCATCGAGACCGACGACTTGCGCGCGCTTAGCACGGTTTCCATGCGTGGCTTGAGCACCGACGCCATCGTTGCGCTGTCAAGCGATCAGATCGGCGCGCTGAGCAGCAGCCAGGTCACTGCCCTGAGCACTCAGCAGATCCGCGCCATCGAGACAGCCGACGTCGGCACGCTCAGCAGCACCGGTCTGCGCGCGCTCACTTCAACGCAAATCCGCGCGCTGAGCACGGAGCAGATCGCCGCCTTGGAGACCAGCCAGATGGGTGCGCTGACCAGCGCACAGGTGGCCGCTCTGACGACCCAGCAGATTCAGGCGATCGAGACAGCCGATCTGGCAGCGCTTGGCACCAGCCAAGTCGCCGCGCTCAGCAGTGCCCAAGTGGCTGCGCTGAGCACGGATCAGGTCCAGGCGATCGAAACGGCTGACATTCGCGTCCTGAGCACCGCCGCACTGAGGGGGCTGAGCACCGATGCGGTGGCTGCCCTGACCACGGATCAGGTTGCGCAACTCACCACCAGCCAGGTGGCGGCACTCAACACCAGCCAGATCCGGGCCATCGAGACGCAGGACATCGCCGCGCTGGACACAAACCAGGTGCGTGCGCTCACCAGCGCGCAGGTGGCTGCGTTGACGACCGACCAGATCCAGGCGATCGAGACGGTCGACATCCGTGTGCTGACCACGGCGGCCTTGCGCGGCCTGAGCACCGATGCGGTTGCGGCTTTGACCACTGACCAGATTGCGCAACTGAGCAGCGCGCAAGTCGCAGCGCTCACAACACAGCAGATTCGTGCCATTGAGACGGCAGACATCGCCGTGCTGAGCACGCAGGCGTTGCGCGCCTTGAGCACCACACAATTCCGCGCGCTGACCACTGACCAGATCGTTGCGCTGGAGACCAGCCAGATGGGTGCGCTGACCAGCGCCCAGGTGGCGGCGCTGACGACCCAGCAGGTCCAGGCCATCGAGACGGCCGACATCGCAGCGCTGGGCACCGCCCAGATGGCTGCTCTCAGCAGCGCCCAGGTGGCCGCCTTGACGACGGATCAGGTCCAGGCCATCGAGACGACTGACGTGCGTGTGCTGAGCACCGTAGCCTTGCGCGGACTGAGCACCGATGCCATGGCGGCCCTGACCACCGAACAGGTGGCCCAGCTCACCAGCAGCCAGGTGGCCGCGCTGAGCACCAACCAGATCCGTGCCATCGAGACCGAGGACATCGTCGCGCTGGGGACCAGCCAGATCGCTGCCTTGAACAGCATTCAGGTGGGGGCGCTTACGACCGAGCAGGTCCAGGCCATCGAGACACAGGACCTGCGCGCATTGACCACCTCGGCGCTGCGCGGCTTGAGCACCAGCGGGGTGGCCGCGCTGACGACCGATCAGGTCTCGCAACTTGCCAGCACCCAGGTGGCGGCGTTGAGCACCAGCCAGGTCCGCGCCCTCGAGACGGAAGACGTGGCCGTGCTGGGTACCGCCGCTGTGCGGGCGCTGAGCAGCACGCAGGTGCGGGCGCTGACCACTGACCAGATCGTGGCGCTGGAAACCAGCCAGATGAGTGCGCTGACCAGTGTCCAGGTCGCCGCGTTGACGACGCAGCAGGTTCAGGCCATCGAAACGGCCGACATTGCTGCGCTGGGCACCGCCCAGATGGCCGCTCTCAGCAGCGCCCAGGTGGCTGCCCTGACGACGGATCAGGTCCAGGCCATCGAGACGGCTGACGTGCGTGTGCTGAGCACCGCGGCCTTGCGCGGCCTGAGCACCGATGGCGTGGCGGCCTTGACCACCGAACAGGTGGCCCAACTCACCAGCAGCCAGGTGGCTGCGCTGAGCACCAGCCAGATCCGGGCGATCGAGACAGCCGACGTCGCGGCATTGGGCACCGCCCAGGTGGCTGCGCTCAACAGTGCGCAAGTGGCTGCACTGACGACCGACCAGGTCCAGGCCATCGAGACAGCCGATCTGCGCGTGTTGACCACCTTGGCGCTGCGCGGCTTGAGCACCGACGGGGTGGCCGCGCTGACGACCGATCAGGTCTCGCAACTTGCCAGCACCCAGGTGGCAGCGCTGAGCACCAGCCAGGTCCGCGCCATCGAGACGGAAGACGTGGCCGTGCTGGGCACCGCCGCTGTGCGCGCAATGAGCAGCACGCAGGTGCGGGCGCTGACCACTGACCAGATCGTGGCGCTGGAAACCGGCCAGATGAGCGCGCTGACCAGTGTCCAGGTCGCCGCGTTGACGACGCAGCAGGTTCAGGCCATCGAAACGGCCGACATTGCTGCGCTGGGCACCGCCCAGATGGCCGCTCTCAGCAGCGCCCAGGTGGCTGCCCTGACGACGGATCAGGTCCAGGCCATCGAGACGGCTGATGTGCGTGTGCTGAGCACCGCGGCCTTGCGCGGCCTGAGCACCGATGGCGTGGCGGCCTTGACCACCGAACAGGTGGCCCAACTCACCAGCAGCCAGATTGCTGCGCTGAGCACCCAGCAGATCCAGGCCATCGAGACGGCAGACGTGGGGGTGATCAACTCTGCTGGTCTGAGGGCGCTCAGCAGCGCGCAGATCCGGGCGCTCACCACCGACCAGATCGTGGCGCTCGAAACGAGCCAGGTAAGCGCGCTGACCAGTGCGCAGGTCGCTGCACTGACGACCCAGCAGGTCCAGGCCATTGAAACGGCTGACATCGTTGCGCTGGGCACGGCTCAGACCGCGGCCCTCAGCAGCGCGCAGGTGGCGGCGCTGTCATCCGACCAGGTCCAGGCAATCGAAACCGCTGATCTGCGGGCCCTGACGACGGCTGCCTTGCGCGGACTGAGCACCGATGCCGTGGTGGCCTTGACCACTGACCAGGTGGGTGCGCTGTCGACTGCACAGGTTGCGGCGCTGAGTACGCTGCAAGTCGCGGCCATGGAAACCGCCGACATTGCCGCGCTGGGTACTGCACAGATGGCGGCCTTGGGCAGCGCCCAGGTGGCCGCGCTTGGCACCGACCAGATCCAGGCCATCGAGACACAGGACCTGCGTGCTCTGAGCACCACGGCCGTACGCGGCCTGAGCACAGAAGGCGTGGCCGCGCTGACCACTGATCAAGTGGCCCAGCTCACCAGCGCGCAAGTCTCCGTGTTTAGCACACAACAGGTGGCTGCCATCGAGACGAGCGACATCGGCGTACTCAACAGTCAGGCACTGCGCTCGCTGAGTTCCGCTCAGATCCGCGCCTTGACCACAGAGCAGATCGCGGCGCTGGAGACAGCGCAAATGGGTGCGCTCACCAGCGCGCAGGTCGCCACACTGACGACCGATCAGGTTCGTGCAATTGAGACGGCCGACCTGGCAGCCCTGGGCACCGCGCAGTTTGCGGCGTTCTCCAGTGCACAGGTGGCGGTGCTGACGACCGACCAAGTTCAGGCCATCGAAACGGCTGACCTCCGTGTGCTGAGCACGGCTGCGATTCGCGGGTTGAGCACCGACGGCATGGCCGCGCTCAGCACCGAACAGGTGGCCCAGCTCACCAGCAGCCAGGTGGCGGCGCTGACGACGCAGCAGATTCACGCCATCGAAACGGCCGACATCGCGGCGCTGGGCACCGCCCAGGTGGCAGCGCTCAGCAGTGTGCAGGTGGCTGCGCTGGGAACGGATCAGGTCCAGGCCATTGAGACGGCCGACCTGGCCGCACTGAGCACTGCAGCCTTGCGCGGCCTTGGTACCGATGCGGTCGCCGCCCTGACCACCGGCCAGGTTGCAGCGTTGACCAGTGCCCAGATCGCCGCGTTGAGCACGCAACAGATCCGGGCCATGGAAACCGAAGACGTCGCCGCACTGGGTACAGCTCAGATGGCGGTGCTCAATAGCGCGCAGCTTGCGGCCATGACCACTGCGCAACTGCAGGCCATTGAGACCATGGATGTCCGCGTGCTCACGACGGCGGCGCTTCGCGGTCTGGCGACGGAGGGCATCGCCGCCCTCACCACGGACCAGATGGCGGAACTCACCAGCGCGCAACTCGCATCGTTGACCACGCAGCAGATCCAGGCGATCGAAACCGCCGACGTCGCGGTGCTGTCGACCCAGGCGGTCCGGGCGCTGGGGCAGGCGCAGGTTCGTGCCTTGACCACCGATCAGATCGTGGCGCTTGAGACAGCTCAGATCGCTTCCTTGAGCAGCACGCAGGTGGCGGCGTTCACCACCCAGCAGGTTCAGGCCATTGAAACCGCCGACATTGCTGCGCTCACGACTGCTCATGCGGCCGTCCTGAGCAGCAGCCAGGTGGCGGCTCTGGGCACCGCTCAGGTTCAGGCGATCGAGACTTCCGACCTGCGGGCTCTGTCGACGGCGGCCCTCCGCGGTCTGTCTACCGAGGGCGTGGCAGCCCTCACGACGGAGCAGGTGGCGCAGCTGACGACGATCCAGGTGAGTGCGCTCACCACCCAGCAGATCCAGGCGATCGAGACTGCGGATGTGGCCGCGCTGGTCACGGCCCAGGTTGCGGTTCTCAGCAGCAGCCAGCTGTCTGCTCTGGGCACGCAGCAGATCCAGGCGATCGAGACCGAGGATCTGCGTGTCCTGACCACGGCAGCCCTGCGCGGCCTGGGCACGGATGCCATCCAGGCCCTGACCACCGAGCAGATCAGTGCCCTGACCACGGCGCAGATCAACTCGCTGGCCACGGAGCAGATCCGTGCCATCGAAACGGCGGACATCGTTGCGCTGCAGACCAGCCAGGCGGCAGCCCTGACTTTCCGGCAGGCTGCGGCACTGACCACCGATCAGGTGGCGGCGCTTGAGACCGATGACCTGCGTGTGCTGACCTCTTCAGCGCTGCGCGGCCTGACCACCGATGCCATCCAGGCCCTGACGACCGAGCAGGTCGAGGCCCTGACCACGGCGCAGGTCGCCGTGCTCGCCTCGGCACAGATCCAGGCGATGGAGACCGTCGATGTGGCCGCCTTCACCACGGCCCAGGTGGCCGTGCTGAGCAGCGTACAGGTGGCCGCTCTCAGCAGCGCGCAGGTTCTGGCGCTCGACTCCGCTGATGTTGCGGTGCTGAGCACCTCGGCGTTGCGTGCGATGAGCACCGCCGGCATCCAGGCGCTGGAGACCGAGGACATCGTCGCGCTGACGACCACCCAGATCGCTGCGCTGACCACGCAGCAGGTCCAGGCGCTGACGACCGAGCAGTTCGGCACGCTGGCCACAGAGGACATCGTCGCGATGACTTCGTCGCAGTTCGCGGCCTTGACCACGGCCCAGATCGCGGCGTTCACCACCGATCACATCACGGTGCTGTCGACCCACGACATCGCAGCGATGAGCATGGAGCAGATCTCGGCCTTCGAGACGGCAGACATCGCGGTGATGACGGGCGCACAGCTGGACGCCATGATCGCCGGCTCGCCCATCGTGCTGGACCTGAATGGCGACGGTGTGCGGACACTGGCGGCCTCCGAGGGCGTGTTCTTCGACCTGCTCGGCACGGGCACTGCCAGCCGTGTGGGCTGGGCCTCGCCAGAGGATGGTCTGTTGGTGCTCGATCGCAACGGCGACGGCATCATCAACGACGGGCGCGAGCTCTTCGGTGCGGCCACGCCGAACGCGCAGGGTCAGCGCTCTGGCCACGGCTTCGCGGCCCTGGCGCTGGAGGACACGAACGGTGACGGGCGCATCACCGCCGAGGACGCACGCTTCCACGAGCTGCGGATCTGGGTGGATGCCAACCGTGATGGCGTATCGGATGCAGGAGAGCTTTATACGCTCGAGCAGTTGGGCATCAGCAGCCTGAACCTCTCCGCGGTGGCGGGCACGGCGCTGGACAACGGCAACCTGCTGGGTCTGGTGTCCGACTACACCCGTTCCGACGGCAGCACACACGAGATGATCGACGTGTGGTTTGCCAAGGACACGGTGGCTCAGGCCGCGGCGCTGGCAGGGGATGGTGGCGATACAAGCAACGCATTGCCGGTGGTGCCGGTCAGCACAGGCGATGTGCTCACCGACCCGGGGCAACCGTTGTCACTGGACGCCGTGGCCCCGAGTTCACCCGAGCCGGCTGCTGCGGCGGCGCCCGCGCCCGCTCAGGTCGGCGCGACCGACGCCACGATGCTGACCATCCAGCCGATGTCTCCGGACGAGTCGCTGCTCGACCCGCGCCACAACCCGCTGATCTGATCCGGCTGCCTCCGCCGGGCCCCCTTGGGGCCCGTGCGGACGCCTTTGTTCAGTCGCCGAGCGCTCTCGCGCGCAGCGTGGGCGCATCGAGCCATTGCCGGGCCACGCTTTGCAGGTGCATCGGGTCACCGGTGGTCCACAGCGTGAGGTCGGCTGCATCAGCGGCGGCGCTCCGTTCACCCGTGTGTACCAGCACCTGTGCCAGCCGGCGCGCGTGCCGCGCCACCGCGCCCGACGTGTCAACCAGTCTCACGCCCGGCAGCGCCGCCTCGAACAGCGGGCGGATCAAGGGGTAATGCGTGCAGCCCAGCACTGCGGTATCCACGTCCGCCTGAAGCAGGGGGGCCGAGAAGCGCTGAACCAATCCGCGCAAAGCAGGGGAGTCCAGCGCCCCTTTCTCAATCTCGGCGGCCAGCCCGGGGCACGGCTGAAGTGTCAGGGCCATGCCTGCGGCGTGCGCGTCCACCAGCGACCGGAACTTCGCGCTGGCCAGGGTCATGGGCGTGGCCAGCACGCCGATGCGCCCGGAGGGCGACAGGGTGATGGCAGGCTTGATGCCCGGCTCCACGCCGATGAAGGGCAGGCGCGGCCAGGCGTGGCGCAGCTCACGGATGGCCACCGCGGTGGCCGTGTTGCAAGCCACGACGATCATGTCCGCGCCCATGTCCAGCAGGGCTTGTGTGATGGCCTCGCAACGCGCCAGAATGAACGCGTCGTCCCGCTCGCCGTAGGGGGCGTGGCCTGAATCCGCCACATAATGAAACGTCGCACCCGGCAAGCTGTGGCGCAGCGCCGCCATCATCGACAGCCCCCCCAGCCCCGAGTCAAAGACGCCCACCCGCAACGCATTGAACGTCGTCAGTTCGGGGTCTTGTTCTGGCAGCGGGTGAGGCAGTGTCATGGATGCACGCTATAAACCACGTATTTTCATCCCTTCTGGCGTAGCGGATGCCCGCGGAGCCAGAAGTGTGCGCTAGAATCGAACGATCGTGCTATTTTGGCGCGTCCAATCTAATCAACTCTTCCTCATGACGCAGGAGAACATCGCATGAAGGTTCTGGTTCCGGTCAAGCGGGTTGTGGACTACAACGTGAAGGTTCGCGTGAAGTCCGACGGCTCGGGTGTCGACATCGCCAACGTCAAAATGAGCATGAACCCCTTCGACGAAATCGCCGTCGAAGAGGCCACCCGCCTGAAGGAAAAGGGCGTGGTCACCGAGATCGTGGCCGTGTCGATCGGCCCGGCTCAGTGCCAGGAAACCTTGCGTACCGCCATGGCCATCGGCGCTGACCGTGGCATCCTGGTCGAGACCGACGCCGACGTGCAGCCCCTGGCCGTGGCCAAGGTGCTCAAGGCCCTGGTCGACAAGGAGCAGCCCCAGCTGGTGATCCTGGGCAAGCAAGCCATCGATGACGACAGCAACCAGACCGGCCAGATGCTGGCTGCGCTGGCTAACCTGCCCCAGGGCACGTTCGCCTCGAAGGTCGAAGTGGCCGGTGACAAGGTCAACGTGACCCGCGAAGTCGACGGCGGCCTGGAAACTGTGTCGCTGAAGTTGCCCGCTGTGGTGACCACCGACCTGCGTCTGAACGAGCCCCGCTACGTGACGCTGCCCAACATCATGAAGGCCAAGAAGAAGCCCCTGGACACCGTGAAGCCGGCTGACCTGGGCGTGGACGTGGCCCCCCGTATCAAGACCCTGAGCGTGGCCGAGCCGCCCAAGCGTTCTGCTGGTATCAAGGTGCCCGACGTGGCCACCCTGGTCAGCAAGCTGAAGAACGACGCCAAGGTGATCTGAGGAGACTGACAACATGACCGCACTCGTCATTGCTGAACACGACAACGCCTCGATCAAGAGCGCCACGCTGAACACCATCACCGCTGCCAAGGCAACCGGTGGCGACGTGCACGTGCTGGTGGCTGGCGCCAACGCCGGTGCTGCTGCTGCCGCTGCTGCCCAGATCGCTGGTGTGAGCAAGGTGCTGCACGCTGACGGCGCCCAGTTCGCCGACGGCCTGGCCGAGAACGTGGCCGCCCAGGTGCTGGCCGTGGCCTCGGGCTATAGCCACATCGTGTTCCCCGCTACCGCAGCTGGCAAGAACGTGGCCCCCCGCGTGGCCGCCAAGCTGGACGTCGCCCAGGTCTCTGAGATCACCAAGGTGATTTCGGCCGACACGTTCGAGCGTCCCATTTACGCCGGCAACGCCATCGCCACCGTGCAATCGGCCGACGCCGTCAAGGTGCTGACCGTTCGTGGCACCGCGTTCGATCCCGCTGCCACCACCGGTGGTTCGGCTGCGGTCGAAACCGTGGCTGCCGTGGGCGACTCCGGCACCTCGTCGTTCGTGGGCCGTGAAGTCACCAAGTCCGAGCGTCCTGAGCTGACCGCCGCCAAGATCGTGGTGTCGGGCGGCCGCGCCCTGGGCTCGGCTGACAAGTTCAACGAAGTCATGCTGCCTCTGGCCGACAAGCTGAGCGCCGCCGTCGGTGCCTCGCGCGCCGCTGTGGACGCTGGCTACGCCCCGAACGACCTGCAAGTCGGTCAGACCGGCAAGATCGTGGCGCCTCAGCTGTATGTGGCCGTCGGTATCTCCGGCGCCATCCAGCACTTGGCAGGCATGAAGGATTCGAAGGTCATCGTGGCCATCAACAAGGATCCCGAAGCCCCCATCTTCCAGGTGGCCGACTTCGGTCTTGAAGCTGATCTGTTCACGGCTGTGCCGGAGCTGGTCAAGTCCCTGTGATGGCATCATGCAGGTGATGCAGACAGAACCGGTTTCTGGCTGAACACCTCAAACGGGGCGTCTTGCGAGGCGCCCCTTTTTTCCGTCTCACGCCGCGGCGTTTTAAACGGCGGCAATGGAGCAAACCATGGCATTCAAAGCACCCGTCAAGGACCAGCTGTTCTGCATGAAGGAGCTGGCCGGCATCGACAAGATCGCCCAAATCCCCGGTTTCGAAGACGCAGGTTTTGAGACCGCTCAAGCCGTGCTGGAAGAGTCGGCCAAGTTCAACGAAGAAGTGGTGGCCCCGCTGAACTGGAGCGGCGATCAGGATCACGGCTCGTGGGACAACGGCGTGGTGCGCGCGTCTGCCGGTTTCAAGGAAGCCTACAAGGCGCTGACCGAAGGCGGTTGGCAAGGCCTGCAGCAGCCGGCCGAGTACGGCGGCCAGGGTCTGCCCAAGATCATCGGCGCGGCCTGCATCGAGCACACGATGGCAGCCAACCTGAGCTTCTCCCTGTGCTCAATCCTGACCACCGGTGCCACCGAAGCACTGTTGACGGCAGCCAGCGACGAACTCAAGCAGCGTTACATCCCCAAGATGATCGAGGGTGCATGGACGGGCACCATGAACCTGACCGAGCCGCAAGCCGGTTCGGATCTGGCACTGGTGCGCTCCAAGGCCGTCAAGCAAGATGACGGCACCTACCGCATCTCCGGTCAGAAGATCTTCATCACCTACGGTGAGCACGACATGTCCGAGAACATCGTGCACCTGGTGCTGGCCCGCACGCCGGACGCACCCGAAGGCGTCAAGGGCATCTCGCTGTTCGTCGTGCCCAAGTTCCTGGTCAACGAAGACGGCTCGCTGGGCAAGCGCAACGACGTCTACTGCGCGTCGATCGAAGAGAAGCTTGGCATCAAGGCCTCTCCGACGGCCGTGCTTGTCTATGGTGATAACAAGGGCGAGGTTGGTGCTGGCGCCATCGGTTACCTGGTGGGCGAAGAGAACCGCGGCCTCGAATACATGTTCATCATGATGAACGCGGCCCGCTACGACGTGGGCCTGCAGGGGCTGGCCGTGTCCGAGCGCGCTTACCAACATGCAGTGGCCTACGCCCGTGACCGCGTGCAGTCGCGTCCGGTCGACGGTTCGGCCAAGGAGTCGGTGGCCATCATCCATCACCCCGACGTCAAGCGCATGCTGATGACCATGCGCGCCCTGATCGAAGGCGAGCGCGCCATGGCCTTGGTCGGTGCGGCCGCCTATGACACCGCGCACCACCATCCGGAGGCAGCCGTGGCCAAGCAGGCTCAGGCGTTCTATGAGTTCCTGGTGCCGCTGATCAAGGGCTTCTCGACCGAGAACTCGGTCGAGGTGACCTCGCTGGGCGTGCAAGTGCACGGTGGCATGGGCTTCATCGAGGAAACCGGTGCAGCTCAGTACTACCGCGATTCGCGCATCCTGCCGATCTACGAAGGCACGACCGCCATCCAGGCCAATGACCTGGTCGGCCGCAAGACCGCCCGTGATGGTGGCGCCGTTGCCAAGGCGGTGGCTGCCCAGATAGCCGACACCGAAGGTCAGCTGGCCGCTCGCAGCAGCGCGGCTTGCCAGAAGTACGCCAAGCAGCTCAAGGCGGCACGCGAGGCCTACCTGCAGGTGGTTGACTTCGTGGCCGCCAACTTCAAGGCCAACCCGAACGCTGTGTTCGCGGGGTCTGTGCCCTACCTGATGCTGGCCGGCAACTTGGTGTCGGGCTGGCAGATGGGCCGCGCGCTGATGGTCGCCGAAGACAAGCTGGCGGCTGGGGAAGATGGCGGGTTCATGGCCGCCAAGATCGCCACGGCCCGCTTCTACGGCGATCACATCCTGGCCCGCGTGGCCTCGCTGCGTGACACTGTCCTGGAAGGTGGCGACAGCGTGACGGCGATGCCTGTGGACGCTTTCTGAGCGTGAGCCGTTAACATGGCAGTCAGTGGGCGCGGCATGCATCGCGCCCCGCTTGCCTGACCGAGCCCCTGACCGGTTCAGCCGGCCTGGGGCTTTTTTGTTGCCAAGGAGACAAGAAGATGCCTTTGCCCGAAGTGCTGCAGCGCGTACCGTTCCCGGTCATCGCCTCGCCCATGTTCATCCTCAGCACGCCCAAGCTGGTGATTGCCCAGTGCAAGGCGGGCGTGGTGGGCTCGATGCCGGCGCTCAACGCCCGGCCCGCAGCCCAGCTCGACGAGTGGCTGGCCGAGATCACCGAGACGCTCGACGCGCACAACCGAGCCCATCCTGATCAGCCCGCTGCCCCGTTTGCCATCAACCAGATCGTGCACAAGAGCAACGACCGGCTTGAGCATGACCTGGAGCTGTGCGTCAAGTACAAGGTGCCGGTCATCATCACCTCGCTGGGCGCACGCGAAGACGTGAACCAGGCGGTGCATGGCTACGGTGGCGTGGTGCTGCACGACGTGATCAACAACCGCTTTGCCCGCAAGGCGGTCGAGAAGGGGGCCGATGGCCTGATCGCGGTGGCCGCTGGTGCCGGCGGCCATGCCGGCACCACCAGCCCGTTTGCACTGGTGCAAGAGATCCGTGAATGGTTTGATGGCCCAATCGCACTGTCAGGCTCGATCGCCAACGGCCGCGCCATTCTGGCTGCGCGCGCCATGGGTGCCGATTTCGCTTACATCGGCTCGGCCTTCATCGCGACTGAAGAGGCCCGTGCGGCCGATGCCTACAAGCAGATGGTGGTGGACTGCACCAGTGCCGACATCCTGTATTCCAGCAAGTTCACTGGCGTACATGGCAACTACCTGCGGCCGTCCATCGTGAATGCAGGCCTGGATCCAGACGCGCTGGGCGACGGTGATCCCAGCCAGATGAGCTTTGGCAGCAAGGGCGATGCCGACGTCAAGGTCTGGAAGGACATCTGGGGCTGCGGCCAGGGCATCTCGGCCGTCAAGGCCGTCGTGCCAGCGGCCGAACTCGTGGCCCGTCTGAAGGCCGAGTACGCCGAGGCGCGCGCCGCGCTCTGCGGCAGCTGACGCTTCAGCGGAAGGCGAGGGCGGCGTCCACCATGCCGCCCTGCCGGCGCAGGATCTGGCTGACGGCGATCACCGCCTGGGTGCGCGAGTTGACGCCCAGCGCGCGCAGCACGGCGGCCACGTGGTCCTTGACCGTCTCGACCGACAGGCCGAGTTCGCGCGCGATCAGCTTGTTGGGTTGGCCTTTGAGCAGCAGGTTGAGCACGTCGGTCTGACGTGGCGTCAGGCTGAGCTCTTCCAGCGAAGGCGCTGTCTGGTAGCCCGCGGCCAGCGCATGCTGCTGCACGTTGGCCGCGGTGGCCGCGTCTACCGTCCAGCCTTGTGCGTCGCCCATGTTCATCGGGGGCACGTACACGCCGCCGGACAGCACCTGTTGCAAGGCCTCGAAGAGGGTTTCATTGCTCGCCCGTTTGGGCACGAAGCCCATGGCGCCCAGGTCGATGGCGCGGATGACGTCACTGGTGCGATCCGAGGCCGAGATCACCACGATGGGCAGGCCAGGATACCGGGTGCGGAACTCGACCAGCAGGTCAAAGCCATCGGCATCACCGAGTTGCAGATCCAGCAAAACCAATTGGTGCGCTGGGTCGTTCTGCAGGGCCTCACGGGCTGCGCGGCCGCTGTCTGCGGCTGTCACGCGCACATGGTCGCCCAACCCCAGAATCACCGACTGCAGCGCCGCCAGAATCAGTGGATGGTCATCGATCAACAGAACCTTCATGGCGCCCCGCTCCCTCGCTTGCTGTTTGGTGTACCTCTGCGCGTCGCTCCCTCCAAAGAGGGGGGCAGGCGCGCGGGCGCCATGATAACGGTGTGTTCCCATACGGCCCGGGGCTAGGCAGAATGGGTATGTCAGCAAACGTTTCGGGCTGTGTGCTTTGTATCCGGCGCCGCCAAAACTTGATCACATGCGCCAGATTCGGGGGATCGGTGCGGTCAAGCCCCAGGCCTCCTGCCGCCACGCCGCCCAGGTGGCACCCAGCAAGCCCATGGCCGGCTCCACCCGGTCGGCCAGCACGCGCACGATGACCACCTCCGCATGGGGGCTGGTGGCGCCGCTGAGCGGGCCCGCGTCGTTGCGCTGCGCGACATCGCGCGCGCACTGGAGCAGGGCGTCGCGTTTGGCCGTCGGCAAGGCGCTGCCGGCAGCAAACCACATGGTGGCCAGCACCCGCCGACCCGCCCAGCCCAGCGGGCTATCCAGCAGCAGGGGGTCGTTGGCCCGCACCGTGCCGCGCTCCAGCCAGACGCCGGGCAGCTCAATCTCTTGGGTGTAGCTGCCATGCGCGGCCTGGGGGTCGTCAAAGGCCTCGCCCGCGGCGGGCAGGCCCAGCGCGAGCACATCCCAGCCGATCATCTCTGCGCCAGGCGCCAGCTCGAAGCGCATGCGGTTATGCGCGATGCAGCCGCGGTAGGCCAGGGTCTCGAGCGGCAGCCACTCCAGGCGGCTTTCCGGCGCGAGGCGGGCGACCAGGGTTTGTTCGGCGGGCTCGCCGGCGCTTTTGTAAAACCGCGTGGCGCCCGGCGTGGTGATCAGCGCATGGCTACCCGCTTGCAGCTCGGCGTCGATGTGCAGTGTGTCGCCACCGACGATGCCGCCGGGGGGGTGCACCAGCACGTGGTGACAGATGTCTGGCCCCTCGGGGTACAGCCGCTGCAGCACGCGCAGCGGGCCTTCGTGGCGGTCGTGGGCGGTGGTGCGCTCGCCGTCGCGGCGGTAGCGCAGTTGCAGGTGGCCTTTCCAGCTCATGGGTGGGGTGTGTACAGCGGTGGGGCAGTATGGCGCAGCGCGGCCGTGGCGGCACGATGCTTGCACCGGACAACATGCGGAGTAGAAGCGTTCAGTCGCATGCCGCCACATGGTGCATGTTCTGTGCCAGGGTGGTGCGTGGCGGGTCATTGCTCCCTCTTGTTCAACCCTTGCGGTGCACGCACCGACTTGCTCGACCTGGAGGAGCCCCCATGCTGACCACGCAGCAGCCCGTTTTTCGCCGTTTCTGGCACGCCGTCATGCCCTTGTCCGAACTGGCGGACGGGCCCAAGCCCTTCACCCTGCTGGGCGAAGCCATCGTCGTCTTTCTGGACGAGCACGGGCAGCCCGCCGCTTTGCGTGACCGCTGCTGTCACCGCACGGCCCGTCTGTCCAAGGGCTGGTGTGCCAAGGGCGGGATCCAGTGCGGCTACCACGGCTGGGTGTACGACCGCCATGGGCGGGTCACCCACGTGCCCCAGTACGAAGCGGGTCGCGCCATTCCGGCTGACTTCAAGACCGTGGCCTACCACTGCCAGGCCCGCTACGGTTACGCGTGGGTGGCGCTGGAAGACCCGGTGGCCGATGTGCCCGAGGTGCCCGAGTTCGAGGCGCCGGGCTGGCGCACCATCTTTCAGTTCTATGAGCGCTGGGAAACCAGCCCGATGCGCGCGCTTGAGAACTCGTTCGACAACTCGCATTTCAGCTTCGTGCACCGCGCCACCTTCGGGGTGGCCGATCGGCCCCAGCCGAGCAAGTACGAGCTGGTCGAGAACGAAGAGGGCTTCTACGCCGAGACCATCATCGAGGCGGTCAACCCGCCGGCCTTCCAGCGCGTGAGCGGGGTCAGTGATCCGGTCACCACGCGCCACATGCGCAACGCCTACTTCCAGCCCTTCTCGCGCCGGCTGGACATCGAGTACCCCAGTGGCGTGCGTCACGTGATCATCAACTGCTTCACGCCGATCGACGACGGCAGCATCCAGTTGTGCCAATGGCTGTTCCGCAATGACACCGAAGCCGACTGCCCCGCACAGTTGCTGATCGACTTCGACGCCGAAATCACGCGCGAGGACAAGGAGATCCTGGAATCGACCGACCCCGATGCCTGGGTCGACACCCGTCGCCGCGGGGTCGAGTACTCCATGGACAGCGACAAGCCCGGCATGCTGATCCGCAAGCGGCTGATGGCCATCCTGCAGGCACATGGTGAAGAGGAAGTGCATCGTGGGCTGCCGGGGGTGACCATCCGGCTGGCGCCCGCACAAGGGTGAGCGACTGGCCCGGTGCGGGTCAGTTCGCGCACAATGGTGGCATGCACCCCGAGCACGATGCGATTGTTCGCGACACCCAGCGCTGGCTGACCCAGGCCGTCATCGGCCTGAACCTCTGCCCATTTGCCAAGGCGGTTCACGTCAAGAACCAGATCCGGTACCACGTCTCGGCGGCCACCACGCCCGACGCCTTGCTGGAAGACCTGGTGCAGGAGTTGATCCGCTTGCGCGATGCCGATCCGCAAGAGATCGAAACCACGCTGCTGGTACACCCGGATGTGCTGCGAGATTTTCTCGACTTCAACGACTTTCTGGACGTTGTTGATGCCGCCATCGACGAGCTGGATCTGGAGGGCGTGATCCAGGTGGCCAGCTTCCACCCGGACTATGAGTTCGGCGACGAGGAGCCGGGCGACATCACCCACTACACCAACCGGTCGCCTTACCCCACGCTGCACTTGTTGCGCGAGGTCAGTCTGGAGCAAGCGGTGGAGGCCTTCCCGGACGCGGCCGACATCTTCGAAACCAACAAGGACACGATGCGCCGCCTCGGTGACGAGGGCTGGCAGGCCCTCTGGAAGGAATGAGCCGCACCGGTGGACTCGGCATGGGGCGTCCCGCCGTGGACGTGCCCTGGTGGGGCGTACTGCGCCCCCCGTTCTTGCTGCTGACACTGAGCTGCATGGCGCTTGCGGTTGGCTGGAGCGCCTGGCTGGCCCATGTTCACGGCCTGATCTGGTCCCATTGGGCGGCGTTGGCCTGCGCTGCCGGGGCCTTGCTCGCGCATGCGGGTGTGAACGTGCTCAATGAGGTGGGTGATTACCGCAGCGGGCTGGACATGCACACCTGGCGCACGCCCTTCAGCGGCGGCAGCGGGGCGCTGCTGTCGCATCCCGGCAAGCTGGGGCTGGCCAGGGCCGTGGGCTGGGGCTGCGTGGGCGGCACCGCCCTGATCGGTCTGGCCTTGTGGTTCTGGCGGCCCGAGGCGCACATGCCTTTGCTGCTGCTGGGTGGGCTGGGCTTGCTGCTGGTGGTCGCGTACACGCCATGGGTCACGCGGCACCCCTGGTTGCGCCTCATCGCGCCCGGGCTGGGCTTCGGTCCCTTGATGCTGTTGGGGACCGAAGTGGTGCTGACGGGGCATTGGTCATGGCATGGCCTGGCCTTGTCGATGTTGCCGTTTGCGCTGGTCAACAACCTCCTGCTGCTCAACCAGTTCCCGGATGTGGACGCCGACCGGCGGGTGGGGCGTCGCACGCTGCCCATGGTGATCGGGCGCAGCCGGTCGGTGCTGGTGATGGGCGGCCAAAGCGTGGCTGCCTGGCTCTGGCTGGGCGTGGGCTGCTGGCAGGGCTGGTGGCCGCAAGGTGCGGCGCTTGCGGTGTTGGCCTTGCCCCTGTCGATGTGGGTGCTGCAGCGGGCCTGGCAGGCGCGGGAAGACCTCAGCGCCTTGCAGGCCATGGCCCTGAATGTGGCGCAGAGCGTGCTGGTACCCGCGCTGATGGCCGCTGGCCTGTGGCTGCACGGCTGAGCGGCGGCGTGGCCGCCCCGGTCAGTGCCCGCTCGCCGTGGCCCACATGTCGCGGTGCAGGGCGACGATCTCCTCCTCCACCTCAGGCACGGGCCCGATCACCTCAATGGGCTTCTGACCGTGCGCAAACACCTCGCGGCAGGGCAGGCTCATCGTGGGGTTCTCGGCGTGGTCACCTGTCAGGCTGAGCAGCCGCGCTTCGGTGATGCCGTAGACCACCCGGCCGATGTGTGCCCAGTACTGGGTGCCAGCACACATGGCGCAGGGCTCGGCCGTTGTAACCAGGGTGCAGCGCCACAGGTAATCAGGCGGGTAGTTGAGCGCAGCCGTTCGCGCCAGCACGGATTCGGCGTGGTTGACCGTGTCCACATTGCCCTGCTCGGCCAGCACGGTTTGGCCATCGGGCGCGACCAGCAAGGCACCAAAAGGGTGGCGACCCAGGGCGTGCGCACGCCTGGCAACCTCGTTGGCGCGGCGCAGCAGGGCCACGATCTGCTCGTGCGACAAGGGCGTGTGCGAGTCGAAAGGCATGCGGTTCTCCCGGTTTCCCGCTGGCCGCATCAGGCGTGATGGGCCATCATCACCCGGACGGCTGCGTCGGCCTCGGCATGCAGTTGCGCCAGGTCCAGCCCCGGGATCTCGCCGTTGTCCACGACCACGCGGCCGGCGCACAGCACCGTGCGGGCTCTGTAAGCGCCGCTGGCCACCGGGGCCACGCCCGCATCGTGCAGACCCCAGTGGCGGGGCTCGTTCAGTGGCACCAGCACAAGGTCTGCCGCCTGGCCCACGGCCAGCGTGCCCACACCGGGCAGGCCCAATACACGCGCGCCGCCCGCAGTGCCCATGTGCACGACCTCATCGGTCGTCAGGGCGGCTGGGCCCCCCACGGCGCGGTGGACCAGCCAGGCCGTGTGCGCCTCGTGGGCCATGTCAGCCGCCTCGTTCGAGGCCGCGCCGTCCACGGCAAGTGACACGGCGCCGCCGGCCCGCAGCATCGCTGGCGCAGGCGCCACGCCCGAGCCCAGGCGCCCGTTGCTTTGCGGGCAGTGGGCCATGCCGGTGCCGGTGCGCACGAGGGTGTCGATCTCGGCCGGGCTCAGATGCACCAGATGGGCGTACCAGACATCGTCGCCCAGCCAGCCGTGTTCCCCGACGAAGTCGACCGGGGTGCAGCCATGCACCTCGCGGCAGTAGCGCACATAGTCGGCCGTCTCGCTGAGGTGGCTGTGCAGGCGGATGCCCAGACTGCGCGCGTGTTCGGCGATGGGACGCAGGTGATCGACCGCGACGGACCATGTCGGCGTCGTGGGCGCGCTGACCACGCGGCGCATGCTCATGGGCGACGGGTCGTGCCAGCGCTGCACATCGCGTTCGATGGCATTCAGAAACTGATCCAGGGTTTCGGGCCGCACCTGGGGCGGTGGGTTCACGTCGATGGCGCGGGTGATGGTCTGTCCGCCCCGGCACAGCACGAAGCGCACGCCCAGTCGGGCCGCCTCCTCGAACACCGCGGCCGAGGCATCGAAAGGCATGCCGGGGTAGTAGTGGTATTGGTGATCGGCCACGGTCGTGCAGCCCGACAGCAGCAGTTCGACCATGCCCAGGCGGGCCGCCAGGCGCAACACGGCATCGTGGTCGAAATGCCGGCGGTAGGCCACGGGCACGGCCGACAGCCACGCCATCAGCCCGGCGTCGATGCCGGCCGGGATGCCCTTGAGCAGGCTTTGGAACAGGTGGTGGTGGGTGTTGACCCAGCCGGGCATGAGCACGCAGTCGCTGGCGTCGATGACGCGCTCGCCGTCGCGCGGCGTGAGCGTGCCGATCTCATGGATCAGCGCGCCTTGCACACGCAGGTCACGCCCTTGCTCGGGCGGGATGCGCGCTTGTACGCCGGGCAACCCGGTGAGCATCGCCTGCGCATTCTTGATCAGCACGGTGCTCATGCGTTCATCTCGCTTTCATGCCAGCCCCCCAGGGCCCAGCGCGACAGGGCCGACAGGCAAGCGAACACCGCCACACCCGTCACCGAGATCAACACCAGCGCCGCAAACAGCCGGGGGATGTTGAGCTGGTAGCCCGCCTGCAGGATCTGGTAGGCCAGGCCGGTGCCAGTACCACCTGTGCCGGCCACGAACTCGGCCACCACGGCGCCGATCAGGGCCAGGCCGCCCGAGATGCGCAGACCCGCAAAGAAGTAGGGCAGTGCCGATGGGATGCGCAGGCGAACCAGCGTCTGCCAGCGTGTGGCGCGTTGCAGCTGGAAGTACGCCGCCAGGCCTGGATTCACGCTGCGCAAGCCCACGGTGGTGTTGCTGATGATGGGAAACAGCGCCACCAGGGTGGCACACACCACGAGTGACAGCGTGGGGTCCTTGACCCAGATGATGATCAGCGGCGCGATGGCCACGATGGGCGTGACCTGCAGCAGCACCGCATACGGAAAGAAGGCAGCCTCGATCCACCGGCTCTGCACGAAGGCGAAAGCAATCAGGGCCCCGATCACGGTGGCAGCCAGGAAGGACAACACGGTGATCTTGAGCGTGACCCACAGCGAGCCGATGAGCAGGCTCCAGTCGGTCACCAGCGTTTGCGCGATGGCCCACGGTGAAGGCACCAGGTAGGTCGGCACCTGCTGGATCACGGTCCAGGCCTGCCACAGGCCCAGCAACAGCGTGGCCACCACCAGGGGCAGGAACCATTGGCGTGCGTGCTCCGAGCGTGCCAGTCGACGTTGTTGTGGGGTGCTCATGCGGCAGCCTTGGTGGTGAGTGGCCCAGTGGCCGAGCCGAGCTGGCTGGCATCGGTCAGTGCATCGTGCAGGCGGCGCACCAGGGCGTTGAACTCGGGCGTCGTGCGATAGAGGTCGTCGCGCGGATAGGGCGATGACACCGCGATGTCGTCGACCACACGGCCCGGTCGGGCCGCCATCACGATGACACGCGATGACAGGAAGGCGGCTTCGGTGATGCTGTGGGTCACGAACACCACGGTCAGGCCCTGTTGCTTCCACAGATCCAGCAGGTCAGCATCCAGCTTGTTGCGGGTGATTTCGTCCAGCGCACCAAAGGGCTCATCCATCAGCAGCAGCTTGGGGCGGGTGACCAGGCCGCGCGCGATCGACACGCGCATCTGCATGCCGCCTGACAGCTCGCGGGGCAAGCTGCGCCCGAACTTCTCCAGGCCCACCAGCTCGAGCGCCTCTTTGACGCGGGCATCGGCTTCATGGCGCGGCACACCGGCCAGATCCAGCGGCAGGCGCACGTTGGCCTGTACCGTGGCCCAGGGCATCAGCGTGGCCTCCTGGAACACGAACGACAGGCCATGATCGGCGTCGGGCGCATGCACGGGCTTGCGCGACAGCAGCAGGCGGCCGTCGCTGGGCTCGAGCAGGCCGGCGATCATCTTGAGCAGCGTGCTCTTGCCGCAGCCGGACGGGCCCAGCAGCGTGACGAACTCGCCCGGCTGGATGCTGAGGTTGACCGGCAGCAGCGCGCGGGTACCGTTGGGGTAGACCTGCTCTGCCGACAGGACTTCAATGGCTGGAACGGGTTCGCTCATACATCTCGATGATGTGCTGCCCCGCGGTCACCGGCGGGTAGCGGGGTGGATTGGCATCGTCAAAGCAGCCGGGCAGGGCGCTGACGACGGCGTGGTAATGGATGTCGAAGAAGTACGCCAGCGCATAACGCTCGCGGCCATGCGGGTTCAACACCCGGTGAGGGGTGGAGCGGTAGCGGTCATTGGTCCAGCGGGCCATCATGTCGCCCAGGTTGACCACGTAACTGTCGGGCAGCGGCGGGGCGTCGAACCAATGCCCATCGGCCGCCTGAACCTGCAGCCCACCGGCATCGTCCTGCGCCAGCAGTGTCACCGTGCCCCAGTCGGTGTGCGCCCCGCAGCCAATCTGACCGGGCAACACGGCCTCAGATGGCGGCTGAGGTGGGTAGTGAAGCAGGCGCAGCACGGGCATGGGCTCGCGCAAAAAGGACTCGAAGTGGTCCACCGGCAGGCCGAGCCCTTGCGCCATCAGGCCCAGCAGCCGGGCCGATAGCGTGGCCATGGCCTGCTGATAAGCCGCCAGGGTAGCCTTGAAGCCGGGGACCAGGGCTTCATCGGGCCATTGGTTGGGGCCATGGTTGGGCGTGCCGGCGCGCACCAGCGGGTCGTCCGCTGAGCGGTCCACTCCGAGGTAGAAGCTTTCTTTCAGATCAGCGGGTTTTCCGGGCTCCAGTGCCTGCCAGCCGATGGGGTCGAAGCCGCGATGGATGCCGCTGCGCTCGATGTGCCAACGGTGCTTGGTGGCCTCGTCCAGCGAAAAGAAGCGCTGCGCAGCGTCGAATGCCTCAGACCGCAAGGCGGCAGGCACGCCGTGACCCACCACGTAGAAGAAGCCGTGCTGCTTGCAGGCGGCGTCGATGGCCTGCGGCAAGCCGTCTGCCGCCGACAGATCGATTACCGGCAGTTGCCGGGGCGAGGCGGCGCTCATGGCATGACCTTCAGGTCCTTGACGAAGCGGGTGGTGTAGGTCTTTTTGACATCTACCTTCTTCGGATCGATCAGTTCGTGCGCGACCAGCATGTCAAAGGTCTGCTTCATGCGCGCATCGGTGACGATGCCGATGCCCTGCGTGGCTGCATCGCCACCGGTGACGAGGCCCACCTCCTTCATCTTCTCGATGGCGTGGGCGATCTTGTCGTCCGTCATGTTGGGGTTGTCCTTCTTGATCAGCGCGTTGGCCGGTGCCGGGTTGCCGCTGAGATAACTCTTCCAGCCTTGCATCGAGGCTTTCACGAAGGCCGCGACGGCCTGCGGGCGCCGCTCGATCGTCTGCTGCGTGCACACGATGGTGGTGGCGTAGGGCGGCCAGCCATGGTCGGCCATCAGCAGCACGGTGGGCTTGAAGCCGCCCTGTTGCTCGATGGCGTAAGGCTCAGACGACAGGTAGCCTTGCTGCGCGGTGTGCTTGTCGGCCAGGAAGGGCTGGATGTTGAAGGTATAGGGGCGCATCTGCGCATCGGTGAAGCCATAGCGCTCTTTCAGCCAGGGCCAGTAGGTCACCATGCCGGCACTGCCCACCAGGATCGTCTTGCCCTTGAGGTCTTCAAAACGCTTGACGTCCGGGCGGGCAATGATCACGGCCGGATCCTTCTGAAAGGCCGCAGCCACCGTGACGGCCGGGATGCCTTGCTCCCATGCCTTCATCGTCTGCACGTCGTAGCCCATGATGCAATCGGCCTGGCCGCCGAGCATCACCTGCATCAGGTTGACCTGCGGGCCGCCCATGCGGATGGTCACATCCAGCCCGGCCTGCTTGTACAGGCCTGTGGCCAGCGCCTGATAGAAGCCGCCATGTTCGGCCTGGGCGTACCAGTTGGTGAGGTAGGTGAACTTCTCCTGCGCGTGCGCGTTGGGCGCGTGCAGGCCAATCAGTGTGAACAGGCCAACGGCCAGGGCTGCATGCAGGCGTCGGGGCAAGGTGAGGGGCATGTGCGCGTCCTTTGGTCGATGATGCGAGTGGCTTGAACAGGAGGTCAGCCCAGGCTGGACATCTGAGTTTGTACCCGAGCCAGGAAGCGCTGGCGAGCCCGATCCGACTGGTAGTTCATCGAATGCAACTGCAGCCAACGCGCGCGGCAGCGGCGTGCAAACAGCGGGCGCAATCCTTTCATGAACAGGCTGCGCCCGGGGTCGCCCACCACCTTCAGCCACCACCAGGGCGCGCCCGAGGTCGTGATGCCCACGAAGGCGCGCAGGTTGCGCAGCGCCCCCCGGATGGGGACAAGGGCATGACCGCTGAGGTTGAAAGCCACACCGGGCAACATCACCCGATCCAGCCAGCCCTTGAGCATCGCAGGCGGCCCGTACATCCAGGTCGGGTAGATGCACACCAGCGCCTCGGCCCAGCGCAGCGCGTCCACGTGCGGCTGCAGCGCGTCGATGTTCTGCGCGGTGTCGGCCAGGTAGGTCTGCCGCTCCGCCGGGCTGAGCACCGGATCGAAGCCCAGCGCGTACAGATCCAGGTGCCGGACCTCATGCCCGCCTTCGGCCAGACCTTTCAGCGCCGATCGGGTGAGCGCGGCCCCATAGCTGTCGGGCAGCGGATGGCAGCTTACGAGCAGGCACTTCATCGTGCGATGCCTTCCGCAGGGTCAGTGGTTCTGGCTGCCGCGATGGGCCCAGGCCGTGGTGTGGCGCTCCACGTACGAAAACAGCTCGTACATGATCATGGCCATTGCCCCCACCACCACCAGCCCACCAAACGCCAGCCCCATCTGCATGGCCGAGCCCGCACTGATCAGCAGGTAACCGATGCCTTCGTTGGCCGCGGTCATCTCGGAGACGGTCGTGCCGACGAAGGCCAGCGTGATGGCCACCTTGAGCGAGCCGTAGAAGTAGGGCAGGGAGCGTGGCAGACCCACTTTGATGAGCACATCCCACCGCCTTGCGCCCAGCACGCGCAACACGTCCTCGAGCTCGGGCTCGAGCGTGGCCAGGCCCGTGGCGATGTTGACCATGATGGGGAAAAAGCTGATCAGAAAGGCCGTGAGAACCGCCGGGCCGACCCCGATGCCGAACCACACCACCAGGATGGGGATGAAGGCCGCCTTGGGCAGCGCGTTGAAGGCCGTCATCAGCGGATAGATGGCGGCGTAGGCCAGGCGTGAACTGCCGATCAGAAAGCCGAGCATGACACCCACCACGATGGCGATGCCAAATCCCAGCATCGTGACCCACAGCGTGCGCCAGGCGTGCCGGAAGATCTCCGAGTGGAACTCGACCAGTTGTTCGGCAATGCGCCAGGGACTCGGGAAGATGAACTCGGACACATTCAGCGCGCTGCACACAAGCTGCCACAGCAGCAGGATCACGAGCAGCAGGCCCCATGGCGCGAGGGCCTCCAGTTTCTTGTCAGACAGCTTCATTGGGCAAGGTCCGCAGGCGCGGCGATGGTGGCCGGTTTACGCATGGCGCCGATGTGGGCGCGCAGCTCATGCACGATGTTCGTGAACTCGGGGGTGTAGGTCAGCTCCAGATCGCGCGGCCGGGGCAGCTCAATGTCGCGGCGGGCCACGATGCGGCCGGGGCTCTTGCTCATCACGTACACCGTGTCGGCGAGGAAGACGGCCTCGCGCAGGTCGTGGGTCACCAGAATGACGTTGAACTTCTGCTGGGCCTGCAGGTCGCGCAGCGCGCACCACAGCTCTTCGCGCGTGAAGGCGTCCAGCGCGCCGAAAGGTTCGTCGAGCAGCAGCATCTTCGGCTCGTGGATCAGCGCCCGGCAGATGCTGGCGCGCTGCTGCATGCCGCCCGAGAGCTGCCAGGGATACTTGTCTTCGTAGCCGCCCAGCCCCACGCTCTGCAACAGCGCGCGTGCCTTCTGCTCATACTGCTTGCGCTTGGCCTTGAAGGTTGAGCGATAGGGCTCGACGATCTCCAGCGGCAGCAGCACGTTGTCCACTGTGGTGCGCCACGGCAGCAACGAAGGCGCCTGAAACGCCATGCCGGTGATCTTCAGGGGCCCGGTCACGCGCTCGCCACCGATCGTCACGCTGCCCCGCGAGGGCATACGCAGGCCGGTGGTGAGCTTCATGAAGGTGGATTTGCCACAGCCGGACGGCCCGACGATGGCGACGAACTCGCCCTCGCCGATCTGCAGCGAGATGTCCTCCACGGCGAACTGGTTGCTGGCCAGCAGCTCGTCGTTGTAGGCCAGCCAGACATTCTGAAAATCGACAAAGGCGCTCATGCCAGGGCTTTCTGCGGGTGCGTGTGCATGGGGCGGGGCGGGTTTACTTGCGCGGCAGGATGTCGAGCTCGGCCGCCGAGGGCAGCAAGGCAGGCGTCCACACGGCGTCGGGGTTGACGCGGGTCTTGGTGTTGAACGCGTCGGCCACCTGCGAGGCCATCAACGCCAGACGCGGCGGGTTCACCCGGCCAAAGCCTTCGGCGCGCGCATCGGGGCTGTTGACGACCTGGTCCAGCGCCATGCGCAGGCGACGCTTTTCAAGGTCGACGTTGATGATGCCGTCGCGGGCCTTGACGGTCTCGATGGCCGCATCCGGGTTGGCCAGCACTTCCTTGGCGCCGCGCGCGAAGGCCTTCAGGAAGGCCTTGACCGCCTCGGGGTTCTCCTTGAGCAGCTTGGGCGACACGATGATGGCGTTGCCATACAGCTTGACGCCGTACTGCGCATACGGGAACACCACGATCTCGTCTGGCTTGGCACCCCGTGCCTCCAGGTTGAGCAAGGAGGTGAACGAGAAGCCCGTGATCGCGTCCACATCGCCGCGCACCAGCATGGTCTCGCGCAGGGGTGGGTCCATGCTGGTCCAGGTCACGGCGCCGAGCTTGTTGGCCTTGGCAAAGATGGGCCAGGCCTTGCGCCCGGCATCGAAAACGGGCGCCCCCAGCTTCTTGCCGACCAGATCGGCAGGCGTGCGGATGCCGGACTTCTTCAGCGCGAAGGCGGCAGCCGGCGTGTTGTTGTAGACCATCATCACGGCCACAGGCTTGTTGGGCGCATCCGGGTTGTTGGCGTGGAACTCCATCAGCGCGGCCATGTCGGCAAAGCCCATGTCGTAGGTGCCCGAGGCCACGCGGGTGATCGTGCCACCCGAGCCGCTGCCGGCGTCGATGGTGACGTCCAGCCCGGCCTGCTTGAAGTAGCCCTTGGCGGCCGGTTGCAGGAACAAGGCCGAAGGGCCTTCGAATCGCCAGTCGAGCTGGAACTTGATCGGCGTCTGGGCGTGCACCACGTTGGGGAGCAGGGCGCCCCAGGTCAGTGCGGCCGAGGTGGCCAGGGTGGCAAGGAGGGCGCGGCGGGTGCGCATCAGCGTGGTCATGGGCAGCAACTCCAGCGGGTAGCAAAAACTGTATACAGTCTTGTTGCGAGAAGCGTGCCAGCGGACCAGAGCCGGGCCCCTACAATGCGGGCCTTTTCCCTCTTTCCCCTGGCGGAGCCTGCCGTGTCCGATCGTCTGTTCGTCTGGTCTCAATACCTGCTTCCCAAGGTCGCCCTGACGACGTTGGCAGGCAAGGCTGCCTCTGCGCGTGGCGGTGCGCTCACCACCCGGTTCATCCGGTGGTTCATTCAGCGCTATCGCGTCAACATGAGCGAGGCGGCCAACCCGGATCCGGCGGCGTACGAGACCTTCAACGCCTTCTTTACCCGGCCACTCAAGTCGGGCGTTCGCCCCTTGTCTGACGCCGATTGGGTCTGCCCGGTGGATGGCGCCATCAGCGCCTGTGGGCCCATCGTGGGCGACCAGGTTTTCCAGGCCAAGGGACATCAGTATTCGACCCGCGCGCTGGTGGGGGGCGATGCCGAACTGGCCGGGGCGTTTCAGGATGGCCATTTCGCGACCATCTACCTCAGCCCGCGCGACTACCACCGCATCCACATGCCGTGCGACGGCCGCCTGCGGCGCATGATCCACGTGCCCGGCGAGCTGTTCTCGGTCAACCCTGCGACGGCGCGGGGCGTGCCGGGCCTGTTTGCGCGCAACGAGCGTGTGGTGTGCGTGTTCGACACCGCGCACGGCCCGCTGGTGATGGTGCTGGTGGGCGCGACCATCGTGGGCAGCATGGCCACCGTGTGGCACGGTGTGGTGAACCCACCACGGCCCGGCAAGGTGCGCGAGTGGCGATACGACGACCAGGACATCCGGTTGCAGCGCGGCGACGAGATGGGGCGTTTCTTGCTGGGCTCAACTGTCGTGCTGCTTTGGCCGAAAACGACACTGCGCTTCAATCAGAAGTGGGCGCCTGCGGTCGCCGTGCAGTTGGGCGAAGAGATGGCAAAGTGCACGTGATTCATTGAACGATTGGCAGTAGAAATGGCAGTGAGCAAAGTGTGGGGCTGGTCAGTGATGGGACTGACGGCCGTGATGGGTGCGGCCGTCGTGTTGGGCGGCAAGTCGGTGCTGGAGTCCACCGTGGTGGCTCATACCGTGAGCGAAAGCCGCACGGTGGCCGACATGGCAGAAACAGTGGGTCGCTGGGCCTCGCAATATGGTGGACTGCACGCGCGCACCGTGGGCGCCGGGGCCGGCTTTCCGGGTTCGTTCCTGACCCGGTCGGTGTATGCCGGGGCCGACAACGATGGGGCCCTGCTACAGGGCTCGCGCGCGGGCGAGCGTGCGGCCGAGCAAGAGGCCATGGCCCGCATGGAGGCCTATCACTGGAAGAACCCGGCGCTGATCCAGCGCGAGGTGGCCGATGCCCTGTTGGCCGGCGGCAGCCGCGCTCAGTACCGCATGACGGCGCACTCGGTTTTGAACCCCAACAACGCCCCCAACGCGTTTGAGAAGGACGCCTTGCAGCAGATCCAGGCCAAGTTTGCGGCCCGTGGCGAGCAGACGGGCGCGGCGCCGGCCTCGCAAGGACTGGAGTACTGGCGTGTGGAGGGCGGGCAACTGCTGTACGCGCGCGCCGTGATGGGGCAAAAGAGTTGCATGACCTGCCACGACACGCCGGACAAGGCGCCGGGCTTTCTGCGCACCAACCAGCAGTTCAACGGTGGTGGCGGCTTTGGCTATGAAGTGGGCAAGCCCGTGGGTCTGATCAGCGTGAAGCTGCCGCTGCCCCAGCCCACCGAGGTTCTCAAGCAGAGCCTGCCACAACAGGCCTGGGGCTGGCTCCTGGCGGCGGCCGCGGCCGGCGTGGGCCTGGTGCTCTTGGGCGCCATGGGGCTGTTCAAGGCGCTGCGCGGGCCTTCGGCTCAGGGCTGAGCATCGGGCCAGTCCAGCGTGCGCGTGCTGGTGAAGCG
The DNA here is from genome assembly GCF_009909205.1 of Aquabacterium fontiphilum. Lineage (GTDB taxonomy): Bacteria > Pseudomonadota > Gammaproteobacteria > Burkholderiales > Burkholderiaceae_C > Aquabacterium > Aquabacterium fontiphilum. The sequence continues at coordinate 240,495 of NZ_JAAAPN010000007.1, forward strand.
GCGCACCTGGCCGGTCACCGGGTCGGTGAACGCGATCTCGCGCGCCAGCAGCCGCAACGGCCGGCTGAAATCCTGTGGCGCGTCCGCCGGCTCGGGCGGTAGCAGCGTCGGGTAGATCCGGTCGCCGAAGATCGGCGCGCCCAGCGCATGCATGTGCGCCCGCAACTGGTGCTTCTGGCCGGTTTCGGGTGTCAGCTTGTAGCGCGCCCAGTGGCCAAGCCGCTCGGTCTGCTCGATCAGCGTGTGGGCATTGGGCTCGCCCCCCACCTCGTGCATGGCCATGAATCGGGGGCTTTCTTCCAGGCGGCTGCGGCGCCACAGCGGGCCGGCCAGTTCCGGCCGCCAGGGCGCGATGGCCTCATAGACCTTGTGTACCTGCCGGTCGCGCAGCAGCGACTGGTAGGCGTGTCGCGTGGCCGGCTGAATGGTGAAGACCACCAGCCCCGCAGTTTCGCGGTCCAGCCGGTGCATGGGTACGAGGGTGTCGATGCCCAGCTTGCGCTTGAGTCGCACGAGCAGCGTTTCCTGAAGGTAGCGCCCCTTGGGTGTGACAGGCAGAAAGTGCGGCTTGTCGGCCACCACCAGCCAGTCGTCCTGAAACACCACGCGCTCTTCGAACGGAATGGGGTGCTCGAAGGGCAGGGCGCGCCAGTAGTACAGCTTGGTTTGGGGCAGATAAGGGCTGTCGGGCGGCACGGGCTGGCCGTTGGCGTGCACCACCTCGCCGTGGGCCATGCGCCGGGCCCAGTCGTCGCGGCTGACGGCCGGGATGCGCTCAGCCAGGAAATCAAGCACGCTGGCCCAGGGGCCGCTGGGCAGCGCGACACAACTGGGGCTGACACCCTCGCGGGTGGGCAGGTCGGGCGCCGCCATCGGCTCAGGCTTGCAGCAGGTCCAGCAGCGTGCGCGCCACCACCTTGGTCGCACGGCGCAGGTCGTCGAGCACCAGATGCTCGTCGGCGCGCTTGGCGTTCGATTCGCGCACCGTGCGCGGACCGGCCCCGTAGATCACGGCGGGCACGCCCTGCGCGCAATACAGGCGCACATCGGTGTACAGCGGTGTGCCCTTGGTGGGGATAGGCTCGCCGAAGACGGCCTGGCCATGGCGCTGCAGCGCCTCGACCAACGGGGCGTTGCCGGGCAGGGGTTGCAGCGATTGCGCCAGCAGCAGGCGGCGGATGTCGATGCGGACACCCGGGTAGCGGGCCGCCGCGTCGATGATGACTTGCCGGATCTCGGCCTCGACCGCGACCGGGTCTTCTTCCGGGATCATGCGGCGATCGAGCTTGAACACCACCTTGCCGGGCACGACGTTGGTGTTGGTGCCGCCCTCAATGCGCCCGACGTTGAGGTAGGGATGCGTGATCCCGGGCACCTGGGAACAGATGCCCTGGTAGTGGACGTTGCGCTCGTACAAGGACTGGAGAATGCCCACCGTGGCCTGCAGCGCGTCGATGCCGGTGTGCGGGATGGCGGCGTGCGCCATCTCACCGTGTACCGTGACCTCCATCTGCAGGCAGCCGTTGTGGGCCGTGACCACCTCGTAACTGAAGCCGGCGGCGATCAGCAGATCCGGCCGGGTCAGGCCCTCGCGCAGCAGGAAGCCGGGGCCGAGTTCGCCACCAAACTCTTCGTCGTAGGTGAAGTGCAGCTCGACCGCGCCGGCCAGCACAGGGGCATCCGCAGAGGTGCTGAGCGCGTCCAGCGCACGCAGCGCAAACGTGTAGGTCGCGAAATCGCTTTTCGAGACCGCGGCGGCGCGGCCATACAGCCGGCCATCGACCACCTCGCCGCCATACGGGTCGTGCGTCCAGCCTTCGCCTGGGGGCACGACGTCGCCGTGGGCGTTGAGCGCCACCACGCGGCCGCCGTCACCAAAGCGCCGGCGCACGATCAGGTTGGTCAGGCTCTGCAGCCCATAGGCCTGCACCTCGTCCTGGGGAACGGGGTGGCGCTCGGCGGTGTAGCCCAAGGCCTGCAGCAGCTCGGCTGTGCGCTCGGCGTGGGGGGCGTTGTTGCCCGGCGGTGTGTCGGTCGGCACCTGAACCAGGGCCTGCAGGTAACGCACCTCGTCGTCAAAGTGGGCATCGACCCAGCGGTCCAGGGCGTCGTGGTGGCGGGCAAGGGCGCTCACAGCTTCTCCAGCAGGTGCATGAAGGCATCGACACACAGCTGCGCATCGTTGTTGGTGATCGTCTCCAGCGGATTGTGGCTGATGCCATCGTTGCCGCCGCGCACGAAGAGCATGGCCTGCGGCATGCACTCATGCAGCTTCATCGCGTCGTGGCCTGCGCCGCTGGGCAGGGTGAAGGCCGGCAGCCCCAGTTGCGACACCGCGTCGGCCCACCGCTGTTGCCAGGCGGGATCCGATGGGGCGGCCGCCGCACGCAAGGTGGGCTTGAGCGTCAGGGTCACGCCCCGGCGCTGGGCCACGCTGCGGGCAAAGGCGATGACGTCTTCCACCATGGCGTCGCGCTGGGCATCGGTGGGGGCGCGCAGATCCAGCGTGAAGCGGCAGCGACCCGGCACCACATTGACCGAGCCCTGCGGCACCTCCAGGATGCCCACCGTGCCCACTGACGGACCGGCGGGCGCGGTGAGGTCTTCACGCGCGCGACGCTCCACCAGCAGGGCCAGTTCGGCCACGGCCAGCGCCGCGTCGTGGCGCATGGTCATCGGCGTCGTGCCGGCATGGCAGGCCACGCCGACGGCCTCGCCGGCGTACCGGGCACTGCCGTTGATGCCCGAGACCACTCCGAGCGGCAGATCCAGGCTGTTGAGCACCGGCCCCTGTTCGATGTGTACCTCGACAAAGCCGAGGTAGTGGGCCGGATCACGCTGCAAGGCCGCGATGTCGGCCATTTCGCCGCTGAGCCCGGCGGCTTGCATGGCCTGGCGAATGCTGATGCCTGCCGCGTCGCACAGCTCCAGCCATTCAGGGCGGAAGCCGCCCGTCAGCGCGCTGGAACCCAAAAAGGTTGCCGGAAAGCGCTGGCCTTCTTCTTCGGCAAACGCGACAACCTCGATGCCGTGGCGCAGGCGGCGACCGGCCTGGAACAGCCGCTGCACACAGGCCATGGGCACGAAGATGCCCAGGCGCCCGTCATGGCGCCCGCCGTTGCGCACGGTGTCGTAGTGCGAGCCGGTCAACAGGCGCGGCGCAGACGGATCGCTGCCGTGGTAGACGCCCACCACATTGCCCACGGCATCCAGCGACACCTCATCGAAGCCACACACCCGCATCCAGATCTGCAGCTGTGTGGCGGCAGACTGGTGTTCGGGCGTGAGGTAGGTCAGCGTCAAGGGCGGGCGGCCGTCCAGTCCGTTGTCGCCCGTGCCCTCGGTGTGGGCGGCCAGGGCGTCGGCCCACTCCAGGATCTGGTTGCCCTCAAACGGCACGACGCCGAACTTGTCATCCAGCCGGATCTCGGCAATGCGGTGGATGTTGCGCAGGCATTCGGCCCGCTCGGCATCGCGCTGCTGCAGCAGGCGACGGGCGAAGGTGGCGATGATCTCGGTGCGGCTCAGTCCCCGTCCGGCCGGGCCCCGCACAGCCAGGATGAAGGGCCAGCCAAAGCGCGCGTTGTAGTCGGCGTTGAGCTGCTGCAAGCGAGCGAACTCGTCGGCGCTGCAGTGTGTGAGGCCGGCCTGCAGTTGTTCGTTCGTGGATTCGGCAGTGAGCTCGCCCGCCACCGCCGCCTTGCCGGCCAGTTCCGGGTGGGCGCGGATCAGCGCGAGCTGCTCGTCCACCGTCGCCTCGCGCACCACCTGCGCCAGCGCATGCTTCAGGTGGGCCAGGCTGCGAAACGGGCGGCTGGCCCATGCGCGTTCGGCGATCCACGGCGAGTGCTCGTACACACCGTCGAGCATGGTGGTGAAGTCATGCTGGCTGGCGGCGTTCAGCGTGTCGAGATGGAGGGTGGGGATCAGGAGCATGGGAAGGGGTGAACGGCTTGCCAGTGGCGTGCGATGTCGATGCGGCGGCAGACCCAGACATGCTCGTGCGCGGCCACGTGATCCAGAAACTTGCGGAAGGCCTTGAAGCGGCCCGGGCGGCCCAGCAGGCGGCAATGCATGCCCACGCTCATCATGCGGGGGCGGTCTTCGCCGGCCGGGTCGCCCTCTTCGTACAGCTGGTCGAAGGTGTCGCGCAGGTAGGTGTAGAAGTCTTCGCCCTGGCTGTAGCCCTGGGGCAGTGCAAAGCGCATGTCGTTCACGTCCAGCGTGTAAGGCACCACCAGGTGCGGCACGACCTGGCCATCGCTGCGCGCCACCTGCGTCCAGAAGGGCAGGTCGTCGCCGTAGTAGTCGCTGTCGTACGCGAAGCCGCCGTAATCGGCCACCAGGCGTCGCGTGTTGGGGCTGTCGCGCCCGGTGTACCAGCCCAGCGGGCGTTGCCCGGTAAGCTTCTCGATGATCTGCATGCCGATGCGCATGTGTTCGCGCTCGGTGGCTTCGTCCAGGGTCTGGTAATGGATCCAGCGCCAGCCATGGCAGGCGATCTCGTGGCCGAGCTCGACAAAGGCCTGGGTGAGATCGGGATGGCGCTGCAGCGCCATGCTGACGCCGAACACCGTCAAGGGCCAACCCCGGCGCTCGAACTCGCGCAGGATGCGCCACACACCTGCGCGCGAGCCGTACTCGTAGATCGACTCCATGCTCAGATGCCGGTCGGGATAGGCCGCGGGGTTGGCCATCTCGCTGAGAAACTGCTCGCTGCCGGCGTCGCCATGCAACACGCAGTTCTCGCCCCCTTCTTCATAGTTCAGCACGAACTGCACTGCAATGCGGGCGCCCCCGGGCCAGCGGGCGTGGGGCAGCTCACGGCCGTAGCCGATCAGGTCGCGGGGGTAAGCGGGCGTGGTCATGGCGGTTCGCTTCAGGCAATGTGCGGGCCGTCAGGCCGTGGCCAGCATCAGGCCGGGCGCGCGCGGCCGCTCGGTCAACTGCCGCTCCACGGCCGCGAGGTGTTCGTTCAGCAGTGCCACGGCCGCGTCCGCATCGCGGGCCTCAATGGCCTGAAGGATGTCGACGTGTTCGGCGTTCGAGGCCTCGGCGTCGTCGGCCGACTGGTACATCAGCGTGATCAGCGAACAGCGCGAAACCAGCTCCTGCATGAGGTCGACCAGCACCTGGTTGCCCAACACCTCGGCCAACCGCACGTGGAAGTCGAACAGCAGCTTGGTGCGATTGGGCACGTCGATGCGCTTGACGGCGTCGCGCTCGGCGCGCAGATGCGCCTTGAGCGCGCGGATGTCGGCCGGGGTGACCTTGGCGATCAGCTCGCGCAGCATCTGGCCTTCGACCATCTTGCGCACGGCGAACACCTCGTGCGCCTCGCGGATCGAGGGGGCCGACACAAACGCCCCCCGTGCCGGCTCGAGCTTGACGAGCTTGAGTTCAGACAGGCGAAACAACGCCTGGCGCACCAGGGTGCGCGACACACCAAAGCGGTCGGCCAGCTTTTGCTCGACCAGCTTGTCGCCCGGCAGCAGCCGGTGCTCGACGATGGCGCGGGTGACGGCCCCGACGATGTGCTCGGTGGCCGAGGCGTCGTTCTGGCCGTCGGCCGGCGAGCCGTCGGTGACGATGGCATCGGGGTCGGCCTTGCGCAGCCGCGCCGGCCGCGGCGTGGTGGCGCGACGGGGGGCGGCATCTTGCGCGGTCGGCGTCTTGCGTGTCTCGCTCATCGTGGGTAAAGTGTATACAGTTTCAAAAGCGTTGCGCAACCACCCTGCACCATGAGTGTCTCTTCTTCTGCATCAGCTGCTGCGCCGGGCCGGCTGACCACCCACGTGCTCGACACCGTCCACGGTGTGCCCGCTGCCGGCATGGCCGTCTCGCTTTATGCCCGTGAGGTGTCGCCCGACGGCTGCGCCGACGGACGCTGGCTGCTGCTGCGCAGCGTGCTGACCAATGATGACGGCCGTGTAGACGGGCCCTTGCTGTCGGGCGAAGACATGAAGGCCGGATGCTACCGGCTGGTGTTTGATGTCGAGGGCTACTTCCGCCGCAAGGGTGTGGCGCTGCCCGATCCGCCGTTTCTGGGCAAGGTGTCGATCGACTTCGGCATGGCCGACCCGAACGGCCACTACCACGTGCCCCTGCTGGTCAGCCCCTGGGCCTATTCCACCTACCGCGGCAGTTGAGCGGGGCCCCGATGAGCGAACTCTCTCCCTGGCTGGTCTACGCGCTGGACTGGCTCAACCTGCTGCTGCGCTGGGCGCATGTGGTGGTGGCCATCGCGTGGATCGGCTCCTCGTTCTACTTCGTGTGGCTCGACAACTCGCTGACGCCGCCGGATGACCCGGCCCTGCGCGGCAAAGGCGTGGGCGGTGAGCTGTGGGCCGTACATGGCGGCGGCTTTTACAACCCGCAGAAGTACCTGGGCGCGCCGCCGCGCCTGCCCGAGCGGCTGCATTGGTTCTATTGGGAGAGCTACTCCACCTGGCTGACGGGCTTTGCGCTGTTCACGGTGGTGTACCTGTTCAATGCCGGCACCTTCCTCATCGACAAGACCGTGTACGACTGGCCCCCCGTGGCGGCCGTGCACGCGGCGCTGGGCTTTCTGGTGGCCTTCTGGCTGATCTACGACGGGCTGTGCCGCACCGTGGGGCGCATGCCCGGCAAGGACGGCCTGTTGGGGCTGCTCGTGGCGCTGGTGGTGGTGGCGGCCACGTGGCTGGCCTGCCAGCTGTTCGCCGGCCGGGCGGCCTTTCTGCTGGTCGGTGCCATGATGGCCACGGCCATGAGCGCCAACGTGTTCTTCTGGATCATCCCCGGTCAGCGCAAGGTGGTGGCCGCGATGAAGGCCGGCGAGCCGGTGGACCCGGTCCATGGCCAGCGCGGCAAGCAGCGCAGCGTGCACAACACCTACTTCACGCTGCCCGTGCTGTTCGCGATGCTCAGCAATCACTACGGCTGGGCTTACAGCCATGCCCAGAACTGGGCCGTGCTGGTGTTGATCATGCTGGCGGGCGCCCTGATCCGGCATTTCTTTGTGGCGCGACACAAGCGCGAACTGGCTGGCAAGCCCGCGCCCTGGGGCTGGGCCGCAGGTGGCGTGATGGTGTTTCTGGTGCTGATCATCTGGCTGGCGCCCAAGCCGGCTGCCAATGCACCTGGTACGTCGGGAACGGCCGCCGAGGCCGCGCCCGCCACCGCCGCCGAGCTGTTTCCCAAGGTCGAGGCCATCATCGCGCAGCGCTGCGCGATGTGCCACAACGCCGCGTTGGCTCAGAAAGGCGTGGCGCTGCACACCCCTGAGCTGATCACGCAGCATGCCCAGCAGATCTACCAGCAGGCCGTGGTGCTCAAGGCCATGCCCTTGAACAACGCCACGCAGATCACCGATGAGGAGCGCACCGTGCTCGGGGCGTGGTTCCGCCGCCTCAATGGCCCGTGAACCGATAGCCGAAGCCCGTTAAAGTGAGCGCCTTTGTAGCTGACTGGGCGTGAGCATGATGGATCGGTCTGTCGGGGTGGCTTGGGCGGGGCGCCTGGTGCGTGCCGTTGCAATGGGGTTGTGTCTGATCGGCACGGCCCACGCGATGCCGCCGCAGCTTTTCAAGCCGCACTGGCTGCTGGCCACCGAGCGCGTTGCGCCGGCCAAGCAAGGCCGCGTCGAGCTGCCTTCGGCGCCGGTGGATCTGAGCGGCGTGCGTTATCAGCGCGACGGCCAGACGCTGTCGTTGGCAGATTTCCAGCAACGCGCAGGCGTCAAGGCCCTGCTGGTGCTGCACGACGGCAAGGTCGTCTACGAATACCACCGCTGGCCCAACGGCCCACAGACGCGCCACCAATCGTGGTCGGTGATGAAGCAGGTGTTGTCGGTGCTGGTGGGCCGCGCGGTGCAGCGCGGCGTCATCGGCTCGCTGGATGACCCGCTGGACCGCTACCTGCCAGCCCTGGCCCACAACGGCTTTGCTGGCGTGACCTTCCGCCAGGCGCTGCTGATGTCGGCCGGGGTGCGCTATGACGAAGACGTCGACCGCATCACGCTGTTCAAATCGGCCATGGCCCACCGCTACAGCCTCGGGCTGGTCGGCCAGACGCTGGCGCAACAGGTGGCCGACCCGGCGCTGGTGCGCGCCTATGAGCCGGGCAGCCGCTACGAATACGCCAGCATCGTGTCGCAGGCCATCGGCATGGCGCTGGAGGCGGCCTCGGGCGCCCGCATGGCGCAACTGATCGAGCGCGACATCTGGCAGGCCATCGGCATCCCCGACGAGGCCAAGCTGCTGATGGACGGGCAGGGCCAGGGGCTCACGCTGTGCTGCCTGTATGCCACGCCGCGCAGCTACGCGCTGATCGGCTGGTGGATGGCGCAAGACGGCGTCTGGCAGGGCAAGCCCTTGCTGCCCGAAGGCTGGGTCGGGCGGGCCGCCGGCTTTGCCGATCCGCAGGCCTGGCGCTCAACCGCCGTGCCGCGCCCGGCCAAGACCCAGGAGCTGTTCGGCTTCGCCTACCACTGGTGGCCGCTCGAAGGCGGGCAGGGCGACTTCACGGCCTTGGGCGTCCACGGGCAGATGATCTACGTGTCGCCGCGCGACCGGCTGGTCGTGGTGCGCCTGAGTGACGACTATGTCGAAGGCGCGCACAACGAAGAGGCGATTGCGGCGTTTCGGGCCATTGCGGCGCGGCTGAACAAGCCATGAGCCGGCTACTAAGGGCTATTAAGGGTCTTTAAGGCTTCACGCCGCCTCGCGCGAGCCGGCCCAGGTGCAGGCTGCGCGAGAGCCGGCTTTCGGGTACGGCGGCCTGGCGGGGCACGGCGGTGGCGTGGAGATCAGGGCCAGGGCTGACAAGCCGATCGCCATCCCAGCGCCAACTTATCCCAATGTTGAGGGGCCGCGCGCGATGCTCTTGGCCAAGTATGTCTCGGCCATGCTTTCGATCTCCTCCAGCATCAGCCGCTGTTGATCGCCGTCGCAAAGCAACATCCTGTCCAGCACTGCGCCAAGCGCACTGACCAGCACAAAGGCCCGTACCTCCAAGGTCTCCAGGCTGGCGGGGGCGCCACGCACATGGAGTGCTTGAGCGATCAAAGTGGCAATTCGTTTGTCCGAGGCCACTTCCATCGCCTGTAGCTCGGGCGAGGTTTGCAGCGCCGCGCGGATCTGCCGGATGGCCGGCTCGTGCGCGCCCACCATGACCAGCACACCAATCGCTTTTTGCACTTCTGCCCGCCAGTCGGCGGTGGGATCGAGCAAGCCGCTGAGCGCGCTCAATTCCGTTTCAAGGCGCTGGTTGAACTGCTCTGCCAGGGCTGCAAACACCGCGTTCCGGTTAGGAAAGTAACGGTAGACGTTGCGCACGTGCAGGCCCGTTCGGGCGGCGAGCCCGCTGGTGGTCAGCGCCTCTGGACCACCTTCTATCAGCAGCTCTCTTGCTGCCGCAAGGAGCACCTCTACGGTTTTGCGTGCACGCGCCTGAACAGGCATCGCGCGCAAGCTTGTCAGTGTGGAGGGGGGATCTGACGCCATGAAACGGAGGATAACTCCCTTTCATTGACAAGCCAGCATGAAGCTGGCACTCTAAAAAGGAGTGTTACTCCCTTTTGGTGGCCAATGAAGCGCATCGTTGTTTTGGGTGGGGCTGGCGACATGGCTGGCGTAGCTTGCAGACGCCTGGCCGAGCTCCGCAAGGATGTCCACATGGTTCTGGCAGACCGGCAAGTCGAACGTGCGCGACAACGTGCCCTGAGCCTGGGGCCCGCCTTTTCTGCGCATGCTGTCGATATTCTTGATCCCCAAGGGTTGCGTCAGCTGGTCAGTGGAGCCAGTCTGGTTGTGAACGCCGCTGGCCCCTATTCGGTGCTGGGGCGACCAGCGCTTCAGGCCGCAATGGATTGCCGGGCGGACTACATCGACTTCAGCGACGAAAGCGAGGCAGCTGAATCAATGCTTGAGCTTCATCGGGACGCACAAGAGGCCGGTATCACTGCGCTGATTGGGGCAGGCGTCGCACCGGGGCTGGTCAATGTGTCAACGTCGGTTTAAAACTGACCCACTTTCCGATGTTGTCGTCGGAGTAAAAGTGACCCACCTGGGCGCTCATCACATCAGTTGTTCCTGGCCTTGATCTGGCCCGCTTTGCGCTTGTCCTTGAG